>JAIXWG010000044.1 GCA_027482245.1 Acetobacteraceae bacterium | reverse complement strand
TCCCAGGCGGTGCGGAGGAAGCGGCCGGCGGGCAGGCCGGCGTGGGGGCCGGTGGCGAGTTCGTCCTCGATCGCCTCGAATTCCGCGCAGATGCGGTCGCGCAGGTTCTCGAACCAGGCCCGGGCGGGGGCCACCATGGGGTGGGAAGGCGGTGTCACGGGCACGGGGCTGTCAGTCATCCTGGGGGCGGTCCTCGATCAGCGCGGCTGGGCGCCGTGCCATGGCCTCGATCGGCGCGCCAGTCGCGCGCCATGACCGGAAGATTGGCAGGGGATGAAGAGGATGCCCATCCTGGCCCGGAAGTGACGCTGCGGGGCGGTTTCCCGATGAAGCTGTTGCGATTTCAGGGTGGCCGCCGGATGGACACCATCGCAAGCCACCCTTTATATGCGGCGCAGCGTCGTTGGTGGCAGCCCCGGCTTGCGCGCGCCCCTGTTCGGGCCGTGCCGGTCCCGGCGATTCACCTTCTGGCGCGAAGCATGCGCGAGGATGGCGGCTCGCCCGGAGCAGTTCGGCGGGCGAGGACCGGAAGGGGACGACGACATGGCCGAGACGATGGCGCCCGCCACAGCGCCTCAGGGGGCGCCCCACGGAGCCGAGGGCTCCGGGGAGACGCGGCGGGATTTTCTGACGCTGACGACGGGTGCCTTCGCCGCGGTCGGCGTGGGCGTGGTGGTGTGGCCCTTCATCCACTCCATGAACCCGGCGCGGGACGTGCTGGCGCTGTCCTCCACGGAAGTGGACCTGTCGCCGATCGCGACCGGCCAGGCGGTGACGGTGATGTGGCGGGGCAAGCCCGTCTTCGTCCGCAACCGCACGGCGGAGGAAGTGCAGACCGCGCGCGCGACCCCGCTGTCCGAGCTGAAGGACCCGGTGCCCGACCAGCGCCGCGTGCAGCGTGACCAGTGGCTGGTGGTGGTGGGGGTGTGCACGCACCTCGGCTGCGTGCCGCTGGGGCAGAAGTCGTCCGACCCGCGCGGCGACTACAATGGCTGGTTCTGCCCCTGCCACGGCAGCCACTACGACACCTCGGGCCGAATCCGTAAGGGGCCGGCGCCGCTGAACCTTGCGGTTCCCGAATACACCTTCACCTCTCCCACCCAGATCCGGATCGGCTGACGGCGCCGGGGCGCGGTATGGTCCGCGCCCGCCCGTGAGCCCCGCAACCTCCGAGGAGCCAGGCAAGATGGCCATCGGCCTTCACGACAGCACCATCTCCAACCCCGTCGTGCGCTGGGTCGACCAGCGCCTGCCGGTGTTCACCATGATGCAGAAGGAGTACGGGACGTTCCCCACGCCCCGGAACTTCAACTACTTCTGGAACTTCGGCGCGCTCGCCATGGTCACGCTGATGATCATGATCGCGACGGGCATCTTCCTGGCGATGAACTACACGCCGCACACCAGCTACGCCTTCGACAGCGTCGAGCGCATCATGCGCGACGTGAACTACGGCTGGCTGATCCGCTACGTGCACATGAACGGCGCGTCGATGTTCTTCATCGTCGTGTACATCCACATCTGGCGCGGGCTCTACTACGGGTCCTACAAGGCGCCGCGTGAGCTGCTGTGGATCCTGGGCGTCGTCATCTTCCTGCTGATGATGGCCACCGCCTTCATGGGCTACGTGCTGCCCTGGGGCCAGATGTCCTTCTGGGGCGCCACGGTCATCACCAACCTGTTCTCGGCCTTCCCGATCGTCGGCCAGCACATCGTGACCTGGCTGTGGGGCGGCTTCTCCGTCGACAACCCGACGCTGAACCGCTTCTTCAGCCTGCACTACCTGATGCCCTTCGTGATCGCGGGCGTGGTCTTCCTGCACGTGGCCGCGCTGCACATCACGGGGTCCAACAACCCGCTCGGCATCGACCCGAAGGGCCCGCAGGACACGCTGCCCTTCCACCCCTACTACACCATCAAGGACAGCGTCGGCCTGGTGGTCTACTTCATCGTATTCGCGGCCCTGGTCTTCTTCGCGCCGAACTACCTGGGCCACCCCGACAACTACATCCCGGCGAACCCGCTGGTGACGCCCGCGCATATCGTGCCGGAATGGTACTTCCTGCCCTTCTACGCCGTGCTCCGCGCGGTGCCGGACAAGCTGGGCGGCGTGCTGCTGATGTTCGGCTCCATCGCGGTGCTGTTCATCCTGCCCTGGCTCGACACCTCCCCGGTGCGGTCCATGCGGTTCCGCCCGATCGCGAAGTGGGCGCTCTTCCTGTGGGGCATCGCCTTCTTCGTCCTGATGTGGGCAGGCGGCAAGCCGGCGGAGGAGCCCTATGTCACGATCTCCCGCATCGCGACGGCCTACTACTTCGCCTACTTCCTGATCATCCTGCCGCTGCTCGGCCGGCTGGAGCGGCCGCTGACGCTGCCGGAAAGCATCGCCCTGCCCGTCCTGCGCGGTGGCGGACCCCTGCCGGCCGGCGCCATGGCCAAGCCGATGGAGAAGGCGTGATGTCCCGCTTCCGCAACCTCGTCGGCGCGCTGGTCCTCGGCGCGGCGGCCGTCCTCAGCGTGTCCCCGGCCCGTGCGGCCGGGGAGGCGATCCATATCCCCGACACGCGATTCAGCTTCGAAGGCTTCTTCGGGGTCTATGACCGCGGGTCCCTGCAGCGCGGCTTCCAGGTCTACAAGGAAGTCTGCTCCGCCTGCCATTCCATGCGGCAGCTGAGCTACCGCAACCTGCTGGAGATCGGGCTGAGCGAGGAGCAGGTCCGCGCCCTGGCCGCGACCTTCCAGGTGGTGGACGGCCCGAACGACGCCGGCGAGATGTTCGAGCGCCCGGCCCGCCTGTCCGACCGCTTCCGGCGCCCCTTCCCGAACGACGCGGCGGCGCGCGCGGCCAACAACGGCGCCCTGCCGCCCGACTTGTCCGTGATGATCAAGGCCCGGCCCGTCGGCGCCGACTACGTCCATGCGCTGCTGACCGGCTACAGCGACCCGCCCGCCGGCTTCACGCTGATGGACGGCATGAACTACAACAAGTACTTCCCCGGCCATCAGATCGCGATGCCGAACGTCCTGAACCCGGGGCAGGTGGAATACGCGGACCGCACGGAATCCACGGTGGAGCAGATGGCGACCGACGTCGTCACCTTCCTCGCCTGGGCCGCGGAGCCGGAGGCGGAGAAGCGGCGTGCCATGGGCATCCGCATCATCCTGTTCCTCATCATCCTCGGCGGGCTGACCTATGCGGTGAAGCGCAAGGTCTGGGCCGACGTGAAGCACTGAACCCTCCCCGTGGGATGGGTTGCCAAGGGGCCGCTCCCGCCAGGGGGCGGCCCTTTTTCATGCGCCGGCCGTCCTGTAGAAGCCGCGCGCATCGCAGGAGCACCGCATGTCCGACCTCATCACCCCCGTCATCGGCCTGATCGGCGGCTCCGGCCTCTATGACATCCCGGGCCTGCAGGACCGGGAATGGAAGCGGGTGGAGAGCCCCTGGGGCGAGGCCTCGGACGAGATCCTGCACGGCAGGCTCGGCGACGTGCAGGTGCGCTTCCTGCCCCGCCACGGCCGCGGCCACCCGACGCCGCCCTCCGCGCTGAACTACCGCGCCAACATCGATGCGATGAAGCGGTCGGGGGCGACGGAGATCATCTCCCTCTCCGCCGTCGGTTCGCTGAAGGAGGAACTGCCGCCGGGCCACTTCGTCATCGTGGACCAGTTCATCGACCGCACCTTCGCGCGGGAGAAGTCGTTCTTCGAGACGGGCTGCGTCGGCCATGTCTCGGTGGCCCACCCCGTCTGCCCGCGGCTCGGCGATGCACTGGAGGCCTCGGCCACGGCGCTCGGCCTGCCGGTGACGCGGGGCGGGACCTACCTGGTGATGGAGGGGCCGCAATTCTCCACCAAGGCGGAGAGCCTGCTGTACCGGCAATGGGGCTGCAGCGTGATCGGCATGACCAACATGCCGGAGGCGAAGTTGGCCCGGGAGGCGGAGCTTTGCTACGCGACCGTCGCCATGGTGACCGACTTCGACTGCTGGCACCCGGACCATGAGGCGGTGACGGTGGACCAGGTGGTGAAGGTCCTGTTCGGCAATGCCGACAAGGCGCGGGCGCTGGTGGCGGATGTGGTGCCGCGCCTGGGTGCCCCGCGCGGCCCCTGCCCGGCGGGCTGCGACCGCGCGCTGGAATATGCGCTGATCACGGCGCCGGAGAAGCGTGACCCGGCGCTGCTGGCGAAGCTGGATGTGGTGGCGGGGCGGGTGTTGGGGCGGTAGGCGGTTCCGTGGACCCCCACCCCGACCCTCCCCCGCAAGCGCGGGGGAGGGAGTGCCGATAGCGCAACCAGCCCCCTCCCCCGCGCTTGCGGGGGAGGGTTGGGGTGGGGGTAGCCCCGCCTACTCCTCCCCCCCCTCCGCATAGGGATTGTCCGTCCCGCGCAAATTCAGCCGGATCGGCACGCCCGGCATGTCGAACTGCTCCCGGAAGCTGTTCACCAGGTAGCGCCGGTAGTCCTCCGGCAGCATCTCCGCCCGCGTGCCGAAGACGGCGATGGTGGGGGGGCGGGCCTTGGGCATGGTGGCGTAGCGCAGCTTGATGCGCTTGCCCTCCACCAGCGGCGGCTGGTGGCGGTCCTTCATCACCTCGAACCAGCGGTTCAACTCGCCCGTGCCGATGCGGCGGTTCCAGAGGTCATGCACCTCCCGCACCGCGGGCAGCAGGCGGTCGATGCCCCGCCCGTTCGCGGCCGAGATCGGCACGACCATGATCCCCTTCATCTGCGCCAGGCTGAAGGTCAGCACATCGTCCAGGCGCTTGCGGGTGGCGGCGCGATCCTCCACCGCATCCCATTTGTTGAAGGCGATGACGACGGCGCGGCCCTCGCGCTCCGCCAGGCGGGCGATGCGGAGGTCCTGCTCCTCCATCCCCAGCAGGGCGTCGATCACCAGGATCACCACCTCCGCCTCCTTCAGCGCGGCGATGGAGGCGCCGGTGGACATCTTCTCGAGGTCCTTCTCGATCCGGGCCTGCTTGCGCAGCCCCGCGGTGTCCACCAGGCGGATGGGGCCGACCTCGTCCCTGATCTGCACGGCGATGGCGTCTCGCGTCAGGCCGGGCTCGGGGCCGGTGATCATCCGCTCCTCCCCCAGCAGGGTGTTGAGCAGGGTGGACTTGCCGGCATTGGGGCGGCCGACGATGGCGAGGCGCAGCGGGCGTTCCCGCTCCCCCCGCTGGCCGCGCGGTTCCTTCTGCAGGTGGTCGCGCACCTCGTCATGCAGGGTGCCGAAGCCGTCGCCATGCTCGGCGCTGACGGGGATGGGATCGCCGAGGCCGAGTTCATAGGCCTCCAGCGCGTTCTGCACGCCAAGCCGCCCTTCCGCCTTGTTGGCCAGCAGCAGCACCGGGACGCTGGCGCGGCGCAGCCAGTTGGCGAAGGCGCGGTCGGCGGCGGTCAGGCCAGTGCGGGCATCGATGACGAACAGCACCAGGTCGGCCTGGCGGAGTGCCGCGTCGCTGGAGGCGGTCATGCGGCCGGCGAGTGTTTCCGGCGCCGCTTCCTCGAGGCCGGCGGTGTCGATCAGCGTCACGGGGATGCCGCCGATCTCGGCCTCGACCTCCTTCCGGTCGCGGGTGACGCCGGGGATGTCGTCCACGATGGCGATCCGCCGCCCGGCCAGGCGGTTGAAGATCGAGGATTTGCCGACGTTCGGGCGGCCGAGGATGGCGACGGTCTGCATGGGTGACGGGTTCGATCAGGAAATGCTGGCCGGGCCTATAGCACGGCCCGCGCCCCTGTCCCGTTTTCCCGCTGGAGGCGTCGCGCGCTCAGCGCAGCGCCATCAGCGTCCCGTCATCGCCCAGCACCACGACCGTGCCCTGCGCCACCGCCATGGGCAGCGTGCTGCCGCTGGAGAGCGGGACGCGGCCGGCGATGGTGCCGGCGGCGGGGTCGATCTGCAGCAATTCGCCGCGCGAGGAGGGGACCAGCACCAGGCCCCCGGCCAGCAGCGGCGGGCCGAAGCGGGCGGCACTGCGGCGGCGGCCGCCTTCCGGCGTCGGGTCCAGCTCCACCACCCAGCGGATGCGGCCATCATTGCGGCCGACGGCCACGGCTTCCCCGGTGCTGGTCACGGCGAAGACCCAGTCGCCGGCGGAGGCGACGCCATTGCCGCCGCCGAAGGCCCGTTCCCACAGGCGCCGGCCGCTGCGCAGGTCCACCGCGATGGTGGTGTTGGACAGGCCGGCGGCGAAGACGCGGCCGCGGTCGATCACCGGCAGGCCGGTGATGCCGACGATGTCGGCCAGGCTGGTGGCGCCGGTATTGCCGAGGCCTTCCTGCCACAGCAGGCGGCCATCGGTGACGCGGATGGCCGCCATCTCCCCGGTGCCGAAGCCGGCGACGACCGTCTCGCCCTCCACCGCCGGGGCGGGCAGGCCGAGCGGGATGGTCGCTTGGGCGCCGCCGCGATGGGTCCAGAGCCGGCGCCCATCCTCGGCCGAGAGGCCGATCAGGTGGTTTTCCGTGGTGACGACGAAGATGCGGCCGCCGGCCACGGTGGGCGCGCCGCGGGTGGGGGCGGGGACGCGCACGCGCCAGCGCACGGCGCCATCCTCCGGCGACAGGGCCAGCACTTCCGCCTGGCCGGTGGCGACGTAGACGACGCCGCCTTCCACCGCGACGCCGCCGCCGACGGCCCCGTCCTGGTCATCCTCCGGCGCCGTGTCGCGGCGCCAGCGGCGGGCGCCCGTGTCCAGCGCATGGGCCGTGACCTGGCCATAGGCGTCCACGGCATAGACCGTGCCGCCGGCGATGACGGGGCCCGCGGTGATGCGCTGGCGGTAGGCGGAGCCGTAGCCGATGGAGTTGCGCCAGGCCTGGCGCAGCGTGCCCGGGATCTCGGCATGGGGCGCGGCGTGGCTCGGCGGGCCGCCGGCCTGCGGCCATTCGGCCAGCGCCTCCGGCGCCGGCAGCGACACCGTCCGGCCTTCCTGGCCGGCATCGGCGGCGAGTTCGGGGTCGGCCCGCATCACCGTCCGGCGTTCGCCGGGCAGCGGCTGCTTCCGCGTGCCGAGGATGCCGTCGATGGTGTCGCAGCCCGCCAGCAGGGCGGCGGCGCCGAGGAGGGCGGCGCGGCGGGTGCCGCGGTGGTGAAGGATCTTCGTCATCAGCTTCCCAGCCCCGCGGCAACCCGTTGTGCGCGTTCCCGCATGGTGGGGGACACGGTGGCATCCGTCGCCAGCGCCTGCAGGCGGGCGCGGGCATCGGCCGTGTCGCCGCGGCGGATGGCGACGAGGGCCGCGATCTCCCGCGCCGGGGCCTGCCAGGGGTTGCCGGCGACCGTCAGCGGCCCGATCCGGGCGGCCAGCTGGGCGGGATCCCCGCTGTCCAGCGCATGGCCGACGGCCAGCAGGGTGGCCAGGTCGCGGTACAGGCGGTCGGCCTCGTTGTCATTGGCGACGGCGTCCCACAGCGACTGCGCGGCGGCGGCATCGCCGCCTTCCGCCTTCAGCGCCGCGGCGCGCAGCCGGGCCAGGGTGCGGTAGCCCGCCGGGGATTCGCGCGACAGGGCGGCGAAGCCATCGGCGGTGGCGGGCAGGTCCGCCCCCTCACGCTCCGCACCGCGATGCAGGGTCATGTAGGTGCTGGCGGCGGCGGCGGCCTTGCTGGCCTCGTGCCAGCGCCAGGCCTGCCAGCCGCCGGTCGCGGCCAGCGCCAGAAGGGCGGCACCCAGCGCGACGCCGCCCCAGCGCCGCGCGAGGCGGCGGGCACGTTCGGCGCGAAGGTCCTCTTCGACCTCGTCGAAGATATCGGGCACGGGCAATCCTCATAGGTCCGGCGGGGGCCGGACCATAGCGGCGTGTTCAGGTGACGTTAAGCCCGGCGACGCAGCTTCGCGCCATGCAGACCCGCAGCCCCCCCGTCCCGCGCCGTCTCCGCCCCATGCTTCTGCCCCTGCTGGCGAGCCTGCCGCTGGCGGGATGCGTGGCGGAACAGGCGATCGGCCCCGCGCTGGTGGTCGGGGGAGCCAGCGTCGTGCTGACGGGGCGGACGCCGGTGGACCATGTGGCGTCGCTGGTCACCGGGCAGGATTGTTCCGTCGTGCGGCTGGAACGGCGGGAGAGCTGGTGCGGGCCCCCGCCCGCGCCCCCGCCGCCCCAGGCCTTCTGCACGCCGAGCCTCGGCCGGGTGGATTGCTGGACCAGCCCGCCGTCGGGCAGCGCCCGCCAGCTGGCGGACCCGCCGAGCCCGCTGCCGGTCGCGGCGCCGCGGCCCGCGCCCGCCCCGGCGCCGGGCTTCCTCACGCCCGCGCCGATGCCGGTGGAAGCCGCGCCTGCGCCTGCGCCGATCCAGGCGCCTGCGGCTGCCCCGATCCAGGCGCCTGCGCCTGCACCCCCGCCAGCCCCGGCCCCTGCGCCTGGCGCCACGCAGCCCATCTCCGCGCCCGCGGCGCCCGCGGTGCCCCCCGCGCCCCGGCCGGCGCCCCGGCGGCCGGAGATCCGGACCTAGCCCTCAGGGCAGCGGGCCGCGCCAGACCTGGGTGCCGTTGCGTTGCGCCCGGCGGGGGCCGGACAGGTCGAGCAGCGCCGGGCGATCCGCCATCAGCCGCCAGCCCGCGCCGTCCAGGATGCGCACGGCGGTGCCTTCCTCCCCCCGCGCATGGGTGCTGAGGACGAGCCAGCGCACCCGCGCATTGAGCAGCGGCAGCGCATGGGTCAGCACGGGCGGCAGGATGCCGCGCAGCCCGACCCGCACGAGGTCCCAGGCCGGCGCTTCCTGCAGCAGGTCCTGGAACAGCGTCTGGCCCACCGCCGTCCGGCCGGGCACGGCGGTGATGGTGCCGGGGATGACGCGCGTGGCGGCGGGGTCCAGACCCTCCGTCGCCAGGCCGGCCCGCAGGCGTGACAGGCGATCGGGCGCGGATTCCGTCGCGACCAGATGGGGCCGGAGGCCCTGCGCCCGGGCCGCCCGGGTGGCGATCAGCGCGATTTCCACCCCGGTCGGGCCGGTGCCGCCGAGCATGAGCGCCGCCCAGCCGCCGCGCGCATCCTGTAGGCTGCGCTCGATGGCGAGCCATTCGGTGCCGTGCAGCCGGGCGGCGGAGGGCATGGGCGTGCCGGCGAGGGTCGCATAGGCGGCGGCGATGGCGGCCTCGTCCAGCGGATCGGCCAGCACCGGGGCGAGGCCTGGCAGCGGCGGCGCGGAGTCGCGCGCCGCGGCCGGCACGGGGCGGGGCTGCGGCGCGGCATCGGCCGGGGGCGGCGCGGGCCGGGGGGGCGGGGCCATCGGGACGGGCGTCGCCGGCGGGGGCGGTACCGGCACGGGCGGCGCAGGCGCTGCCGCGACGGGGGGCTCGGCGGGGGCGGCCGGGGGCGGCACCGGCATGGGCGGCGGGGCGAGCG
>JAIXWG010000018.1 GCA_027482245.1 Acetobacteraceae bacterium | reverse complement strand
CGGGTGCGCGGGCGCGCCTGTCCCGCGTCTCCCGGCTGCTGTTGGCGCTGCCCATGTAAACGGTGGTCAGCAGCCGCCCCGCGAGCTCCTGCGCGCTGGCGGGCACCTGCCCGCCGCCGCAGCGGTAGCGGTCAGGCCGGCCGCGCGGCCGGCGCGCGCCGCCGCAGGCGCGTCAGCCCGAAGGCCGCCGCCGCGCCCGCCACCAGCACGGCGATCGCGACCAGCGGGCGATAGAACAGCCAGGCCACCGCGATCACCGTGGGTGCCAGCAGCAGGGTCAGCACCCCCGCGACCAGGCTGGTGCCGAAGCCGACCACCCAGCCCAGCGGCGGGATGACATCCGCCAGCACCTTCACGGGGCGCATCAGCAGGGCGAAGGCCACGAACATCAGCACCGCGCCCACCGCGCGCAGGATCCAGGTGAGGATCGCGTTCCCGTCCTCCGCCGCGCGGAACATCTCGGCCGGCGTCCGGCGCCCGGCCTCCACCATCATCAGCCGGTCGCCGGCGCGGGTGGCGTAGGGGGCGAAGCCTTCCCCGGATTGCGCGGCGATCACGGACAGCGCCTCCGGCCTCGCTGCCGACCAGGTGATGCGCAGGTCGCCGATGCGGGGGCTGGAGGGATCGGCGCCGATGTAGCGCACCGTGTCCGTCGCGCCCGGCGGGGTCAGCGCCTCATTCGCCGGGAGCCCCGCGAGTTGCGCGTCCGTCAGCCGGTAGCCGTTCAGCGTGACGCCCTGGGCCACGAAGCTCCGGCTCGCCTGGCGGGGCGTCGGGTTCTGGTGGCCTTCGGGCTGGCGGAAGCGGGCGCTGTCGATGCGGCCTTCCGCCCAGACCCGGCTGTAGCGGTAGGTGGTCACCGTCTCCGTCCCGCCGCCGAGCTTGTTGCGCGTTTCGCTTTCCTGGTCCTCCTTCCACTGGAACATCTCGACGCTGCGGACCAGGCGGATGGTGCCGTCCGGCGGTGGGGCGCCGAATTCAGGGTCGCGTGGCGGGGTGGTGATGCGGGCGGGGCCGGCGGTATGGACGAGCCTGCCCTCGTTGGCGCGGTCCAGCCGCTCCACCGGCAGGACGAGGCCCGCGCCTTCCGCCAGCGACTGCGCGGTCTGCACGGCGCGGCCCTCGTTCCAGAACAGCAGGGCGCTGGACCCCGGCACCAGCACCAGGCCGATCAGCAGCCCGGTCAGCGCGCCGCCGAGGCGGGAGAACCAGGACTGGCTGGTGGTCTCGGTGAAGACGTCCTCGATTCCGTCAACGGGCATGGCGCATCGCTCCTTCGTTGCGTGATGCGTACCAGGATCGGGTTGCCTGTCCATTGCCGCCGGTGTCGCGGCGTTTCACGCCCTGGCCGGGGCGGCGACGCTGCGCTTAGATGGCGCCGGGCCCCGCAAGCGGACGCGCATGACCTATTCGGTTTTTTCCATCCTGCGGAACGCGCTGACCGGCAACCGGTCCTGGAAGCCGGTCTGGCGCTTCCCCGAACCGCGCGCGGCCTATGACACGGTGATCGTCGGCGGCGGCGGGCATGGGCTGGCCACCGCGCATTACCTGGCGAAGCTGCATGGCATCACCGATGTGGCGGTGGTGGAGAAGGGGTACCTCGGATCGGGGAATGTGGGGCGCAACACCACCATCATCCGGTCCAACTACCTGCTGCCCGGCAACACCCACTTCTACGAACACTCGATGAAGCTGTGGGAGGGGCTGGAGCAGGACATCAACTACAACGCCATGGTCAGCCAGCGCGGCGTGCTGAACCTGGCGCATAGCGACGGGCAGCGGGACGCCTATGCGCGGCGCGGCAACGCGATGCGCATCGCGGGCGTGGATGCGGAGTTGCTGGACGCGGCCCAGGTGAAGGCCATGCTGCCGCTGCTGAACACGGATAATCCTCGGTTTCCCGTGAAGGGCGGGCTGCTGCAGCGCCGCGGCGGCACGGTGCGGCACGATGCCGTCGCCTGGGGCTATGCCCGCGCGGCCGACCAGCGCGGCGTGGACCTGCTGCAGAACACGGAGGTCACGGGCATCCGCGTGGAGGGTGGCCGCGTGCGTGGCGTGGAGACGACGCGCGGCTTCATCGCGGCGAAGCGCGTGGGGCTCGCCGTGGCGGGCAATACCTCCCGCGTCGCGGCCATGGCGGGGCTGCGCCTGCCGATCGAGAGCCATGTCCTGCAGGCCTTCGTGAGCGAGGCCGTGAAGCCGATGATCGATTGCGTCGTGACCTATGGCGCCGGCCATTTCTACGTCAGCCAGTCCGACAAGGGCGGCCTGGTCTTCGGCGGCGACATCGATGGCTACAACTCCTACGCCCAGCGCGGCGGGCTGCCCGTCGTGGAGGACGTGATGGAGGGCGGCGTGCAGCTCTTCCCCGCCATGTCCCGCCTTCGCTACCTGCGGCAATGGGGCGGCATCATGGACATGTCGATGGACGGATCGCCCATCATCGACCGCACGCCGATCGAGGGCCTCTTCCTGAATTGCGGCTGGTGCTATGGCGGCTTCAAGGCGACGCCGGCTTCCGGCTGGTGCTTCGCGCACACCATCGCCACGGGCCGGCCCCACGCGCTGAACGCCGAGTTCCGCCTGGACCGCTTCGCGAGCGGCGCCGTGCTGGATGAGAAGGGGGTCGGCGCGCAGCCGAACCTGCACTGAGATGATCATCCCCTGCCCCTTCTGCGGCCCTCGTGGCAGCGCCGAGTTCTCGACCATTGGCTCCAAGCCGCCAGCGCGCCCAGCAGCGGATGCGGCCCCCGAGGCGTGGCATGACTACGTGAACCTGCGCGATAATCCCGCCGACGTGCATGATGAGTTGTGGCAGCACGTGCATGGCTGCCGGCAATGGCTGGTGGTAAGGCGCGACACACGTAACCACGCCATCGCTGCCGTGACGGCGGCGCGCGCATGACGCGGCTTTCGACCGGCGGCGCGATCGACCGCGCGACGACGCTGCGCTTCACCTTCGATGGACAGACCTATACCGGCCATGCGGGCGATACGCTGGCCTCCGCCCTGCTGGCGAACGGCGTCACGCTGGTCGGGCGCAGCTTCAAGTACCACCGCCCGCGCGGCGTCTGGGGCATCGGCGCGGAGGAACCCAACGCGCTGGTGGAGCTGCGCGGCGGCGCGCGGCGGGAGCCCAACACCCGCGCGACGGTGGCGGAGCTGTTCGACGGGCTGGAGGCGCAATCGCAGAACCGCTGGCCGAGCCTCCGCTTCGACGCCATGGCGGTGAACGGGCTGCTCGGCCCCGTCTTCTCCGCCGGCTTCTACTACAAGACCTTCATGTGGCCGGCTTCCTTCTGGGAGAAGGTCTATGAGCCGCTGATCCGCCGGGCCGCCGGGTTGGGCCGCGCGGCGGAGGCACCGGACCCCGATGCCTATGAACGGTCCCACCTGTTCTGCGACGTGCTGGTCATCGGCGCCGGTCCCGCTGGCCTGGCTGCGGCGCTCGCGGCGGCACGGACCGGCGCGCGCGTGGTGCTGGCGGATGAGGACAGCCGCGTCGGCGGCAGGCTGTTGCAGGACCGGCAGGAGATCGATGGCGCGCCGGCCGCGCTCTGGGCGGAGCAGGTGCTGGCCGAATTGCGCGGCCTGCCCGACGTGACGCTGCTGCCGCGCACCACCGTCTTCGGCGTCTTCGACGATGGGCAATATGGCGCGCTGGAAAGGGTGGCGGACCATCTGGCGGAGCCGCCCCCCGGCACGCCGCGCCAGCGCGCCTGGACCATCGTCGCGAAGCGCGCCGTGCTGGCCGCCGGCGCCGTCGAACGCCCGATCGCCTTCGCGGGCAATGACCGCCCAGGCGTGATGTCGGCAGCCGCCGCGCGCGGCTATCTCAACCGCTTCGCGGCGCTGCCGGGGCGGCGCGCCGTCATCTTCACCGCCGGCGACGACGGCTGGCGAACCGCCGCCGACCTGCTAGGCGCGGGCGCGGAGGTCACGGTGGTGGATGCGCGCCGCGATGTCGCGCCCGCCGTGGTGGCGCAGGCGGCAAAGGCCCGCCAGATGCTGGGCGGCCGCATCACCGGCACCACGGGACGGCTGGCGCTGAATGGCGTGGAGATCGACGGCAACAGGGTCGAGGCCGATCTGCTCGCCGTCGCCGGCGGCTGGAACCCGATGCTGAACCTCAGCGCGCATCACGGCGGCCGGCCGGTGTGGAACGAGGGCATCCACGCCTTCACCCCCGGCACACCGCCGCCTGGCCTGGCCGTGGCGGGCGCCGCCGCCGGCCGGATGACACTCGCCGCCTGCCTGGCCGATGGCGCCGCCGCCGGCCTTGCCGCCGCGCGCGATGCGGGACATGACGGCCAGGCGCTGACGCTGCCGCGCGCGGATGACGAGCCAGCCGCGCTGACGCCTTTCTTTTACGTGAAGGGCAGCCGGGGAAAGGCCTTCGTCGATTTCCAGCACGACGTGACCGCCGACGACATCGCACTCGCCGCGCGCGAAGGCTTCCGTTCCGTCGAGCACGCCAAGCGCTACACGACGCTCGGCATGGCGACGGACCAGGGCAAGACGGCGAATGTCGTGGGCCTCGCGATCCTGGCGGCCGAGACGGGACGCACGATTCCCGAGACGGGCACGACGATGTTCCGCCCGCCCTACACCCCCGTCGCCATCGGCGCGCTGGCCGGCCACCATGTCGGCCGCGCCATCAAGCCCACGCGCCGCACGCCACTGCACTACTGGGCCAAGCGCAACGGCGCGAGCTTCGTGGAGATCGGCCCCTGGCTCCGCGCCGAATGGTATGCACGCCTCGGCGAGAAGGGATGGCGTGACAGCGTGGACCGGGAGGTGCTGAACGTCCGCGCTGCCGCGGGCGTCTGCGACGTCTCGACGCTCGGCAAGATCGAGGTGGTGGGCCCCGGCGCAGCCGCGCTGCTCGACCTCGTCTATGCCAATGACATCTCGAAGCTCCCGGTCGGCCGCATCCGCTACGGCGTGATGCTGCGGGAGGACGGCTTCGTCATGGATGACGGCACCTGTGCCCGCCTGGCGGAGGACCGCTTCTTCGTCACCACCACCACGGTCAATGCGGGGAAGGTGATGCAGCACATTGAGTTCTGCCACCAGGTGCTGCGGCCGGACCTCGATGTCGCGATCCTGTCGGTGACGGATGCCTGGGCGCAGGTGTCGCTGGCGGGGCCGCGGTCGCGCGACATCCTCTCGGCGGTGACGCAGGCCGATGTCTCCAACGCCGCGCTGCCGCACATGGCCTGCCTGGAGGCGACGGTCGCGGGCGACATCCCCGCGCGCGTCTATCGCCTCAGCTTCTCCGGCGAGCTGGCCTATGAGATCGGCGTCCCGCCCGATGACGCCGAGCGCTTCATGGAGGCGCTGATGACAGCCGGCGCGCCGCATGGCCTGGCGCCCTACGGGACGGAGGCGCTCGGCGTGCTGCGGATCGAGAAGGGCCACGCGGCCGGCGGCGAACTCAACGGGCAGGCGACCGCTGGCGACCTCGGCCTGGCGCGCATGCTGTCGCGCAAGAAGGACTTCATCGGCAGGGCGATGGCGCAGCGGCCCGCGCTGGTCGACCGCGCGCGGCCGATGCTGGTCGGGCTGAAGGCGCTGGATGCGGCGCAAATCATCAAGGCGGGGTCGCACCTGCTGGAACCCGGTGCAGCCGTCAGCACGGCGAACACGCTCGGCCACGTCACCTCCGCCTGCTGGTCCCCGCATTGCGGCCACATGGTCGCGCTGGCGCTGCTTTCGGGCGGTGCGGCGCGCATCGGCACGCGCATCCGCGTCTTCGACCCCATCCGCGGCGGCGATGCGGAGGCGGAGGTGGTGAAGCCCGTCTTCGTCGATCCCGAGGGAGGGCGCAGCCGTGGCTGAAATCGGCGTGCTGCTCATGGACCGCCTTCGCTTCGGGCTGACGGCGCTGCATGGTCCCGCGGACCTTCTGCCCGGCCTGCCGGATCGCCCCGCCGCGGTGGCGCTGCCGCAGGGCACCGCCATCTGGACCGCGCCGGGCCAATGGCTGCTGGTGCATCCCCGCGATGCCACGCCAGACGTGCCGCCCGCGCATTGCACGGCGCTGACCGGCGCGCGCCGCATCATCAGCGTCGGCGGCCCCCGGGCACGGGAGGCACTGGCGACCTTCCTGCCGATCGACCTGCACGACAGCGCCTTTCCCGAGGGCGCCGCGGCCAGCACGATCGGCGCCTATATCCCCCTGCTGATCTGGCGCGAGGGCGATGACTTCAACCTCGCCTGCTATCGCTCCTACGGCGAATCGCTGTGGGAAACCCTCGTCACCGCATCCCGCAGCCGCGGCCTGCTGGTCGCTCCGACGGATTGAGAGCCATGCCCTTCTTCGACCGCGGCGACGTCCGCATCCATTACGAGGAAGCCGGCAGCGGCTTCCCCGTGCTGATGATTCCGGGCGGCGGCCTGAACTCCACCATCCCCTTCCTGACGGAGAAGGGCCCCTTCAACGCGCTGGCCGAATTCAGCGATGAATTCCGCTGCATCACGCTCGACCTGCGCAATGCCGAGGGTGGCGGTTCATCCGGCCCGCTGGAACCGGACCGCCCCTGGGATTCCCATACCGACGACCAGCTGGCGCTGATGGACCACCTTGGCATCGATCGTTTCCTGGTGCTGGGCTTCTGCATCGGCGGGCCCTTCATCTGGAACCTGCTGAAGCGCGCGGCGCATCGCATTCCCGCCGCCATCCTGGCGCAGCCCAGCGGATTCCGGCCGGAGAAGCCGACGCTCTTCTACGACAACAACATGGCGGGCTGGGGCCCGGCGCTTTGCGCGCGCCGCCCCGACATCACCATCGAGCAGGTGAAGCAGTACCTGCGGCGCATGTATGCAACTGATCCCGACTTCGTCTTCACCGTAAGCCGCGATTTCGTGGCATCCTGCCAGACGCCGGTGATGATCCTGCCCGACGACGTCCCCGCGCATCCCTACGCCGTCGCGATGGAAGCGGCGATGCTCGCGCCGCAGGCCCAGGTCAGCCTGTATCCCTGGAAGGACCCGCCCGCCCGAATCCCCCTGGCGATCCGCCACATGCGGAGCTTCCTGCGCGCCCACACGCCGCGCTGACTACAGGCGCTTCAGCGCCTCGATCGCCTGTTCCGGCCGCTCCACCGTGATGGCGCCGGCGGCCGCGAGTGCGGCGAGCTTCGCCGCCGCCGTCTCCCGCTCCGCCCCCGCCAGCGCGCCGGCATGGCCCATGCGCGTGCCCGCCGGCGCGTGGCGCCCCATCACCAGCGCGACGAGCGGCTTGCCCAGCGAAGGCAGCGCCTCCGCCAGCGCATATTCCTTGTCGCCGCCGAGCTCTCCGCAATACAGCACGGCGTCCGTGCCGTCGTCGCCGGCCAGCGCCGCCAGGTATTCGTGCGGGTTGCGGCCGATCACCAGGTCGCCGCCCATGTGGATGACGGCGCGCTGACCGATGCCGGCCTCCGTCAGCAGCCGCGCGATCGCCAGCGTCAGCGTCCCGCTGCGGCACAGCAGCGTCACGCGCCCCGGCGTGATGAATTCCGGCGCGATGGAGCCCAGCAGCGTCTGTCCCGGCACGGCGAGCCCCAGCGTGTTCGGCCCCACCAGCCAGCACCCGGCCTCCCGCGCCGCCACCGCGGCCTTCAGGCTGTCATGCACCGGCACGTATTCCGCTGCCGCGACGATCAACGGGATGCGCGCCGCGCAGCAATCCCGCACCGCATCCAGCACGCCATCCGGCGGCGTGTAGAGCACCGCCGCATCGGCAGGCGCATCCAGCTGCGACAGATCGTCCAGCAGCGGCAGCCCATCCTGCATGGTGCCGCCACGCCCAGGCGCAATTCCCGCCACCACGCGCGTGCCCGCCGCCCGCATGGCGGCGACCTGCGCGCTGGCGTAGCGTCCCGTGGGGTTGACGATGACGACGCGTTGCGGCGCGCTGTGCAGGAAGGTCGGGGTCATGGGGGGCGGAGCATGCGGTTGACGGAGTGGGACGGCAAGGTGGCGCTCCGCCGCCACGGCATCGCCTTGCCGGATTCCGTGCTGATGCCGTCGGACGCGCCGCCGCCGGGCTTCGACGACGCCGTGGTGAAGGCGCAGGTGCTGGAAGGCGGCCGCGGCAAGCGGGGCCTGGTGCGCCGCGCGGAAGGCGACGTGCAAGGCACCGCGCGCATCATTCGCGCCATCCTCGGCGATGCCGCGGCGCCGCTGATGCTGGAGAAGCCCGTGGCGATCGCGCAGGAGATCTTCCTCGCACTCCGCGTCGACGGCACCGCCCAGGCGATCGAGGTGCTCTGCGCGCCGGAGGGCGGCGTGGAGGTCGAATCCGGCGCGCCCCCTCTCCGCTTCCACATCCTGCCGGAGGCGCCGGGCGCCATCGCCACGGCGTTGCGCGCGCTCCGCACCCGCTTCGCACCCGACATCGCCGCGCGCCTTGCGCGCCTCGCGGTGCGGCTCGCGCGCGTAATGGTGGCGGAGGATCTGGAGAGCCTGGAGATCAACCCCCTCGCCCGCCTCGCCGATGGCAGCCTTGTCGCCTGCGACTGTAAGGCCGTGCGGGACGAGGCAGCGTCGTTCCGCCACGACGCCGCCGGCACCGCCCTTTCCGCCGCGCTGGAGGAAGCGGCGCTGACGCCGCTGGAACGCCGCGCGCGCGACCAGGGCTTCCAGATGGTGGAAATCCCGGGCGGCCGCGTCGCCATGGTCACGGCCGGCGCCGGGCTCGGCATGATGATGCTGGACCTGCTGGGTGATGCGGGCTGCCCCGCCGCCTGCTTCATGGACAATTCACAGGGCGGCCCGGCCGAGACCGCGCCGCAGCGCTTCGCCGCGGCCTTCGAGATGGCGGAGCGGCCCGGCATCGATGCCGTGCTGTTCTACACCACCCTCGCGTCACGCCCCCTCAAGGGCCGCGTGGAGGCGCTGGCCGCGGCGTTGCGGGAGAAGCCATCGCCGAAGCCCCTCTTCGTCGGCCTCGCCGCCGGCCACGCGGCGCTCGCGGGCTATTCGATGGAGCGTGCGGCGGCGGACCTCGCCGCCGTCGGCGTCACGGCGCTGGAGGCGGACCCGCATGCGCTGGTCCGCCGCCTGGCGGAGACGATCGGCCCGCGCCTATAGGACGGCGTAGACGTCGTAGATGGGGCCGTCGGGAAAGCGATGGCCGACCGCGACCGCCAGCAGCCGGTTCAACCATTCATGCGGACCCGGCCCCGTCTCGAACCGGATCGCGGTGCGCATGTAGTAGCTGCCAACCGGCACGGCCTCACCGCCCGCCATGCGGGCCGCGACGTCCGGCGGTGCGTGGCGCACGCCCTGGTAGGTGATTCCGATCACCTGTCCGTCATCCGCCTGCAACACGGCGCGGACATCGAGGCGCGTGGCGCCGTCGCCACCCGTCAGCAGCCAATCGGCGCCGCCCGGCAGCACCACGCCGTTCAGGCCCGGCCCGTGGAAGCGCCCGCCGGTGATGAGGCCGATTCGACGATCGCCGAGCGGCATGTCACCGATCACCTGAGGGGCGGCGACGGCGATCTCCATCCGGAAGAGGAAATCCGTCGCCAGTTCCATGCGGGGCGTGGCGCCGCTCATCGCTGCCGCCACGGCAGGCCATCCGCCTTCCAGCCCGCGACGCCGCCGCGATGGCCCTCGGTATCCACCGGGCCTTCGAACCCATCCGCGACGTTGAAGGCGTGCGGAAAGCCCGCGGCCTGCGCCGCCTGCCCCGCCGCCAAGCTGCGAGCGCCCGACCGGCAGATGAAGTAGAGCTTGGACAGCGGCGTCGCGCCGGCGCGATGGAGATGTTCGGCGAAGGCGCCGTTGACCTGCATCGTCGGATAGACCTGCCAGGGAATCAGCACGACCTGCTTGCCGACCTCGGAAAGGTCCGGAACGCCGACGAAGTTCCATTCGGCATCGGTGCGCACATCGACCAGCACCGCGTCGGGATCCTCGGCCAGCGCCTGGAAGGTGGCGCGGGGACTGATATCCGGCACACCGGGCATGGGAACACTCCCTCTCATGTGAAGGCGGGCAGGATGGCCAAGGCGGCACCGCGCCGCAACCTTCCCGGCGCCCCGGCCTTTCCTGCCGGGACACTGCGAGGACCCGTAGCACCCATGTCAGGTATCACACAGGACAACCACGTTCCGCTGACCGGCCGCGACATCGAACTGACGGATACCGATGTCCCGGTCGCCGACCATCGCGACCATATGGGCCGCCCGAACGTCAACACGGTCGGCGAGGCGTTCCGTCAGGACTGGCCGTGGATCATTGCGCTGATCGCGCTGATCGCCTTCGATATCGCGGCCCTCGGCGGTTACTTCCGCTGAACCTGGTCAGGCGGTTTCGCGGAAGATTTCCCGCCCGATCAGAAGCCGCCTGATCTCGCTGGTGCCGGCGCCGATCTCGTAGAGCTTGGCGTCGCGCAGCAGCCGCCCCGCGGGGTAGTCATTGATGTAGCCATTGCCGCCGAGGATCTGGATGGCATCGAGCGATGCCTTCGTCGCAGCCTCGGCGGCAAACAGGATGGCGCCCGCCGCATCCTTCCGCGTGGTCTTCCCCCGGTCACAGGCGCGCGCCACCGCGTAGACATAGGCGCGGCACGCATTCAGCTGCGTGTACATGTCCGCGACCTTGCCCTGGATGAACTGGAACTCCCCGATCGACTGGCCGAACTGCTTGCGGTCATGGATGTATGGCACGACGAGGTCGAGGCAGGCCTGCAGGATCCCGATCGGCCCCGCCGCCAGCACAGCGCGCTCATAATCCAGCCCCGACATCAGCACCCGCACGCCGCCGCCGACGACGCCGAGCACATTCTCCGCCGGCACCTCGCAATCCTCGAAGACCAGTTCGCTGGTCGGGCTGCCGCGCATGCCGAGCTTGTCGAGCTTCTGCGCGGAGCGGAATCCCTTGAAGCCGCGCTCGATCAGGAAGGCGGTGATGCCCTTGGGCCCCGCCGCGGGATCCGTTTTGGCGTAGACGACGAGCGTCTCCGCATAATGCGCATTGGTGATCCAGAGCTTGGTGCCGTTCAGCACCCAGCGGTCGCCGCGCTTCTCCGCGCGCAGCTTCATGGAGACGACGTCGGATCCTGCGGAAGGCTCGCTCATCGCCAGAGCGCCCAGATGCTCCCCGCTGATGAGCTTCGGCAGGTAGCGGCGCTTCTGGTCCTCCGTCCCGTTGCGGCGGATCTGGTTGACGCAGAGATTGCTGTGGGCACCGTAGGAAAGACCGACGGAGGCGCTGGCGCGGCTGACTTCCTCCATGGCGACGCAATGGGCCAGGTAGCCCATCCCCGCTCCGCCATACTCCTCCTCCACCGTGATGCCGTGCAGGCCGAGCGCGCCCATTTCCGGCCAGAGGTAGCGGGGGAATTCATCGGTGCGGTCGATCTCCGCCGCGATGGGTGCGACACGCGCGTCGGAGAAGGCGCGCACGCTGTCGCGCAGGGCATCGACCTCATCACCCAGGTCGAAATCGAGCAGCGGGAGCTGGTTAGCGGCCATCGGGGTCAGTCCTTCGTCGCGAAGCGGCGTCGCAATTCGCCGCGCATGATCTTCCCGGTCGTCGTCTGCGGCAGTGCTTCCACGAACTCGACCTGGCGGGGATACAGGTGCCCGGCGAGCCGCGTCGCCACGCTGCGCTGGATGTCGCGCGCCAGCGTCTCGTCGCCAGCGATGCCGGGCTTCGGCACCACCACGGCGCAGACACGTTCCGTGCGCAGCGCATCCGGCAGGCCGATCACCGCGACCGCGGCGACGGCGGGGTGGGATTGGAGAAAATCCTCGATCTCGCCGGGGCCGATGCGATAGCCGGCGGAGGTGATGACATCGTCATCGCGGCCGACGAAGGTGACGTAGCCCTCCCCGTCCATCACCGCCTGGTCGCCCGTCAGCAGCCAGTCGCCCACGAACTTCGCCGCCGTCGCCTCCGGCCTGTTCCAGTAGCCGAGGAACATCACCGGGTCCGGGGCGCGGATGGCGATGGTGCCCGCCGCGCCGCGCGGCAGCACCGTGCCATCGGTGCCGAGGATCGCGACCTCATGCCCAGGCACCGGCTTGCCGATCGCGCCCGGCTTCACCGGGAACATCCCGGCGCAGGAGGCGATGGTGAGGTTGCATTCGGTCTGGCCGTAGAATTCGTTGATGGTGAGGCCGAAGGCGCCGCGGCCCCATTCCAGCATCTCCGCGCCCAAAGTCTCGCCCCCACTGCCGACGCTGCGGAGTTTCATGCCGAAGCGCGCGGGGTCCGCCACCTGGCGCAGCATGCGCAGCGCCGTCGGCGGCAGGAAGGCATTACGCACGCCGTGCTGCGCCATGAACCGCAGCGCGAATTCGGGATCGAACTTCGCCATGCGGTGCGCCACCACGGGGATACCGTGGAACAGGCTCGGCAGCAGAACGTCCAGCAGCCCCCCGATCCACGCCCAGTCGGCCGGCGTCCAGAAGCAGTCGCCGGGCTGCGGAAACCGCTCCTGCGGCATCTCCACCCCCGGCAGATGGCCGCGCAGCACGCGATGCGCATGCAGCGCGCCCTTGGGGCTGCCCGTGGTGCCGCTGGTGTAGATGATCAGCGCAGGGTCGTCGGGGCCGGTCGCGGTGCAGGCATGGCTGTCGCTGGCGCGCTCCATCTGGCCGTGCCAGGCATCGATGTCCAGCACGTGGTGCAGCGCAGGCAAGCGGGCGCGGACGGAGGCGACCTTCGCCGCGCCTTCGCCATCCGTCACCAGCGCGACGGCGCCGCAATCCGCCAGGCGATAGGACAGGGCCTCCTGCCCGAACAGCACGAAAAGCGGGACGGAGATCGCCCCGATGCGCCACGCCGCGAGATGCGCCAGCAGCGTCTCCTGGCACTGCGGCAGCAGCACGCCGATGCGATCCCCACGCCGGATGCCGAGGGACAGGAACAGGTTCGCCAATTGGCGTGAGCGTCGCGCCAGATCGTCGAAACCGATGCGGTCCGTGGTGCCATCGGCCGAAACCTCCAGCATCGCCAACCGGCCGCTGCCATCGGCCCAACGGTCGCAGACCTCTGCCGCCATGTTGCAGCGTGCGGGGATGTGCCAGCGGAAGGCGGCGCGGATGGCGTCGTAGCTGTCGCCAGGCGGCAGCAGCGCGGTCATGCCGGGCGCGTGTCGTCGATCACCTTGCCGTCGTTCGGCAGGGCACCGGGTTCGAGCAGTTCGACAGCGCCCCGCAGCCGCGTATGGCCCTGCAGGCTGCGCGTCAGGCTTTCCACCAGCGAGGCATCGCGCACCGGGCTTTCCACGCGCAGCACCATCGTGTCCCGCGTCTCTGCCAGCCCGATGACAAGGCGCGCGCGACCGAGGCCCGGATGGTCACGCATCACCGCCGCCACCTGTTCCGGCCGCACGAACATGCCGCGCACCTTGGCGGCCTGGTCGGCCCGGCCCATCCAGCCCTTGATGCGCATGTTGGTGCGACCGCAGGGCGAGGCGCCGGGCAGCACCGCGGAGAGGTCGCCGGTGGCGAAGCGGATCAGCGGATAGGTCTCGTTGAAGGTGGTGACGAGGATCTCGCCGACCTCCCCCTCCGGCACCGGGTCGCCCGTGCCGGGACGCACGATCTCCAGGAGCACGTCCTCATCGACGATCAGCCCGTCACGCGCCTCCGATTCATAGGCGACGAGGCCGAGATCGGCGGTGCCGTAGCTCTGCAGGACGGTCATGCCGCGATCGGCGTAGAAGCGGCGCAGCGCGGGCAGGTAGGCGCCGCCCGTGACGTGGCCGATCGTGAGCGAGGAGAGATCGAGGCCGAGCGCATCACCGGCCTCCAGGATCGATTTGAGAAAGTCTGGTGTGCCGGCGTAGCAGGTGGGGTGCAGATGCTCCGCCGCACGCGCCTGGCTTTCGGTGTTGCCGGGGCCGGCGGGGAAGACGGGGCAGCCCAGCGCCCGCGCGCCTTCCTCCAGCATCATGCCGGCCGGCGTGAAGTGGTAGGCGAAGCAGTTGTGCAGCAGCTGGCCTGCCCGAAGCCCGGTGGCGTGCAGCGCGCGGGCGAAGCGCCAGGGGTCGCGCCCTTCCGGTTGCGGTTCGTGGATCGGCCCTGGAGAGGCAAAGACACGGGGCAGCGCGCCGAGCGGGCGTGTCGTGAAGCCGCCCAGCGGCGGCGATGCGGATTGAGCCTCGATCAGGGCGGATTTGCGCGTGACGGGAAGCGCCGCAAGGGCAGCGCGATCGGTGACGGCACCGGGATCGACATCGGCCAGGGGCGTCGCATAGGCCGGCGAGCCAGCCTTCGCATAAGCCAGCAGCCGCGGCAGCGCCGCCTTCAGCGCTTCGTCCCGCGCCTCGGCGCTGCGCGTCTCCCGATCGTCGTAATGCGCCGTCACAGCCACCGCTTCCGTCGCTTGTAGGATTTCAGGTTGCGGAAGGATTTGCGCTCAGCGCCATGGCCGCCGAGGTAGAATTCCTTCACATCCTCGTTGCTGGCCAGCGCATCGGCGCTGCCGTCCAGCACCACCTTGCCCTGCTCCATCACATAGCCATGGGACGCCACCGACAGCGCCATGCGTGCATTCTGCTCCACCAGCAGGATGGTGATGCCCAGATCCTCGTTCAGCTTGCGGATGATGCCGAAGACCTCCTTCACCAGCAGGGGCGAAAGCCCCATCGAGGGCTCATCCATCAGGATCAGCTTCGGCCTGGCCATCAGCGCGCGGCCGATCGCCAGCATCTGCTGTTCGCCGCCGCTGAGATAGCCCGCGAGGCCCGTGCGTTCCTTGAGACGCGGGAAGTAGTCGTAGACCATCTCGATGTCGCGCTTCACGCCGGCATTGTCGCTGCGCGTGAAGGCGCCGAGGCGCAGGTTCTCCAGGCAGGTCATGTCGCTGATGATCCGCCGCCCTTCCATCACCTGGAAGATGCCCTTGCGGACGATCTGGTGCGCCTCGATGCCGTTCAGGCGTTCGCCGGCGAAGCGGATGTCGCCGCGCGTTACCTCCCCCTCTTCCGACTTCAGCAGGCCGGAGATGGCTTTCAGCGTGGTGGACTTGCCCGCGCCATTGGCGCCGAGCAACGCGACGATCTTCCCCTTCGGCACCGCCAGCGACAGGCCGCGCAGCACCAGGATGACATCGTTGTAGACGACCTCGATATTGTTCACCTCGAGCAAGGGTGGCTCCCCCGTTGCCGGGGGAGCCTTCGTGCCGAGGTCGAGTGCCTCGCTCACCAGCCCAGCCAGTCGCGGCGGCGGTCGAGTTCCACCACTGTCACCGGCTCGACCTTGATCGTGCCGGCCTGCACCAGTTCGGCGACCGAACCGGCGGAAGTGTTGCCGTTGACGACGGCGCGGTAGATGCCGACGCGCAGCGTGCCGCGATGGTCATCGGGCGCGAAGTTGGAGGGATTGCAGACGCCCTCGAAGCCCCGCGGCACCCAGTTCTGGCGGGCGTAGAAGCCTTCCCGGATGCGCTCCGCGGCCACCTGGCCGCCACTGGCGCCGGCCGTCTCCATCGCCTCCACCATCAGCATCGCGCTGCAGATGCCGGCGAGGTAGTGGACAGGGCGATAGGCGGTGCCGGCGGCGTCGGAGGCGCGGCTGATCTCCCGCACCGCGCGCATCCCCGGCACATCCTGGCCCCAGACGGCGCCGGTGCGGACGGGGAAGACGACGCCATTGGCCGCGGTGCCCGCGGCCTTCATCGCATTCTCGTCCATGCCCCAGACATTGCCCATGAACTGCACGTTCACGCCGGCAGTCTGGCAGGCCCGAAGGACCGAGATGTTGGAGCCCGCGGTATTACCGAGATAGGCGTAGTTGGCGCCACCGTTGCGCAGCGTCAGGCATTGCGCGGTGTAGTCGCCGGGGGTCAGCGCGAACTGGATCGCGGGCAGCACATCGAAGCCGAGTTCCCGAGCCAGAGTCTCACCGGCTTCCTTGGGCGAGTTCGGATAGGGATGGTTGGCGCCCATATGCACATACTTCGGACGCCCCTGCTGGCCGCGCGCACGCCAGTCCTGCGCCGCCCATTGCAGCATGGCGCGCAACGCATCCGAATAGGATGGGCCGTAGAAGAAGTTGAAGGGCGCGGCCTCCACGCCCTGGCGGCCGGAACGCCCCGCGGCATCGGTCAGCGTCGCCGCATAGGATCCGCTGATGTAGGGGATGCGGTCGCGCGTGACGAAGCGGACCAGCGCTTCCGTATCCGCCGTGCCCCAGCCCTGGATGGCGACGACGCGCTGGCGGCCCGTCCAGGCCTGGTACTGGCTGACCGCGCGCGGCGCGGCATAGCCATAGTCGAAGCCGGAGACGTCGAGCTGACGGCCATTGATGCCGTTGCGCGTGCGGTTCACCCACTGCAACGCATCGGCCACGCCCTGGCCATAGGGCACGCCGACATCGCTGGTGGCACCGGAATTGTCCATGAGGTGGCCGACCGGAATGCGCTGCGCCGCGGCCGGCAGCGCCGCCGCCATCGCCGCCACGGCCCCCATCAGCAGATGCTTCACCTTCATCGCCTTGGTCCTCCCATTCGCCGGCTTGTGCCGGTCAGTGTGAATACGGGTAGAGCTTCCAGTAGGCCTTGATCAGGCGCCACCGCCTCGCGAGCCCATCGGGCTCGAAGATCAGGAACAGGATGATCGCCGCGCCCACCACCATCTCCCGCAGGAAGGAGATGGAGGCACCGAGCCGCAGCGCCTGGTCGATCGCACTCCCCGCCAGCGCCTCCGCCCCCCATTGAGTCACCTCCGGCAGCATCACCATGAAGGCCGCGCCCATCAGGCTGCCCATGACGGAACCGAGGCCGCCGATGATGACCATGCCGAGGAACTGGATGGAGAAGAGGATGTTGAAGGCCTCCACGCTGACGAAGAGCAGGTAGTGCGCGTAGAGCGCACCGCCGATGCCGGCATAGAGGCTCGCGATGCCGAAGCTCAGCGTGCGGTAATAGGCGAGGTTGATGCCCATCATCTCCGCGCTGAGGTAGTGGTCGCGCACCGCCACCAGCGCCCGCCCATCGCGGGATCGCATGAGGTTCGCGGCGCCCACGAACATGATCACGACCCAGGCCAGCGTCAGGTAGAAATAGGTCTCGTCCCGGTCGAAGGCGAAGCCGAACAGCACCGGGCTTTCCGTCATCCGCCCCGCCACGCCGCCGGTGAACCAGCGCGCGCGGGCGAAGAAATCCTCCAGGATGAACTGCGCCGCCAGCGTCGCGATAGCGAGATACAAGCCTTTCAGCCGGGCCGCCGGCGCGCCGAAGACCAGCCCGATCAACGCCGTGATCACACCGGCCAGCGGGATGCAGAGCAGCACCGGCACGCCGAGATTCTCGTGCAGCCAGGCGGAGGTGAAGGCGCCGAGCCCGAAGAAGGCCGCATGGCCGATGCTGATCTGCCCCGTGAAGCCGACCAGGATGTTCAGCCCCAGCGCAGCGATCCCGAGGAAGCCGATATTGATCAGCAGGCTCAGCTCATACCGCCCAAGCAGCAGCGGCGCGCAGCACAGTAGCGCCAGGCCCACGAACAGCGCGATGCGGCTGTTGCGCGTGGGGAAGATGGTGGTATCGGCGCGGTAGCTGGTGCGGTAGTCGCCGGCGGGGGTCATCGCGACCATGTCACACGCGCTCGATATTCTTGGTGCCGAACAGCCCGTAGGGCTTGATCAGCAGGATGATGACCAGCGCATAGAAAGGCGCGATCTGGAACATGTTGCCCCAGTTCAGCCATTCGCTGTCGATGTAGTGCGCCCAGTTCTCCAACAATCCCACGATCACGCCGCCCAGCACCGCGCCGATGATGCTGTCGAGACCGCCCAGGATCACCGCTGGGAAGACCTTGATGCCGTAGAAGGACAGCGCCGAGGACACGCCGTTCACCACGCCGACGACGACGCCAGCGACGGAGGACACGACCGCCGAGATCGCCCAGGACATGGCGAAGACCTTCGGCACGGAAACGCCGAGCGACTGCGCCACCTGCTGGTCGAAGGCCGTCGCGCGCATCGCCAGCCCGTGCTTCGACGCCGTGAAGAACCAGCCGAAGGCGGCCATGATGAGCAGCGAGATGCCGAGGCTCACCAGGTACACCGTCTGCACCTCCAGCCCCAGCACGCTGATGCGTTCCACCGTGAATATGGGCGGGAAAGGCTTCGCGAAGACGCCGAAGATCCACTTCATCAGCGCCTGGAAGAAGATGCCGAGGCCGATGGTCGCCATGATGACGCTGATCACCGGCTCCCCGATCAGCGGCCGCAGCACCACCACCTGCAGCACAAGGCCGAACAGTGTCATGAAGACCAGGGTGAAGAGGAACCCTGCGTAGAAGGGCAGTTGCCATTCCGTCAGGAACCACCAGCACACCCAGGCGCCGACCAGCAGGAACTCCCCCTGCGCGAAGTTCACGACCTGGGATGCCTTGTAGATTAGCACGAAGGACATGGCGACCACGCCATACAGCGCGCCGACAATCAGCCCGTTCAGCGTGAGTTGCAGCAGCAGCGCCACGTCCATCGCCGTCCCCTATTCCGCCGCCATCGCGGGAGCCGCCGCATCCGTCACGATCACGCGCAGCGTCGTGCGGATGCGCTGCTTCGTGCCGTCCTGGAAGGCGATCGTCGTATCCACGGGAATTTGTGCATCGCCGCGGTAGATCGCCGCGATGATGTCGCCGTATTTCTGCGCGATGACACCGCGGCGCACCTTGCGCGTGCGCGTCAGTTCCTCGTCATCCGCATCCAGCTCCTTGTAGAGCAGCACGAATTGCCGCAGCCGCTGCGCCGGCGGCAGGGTGGCGTTGACCTTCGCCACCTCCTCCCGCAGCAGGTCCAGCACCTGCGGCCGCGCAGCGAGGTCGGAATAGGTGGTGAAGGCGATCCGGTTGCGCTCCGCCCATTTCGACACGATGGGGAAGCGGATGCAGATCATCGCCGCCAGGTGCGACTGCCCCGCGCCCAGCACCACGGCCTCTGCCACGAAAGGCGAGAATTTCAGCTTGTTCTCGATGTATTGCGGACTGAAGCGGTCGCCGCCGGATGTCTCCGCGATGTCCTTGATGCGGTCGATGACGACCAGCTGCCCGCCCTTGCCGAAATAGCCGGCATCGCCGGTGTGCAGCCAGCCGTCGCGCAGGTCCGCCGGCGCCTCCAGCCCGAAATACCCGCTGAACATGTTGGGGTGCCGCGTCACGATCTCGCCGACGCCATTCGCATCGGGCTCGTGCACGCGCAGTTCGACGGTCTCGTCGAAGGGCACGCCGACCGTGTCGAAATCGACCTCGCCTGCCTTGTGCAGCGTATAGGCGCCCAGCAATTCCGTCTGGCCGTAGAGCTGGCGCAGCGGGACGCCCATGGCCTGGAAGAAGCGGAAGGTCTCCGGCCCCAGCGCGGCGCCACCCGTGGCGGCGGAGGTCAGGTTGGTGAAGCCAAGGCGATCGCGCAGCGCGCGGAACAGCAGCGCATCCGCCATGCCGGACCGCGTGCCCTTCGCCACCGCCTCCAGCCCCAGCTTCATGCCCAGGTCGAACATCCGCCGCTTCAGCGGTGACGCATCCATCACCCGCGCGCGCACCTCCGCGGCCAGGGATTCCCAGACGCGCGGCGCGAAGAGCACGAAGGTGGGGCCGATCTCCCGGAAATCGGCCATCATCGTTTCGGGCTCCTCGACGAAGTTGACCTTCATGCGCGCGATCAGCCCCCAGCCGAGGACGTAGATCTGCTCCATGATCCAGGGCAGCGGCAGGACGGAGACGTATTCGTCCTGCGGCCCCTTGGGGTCCGCCTTGAGGTAGGCACGGCAATGCCGCACCAGCGCGGCGGAGGTCAGCATCGCGAGCTTCGGCCGCGCCGTGGTGCCCGACGTCGTGCAGAGGATGGCGACCGCCTCGGGGTCCATCGCCGCCAGCAATGCGTGATAGGCCGCGGGGTCTTCCGACGCGCCGATCTTGCAGAGTTCCTCCGCCGCCATCAGCCGCGGGTCGTCCAGCTTCCGCATCCCGCGCGGATCGCTGTAGATGATGCGCCGGAGGCCGGGCACCTGGTCCGAGACCGCGAGCAGCTTGTCGACCTGCTCCTCATCCTCCGCGAAGACGATGGTGGCGCCTGCATGGGCCAGCAGGTAGGCGACCTCGTCATCCAGCGCGTCGCGATAGATGCCGAGGCTGCGGCACCCGAGCGCATGGGCCGCGATCTCGCCCATCACCCAGTCCGGCCGGTTATCGCCGATCAGCGCGATCACCTCGCCGCGCTCGACGCCCAGGCGCCTCAGCCCCAGCGCGAAGAGGCGCGTGCGCGCGTGGTAGTCGGCCCAGGTGAAGCTGCGCCAGATGCCGAACTGCTTCTCCCGCAGCGCAATCTCATCGCCATGCTTCGCGGCGTTGTCCGCCAGCAACCTCGGCAGCGTGTCGGTCATGCGTCGATCTCGGCGGGGTTCACCGCCTCGTCATCCACGCCGAGATAGGCGCGCCGCACCTGCGGATGCGCCATCACCTCCTCCGGCAGCCCCTCCGCGATCCTGCGGCCGAAATCGAGCACCATGACGCGATGGCTGATGTCCATCACCACGCCCATGTCGTGCTCGATCATCAGCACGGTCATGCCCCATTCCTGGTTGAGGTCCAGGATGAAGCGGGCCATGTCCTCCTTCTCCTCGAGGTTCATGCCCGCCATCGGCTCATCCAGCAGGATCAGCTTCGGCTTCAGCGCGACGGCGCGGGCCAGTTCGACGCGCTTGCGCAGCCCGTAGGGCAGCGTGCCGGCCTGCGCCTTCCGCACGTGCTGGATCTCGAGGAAGTCGATGATTTCCTCGACCTCCGCGCGATGCGCGAGTTCCTCCCGCTGCGCGCCGCCCCACCAGTACACCATGCCACGCAGGAACCCCGCCTTCAGCAGGTGGTGGCGTCCGACCATGATGTTGTCGAGCACGCTCATGTGCCCGAACAGTGCCAAGTTCTGGAAGGTGCGCCCGATGCCGAGGCCCGCGCGGCGGTTCGGGCCGAGCCGCGTGACATCCTGCCCGTCGAACAGGATGCGGCCCTCGGTCGGGCGGTAGCGGCCGGAGACGCAATTGACCATGGAGGTCTTGCCCGCGCCATTCGGGCCGATGATCGAGAAGACCTCGCCCTTGCGGACGCTGAAGGAAACATCGGTCAGCGCACGCACGCCGCCGAAGCGCAGGCTGACGCCCTCCGCCGCGAGAATTGGTTCTTCGCCGGCCACGCCGCCGCGTCCCCCCTGGTTTCGTTTCCCTGGGGCGAAGCTTACGCATGCGGCGCGCCCGGCCGCAACCCGTTACACGGGCACCGCCGGAACGCCCATCATGTGAGACATGTCAGGCGCTGCCGTCCCGCATCCGGATCGCCAGCGGCGGATCGTCGGTCGCGAAGATGTCGACGCCGATATCGAGCATCCGCCGGATGGACGGCGCGTGGTTGGCGCCCCAGGTGCCGACGCCGAGGCCCGCGGCGCGGCAGCGCGCCAGGAATTCGGCGTCGATCACGCCCTCCGTCATACCGATCTCGGGAAAGCCATGGTGCTTCGCCACCGCGATGATGCCGTCGAGGCCGATGTCGCGCAGCGTCGAGAGTTCGGACAGCCAGGCGACGCCCGCCAGGCCGCCGGCCTGCAGCGCCTCCGCCATCGTGTCGGCCTGGAAGCCGATGATCCAGCTGCGCGCGCGCTGGCCGGCCGCGTCCAGCTGCGCCATCACCTTGGGCACGATGCCGGGATGCGGGCGGTTGTCGGCACCGACCTTGATCTCGATCCGCGGCGCCACCGGCGACGGCCCCAGGATGGAAAGGTACTGCGCGAGCGTCGGCGGTGCCTCGCCCCCCGTGCCGCGCACGCGCACGCGCGACAATTCGGCGGCGCTGAGCGCGGCGACGGGCCCGCGCGTGTCGGTGGTGCGGTCCAGCGTGGCGTCATGCATGACGATCACCTCCCCATCCGCGGAGAGATGCACGTCGCATTCGGCCTGCTCGACGGCGAGGCCGGCGGATTCGCGGAAGGCCAGGGCGCTGTTCTCGGGCCACAGGAACAGGCCGCCACGATGGGCGGCGATCAGGGTACGGTGTGCCATGCCGCGGATGCTGCCGCGCTGCGAGATCAAAATCCAGACGGGGTGGTGAAACCGTTACCGCGCCTTCGCGCTACGGCCGGGCACGGAGTTGTCAGCGGCACGTCTCGGCAGGGATGCCATATTGCACTGCACAATTCGTGCCCGCGTCCTTTACCAAGGAATACCGCCCTGCGACTCCCAGCCTCCCGCTCCCCCGCATGGGTCCTGGCGGAGACGGCGACCTCCGCCGTATTCTCCCTGCTGTCGATGCTGGTCATCGGCCGCGTCATCGGCCCGGAAGCAACCGGCACCGGCATGGTGGCCATCGCGGCCTTTATGCTGCTGGACGTCGCGGGCGCCACGCTGTTCACCGATGCGGTGGTCCAGCACCCGCAGCTCACGCCCCGGCATGCCGGCAGCGCGCTGATCGGCGCCACGCTGGTGGGCTGCGTCGCCGCGCTGATCCTGGCTCTCGGCGCGCCCTACCTCGCGAGCTCCGCCGATGCACCGGACGTCACGGCGCTGGCGCTGAGCCTCGCCCCCCTGCTGCCGATCTCGGCCTTCGCGGGCTGCGCCTCCGGCCTGGTGCTGCGGCAACAGCGCTTCAAGCTGCTGGCGGGGCGCGTGCTGATTGGCCAGCCGCTGGCGCTGGCCGTGGGCCTCGGCCTGGCCGCGACCGGCCACGGGCCCTGGGCGATGATCGGCAACCAGGTGGTCGCGACCATCGTGATCTTTCTGCTGCTGGTCTGCTTCGGTCGCTTCGCGGCGAGGCCCGCGATCGACCGCGCCTCGCTCGCGGCGCTGTGGCCCGTGGCGGGGCCGCAGGTGCTGGCGGTGTTCGTGATGGTCGGGCGCTACCGGCTGTTCCTGCTGGCACTCGGCCTTGTCACCACGGAAGCCGTGCTGGCGGTGTGCCATTTCGCCTTCCGCATGCTGGACGCGGCGCTCGTGATGGTGTGGCAGGCGACGTCGCGCATCGCCATGCCCCGTCTCTGCGCGCTGCAGGGCGACGACCATGCGCAGGCCGAGGCCTTCGGTGACCTGGCGCAGTTGCAGGCGCTGCTCGGCATGCCGCTGGCCGCCGGCATCGCGCTGACGGCGCCGGACCTGGTGCAGGCGCTGCTTGGCCCCGCCTGGTACCAGACCGCGCATGCCGCGCAGATCGTGGGGCTCAGCGCCGTCATCACCTTCATCCATGGCGACACGACCAGCCTGTTCGTGGCGCGCGGCAAGCCCAAGCGGAACGTGACGATCGCTGCGGCCGCGACGATCATCCCGCTGACGGCGCTGGCGATCTTCCAGCCCGCCTCCCCCAGCGGAGTCGCGCTGGCCTGGGCGTCGCAGGCGCTGATCATGCCGCCGATCCTGACCTGGATGGTGCTGCGTGAGGTCAATCGCCCCTTCGCCTGGCTGCTGGCCCGCATCGCGCCGGCGCTGGTCGCGACGGGCGCCCTGGCAGCGACGGTGATCGCCCTCGAACTCACCGTGCACATGTCCGCCATGGCGGAGCTGATCGTGGCGGCGGTACTCGGCGCCAGCGTCTACATCGCGGTCGCCTGGATGATGCTGCGCGGCCGCTTGCCGCGCGCCCTGTCGCGCCGCGCCACGATCATCGCGGCGGAATAGACCAGGAGGAGCGTTCCGATGCCGGCCCGCACGCTGCTGCTGCTGCAGACGCATTACTTTGACGCCGGATCGGAACGCGCCTTCCGCCGCCTGGTGCGGGAAGCACCGACGCATTTCGACTGCCGCGTCCTGATCCACCTGCCGCCCGGCAGGCCGGTGCCGCCGCGGCTCGCGCGCCATCCTCACCACGTCGTGCGCACGGATGAGCTGCGCGCCCTGCCCTATCCCCGCAAGAACGCCGCCGCGGACTGGACCGGGCGCCCGTGGGAATTGTGGGGCGGTGGCCATTGCGACCTGATCCCGCTGCATGCCATGCGAGCCCTGCCGGATTTCGACCGCTGCTGGGTGATGGAATACGACGTCGCCTTCACCGGCCGCTGGTCGCGCTTCTTCGATGCCTTCGAGGACAGCGGCGCCGACCTGCTGACGACCTGCGTCCGCGAACGGCAGCACGATCCGCATTGGGTTTGCTGGCCGTCCCTGGCCGGGATCGAGACGCCGGAAGCGCTGGCGGAGGCCGCGACGGCCGCCTTCCTGCCGCTGTTCCGCGTCAGCCAGCGGATGTTCCGCGCGATGGACGAGGCCTATGCCGCCGGCTTCGGGGGACACCTGGAAGCCACTTGGTCCACCCTCGCGCGTCTGCGCGGCTTCCGGATCGAGGATATCGGCGGGGAGGGCCCCTTCGTCGCGCCGGGCAACACGCGCCGCTTCTACACCTCCGCCGCCAGCAGCGCGGTGCAGTTCTACCTGGCGCCCGGGACCTTCTTCGCCAAGCCGGCGATGTACCGCGCCGGCACGCGGCGCGACACGCTGTGGCACCCCGTGAAGCCGTGGCACTGGAAGGACGAGATCGGCGCCGGTTTCCGCGAATGGCGCGTCATCGCCGGCGCCAGGCGGCGCGCGCTGCGGGACTGGATCGCCCGGCGCCGGGGTGGACCGGCGCCGGGCTGAGGCACAAGTCGCCGCGCCTTTTCGTTGCACGAAAAGGCCCTCAGGCGCCGGCGCTTCGCTTGGCTTCGCTGGATGAGCAGCGGGCCACGTTCGCGGCCTCGGCCGGCGCGAAGGACGCCGGCCGCCATCGGATCACCAGCAACCCTCTCGAACGTTAGGCGGCGTTCGCGGCCACCTCATTCGCAGGCTGCGCCACGTTTCCCGTCTGACGGCGCAGGTCGCCATCGATGCGGCCGCGGTTGCGCAGCGCGTCCAGCACGCGCAGGCGGATGAAGCGGCCCTCCCGGTAGTGGCGGTCGGCGAAGCCGATCGCGTTCAGCCCGTCCCGCAGCCCCTGGATCGCTGCCGTCACGTCGATGCGCGGCTGGTGGTTCGGCGCCAGGCTGCGGAACAGGCCGAAATCGACGCGGTAGCTGCGCTTGTCCGGCGGCGCATCGGCGTTGATGGACAGGCGCGTGCCCGGGATCTCCCGCACGCAGGCCTGGGCCAGGTCCTTCACCTGCAGGTTCCAGCCATCTGATCCCGCATTCACGCTCAGCACGCGGCCGCCGACGCTGGCATCGCGCGTGATCGCCCATTCGATGGCGCGCGCCATGTCCCGCACCTCGATCAGCGGGCGCCAGGGCGTGCCATCCGACAGCACGCTGATCTCGCCGTTCGCCAGTGCGCCCGCGACGAAGTCGTTCAGCACCAGGTCGAGCCGCGTGCGCGGGGATGCACCGCAGGCCGTCGCGAAGCGCAGGCAGGTCACCGTCATGTCGCGCGGTGCCATGGCGTGCAGCGCTTCTTCCGTCGCGACCTTGCTGCGGGCATAGGCGGTCAGCGGGTTCAGCGCATCGTCTTCCTTCCGCGGCCCGCCTTCGGCGAAGCCGTAGATGGAGCAGGAGGAGGCGAAGACGAAGCGGGAGACGCCGGCCTCCCGCGCCAGGGCCGCGAGGCGCAGCGAGGCGCGGGCATTGATCTCGGCCGTCGGCGCCTCGTACCGCAGGCCCATCGGGTCGTTGGAGATGGCGGCCAGGTGCACCACCGCATCCACATCCTGCAGCAGGGCGGAGGGCAGGTCGCGGACATCGCCGAAATGCTGCGCGTCCAGCGTCGATTCCGGCAGGCCTTCCGCCGTCGTCAGGCAATCCGCGAAGAAGGCGGCATCGTAGCCGATCAGCGTGGCGCCGGGCATCGTCGTGCGCAGATGCGCCGCGACCACGGGCCCGACATAGCCCATGTTGCCGGTGATGAGGATACGCATGGTGTTCTTCCTCAGAAGATGTCGATGGTGGGAAGAGGCACGACGAAGCGTCCGCCCCAGGCACGCAGGCCCGGCAGGCGGCAGGCCAGCGCCGCCTTCGAGCTGGCGGCGAGGGAGACGACGAAATCGGGCTTCTCCTCCGCCAGCGCCTCCGGCGGTCGGATGGGGATGGTGGTGCCGGCGAGCGTCAGGCCGTGCCGCGCCGGGTCGTCATCCACCGTGAAGGCCAGCAGCTCCGGGCCGACGCCGCACCAGGTCAGCAGCGTGGTGGCCGAGGGCGGCACGCCGATCGCCGCGACACGCTTGCCGGCGCGCTGCGCGCCGACGAGGAAATCCAGCAGCGCGCATTTCGCCTCGACCAGCCGCTCCGCTGCTATGCGGTAGGCCTCGGCCCCGCCAAGCCCTGCCGCCGCTTCCTCCCGCCGCATCGCATCGATCGACGGAGTCAAAGGCTTGCCGCGATCCTCCGCATGGCGAGCCATCAGGCGCAGCCCGCCACCATTCCGCCCCGTGCGGCAGGCGTCGAAGACCACCAGCCCGTGCTGGGCCAGCACCATCTCCGTCGTCGCCAGCGTGAACCAGGACAGGATGCCGTGGCGCACCAGGTCGATGCGACGGCCTTCCATCATCCGTTGCAGCGACGGCATCTCCAGCACCAGCACGCCGCCGGGCGCCAGGAACTCCCGAAGCCCCGCGGCCAGGTCACGCAGGCTCGGCGCTTCCGCCATCGCGTCCGGCACCAGCAATAGCACGGGTTCCAGCCCCTCCGCCCGCAATTGCCGGGCGCGGTGGGTGGTGAAGCCCGCGGCATTCTCCTGCAGCACGGGCACGCCGCGGCGCGCGAAGGCGGGCAGCAGGGCGCCGGTGCCGATCTCCGCGACCGGCGTCCAGGCATCCAGCCGCAGGGATGACACCATGTCGGCGGCGAAGCCTTCCTCCCGCCACGGCGCCGCCGGCGGCACCGGGGCAGCGGGCGCGGATGCCGGCGCCTGCACCAGGCGGCAATCCGAACAGACCATCAGCCGCAGCGGATGGAACGGGACGGCGATGCCCGCCGGCACCGGCGCTGTCGCCAGCGGCGCGAGGCCGAAATCGGCCACCACATCCTCCAGCGGCAGGCCGCAGCATCGGCAGGCCGTCGCGCTGAAGGATGGGCTGCGCAGGCGCTCCCACCGGGCTTCGTGAAGTCGCGGCACGGGGCGCGGCCTCAGGCCGGCACGACGGCCCGGGGCTGGTTCATCCAGGGCGCCTGGCCCGCGCCCCACATCGCTTCCAGCGCGCGCTTGTCGCGCAGCGTGTCCATCGAATGCCAGAAGCCGTCATGTTCCCAGGCCATCAGCTCCCCGTCTTCCGCCAGGCGCTCCATCGGCTCCTTCTCGAAGACCGTCTCGTCGCCGGTGATGTAGTCCAGCACCTGGGGGGAGAGGATGAAGAAGCCGCCATTGATACGCATGCCGTCACCCGGCGGCTTTTCCCGGAACTTGGCGACGCGGCCGGTGGCGTCCGTCTCAAGCGCGCCGAAGCGGCTGGGTGGGCGCACCGCGGTCACGGTCGCGGCGCGGCCGTGGCTTTCGTGGTAGTCGATCAGGCCGCGGATATCGATCTGCGCGACGCCGTCGCCATAGGTCATGCAGAAGGGCTCGTCGCCGACATAGTCCGCCAGGCGCTTCAGCCGCCCGCCCGTCATCGTCTCCGCGCCCGTATCCACCAGCGTGACCTTCCAGGCTTCCGCGCGGCCGACATGGGTGGAGATGTCGTTGCGGCCGTAGTCGAAGGTCACGTCGGACATGTGCAGCCGGTAGTTCGCGAAGAACTCCTTGATCATGTAGCCCTTGTAGCCGAGCGCGATCACGAACTCATTGATGCCGTGCGCCGAGTAGATCTTCATGATGTGCCACAGGATCGGCCGTCCGCCGATCTCCACCATCGGCTTCGGCCGTGTCTCCGTTTCCTCCATCAGCCTCGTCCCGTAGCCACCGGCGAGGATGACCGCCTTGCGCACCGTCATGACACGAATTCCCTGATGGTCCGGCCCATGCCGCGGCACCGGAACGACTGGTTTGGGGAGCGCTGACGGAAGGCGAAGGTTCCGCAACTCACGCGGTTGCTAGAAAAGTGCTCCCAACCGCGTGTGTCGCGGCTTGTTGAGGCGCCAGACGCGCCGCGACCGCGCAGGTTGAGGGCTGCATGACGTCGCCGATGGTGCGCGCCAGACAGGCGCGTCCGCAGGACGTCGAAGGACAGGCCCCCTGATGTCGCCGACGACCGCGCTGCTGTTCCAGACCCATTTCTTCGATCGCTGGGCGGCGCGCGCGTTCGAGGCGCTGCGTACCGCCTGCCCGCCGCATTACCGCCCGGTCGTCGTCATTCACCTGGCGCCAGGCGCGCCGGTGCCGAAGCGCCTGGCGGAGGTGCCGCACCACATCGTGCGGTCGCCGGAGATGCGCCACCCCGCCTATGCCGCGAAATCCAGCGGCGAGGCCTGGACGCTATGGGCCGGCGGGCACACCGACCTAATTGCCCTGCATTATTGGCGCGCGCAGCCGCACCACGCCCGCTACTGGGTCATCGAGTATGATGTCCGCTATTCCGGCGACTGGCGCCGCTTCCTCACGGGCTTCGAGGATGACGCGGCCGATCTGCTCGCGCCCGGGCTGATCCCGCGCGACTGCGATCCGGACTGGTACAACTGGCCCTCGCTCAGCGCGCCGATGCCGGTGCCCGAATCGCGGCAGTGGCGAGCCTTCCTTCCGATCTACCGTGCCTCCGCCGCCATGATGCGCGTGATGGACGCGGCGTACCGGGATGGCTGGGGCGGGCATTGCGAGGCCACCTGGCCGACGCTGGGGATGGAGGCAGGGCTGGTGGTGCTCGACCTCGGCGGCGATGGGCCGATGACGCCCGACCGGTATCGCGGCCGGCACTACACCAACACGCCGCTGCAGGTGAACCTCGCCCCCGGCACGCTGGTCTTCAAGCCGCCGCTGTACCGGATGGGCACGCGGCGGGACATGCTGTGGCACCCCGTGAAGCCCTTCTTCTGGCGCGCGGAGATCAAGGAAGGGCTGCGCGACATCCGCCGCCGGGCCGGCATCGTGCTGCGCGGCGCGGCCGCCTGGTGGCAGGGCCGCCGGGCGCCCTTGCCCGATGCGGCGGCGGAGCCAGCCCGCCGCGTGACCACGACCTGACCCTGCGCCCCGGCGCGGGCCGCCGCGCCAAGGCAACCGGGCCGCAGGCGGGACGTTGCGCGCCTGCCTGATCCTGGACCGGAGTGTCACCTTGAGCACCGCCTGCCTCTATTCCACCGGTCCCCTGGCCGCCGATTCCGCCACCGGCCCGCTGCAGGGCGTGGCGATCCTGGGCGTCGCGCCGCGGCTTGCCGACCGGCTGGCGGGCTGGGGCGCGCGGCCCATGGCCGGGCATGACGCGGCCGCGGTCCGGCAGGCGCTGGCCGATCCGGGCCTTGTCGCCTTGGCACAGTTGCCGCCGGGCGCCCTGCCCGTCCGTCCGCCGGCGGAGATCGCCGCCGCGCTGCTGGCCGGCGACCATCCCGGCTGCGACGCGGAGGATGCCTGGTGCCTGTCCGCCGCCACCGCGCGGCGGCTGGCTGATGGCGATGGCGTGATGGATGCCGCGGCACTGGCCGCCCGCGGCCGTGCCGCCATGCCCCGCCCGGCCACGCCGCTGGCGCATCGCCGGCCGGATGGCGCGGCGCTGGGGCTGGCGGACCTGCCCGCCGCCTTCGGCAGCGGCCTGCCCTTCGCCGGCCCCTTCGGCGAGGATCCGGTGGTCGCCGCCCGGGCGCTGGCCGGCACCAGCGCCGCGGCCCGCGCCCCCCTGCCCAGCCTGCCGGACGGCCTGGCCCCGATCGGCCCGCCCCCGGCACCACGCCCCGGGGAGATCCTGGCCGTGCTGGTGGTGCGGAACGAGGCCCTGCGCCTGCCCGCCGCCATCGCCGCCGCCCGCGCGCTGGGCGTGGACCGCTTCATCGTCATCGACAACCGCTCCACCGATGGCACGCGTGACGCCGCCATCGCTGCCGGCGCGCACCTGATCGACGCCCCCGGCAACTACCCGGCCTCCGGCTTCGGGATCGCCTGGACGAATGCGGTGCTGGACGTCTGGGGTCGCGGGCACTGGGCGCTGGTGCTGGATGCCGACGAACAGCTGGTCTTCCCGGGCAGCGACCGGGTCGGCCTGCGAGCGCTGACCCGCCACCTGGATGCGGAGGGCGCGGAGGCCTTCCGCACCATCCTGCTGGACTGCTTCCCCCGTGGCGCCCTGGCCGACTGCACCTATCGCGCCGGGGATGATCTGCGCGCCGCCGCCCCCCTGTTCGAGCCCCCGCGCCTGCGGCGGGAACGGATCGAGGGCTTTCCCGGCACGCTGGACTATGGCGGGGTGCGGGAGCGGCTGTTCTTCCCGGAGGCCGATCCGACGCGCGGCCGGCGCTGGATGCGGCAGAAGCTGTTCAACCTCGGCCTTCGCGTGCCGGGGCTGAAGCGCAGCCCGCGCTTCCTGGCGCTGGCCCCGCCGCGTTCGCCCACCCTGACGAAGCTGCCGCTGATCCGCTGGCGGGAGGGGGCTGCGCTGCTGGCCTCCACGCATCGCATCGCGCCGATGCGCCTGGCGGCGGAGCAGCCGAGCGGCGTGCTGCTGCACTACAAGTTCCTGCAGGATTTCCACGAGCGCGCCGTGGATGCCGTGACCCGTGGCATCCACTACGACGGGTCCCGCGAATACCGCCGCTACCTCCGCAAGCTGGAAGCCGACCCGGCCTTCTCCCTCGCCGGGCCGGAGGCGCGGGAATTCACCGGGCCGGAGGCGCTGGTCACGCTCGGCGTGATGCAGGACACGGCCGCCTGGCGCCGGGACCGGGCAGCCGCGGACCGCTAGCGGGACCGGTCGCCGAACGGGCTGTACGAACCCGTCGATCGGGGCAACAATCCGCCCATGACCTTGTCCCTCGTCATCCATCGCCCCGAAGCCGCCGATGCGGAGGGTGCCGCCGCGGAGGCCGGCGGCGTCGAGGGCATGTGCAAGGCGGTGCGCGACGCGATCTGGGAAGTGGCGGATGCCCATTGGGCGGTGGCGGAGGACAGCATCCTCGTCTCCACCGACCTGTCGCCGTCCTACCTGGTCAGTCATTTCAAGCGGGCGCTGGCGCGCCGGGGCTTCGAGCGCAGTGGCCTGCTGCTGGTGACCGCGGTCGGCCCCAAGGCCGCCTGGTCCGGCCTGGCCCCGGAATCGGAGGCCTGGCTGCGCGACATGCTGCCCTGAACCGACCGGCGACACGCCCTCTTCTGCTCAATACTGTGGCAGATTCGCGCCAGGGGAGGCGCCAGGGTGACCTGGGGTGGCATGACTCGCGTAAGGGTTGTCGCAATCGTTAAAGGAACTGCTATACCACTGCGTCATGCTACCGGGCGCCGCGGCAAGGGTCGCTTCGGCGGGCACCTGCTTCTCCGAGGATCATGCTATGCCTTCGGCACGCCGCCGGCTTGGTCTCGCTGTCGCGTCCCTCCTGACGCTCGTCATGTCCGGCATCACACCGGCACAGGCGCAGCAGGAACCGCAGGCGCGCCTGAAGGTCGTGGGCGGCCTCGCCGATGTCAGCCAGTATGTGCGCTACGAGGAGCCGTTCTGGCGCCGCCGGATCACGGAACTGACGCAGGGGCGGGTGGTGGCGGAAATCGCCCCCTTCGACCGCAGCGGCATCCGGGGGCAGGAGATGCTGCAGCTCATGCGCCTCGGCGTCGTGCCCTTCGGCACCGCCCTGCTCGCCATCGTGGCGACCGAGGAGCCTGAATTCAACGCGGTGGACCTGCCGGCGCTGTCGCCGGACATGCGGACGCTGCGGCAGACCGTGGGCGCCTACCGCCCGCACATCGAACAGGTGCTGCGGGAGCGCTATTCGATCGAGCTGCTGGGCATCTACACCTACCCCGCCCAGGTCGTCTTCTGCACCCGCCCCTTCGCGGGCCTGTCGGACCTGGCGGGAAGGCGCATCCGCACCTCCTCCGTCGGGCAGTCGGAGATGGTGCAGGCGCTGGGCGCGACGCCCGTCGTGACGCCCTTCGCCGAAATGGTCCAGGCAATCCGCGGCGGCGTGGTGGAATGCGCCATCACCGGCACGCTGTCCGGCAATGCCGTCGGCCTGCATGAGGTGACGAGCCATGTGCACGCCATGGCGATCACCTGGGGCATCTCCATCTTCGGCGCCAACGCCACCGCCTGGTCCGCCCTGGCGCCGGACATCCAGGACATCATCCGCCGCGGCGTCGCAGAGCTGGAGCCGGAGATCTGGAACGCCGCGGACCGGGAGACGGGCGATGGCCTGGCCTGCAATGCCGGTCAGCCCGCCTGCACCACCGGCCGCCGCGGCTCCATGACCGTGGTCCCCGTCACCTCCGCCGACGATGACCGCCGCCGGCGCCTGCTGACGGAGGTGGTGCTGCCGCGCTGGGTGAACCGCTGCGGCATGGATTGCGTGGATGCCTGGAACGAGCACCTGGCCCCCACCCTCGGCATCCGGGCACGGCCGGAATAGATGCAGACGGCACGCCGCCTTCGTCTCGCTGTCCTCGGCGCCGTCTTCGCCATCCTGCTCGCGCAGGTGGTGGCGACGGCCCTGCTGCTGGAACGGTCGCGCGACGCGGCGCTGACGGCGGCGAGCGACACCGCCAACCGCGTAAGCCGGGCGGTCGAGGCCTCCATCAACCGCAACTTCGTGCAGGTGGACGCCATGCTGGCGGGCCTGCCCTCCATCCTGGCGCCCTACACCCGTGAGGGGCGCTTCGACGCCAATGGCGCCGGCCGCGTGATGCGGGAGTTGAACAACCAGAACTTCACCTTCCGTGACGTGCTGCTGGTGGGGCCGGACGGCATGCCGATCGCGACCGCGCTCGCCGTCTCCCGCCGCCGCCCCCTGCCGCTGCCGCTCGGCCCCGCCTTCAGCGACGCGGCCCCCCATGCCGGCAGCGTGATGATCGGCGGACCGGTGCAGAACCCCGCCACCGGCGAATGGGCCCTGTTCTTCGCCCGCCCCATCCGCATGCCCATCATCGGCAACGTCACCGCGGTGGCCGAGGTACCCGTGCCCCTCGTCGGCTCCCTCCTCGCCGTGGGCGGAGAGGCGCCGGGCATGCGCGTGACGCTGGAACGGGATGACGGCACGCTGCTCGCGGCCCTGCCGCATGACGAGACGCGGATCGGCCGGCGCCTGTCCGTGCCCGCCGGGGCGCTGGTCGGGTCGGGGCAGGCGCGCAGCCGCTTCAACGACGAACCGGTGCTCGTCTCCGTCCGCCCGACGCTCTACCCCACCCTCTCCGTCGTCACGACGGTGGAGCGCAGCGCCGCGCTGGCGGGATGGGAGTTCGACCGCGAACGCGCCCTACTGGTCTCCGGCGCCTTCGCCGCCCTGGTGCTGGCGCTGGCCGCCGCCCTGCTGCTTGGCCTGCGGCAGCGGGAGAAGGTGGAGGCGGAGCGCGCGCGCTGGCGCTCCACGCTGGAAAATGCGCTGGAGAGCATGTCGGACGGCTTCGTCATGTTCGGCCCGGACGACCGCCTGATCGCCTGCAACCAGCGCTACAAGGAATTCTACGCGATCTCCGCCCCCTTCATCAAAGCGGGGGCGGCCTTCCGCGACATCATGCGGGAGGGTGCGAAGCGCGGGCAGTACCCGCAGGCTGTCGGCGACCTCGAGGCCTTCATCGACGAGATGGACGCTTGGCGCCACGCCAACAACCCGCCGATCGAGCGCCTGCTGCCCGATGGCCGCTGGGTGCTGATCACCGAACGCAGCACGCCGGATGGCGGCACCGTCGGCATCCGCACGGACATCACGCCGCTGAAGCGCGCGATGGACGAACTGGCCGCCGCCCGCGACGGCGCCCGCGCGGCCGGGGAGGCAAAGTCCCAGTTCCTGGCGCGCATGTCGCACGAATTGCGCACACCGCTGAACGGGGTGCTCGGCTTCGCCCAGGTCCTGCTGCGCGACCCGAACCTGACGGAGGAGCAGCGGGAGCAGGTGGAAACCCTGCACGATGCTGGCCGCCACCTGCTGGAACTCGTCAACAGCCTGCTCGACCTCTCGAAGATCGAGGCCGGGAAGCTCGACCTGCATCTCCGCGACGTCGCGGTGCGGCCGATGCTGGAAGCCTGCGCCGGGCTGCTGGCGCCGGAGGTGGACCGCAAGGGGCTGACGCTGACGCTTGGCATCGCGCCCGGCACGCCGCCGGCGGTGGAGGCCGATGCGACGCGGCTGCGCCAGATGCTGCTCAATCTGCTGTCCAACGCCGTGAAGTTCACGCCGCCCGGCGGCAGCGTGGATTTCCGCGCCCTGCCGCTGGCCGGCGGCCGCGCGGGCCTGCGGATCGAGGTGAAGGACACCGGCCCCGGCGTGCCGCCGGAAAAGCGGCACCTGCTGTTCGAGGATTTCTCCCAGCTCTTCCCCGTGGCGGGGCAGGACGGCGCGGGCACGGGCCTCGGCCTGGCCATCTCCGCGCGCTTGGCCGCAGCCATGGGCGGGCATATCGGCTGCGACAGCGAAGCCGGCCAGGGCGCCCTGTTCTGGGTGGAACTGCCGCTGCGGGAAGTGCCGCTGCCGGCCGCCGCCCTGGCCGCCGCGCCGGCGGAGATGCTGCCCCCGGCCCCCGGCCGCAGCCTGCGCGTGCTGGTGGCCGATGACGTCGCCGCCAACCGCATGGTGGCGCGCGCCATGCTGGTCGCCGCCGGCCATCGCGTGGACAGCGCGGCCGATGGCGCCGAAGCCTTGGCGGCGGTGGAGCGGGACAGCTACGACGTCGTGCTGATGGACGTGCAGATGCCGGTGATGGACGGGCTGGAAGCCACCCGCCGGATCCGCGCGCTGGACGGCGCCCGCCAGCGCGTGCCGGTGCTGGCCGTCACCGCCTCCGCCCTGCCGGAACAGGTGGCAGCCTGCCGGGCCGCGGGCATGGATGGGCACCTGGCCAAGCCGATCGACCGGGAAAGCCTGCTGGCGGCCGTGCAGCGGCTGGCGGCCGGGCATTCGCTGGATGATGGCGGCGCCACCACCTCCAAGGAGATGCAGCAGCCGCTGCTGGACAGCGCGGCGCTGCGCAACCTGGCGGCGGATCTCGGCCCCACCGCCGACGTCGTCATCAGCGAATTCGTGGGCGAGGTCCGGCTGGGCTACGAGACGCTGTCCACCCCCGTCATCGCGCAGGACCTGCCGCGGCTGCGCCATGCCGCGCACCGGATGCTGGGCGCGGCCCGCACGCTGGGCGCCCGCCGGCTGGGCGCCGTGACGGAGTTCATGCAGGCGGAGATCCATGCCGGGCGCGACCCCGCCGCCAGCCTGCGCCAGGTGCTGGAAGTGGCCGCCGCGACCCTGCCGCTGATCGAGGCGCCGATGAACCGCCAGGCGACGAACGATGCCACCCCCCGGCTCGCCCAGGGGGTCGGGGATTAGGGCAGCGGCGCGACGCGGTCCGCCAGCAGGCTGAAGAAGCCGGGCGCGTCCAACGTCTCCATCAGCGCCAGGTTCGCCGGGCGGCCTAGCCGGTTCCAGCGGTCGATCACCGTCCGGCCGCGGGACGGGCCGGGCGTGCAATCCACCTCCGCCGCCGCATCCTTCACCCCGAACAGGTGCGGCGCGATCACCCAGGCGATGGCGCAGGGATCGTGCAGGGGGAAACCTTCGTGGTTCATGCGGCGGGACATCGGCAGCGCCCGCAGGATCGCCAGCGCCGCGCGCCAGCAGGCCCCGCCATCGCGCTTCGCCAGGTCCTCGATCACCGCCGGGGTCACCTTGGCCTGGAAGGTCAGGTCCAGCGTCGCGATCGCGACCTTCAGGCCGAGGTTCAGCAGGATGGCCAGCGCCTCGGGATCGTTCCAGGCGTTGAACTCGGCGGCGGGGGTGATGTTGCCCTCCGACCAGGCGCCGGACATCAGCACCAGGTCCTGCACGCGATCGACCAGCGCGGGCTCCGTCGCGAAGGCCAGCGCCAGGTTGGTGACGGGGCCGAGGCCGATGACGGTGACGGAAGCCCGGGGCGAAGCCCGCAGCAGGTCGCGGATCGCATCCGCCGCGATGCCGGGGGCGAGCGGCGGGCCTTCCGGCAGCGTGACGCCGCCGAGCCCGTCATTGCCATGCACCGCCGTCTCCGCCCGGAAGGGCGCCATCAGCGACCGCTCCGCCCCGGCCACGATGGGCACGGCCTTGCCCGTCAGCCCGACCACGGCGCGGGCATTGGCCGTGGTGCGGTCCAGCCCGACATTGCCGCCCGCGACGGTGATGAGCTTCACGTCGAGCTCCGGCGAGCCGAGTGCCAGCCACAGCGCGATGGCGTCGTCGGTCCCGGGGTCGCAGTCGATGATGGTGGTGCGCGGCATGGCGTGTCCCGGCTTGCGGCTTCGCGCCGCAGCATGCCACGTTGCCCCCCCACGCCCAACGGGATCCCTGATGGAGTTCTGGCAGCGGTTCGAGGCGCGCGAAGCAGCGCCCGGGCCCTTTTCCGCGTCCTACCCCGCCCCGATGCCCGATGGCCGGGCCCTCGCCCTGCCGATCCGCGACTTCGGCGATTTCGGCGTGGCCGGCCTGATCGCCAACCAGGCCAGCTTCCCCGTGGTGCGGGCACTCGCGGGCTGGATGGCGGAAGCCGCACGGCCGCTGGGCGCGGAGGTCGTCGTCGGCCTGCCGAGCCTCGGCCAGGTCTTCGCGCCGCTGGTGGCCGAGGCGCTGGGCCACCCGAACTGGGTGGCGCCCGGCTGGTCCCGCAAGCGGTGGTATGAGGGACGGCTCTCCGTCCCCGTCCATTCCATCACCTCCCCGGCCGAGCGCCGCCTCTGGCTCGACCCGCGGATCGTCCATCGGCTGGAGGGGCGGCGCGTGCTGCTGGTGGATGACGTGGTCAGCACCGGGGCCTCCGCGCTGGCGGGTCTCGCGCTGCTGCGGGCAGCCGGGGTCACGCCGGTCGGCCTGCTGGTGGCCATGGCGCAGGGCGACCGCTGGCAGGCGGGGTGGCCCGCTGCCATCCCCGTGCGCGCCGGCTTCGCCACCCCCATCCTCCGCCCGGCCGGGGGCGGCTGGTTGCCGGAACCCGGCACGGCGCCCCATCACCTCTGCCCGTCCCTGGACCCTGTCGCATGATCAAGACGCTCCGCGCCGCGCTGCTCGCCGCGCCGCTCCTCGCCGGCCCGGCTCTCGCGCAGGATGCGATCCGCATCGGGGTGGAGGCGGGGCCGACCAGCCTCGACCCGCATTTCGCCAGCCTGATCACCAACATCACCTTCAGCCGCCACATCTTCCAGCCGCTGATGGAACAGGACGCCCGGCAGGAACTGCGCCCCGCCATCGCCACCAGCATGCGCGCGGTGGATGAACTGACCTGGGAGGTGAAGCTCGACCCCGTCGCACGCTTCCATGACGGCGCGCCGGTGACGGTGGAGGATGTGGCCTTCACCATCGCCCGCGCCGGCGACGTGCCCAATTCGCCGTCGAGCTTCCGCTACGCCACGCGCCCGATCGCCTCGGTGGAGGCGGTGGATGCGACGACGCTGCGCATCCGCACCACGCAGCCGACGCCGCTGCTGCCGAACTTCCTCGCCCTCGTCATGATCGTGTCGAAGAAGCACGGCGAGGGCGCGACGACGCAGGACTACAATGCCGGGCGTGTCATGGTCGGCACAGGGCCCTTCCGCCACGTCTCCTGGCAGCCCGGCAGCCCCGTGGTGATGGAGCGCAACCCGGGCTTCCACGGCACCCCGCCCGCCTTCGCCCGCGTGGAGTTCCGCCCCATCGCCAATGCCGGCGCCCGCAGCGCGGCGTTGCAGGCCGGCGATGTGGACCTGATCGAGATCGTGCCGCCCGACCAGCTCACGCGCTTCCGCGCCGATGCCGCGCGCTTCACCGTGGCGGAGAGCCCCTCCAACCGCCTGCTGTTCCTGACCTTGGACAGCGACCGGGAGGACAGCCCGCATGTCCGCGCGAAGGATGGCAGCCGCATCCCGAACCCGTTGCGCGATGCCCGCGTCCGCCGCGCCCTCTCGCTGGCCATCAACCGGGAAGCGCTGACCAGCCGCATCCTGCAGGGCCAGGGCACGCCGGCCGGGGACCTCGGCCCGCCCGGCTATTTCGGCACCTCCCCCGACATGACGCCGCCGCCCTTCGACCTGGCGGAGGCGCGGCGCCTGCTGGCGGAGGCGGGCTGGGCGCAGGGCTTCGCCGTGCAGGTCAACGGGCCCAATGACCGCTTCGTCAATGACGAACAGGTGGTGCAGGCCATCGCGCAGATGTGGACGCGGTTGGGCCTGGCGACGACGGTGGAGACCCGCACGCGCTCGGTATGGCTCAGCGAGGCGGCGCAGTTGCGCTACAGCGTGAACTTCGCGGGCTTCTCCCCCAACCCGGAGCTGCTGGGCATGCTGGAGACGCAGATCCACAGCTGGAACACGACGCTCGGCCTCGGCACCGCCAATCGCGGGCGGTTCAGCAATGCGGAGGTCGATGCGCTGATCCAGCAGGCGCGGACGACGATCGATGACGACCAGCGCCGCGCCCTGACGCAGCGCGCGACGCGGCTGGCGCTGGCGGACCACACGGCGCTGATCCCGTTGTATTTCGCCCAGAACACCTGGGCGATGCGCCGCGGCTTCACCTACGAACCCCGCACCGATGAGATGACGCTGGCCTTCAGCGCCGGAAGGGCTGCCCGATGACCCACGACCCCGTTGATCCCGCGCTGCGCGCCCGCGCCGTCCAGGCCGCGCGCGGCTCCGCCCGCTTCGACCTGCTGCTGATGGGCGGCACCGTCGTCGATGTCGCGACCGGCGAATTGCGCGCCGCCGATATCGGCATCGTCGGCCCCATCATCGCCTCCGTCCACGCGCCGGGATCGCGCGAGGATGCGGAGCGGATCGAGGACGTCTCGGGCAGATTCCTCGCGCCCGGCTTCATCGACAGCCACCTGCATTACGAAAGCAGCCTGATGGCGCCGGCGGATTACGCCGCGAGCGTCGTGCCCGCCGGTACCACCACCTGCGTCTGGGACCCGCACGAACTGGCGAATGTCCTCGGCCTGCCCGGCGTGCGCTGGGCCATCGATGCGTCGCGCGACCTGCCGCTGCGGTCCCTGGTCGCTGCCCCCTCCTGCGTGCCCTCCGCGCCGGGGCTGGAGGCCGCGGGCGCCGATATCGGCCCGGCGGAGATGGCGGAGATGCTGTCCTGGCCAGAGATCGCCGGCGTCGCGGAGGTGATGGACATGCCCGGCGTGCTGCGCGGCACGCCGCACATGGCGGGCATCGTCGGCGCCGGCCTCGCTTCCGGCAAGAACGTCAACGGCCATGCCCGCGGCATGGTGGATGGCGACCTCCAGGCCTATGCCAGCGCCGGCGTCACCAGCTGCCATGAGATCGTGGG
>JAIXWG010000025.1 GCA_027482245.1 Acetobacteraceae bacterium | reverse complement strand
TCCAGGCCTTGTCCGACAGCCAGTACAGCCGCGCCATAGCCGCCTCCCTCCAGGCCAAACCCATTCAGGAGGAAAAAACGCCCGACTGATCAGAAGGTTGTTTGAGGTCCCTACCTAGGGCCGAGGCCTCCAGGATCGCGGCGCCCGACGCCATCATGGACTTCGACCCGCCCGTGCCGCCGCCCGCGATCAGCTGGTCGGAATCGCCCTGCAGCAGGCGCACCTTCTCGAACGGCACGCCGAGGCTCTGGTGCAGCACCTGCGCGAAGGCGCTCCAATGGCCCTGCCCGTAGTCGAGCGTGCCGGTGATGATGGTGACGTTGCCATCCTCCTCGAACCGGATCCCGCCCTGCTCCTTGGTCGGCGGCGCGGTGCATTCGAGGAAATTGCCGATGCCCCGCCCGCGCAGCATGCCCCGCGCCTCGCTCGCCGCCTTGCGCGCGGCGTAGCCGGGCAGGTCCGCTTCCTGCAGCGTGCGTTCCAGCACGGCGGTGAAGTCGCCGCCGTCATAGACGCTGCCGGAGGCCGCGGAGTACGGGAACTGGTCGGGGCGGATATGGTTGCGGCGGCGGATCTCCACCGCATCGATGCCCATCTCCAGGGCCGCGGCCTCGATCAGCCGCTCCATGAAGTAGTTGCCCTCCGGCCGCCCCGCGCCGCGATAGGCGGAGACGGGCGTGGTGTTGGTCACCAGGCTCCGGGTCGAGACCTCGATCAGCGGCGTGCGGTAGTTGGACTGCACGTTCTTCATGAAGTTCGCCGTGCCCATCAGCGGCGCGACGGGGGACAGGAAGGCGCCCATGTTCGCGAAGCTGGTCAGCCGCACCGCGAGGAAATGGCCGTCCTTGTCCAGCGCGAGCTCGGCCTCGACCTCATGGTCGCGGCCATGCTGGTCGGACAGGAAGCTGCCGCTGCGCTCATCCGTCCACTTCACGGGGTGGCCGAGTTCCTTGGCGGCGTGCAGCAGGCAGGCATATTCGGGATAGACATTGGCCTTCATGCCGAAGCTGCCGCCGACATTGCCGGTCAGCACGCGCACCTTCTCCGGCGGCACCTTCAGGATCTCATTCGCCAGCTGGTTGCGCAGGCCGAAGACGCCCTGGCAGCCCACGCGCAGCACATAGCGGCCGTCCTCGAAGGACCCGATCGCGCTGCGCGGTTCCATCGCGCAGACGACGATGCGGTTGTTGCGGATGGAAAGCTTCGTGACGTGGGCCGCTTCCGCGAAGGCCTTGGCGACGGCCGCGCGGTCCCCGTGGTGGAAGTCCAGCACCTCGTTGCCCGGGATGTCGTCGTAGAGCTGCGGCGCATCCGGCGCGGCGGCGGCGGAGGCGAGCGTCACGGCCGGCAGCGCATCGATGTCGAGCTCGACGGCCTCCGCCGCATCCTTCGCCTCGGCGCGGGTGGTGGCGACGACGAAGGCGACGGGGTCGCCGACATAGCGCACGCGGTCGGTGGCCAGCGGCAGGCGCTGCGTGCTCCGCAGCGGCGAACCGTCCGCGTTCTTCAGCGGCATGGCGCACTTCATCGGGCCGAAGCCGGCCGAGACCAGATCCGCCCCCGTCCAGACGCCGGCGACGCCCGGCATGGCGCGGGCCGCCGAGGTGTCGATGCCGCGGATCACGCCATGGGCGTAGGGGCTGCGGACCATGACGGCCCAGAGCTGGCCGGGAAGGCTGATGTCATCGGTGTAGCGGCCGCGGCCGGTCAGCAGGGTCGGGTCCTCGGCGCGCGGGACGGGCTGGCCGATGCCGAATTTCAGGCGGGAGGGATCGAAGGGCAGGGTATCGGGCATGGGGCATCCTCACGGGGAGTCGAGGGGGAGGTGGGCGTGATCGGTGGCCCGGGAAGGGTCAGGTGGCGCTGATCCAGGCCGCATAATCGGCATAGGCCGCGTCCGGCGTGAAGCGCGGTGCCCAGCCGAGCGCGCGGGCCCGGCCGATATGCATGACGCCGCGCGGGCGGATTTCGGGGAAACGGATGCCTGGCTCCTCCCCGGCGGAGGCCCGGCGCCAGCGGAAGCCGGGCAGGGTCTTCGCCATGGTGGCGCAGCAGGAATCGAGATGCGGCGACCAGTCGCGGCCCGACGCCAGGTTGAAGACGCGATGCGGGGCCGCTTCCGCATCCATCAGCGCCAGCAGCCCCGCCGCCAGGTCCCGCACATAGACCCAGTCATAGCCATGCACGGTGGCGGGCAGCACGGCCTCGCCGCCGTTCTTCGCGATCGTCGCGATGGCGAGGTGCGGGCTCAGCGTGTCTCGCACCCCCGTATCGCGCTCCCACGGCCCGAAGGTGGCGCCGATGCGGGCGGCGATGGCGTCGAGCCCCCATTGGGAGGCCAGCCGCAGCCCCGCGCGTTCCACCGCGTATTTCGTCACGCCATAGAGGCTGATCGGCACGCAGGGCGTCGTCGCCTCGTCCAGCAGGGCGTGGTCATAGGCGGCCTCGCCATACACGGCGGCGGAGGAGGGCAGGATCACCCGCTTCACGCCCCCGGCATCCCGCGCGGCTTCCAGCGTCGCGATCAGGCCCTTGAGGTTCACGTCGATGATGGCGGCGGGGACGGAGGCTTCCCGCACCGGCCCGGCGGTGATGGCGGCGAAGGGGAAGACGCGGTCGATGCGGTGGGTGGCGAACAGCGCCTTCAGCGCCGCAGCATCCAGCACGTCGCCCTGCACCAGGGTCAGCCGGCCGGGCAACTTCTCGAAGGCGGCGGCGGCGGCTTCCGGCAGCGCATCCTCCCGCCCGAAGGCCACGACCTCCTCGCCCCGGCCGAGCAGTGCCTCCAGCAGGTTCAGGCCGACGAAGCCGGCACCGCCGGTGACCAGGACAGACGCCATCAAACCCCTCCGGAACGCGACCTGCCCTGGATAACCCGGCTCATCCCGGTCAGAAAGCCGCCATGAACCCCGATATCATCGTCATCGGCGCCGGCCCCGCGGGCCTGATCGCCGCCGAGACCCTGGCCCAGGCCGGGCTTCGCGTCACCGTGCATGACCAGATGCCCTCGGTCGGCCGCAAGTTCCTGATGGCGGGGCGCGGCGGGCTGAACCTGACGCATTCCGAACCGCTCGACGCTTTCCTGGCGCGGTTCGCCCCCGCGGCGCCGCCGCTGCTGCAGGCCGTGCGCGGCTTCACCCCCGCGGACCTCATCGCCTGGTGCGAGGGCCTCGGCATCCCGACCCTGGTCGGCAGCAGCGGGCGCGTCTTCCCGACCGGCATGAAGGCGTCCCCGCTGCTGCGCGCCTGGCTGCGGCGGCTGGCGGAACTCGGCGTGGAGGTGCGGCCGCGCAGCCGCTGGCTGGGCCGCGATGCCGATGGCGGCTGGCGCTTCTCGACCGAGCCCGGGCCCGTCCACCCGAAGGCGGTGGTGCTGGCGATGGGCGGTGCTTCCTGGCCGCGCCTCGGCAGCGACGGCGCCTGGACGGCGCTGCTGCCGGGCGTGCCCGTCACGCCCTTCGCGCCGTCCAACATGGGGCTGACGGTCGGCTGGTCCGCGCCCTTCCTGGCGAAGCATGAGGGCGCCGCGGTGAAGCGCATCGCCATCACCTTCGCCGGCGCCACCGCGCGCGGCGATGCGGTGGTGACGAAGGCGGGGCTGGAGGGGGGCGCGGTCTATGCGCTTTCCGGCCCGATCCGGGACGCGGTGGCGCAGGATGGATCGGCGATGCTGTCCACCGATTTGCGCCCCGACCTGCCGGCTTCGGCGGTGGCGGAGAAGCTGGGCGCGCGGGGCCGCGCCGAATCCGTCTCGACGGTCCTGCGCAAGGCCGCCGGTCTGTCGCCGGTGGCGATCGGCCTGGTGCAGGAGGCGATCCATGCCGGCGGCGCCGGGCGCGGCGACCTGGCGTCGCTGGTCAAGGCGCTGCCGCTGCGCGTCACCGGCGTCTCCGGCCTGGCCCGCGCCATCTCCTCGGCCGGGGGCCTGGCATGGGAGGCGCTGGACGAACACCTCATGCTGCAGGCGATGCCCGGGGTCTTCGCCTGCGGGGAGATGCTGGACTGGGAGGCCCCGACCGGCGGCTACCTGCTGCAGGGCTGCTTTGCCACCGGCGTCGCCGCGGCGAAGGGTGTGCTGGCGCAGCTACAGCGGTAGGCCACTCGGCGGCTTCAGCGCGGTCAGCACGAAGGAACTCCGCGTCTCCTTCACCCCCGGCATGCGCAGCAGCGCCTTCAGCGCGAATTCGGCATAGGCGTCGAAATCCGCCGCCATGACGTGCAGCATGTAGTCCATGCCGCCGCTCATCGCGTAGGCGGCGATCACCTCCTCCCGCGCCGCCAGCGCCTTGTGGAAGGCGGAGGCGACGTCCTCCGCATGGCTGGACAGCGCCACCTGCACGAAGGCCTGGATGGGCAGGCCGACGCGGGCGGGGTCGATCACCGCAGCGTAGCGGGCGATGACGCCGGCCTCCTCCATGCGCTTGATGCGCCGCAGGCAGGGGGTGGCGGAGAGCCCCACCTGCTCGGCCAGGGTGGTCACGGCCATGCGGCCGTCGCGCTGCAGGGCGCGCAGGATGCGGCGGTCCGTCGCATCCAGCTCGATGGTGGATTTCGCCATTCCGGGGGGCGTCCTTGAGTGAAAAGCTGCCTGTGGACGCATTCTGGCAGCAAATCCGGCGAGATTCACCCCGAACGCGGCATTACCATGGTGTCACCCCATCCGAGGAAACCGCGCCATGGACATCCCCCCCGATCGCACCGCCTATGCCGGCGAGATCTCCGACGCCAACCCGATGGGCACGGATGGCTTCGAATTCGTGGAGTTCACGGGTCCCGACACGGCGTACCTCGAACAGCTCTTCACCCACATGGGCTTCGCCGCCGTCGCGAAGCACCGGTCCAAGGCCGTCACGCTGTGGCGCCAGGGCGACATCAACTTCATCCTGAACGCGGAGCCCGAGAGCTTCGCGCAGTCCTTCGCCCGCGTGCACGGACCCTGCGCCTGCGCCATGGCCTTCCGCGTCGCCGATGCGGCGGCAGCCTATGAGCGTGCGATCGCGCTCGGCGCCAAGCCCGTCACCAACCGCGTCGGCCCGATGGAACTGAACATCCCGGCCATCGAGGGCATCGGCGGCTCGCTGCTCTACTTCGTCGATCGCTACGGCCCGCGCGGCACGATCTATGACGTCGATTTCCGCTGGACGGGGGAGGCGAACTCGGCGCCGAAGGGCAACGGCCTCACGGTCATCGACCACCTGACCCACAACGTGCTGCGCGGCCGCATGGATGTCTGGTGGCAGTTCTACGCGAAGCTCTTCAACTTCCAGGAAATCCGCTACTTCGACATCGAGGGCAAGCTGACCGGCCTGAAGTCCCGCGCGCTCACCTCCCCCTGCGGCCAGATCCGCATCCCGATCAACGAGAGCAGCGACGACAAGTCGCAGATCGAGGAATACCTCCGCGCCTATAACGGCGAGGGTATCCAGCACGTCGCCCTCGGCACCACCGACATCCATGCGAGCGTGGAGGCGATGCGCGGCGCGGGCATCGGCTTCCTCGACACGCCGGAGACCTATTACGAGCTGCTGCCGAAGCGCATCCCGGGGACCGAGGCCGATATCGACCGGCTGCGCCGCAACCGCGTGCTGGTCGATGGCGCGCCGACGCCGGAAGGCGGCCGCCTGCTGCAGATCTTCACCAACAACGTCATCGGCCCGATCTTCTTCGAACTGATCAAGCGCGAAGGCGACCAGGGCTTCGGGGAGGGCAATTTCCGCGCGCTGTTCGAGAGCATCGAGCTGGACCAGATCCGCCGCGGCACGCTGAAGGCGGACGCGGCCTGACGCTGGCGGGCTTCTCCCCCCGCCGCCATACTGCGGGGGGAGGAACCACCATGTCCGACAGCCTGTTCGAGCTGCCCGAAGCCACCCGCGAATTGCGCGACACCGCAATCGCCTTCGCCGCTGATCGCCTGGCGCCCCACGCCCTGGAATGGGACGAGAAGCGGCACCTGCCGGTGGATGTGCTGCGGGAAGCCGCCGCCCTTGGCATGGCAGGCCTCTATGTCCGGGAGGAATCGGGTGGCGCCGGCCTGACGCGGCTCGATGCGGCGGTGGTGTTCGAGGCGCTGGCGACGGGCTGCCCCACCATCTCCGCCTTCCTCTCCATCCACAACATGGTCGCCTGGATGATCGACCGCTACGGCAGCGACGCCCAGCGCGCGGAATGGCTGCCGTCGCTGCTCACCATGGAACGCATCGCCAGCTACTGCCTGACGGAACCGGCGGCGGGCAGCGATGCGGCCGCCCTGGCGACGCGCGCAGCGCGGGACAACCAGGGCTACGCACTCTCCGGCACCAAGCAATTCATCAGCGGCGCGGGCGTCTCCGACCTCTACCTCGTCATGGCCCGCAGCGGCGGCGCGGGGGCGGGCGGCGTGTCCGCCTTCCTCGTACCGAAGGACACGGCGGGCCTGTCCTTCGGCGCGAACGAGAAGAAGATGGGCTGGAACGCCCAGCCGACCCGCCAGGTGATCCTGGAGGAGGCGCGCATCCCGGCCGAGGCGCTGCTCGGCGAGGAAGGGCAGGGCTTCCGCTATGCGATGAGCGGCCTCGATGGCGGCCGCCTCAACATCGCGGCCTGCTCGGTCGGCGGCGCGCAGGCGGCGATCGACAAGGCGCTGGCCTATGTGCGGGAACGCCGCGCCTTCGGGCAGGAAATCGCGCGCTTCCAGGCGACGCAGTTCCGCCTGGCCGACATGGCGACGGAGCTGGAGGCGGCGCGGACCCTGATGTGGCGCGCCTGCGCCAAGCTCGACCAGGGCGCGCCGGACGCGACGGCCTTCTGCGCCATGGCCAAGCGCTTCGCGACCGACACCGGCTTCCGCGTGGCGGATGAGGCGCTGCAGCTGCTCGGCGGCTACGGCTACCTCGCCGACTACGGGATCGAGAAGATCGTGCGGGACCTGCGGGTCCACCGCATCCTGGAAGGCACCAACGAGATCATGCGCCTGATCATCGCGCGCGGGATGCTGGGCCGGTAGCGCCGGGCGTTTTGCACTGGCCCGCCCGCGGGGCCTCTTCTATCCTGGCGCGATGATGCGGACGATCGTCATTGTCGCCCTGGTTGCATCGCTCGCCCTGCCGGCGGGTGCGCAGCCGCTGCGCACCATGATCGTGCCGGCGGATGAGGTGCTGGTGGTGGCGCCGCGCGGCCAGTCGGTGCCCCGCCCGCCCATGCCGGTCCGTATCCCGCCACCGCCGCCCGTCCTGCCCCCCGTCGTGGTGCCGCCGCCCATCCTGCTGCCCGCCGGCGCGGGTCTCGGCGCCTTCCTGCCGGCGCTGCTGCCGGTGGCCGGGGCCGTGCTGCTGGGCGCGGGCTCGCCCGGTTCCGGCGGCAGCACCGGCGCGCCCGCCAGTACGCGGTAAGGGAGCGTCGCTGGACCCGTCCGGCCGGCTGCGCCATCCTCCGCCGCGTCACTCATTGCACGGGCACGAACCTTTTCATGGGCACACGCGGCGGGGCCATCGGGCGCGCTTTGACCTTCTTCGACGAGGGGGGGTTCGAGCAGCTGCTCCGCACCCTCGTCGCCATCCCCTCCACCTCGCAGGAGGCGGAATCGGCCCCCGCCCTTGATGCCTACCTGGCGGAGACGATGGAGCCCTGGCTGAAGCGGCTCGGCTTCGCCGTCTCCATCCACCCGAACCCGCTGCCGGGCTTCGGCCCCATCCTCATGGGCGCGCGGATCGAGGATCCGGCCCTGCCGACCGTGCTGCTCTACGGCCATGGCGACACGGTCCGCGGTCTGGCGGACCAGTGGCGTGAGGGCCTCGACCCCTGGACGGTGACGACCGAGGATGGCCGCTGGTACGGCCGCGGCACCGCCGACAACAAGGGCCAGCACGCGCTGAACATCGCGGCGCTGGAGGCCGTGCTGGCGGAGCGCGGCGGCAGGCTCGGCGCCAACATCAAGCTGGTGATCGAGACGGCGGAGGAGCGTGGATCCAAGGGCCTGCGCGAATTCGTCGCGGCCCATGCCGCGGAACTTGCGGCCGATGCGCTGATCGCCTCTGACGGGCCGCGGGTGGAACCCGGCGTGCCGACCATCGCGACCGGCACGCGCGGCACCTTCCATTTCGACCTGGCGGTGCGGCTGCGCGCGGGCGGCGTGCATTCCGGCCATTGGGGCGGGCTGACGACGGACCCCGCCATCATCCTCGCCCATGCGCTCTCCACCATCATGGACCGGGAGGGGAAGATCCTGGTCCGCGACTGGCTGCCCCGGAACGGCGTGCCCGCGGCGGTGAAGGGCGTGCTGGATGGCTGCCCCGTGGGCGGCGGCGGCGGCGCGGCCACGATCGATGCGGGGTGGGGGGAGCCCAACCTGACCGCGGCCGAGAAGATCTATGGCTGGAACAGCTTCATCGTGCTGGCCATGACCTCCGGCCGCCCGGACAACCCGGTGAACGCGGTGGCGCCCGATGCGCGGGCGCATTGCCAGATCCGCTACACCGTGGACAGCGATCCGAACGACTTCCTGCCGGCGCTGCGCTCGCATCTCGACCAGCACGGTCTCGGCCAGGTGCAGATCGAGAACCCCGGCATCCGGATGCCCGCCAGCCGCACGGCGCCGGACCACCCCTGGGTTCGCTGGGCGCATGAATCGCTGGTGCGCACGCTGGACAAGCCGGTGCAGATCATCCCGAACAGCTCCGGCGGCCTGCCGGGCGACGTCTTCGTGGACCACCTCGGCGTGCCGCTCGTCTGGGTGCCGCACAGCTACAATGGCTGCAAGCAGCACGGGCCGGACGAACACCTGCTGATCGCCGCCGCGCGGGAAGGCATCGCGGGCTTCGCGGGCATGTGGTGGGATTTGGGGGAGGGCGGCACGCCCAAGGCCTGACCCGAGACCTTACCGGTGGGGAAGCCTGTTACGGTTCCTCACCACCCGTCACCGCGCCGGACACGCCCCTGTTGCAAGCGATCGCCATGTTCCCCTCAGACCGGCGCGGTGCCGGCAAGAAACGGAGAACACGACGTGGCATCGAAGAAGATCGGCCTGCTGACTGGCGCGGCGCTCATCCTGGCGGCGGGCGCGCTGCCCGTCCTGGCCCAGCCGGCGCCGAACGCCGGCGCGGCGCCGCCGCCGCCCCCCGCCCGCGGCTTTGCGGTGGGGGAGGCCTTCGCCCGCGCCGACGCCAACAATGACGGCCGCGTGACGCTGGAGGAAGGCCGCGCCTGGCTGGCGGCCCGCTTCCAGGAAGTGGATGCGAACCGCGATGGCGGCGTCTCGCTGGAGGAATTCACGGCCTATGCCCAGGCCCGCATGGGTGGCCGGACGCCGCCGCCGCAGGCGCAGCAGCATGGCGCGGCCATGTTCCGCGCCGTGGATGCGAATGGCGATGGCCGCGTGACGCTGCAGGAGATCACGCCCTTCGCGGAGGCGATGTTCCGCGCGCGTGACGCCAATGGCGACGGCGCGCTGAGCCGGGAGGAGGTGCGGCCGGAACATCGCGGCCCGCGCCACCACCATGCGGGCCCCGGCCCGGAAGGCCGTCGCGGCCCGCCCCCGGCGCCGCCCGCGCAGCCGAACTGAGCACGACCACGGGAAGCCCTTCGGGGCTTCCCAACCTTACCGACTTGAAGAGGAACCCTGGGGGATGGTGGGCGCGACAGGGATTGAACCTGTGACCCCCGCCGTGTGAAGGCGATGCTCTCCCGCTGAGCTACGCGCCCATCCCTCGGGGCGCGCTGAATATGGCGGCGGGGGGCGGGTGTCAAGCGTCGCCCCGGAAGGCGCTTGGCATTCGCGTCGGGCCGCCGATATGGAGCGTCATGCGCCACATCGTCACAGCCGCCGCCCTCCTCGCCGCGCTGCCCGCCACGGCGCAGCCGCTTCGCGCGACCTATGAGGTCCATGCCGCGGGGATGGTCGTGCTGACCATGGAGGCGGAGATGGAGGTGACGCCCGCCGGCTACCGCCTGGCGACCACCATCCGCACCCGCGGCCTGGCGGCCGTCTTCGCCCCCGGGGAGCAGGCGACGCGCGTCGCCGGCGCCTGGCAGGGCGCGGTGGCGACGCCGGCTTCCTACGCCTCCGAAGGAACCTGGCGGGGGCGGCCGCGGCGCACCCTGGTGGATTGGCGCGGCGGCAACCCCGTGATCCGCGACATGGTCCCCCCCAATGCGGAGGAGCGGGAGGAAGTGCCCGCCGACCTGCAGCGCGGCACGGTCGATGCGCTGTCGGCGCTGGCGCAGCTGTCCCGCGCCATCGCCAGCACCGGCAGCTGCGATGGCCAGGCCGCGGTCTTCGATGGCCGCCGCCGCAGCGACTACACCAGCCGCAGCGCCGGCTGGGAGCGGATCTTCCCCGCCCGCGGCGCCTGGCACGGGGATGCGCTGCGCTGCGGCTTCGAATCCCGCGTGATCGCCGGCTTCCGGAAGGATGGCGGCGCCGATGAGGGCCGCCCGGTGCCCGGCACCGCCTGGGTGGCGCCGCCCTTCGCCGGGGCGCCGCCGATTCCGGTCCGGGTCGAGATGCCGTCCCGCTGGTTCGGCACCGCGACGGCCATCCTGCTGAAGGCGGAGCCCCTAACGACGCAGGCCCGCGCGCAGTAGCGGCAGCAGGTCGGCGGGTGTCGCCGCGATGGGCGCGCCGGCCGCCATGCTGACGGGGCCATAGCCCCAGCCCGCGAAGATCACCGGCAGCCCCGCGCCGGTGCCGGCGGCGACGTCGTTGTGGTGGTCGCCGATCATGATGGCGTCCCGCGCCTCGCCCCCCGCATCGCGCAGCGTCGCCAGCAGATGGGCGGGATCGGGCTTGCGTACGGGGTAGGAATCGCCGCCGCCGATGGCGTCGAAATAGTGGTCCAGCCCGAGGCCTGCCAGCAGGCTTCGCGCCGGCGCCACGGGCTTGTTGGTGCAGACGGCCATCCGCCAGCCCTCCGCCTTCAGCGTGGCAAGGACCTCCGCGATCCCGTCGAAGGCGGCGGTCTCCACGCTGGCATTGGCGCCGTAATCCACCAGGAACCAGTCCAGCGCGGCCTGGTCGAAGGCCTGGCCGCGGGCGGCCAGCGCGCGCTCCACCAGCACCTTGGCGCCATCGCCGATCATGGCGATCACCTCCGCCCGCCGGAAGCCGGGCAGGCCGCGCAGCGCCATCAGGCGATCCAGCGAGGCATGGAGGTCCGGCGCGCTGTCCACCAGCGTGCCATCGAGGTCGAAGACGGCGATGCGTGTCATGGCCACGTCCTAGGCGTGCCGCCAGGGTTGCGGAAGGGGGTGCCCGGGATTACGCGGGGACCATGCCCAGCACCGCCCTCATCCTCGCCGCCGGCCTCGGCACCCGCATGCGGTCGCGCCTGCCCAAGGCGATGCACCCCATCGCCGGCCGCCCCATGGTCCAGCACCTGCTGGCCTCCGCGCTCCAGGTCTTCGACCAGGCCGTGGTGGTGGTGGGGCCGGACATGCCGGGGCTGGAACGCGCGGTCGCGCCGAATGCCACGGTGGTGCAGGCCGATCGCCTCGGCACCGGGCATGCGGCGCTGCAGGCGGCGGCGCTGCTGGAGGCATCGGGCGGCGATGTCGCGGTGCTATACGCCGACAACCCGCTGATCACGGTGGGGACGCTCCGGCGCCTGGTCGCGGCGCGGGCGGAGGCCGGGCTGGCGCTGGTCGCGATGCGCCCCGCCAATCCCGGCGCCTATGGCCGCGTCATCACCAACGCCGCCGGCGATGTGGAGCGCATCGTCGAATGGGCGGATGCGACGGAGGAGGAGCGCGCGGTCGGGCTCTGCAATGCCGGCGTGGTCTGCGCGCCGGCGGCGGAGCTGTTCGCGCTGCTGCGTCAGGTCCGCAACGACAACGCCAAGGGCGAATACTACCTGACCGATGTGGTGGCGCTGGCCGTCGCCGCCGGGAAGCGCGTGGTGGCCGTTGAATCGCCGGAGGCCGAGCTTCGCGGCATCAACAGCCGGGCGGAGCTGGCGGGGGCGGAGGCGGAGACGCAGCAGGCGATGCGCGCCGCCGCCATGGCCGGCGGCGCCACGCTGATCCAGCCCGAGAGCGTCATCTTCGCCTTCGACACCGTGACCGGCCAGGACGTGACCATCGGCCCCAATGTCGTCTTCGGCCCCGGCGTGACGGTGGAGGATGGCGTGGAGATCCGCGCCTTCAGCCATTTGGAGGGCTGCGTGGTGAAGTCGGGCGCCATCATCGGCCCCTTCGCGCGGCTCCGCCCCGGCACCGTGGTGGAGAACGACGCCCATGTCGGCAATTTCGTCGAGCTGAAGGCCGCCGTGCTGGGCCGCGGCGCCAAGGCCAACCACCTCAGCTACCTCGGCGATGCCGAGATCGGCGCGGGCGCCAATATCGGCGCCGGCACCATCACCTGCAATTACGACGGCGTGAACAAGCACCGCACCGTGATCGGGCAGGGGGCCTTCATCGGGTCCGACACCGCGCTGGTCGCGCCCGTCACCATCGGGGACCGCGCTCTTGTTGCCGCCGGCAGCGTGGTGGTCGAGGATGTGCCCGCCGATGCCATGGCGCTCGCCCGCGGCCGCCAGGTCAACAAGCCCGGCCGTGGCTTCAAGGGCAAGCCCGCACGCTGACATCGCGGGGCGCGACGCCTATCTGAAGGCGCTTGGGGGAAGGGACGAAGGAACACACCATGCTCGATGTCACAGCCAGCCTGCCGCTGAAGGACCCCGACCTGTTCCGCCAGGCCAACCTGATCGGCGGGCAGTGGGTGCAGGCCGACAGCGGCAAGACCATCGCCGTCCGCAACCCCGCGACCGGTGAGGTGGTGGGCCATGTCCCGGCCATGGGTACGGCGGAAACGCGCCGCGCCATCGATGCCGCCGCCGCCGCCTTCGGCGCCTGGCGCGCCATGCTGGCCAAGGAACGCGCCGCGATCCTCCGCAAGCTGAACGACCTCATGCTCGCCAACGCCGACGACCTGGCCGCGATCATGACGGCGGAACAGGGCAAGCCGCTGGCGGAAGCGAAGGGGGAGGTCGCCTACGCCGCCTCCTTCATCGAATGGTTCGCGGAGGAGGGGAAGCGCATCTACGGCGACACCATCCCGCAGAACGCCAAGGGCCGCCGCGTGCTGGTGATGAAGGAGCCGATCGGCGTCTTCGCCGCCATCACGCCCTGGAACTTCCCGGCCGCCATGATCACCCGCAAGGCCGGCCCCGGCTGGGCCGCGGGCTGCACCGGCGTGATCCGCCCGGCCTCGCAGACGCCCTTTTCCGCGCTGGCGCTTGGCGTGCTGGCGGAACGCGCGGGCATGCCGGCCGGCGTCTGCAACGTCATCACCGGGCCTTCCGGGGAGACGGGGGGCGAGCTGACCTCCAACCCGCTCGTCCGCAAGCTTTCCTTCACCGGATCGACGGAAGTCGGGCGCAAGCTGCTGGCGCAATGCGCGCCGACCATCAAGAAGACCTCGATGGAACTGGGCGGCAACGCGCCCTTCATCGTCTTCGACGACGCGGACCTCGATGCCGCGGTGCAGGGCGCGATGGCGTCGAAGTACCGCAACACGGGCCAGACCTGCGTCTGCGCCAACCGCATCCTGGTGCAGGACGGCGTCTATGACGCCTTCGCGGCCAAGCTGAAGGCGGCGGTGGAAGCACTCAAGGTCGGCAACGGGATGGAGGCCGGCGTGACGCAGGGTCCCCTCATCAACGCCGATGCGGTCGCGAAGGTGGAGGAGCACATCGCCGACGCCACCGCGAAGGGCGCCACCATCGTCACCGGCGGCAAGCGCCACGCGAAGGGCGGCAATTTCTTCGAGCCCACCATCCTCGCCAACGTGCCGCCCGACGCCATCGTGTTCCGGGAGGAGACCTTCGGCCCCGTCGCGCCGCTGTTCCGCTTCAAGACGGAGGAGGAGGCGATCGCGCTCGCCAATGACAGCGAGTTCGGCCTGGCCGCCTATTTCTACGCCCGCGACATCGGCCGCATCTTCCGCGTGGCGGAGGCGCTGGAGGCCGGCATCATCGGCGCGAACGAGGGCATCATCTCCACCGAGGTCGCACCCTTCGGCGGCGTGAAGCAGAGCGGCCTGGGGCGGGAGGGCAGCAAGTACGGGATCGAGGACTACCTCGAGATCAAGTACCTCGCCCTCGGCGGCATCGGCACCTGATGCGCCGCGGCACGGCCACGGCGCTGGGCGGCTTCCTGCTGCTCGGCGCGCTGGTCACCATCGCGGAGACCCCGCTGGTGATCGCGGTGCTGCCGTGCCTGATCGTGCCGGTCGGCCTGCTGCTGGCGGCCTGGCGGCCGGACTGGCTGCCGATCGACGTGCTGCCGGAGGGGCGGGAGCGCCTGGCCGTCCTGCTGCTGGTCCTGGCGCCGCATCTCTACGCGGCGGCGCTGGGGCTTCTCTTCGCGGCCAGCCCGAACCTCGCCGGCCTCTGGGTCGCGCCCAGCCTGCCGGCGGTGACGGCGATGCTGCCGGTCGCGGAGCCGCTGATCCGCGGCCACGCCGCGGCGGGCCAGGCGGCGCTGGGGCAGGTCACTGTCCACCTGATGGCGGTGGCACTGCCCCTCGGCCTCGCGGCCTGCCTGCTGGCGGTCATCACCCTGGCCCGCGCGGCGGCCCCGGCGCGGCGTGCCGGCGCCGGCTACCCGATCCTGCTGGTGCCGCTGTGCCTGGCTTTCGGGCTCGGCGTCCTCTGGATGCTGGTGATGTCGGGCGACGTGCTGGACGCGACCGGCCATCTGAAGGGCGGGCGCAACCCGGCGCGAATGCCGGGGATGGCCTTCATCCTGCTCATCCAGTTCGCCTTCGTCGCCCTGGCGATGGGGGTGCTGGTGCTGCTGTCCCGGATCGCCGGCCTGCGCGACGCCAGCGCCCGCCCGACCGGCCGCCCGCCTTCCGGCGCATGAGGACTCGGCGATGAGCGACGAGGCCGGCACCCCGGTTCGCCTCGGCTACGTCATCCACTACGTCCGCGACGTGGCGGCGACGATGGCCTTCTACGAACGCGCCTTCGGCCTGGAGCGCCGCTTCCTGCATGACAGCGGGACCTATGGCGAGATGGAGACCGGCGCCACCGCGCTCGCCTTCGCGGCGGAGGCGATGGTGGCCGGGATGCACGGGGACTTCACCGCGACCAGGCCCGGCGCGACGCCGCCGGGGATCGAGATCGCGCTGGTGACGGCGGATGTGCCGGCGCTCTATCAGCGTGCGCTGGCGGCGGGGGCGGTGGCGGTCTCGGCGCCGGCCCCGAAGCCCTGGGGGCAGGTCGTCGCCTATCTGCGCGACGGCGACGGCCTGATGGTCGAACTCTGCACGCCCATGGGCTGAGCAGCGGAACTGAAGGAGCGACTTGGCGATGGCTGCCTACGACTTCGACCTCTTCGTCATCGGCGGCGGCTCCGCCGGCGTGCGCTGCGCGCGCATCTCGGCCGGTCATGGCGCCCGGGTGGGCATCGCGGAGGAGCGCTTCTGGGGCGGCACCTGCGTCAATGTCGGCTGCGTGCCGAAGAAGATCATGGTGAACGCCGCGGAATACGGCATGTGGGCGGAGGATGCGGCCGCCTTCGGCTGGTCCATCACCACCGAAGGGCACGATTGGGCCACGCTCGCGAAGGCGCGGGATGCGGAGGTCGCGCGCCTGTCCAGCATCTACGACAAGCTGCTGCAGGGCGCCGGCGCCACCATCTTCAACGCCCGCGCGACCCTGGTCGATGCCCACACCATCCAGGTCGGCGACCAGCGCGTGACGGCGGAGCGCATCGTGATCGCGGCCGGCGGCCAGGCCCATCGCCCCGACATCCATGGCGCCGAGATCGGCCTGATCTCCGACGACCTTTTCACCCTGCCGGCGCTGCCGAAGCGCGTCGTCGTGGTGGGGGGCGGGTACATCGCCCTCGAATTCGCCTGCATCCTGCGCGGCCTCGGCGCGGAGGTCGATGTGATGTACCGCGCGGCGCTGCCGCTCCGCGGCTTCGACGACGACATCCGCCAGGCGGTGGTGGAGGCGCTGACCGCGCAGGGCATCCGGCTCAACGCCAACACGGCGCCGACCTCGCTCGCCCGCGTCGACGGCCAGGTCATCGTCACCGCCGCCGACAACATGATGCGGGAGGTGGATGCGGTGTTCTTCTGCACCGGCCGAACCCCCTACACCGCGAAGCTCGGCCTGGAAGCGGCGGGGGTCGCCACCGGCAAGGGCGGCGCCATCACCGTGGATGACGACCACCGGACCAGCCAGCCCCATATCTACGCCATCGGCGACGTCATCGACCGCGTGAACCTGACGCCCATGGCGACCGCCGTCGGCCATGCGCTGGCCGACACGCTGTTCGGGGGCAAGCCGCGCCGGGCCTCCTACCGCAACGTGCCCACCGCCGTCTTCACCTCCCCCCCCATCGGCACGGTCGGGCTCAGCGAGGCCGAGGCCGCGGCCGAGGGGCCGGTCGATGTCTATGTCACCCGCTTCACCCCCATGCGGCACACGATCAGCCGCCGCCAGGGCCGCCGGACGCTGATGAAGCTCATCGTCTGCCAGCGGACGGACAAGGTGCTGGGCGCCCACATGATCGGCGAGGACGCGGCCGAGATCATGCAAGGCATTGGAATCGCGGTGGTCATGGGCGCGACCAAGGCTGATTTCGACCGCACCATCGGCATCCACCCGACGGCGGCGGAGGAGTTCGTGACCTTGCGCACCCGCACCCGGGAAGCCGGGGTCAAGGCGGCGGCCGAATAGCGAAAGTTTGCCGAACCGGTTCCGGGCGCTAAAGTCCCGGGTTCGGAGTGGAGCCCAGGAACATGAGTGCGCGCGCGTGGACCCCGGACGGCTGGCGGGCAATGCCCATCCGGCAGGTGCCGGATTATCCCGACCAGGCCCGGCTGAAGGCCATGGAGGAGAAGGTCCGGCGATTTCCGCCCCTCGTTTTTGCGGGTGAGGCTGATCGGCTGAAGGCCCAGCTGGCACGTGCAGGCGATGGTCACGCCTTCGTCCTCCAGGGTGGCGATTGTGCGGAGAGCTTCGCGGAATTCCACGCCAACAACATCCGCGACACCTTCCGGGTGCTGCTGCAGATGGCGGTGGTGCTGACCTTCGGCGCCTCCCTGCCCGTGGTGAAGCTCGGCCGCATGGCCGGGCAGTTCGCCAAGCCGCGCAGCAGCGACACGGAGACCATCGATGGCGTGACGCTGCCCTCCTACCGCGGGGACATCGTCAACGGCCCCGACTTCACCGCGGAAGCGCGCGTGCCCGATCCGGGCCGCATGGAATTCGCCTACCTGCAATCGGCGGCGACGCTGAACCTGCTGCGCGCCTTCGCGACCGGCGGCTATGCCGATTTGCATGAGGTGCATCGCTGGAACCTCGACTTCGCGGCGCGCAGCCCGCTGGCCGACCGCTATGCCGGCCTGGCGCACCGGATCGATGAGACGCTGCGCTTCATGGGTGCCTGCGGGATGTCCGACCTGCCGCAGGTGCGGGAGACGGAGTTCTATACATCCCACGAGGCACTCCTCCTCCCGTTCGAGGAGTCGCTCACCCGCCAGCCCAGCACCCATCCGGGCCGGCACTTCGCCTGTTCCGCCCACTTCCTCTGGATCGGCGACCGCACGCGGCAGCCGGACGGCGCGCATGTCGAGTTCATGCGCGGCATCGCCAACCCGATCGGCATGAAGGTCGGCCCGACCATGGAAGCCGATGAGTTGGTGAAGCTCACGGAGATCCTGAACCCGGCGAATGAGAAGGGTCGCCTGACCCTGATCTCCCGCATGGGGGCGGAGAAGGTGGAGGCCAAGCTGCCGGCGCTGCTGCGGGCGGTGAAGAAGGCCGGCCGCAACGTCGTCTGGCTCTGCGATCCCATGCATGGCAACGGCGTGAAGGCCGGCGCCTACAAGACCCGCAGCTTCGACGCCATCCTCGGCGAGGTCCGCGGCTTCTTCGACTGCCATGCGGCGGAGGGCACGGTCCCTGGCGGCGTGCATGTGGAGATGACGGGGCAGAACGTGACGGAATGCCTGGGCGGTGCGCATCGCCTGACGGAGGCGGACCTCTCGGCCAACTACGCCACCTTCTGCGACCCGCGCCTGAACGCGGAGCAGTCGCTGGAACTGGCCTTCCTGATCGCGGAGGAGCTGAAGGCCCGTCGCCCCGGCACCGCGACCCTGCCGGCCAAGGCCGCGCAGTGACGGTGCAGATGCCGGGGCGGGATGGCCCGTCCCCGGCCGAGGGCGCGGTCCAGGCCTGGACCGACACCTACTTCAACCGGACCAAGGCCGTCGTCGCCCGCTTCGGGGATTGCCGCGTCACCTACGCGGTCTTCCTCCGGCGGCCGGTGATCTCCGCGCCCCGGCTCGCCACCGCCTGGCTGGAATCGGTGGCGGAGGCGCGGGGGACGAAGTTCGACATCGAGCTGATGCACCGCGAAGGCGACTGGGTCGGCGCGGGCGACCCGATCTTCTACCTCTCCGGCTCCTTCGTGCAGCTCGCGGACCTCGAGACGCTGCTGCTGCAGAAGCTGGGTGCCGCCTGCGTCGCGGCCCACAACGCCTACCAGATGTGCCTGGAACTGCCGGGCGTGCCCTTCCTCGCCATGGATGCGCGGCACTGCGCGGGGGCGGAGATGCAGGAGATGATGGCCTATGCGGCCGCCATCGGCAGCAACGCCGCCAAGCGGGAAGGGGCCAAGGGCTTCATCGGCAACGCCAATGACGCGACGGCGCATTGGTTCGGCGCGCCGCGGGGCCTCGGCACCATGCCACACGCCCTGATCGGCTATGCCGGCAGCACCGTCCGCGCCGCCGAGATGTTCCACGAGACCTTCCCGGAATCCGACCTGACGGTGCTGGTCGATTACTTCGGGCGGGAGGTGACGGACGCGCTGGCGGTCTGCGCGCGTTTTCCGGAGTTGGCCGCCGCCGGGCGGATGGCCGTAAGGCTCGACACCCATGGCGGGCGGTTCCTGGAGGGGCTGGACCCTGGCGAATCCTACGCCGTGCTGGAGCGCCACGCCCCCCAGGCCGTGCGGCGCTACCGCAGCGAGACGGAACTTCGCCACCTCGTTGGCACCGGCGTCTCCGCCGCCGCGGTGTGGCGGATGCGGGAGGCGCTGGACGAGGCGGGCTACCCCAAGGTGCGGATTGTCGTCTCCTCCGGCTTCGGCGTCGGCAAGTGCCGCGTGGTGGCGGAGGCCAAGGCCCCGATCGACGTCGTCGGCACCGGCAGCTTCATCCCCGAGGCCTGGAGCGAGACCTACGCGACGGCGGACATCGTCGAGTATGACGGCGCGCCGCGGGTGAAGGTCGGGCGCGAATTCCTGCTGCGCCGGAACGGGGCGCGGAAGCGGAACGGCGAGGGGCACGCATAGGATTTCCGCAGGCCTCGGCGACCCCCACCCCAACCCTCCCCCGCGCTTGCGGGGGAGGGTTGGGGTGGGGGATTTCCCGCCCGGCCTACCGCAACGTCACCCCACCCTGCCCCCGCGCCTTCGCCTCCGCCATCAGCTTCCGTTCCTGCTGCGCCCCTTCCGCATCGGTGAAGAAGGTGAAGATCGCGAAGCGCCGCCCTTTCGTCACCGGCAGCGCCTCATGCAGCAGGTCGCAGCAGAAGATCACGGCGCCGCCGGCCTCGGGCTCGTATTCCTCCGGCCCGAACTCCCCGAAGCGCAGCGTCCCGCCCTCGTAGTCCCCGGTGTTGAGGTTCAGGCTCATCGCGAAGCGGCGATGCGCCGTGAAGGGGGTGCGGTTGTCGCGGTGGGCGCCGAAGGCGCCGGCATTGGCGCTGTCGTAGCAGCCGATGCGCGGGACCTCGAAGCTGGCCGCGCGGAAGCGGTAGGCCCGCCACATCTCCGGCACCACGCGGCGCTCGATCCGGCGCTGGAAGCCCTCATACAGCGCGCGGTCATCCAGGAAGACATCGGCGCGCCGCTTGATGTTCGCGACCTTGCCCGCCCCCGCGCCGCCGGCCGAGGACGCCACGCGGTCCTGCGACTTCTCGCCCTTCTCCCAATGCGCCAGCAGGGCGGCGATGAAGTCGGGCTCCAGGATCTCCGGGATGATCAGCGCGGGCGCGCCGCCGCGCCGCACGGGCGTGGGCGGGGCAGGGGGCGGCACCAGGGCGAGCGCCGTGGCCAGGGCGTCGTCGTCCGCGGCGGCATAGGCCAGCCGCCCGCGCGGCGTGATCAGCGCGACGCCGCCCTGCGCCAGGCCGAGCCCCAGGAACAGCTTCCGGTCCGCGTCGAAGACCCGCGTCGCCCCTGCGGCAGGCGGCGTGGCGGGCGGGGATTCCGGCAGCACCGCGATCGGCACCGCGCCCGCCTTCGCGATGGCGGGATCGGCGGCGTGGCGCGCGGCCTCCGCCCCCAGCAGCAGGATGCGGTAGCGGTCGGCGATGGTCTGCTGGGCCAGGTCGAAGGGCTGGCCCGCCGAATCCGGCAGGGCGAGGGCCGGCAGCAGGTCGCCGGGGCGGAAGGGGGATGGCGCGCTCATGGCGGGTATTCTCGCACCCCGATGGGCAGGCCGTGAACACCCGCCTAGGATCATACCAACAGCCGCCTACGGCGACTCGTTGGTATTCCTTGTCCGTGCCTCAATCGCCGGCGCCCGCTCCGCGGGCTTGGCTTCGCGGCACTGGCCGCGGGCCGCATTCGCGGCCTCGTCCGACTTTGCCGGCCGCAGGTCACTCCTCCGTGCCATTGGTATCATGTCCATGAACCCATCCTCCCCGGAAGCCCGCCGCGAACGCCGGATCGGCTATGCCTGTGCCTTCGCGGTGCTGTTCCTCTGGGTGGGCTTCCTGCTGACGGCCAGGCTGTCGGCGAAGCAGGACCTGACGCCCTGGGACACGGCGGCGCTGCGCCACACCGGCGCCTTCCTGGCCGCCCTGCCGCTGGTGGCGGTGCTGGGGTGGCCGCGGCTTGGCGGCGCGCGGCTGCTGGTCGTGCTCGGCACGGCGGCCTTCGGCTTTCCCCTCGCCGCCTATATCGCCCTCGGCTTCGCCCCGGTGGCGCATGCGGGCGTCTTCATGACGGGGATGCTGCCCTTCTTCACCGCCGCCCTCGGCCTCTGGCTGCTGGGCGAGGCCTGGACGCGGCGGCGCCTGGCCTCGCTGGGCATCGTGGCGGCGGGCATCCTGCTACTGGCGATTGGCACCTTTGGCGACCATCCGGGCAGCTGGCGGGGGGACCTGCTGTTCCTCTGCGGCAGCCTGTCCTGGGCGATCTACACCACGGCCATCCGGCGCTGGCGGATCTCCGCGGTGGAGGGGACCATGGCCGTCGCGCTCTGGGCGGGGCCGGTCTACCTGCCGGTCTGGTGGCTGGCGCTGCCGTCCAAGCTGCACGCCGCGAGCTGGGGCGTGATCGGCTTCCAGATGCTGTTCCAGGGCGTCTTCGCCGTGCTGGTGGCGGGCTTTCTCTTCACCCGCGCCGTCACCGCCATCGGGCCTGGCCGGACCACGACCATCACCTCCCTCGTGCCGGGCATGGCAGCCCTGGCCGCCTGGCCGCTGCTGGGGGAACCGCTCGGCCTCGCCGCGCTGGCGGGCGTGGCGCTGGTGACGGCGGGGATGGTGATCGGCGTGCTGCAACCCACCCCCGGGGCGAACCCCGCAACCGCGTCTCGTTGATCCGACGGGGGCCGGAGCCCGGATTTCCCGCCGCGGCAGCCGATGATCGCGCCGGGATCGGTGGTGCCCGGGCTTCCACGGCGCGCAGCCAAGACTGGTTGTCTTGGCGAGCACCGGGGAAGGTCGGGCGCCGCCGAGACCAAGCGAGGGCGGCTGACGCGGCGGGAAAGACGGGCTAGCTTCCGGGAATGACCGACCGCCTCCGCATCGCCCTCGCCCAGATCAACCCGCATGAGGGGGCGCTCGACCGGAACGCGGACCGCATCCGCGCCGCGCGCGCCGAAGCCGCGGCGCAGGGCGCGGACCTGCTGGTGACCCCCGAATTCTCCATCGCCGGCTACCCGCCGGAGGACCTCGTCCTCAAGCCCGCCTTCGTCGAGGCCTGCATGCAGCGGATCGAGGCGCTGGCCGCGGAGACCGCGGATGGCGGCCCGGGCGTGGTGGTAGGCGGCCCCTGGCGGGATGGCGATCGCCTGCACAATGCGCTGTTCCTGCTGGAGGGCGGGCGCATCCAGGCCCGCCGCGCCAAGCACGAGCTGCCGAATTACGGCGTCTTTGACGACAAGCGCGTCTTCATGGCCGGCCCCGCGCCCGGCCCCGTGGCCTTCCGCGGCGTCCGCCTCGGCCTGATGATCTGCGAGGATTGGTGGTTCCCGGCGGTCAGCGAGACGCTGATGGAAAGCGGGGCGGAGATGCTGATCAGCATCAACGGCTCCCCCTTCGAGGCCGAGAAGCAGGATACGCGCGTGCAGCTTGCCGTCTCCCGCGTCGTGGAGACGGGGCTGCCCTTCGTCTTCCTGAACCAGGTCTGCGGCCAGGACGAGCTGGTGTTCGAGGGCGCGTCCTTCGTGCTCAACGCCGATCGCAGCCTGGCCGTGCAGATGCCGATGTTCGCGGAGCAGGTGCTGGTCACGGAATGGACCCGCGGCCCGAAGGGCTGGACCTGCGCGCCCCAGGCGGTCGCGCCCGCCATGCCGCGCATGGAGCAGATCTACCGCGCCATGATGCTGGGCCTGCGCGACTACGTGGACAAGAACCGCTTCCCCGGCGTGGTGCTGGGGCTGTCGGGCGGCATCGACTCCGCGCTCTCGGCCGCCGTCGCCGCCGATGCGCTGGGGCCGGACCGGGTGCGGGCGGTGATGATGCCGTCCCCCTACACCTCCACCGAAAGCCTGGAGGATGCGGCGGATTGCGCGCGGCTGCTCGGCATCCGCTACGAGAGCGTGCCCATCGGGCCCGCGATGCAGGCCTTCACCGGGATGCTGGCGCCGGCCTTCGGCAACCGTCCGCCCGACATCACGGAGGAAAACCTGCAATCGCGCATCCGTGGCGTGACGCTGATGGCGATGTCCAACAAGTTCGGGGACATGCTGCTGACCACGGGCAACAAGAGCGAGATGAGCACGGGCTACGCGACCCTCTATGGCGACATGTGCGGCGGCTATTCCGTGCTGAAGGACGTCTGGAAGATGACGGTCTTCGCGCTCTGCCGCTGGCGGAACGAGAACTTCCCCGAAGGCGCGCTGGGCCCGCGCGGCCTTGTGATGCCGGAGCGCGTCATCACCAAGCCGCCCTCGGCCGAGCTCAAGCCCGACCAGAAGGACCAGGACACGCTGCCGCCCTATGAGATCCTGGACGCCATCCTGGAGGGGCTGGTGGAGCGCGAACTCAGCGTGGATGCGCTGGTCGCCGCCGGGCATGACCGCGCGACGGTGCTGCGCGTCTGGCGGATGCTGGACCGCGCCGAATACAAGCGCCGCCAGGCACCGCCGGGGGTGAAGATCACGCCCCGCGCCTTCGGCCGCGACCGCCGCTACCCGCTCACCAACGGCTTCTCGGCGCTGATCGCATGAGCGACGAGCAGGAAGACCCCATCTTCGCGGGCGGCGGCTTCGGCACCGTCTCCGGCCTTGCCGTGAAGATCATGGACCTGTCGGGGGCCAACGGGTCCGACCCGGTGGAGGTGGTGCGCGGCTTCGACACCATCGCGCACGCCAATGCCTTCGCCCGACGCTACGTCCGCGATTCCGTGGATCGCTGCCGCACCCGCGGCATGGATGCCTCGGCCGTGCTGGAAGCCTGGTTCGCCTTCGGCGAGGATGCGGAAGTGGCGGGTGCCGGCGACGACGCCTGGAAGAGTGCCACCGAGATCCACGATTTCGCCGCCCGCCGCGCCGCGGATGCCGAGGAGCGCAACTGGCGCGTCCTCGACCCGAGGCGGGATGGCGACGACGAGGATGAGGAGGAGGAGTAGCCCTCGGTCTATCCCCTGGGGGCTACTTCCAGCCGCCGCCCTGCACCGGCACCGCATAGGGCGGCGGGGACGGCGGCACATAGGCAACCGGCGGCGGCGCGTAATAAACCTGCGGCGGCGGGGCGTAATAGACGGGCGGCGGCGGCGCGTAGACCACCGGCGGCGGCGCGTAATAGACCGGCGGGGGCGCGTAGTAGACGCGGGGCGGCGGCGGGGCGAGGGCGGCGCCCAGCGCGACACCCGCGCCCAGGCCGACGATGGCGCCCAGCGCCACGCCGCCCCCGTTGTAGCCGTGGTGGTGGCCATAGCCGTAGCCACGGCCACGCCAATCCGCATGGGCCGGGGCAGGGGCGGCCGCCAGGGCGGTCACCAGCACCGTACCAACCAACAGCATTCGCTTCATCATGGCTCTTTCTCCCCATGCCGAGGCATGGCGTTTCACATGGTCATTATCGCGCCAATTGCGCCCAAATGATGGAGAAGGAGGGGTGATGCCGGGGATGTGCTCGGCACGCCTTGCCTTCCGCCGCGCCATGGCGTTCCTGTGCCCCCGATGAAAGTCCGTTTCGCCCCGTCTCCCACCGGCCTGCTGCATGTCGGCAATGCCCGGATCGCCATCGCCAATTGGTGCCTCGCCCGGCGCCATGGCGGCCATTTCCTCCTGCGCCTCGACGACACGGACACCGAGCGGTCCAAGCCCGAATACGCCCAGGCGATCGAGGAGGACCTGCATTGGCTCGGCCTCGACTGGGACGGCATGGCCCGCCAGACCGACCGCCTGGCCCGCTACGCCGCGGCGGCGGAGGTGCTGAAGAAGGCCGGCCGCCTCTACCCCTGCCTGGAGACGGAGGAGGAGCTCCTCTTCAAGCGCGAACAGCGCCAGAAGCAGGGCAAGCCGCCGATCTACGACCGCGCGGCGCTGAAGATGACGAAGGAGCAGCTGGACCGGGCGATCGCCAACGGCAAGTCGCCGCATTGGCGCTTCAAGCTCTCCCACTCCAGCGTCGAATGGCAGGATGGCGTGCTTGGCCGGCGGTCGGTGAAGCTGCCGAGCCTGTCGGACCCCGTGCTGATCCGCGCCGATGGCAGCTTCCTCTACACCTTCACCTCCGTGGTCGATGACCTGGAGATGGGAATCACCGACGTGATCCGGGGCGAGGACCACGTCACCAACACGGGCATCCAGCTCGACATCTTCGAGGCGCTGGGCGGCAGGCCGCGCGCCATGCGCTTCGCCCACCTGCCGCTGCTGACGGACAGCGATGGCGGGCCGCTGTCCAAGCGCACGGGCAGCGTCGGGCTGCGGCAGCTTCGCCGCGATGGCATCGAGCCCTCGGCGCTGGTCGGCTACCTCGCGGCGCTCGGCACCTCCGCCGATCCGGTCGCGGCCATGCCGGCGGAGCTCGCGGCCAGCTACGACCTCTCGCGCGTTTCCCATTCCTCCGCGCGGTTCGACCTGAAGCAGATGCTGGCGCTGAACCGCAAGCACCTGCACGGCCTGCCCTTCGCCGCCGTGCAGCCCCGGCTGCCGGAAGGCGCGGGGGAGGATTTCTGGCTGGCGGTGCGCGGCAATGTGGATCTGTTCCGCGAAACGCGGGACTGGTGGGATGTCGTCGCCGGCGATATCGTCCCGCTCGCCGATGCCGCCGACCACGATCTGCTGCGCGCGGCGATCGAGACCCTGCCTGAAGGACCCTGGGATGAGGCGACCTGGCCGGCCTGGACCGGAGCATTGGCAGCCAGCACCGGCCGCAAGGGCCGCGCGCTGTACCTGCCGCTGCGCCGCGCCCTGACGGGCGAGGATCACGGCCCCGACCTCAAGGTTTTTCTCCCGTTGATCGGGCGCGACAAGGCGCATCGGCGCCTGTCGCTGGCCCTGGCAGGCTGAACATCATGGACATCCAGCTGCACAACAGCGCCACGCGGCGCAAGGAGCGGTTCATCCCGCTCGATGACCAGCATGTGCGCCTCTATGTCTGCGGGCCCACGGTCTATGACCTGGCGCATCTCGGCAACGCCCGCCCTGTCGTCGTCTTCGACGTGCTGGCGCGGCTGCTGCGCGGCGTCTTTCCGAAGGTCACCTACGCCCGCAACATCACCGATGTGGACGACAAGATCATCGACCGCGCGCGTGACAGCGGAGAGGCGATCGACAGCGTCACCAGCCGCACCACCGCCGATTTCCACCGCGACATGGCCGCCCTCGGCAACCTGCCGCCGGACATCGAGCCGCGCGCGACCGGCACGATTCCGGAAATGGTCGCGCTGATCGAGCGCCTGATCGCCAACGGCCACGCCTATGCGGCGGAGGGCCATGTCCTCTTCGCCGTCGCCAGTTTCGCGCAGTACGGCGCGCTGTCGGGGCGGAGCACGGAGGAGATGCTGGCCGGTGCCCGCGTCGAGGTCGCGCCCTACAAGCGGGACCCCGGCGACTTCGTGCTCTGGAAGCCCAGCACGCCGGAGCAGCCGGGCTGGGCCAGCCCCTGGGGCCGCGGGCGGCCGGGCTGGCACATCGAATGCTCCGCGATGTCCTGGAAGCATCTCGGCCCGGATTTCGACATCCATGGCGGCGGCGCCGATTTGATGTTCCCGCACCACGAGAACGAGGTCGCGCAATCCGTCTGCGCCTTCCCGGGCAGCCACTTCGCCCGGTACTGGATGCACAACGGCATGCTGCTCGTGGACGGCGAGAAGATGTCGAAGTCCCTCGGCAATTTCCGCACCGTGCAGGACATCCTGGCACTCGGCCCCTGGGCCGGCGAGGCTTTCCGCCTGCTGCTGCTGCGGACCCATTACCGCATGGCGATCGACTACACGGTGGCGGGGCTGGAGGAAGCGCGGCGGGAGCTCGACCGCTTTTACCGGGCGCTGGCCAAGATGGCGGATATCGAGGCCGTCGAGGACGCCGCGCCTCTGGCGTGGGAGGCGCCAAGCTTCGAGGCCGCGCTGGCGGATGACCTGAACACGCCGCTGGCACTCGCCACGCTGCACCATCTGGTCTCGGCCGCGAATGATGCGCTGGGGCGGGATGCGACCGCCGACCTGCCGATGCTGAAGGGGCGAATCCTGGCCTGCGGGCGGCTGCTCGGCCTGCTCGGCCAGGCGCCGGCCGCGTGGTTCCGGGGCGAGGGTGGCGACGAGGCGGCGATCGAGGCCGCCATCGCCGCGCGCCTTGCCGCGCGCAAGGCCAAGGATTGGGGCGAGGCCGACCGCATCCGCAAGGAGCTGGCGGCGCAGGGCATCCTGCTGGAGGACGGCCCGGCGGGGACCACGTGGCGGCGGGCGTGATGCCACTTGCCTTGCCATGGGGGGAAGGCTCCATCTCCACATCCGGCTTCATCACCGGAGGAACCGCCATGATCCGCCTTGCCCTCGCCGCCGCCCTGTTCGCTGCCACGCCGGCCTTCGCGCAGCAGGGCCACCAGGGCCATGGGTCCCGCCCCGCGCCTGGCGTGCAGGAGCCCGCGAGCACGCGGGAGTTCCGGGCCGCCAATGCGCGGATGCACCGCGACATGGACATCCGCTTCAGCGGCAATGCGGATCGCGACTTCGCGGCCGGCATGATTCCGCACCACCAGGGCGCGATCGAGATGGCGCGCATCCAGCTGCGCCACGGCACCGACCCCGACATGCGCCGACTGGCCGAGGAGATCATCGCCGCGCAGGAGTCCGAGATCGCGAGATTACGGGCGTTCCTCGCGCGATGATGTCTTTGTTTGTCCCGGTCCAGGGTCCGGCTGGACCCTGGCGAGGGGGTGCAGGGGGAGCAGCGCTCCCCCTGCGCACGCCATGACCGGCGGCCGCGCTGACGGCGGCGCGTTGCTGACGCCCGCCCCCGGCGAATCCCCCATCGTCGTCCTCGTCCGCCCCCAGATGGCCGCCAATATCGGCACCGCCGCCCGCGCCATGGCCAATGGCGGCCTGTTCCATCTGCGCATCGTCGCCCCGCGCGACGGCTGGCCGCAGCCCAACGCCTATGCCGCCGCGTCCGGCGCCGACGCGATCATCGATGCCGCGCAGGTCTTCCCGGACATCGCCTCGGCCGTGTCTGACTGCCACCGCGTCTTCGGCACCTGTCCCCGCCCGCGCCACGTCATCATCCCGATGCGCGATGCCCGTGCGGCGGCCGAGGACCTCCGGGAGATCAATGGCCGGGGGCTCCGCGTCGCCGTGCTGTTCGGGCCGGAGCGCGCGGGGCTGGAGGCCGATGACCTCGCGCATTGCGACACGCTGGTCCGCTATCCGCTGAACCCGCAGCACACCTCGCTGAACCTGGCCCAGGCCGTGATGATCCTGGCCTATGAGTGGTGGATGCAGGCGGAGAAGACGCCGCCGCGCGACTTCCAGATGAACGAGACGCGCCCAGCCACGAAGGGCGAGCTGGAGAATTTCCTGACGCGCCTGGTGGATGAGCTCGATGCCTCCGGCTTCCTGCACAATGCGCCGAAGCGGCCCGGGATGGTCCGCAACCTCCGCCACTGGTTCGAGCGGGGCGAGGTGACGGCGCAGGAGTTGCGCACCATGCATGGCGTGGTGACCGAACTCTCGAAGGGCCGCATGCGCCGCGGCCGCTTCCAGGACAATGACCCGCCCCCTTGGGACCCATCCCTTGGGCAGGAGAGCGAGACGCCGTGACGACCCACCCCGATGGCACGCCGGTCGCGCCCTTGCCGGACCTTCGCTTCACGGAGGTCGATGGAGGGGCGCTCGGACTGTCGGGGCGCCGGCTGTCCTACATGGAGGCGGGGGAGGGGCCCGCGACGCTGCTTTGCCTGCACGGCATCGGCGCCAATTCCGTGGGCTGGCGCTTCGTGCTGGCGGGGCTATCGGATGTGGCGCGGGTCATCGCCTGGAATGCGCCGGGCTACCTGATGTCGGACCCGTTCGTGGCCGATCGCCCGCGGGCCGAGGACTATGCCGATGCCGCGGTCGCGCTGCTGGGCGCGCTTGGCGTCGAGGGCCCGGTGCATGTGGCGGGGTCCTCCTTCGGCTCGATGCTCGGCGCCTGCCTTGCGGCGCGGCACCCGGCGCGGGTGTCGTCCCTCATGCTGATGGGGACCTCGCGCGGCCAGCGCTGGAAGGGCGAGGAAGGCCGCGCGGCCATGCTCGCCATGCGCCAGGCGAGCGTGGCGGAGGGCGGCGTTGCTCTGGCGCGGACGCGGTCGGACAAGCTGGTCTCGCCCCGGACGGGCCCGCTGGTGATGGACCTCGTGCGCGGCATGGTGGCGGCGACCAACCCGGCCGGGCTGATGCAGGCGGCGCATGCGACGGACCAGGTGGATGTCGTCGCGGATTTCGCCTCGAGCATCGCCGCGCCGACGCTCGCCATCACCGGGCAGGACGATGTCGTGAACCCGCCTGATGTCGGCCGCCTGATCGCGGAGGCCATTCCCGGCGCCCGCTTCCTCTCGCCCGAGGGCATCGGCCACCTGCCGGAAGTCGAGGCCCCCGCCCATACCCTCGCGCTGCTGCGCGCGCAGATCCAGGGAGACCGTTGATGCGCCTGTCCCGCCGCACCCTGCTGGCCGCCCTCGCCGTGCCGAGCCTGGCGCAGGCGCAGGCGGAGTTTCCGAGCCGCCAGGTGCGACTGGTGGTTCCCTTCCCGCCGGGCGGCGGGCTGGATGCGCTGGCCCGCGCGCTGGCGGACCGCCTGCAGGCGGCCTGGCGGCAGCCGGTGGTGGTGGACAACCGGCCGGGCGGATCGACCGTGCCGGGCACGGACATCGTCGCCAAGGCGCCGGGCGATGGGCACACGCTGCTCATCACCGCGGACAATTCCATCACCTCCAACCCGCACCTGATCCGCGCCCTGCCGCATGACCCGATGCGGGATTTGGCGCCCATCAGCCTGCTGGTCGATGTGCACCAGATGGTGCTGGTCCATCCCTCGGTCGGCGCGCGGTCCATGGCGGAGCTGGTGGCGGCCGCCCGCGCCGCGCCGGGGCGGCTCAACTTCGGCTCCTATGGCAGCGCCAGCCAGCCGCATCTCTGCTTCGGCGCGCTGATGGCGCGGGAGCGGGTGGAGATGGTCCACGTCCCCTATCGCGGCCTGACGCCGGCGGTGCTGGCGACGGTGGCCGGAGAGGTGCAGATGACGCTGGCCGGCATCGCCAGCGGCGCCGAGTTCATCCGCGCCGGCACGCTCCGCGCGCTGGCCGTCGGCCGCCCCACGCGGTTCGAGGCGCTGCCGGACGTGCCGACGCTGGTGGAGGCGGGCTTCGGGGATATCGACCCGCGCACCTGGTTCGGCGCCTTCGCGCCCGCCTCGACCCCGCCCGCGCTGGTGGCGCGGCTGCACCGGGACATCGCGGCGGCGATGGCGGAGCCCGCGGTGCGCGACCGTATCCTGGCGCCGGCGGGCTACACGGTGCATGCGGCGACGCCCGAGGCGACGGCTTCCTTCCTGCGGGAGGATCTGGCCTACAAGGCGGGGCTGATCCGGGCGGCGGGGATACAGCCGGACTGAGGGCGCGACGACCCCCACCCTAACCCTCCCCCGCAAGCGCGGGGGAGGGAACTGGGCCGCCTACAGCTGCTTCGCCAACTTCCGCGCCAGCACATAACCCAGCAGGCCGGACAGCGGCGCCGCGGGCAGCAGCAGCAGCCAGCCCAGATGCTGCCCGCCGATGATCAGCCCCATGCCGATGCCGAGCATCATGCCGCCCACCAGGCTGCCGACGACACCAGCCGTGAGGCCGAGGACCAGGATCTCTTCGCGCTTGACCATGGCGCGGGAGTAGGGGGCGCAACCCTGGTTTGACAAGCCATCCCCCCGCCCCTAGAAGCCCGCCACTTCCGGGAACGTGGACAGGCCTTCGGGGCCTGCGCCCGCCTGCGGCCATCCGGGCCACGGGCCTACCGGGACAACCCGCCGCGATGCCCATAAGGGTGCCGGCACAAGAAGAACCCGGACCCTGGCGCATGCCATGGACGGGGCAGGAGCAGCGCATGACCAAGCGCGCAGAAAGCAAGTACAAGATCAACCGCCGCCTCGGCGTGAACCTCTGGGGCCGTGCGAAGTCCCCCATCGCCAAGCGCGAATACGGCCCCGGCCAGCACGGCCAGCGCCGCAAGCAGAAGCCGACCGACTTCGGCGTGCAGCTGATGGCGAAGCAGAAGCTCAAGGGCTACTACGGCAACATCGGCGAGAAGCAGTTCCGCAAGTACTACGAGGAAGCCGTGCGCCGTAAGGGCGACACCTCGGAGAACCTGATCGAGCTGCTGGAGCGGCGCCTCGACACCATCATCTACCGCATGAAGCTGGCGGTGACGCCCTTCGCCGCGCGCCAGTTCGTCAACCACGGCCACGTGCTGATCAACGGCAAGCGCCTCAACATCCCGTCCTACCTCGTGAAGGACACGGACATCATCGAGGTGAAGGAGAAGTCGAAGTCCCTGACCGCGGTGCTCGACGCCGCCCAGTCCGGTGAGCGCGACGTCCCCGAATACATCGAGATCGACCACCGCGCGATGCGCGGCCGCCTGCTGCGTGCGCCGAAGCTGTCGGACGTGCCGTACCCCGTGCAGATGGAACCGAACCTGGTGGTCGAGTTCTACTCGCGCTGATCCAGCGATCCCTCGGGATCAAGCGAAGCGCCGGCCCCGCAAGGGGCCGGCGTTTTGCGTTTGGGGAGCATGGGTGAGCGGAGGCTCCTGCAGAACGGCGCCGAAATGTCCGAGATAGGTGGGAAGCGGACCATCAGTCCGGTGCGCCATCCTTCGGTGACCAATCGTGCGATCCCGAGTTACTTCCCTCGTCATAAAGATAAAGGGTCATCGGCAATGGCAAGGACGATGTCCAAACAATGGCTTCGGCAAGAGAAACGCCTTGGCGGGTATCGTAACTTGGTTCTCGGTAGTCAGGTTGAGCTTGGTCGCCGTCAGGAATGCCGTTGTCATGCCACGTCGCCTCAATGACAACGTCGATGGACTTCCAGCGATAGATGTTTGTCCGTCGGTCAACGATGTTCAGGATCACGCGGCCCTCATCCACGGCGCATCACCGTCAGCCTAGCAGCATGTCGGGCAACCAAGCGGAATGTTGGCTCAAGGGTGCGGGCTGACGTCCCGCTCATCGTCAGGAAGCGGGCGAGCAGCGCCCTCCCGCAGCGCCACCACCGCATCCCGCGCCGCCTGCGCGATCCGCGCCCGCCCCTCCGCATCCGGCGCCACATCCTCGAAGACCAGCGGCGCCCCGATCCGCAGCCGCAGCTTCCCCGGCCTCGGCCAGCGGCGGGATGGCGGCCAGCAGGCATGGGCGCCCTCGATCCAGCAGGGCACCACGGGCACGGGCGTGCCCGCCACCAGCATGGCGAGGCCCGGCTGGAAGGGGGCCATGGTCCCGTCGCGGCTGCGCGTGCCCTCGGGGAACAGGATGTAGGCCAGCCGGTCCTCCAGCAGCCGCTCCCGCAGCAGCTTGAGCTCGCTGCGCTGGGTCCGGCCGCGCCAGACCGGGAGCGCGTTGATGGTATAGGCCGCGAAGGCGGCACCGGCCGGCTTGCCGAAGAAGACCTCGCCGGCGGCCAGCGCATGCGCGGCCCGCGCCGCCTCCCCGCGCAGCGCCGCGGCGAGCGTCAGCGCGTCCAGGTGGCTGCCGTGGTTGGCGATGATGACGAAGGGCGGCGGCGGCAGGTTCTCCCGCCCCTCCACCACCAGCCGATGCGCCGCGGCCAGATAGAGCCGCAGCGTGTGGCGCCAGGCGGCGTTCAACGCCAGGCCGACCAGCCCCCGCTCCCGCGCCAGGCTGCGCAGGCGTTGGCCGAGCGGCAGGCCGAGGTCCCGCGCCGGCTTGATCTCCCACGACTTCACCGCGTGAAGATCCGCGTGGGCTCATCCAGCCCGAAGCCCACGAAATAGCCGATGAAGTGGAAGACGGCCGGGGAGACCAGCAGCAGGCTGTTGAAGCGGTCCAGGATGCCGCCATGGCCTGGCAGGACCACGCCCATGTCCTTGATGCCGATGTCGCGCTTGATGGAGGACAGCATCAGGTCGCCCGCCTGGCCGGCGACGCTGACCAGCACGCCCAGCAGCAGCAGCCAGAACCAGCCCCCCATCGGCGTCGCGCCGAACAGCGCATGGGCGATCAGCGCCACCACGCTGCCCGTCACCACCACCGCGCCCAGCGCGCCGGCGATGGTCTTGTTCGGGCTGGTGGCCGGCAGCAGCTTCGGCCCGCCCATGATCTTGCCGCAGGTGAAGGCCGCGACGTCGTTCAGCGCCACCGCCGTCAGCAGCAGCAGCACGATCGGCCGGTAGCCGGGATCGTTGGCCATGTAGCCGAGATGGGCGAGCCCCGCGCCGAACAGCATGTAGCCCAGCACCGCCAGGCCGACGCGCTGGATGTAGCCCTCCGGCCGGTCCTGCGGGATGGAGGCGACGGCCAGCAGGCTGACCGTCAGCGGCCAGAGCGCGACGAAGAAGCCGTACCAGTGGTCGAGCGCCGCGAAGTTCACGAACAGGATGCCGATGACGACGACGGCGGAGAGCACCCTTTCCCGGAACAGCCCCGTCGCCCGCGCATATTCGCGGTAGCAGAGCAGGCCGAGCAGCGTGACCGCCAGGATGGTCCATTCCCGCCCCGCCAGCACCGGCCCGATCATCAGCGGCAGCAGCACGCACCAGGACCCGAGCCGCAGCCACAGCTCCCGCCGGAAGGCCGGCGTCCCGCGCCCGGCCAGGGTCAGGCCGCCGATGACCAGCGCCGCGGTCGCGACCACCGCCAGCGTGGCGCCGACGATCCAGACGGTCACTGGATGGGCGAAAGCGCTCATGGATGATGATTCCGCTGGGCCAGTTGCGTCCAGGCGCCGTGCAGCCGGCGCCATCCCGTGACCAGGGAGAGCAGCAGGATGACCCAGAGCGCCAGCCCCGGCAGCGCCGCCGTCCAGCCCGCCGGCAGCAGGGCGCAGGCCAGCGCCAGGGCGGTGACCAGCGCCATGCGGTGCTGCTTGGCCATCGGGCCGCGGAAATCGCTCGGCGCGCCGGCCGCCTTGCCGACGGCGCGCAGATAGGCGGTCGCCATCGCCGCCAGCGCCGCCCCCAGCCCCAGCGCCAGGTCGCCCGCCGCGAGGCCGAGGCCCGCCAGCACGGCGGTGTCGGAGACGCGGTCCGGCACCTCGTTGAACAGCTCTCCGGCCGGGGAGGCGATGCCGCGGCCGATCGCCACCATGCCGTCCAGCAGGTTCGCGAGCAGCCGCAGCTGGATGAACAGCGCGCCGAGCAGCCAGAGCGGCAGGGCCGCGCCGGGCCACCAGGCGATGCCGGCCAGGCAGAACCCGGCGAGCAGCCCGGCCCCCATGCCGGCCAGGGAGATGCCATCGGCAGAGGCGCCCCGCCGGACCAGCGCGGCGGCAAGCCGCTGCACCACCCCCAGATCCCGCGCCGCGATCGGCCGCCTGTCCCCGCCTTCCGTCATGCGTCCTTCCCGGAACCCTTTCGACAGCCGCACCAGCATGGCATGGGCGCACCTTGCGGTGCAGGGCGGGCATTGGACACAGCCGCATGATTCCGCTGGATGTCGGTCCGATGTTTTTGTTATGTTCCGTGCGCCAAGCGGGCGAGCCATGTCCGAGTGGCGCCGCCGGCGATCGGGGCGCCCCCGCTGGAATGCGACTAAAAGTGCTAAAAACGGTTAGTTGGCTTAATACGCCGTCGCTGATGGAAGGTCAGACCTCCCGCGCCTCCGGGTAGCGCGCGAAGGGGCCGTGCAGGCGGCGGGGCAGGGCGGGCAGGGTGTGGGCGGCGGCCAGCAGGACCAGGCGCTTGAGGCTCGGCGCGGCGGCGGCGGCGCCACGCAGCACGCGCAGCCCCTCCGCCCTGGCGCCGTGGCGCAGCAATTCCTTGCCGACCACCCAGTCATTCTCCGCCTCCGCCCGCCGGCGGATTCGCGCGGCGGTGGCGGCGCCGAGGCGCTCGACCAGCGCCGGGTTCGCCCAGATCGCGGCCATGGCGGGGGCGAAGGCGGCGGGGTCGCGGGCCATGCGGCGATAGGCGCTGCCGCCGCGCTCCCGCACATAGAGCAGGGGTTCGCGGCCCTCGACGGTGGCGAAGGGGCCGGCCAGTGCCAGGCGGATCCAGCACTCCCAGTCCTCGCCGTAGCGCAGCGCGGGGCGGAAGCCGCCTGCGGCCTCGAAGGCGGCTCGGCGGGCCAGCAGGTGACCGCCATTGGCCAGCAGGTTCTCCACCAGCAGGCGCTTCAGGATGTCACCGGCGGGGTAGGGCCCGGCCTTCAGGCGGAGCGGCGGGTCGCCGGGCCGGGCAGCCTCCGCCACGGCGGCCCAGGGGCCATAGGAAGCGACGGCATCGGGTGCGGCGCGCAGCGCATCACCGAGCCGGGACAGAGCATCCGGCGCCAGCCAGTCATCGGCATCCAGGAACAGCAGCGCATCGCCGGTGGCCGCGGCAATGCCGGCCATGCGGGCCGCGGAGACGCCGGCATTGGCCTGGCGGAGGATGCGGATGCGGGGATCGCCCTCCGCCGCACGCTCCGCGGCGAGTGCCGTGCCGTCGCGGGAGCCGTCATCGACGATGAGCATCTCCCACCGCGTCTCCCCTTGGGCGCGGGCGGAGGCGACGGCATCCCCGATGAAGGGGGCAACGTCGAAGGCGGGAGTGACGATGGATATCAGTGGCCGGATCATCACCCCAGAGTGGGGCAGGGGCGCGGGGCGTTGAAATCAACACCCCGCAAGCAATGGCATAGTGGCGGATCGGCGAAGCCGATCCGAGCGCCCGAACGGGCGCCGCCGCAAGTGCGGCGAAGCCAAGGCCGCGGATGCGGCCGCCCGGCGCCTGAGGGCCTAGGTAGGGGACTCATTTGACCCACTCGCTGATGCTGGCGACGAGAGCGAGGGCGGCGAGGAAGTTTCGGGCGAGGCGGTCGTAGCGAGTGGCGATACGGCGCCAGTTTTTCAGC
>JAIXWG010000060.1 GCA_027482245.1 Acetobacteraceae bacterium | reverse complement strand
ATCACGATGGATGTCGAGCTGATCGCGCCGATCGCGATGGACCAGGGCCTGCGCTTCGCGATCCGCGAAGGCGGCCGGACCGTCGGCGCCGGCGTCGTCGCCCAGATCGTCAAGTAAGCGGCGACGCGAAGGGACACGGGCCAGAGCGCCATGGACAGCCAGAACATCCGCATTCGCCTCAAGGCGTTCGATCACCGCGTGCTCGATGGCAGCACGCGGGAGATCGTCAACACGGCCAAGCGGACGGGTGCGCGGGTGCGCGGGCCCATCCCGCTGCCGACGCAGATCGAGCGTTTCACCGTCAACCGCTCGCCGCACGTCGACAAGAAGTCGCGCGAGCAGTTCGAGATCCGCACGCACCGTCGCCTGCTCGACATCGTCGACCCCACCCCGCAGACCGTGGACGCGCTGATGAAGCTCGACCTCGCCTCGGGCGTGGACGTCGAGATCAAGCTCTGAGCGGCGGGAGAGGACCAGGACCATGCCCGCCCAAGTGGGTCGCACAGGGCTGATCGCCCGCAAGCTGGGGATGACCCGGCTGTTCAATGAGGACGGCTCGACCGTCCCCGTCACTGTCCTGCACCTCGATGAGGTGCGGGTGGTCGCGCAGCGCACGGCCGAGAAGGATGGCTACGTCGCCCTCCAGATCGGTATCGGCCGCGCGAAGCCGAAGAATGTGACGAAGCCTCAGAAGGGCCACTTCGCCAAGGCTGGCGTTGAGGCGCCGCGCAAGACGGTCGAGTTCCGCGTCGCCGACGACGCGGTGCTGGCGCCGGGCGCGAAGCTCTCGGTCGAGCATTTCGTGAAGGGCCAGAAGGTCGACGTCACCGGCGTGACGAAGGGCAAGGGTTTTGCCGGCGCCATGAAGCGCTGGAACTTCTCGGGCCTCGAAGCCTCTCACGGCGTGTCGATCAGCCACCGCTCGCACGGCTCCACCGGCAACCGCCAGGATCCGGGCAAGACCTTCAAGAACAAGAAGATGGCCGGTCATCTCGGCGTCGAGCGCGTGACCACCCAGAACCTGGTGGTCGCCGGTCATGACGCGGAGCGCGGCCTGCTGCTGGTCAAGGGCGCGATCCCGGGTGCCACGGGCAGCTACGTGCTGGTGAAGGACGCTGTGAAGCGCGCCCGCCACGCCGATGCGCCGTACCCCGCTGGTCTGGCGGCCGAAGCCGGGGCGCAGGGGTAATCACCATGGCGATCCAGGTTCCCGTCATCACGCTCGACAACGCCCCCGCGGGCGAGATCGAGCTGCCGGAGGCGCTGTTCGGCGCCGCGCCGCGCGCCGACATCATGGCCCGTGTGGTCCACTGGCAGCTGGCCAAGCGCCGCGCCGGCACCCACAAGGCCAAGGGCATGGGCGAGGTCTCCGGCACGACCAAGAAGCCGTACCGGCAGAAGGGCACGGGTAATGCCCGCCAGGGCTCGCTCCGTGCGCCGCAGTACCGCAAGGGTGGCGTCGTGCACGGCCCCGTTGTGCGCAGCCACGAATACAGCCTGAACAAGAAGGTCCGGCGCCTCGGCCTGATCAGCGCGCTCTCCGCCAAGCAGGCGGCCGGCAAGCTGGTCGTGCTCGATGCCGCCGCGGCCGGCGAGGGTGCGAAGACCGCGGCGCTCGCCGCCCAGCTGAAGAAGCTCGGCTGGACCAGCGCCCTGGTCGTGGATGCGACGGTGGATGAGGGTTTCGCCCGCATCACCCGCAACATCCCGAAGGTGCAGGTGATGCCGACGGTCGGCGCCAATGTGTACGACATCCTGAACCACGACGTGCTCGCGGTGACGCGCGCCGGCGTGGAGGCCCTGTCGGCGCGCCTGAACGGCACGGCCAAGGAGTCCGCGGAATGAGCGAGACCGCAACCAAGCCGCGCGGCGTCCAGCTGTCGGCGGAGCGCGTCTACCAGGTCATCCTGTCGCCGGTGGTGACGGAGAAGGCGACGCGCCTGAACGAGGCCAGCCAGGTCACCTTCAAGGTGACGACGGATGCGACCAAGCCCGAGATCAAGGCGGCGGTCGAGAAGCTGTTCAACGTCAAGGTCGAGGCGGTGAACACGCTGGTCATGAAGGGCAAGACCAAGCGGTTCCGCGGCCGTCCCGGCCAGCGTTCCGATTGGAAGAAGGCGGTGGTGACGCTCCAGGCGGGCCAGACCATCGACCTCACGACGGGGCTTGCGTGACGCCATGGCATTGAAGAACTTCAACCCGGTCACCCCCTCGCTCCGCGCCACGGTCCTCGTGGACCGGTCGGAGCTGTGGAAGGGCAAGCCGGTCAAGGGCCTGACCGAGGGCAAGCCGCATTCCGGCGGCCGCAACAACCTCGGCCGCACGACGGTCCGGTTCCGGGGCGGCGGACACAAGCAGTCCTACCGCATCGTGGACTTCAAGCGCCGCAAGTTCGACGTCGCCGCGACGGTCGAGCGCCTGGAATACGACCCCAACCGGTCGGCCTGGATCGCGCTGCTGAAGTACGCCGATGGCGAGCTGGCCTACATCATCGCGCCGCAGCGCCTGAAGGCGGGCGACCAGGTGATCGCGAGCGAGCGCGCGGACATCAAGCCGGGCAACGCGATGCCGCTGGCCAACATCCCCGTGGGCACGATCGTGCATTGCGTGGAGATGAAGCCGGGCGCCGGTGCCAAGGTGGCGCGCGCCGCCGGCACCTACTGCCAGCTGGTCGGCAAGGATGCGGGCTACGCGCAGGTCAAGCTGATGTCCGGGGAGCTCCGCCTGGTGCGTTCCGAGTGCATCGCGACGATCGGCGCCGTGTCCAACCCGGACAACAGCAACCAGCAGATCGGCAAGGCCGGCCGCATGCGGTGGATGGGCTTCCGCCCGCACAACCGCGGCGTCGTCATGAACCCGGTCGACCACCCGCATGGTGGTGGTGAAGGCCGGACCTCCGGCGGTCGCCACCCGGTCACCCCGTGGGGCAAGCCCACCAAGGGTGCCAAGACCCGCAACAACAAGCGCACGGACCGGCTCATCGTCCGGCGCCGTAACGCGACGAAGGGCTGATCGGCGATGTCGCGCAGCGTCTGGAAGGGGCCGTTCGTCGACGGCTACCTGCTCAACAAGGCAGAGGCGGCCCGTGGTTCGGGGCGGAACGAGATCATCAAGATCTGGTCCCGCCGCAGCACGATCCTGCCGCAGTTCGTCGGCCTGACCTTCGGCGTCTACAACGGGAAGAAGTTCATCCCGGTGCAGGTGAACGAGAACATGGTGGGCCACAAGTTCGGCGAATTCTCGCCGACGCGGACCTTCACCGGCCACTCGGCCGACAAGAAGGCCAAGCGGGGCTGACATGAGCAAGCCGAAGCACGAACGCGGTCTCGAGGAGACCGAGGCGCAGGCGATCACGAAGAACATTCGTGTCAGCCCGCGCAAGCTGAACCTGGTGGCGGGGCTGATCCGCGGCCGCACGGCGCAGGACGCCGTCGCGACGCTGATCTTCTCCAAGCGCCGGATCGCGCAGACCGTCCGCAAGACGCTGGAAAGCGCCATTGCGAACGCCGAGAACAACCACAGCCTGGATGTCGACCGCCTGGTCGTCACCAAGGCCGAGGTCGGCCGCGCGGTCGTCATGAAGCGTTTCCACGCCCGCGGTCGCGGTCGTTCGGCGCGCGTCGAGAAGTGGTTCAGCCATCTGAAGATCGTGGTGGCCGAGCAGACGGTGCAGGCGCCGGCGGCACAGCAGGAGGCCGCGTAACATGGGTCACAAAGTCAATCCGATCGGGCTCCGGCTCGGCATCAACCGCACGTGGGACAGCCGCTGGTTCGCCAGCGCCGACTATGCGCGGATGCTGCATGAGGACCTGAAGCTCCGGAAGACGCTGCGCGACCGCCTGAAGGGCGCCGGCGTCTCCCGCGTGGTGATCGAGCGTCCGGCCAAGAAGCCCCGCGTGACGATCCATGCCGCCCGTCCGGGCGTCGTGATCGGCAAGAAGGGCGCGGACATCGAGAACCTGCGCAAGGACCTGGCGAAGATGGCCGGGGCCGAGGTCTCGCTGAACATCGTCGAGATCCGCAAGCCGGAGATCGACAGCACGCTCGTCGCCGAGAGCATCGCGCAGCAGCTGGAGCGCCGCGTGGCCTTCCGCCGTGCGATGAAGCGCGCCGTGCAGTCCGCCATGCGCCTCGGCGCCGGCGGGATCCGCATCAACTGCTCCGGCCGTCTGGGCGGGGCGGAGATCGCGCGCATGGAGTGGTACCGCGAGGGCCGCGTGCCCCTGCACACCCTCCGCGCCGACATCGATTTCGGCACCGCGACGGCGAAGACGACCTATGGCACCTGCGGTGTGAAGGTCTGGATCTTCAAGGGCGAGGTGATGGCCCACGATCCGATGGCGCAGGACAAGCGCGCCGCGGAACAGGCCCCGCAGCGCTGAGGAATGACGTGACATGCTGCAGCCGAAGCGGACTACTTATCGAAAGGCCCACAAGGGCCGCATCAAGGGCGTCGCCAAGGGCGGCTTCACGCTGACCTTCGGCGGTTTCGGCCTGAAGGCGCTGGAGCCCGAGCGGGTGACCGCGCGCCAGATCGAGGCGGCTCGCCGCGCGATCACGCGTGCGATGAAGCGCCAGGGTCGCGTGTGGATCCGGATCTTCCCGGATGTGCCCGTCTCGACCAAGCCGGCCGAAGTCCGAATGGGCTCCGGCAAGGGCGCGCCCGAATACTGGGTGGCACGGGTGAAGCCGGGCCGCATCATGTTCGAGCTGGACGGCGTCTCCAACGACATCGCGCGCGAGGCTCTCGCGCTCGGTGCCGCGAAGCTGCCGATCAAGACGAAGATCGTGACGCGCCTCGGCGCTTCGCCGGCGGAGGCCTGAGATGGCTGAGACCAAGATCGCGGACGTCCGGGCGAAGTCCCCGGACGAGCTGCAGGAGATGCTGGTGGGCCTTCGGAAGGAGCAGTTCAATCTGCGCTTCCAGCGGGCGACCGGCCAGCTCGAGGCGACGGGCCGCATCAAGCAGGTGCGGCGCGACATCGCGCGGGTGAAGACGATCATGGCCGAGCGCACGCGCGCTGCGGCGAAACAAGCTTAAGGGGGCCGGACGATGCCGAGGCGCGTCCTCACGGGCCGGGTGGTCAGCGACAAGACCGACAAGACGGTGACCGTCCTTGTCGAGCGTCGCGTGATGCATCCGCTCTACAAGAAGTTCATCCGGCGCTCGAAGAAGTATGCCGCGCATGACGAAGCCAACCTGTGCAAAGAAGGCGATGTCGTGTCGATCGAGGAGTGCCGCCCGATCAGCAAGACCAAGACCTGGCTGGTCGTGGTGCGTAACGGTGCTGCGGTCGAGCGTCCGGAGGGCTTCTCCGCCCCCGTCGTCGCCGACACGCCCGCGACGCAAGCGGCCGCGGTCTGAGGCCGGGAGCAGGACATGATCCAGGTCGAATCCAACCTCGACGTCGCCGACAATTCCGGTGCGCGCCGCGTCCAGTGCATCAAGGTGCTGGGTGGCTCGAAGCGGAAGACGGCGTCGGTCGGCGACGTGATCGTCGTTTCCATCAAGGAAGCGATCCCGCGCGCCAAGGTGAAGAAGGGTGAGGTGCATCGCGCCGTCATCGTCCGCACGGCCTATCCCGTGCGGCGCATCGACGGTTCCGCGATCCGCTTCGACAACAACGCCGCCGTGCTGATCAACAAGCAGGGCGAGCCGATCGGCACCCGCATCTTCGGACCGGTCGTGCGCGAATTGCGCGGCAAGAAGTTCATGAAGATCATCTCGCTGGCGCCGGAGGTCCTGTAAGGCCATGGCCGCTAAGATCAAGAAGGGCGACCGGGTCCAGGTCCTGGCCGGTCGCGACAAGGGCAAGCGCGGGGACGTCATCCGCGTGGTGCCCGAGGAAAACCGCGCCTTCGTTCAGGGCGTGAACATGGTGAAGAAGCACCAGAAGCCGCAGGGCATGGGCAAGCCGGGTGGCATCGTCGAGAAGGAGGGTCCGATCGACCTCTCCAACCTGGCGCTGATCGACCCGAGCAACGACAAGCCCGCCCGCGTCGGCTTCAAGGTGCTTGAGGATGGCCGCAAGGTTCGCGTGGCCAAGCCCTCCGGCGAGGTGATCGACCGATGAGCGATTCGAAGAAGGGCGGCAAGGCTTCCAAGCCCGCCGCGAAGAAGGCCGCCGCCAGCGCGCCCGCGAAGGGCGAGCAGCGCGTTGCCCCGGCGCAGGCCGCGGCGGTTGCCAAGTCCGGCCCGGCCGCCGCGTCGCCGGAAGGGCTTCCGCGCCTGCGGAAGTTCTACGACGAGGTGGTGATCAAGCGCCTGTCCGACGAATTCGGCTACGCGAACCCGATGCAGGTTCCGAAGCTCGAGAAGATCGTCATCAACATGGGCGTGGGCGAGGCCGCGGGCGACCAGAAGAAGCTCGACGCCGCCGTGTCCGACCTGATGGCGATCGCGGGCCAGAAGCCGGTGAAGACCAAGGCCCGCAAGGCCATCGCGGGCTTCAAGATCCGCGAAGGCCAGGCGATCGGCTGCAAGGTCACGCTGCGCAAGGCCCGGATGTACGAATTTCTGGACCGTCTGGTGACGATTGCGCTCCCCCGGGTGCGTGACTTCCGTGGGATTCCTGGTAATCGGGGCTTCGACGGCCGTGGCAACTACGCCATGGGCCTGAAGGAGCAGATCGTGTTCCCCGAGATCAACTACGACAAGGTGGACACGATCCGCGGCATGGACATCCAGTTCGTGACGACCGCGAAGACCGACAAGGAAGCGAAGGCCCTGCTGAAGGCGTTCGAGCTTCCTTTCGCCAACTGATTTTGGAAAACCGCCGGGCCCCAATGGTTGATGGGCCCGGCAGGTTCCGGAGGGTTTAAGACGGCATGGCCAAGACCTCGTCTGTCGAGAAGAACAAGCGTCGTGAGAAGCTGTCGAAGCTGCACGCCGGGAAGCGCGCTGCCCTCAAGGGCATCGTGATGGACCGGACGCTGCCGGTGGAAGACCGCTTCGAGGCGACCCTGAAGCTCGCGCAGCTCCCCCGCAACGGTGCGAAGAACCGTGTTCGCCTGCGTTGCGAGCTGACCGGTCGTCCCCGCGGCAACTACCGCAAATTCAAGCTTTGCCGGAACCAGCTCCGGGAGATGGCCAACACCGGCCAGATCCCCGGCCTGGTCAAGGCGAGCTGGTAAGGAGGGCCGCGAATGTCGCTGTCCGATCCGCTGGGTGACCTGCTCACCCGCATCCGCAATGCGCAGCGCGCGCGGCAGAGCCGCTGCGTGGCGCCTGCCTCCAAGCTGCGTGAGAACGTGCTCGAGGTCCTGAAGCGCGAAGGCTACATCCGCGGCTGGTCGACCGAACAGGTCCGTGCCGGCGTGAAGGTGATCAGCATCGAGCTGAAGTATTCCGAGGGCGAGCCCGCCATCAAGGAGATCGCGCGCGTGTCGAAGCCCGGCCGCCGCGTATACTCCAAGATCGCGGAGCTGCCGAAGTTCTACTCCGGCCTCGGCATCTCCATCCTGTCCACGCCGAAGGGCGTGATGAGCGACAATGAGGCTCGCACCGCCAATGTTGGCGGCGAAGTCCTCTGCCGCGTGTTCTGACGGGAGGGAAAGCATGTCTCGCGTCGGAAAATACCCGGTTCCCGTTCCTGCCGGCGTCCAGGTGGCGCTGCAGGGCCGCACCGTGGTCGCCAAGGGCAAGAATGGCGAGCTGAAGCTCGACCTGACGGACGAGGTCGATGTGACCATCGACGCCGGCACGGTCGCGGTGGCGCCGCGTGGTGAGGACCGTCGGGCCCGCACCATGTGGGGCACGACCCGCAGCCTGATCCAGAGCATGGTGACGGGCGTCTCCACGGGCTTCACGAAGAACATGGAGATCACCGGTACCGGCTATCGTGCCGCGGTGCAGGGCAAGGACCTGGTCCTGGCGCTCGGCTACAGCCACGAGATCAAGTACGCGATCCCGGCCGGCATCAAGATCACCTGCGAGAAGCCGACTTCCATCAAGGTGGAGGGCGCGGATAAGCGCCAGGTCGGTCAGGTTGCGGCGGAGATCCGCGCGTATCGTGGCCCCGAGCCCTACAAGGGCAAGGGCGTGCGGTACACGGACGAGGTGATCCTCCGGAAGGAGGGTAAGAAGAAGTAATGGCCGACAAGAAGCTCGCACTGACGGAGCGCCGCCGTTCGCGGCTGCGCTACCAGCTCAAGCAGAAGTCCGGCGGCCGCCCGCGGCTGTCCGTCTTCCGTTCCGGCAAGCACATCTACGCCCAGGTGATCGACGACAAGCTCGGCCGCACGGTCGCGGCCGCCTCGTCGCTCGAGAAGCCGATGCGCGAGGAACTGAAGACCGGCGCCGACAAGGACGCGGCGACGGCGGTTGGCAAGCTGGTGGCCGAGCGTGCGCTCGCCGCCGGCGTGACCGAGGTGGTGTTCGACCGTGGGCCCTATATCTACCACGGCCGCGTCAAGGCGCTCGCGGAGGCTGCCCGCGAGGGTGGCCTGTCGTTCTGAGGAGTTCGGGTATGGCACGGGAACCGCGGAGCGGCGGCGAAGGTGGCGGCGAGGGCGGTGATCGCCGTCGTGGCCGGGGTCGGGATCGGAACAACGAGAACCGGCAGGAGCGTCAGGACGGCGACGAGCTGAAGGACAAGCTGGTCACCATCAACCGCGTGGCCAAGGTGGTGAAGGGCGGTCGCCGCTTCAGCTTCGCTGCCCTGGTCGTCGTGGGCGACCAGAAGGGGCGCGTGGGCTGGGGCGCCGGCAAGGCGCGCGAGGTGCCGGAGGCGATCCGCAAGGCGACGGAGCGTGCCAAGCGTGGCATGATCCGCGTGCCGATGCGCGAGGGTCGCACCCTGCATCACGACCAGGTCGGTGAGTTCGGCGCGGGTCGCGTGATCCTGCGGGCGGCGCCGGCCGGTACCGGCATCATCGCCGGCGGTCCGATGCGCGCGGTGTTCGAGACGCTGGGCATGGGCGACGTCGTCGCCAAGTGCACGGGCACGACGAACCCGCACAACATGGTCAAGGCGACGTTTGCGGCGCTGGGCAAGTGCACCAGCCCGCGTGCGGTCGCGGCGCGGCGTGGCAAGAAGGTCTCCGACCTGCTGGGCCCGCGCAAGGACGCGGCGGCCGAAGGCGCCGCGGCGGAGGGCGCGAATGTCTGACACGAAGAAGACCGTGAAGGTGACCCAGACCGGGTCGCCGATCGGTCGCAAGCCTGGCCAGCGTGAGACGCTGATCGGGCTCGGGCTGAACAAGATCCGTCGGTCGAGCGAGCTTGAGGATACCCCCGCGGTTCGCGGGATGATCCGCAAGGTCGCGCACCTGGTGAAGGTGGAGGGCTGATCCGATGAAGCTGAACGAGATCCGCGACAACGAGGGCGCCCGCCCGAAGTTCAAGCGCGTCGGCCGCGGCATCGGCTCCGGCAAGGGCAAGACCTCGGGCCGTGGCGTCAAGGGTCAGAAGGCGCGCACCGGCGTGCGGCTGAATGGGTTCGAGGGCGGCCAGCTCCCGATCTATCGCCGCCTGCCGAAGCGGGGCTTCGTGAACCCCTTCCGCAAGGTCTATGCGCCGCTGAACCTGGGTTCGCTCGACAAGGCGATCGCCGATGGCCGCCTGCCGGCCGAAGGCATGATCGACGAGGCGATGCTGCAGGCCGCTGGCGTGGTGCGTTCGTCGCACAAGTATGCCGGCGTGCGCCTGCTCGGCACGGGTGAGATCACCCGCGCCGTGACGATCACCGTCTCCGGTGCCTCCGCCGCGGCCGTGGCCACGGTCGAGGCCGCCGGCGGCAAGGTGACCGTGCTCGGCGCCGAGGCGGCGGCCGAAGGCTGATTGCGTGGCCCGGCGCGCGCCCTGCGGCGTTGCGGCGGGCTTCTTGCGGCCCTTGAACCCGAAGGGGCAGGGCCGCACATTGATGGGGGTTGCGCAACGGCGTCCCGGGTCTGCCTCAGGGCAGGCCCCGGTGGCGCCGTTGTCGTGAGGAGGGATCGCGTATGGCGTCCGCCGCCGAACAGCTTGCGGCCAATCTGAACCTCGGCGTGCTCGCCAAGGCGACGGAGCTGAAGAACCGGCTCTGGTTCACGCTGGGCGCGTTGCTGGTGTACCGGATCGGCTCCTACGTGCCGGTGCCCGGCATCGATGCCGCCGTGATGGGCGAGCTCCTGCAGCAGATGGGCGGCGGGATCCTCGGCATGTTCGACATGTTCACCGGAGGGTCGCTGGGGCGCATGACGATCTTCGCCCTCAACATCATGCCCTACATCTCGGCCTCCATCATCGTGCAGCTGATGACGGCGGCGATCCCGTCATGGGAGGCGCTGAAGAAGGAAGGCGAGTCGGGGCGGAAGAAGCTCAACCAGTACACCCGCTACCTGACGCTGGTGATCGCGATCTTCCAGGCCTACGGCATCGCGGTCGGCCTCGAGTCGCTGCGCGGCAGCTTCGGCTCCGCCGTGCATGATCCGGGCTGGTTCTTCCGCATCGCCTGCGTGATCACGCTGGTCGGCGGCACCATGTTCCTGATGTGGCTGGGCGAACAGATCACCGCGCGCGGCGTCGGCAACGGCATCAGCCTGATCATCTTCGCGGGCATCGTGGCCAACCTGCCGCATGCGCTGGCCAGCACGCTGGAACTCGGCCGCACCGGCGCCCTGTCCACCTTCTTCATCATCTTCTTCCTGCTGGTGGCGCTGGCCGTCATCGCCTTCGTGGTCTTCGTGGAGCGTGCCCAGCGCCGCATCCCCGTGCAGTACCCGAAGCGGCAGGTCGGCAACCGGATGTTCGGCGGCGAGAACACGCACCTGCCGCTGAAGCTGAACACCGCCGGCGTGATGCCGCCGATCTTCGCCTCCTCCCTCCTGCTGCTGCCCGCGACCTTCGCGGCCTTCCAGACGGACCGGGCGAGCGACTCGATCCTGACGGACATCACCAACCTGCTGGCGCATGGCCAGCCGCTCTACATGGCGCTGTACCTGGCGCTGATCATCTTTTTCGCCTTCTTCTACACGGCCGTCGTGTTCAACCCGCAGGAGACGGCGGACAACCTCCGCAAGTATGGCGGTTTCGTCCCAGGCATCCGCCCGGGCCAGCCCACGGCACAGTATTTCGACCGCGTGCTGACCCGCCTGACCGCGGTGGGCGCGATCTACCTGTCCATCGTGTGCCTGCTGCCCGAACTTCTCATTGCGAATTACGGCGTGCCCTTCTACTTCGGCGGAACCTCTCTGCTGATCATCGTGTCCGTCACCATGGACACGGTGGCGCAGGTGCAGTCGCACCTCTTCGCGCACCAGTATGAGGGTCTGATCAAGAAGGCCCGGCTGGGTGGCCGTGGCACGCAACCGGGGGGACGTGGACGATGAGGCTGATCCTGCTGGGGCCTCCCGGCGCCGGGAAGGGCACTCAGGCCAAGCGGCTTGAGGAGCGCTACGGCATCTCCCAGATCTCGACCGGCGACATGCTGCGGGCGGAGGTGAAGGCGGGGTCGCCCATCGGGCTCGAGGCCAAGGCGATCATGGAGCGGGGCGACCTGGTCCCGGACGCCATCATCACCGCGATGCTGGCGGCGCGCGTCTCCGCGCCCGGCAGCGCCAAGGGCTTCATCCTGGACGGCTTCCCGCGCACGGTGCCGCAGGCCGAGTCGCTGGACCGCATGCTGGCCGAGAAGGCCATGCCGCTGGACCAGGTGATCGAGCTGAAGGTGGACGACGCCGCGCTGGTCGAGCGCATCGCCGGCCGCTTCACCTGCGCCAAGTGCGGGGAAGGCTACCACGACAGCTTCAAGCAGCCGGCCAAGGCCGGTGTCTGCGACGCCTGCGGCAGCACGGAGTTCACCCGGCGCGCCGACGACAAGGCGGAGACGGTGGCGGCGCGTCTCGACGCCTATCACCGCCAGACGGCGCCGCTGCTGCCGCACTACGCGGCGCAGGGGAAGCTCCGGCAGGTCGATGGCATGGCGGAGATGGACGAGGTGACGCGGCAGATCGCCGCGGTGCTTGGGGCGGGATGAGCGCGGGCGCTTGACTCCCCCGGCGGTGCCGGAGTAATCCCCCGCGCCTGCGGTCCGGGGTTCACCCCGGCCGCTCTTTGCCGTTGCAAACTTGGACCAAGACGGTCGCGCCCGCCCAGGCAGGCGCGCTCCACCGCCCCGGCGGTCCGGTTTGAAGTGTTGGTTCGGGCCCGCCGGCCCGGTGTGATCGTCCCCCATCGCAGGGTGGGGATTTTGGTTCCAGCGGGCCCCGGGCCCGGCGTTTTGAGAAGCGGGCCACTGGCCCGATGAGGAGAGAGGCACCGTGGCGCGCATCGCCGGCGTGAACATCCCAACCAACAAGCGGGTGCTCATCTCGCTTCGCTATATCTTTGGCATTGGCCCCTCCAACGCCAAGGTCATCTGCAATCAGCTCGGCATTCCCGACGACCGTCGCGTGAACCAGCTGACGGATGACGAGATCCTCCGCATCCGCGAGCTGATCGACCGGGAATACCGCGTCGAGGGTGACCTGCGGCGTGAAGAGGCGATGAATAAGAAGCGCCTGATGGACATGGCCTGCTACCGCGGCCTGCGCCATCGCAAGGGGCTTCCCGTCCGCGGCCAGCGCACGCACACCAATGCGCGCACCCGCAAGGGCAAGGCGGTCGCGATCGCCGGCAAGAAGAAGGTGACGAAGTAAGATGGCCCGCGAACCCCGCGGCGGCGCTGGTCAGCGCCCGCGCAAGAAGGAACGGAAGAACATCTCTTCCGGCGTCGCCCATGTGCTGGCGTCCTTCAACAACACCGTCGTGACCATCACCGACGCGCAGGGCAATGCCATCGCCTGGTCGTCGTCGGGCAGCCAGGGCTTCAAGGGCAGCCGCAAGAGCACGCCCTACGCCGCCCAGGTCGCCGCCGAGGACGCCGGCAAGAAGGCCCGCGAGCACGGCATGGAGACGCTGGAGATCCAGGTCTCCGGTCCCGGTTCGGGCCGTGAATCCGCGCTCCGCGCGCTGCAGGCCGTGGGCTTCTACGTCACCGCGATCCGGGACGTGACGCCCATCCCGCACAATGGCTGCCGTCCCCGGAAGCGCCGCCGCGTCTGAGGACGCAGCTGCTGCCGCGGCGCGCCTGATCGCAGGCGCGCCCCTCCGGGCCGGGCAAGGGAAAAGACCGTGATCGAGAAGAACTGGCGTTCGCTGATCGAGACCAAGAAGGACGTCGAGCTCGGGTCCGATCCGACCCGCGTGGCGACGATCGTGGCGGAGCCGCTGGAGCGCGGCTTCGGCATGACGCTTGGCAACGCGCTGCGCCGCATCCTGCTGTCGTCCCTCCAGGGCGCGGCCGTGACGGCCATCCGCATCGACGGCGCGCTGCATGAATTCAGCAGCCTCCAGGGCGTGCGTGAGGACGTGACGGACATCGTCCTGAACGTGAAGCAGCTGGCCGTGCGCATGCAGGGCGATGGCCCGAAGCGCCTGCAGCTGACCGCGACCGGCCCTGGCGAGGTGACCGCCGGCCAGATCCAGACGACCGGCGACATCGAGATATCGAACCCGGAACTGGTGATCTGCTCCCTCGATGACGGCGCCCGCCTGTCCATGGAACTGACCGTGGACACCGGCAAGGGCTACGTCCCCGCCAGCGAGAACCGGCCGGAGGATGCGCCGATCGGCCTGATCCCGATCGATGCCATCTACTCCCCGGTCCGCCGCGTGGCCTACCAGGTGCAGCCGACCCGCGTCGGCCAGAAGACCGACTATGACAAGCTGGTCCTGACGGTCGAGACCGATGGCACCGTGTCCCCCGAGGATGCGGTCGGCATCGCCGCGCGCATCCTGCAGGAGCAGCTGCAGCTCTTCATCAACTTCGAGGAGCCGCGCCAGCGCGTGGTGGAGGAGGTCCGCGACGACCTTCCCTTCAACCGCAACCTGCTGCGCAAGGTGGACGAGCTGGAACTGTCGGTCCGTTCGGCGAACTGCCTGAAGAACGACAACATCGTCTACATCGGCGACCTGGTGCAGAAGACGGAGCAGGAAATGCTCCGTACCCCGAATTTCGGCCGCAAGTCGTTGAACGAGATCAAGGAGGTCCTCGCCTCCATGGGTCTCGGCCTGGGGCTCACTGTCCCGGGCTGGCCGCCCGAGAACATCGAGGACCTCGCGAAGAAGCTCGAGGAGCCCTTCTGAGGGCGCCCCGGGAAGTAAGGAAACAGGACCATGCGTCACGGCGTTGCCGGCCGTAAGCTCGGCGTCACCTCCAGCCACCGCATTGCCATGCTCCGCAGCATGGCGACGGCGCTGCTGAAGCACGAACAGATCAGCACCACTCTGCCGAAGGCGAAGGAGCTGCGCCCGTATGTCGAGCGCATCATCACGCTCGGCAAGCGCGGCGACCTGCATGCCCGCCGCCAGGCCTATGCCCAGGTGCGGGACGAGAAGGTGGTGGACAAGCTCTTCACCACCATCGCGGAGCGCTACAAGGGTCGCGCCGGTGGCTACACCCGCGTCCTGAAGGCCGGCATGCGCTACGGCGATGCCGCCGACATGGCGATCATCGAGCTGATCGACCGCGACCCCTCCGCCAAGGGCCTGGACAGCGGTCCGGTGCCGGAGCAGGTGGAGAGCGAGGCGGACGCGGCGTAAGCCGCTTCTGCATCGACGGTATACGGGAAGGGCGCCGCGAGGCGCCCTTTTTCGTTTGGGTCGGCGTCAGGCGGGCACCAGCCAGCCGCGATACCGCACCACCCGCCCCAGGCCGAGGGGCAGCCGCACCGTCACGTCGAAGCGGAAGCGCCCGGCCTCGTCCTGGCTCTCCACTGCATCGCCCAGCGGTGCCAGGGCCAGCGGCAGGGGCAGGCCGAGCAGACGCCAGCCCTGCACCGCCACGCGCAGCCCGCTTCCATCCGCGGGGAGGGCGACGCGGAAGCCGAAGGGGCCGAACTGCTCCTCCAGCCCCGCTGGCTCCAGCGCCATCCGGCTGCGGAAGCGTCGGCCGCCGAAGTCGCGTTCCCAGACCTCGCCGCCTGCGCCGGGCTTGATGGTCACCCGGACCGGTACCTGCGCCGTGGCGGCGGGGAAGCCCACGATCCACGCGGCGATGCGGGGCAGCAGCCCCTCCGGCCCCTCGACCGCCGCCTCGCCGGTGAAGGTGCCACCCTGATGCAGGCGCCGCACCGCAGGCGGCAGGCGCGCGAAGGCGTCCTCCCCGAGCACGCGGGCGAAAAGGGGTCTCACTCCTCCCGCGCGACGTGGCGGCGCAGTTCCGGCCCCGGCACCAGGCAGGTCTCCGTCTTGCCGAACAGCCGGTAGCGGTTGCGCGCGATCCGGTCATAGACCCAGTCCCGCAGCGCCTTCGGAACATGCCGCAGGTGACGCGCCCAGCCATAGCGTGGCAGGCGGGAGAGTACCTGGATGGCGGCGTCCGACTTCATGTAGGCGATGCCGTCGATGACCACGGCATTGCTCTCCGGCATCACCGGGTCGATGCCGAGCAGCCCCGCCATGCGCGTCCCGAGGCGGTCCTGCACCGCGGTGAAGCGGAACCGTGCCTCGGGGTCCCGGGTGGCCACGAAGCGGAAGGCGGCGGAGCAGATCACGCAGACCCCGTCATACAGCACGGTGCCGTCCGGGATGCCCTGCACGGGCTTCGGCGCCCAGCGATCCGCCATTCAGGCCCCCTTCCGCGCGTCGCGCATCTCCATCCGTGTCAGCCAGAATCCCGCGCCGATGATGACGGCGGCGCCCACCAGCATGAGCGGTTCCGGCACTTCCTTGAAGAAGATCCAGCCGAACAGGATGCCCCACAGGATCATCGCGTATTGCCAGGGCACGACGACCGGCGCCGGCGCCAGGGCGAGCGACCGCGTGACCGCGAGGTGCGCCGCGACGCCGACGACGCCGAGCGACATCAGCAGCAGCACATCCACCCAGGCCACCGGCACCCAGGTGAAGGGCGCCATCACCAGGCCGAAGACCAGCGCGCCGATCATCTGGTAGGTCGCCAGCACTCGGGCGGAGGTGCCGCGCAGCGCCCGCGTGGACATCAGGTAGCCGGAATAGACGACGACCCCGAAGATCGCGATTGCCATCGGCTTCCAGCCGCTGTCGAGCCCGGCGCCCAGCGTCAGCATCACGCCGACGAAGCCCAGCACCACCGCGCCGAAGCGCCAGCGGTCCAGATGCTCGCCGAGGAAGAGGGCGGAGGCGACGGCCACGAAGATCGGCGTGGCCATCCAGAAGGCCATGGTGTCCGCCAGCGGCATCAGGGAAACGGCCCAGTAGAAGCAGGCCACCTCCACCGTGCCGAACATCACGCGCATCACCTGCAGCCCGGGCCGCTTCGGCTGCAGCAGCGGCGCCGCGCCATCCCGCACCAGCAGCGGCGCCAGGATGAGCAGCGCCGCGATGGAGCGCAGCACCAGCACCTGGCTGACGGAGTAGGTCCCCATCAGCCACTTGCCGAGCACGTCGTTCAGCGAGAAGCCGAGCACGGCGGCCGACATCAGCAGGATGCCGGCCATGTTGTCGCGAGCGGCCACCTATTCGGCGCGGATATTCGCCTCGCGCACCAGGGTCGCCATCGCCTCGCGTCCCTCCCGCACGAAGGTCGCGAAGGCTTCGGGGCTCGTCGCCTGCGGCACGCAGCCGATCTGCACCAGGCGCTGCCGGATGGTGGAGTCGGCCACCGCCTCCGTCAGCGCGGCGGAGAGCTGGCGCACGACCGCGGGCGGCGTCGCGGCCGGGCCGAAGAAGCCGGCCCATTCGTTGCTGTCGAAGCCCTGGTAGCCGCTCTCATGGATGGTGGGCACATCCGGCCGGCTCTCCACCCGCTCCAGCGTCCCGACGGCCAGGAAGCGTGCGCGCCCCGCATCGACGACCGGCCCCGCGGAGACCAGCGTCGTGAACACCGCGTCGATCGCGCCGCTCGCCAAATCCTGGGCCGCGGCCGATCCGCCGCGATAGGGAACGTGCACGACCTCGATCCCCGCCCGCCGGGCAAAGGCCACCAGGCCGAGATGCCCCGCCGTCGCGTTGCCCTGCGTGCCGATCGTCAGCGTCCCCGGCCGCGCCTTCGCCGCCGCCACGAACTCGGCCAGATTCCGCGCCGGGAAGTCGTTCTTCACCGCGACGGCGGAGGGGAAGGAGACGACCAGCGAGATCGGCGTGAAGGCCGTGGCGTAGTCGAAGGGCAGGCCCCGCAGCAGGGACGGGTTCACGATGTGGCTCGACGCATCCCAGAGGAAGGTGTGCCCGTCATTGCTGCGCGCGACCTCCCCGCCGCCGAGGCTCCCGCTCGCCCCCGTCCGGTTCTCCACCACGAAGCCCTGGCCGAGGCGTTCGCCCATGCGCGGCGTGATGACGCGCGCCGCGCTGTCCGCCGCGCCGCCGGCGGCGAAGGGCACGATCAGCCGGATGGACCGGCTCGGCCAGGCGGTCTGCGCCAGGGCAGGGGAGGCGAGGGCAAGGCCGGCGGCCCCCAGCAGGGCACGGCGGGACATCGTCATGGCGGCGTTCTCCGGGCTTTCGTTGCGCGGGAAATCGGCCCGCGCGCCGCCCGGGTCAACCCACCTCGATCCGCGTCTCCCGCACCAGCCGCGCCATCGCGTCGCGCTGCTCCGCGACGTAGCGGGCGAAGTCGGCGGGCGAGGAGCCGACGGGATAGGCGCCCAGCGCCTCCAGCCGCTGCCGCACGCCGCCATCGGCCAGCGCGCTGACGGCCGCCGCGTGCAGCCGCTCCGTCACCGCCCCCGGCAGCCCGGCCGGCGCGTAGAGCCCGTTCCACTCGTTCAGCTCGTAACCGGGAAAACCCTGTTCCGCGACGGTCGGCACATCGGGCAGGGAGGAGATGCGCTGCGCCGTGCTGACCGCGATCGCCCGGATCCGCCCCTCCCGCGCCAGCTGGACGGAGGACGACACGGTGCCGAAGACGAAGGCGATCGCGCCGCCCATGAGGTCCGCCAGCGCCGGCGTGCCGCCGCGATAGGGCACGTGCTGGATGTCGAGCCCCGCCCGCGCCGCGAACAGCGCCGCCGCCAGATGCGCCGCCGTCGCGTTGCCGGAGGAGCCGTAGGAAAGCTGCCCCGGCCGCGCCTTCACATAGGCCACGAATTCCTGGAGGTTCCTGACCGGCAGCGACGCATTCACCACCAGCAGCTGCGGCAGCACCACCACCTGGCTGATCGGCGTGAAGGCCGTGGCGTAGTCGAAGGTGAGGCCCCGCAGCAGCGCGGGGTTCACCGTATGCGCCATGGCGTCGATCATGATGGTGTGGCCGTCCGGGGCGCTCCGCGCCACTTCCGCCGCGCCGATCGACCCGCCCGCGCCGGCCCGGTTCTCCACCACGATGGCCTGGCCGAGGAACTGCCCCATCGGCGCGCCCAGCAGGCGGGAGGTGGTGTCGACGCCACCGCCCGGCGGATAGGGCGCGATCAGCCGGATGCTGCGCGTCGGCGCCCATTGCGCGCGGGCCTGGCCCGCCACGAGCGGCGCTGCGAGCACCCCCAGCGCCGCACGGCGCCCCAACCGAACCGACATGGCATCCTCCAGCAGATTGCCGCGGAGTATGCCGCCGCTCACACCGGCTGGTCGAGCGTCGGCGCCGTGTCCTTCACCGTCACGCGCCGCATGTCCCGGGGGTGGCGCGTATCCGCGAAGGGGCGCGCGCGGTGCATGGTGCAGCGGTTGTCCCACATCACCAGGTCGTGCCGGCGCCAGCGATGGCGATAGACGAATTCCCGCTGCGTCGCGTGCTCCGCCAGGTCGCGCACCAGGCACATGGCCTCCGGCACCGGCCATCCCTGCAGCCGCCCGATATGGGCCGACAGGTACAGCGACAGCCGCCCCGATCCCGGATGCCGCCTGACGAGCCGCTGCGGCACGGGGGCGAATTTGTGCCGCTCCTCCTCCGTGAAGGCATCGAAGCCGAGCGTGCCGCGGGAGAAGATCAGGCTGTGGTCGGCGACCAGCCCCATCAACTCGGCCTGCTGCTCGGCCGGCAGCGCATCCCAGGCCGCGCGCATGTCGGCGAATTCCGTATCGCCACCCTCCGGCGGGATGACGCGCGCATGCAGCGCCGAATACTTGGCGGGCGTCGGCTTGAAGCTGCTGTCGCTGTGCCACAGCCGGTTGCCGAGGTTGAACATCCGCCGCCGGTCATCCGCCGCCAGCAGCCGCCCCTGCTCATCCAGGTTGGAGATGTCGTTCATCCGCGCATGCTTCAGGCGCTGCTTGTGCAGGTCGATGGTGCCGGTGTTCTCCTCCATCTCGCCGAAGGCCTCGATGAAGCGGATCTGCTGGTCGTCATCGATGTCCTGGCCGCTGAAGACCAGCACCGCGTGCTCGTCCATCGCCGCCTCGATCGCCCGCGCATCGTTGGGCGAGAGGGGCTGGCGCAGGTCGATCCCCTCGACCTCCGCCACGAAGAGGGGGTGCAGCCGCGTCACGCGCAGCGCCGACAGGGTCGCGCCCATGCCTTGGTCTCCTCCGCCCGGGGTCGTCATGCCCCGTGGTCCTGCCGGCGATGATCGGCCCGGCGGCCACGCGCGTCCAGCCACGCAGCCGTGTCGCGCCGCCCGTGGCCGCAGGGCCGCCGCGGCGCTAGGCTCGAACGATGGCCGCCCGCCCCCCCGACCTCTTCGGCACGCCCGACACCGACACCCCCCGCGCGGAGGCGCCGCCCGGCCCCCGTCCGCTCGCCGATCGCCTCCGCCCCCGCGAACTCGGGGAGGTCGTGGGCCAGGACCATCTCGTCGGCGCGGAGGGCACGCTCACCGGCATGCTCGGCCGGGGATCGCTATCCTCCATCATCCTCTGGGGCCCGCCCGGCGTGGGCAAGACGACCATCGCCCGCCTGCTCGCCCAGCGCGCCGGCCTCAGCTTCGTCGCGCTCTCCGCCGTCTTCTCCGGCGTCGCCGACCTCAAGCGCGCCTTCGACGAGGCCCGCGCGCGCCGCTCCAACGGGCGCGGCACCCTGTTGTTCGTGGACGAGATCCACCGCTTCAACCGCGCCCAGCAGGACGGCTTCCTGCCGGTGGTCGAGGACGGCACCGTCACGCTGGTCGGTGCGACAACGGAAAACCCCTCCTTCGCCCTCAACGGCGCGCTGCTGTCGCGCTGCCAGGTCCTCGTCCTCAAGCGCCTCGACGACGCCGCGCTGCTGCTGCTGATGGAGCGCGCGGAGGCGGAGGAGGATCGCGCGCTGCCCCTCACGCCCGAAGCCCGCGCATCGCTCGCCGCCATGGCCGATGGCGATGGCCGCTACCTGCTGAACATGGTGGAGCAGCTGCTGGCCCTGCCGCCCGGCGGCGACCCGCTGGACCCGGCCGGCCTCGCCGCGCTGCTCGCCAAGCGCGCCGCGCTCTACGACAAGGATCGGGAGGAGCACTACAACCTCATCTCCGCGCTCCACAAATCCATGCGCGGTTCAGACCCCGATGCCGCCCTCTACTGGTACGCCCGCATGCTCACGGGCGGCGAGGACCCCCGCTACATCGCCCGCCGCCTGCTCCGCTTCGCCAGCGAGGATGTCGGCATGGCCGATCCTCGTGCCATCCAGATCGCGATGGCGGGTTGGGAAGCCTATGAGCGCCTCGGCAGCCCGGAGGGCGAGCTCTCGCTCGCGCAGGTCGTCATCCACCTCGCCACCGCGCCGAAATCCAACGCGCTCTACACCGGCTTCAAGGAAGCGATGCGCGCGGCGAAGGAAACGGGAAGCCTGATGCCACCAGCCAACATCCTCAACGCGCCGACGAAGCTGATGAAGGAACTCGGCTACGGCGACGGCTACGAATACGACCATGATGCGGAGGATGGCTTCTCCGGCGCGGATTACTGGCCGCAGGGGATGAAGCCCGCCCGCTTCTACGCGCCGACCGAACGCGGGGCCGAAGCCGCCGTCGCCGCCCGCATGGCGGAATGGCAGCGCCTCCGCGCCCGGAAGCGCAGCCGATGAACCTGCTGAACGTGCTGCTCGTCGCGCTCGGCGGCGCCGTCGGCTCCGTGCTGCGCTACTGGCTCTCGACGCTCGCCATCACCCATCTCGGCACGGCGTTTCCCTGGGGCACGATCGGGGTGAACATCGCGGGCAGCGCCGCCATCGGCATCGCCGCCGGCCTCGGTCTGCAGGGGGAGGCGCGGCTGCTGCTCGTCACCGGCGTGCTCGGCGGCTTCACCACCTTCTCCGCCTTCAGCCTGGAAACCGGCGCGCTGTTCGAACGCGCCTGGTGGCTGGCCGCGCTCTATGTGGTGGCGTCCGTGGGCCTCGGGCTCGCTGCGTTTGCGGTCTGTTACGGCATCTTCAAGAAGTAATGAATCAACCGCAAGTCGAAGACGCCACCCCGGCGCTTTGAACCCTTCGCCCGGCACAAGCGGCATTGTCCTGTACACGGGTCGGTGAGTAGAACCCTTCCACCCCTGGGGGTCCCAATTTGACGGAAGGGACCAGATTGATGGCCGACTTCTCCACCGTGTTTTTTGACGACTTCAATGGCGGTTCTCTGGACCGCGGCAATTGGCGTACGCTCTATTCAGGCGAATATGGCAACGGCGCCTTCGCGTGGCAGCCGAACCAGGTCAGCGTGCACAGCGGCATCCTCGACGTGTCCATCGAACGCCAGGGCGGCGGCTGGGTCGCCGGCGGGCTGTCCACCATCCCCGAGGGCCAGGTCTACGGCTCCTACGAATTCCGCGCGCGGATCGAGGAAGGGCAGGGCACGGCCGGCGTCATCCTCCTCTGGCCCACCAACAACACCTGGTCGGATGAGGTCGACATCGTCGAGACCCATCGCGGCGACCGGCAGGGCTTCGCCTTCACCAACCACGGCAACCCGTGGGAGACGCAGTATATCGGCACCGATGTGGCGGACTGGCACACCTACCGGCTGGATTGGACGCCGGGCAACCTCACGCTCTACGTCGATGGCCAGCAGGCCGGGCGCATGACGCATGACGTGCCGGACCAGCCCATGTCCCTTGGCATCCAGGGCCATGTCCTGGCCGACAGCGAATGGTGGTATGGCGGCGGCCCGAACGGATCGACCCCCGGCGAGGTGAACATCGAGGTCGATTGGGTGCGCGTTTCCGCCTACACCCCCGGCCGCGGCGACGGTGCCAGCGCGCCGGCTGCGCCGGCCGCAGCGCCCGTGGCGGAAACCGTGGTGGCGCCGGTGGTGGAAACCGTCGTCGGCGTCGTCAACACCGTGGTGCCGGACGCCGTCGCCAGCGCCCCCGCGCCGATCGTGGCCGATATCGACGACCCCTGGTCCGCCTTCCGGGTCAATGGCCAGGTGGATTGGGCGGCCGCCGCCGCGCATGTCACGTCCAACTTCGAATCCACCGGCCAGTGGTTCATCTGACCCGCCGCCAGCCCATCCCCGCCGCGTCCGAAGGCCCTCTCCCCCCCCGGGGGGGAGAGGGTTGGGTGAGGGGAACTGCGGCTCGTGGGCGCGCGGGAGAGGGCCTCGCCCTGGCGCGCGCCGCCGTCACGCCGCGGCCGGCCCCGCTGGCGTCCAGCCCCGACCAGGTCGCGGGCGCGGACCTTCATGTCGGCCGCCGCATCCGGGAAGCCCGCATCCAGCGCGGTGTCTCGCTGGCCGAACTCGGCGCCCATCTCGGCGTCTCCACCCCCCAGGCGCGGAAATACGAGGCCGGGCGCAACGCCATCCCCGCCACGCGCCTGCCCGCGCTCGCGGCGGCGCTCGGCGTCGATGTCGCCTTCTTCTTCGAGGGGCTGGAGACCGAACAGCGCGTCGGCCCCTATCGCCCGCTGCTGCCGACGCGCCCGCGCATGCTGCTGGACCTGGTGCGTGCCTCCGACGCGCTGCCCGATTCCGGCCTCGCCGCGCTCCTTGCCGCCGCCCGCGCCTTCGCGGGGCAGGGGCCCGGCTGAACACCCTGCGTGCCAAGGCGGGGCTTCGTGCTACATCCCCGCCATCATGACCGTGCAGCTCAAGACCGTCTCCGCCGATGAGAACGACACCCGCCTCGACCGCTGGCTGAAGCGCCACGTGCCCGCGCTGACGCAGGGCGCCCTGCAGAAGATGCTGCGCACCGGGCAGATCCGGGTGGAGGGCAAGCGGGCGGAGGCCAACACCCGCCTCCTCGCCGGCCAGGAAGTCCGCATCCCCCCCATCGCGGAGAACCCGCTGGCGAAGCTGCCCCGCGCGCCCAAGCCGGTGGATGAGCGGGATGCCAAGGCGCTGGAGCGCATGGTCATCTACAAGGACCATGAGGTCCTGGTGATCGACAAGCCGCATGGCCTGCCCGTGCAGGGCGGCCCCAACATCACCAAGCACCTCGATGGCATGCTCGATGCCCTGAAGTTCGAGGCCGAGGACCGCCCCCGCCTGGTGCACCGGCTGGACCGCGATACCTCCGGCGTCATGGTCCTGGCCCGCACCGTCGGCAGCGCCGCGAAGCTCGCGAGCGCCTTCCGCGGCCGGGACGTGGAGAAGACCTACTGGGCCGTCGTCATCGGCGAACCGACGCCCCCCGCCGGCACGATCGAGATGGCGCTGACCCGCACCGGCGGCCCGCGCGGCGAACGCACCGTCCCCGCCGAGCCCGGGGACCGCAACGCCGCCCGCGCCAGCACCGATTTCCGCATCCTGGACGCGGTGCGCCGCCGCGCCGCCTGGCTGGAGATGAAGCCCCATACCGGCCGCACCCACCAGCTCCGCGTCCATGCGGCGGAAGCGCTGGGCTGCCCGATCCTCGGCGACGGCAAGTATGGCGGCACCGCCGCGCATCTGGAGGGGCTGCCCAACCAGCTCCACCTGCACGCCCGCGCGCTGCGCCTGCCGCATCCCGCCGGCGGGATACTTGAAGTGTCGGCGCCGCTGCCCCCCCATATGAAGGAGAGCTTCACCTTCCTGGGGTTCGAAGTGCCGCGCACGCCAAAGGCACGGCGGACGGCCTGAACGATCCCGCCCGGATGCGTTGAAGCCGCAAACCGGGAGTTTCCGCCAGTGTCCGACACCACCGCCCCGCAGCCCCGCCGCCGCCGCTGGCCCTGGGTGGTGCTGGCCGTCGTCGTCGCGGTGCCGGTTGCCGCGGCCGGTGCCGCCTATGTCTTCCTGGACCCGGAGAAGCTGCGCCCCCGCCTCGTGGCCGCCGTGGAACAGGCGACGGGACGGCGCTTCGAGGTCGGGCAGATGCGCCTCGCCCTCTCGCTGCGCCCGACCGTGGAGCTGCGCGACATCAGCCTGACGAATGGGGAGGGCTTCAGCCGCCCCGCCATGCTGACCGCGGAGCGGATGGAGGTGCAGGCTGCGCTGCTGCCCCTGCTGTCCCGCCGGGTGGAGATCGCCCGCGTGGTGGTGGTGGCGCCGGACCTGCTGCTCGAAACCCGTGCCGATGGCCGCGCCAACTGGCAGTTCGAACGCGCCGCCCCCGCCGCGCCCGGCGCCCCCGCGACCCCCGCCACCCCCCGCCAGCCCCTGCAGATCGCCGTCGATTCGCTGCGGGTCGAACGCGGCACCGTCACCTGGCGGGATGGCCGCCCGGGCGGCCGCACCGAGACCGTCGGCCTGGCGCGGATCGAGGCCGCCGCCCCCGCCGCCGGCCCGCTGCGGGCGGAAGGCGATGTCGCGCTGCGCGGCCAGCCGGTCTCCATCGCCTTCCATGGCGGCACCCTCGCGGCCTTCGGCGCAGCGGAGCCCTGGCCCCTCGACCTCCGCCTGGCGAGCCTGGGCGCGGAGGCGCAGCTGCGCGGCACGCTGGCCGCCGGCCAGGCCTGGAATGTGGAGGTCACGGGCCGCGCCGCGGACCTCACGCGCCTCGCCCCCCTGATGCCGGACGTGCCGCTGCCGCCGCTGCGGGACGTGGCGCTGGCCGGCGCCGCCACCGGCACGGGCGGGACGCTCGCCACCCTGTCCGGCCTCAACTTGCGCATCGGCGAGTCGGACCTCTCCACGCTGCGCCCCGGCCTTCGCCTCGCCAGCGCGGCGATCACGGCCGAACGCCCCGACGCGCCGATGACTATCCAGGCGGAGGCCCGGCTCGCCGACCAGCCGCTGCGCGTCAGCGGCCGCCTCGGCACCCCCGCGCAGCTGGCCGGCCAGGCGCCGGGGCCGCTGCCCGTCGATGTCCGGCTGGAAATGACGGGCGCCTTCGCCACGATCGCGGGCCGCATCGCCGATGCGCGCGCCCTGTCCGGCGTGGACCTGGCCGTGGCGGCGGAGGCCGCGGACCTTGCCGCCCTGTCGCCGCTGGCCGGCACCGCCCTGCCGGCGGTGCGGGAGGTGAAACTCGCGACCCGCCTCGCCGAACGGACGCCCGGCTTCGCCGGCGGCGCGCATCTGCGGGACCTCCGCCTCTCCTCCTCGGCTGGCGAGGCCGCGGGCGAGCTGACGCTGGTGGTGGGGGAGCGTCCCGGCATCACGGGCCGCTTGGCCTCCCCGCGACTCGACCTGGATGCGCTGCGCGCTGCTTCCCCGGCGCCGGCCGCCGCCCCCGCTGCCGGCACGCCCGCCCCCCCCGCGCCCGCGGCCGCGCCGTCGGGTCGCGTGATCCCGGACATCGCCCTGCCCATGGCGGCGCTGCGGGTCTTCGATGCCGACCTCCGCATCGAGGTCGCGTCCCTGACCCTGAACGGCCAGGCCTGGCGGCAGGTGGTGGTGCCGGTGAAGGTGGATGCCGGGCGTGGCGGGGTCTCGCCCCTCACGGCGCAGACGCCGGCGGGGCCGCTCTCCCTCGACCTCTCCGCCGATGCGCGGGCGGAGACGCCGACGCTCCGCCTCGTCGCCCGCTCGCCCGGGCTCGACCTCACGGCGCTGCAGGCCATGGCGGGGCAGCCCGAACGCCTGTCCGGCCGCGCGGAGATCGATGCCGATCTCCGCGGCCAGGGCACCGGGCTGCGCCAGGTCGCCGCCACGCTGACCGGCCATCTTGGCCTGGCGATGCTCGGCGGCTTCGCGGAGCCCGCGCTGGTCCAGCCCGTCCAGGCGGGGCTGCGCGAACGCGTGCCGGTGCTGCCGCCGCTACCCAACCGCCTGCCGATCGAATGCATCGCCATCCGCGCCGATGCGGAAGGCGGCACCGCGCGCCTGTCCACCCTGCTGCTGGACAGCCCGGCGGCCAAGGTCGCCGGCACCGGCAGCATCAACCTGGCCGATGAGGCCTTAAGCCTGCGCATGCTGCACGATGTCCGCGCCGCGGGGGCGGAGGTGCGCGTCTCCGCCGATCTCGGCGGCACGCTGGCCAACCCGGCCTATCGCGGCGTGCGGGCGGAAAACCTGGCGGCGGTGCTCGGCAGCCTGGCCGGGCAGGTGGGCGGCGACCTCGGCGCCGTGCTGGGCGCGCTGGCGCCGCGCGGCGGCACTGCGGCGCGCCCCGCGGCCCTGCCGGATTGCGGCCCCGCCCTGACCGCCGCGCGCGGCGGGCGTGAGGGCGCCGTCCCCGCCGCCCGGCCCGCACCCGCGGCGGCGGCACCCGCCCCGGAAGCCGCGCCCGCGCCCGAACGCCGCCCGGGCATCCCCCAGCCCGCCGACCTGCTGCGCGGCCTGCTCGGACGGTGACGAAAACTCCCTCCCTCGCGCTTGCGGGGGAGGGTTGGGGTGGGGGATATCGAACCCGTCACGGGAGACGAAGCGATGGATCTCGGCCGAGTCCTCGGCGCCCTGCTCGGTGGTGCCGCCGCCCCCCCGCGGCGCCGGCGCCGCCCCACCCCTTCCATCCTTGGCGGGCGCGGCACCTCCAACCAGCTCGGCCGCATCCTCGGCACCGCCGCCGCCACGGCGATCGAGGCGATGATCCGCAACAGCCAGCGCGCGCCCGAACCGGCCCCCCGGGAAACGCCCCGCCCGGCGCCGCGCCCGGTCCGCGACGTGCAGGGCCCGTGGTCGCAGCCTGCCGAGCCCCGGCGGATGCCGACCACCGGCGCTTCCCCCTGGAACCGCGCGCCCGACCCCGCGCCGCCCGAACCCGAGGCGCCCGCCGCGGAGGATGCGGAGGCCCTGCTGCTGATCCGCGCCATGGTCGCCGCAGCCAAGGCCGATGGCGTCGTGGACGCCACCGAACGCCGCGCCATCGCCCAGCAGCTGGACGCCGCCGGGCTGGATGCGGCGGAGCGTGACTTCGTGCTTGCCGATTTCGACCGGCCGATGACGCCGGAGGCCTTGGCGAAGGAGGCGACGGACCCGATGCTCCGCGCGCGCCTCTACGCCGCCGCCGTGGCCGCGATGGGGGAGGTATCGGCGCCGGAGCGGGAATGGCTCGACCGCCTGGCGAAGGCCATGAAGCTGGACCGGGCCGCCGCGGCGGCCATCGAGGAGAGGTTGCAGGGATGAGCGCTGCCGATGGCCCGACGGTGGAACAGGCCGCACTCCGCGACCGTGCCCGCGAACTCGCGCAGGAAGCCGCCGCCCAGGCCGCGGAAACCGACCGCAGCGGGCAGTATCCCTGGTCCATGGTCCGCCGCATGACGGAAGCGGGCTTCATGGGCCTGACCATTCCGCGCGAATGGGGCGGCCCGGGCGGGTCGGTCATGGACGCGGTCCTCGTCGTCGAGGAATTCTCGAAAGCCTGCGCCGTCTGCGGCCGCATCGCGGTGGAGGCGAACATGGGCGCCGTCGGCGCCATCATGGCCTATGGCACGCCGGCGCAGCGAAAACTCGCCGCCGGCATCGTGCTGTCCGGCGACAAGCCCGCCATCTGCATCACGGAACCCGAGGCCGGATCGGCCGCGACGGAGATGGCCACCACCGCCGTGAAGCGCGGCGACCGCTGGATCATCAACGGCGCCAAGACCTGGATCACCGGCGGCGGCGTCTCCCGCCTCCACCTCATCTTCGCCCGTGTCATGGAAGACGGCGAGTTCAAGGGAATCGGCGGCTTCATCGTGGTCCGGAACGGGGAGGGCGATCCCGCCGGCCTCGTCGTGAAGCGCCGCATCCCCTCCCTCGGCCTCTGCGGCATGCCGGAGGCGGAACTGGAATTCCATGACCTGGCGGTGGCGGACGACATGGTGCTGCGCGCGCCCGGCGGCTGGCAGCGCGGCTTCGGGCGGCTGATCGATGCCTATAACGGCCAGCGCGTCGGCGCGGCCACGGTGGCGCTGGGCCTGGCTGCCGGCGCGCATGACCACGCGCTCGCCCGCGCCGGCGCCCGCCGCCAGTTCGGCCGGCCGATCGCGGAGTTCCAGGGCCTCGGCTGGATGCTGGCCGACATGTCGATCGAGCTGGAGGCCGCCCGCGCCCTGATCCACCGCGCCGCCCGCAGCGCCGGCCCGGCGGGTTTTCCTGACCGCCTGGCCGCCGCCCAGGCCAAGGTCTTCGCCAGCGAGATGGCGATCCGCGTCACCAACAGCGCGCTGCAGGTCTGGGGTGCCGCGGGCTATTCGAAGGACAACCCGATGGAGCGCTACCTCCGCGACGCCCGCATGTTCGCCATCGCCGGCGGCACGGCGCAGGTGCTGCGCAATCAGGTGGCGGAGCAGATCCTCGGCCGGAAACTGCCCCAGACCCGCGACGGCTGGCTGAAGCTGATCGCGCAGGAACAATCGGCCGGGAAGCTGGCGGCGGATTGAGGCCCACGCTCCCTCCCCCGCGCTTGCGGGGGAGGGTTGGGGTGGGGGGCTGCGCAGCCCGGCCCTACCCGAACGTTACGCCCCCCTTCCGCAGCATCGCGCTGATATCCGGCTTCCCGCTCGCCGCCTTGGCCGGCGCCCAGAAACCCACCAGTGCGAAGGCCTCGTCCTTGCCCCAGGGGTCCCATACCGTCTTGTCCCCGTTGCTCTTCGCCCCGGGCCAGGAGCCCAGCGAGGTGGAGAGCGCCAGCGGGTAGGACCCCTTCAGCGCCACCGTCTTCGCAGCACCGGTCTTGTCCGTGTAGCCATAGCCGCCGCGCGGCTTGCGGAGCCCCGGATAGACAACGATCACATGGCCGTTCGTCGTCTTCTCCGCCTTGCCGCCCACCACCGGCACGCCCTGCAGCGCCAGTTCATAGGCGCGGTCCAGCGTCACCGCCGCCCAATCCGCGCTCTGCGTCAGGAAGGCCACCAGATCGTTCGCCTGGCGCTGCGGCCAAGCGGCCTCGCTCAGCCCCAGCATGGTCCGGACGATGGCGTTGACGGCGTGGGAGCAGGAGCCGTTGTGGTCCTTGAAGGCCTTGCCGCAGGCCTCCTTCAACTGGGCCAGTGCCGCGGCGTCCTTCGGCGTCTCCAGCGATGCGTTGAAGCCCGCCGGCAGCACGGCTTCCAGCCCGGTTGACACCGTCTCACCCATTCTCTTTCTCCTCGGCCGGGTCGGTCATCGGACCCGTACGCAAGAAGATATCGCACCTCAATTCCCGGATCATTTCGCCCTGCTTCGGGGGCTGTGGATGGTCACGCCCGAGGTTGACAGTTCCGCCCTCGCCCCCTATCCGACCGCACCCCACAGGACCACGACCATGAAGATCCGCAACAGCCTCAAGACCGCCAAGACCCGCGACAAGAACTGCTTCCTGGTTCGCCGCAAGGGCCGCGTCTACGTGCTGAACAAGAAGAACCCGCGCCTGAAGGCCCGCCAGGGCTGAAGCTGCGCGCCCCGGGCCGTCGCGCCCGGGGATGCTGCTTTCGTGGGGCTCAGAACGCCGCGCCGGGGAGACCCGGCGCGGCTTTCCGTTGTCCGCTGGGCCGGGGCAACCCGGCGCGGCTTTCCGTTGTCCGCTGGGCCTGTCTTAGCGCGGGGTCAGCCGTTCCGTGCCGACGCCGCCTTCCCACCCCGCGGTCCAGCTGCCCATCAGCGTACCGTCCGGCCCGATGTCGTAGAGCACCGCGCCCAGCGTGCCGCCCTGGGTATAGGCGACGGCCAGCGTCTTGCCGTTGGACACGCCGATTCCATTGATCGTCTCGCCCCCCACGCGCCAGGACAGGCGCCAGGTCTGCGGCCCCGTCGGCGTGAACTGCACGGCGCCGGTGTAGCGCGACCCGTCGCCCCCGGCGCCCTCCACGGCGTAGAAGCCGGCGCGCTGCGCGGCGGCCGGGCTGCCCAGCAGCGGCAGCGCCAGCAGTGCCGCCGCGATGATCCTGGTGTGCATGATGCCTCCTGTCCCTGATGGCGCCCCCGTCCTGCCACGGTCCGGTTACGCAAGGATCAAGGGAGGCATGCCCGCCTGCTTGCCGCAAGTCGGGCGCGCGGCCATCTTCGACGCAACCACGCATGCAGGGGTTGCCATGATCGCGCTGCCGCCGCCGAAAGCCGGCATCCTCGCCCGGCGGGATGAGATCATCGCCGCGCTGCGCACCCTGGTGCCCGGGGAAGGGGTTATCGGCGACGACACCCGCCTCAAGCCCTATGAGACCGATGGCCTTTCCGCCTACCGCCAGCCGCCGCTCGCGGTGGTGCTGCCGACGACGACCGAGCAGGTGGCAGCCGTGATGCGCTACTGCCACGAGAACGGCATCCGCGTGGTCCCCCGCGGCGCCGGCACGTCGCTGTCGGGTGGCGCGCTGCCGCTGGCCGATGCGGTGGTGATCGGCCTGATGCGCATGAACCGCATCCTGGAGATCGATTTCGACGACCGGCTCGCGGTGGTGGAAGCCGGCGTCACCAACCTCGGCATCACCAAGGCGGTGGAGCATGAGGGCTTCTTCTACGCGCCCGATCCCTCGTCCCAGCTCGCCTGCATGATCGGCGGCAACGTCAACATGAACTCCGGCGGCGCCCACTGCCTGAAGTATGGCGTCACCGCCAACAACCTGCTGGGCCTCAGGCTGGTGACACCGGAAGGCGAGATCGTCGAGGTCGGCGGCGACCACCTGGACACCGCCGGCTATGACTGGCTCGGTCTGATGACGGGCAGCGAGGGCATGCTCGGCATCGTGACGGAGGTCACCGTCCGCATCCTGCGCGGCCCGGAAGGCGCGCGGGCCATGCTCGCCGCCTTCAAGGGGACGGAGATCGCCGGCGCCGCCGTGGACGCCATCATCGGCAGCGGCATCATCCCCGTGGCCCTCGAATTCATGGACAAGCCCTGCATCCATGCCTGCGAGGCCTTCGCCCATGCCGGCTACCCGCTGGATGCGGAGGCGATGCTGATCATCGAGGTGGAGGGCAGCGTCGCGGAACAGGACGACCTGCTCGGCCGCATCAAGGAGATCTGCAACCGCTTCGACCCGATCTCGCTCAAGGTCGCGACCTCCGCCGAGGAATCCATGGCGATCTGGAAGGGCCGCAAGGGCGCCTTCGGCGCGGTCGGGCGCATCTCCCCGGACTATCTCTGCATGGACGGCACCATCCCGACCGGGGAGCTTCCCTTCGTGCTGAAGCGGATCGGGGAGATGAGCACGCAATACGGCCTGCAGGTCGCCAACGTCTTCCACGCCGGCGACGGCAACCTCCACCCGCTGATCATGTTCGACGCCAACAACCCCGCCAGCTTCCGCGCCGCGGAGGATTTCGGCGCCGACATCCTGAAGCTCTGCGTCGAGGTCGGCGGCTGCCTGACCGGGGAGCATGGCGTCGGCGTCGAGAAGCGGGACCTCATGCATGTCCAGTTCCAGCCGCATGAACTCGCCCAGCAGCGCGCCATCAAGTCGGCCTTCGACCCCGCCTGGCTGCTGAACCCGCACAAGGTCTTCCCGCTGGAAGCGCTCCCCCAGTGATCGCCCCGGATACCGAGGCCGCGATCGCGGAAGCCGTGCTGGCGGCGCGCGCGCCGCTGGCGATCGAGGGCAATGGATCGAAGCGCGGCCTGCTCCGCCCCGTCCAGGCGGCGGAGACGCTTTCCACCCGCAACCTCTCTGGCATCACGCTCTACAAGCCGACGGAGATGGTGCTCTCCGCCCGCGCCGGCACGCCGCTGCCGGAGATCGAGGCCACGCTGGCGGAGCGCGGGCAGATGCTGGCGCCGGAACCGCCGGACACCCATGCGCTGTTCGGCGTGCGCCAGCCCGCGACGATCGGCGGCATCGTCGCCACCAACCTCTCCGGCCCCCGTCGCATCAATGCGGGCTCCGTCCGCGACCACCTCCTCGGCATCCGCTTCGTGAACGGGAAGGGGGAGGTAGTGCGCAGCGGCGGCCGCGTGCTGAAGAACGTCACGGGCCTCGACCTCTGCAAGCTGCTCGCCGGCAGCCACGGCACGCTCGGCGTGCTGACGGAGGTGACGATGAAGGTGCTGCCGGCCGCGGAGGCGACGGCCACGCTGAAGGTAGCGGTGCCCGACCTCGCCGCCGGCATCCGCGCGCTCTCCGCCGGCCTCACCAGCCCCTATGGCGTGACCGGCGCCGCGCTGCTGCCCATGGGGCCGACCGCGCTGCTGCGGCTCGAGGATTTCCGGGAGTCCGTCACCTACCGGGCCGGAAGGCTGCGGGAGGATCTGGCGAAGCTTGGCGACGTCACGATGGTGGAGGGGCCGGAATCGGTGCTGCTCTGGCGGTCGATCCGGGATGCCGATCCGCTTTCCGCCGGGCCGCACAACGCCATCTGGCGCCTCTCCGTCCGCCCCTCCGCCGCGCCCGCGCTGGTGGCGGCGCTGAAGGACGCCTTCGGGGCGCGGACGCTACTGGACTGGGGCGGCGGGCTGGTCTGGGTGGTGGGGCCGGCGACGGAGGAGGCGCACCAGGCGGTGGTCGAGGCGACGCAGGCCGCGCGCGGCAGCCACACCCTGTTCTGCGCCCCCGAACCTCTGCGTGCCGCCGTCGCCGTCATTCCGCCCGAAGCCCCCGCGCTGGCCGCCATCGCCGCCCGCGTGAAGGCCGCGCTGGACCCCGCCGGCCTGTTCAACCCGGGGCGGATGAGGGCCGGGCAGTGACACCACGCGTTGCGATCTGCGGCCTCCACCTCGAGGTCAACGCCTTCTCCCCCCTGACCACCCGCGCCGATTTCGAGGCGCTGTCCTGGGTGGAGGGCGAGGCGATCACCGAGGCCGGCCGCGCCCCCGTCTCCGCCACCCCCGCCGAGGTCCCCGGCTTCTACCGCCGCATGGATGAGACGGGGCCCTGGCAGCCCGTGCCCCTCATCATGATCAGCGCGCCCCCCGGCGGCATGATGGAGCCCGGCCTCTTCCCCGACTTCATGGCCCGCCTGGCCCGGCACCTCGACGCCGCCGGCCCGATCGACGCCGTCTATGTCGGCAGCCACGGCGCCAGCCGCTCCGTCGAGGAGGCGGACACCGACGGCGCCGTCCTCGCCTTGCTGCGGGAGAAGCTGGGCCCGGACGTGCCCATCGTCGGCACGCTCGACCTGCACTGCAATGTCAGCGACCGCCAGGTGGCGCTGGCCGACCTGCTCATCGGCTACCGCACCAACCCGCATGTGGACATGCGCGAGTGTGCGGCGGAGGCCGCCGACGCCATCCGCCACCTGCTGGCCGCGCGCGGGAAGCCCGAGACCCACTTCATCCGCCTGCCGCTGACGCCCCCCACCGTCACGCTGCTGACCGCCGAGCGTTCGCCCTATGCCGATGCCATCCGGCAGGGCGTCGCGATGCGGCAGGCGGACCCGGACCTGCTCGGCATCTCCGTCACCGGCGGCTTCGCCTATACCGACATCCCGAAATGCGGCCTTTGCGTCTGGGCGACCGCGCGGGCGGGGCAGGGGGCCAAGGCGCGAGAAGCCACCGAGTCGCTGGCGCGCGGCATCTGGGAGAACCGCGCCGCCCTCTCCCGCACCCTGACCAGCATCGGGGATGCGGTGGCGGAGGCCGTCGCGACCGGCGCCGACCCCGCCCGCCCGCGCCTGATCCTTGCCGACGTCGCGGACAACCCCGGCGGCGGCGGCGGCGGCAACACCACGGCGCTGCTGGCCGCCCTGCATGAATCGGGCGCGCGCGGCGTCGTCTTCGGCGTGCTGGTGGACCCCGTGCTGGCCGCCGCCGCCCATGCAGCCGGGCAGGGCGCGCGGATCGAGGCGGTGGCAAACGCCACTCCATCCCCCTTCGCCGACACCTTCCGCGCCATGGCGCGCGTGCGCGCGCTGTCGGACGGCCACGGAGTCGGCCGCCGCGGCGGCCTGGCCGGCCGCGCCTTCAGCCTAGGCCCCGCCGCGCTGCTGCAACTGGAGGGGAGCGGGTTGCTGCTCGCCGTCGGATCGCTCCGCCGCCAGTTGCAGGATCCCGCCATGCTGGAACTGCTGGGCGTCGAGGTGGAGGCCGCCCGCACCATCGTCGTGAAGTCCCGCGGCCATTTCCGCGCGGGCTTCGACATCTACGCCGGCCCCGACCGAACCTGGGAGGTCGATGCCCCTGGCCTGGTCAGCCCCATCCTCTCCCGCTTCGCCTTCACCGGCCTGCCGCGCCCCGTCTTCCCGCTGGACGACGGCGCGCGCTGGCCGTAGCGCGTCAGCCCGCCGCCTGCTCCCGCCGGTCGCCGCGCCGGCGGTCGGCGTCGCGACGGTCGGCCTTCACGCCGCCATTCACCCGCAGCAGCGCCTGCTGCCGCGCCGCTTCCACCGGGCCGAGCCATGCGATCCGCGATTCGGACAACGGCTGGGTGCTCACCGGGCTATGCCGGGCCTGGTCGTTCCGCATTCTGCGTTCCTCCGTTGCGCCCTTGATATAGGAGCCCGTGCGAATCCGTCGATCGTAAACTGTCATGAAAACGGCATCCTGCGTCGCAAGTTGCAAGCCGCCCGTCCTGGGCAGGCGATTTTCGCAACCCTCATGCCAGCTTCCCGGCCCCCGCTTCCCCGGCGACGCCCGAGGCCCCATCTTCAGGCCCACAGGGGGACAGGCATGCAGACGAACTTCACCGAGGACCAGCTCCGCGACCCCGACACCGCGGAAAGCAATCGGATCCTCCGCACCTGCGTCCATTGCGGCTTCTGCACCGCCACCTGCCCGACCTTCGCCCTGCTCGGCGATGAACTCGACAGCCCGCGCGGCCGCATCTACCTGATCAAGGACATGCTGGAGAATGACCGCCCCGCGACGCCGGAGGTGGTGAAGCACGTCGATCGCTGCCTCTCCTGCCTCTCCTGCATGACGACCTGCCCCTCCGGCGTGAACTACATGCACCTGGTCGATCACGCCCGACGGCATATCGAGGAGACCTATGAACACCCGAAGGCCGAGCGCGCGCTCCGCCGCCTGCTGTCCTTCCTGCTGCCCCACCCCGCGCGCTTCCGGCTCGCCCTCATCGGCGCCTCCCTCGGCCGGCCCTTCGCCCGCTTCGTCCCCGGCGCGTCCATGACCGCGCAGCGGCTCCGCGCCATGCTGAAGCTGGCCCCCGGCCACGTCCCGTCCCCCAGCGCGCTCGACCGTCCCGGCGTCCACAAGGCCATCGGCGAGACGCGCGGCCGCGTCGCGCTGCTGACGGGCTGCGCCCAGCAGGTGCTCGCCCCCTCCATCAACGAGGCCACGATCCGCCTCCTCACCCGCATGGGGATCGAGGTGGTGGTGACGCGCGAACAGGGCTGCTGCGGCGCGCTCGACCACCACATGGGCCACCACGACCCGGCCATGGCGCTGGCCCGCGCCAACATCGCCGCCTGGACGCAGGCCGGAGAGCTCGACGGCATCATCATCAACGCCTCGGGCTGCGGGACCACGGTGAAGGACTACGGCTTCATGTTCCGCGCCGAGCCCGGCGACTGGCCGGAACGCGCCGCGAAGGTCAGCGCGCTGGCCATGGACATCTCCGAGGCCCTGCTGAAGTTCGGCTACGCGGCTACCCGCCCCGCCCCCGGCCTGACGGTCGCCTACCATTCCGCCTGCTCGCTCCAGCACGGCCAGAAGATCACCGCCGCGCCGAAGGACCTGCTGAAGCGCGCCGGCTTCACGGTGAAGGAACCGGCGGAAGGCCACCTCTGCTGCGGCAGCGCCGGCACCTACAACATCCTCCAGCCCGAGATCGCGGGTCAGCTGCGCGACCGCAAGCTCGCCAACCTCGACCGCACCCGGGCGGACCTGATCGCCGCGGGCAATATCGGCTGCCTCACCCAGCTCTCGGGCGGCGCCATGCCGACGGTCCATACCGTCGAACTGCTGGACTGGATGGCCGGCGGCGCCGAGCCCCCCGCCGTCACCACGGCGCTGAAGAAGTCCCGCCGAGCCGGATAAGCTTGACAGCCCCGCGGCCTCCCGCTTCCTCCGGCGCCAACAACGCCGGAAGGAAACCCATGCGCCGCCGCGCCCTGATCGCCGCCACGACCCTGCTGGCCACGCCGCGCCTGGCCCTCGCCCAGGGCGCCTGGCCGGAACGCCCCGTCTCCCTCATCGTCCCCTTCACCCCCGGCGGGTCCACCGACATCGCGGCGCGCATCATCGCCGAACGCCTGGCCCCGAAGCTCGGCCCCAACGCCCGCCTGGTGATCGAGAACCGCGCCGGCGCCGGCGGGTCGCTGGGTGCCGATGTCGTCAAGCGCGCCAACCCCGATGGGTACACGCTGCTGGTTGCCACCGCCTCCTCCCACGGCACCAACCCCGCCGCCCTGCCGCAGACCACCCCCTACGATGCGCTGGAAGACTTCACCTCCATCGCCATCCTCGGCGGCGGACCGATGGTCATCGTCGTGCCCGGGCGGTCGCGCTTCCGCACGATCCAGGACCTGATCGCCGCCATGCGCGCCGAACCCGGGCGGCTGTCCTTCGCCACCTCCGGCGCCGGCGGCATCGGGCACCTCACGGGTGAATACTTCATGGCCCGCGCCGGAGGCGCCGCAGGCCCACTCCGCTCCGAACACATCCCCTACCGCGGCGGCGCCCAGGTCCTGGCCGCCATGGCCGCCGGGGAGATCGACTGGTCCTGCGAAGTCCTCGCCTCCGCCACACCCCACCTGCGGGACGGCACCTCCCGCGGCCTCGCCATCTCCGGCCGCACCCGCCACCCGCTGATGCCGGACCTCCCGACCCTCGCCGAATCCGGCCTGGCCGACTTCGACGTCACCACCTGGAACATGCTGCTCGGCCCGAAGAACCTGCCCGCACCCCTGACCGCCCGCCTGAACGAGGCCGTCAACGCCACCCTCGCCGAACCCCAGGTGCGCGACCGCATGGCCACCGCCGGCGTGGACGCCGCACCCCCCAACACCCCGGCCGACGCCCGCGCCTTCCTGGCGGCCGAACTCGCGAAGTTCCGCGACATCGTCCGGGTCGCGGGGATCGCCCTCGGGCGGTGAGGGCGCTGTTGCGCCAGTGATTTGCGAGGGGCGCTGCCCCTCGCGCTCCCCGCCGAGGGGCAGCGGCCCCTTGTGTCTTGGCGATGGTGCATAGTGTGACCGCCGGTGCTGGGCTGCAGCCCAGCACCGGCGGCGCGATCTCGAGGCCGTCGGCCCCTCGGTCCTAAGACCGTTTCTGAGCTT
>JAIXWG010000056.1 GCA_027482245.1 Acetobacteraceae bacterium | reverse complement strand
GCAGGCGCGGCAGCAGGCGCGCTGGCGCCGGGGGCGTTCTGGCCGGGCACGACCTGGCCCGGGCGCGGCGCGGGCTGGGGCGGCCAGCTCGGCGCGGGCGCGATCACGGGCGGCGGCGCGACGGCGGCGCGCAGGCCGCCGATGTTCGGCGCCTCCGCTTCCGGCGCCAGGCCCGGGGCGCGGGCGGTGGCCGCATTGCCCTGGGCGCGCTGGCCGGGACGTTCCAGGACGAGTTCGGACTGGTTAGGGACGCGAAGGCCGCCCGGGTCGCTCGGCCGGACCTTGAAGGGCCGTGGATCGGCTTCGACCAGCGGCACGCTGCGGGTGCCGATGCGCTGGATCGCCCACCACCCCGCCGCGCCGGCGGCGACAAAGGCCAGGACGCCCCCCGCCATGGCGATCATGCGCCATGGCACGGCGGAGGCCGGCCGGTGCAGGCGATAGGAAGGCACCATCGCGTCGCTCATCGCATCTCCTCGACGGGTTCCACCCCCATGACCGCGAGGCCGGAGCGGAGAATGGTCGCCGTGGCCGCCACCAGCGCAAGCCGCGCCCTGGTCGCCTCAGGCTCCTCCGCCCGGATGAAACGCAACGTGGAATCGTCACGCCCCCTGTTCCACAATACATGAAAGTCGCTGGCCAAGTCTTGGAGAAAGAACGCGATTCGGTGAGGCTCCCGTGCAACCGCGGCGGCTTCGACGGTGCGTGGCCAGCCCGCCATGCGGCGGATCAGGGCAAGCTCCGCGGGGTCCACCAGGGCACCGAGCGGCGCCGCGGCCAGTTCCGACAGCGCGGGGTCGCCGGCCTGGCGCAGGACCGACCGGCAGCGGGCATGGGCGTACTGGACGTAGAAGACGGGGTTGTCCCGGCTCTGCTCCACGACCTTGTCCAGGTCGAATTCCATCTGCGCATCGGCCTTGCGCGTCAGCATGGTGAAGCGGACGGCATCCTTGCCGACCTCGTCGATCAGGTCGCGCAGCGTGATGTAGGTGCCGGCGCGCTTCGACATGCGCACGGGCTCCCCGTTCTTCATCACGTGGACGATCTGCGTCAGCACGACGTCCAGCGAGACCTTGCGGTCCGACAGCGCGGCGACGGCGGCCTGCATGCGCTTGACGTAGCCGCCATGGTCGGCCCCCCAGACCTGGACCAGCTGCGGGAAGCCGCGGTCGATCTTGGCCAGGTGATTGGCGACGTCATTGGCGAAGTAGGTGCCGGAGCCATCGGACTTCCGCAGCGGGCGGTCCACGTCGTCGCCGAACTGGGTGGCGCGGAACAGCACCTGGGGCCGCGGCTCCCAGTCATCGGGCGTCTTGCCCTTCGGCGGCTCCAGCACGCCGGTGTAGATCAGCTCCTTGGCCGTCAGCGCGGCCTCCGCCTTCTCCAGCCAGCCCTCGGCTACGACCTGCCGCTCGCTGATGAAGACGTCGTGCTGCACGCCGAGCGCCGCGAGATCCTCGCGGATCGCAGACATCATCGCCTCCACCGTGAAGTCCCGCACCGTGTCGAGCCACAGCGACGGGTCCGCGGGGGTAGCCCCAGGGCCAGAGAGCGTCTCGCGAAAAATCTGGCGCAGCGCGACGCCGACGGGGACCAGGTAGTCGCCGCGATACTGCAGGCCGGATGGCGTGGCGGCGGCGTAATCCTCCTCCGTCATCGTCGTGCCGAGTGCCTGGAGGTATCGCCAATAGGCGGCGTAGGCGAGCGCCAGCACCTGCGCGCCGGCATCGTTGACGTAGTACTCCCGCGTCACGTCGAAGCCCGCCTTGCGCAGCAGCAGCGCCAGCGCGTCGCCGACGACGGCGCCGCGGCAATGGCCGACATGCATGGGGCCCGTCGGGTTGGCGGAGACGTATTCGACGTTCACCGGGCCCCCTTCCCGCTTCGGGCCATCGCCATAGGCCGGGCCCGCCGCCAGCACCGCGGGCACGACGCCGCGGACGAAATCCTCGGTCAGCTTGATGTTCACGAAGCCGGGGCCGGCCGGGGTCGCGGAGACGACGACGGGCAGCGCGGCCAGCTTCTCGCAGAGGCTCGCGGCCAGCTTGGGCGGCGCCATCTTCGCGGCCTTGGCGACCACCATGGCGGCGTTGGTCGCCATATCGCCATGCGCGGCGTCGCGCGGCGGCTCCACCAGCACGCGGGCGAAATTCTCCGGCGGCAGTTCCGGCAGCAGGGTCGCCAGCGCCTCCACCACATGGGCGCGCATGGCGGCGAAGAGGTCGTCAGTCGGGGTCATCGGGACGCTTTCGGTCGGGCGGAAGTCGGGGTTCAGCCGGGGACGGTGGGGTCGGTGAGGCGCTTGTGCTCCTCGAGCGCATAGCGGTCCGTCATCCCCGCGAGGTAGTCGCACACCGCGCGCGCCGCGGCCTGGCTGCCGGGGTCGCCGGCCTTCTCCTGCCACCAGGGCGGCAGCAGGCGGGGTTCGCCATGCAGCAGGCTGAACAGCACCTGCAGCGCGCGCTTGCACTTCTGGGTCGTGCGGTTGACGCGCCAGTGGCGGTACATGCGCTGGAAGAGGAAGGCGCGGAGGTCGTTGTTCGCCTCCATCATGGCGTCGGAGAACGCCACCACGGGCCGGTCATGCGCGCGGATATCGGCGGCGGAGCGCGGCTGCAGGGCGGCGATGCGGCGGCGCGTTTCCGCCACCACGTCGTTCACCATGGCGTTGATGACCCGGCGCACCACCTCGCTGGTCGCGCGGTCCTTCGGCAGGGTCGGGTGCTGGCGCTTCGCGTCGTCGAAGGCGGCCTTCACCAGAGGCAGCGTCGCCGCCTCCTCCAGCGTGAAGAGCCCTGCCTTCACGCCATCGTCGAGGTCATGGTTGTTGTAGGCGATGTCGTCGGCGAGCGCCGCGACCTGCGCCTCCGCACTCGCATGGGTGGTCAGGTCCAGCGGGTGCAGGCGGTCGTATTCGACGATGTAGGGCGATGGGCGCCGCAGCGGGCCGTTGTGCTTGGCGAGCCCTTCCAGCGTCTCCCACGTCAGGTTCAGGCCATCGAATCCGGCGTAGCGGGCTTCCAGCAGCGTCACGGCCTTGAGGGACTGGGCGTTGTGGTCGAAGCCGCCATGGGGCTTCATCGCCGCATCCAGCGCATCCTCCCCCGCATGGCCGAAGGGCGGATGGCCAAGGTCATGGGCGAGCGCAAGCGCCTCCGCCAGGTCCTCCTCGAGCGCCAGCTCGCGCGCGACGGACCGCGCGATCTGCGCGACCTCCAGGCTATGGGTCAGGCGCGTCCGGAAGTGGTCGCCTTCGTGATAGACGAAGACCTGGGTCTTGTACTGCAGGCGCCGGAAGGCGGTGGCGTGGATGATGCGGTCGCGGTCGCGCTGGAAGGGCGAGCGTGCGCCGCCGGCGGGCTCGGCATGCAGCCGGCCGCGCGAATCGCTGGCCCTGACCGCCCAAGGGGCCAGGCCGTCCGGAAGCCGCGTCGGGTCCATCCGCAAGGCCGTAGCACCGGGCGCCCAAGCCGGGCAACAGAGCAGAGGCCGTGGAAACCGGGGCCGGACCATCCTATCTTGTCAGCCAAGGAGTACCGGACCCGCCATGGACACGAATGTCAGCACCGCCTTCCGCGTGACGCCCCGCGCCGCGCAGCAGGTTGCCGAGATCGCGGCGCGCGAGGGGAAGCCGCATGCCGGGCTGCGGCTGGCGGTGGATGCCGGCGGCTGTTCCGGCTTCCAGTACAAGTTGGGGCTGGAGGACACGCCGGCGGCCGATGATCTGGTGGTGGAGCAGGGCGGCGCGCGCGTCTTCGTCGATCCCGTGAGCCTCGACCTGCTGGCTGGGGCGGAGCTGGACTGGACGGAGGCGCTGATCGGCGCCCATTTCGCCGTGAAGAATCCGCAGGCGGTGTCGGCCTGCGGCTGCGGGACCAGCTTCAGCGTCGGCTAGGATCAGGGCCGGGGCTGCCCTAGGATCGGGGCCATGATCCGCCTCGCCAGCTTCAACGTGAACTCCGTCCGCAAGCGGGCGCCCCACATCCTGCGCTTCCTGGCGCGACAACAGCCGGACTTGCTGTTCCTGCAGGAGCTGAAGTGCAGGACGGAGGAGTTTCCGGAGCTGGAGCTCAGCGCCTCCGGCTACCGCATGAAGGCGGTCGGCCAGCAGGGCGGGCGCAACGGCGTCGCGGTGCTGGCGAAGCCGGGCCTCGACTTCGAGGTGGTGGCGGAGGCCCTGCCGGGCGACGAATCGGACAGCCAGGCGCGGTACATCGAGGTCGCGGCCGCCGGCCTTCACGCCGCCGGCATCTACCTGCCCAACGGCAATTCCGGGGGCGAGGAAGGCTACGCCTACAAGCTGCGCTGGATGGAGCGGCTGCGGCTGCTGGCGCGGGAGAGGCTGGACCGCTTCACGCCCTTCGCCGTGCTGGGCGACTTCAATGTCTGCCCGACGCCGCTGGACCTGGCGCCCGGCGCCCTGCCGCCGACCGACGCCCTGGTGCGGCCGGAGACCCGCGCCGCCTGGCGGGCGCTGGAAAACCTCGGCCTGACCGATGCGCTGCGCGCGCTGCACCCCGCCGAGCGCCTGTACACCTACTGGGACTATGGCAGCGCCTTCGAACGCAATGCGGGGCTGCGCATCGACCATGCCCTGCTCTCGGCGGAGGTGGCGGAGCGGCTGGTCTCCGCCACCGTGGATGTCGATCCGCGGGCGGAGGAAAGCCCCTCCGACCACACGCCGCTGATCGTGGAGATCGAAGGATAGCGCCCTGCCCCGTCGCCACGGGGCAGGGCTGCCAGCCTGGCTACCAGCGACGATCCCAGTCGCGCCCGCGATGGTGGTGGTGCCAGGGCGGCGGCCCCCAGTGGCGCGGCGGGGGCGCGTAGTAGGGGCGATAGACCGGCTGCGGGCGGTAGTAGACCGGCGGCGGCGGGGGCGGCGCGTAGTAGGGCCGGGCATAGCCGTAGCCGCCGCCGTAGTAGTTGCCGCCATTCACGGGGGTCACCTCTCCCGCCACGACGCAGCCGGGGGCGAAGGCCAGGGGCAGCATGAGGAGCAGCGCACGAAGGCGTTGCATGACCGGTCTCCGGCGGCGGGGATGAGGGTTGGAAGGCGATTCCGCCGCGCCTGATGATGAAACGCCCGCCCCATGCCCGCCGCGGGGCGCTTTCAGGGCAATGTCACGGCGATGACGGCGCCTTCATGGCAGGCCCCTCACCAGCCGCGATAGGGCCGGTAGCCATAGGCGCGGGGCCCGTAATAGGGACGTGGCGCGTAGTACACGGGCGGGGGCGGGGGCGCGACGTAGACCGGCGGTGCAGCACGGTAGGCATAGGGCGGCGGGACCTCGGCGACCACGCAGCCTGGCAACGCGGCCAGCCCCGCGAGCAGCAACAGGGGGCGAAGCATCTTCATCGCAAGGGCTCCTTCGGCATGCCGATCCCAACGCCGCAGCGCCGGAATGTTTGCAGGCCGTCCTGGTGGCGCGGCCCGGATCGGCCGCACACCCCCTGCCCTACGCCGCCATGGTGGCAACCCCGCGGACCCCGCGCGGCGGCGGCATGGCGGCACCGTGGCGGGCCGCCATGCGTTGCGCTACCGCATCACTGGTCGGCGTAGACGTGGCTCTCCCCGGCCGCGCCGGGATGGGTCACGGCGCCGAGCGAGGCCGGGCCGACGAGCTGCGCATATTTCCACAGCGCGCCGCTGGTGTAGTCGGTCTTCCTCGGCGTCCAGGCGGCGCGGCGGGCCTGCATCTCCGCTTCCGGGACCATGACGTCGATCGTCCCCTTCTCCGCATCGATGACGATGGGGTCGCCGTTCTTCAGCAGGGCGATCGGGCCGCCGACCGCCGCCTCCGGCCCGACATGGCCGATGCAGAAGCCGCGGGTCGCGCCGCTGAACCGCCCATCGGTGATCAGCGCCACCTTGTCCCCCATGCCCTGGCCGTAGATGGCGGAGGTGGTGGACAGCATCTCCCGCATTCCCGGGCCGCCCTTCGGGCCCTCGTAGCGGATGATGATGACGTCGCCCGCCTTGTAGGCGCGCATGTCCACGGCCTTGAAGGCGTCCTCCTCGCAATCGAAGCAGAGCGCGGTGCCTTCGAAGCGCAGGGACTTCATGCCGGCGATCTTCACGATCGCACCCTCCGGCGCCAGCGTGCCCTTGAGCGACACGACACCGCCGATGGGGGAGACGGGGTCGGAGGTCGGCCGCACCACATCCTGGTCGCGCGGCACGATGACGTCCCGGTGGTTCTCCGCCAGCGACTTGCCGGTGACGGTGATGGCATCACCGCGGAGGTAGCCGCCTTCCAGCAGCGCCTTGATGATGACCGGCACGCCGCCGACGTTGAAGACATCCAGCGCGACGTACTTGCCCCCCGGCTTGAGGTCCGCGATGTGCGGCGTGGCGCGCATGATCTCAGCCACATCGTGGATGTCGAACCGGATGCCGGCCTCATGCGCGATGGCGGGCAGGTGCAGCGCGGCGTTGGTGGACCCGCCCGTGGCGCCGACGATGGCGGCGGCGTTGAACAGCGCGTCCTTGGTGACGATGTCGCGGGGGCGGAGGTTGCGGCGGATCAGCTCCACCACCGCCTTGCCGGATTCAACCGCCCAATGGTCGCGCCGCTGGTCGGGCGCGGGGGCACCGGCGGAGCCGGGGAGCGCCAGGCCGATGACCTCGCTGATGCAGGCCATGGTGTTGGCCGTGAACTGGCCGCCGCAGGCGCCGGCGCCGGGGCAGGCATGCTGCTCCAGCTCCAGCAGCTCCTCATCCGACATGTTGCCGGCGGCGTGCTGGCCGACCGCCTCGAAGACGTCGAGCACCGTGACGTCCCGCCCGCGATGCCGGCCCGGCATGATGGAGCCGCCATACATGAAGACGGAGGGCACGTTCAGGCGGATCATCGCCATCATCAGGCCCGGCAGTGTCTTGTCGCAGCCGCCGAGGCCCACCAGCCCGTCATAGCAATGGCCGCGCATGGTCAGCTCCACGCTGTCCGCGATGATGTCGCGGGACGCGAGGGAGGACTTCATGGACTGGTGGCCCATGGCGATGCCGTCGGTGACGGTGATGGTGGTGAATTCGCGGGGCGTGGCGCCCGCCTCCTTCACGCCGACCTTCACGGATTGCGCCTGGCGGGACAGCGCGATGTTGCAGGGCGCGGCCTCGTTCCAGCAGGTGGCGACGCCGACGAAGGGCTGCTCGATCTCCTCCTTCGTCAGGCCCATGGCGTAGTAGTAGCTGCGATGCGGCGCACGTTCCGGCCCCACCGTCGTGTGGCGGCTCGGCAGCTTCGACTTGTCCCACTGGGTCATTCTGGCGGTCTTCCCTGTTCCCGTCGGCGCGTTCCCTGTCCCGGCCAGGGCCGCCCGATCCCTCGCCCTGCCTGCCACAAGGCGCGCTTGCGGGTAAGGGGGGATGGTGGCGTAGGGTGCGCGCGGTCCCCATATCCTGGACGTCATGTCCGAACAGACCGAGCTGCCGACCGAGAGCATGACCGTCGAGGCGTTCTGCGCCTGGGTGGAAGCCGCGCCGCGCGCTCGCTGCGAACTGGAGGAAGGCCGCGTCGTCGCCATGGCGCCGGAGCGGGCGATCCATGGCGAGGCGCAGGCTGCGGCCTGGCTCGCGCTGCAGAACGCGATCCGCGCCGCCGGCGTCGATTGCCGGGCCTACCTGGACAGCCTGGCGGTCGCCGTCGGGCCGAGTACCGCCTACCAGCCGGATGTGCTGGTCAATTGCGGACCGCGGCCCGCGCCGGCCGCCCTGGTCGCGCCAAACCCCATGATTGTGGTGGAGGTGAGTTCGCCTTCCACCAGCCGCGTCGACGCGGTGACGAAGTTCCTCGACTACATGCGGCTCGACAGCATCCGGCACTATCTGCTGATCGACGCCGTGAAGCGGATCGTCGTGCACCACCGGAAGGAGGTGGATGGGCGGATCATGACGATGATCCTCCCGACTGGCCCCCTCACCCTCGACCCGCCCGGCATCACCGTCCAGGTCGAGAGCCTGTTCGAGGACTGACGGCTCAGCCGATCACCAGCAGGTAGCCGATGCCCAGCGCCAAGCCGACCAGCGCCATCAAGGCCTGCGCCTCGGCCTTGGTCAGCACGTGGTTGCCGAGGCGCCGGCCCGTGATCTGCGGCGTGCCGAGCAGCACGGGGAAGCTGAACAGGATGATGGCGCCGAACAGCTTCAGCGTGCCGGCGTCGAACATCAGCCCGCGATCCGCGCCATGGCGGCATCGAGCCGCGCCATCTCCGCCTGCGCGGCGGCGAGGCGTTCCCGGTTCTCCTCCACCACCTCCTCCTTCGCGCGGGCGACGAAATCGGCGTTGCCGAGCTTGGCCTCGATCTTCCGCGCATCCGCTTCCGCGGCCGCGCGGGCCTTGGCCAGGCGCGCGCGCTCCGCGGCCAGGTCGATGACGTCCGCGAGCGGCAGCATCACCGTCGCCTCCCCCACCACCACCTGGGCCACGCCCTTGGGCGCGGCACCGTCCAGCGCCTTCACCTCCGTCGCGCGCGCCATGCGGCGGATGACGTCGATCCAGGCCTCGGAGCGCGCCAGCGTGGCGCCCGAAGCGCCCGAGAGCAGCAGCGGCACGGTGACGGAGGGCGGCACGTTCATCTCGGCCCGCACGGCGCGGACCTCCCCGATGAAGGAGACGACCCAGTCCAGTTCCTCCCGCGCCGCCTCGGCATCGCGGACATCGGCGGCGCCCGGCCAGGCCTCCCGGATCAGGGAGCATTCGGGGCCATAGCCGAACAGATGCCAGAGCTCCTCCGTGATGAAGGGCATGGCGGGATGCAGCATCTTCAGCATGGTGCCGAAGACATGCTGCGCCGCGCCCTTCACCTCGGCCTTCGCGGCCTCGTCGGTGCCGTTCAGGACCGGCTTGGCGAATTCCAGGAACCAGTCGCAGAAGCTGCCCCAGGCGAAGCGGTAGCAGGCATTCGCGTATTCATCGAAGCGGTAGGCTTCCAGCGCCGCCGTCGCCTCCGCCACCGCGCGGTTCGCGCCATCCAGGATCCAGCGCGCCAACGGCAGGGTTGCCGTGGCGGGATCGAACGCCTTGTCGGCCGCGATCCCGTTCATCTCCAGGAAGCGAGCTGCGTTCCAGATCTTCGTGCCGAATGAACGAAAATCCTCGACGCGCTTGCGGCCGAGCTTCACGTCGCGGCCGGGGCCCGTGAGGGAGGCGATGGTGAAGCGGAGCGCGTCGGCGCCGAAGGCGTCGATCAGCTCGAGCGGGTCCATCACGTTGCCCTTGGACTTGGACATCTTCTGGCCCTTCTCGTCCCGGACCAGGCCGTGGATGTAGACGTGCCGGAAGGGCACCTCGCCCATGAAGTGGATGCCCATCATCATCATGCGGGCGACCCAGAAGAAGATGATGTCGAAGCCCGTCACCAGCACGTCGCCGGGGTAGTACTTCGCCAGCTCCGCCGTCTTGTTCGGCCAGCCCAGCGTGCTGAAGGGCCAGAGGGCGCTGCTGAACCAGGTGTCCAGCACATCCTCGTCCCGCACCAGCGCCACGTCGCGGCCGAATTTCTCGCGGGCCAGCGCGGCGGCTTCCTCCTCCGTCTTGGCGACGAAGACCTCGCCATCCGGCGCGTACCAGGCGGGGATCTGGTGGCCCCACCAGAGCTGGCGGGACACGCACCAGGGCTGGATGTCGCGCATCCAGGCGAAGAAGGTGTTCTCCCACTGGCGCGGCACGAAGGTGGTCTGGCCCGTCTCCACCGCCTTGATGGCGGGCTGGGCGAGCGTCTTCGCATCCACGTACCACTGCATGGTCAGGCGCGGCTCGATCGGCACGCCGGAGCGGTCGCCATGCGGCACCTGGTGGGTGTGGGGCTCGATCTTCTCGAGCAGGCCCAGCTCCTCCAGCTTCGCCACGATCGCCTTGCGGGCGGCGAAGCGGTCCATCCCATCCAGCGAACGGACGAAGTCGGGATCGCCGCCGTCGGTCGTCAGCGCCGCACCGATCTCCGCCACCATCACCTTGGCGTCGGCGTCCAGCACCGACAGCATCGCGAGGTTGTGGCGGCGGCCGACCTCGAAATCGTTGAAGTCATGCGCGGGGGTGATCTTCACCGCACCCGTGCCCTTCTCGGGATCGGAGTAGTCATCGGCCACGACGGGCACGCGGCGGCCGGTCAGCGGCAGGATGACGTTCTTGCCGACCAGGTCGGCGAAGCGCTCATCGGTCGGGTGCACGGCGATGGCGGTGTCGCCCAGCATCGTCTCCGGCCGCGTCGTCGCGACCATGAGGAAGCGGTCGGGCTGCCCCTCCACCGGGTACTTCAGGTACCAGAGGCTGCCCTTCACCTCCCGGCTCTCGACCTCGAGGTCGGAGATCGCCGTCTGGAACACCGGGTCCCAGTTCACCAGGCGGCGGTCGCGGTAGAGCAGGCCCTGGCGGTAGAGGGTGACGAAGACCTCCCGCACCGCCTCCGACAGGCCCTCATCCATCGTGAAGCGCTCACGCGGCCAGTCGAGCGAGGCGCCGAGGCGGCGAAGCTGGCGGGTGATGGTGCCGCCGGACTGGCCCTTCCATTCCCAGACATGCTGCAGGAAGGCTTCCCGGCCCATCGTCCGGCGGTCGAGCCCCTGGCTGCCGAGCAGGCGCTCCACCACCATCTGGGTCGCGATGCCGGCATGGTCCGTGCCCGGCTGCCACAGCGCGTCGCGCCCCTGCATGCGGCGGTAGCGCGTCAGCATGTCCTGCACCGACATGGTCAGGGCGTGGCCGATATGCAGGCTGCCCGTGACGTTGGGCGGCGGGATCATGATGGTGAAGGGCTTGGCCGGCGATGCCGGATTGGCGGCGAAGGCGCCGCTCTCCTCCCACCCCTTGTAGAGGCGGGCTTCCACGGCGGCGGGGTCGAAGGATTTGTCGAGCATGGCGGCATCCCTTCCCCGCCGGCGCGCGCACGTCAAGGGCGCGTGGCTTGCGGGGCACGGAGGCGCGCCGCATCCTGCCGCCAACGAACCGGAGGAACGACGATGCGCACGACACGCCGCGTAATGCTGCTGGCGGGCCTTGGCGGGCTGGCCTCACCCGCCATCGCGCAGCCTACCTGGCCCTCCGGCCCCATCCGCATCATCGTCCCCTTCCCGCCCGGCGGCAGCATGGACACCATCACGCGGCTGCTGCAGCCACGGCTGGCGGCCGATCTCGGCCAGTCCGTGGTGATCGAGAACCGGCCCGGTGCGTCCGGCGCGCTCGGCACCGCCGTCGCCGCGCGGGCGCAGCCGGATGGGCTGACCTTCGTCATGGTCTTTGACAGTCACTCGGTGAACCCGTCCTTCATCCCGAACCTGGGCTTCGACCCGAAGCGGGACCTGCAGCCGGTCAGCCTGGTGGGATCGGCGCCGATGCTGATCACGACGCACCGCGCCCGCCCCTGGCAGACGCTCGCCCAGGTGATCGAGGCTGCGCGGGCGGCGCCGGACACCATCACCTATGGCTCGATCGGCGTCGGCAGCCTGGCGCACCTCACCATGTCCCGGCTCCAGCAACTCGCGGGCGTGAAGATGATCCATGTGCCCTATCGCGGCGGCGGGCCGATGAGTGCGGCGGCCGCGGCCGGGGAGCTGGACATGCCGGTCGCCTCCCATGCCGGGCTCGGCGGCCAGGTCGGCGTCTCGCTCCGTCCCCTCGCCCAGACCGGCGCGCGGCGGTCGAGCCTCTTCCCGGACCTGCCGACGGTGGCGGAGGCCGGCGTGCCGGGGATCGATGCGCTGGCCTGGTGGGGGATGCTGGCGCCCGCCCGCGTGCCGGCGGAGATCGTGACGCGGATGCGCGACGCCATCGTGAAGGCGCTGCAGGTGCCGGAGGTGCGGGAGCGCCTGACCGGCCCGATGGGCGTCGAGATCGTCGGCAATACGCCGGCCGAGTTCGGCGCCTTCATCGACCGGCAGACCGAGACCTGGGCCGCCGTGATCCGGGAGAACAACATCCGGCCGGAGTGATTCTAACGGCACGCCGGAGTGCACTGCGGCCGGCAAAGCCGGCCGAGGCCGCGAACGCGGCCCGCGGCAAGTGCCGCGTAGCCAAGCGGCCGGCGGCCGCGCCCGGCGCTTAAGGGCACGGAAAACATCCCAACGAGTCGCCGCAGCGACCGTTGGGGTCAGGGCAGCGCCCGGCCCACCACGCGCTCGATCTCGGCGCGCACCAAGCGCTCCACCAGCGGCGGCAGGTGCTGGTCGAGCCATTCCTTGAGGAGCGGGCGCAGCTCCTCCCGCACCACATCCTCGATGCTCGGGCCGCTGCGATAAACCGGCGCCTGGCGTTCGGCCGCGACGCTCCGCAGCAACTGGCCGAGCGCCGCCGTCGTCGCCGCCGCGACGGCGGGGGCGACCAGGCCCTCCATCGTCACCGGCGCTTGTGCCGGTGACTCGACCGCGGGGACGGGCTGCGGCGGGCCCTCGGGCTCGGGGTCCGGCGGCAGGGAGACATGCGTCGGCGCCGGCGGGGTCTCCGGCGGCGGCGGGCTCGCGACCAGCATGGCCTCGGTCAGTTCCAGCGGCTCATCCGGCGGCGAGGCGGAGGGCGTGGCCGGCGTCTCGTCCTCGTTCAGGATGCGACGGATGGAGGCGAGGATGTCATCCATCGCCGGGTCGGCGCCCTGCGGGCCGCCGGGCGCCCCGTTGGGCTGGCCCGGCTTGGCGCCTGCTCCGCTCATGCCCTCAGCGTCCCGGCTGCTGGGCGTAGTCGCCCCAGCCCGCCCAGCGGTTCCGCACTTCGCGGTAGTAGCTGTCCATGTCGTAGATCTGCACCGGCAGGCTCAGGTCCCGCGCCGTCAGGCGGCCGAGGGAGGAGGCCAGGCTGTGGGAGGCGGTGATGACGTTGGCCAGGGCGCGCACCAGGCTGACGCGGGCGTTCAGCAGTTCCTGCTCGGCGTTCAGCACGTCGAGCGTGGTGCGGCTGCCGACCACGGCTTCGCGCTGCACGCCATCGAGGGCGATTTCCGCCGCGCGGATCTGGGCGCGGACGCTGTCCACCTGCGCGCGGGCAGCGGTCAGCGTCTCCCACGCCTGGGTCGCCTGCTGGGTCGCGGCGCGGCGCTGGTCCTCCACCACCTGGCGGGCCTGCTGCGCGCTCTGGCGCGCCTGGCGCACCGCGGCATGTTCGGCGCCGCCCTGGTAGAGCGGCACGGTGAGGTTGGAGGTGACCTGCGTGCCGTTCTGGCGCAGGCCGTCGGTGGTCGAGTTGTCGTTGCGGAAGGTGGCGCCGGTGACGCTCACCTGCGGCAGCAGGGAGGCGAAGTTCACATCGACCAGGTCCCGAGCCGCGGCCTCGTCGAACAGGGCAGCGACGACGTTCGGGTTGTTCTGGCTGGCGATGGTGCCGGCTTCCCGCGCATCGGCCACCGGCACGCGCAGCGGCTGCGGCGCGACGAGGCGCTGCGGCGGCTGGCCGACCAGGCGGGCGAAGGTGGCGCGGGACTGCTGCAGGCGCCCTTCCGAATCGGCGCGGGAGGCGCGCGAGCCCGCCAGGCGGCTTTCCGCCTGCGCGACGTCCGTGCGGGTGATCTCGCCCACGCGGAAGCGTTCGTTGGTCGCCTGGAGCTGGCGCGTCAGCACCTGCTCGTTGTTGATGTTGAGGCGGACCTCCTCCTGGTCCCGGATCACGGCGACGTAGGCGTTCACCGTGTCGGACAGCACCTGCTGCTCCGTCGCCAGCAGGCGGGCGCGCTGCGCGAGGACCTGGTTCTCCGCCCGGCGGGTGGAGGCGGTGGTGCGGCCGCCGCGATAGATCGGCTGAGTGACCGACAGCTGGTTCGACACCACGTCGCGCGACCGCCAGGGGCTCAGGGTGCGGGAGGTGTTGGTCGGCGGGTTGGAGCCGACGATGGAGCTGGTGGTCTGGCCGACGCTGCTCGCGATCTGCACCGTGGGTCGCCAGCCCGCCAGCGCCTGGGGCACATTCTCGTCCACCGCGCGCAGCTGGGCCCGGGCGGCCTGGAGCGTCGGGTTGTTGGCATAGGCCAGGGCCAGCGCTTCCTGCAGGGTCTGCGCCTCCGCCGGCCGGGCCGTGGCGTAGAGCGCGGGCGGCGACAGCATCAGGGCGGTCAGGGCAAGCGCGTGGCGGGACAGCGTCATGGTCTGGCGGCTCCTGGGTCCCGCCGAGCATAGCGGGTCCGTCCGGGGATCAAAGACAAAGCGGCGCGGGCCGGCAGTGGTGGGGCCGCCGCGCCGGATATCGTTACGTCAGAACACGAATCCAGGGGCCGGCTGGAAGGCCGGCAGCGGCACCGTGGCGCAGTCGAAGGCATCCGTCACGCCGAAGCTGCCACCGGCCCGGCGGCCGATGACGGCGCGCGGGCCCGCGGCCGGTCCCTTGGCGGCAAGGATGGCCGCCAGGCGCCCGCCCTCCGCCAGCTGGTCGCTGATCGTGGCGGGGATGGCGGGGATCTCGCCTTCGATCAGGATGGCATCATAAGGGGCGGCGGCGGCGTGGCCGTCGCGCAGGTTGCCGGAGACGAGGGTGAGAGCGCCGGCGGGCAGCAGCCCCGGCAGCGCCTTCACCGCGATGCCCTGGAGCGCGGCATCATCCTCCAGCGCCGTCACGCGGGCGCCGCAATGAGCGGCGACGGCAGCCAGGTAGCCGGTGCCCGCGCCGACGACCAGCATGCGATCCCCGTCCCGCAGGCCGAGCAGCTGGATCAGCCGCGCCGTCACCATCGGCGTCAGCATCGCGCGCCCGCCGGGCAGCGCGATGATCCCGTCGCCATAGGCGCGGGCGGCAAGCGCGGGCGGCAGGAAGCGTTCGCGCGGCAGGTCGAGCATCGCGGCGATGACGCGCGGGTCGGTCACCTTGTTCGGGCGAAGCTGCCCATCGACCATCCGGCGCCTTGCTTCCGTCGTGTCCAGCGCGGTCAACAGTTCCATCGTCGCGGCCTCATGCATGGCGCGGTTATACGGGGGGCCGCCGCGCCGGCCAAGCGGCGGCGCTGCGGCGCAACACGTGGTTACCTGGCATCCCCCATCCGGCCGTGCGCGCGGCGCGCTTGACCATCGGCGCCGGCTGCCGGATATGGGGGCCATCACCTGCGGCCGCGTGGCAGAGTGGTGATGCAGCGGACTGCAAATCCGTATATGCCGGTTCGATTCCGGCCGCGGCCTTGGTTTTTCCTGCCTTCCGGGGCAGTGGGCGTGCCGACCTGGCGTCGGTTTCGCTTTCTGGTCGGAAGGGTCTTTACCCCGCGTCGGGCGCTCGCTATAGCCCGCCGCCTTGGCTGATCCGGCGTGGCGCAGCGGTAGCGCAGCGGACTGTTAATCCGTTGGTCGTTGGTTCGAATCCAACCGCCGGAGCCAAGCTTCCTTCCCCCTTCACGGTCAGATGCAACGCCCGCACGGGCGCGCCTGCGCGATGGGCCACGGGCGCACCTACGCGATGGGCGCGGCCCGAAGGCCGCGCCGGCACGGCGTTACTGCGCGGAGAGCCCGCGATCCGTCAGCGTCACGTCGGTGATGCGGCAGATGTCCACGCGGCGAAGCTCGACGCTCTGCCCCGTCTCCAGCACCGCCTTGAAGTCGTAGAGGCCGCTATAGGCCGCGCGGAAGGCCCGGCTACGCCCGGCCGGCAGGACATCGGCGCCGAGTTCGTCGCGAGTCCAGTTCGGGTTGCTGGAGGCGTCGAAGTAGATCTCCGTCACCGTCCGGCTGGAACGGTTATGGAAATTGAAGCGGGTGTCGCAGTTCTGCGCCTGGGCAGGTGCGAGGGCGCTGGCCGCGAGAAGGGGCAGCGCGAAGAGTGCACGACGAAGCATGGGACGTTCCTGGACGCGGGATTGCGCCACAGGCGGAGGCTAGGAGCGCTCCCGTGAACGTGTAACCAAGATGATATTAAATCATGGAAATGATCCGCGCCTGACGCCCTTGCCGCCGCCCGCCGATGCCCGATGCTGGCGCCGATGCGCCCGCGACTGCTGATCCTGGATTTCGACGGCACCCTGGCCGATAGCCGCCCGTGGTTCCTGGGCGCGCTGGACGATGCGGCGCGGCGCTTCGGATTCCGCCGTGTCTCGGCGGCGGAGGCGGAGGCGCTGCGCGGCCTGCCGACCCGCGCCATCCTGCGGGCGCTGCGCGTGACGCCCTGGCAGGTGCCGATGATCGCGCTGCATCTGCGGCGCCTGGCCGCCGCCGCGCCCCCGCCCCCGTTGTTTCCCGGCACGCCGGCCATGCTGGCGCGGCTGGTGGAAGGCGGCATCACCCTGGCCATCGTCACCTCCAACGCCGAGGCGACTGTGCGACGCGCGCTGGGGGACTCCGCCGGCGCCATCACGCATTGGGCCTGCGACACGACGCTGTTCGGCAAGGCTGCGCGATTCCGGACGGTGATGCGCCGCGCGGGAATCGCCCCGCGCGACACGGCCGCGATCGGCGACGAGACACGGGACATCGAGGCCGCCCGCCGCGCCGGAATCCGCGTGGCGGCGGTGACCTGGGGCTACGCCACGGCCGATTCGCTGCAGGCCGCGCGCCCGGACGCGCTGATCACGGCGGTGGAGGATATCCCGGCGTGGCTCGGCCTCGGTCAGCCGATCCGGCCAGACGCTTCCGGCGCCAGCCAGGCCAGCTGACCCGCGACGAAGGTCGCGACCGGCGCGCGGCGGCCGGCATCCACCACCACCACGTCGCCCCGCAGCCCCGGGGCCAGCCGGCCCCGATCCGCCAGGCCTGAAGCCGCGGCGGGATTGGCCGACACCAGCGCCCAGGCGCGCGCCAGATCCAGCACGCCCCGCGATGCCATGACGAAGGCGGCCTCCATCATCGCCGGCCAGTAGTAGTCGCTGGCCAGCACGGTCACGAGGCCACGTTCCGCCAGCGGCGCCGCGGAAGCCCAGCCCATGTGGCTGCCGCCGCGCACGACGTTGGGCGCGCCCATCACCACCGCCTCCCCCGCCGAGCGCGCGGCCTCGGCCACCGCTTCGCTCATCGGGAACTCGCAGACCGCGGCGCCGAGGGCGCGGAATTCGGCGCGCATCTCGGGCGTCGCGTCGTCATGGCTCAGCATGGGGATGCCTCGCGCCCGCGCCGCCGCCGCCAGCCGCTGCCGGGCCGCGGGGACATCGGGGCGCATGGCGGCGGCGCGCTGCGCCAGCGCGATGAAGTCGGCCGGGGGGACGCCGGCGCGGGCGGCATAGGCGGCGGCCTTGGCCGGGTCCGCGATCCGCTTCACAATGCCCGGGGTGTGGTCGTTGAAGGCCAGCAGGTGGACGCGCCCCGCTTCCATGTCGCCCAGCAATTCATCCAGCGCGTCGAGGTTATCAGCCTCGAACCGGCAATGGATGCGCAGGTCGCAACCCGCGGGCTGGCGCGCCGCCTCCACCGCGGCCAGCGTCGCGCGCCAGGCCTCGATCCCCCGCAGCCCCGGTTCCCAGGACAGGGTGACGCCGAGGCAGGCGGTGGTGATGCCGGCCGCCAGCAATTGCGCGGCGCTGTCGCGCAGCCCCAGCGCGGCGGGGAAGCCGATGCCGGGGCGGGGCTGCATCTGCCGTTCATGCGCGTCGCCATGGATGTCCACGAGCCCCGGCAGCACCAGCAGCCCCGTCGCATCGAAGGGCCGGGCCGCGCTGCCCGGCGCCGCGGCGACGGTGCCGCCCGACAGCGCCAGGTCACCCGGCGCCAAGGCCGCGTCGCGCAGGACCTGTCCGTCCCGGATCGTCCAGTCCATTCAGCTTTCCACCACCATCTGCATGCGGCCGGCGGCGTAGCGGCTGATTGTGACATCCACTACCTCGCCGGCCGGATCGACGTTGATCGCCTCGCTGACCAGCACCGGGCGATTGCGGGATTGCTGCAGCAGGTCCGATTCCTCCGCCGTCGGCAGGCGCGCGGTGATGCGCGTGACCTTGCGCCGGTAGTCCGGCACCCCGCAGGCGACGAGGGCCGCGGTGATGGAGGGGTTTTCCTTCAGCAGTTCCGGGATGCGGCCGAACCGGAGCGCCGGGAAATGGTGGGTGCCGATCAGCAGCGGCCGGCCATCCACCAGCGACAGCCGTTCCACCACAACCACCGGCCGTCCGCGCCGGATGCCGAGGAGGTCGGCAATCGGCGCTTCCGCCGGCATCTCCTCCACCCGCAGCACGCGGCCACCGGGTTCGCGGTTCTGGCGGCGAATGATCTCCGAGAAACGGGTGCGCGGGCCGAGCCGGTAATCCACCACATCCTCCGCCACGAAGCTGCCGCGCCCCTGCTCGATTCGGACGAGGCCGCGGCCTTCCAGCTCCTCCATCGCGCGGCGGACGGTATGGCGGTTCACGCCGAATCGCTCGGCCAGTTCCGCTTCCGTCGGCAGGCGGGCACCCGGGCCGTATTGCCCGCCGCTGATTTCGCGCTCCATCTGCTGGGTGATCTGGCGCCAGAGGGAAACACCCTCTCCCCGCGCCAGCACCCTCGCGCCCGATGTCCCGATATCGCCACCATCTGTCATGGAACGTTCAACCTCCCGGTGCCTGTCGCGTGGCAGTTTCTGTTGACCTTAACGACCCGGATAACTAGTCGTCTAGATGAGTTTGGCAACGACGATGACAGCATCACCTGAACATTCCGTCGCCGCCCGGCAGCGCTGGATGTCCGTCCTGGCGCGGGCCAGCGCGGAGGACATTGCCCGCCACCTGGCCGACGCGCCGCCCCTGCCCGCGCATCGGCGGCTGCGGGGGCCGGAGACGGGGCTGGTGATGGTGCGCGGCCGCGCCGGCGGCGATGGCGCGCCCTTCAACCTCGGCGAGATGACGGTGACGCGCTGCACGGTGCGACTCGACCAGGGCACGGTCGGCCATGCCCATGCGGCCGGGCGCGACCACGCCCAGGCGGAATTGGCCGCCGTGATCGATGCGCTGATGCAGGACGAGGCCTGGCACGAACGGCTGGAGGCGCAGGTCATCGCGCCGCTGGAGGCCGCGCAGGCCGAACGGCGGGCCGAGACGGCACGCCGCGCCGCCGCCACCAAGGTGGAGTTCTTCACCATGACGCAGATGCGATGAGCGGCGGGACCACCCTGGCCGGCTTCGCCGACCCGATCCTCGATCCCCAGGCGACCTTCCGCGCGGTGCTGGAGGCGATGAGCCGCCCGGGCCGGGTGCAGGCCCTGCCCGTGCCGCCCGAACTGCCGCCGGGCCTCTGCCCCGCCGTGGCGGCGGTGCTGCTGGCGCTGGCCGATGCCGATACGCCGATATGCCTGGCGGCCGGGCCGGAAGCCGAGGCCTGGATCCGCTTCCACACCGGCGCCCGTGCCGCCCCGGTGGCGGAAGCGGCCTTCGTGCTCGACCCCGCGGCCCGGCTGCTCGATTTGGAGGCGGGAACGGAGGAGGAGCCGGAACGCGGGGCCACCCTGATCCTGGCGGTCGAGGAGCTGGCCGAGGGGTCGGGCTGGCGCCTCACCGGCCCCGGCATCCAGTCCGTCCATCGCCTGGCGGTCACGGGCGCGCCGCCCGGCTTCCTGGCGGAGTGGGCGACCAGCCGCGCCCGCTTCCCCCGCGGCGTGGACGTCATCCTCTGCGCGGGGGAGCGGATCGCTGCCCTGCCGCGCGGCATCGCGATCGAGGAGGGCTGAGGCCCATGTATGTCGCCACGAAGGGCGGCGAGCGCGCGATCGGCGCGGCCCATGCCTGGCTGGAGGAGGTGCGCCGCGGCGACCCCGCGCAGCCGGAAATCACGACGGCGCAGGTGGAACAGCAGCTGGGCCTGGCGGTGGACCGGGTGATGGCGGAGGGGTCCTGCCATGACCGGGGCCTCGCCGCGCTGGCCGTGAAGCAGGCGCGCGGCGACCTGATCGAGGCCGCCTTCCTGCTCCGGGCCTACCGCACCACCCTGCCCCGCTTCGGCGCCAGCCTGCCGATCGACACCAACGCCATGGTCCTGCAACGGCGCATCAGTGCCACCTACAAGGACCTGCCCGGCGGCCAGGTGCTCGGCCCGACCTTCGACTACACCCATCGCCTGCTCGATTTCCGGCTGGCTGCCGTGGGTGGGTTGCCCGCTGGGGCGCCCCAGGGCGAACCCGATCCGGCTCCGACGCCCCGCGTCACCGAACTGCTCGCGCAGGACGGGCTGATGCAGCGGGAGGCGGCGGCGGAGGCCGAGCCCGGCGACCTGACTCGCCAGCCCCTGTCCTTCCCCGCCGACCGGCCCTTGCGGCTGCAGGCACTGGCACGGGGCGACGAAGGCTTTCTGCTCTCCCTCGGCTACTCCACCCAGCGCGGCTATGGCGGCAACCACCCCTTCGTGGGCGAGATCCGCATGGGCGAGATCGCGGTGGAATTCGTCCCGGAGGAACTGGGCTTCGCCATCGACCTCGGCGACATCACCGTGACCGAATGCCAGATGGTGAACCAGTTCAAGGGCAGCCGGACGGAGCCGCCGCAATTCACCCGCGGCTATGGCCTGGTCTTCGGCCATGGCGAGCGGAAGGCGATGTCGATGGCGCTGGTGGATCGCGCGCTGCGCGGGCCGGAGCTGGGCGAGGGCAGCGAGGCGCCGGCGCAGCAGCAGGAATTCGTGCTCAGCCACTGCGACAATGTCGAGGCGACGGGATTCGTCGAGCACCTCAAGCTGCCGCACTACGTCGATTTCCAGTCGGAGCTGGAGAATGTGCGGACCATGCGGGCCGTCGCGATGAAGGAGCGCGGCGAATGAGCCAGGACCCCGGCTACAACTTCGCCTACCTGGATGAGAGCACGAAGCGGATGATCCGCCGTGCCATCCTCAAGGCCGTCGCCATCCCCGGCCACCAGGTGCCCTTCGGGTCGCGGGAGATGCCGCTGCCCTATGGCTGGGGCACGGGCGGCATCCAGGTGACCGCCGCCGTGCTCGGCCCGCGCGACGTGCTGAAGGTGATCGACCAGGGCAGCGACGACACGACCAACGCGGTCTCCATCCGCGCCTTCTTCCGCCGCACCGCCGGCATCGCCACCACCGAACACACGGCGGAGGCGACGATCATCCAGACCCGCCACCGCATCCCGGAGCGCAAGCTCACCGAGAAGCAGATCCTGGTCTACCAGGTGCCGATCCCGGAACCGCTGGCCCGCCTTGAGCCCCGCATCGCGGAGACGCGGCGCCTGCACGCCATGGCTGATTACGGCCTGATGCACGTGAAGCTCTACGAGGACATTGCGAAGCACGGCCATATCGCGACCAGCTACAGCTACCCCGTGATGGTGAACGACCGCTACCTGATGTCGCCCTCCCCCATCCCGGCCTTCGACAATCCGAAGATGCACCTGATGCCGGCGCTGCAGTTGTTCGGCGCGGGGCGGGAGAAGCGGATCTACGCCGTGCCGCCCTATACGCGGGTGCGGAGCCTGGATTTCGAAGATCATCCCTTCCGCCCGATCCGCGCGCCGCATGCCTGCGAGCTGTGCGGCTCGCGCGACACCTACCTCGACGAGGTGCTGGTGGATGACAAGGGCGGGCGCATCTTCGTCTGCTCCGACACCGACCATTGCCAGGAACGCCAGGCCATGAGGGAGGCCGCGGAATGAGCGCGCCCCTTCTTCAGGCCAGCGGCCTGCAACTCCGCTTCGGCCGCGTCGCCGCCCTCGATGGCGTCGCGATCGACATCCATCCCGGGGAGGTCGTGGCCATCGTCGGCGAATCGGGCAGCGGCAAGACGACGCTGCTCCGCGTCCTGTCGGGCCTGATGCGCCCCGATGCAGGCGAGGTGCTGTATCGCGGGGAGGATGTGCTGGGCATGGCGGAGGCCGCGCGGCGGCGGCTGATGCGCACGGAATGGGGCTTCGTGCATCAGAACCCGCGGGACGGGCTCAGGCTCGGCGTCACCGCCGGGGGCAATATCGGCGAGAGGCTGATGGCGGTGGGCGCGCGCCACTACGGCAACATCCGGGCCGAGGCCGCCGAATGGCTGAAGCGCGTCGAGATCGATCCCGCCCGCATGGACGACATTCCCGGCAAGTTCAGCGGGGGCATGCAGCAGCGGTTGCAGATCGCGCGCGTGCTGGTGACGCGGCCGAGACTCGTCTTCATGGATGAGCCGACGGGCGGGCTCGACGTCTCCGTCCAGGCGCGGCTGCTCGACCTGATCCGCGCGCTGGTCGCCGATCTCGGCCTGGCGGTGCTGATCGTGACGCATGACATCGCGGCCGCGCGGCTGCTGGCGCATCGCATCCTGGTCATGCGCCAGGGCCAGGTGGTGGAGGAAGGGCTGACGGACCGCGTGCTGGACGATCCGCAGCATCCCTACACGCAGCTCCTGGTGTCCTCGGTGCTGGCGGCATGATCCCTTCCGTTGACCGCAGGGCGCAGCCTGCGGAGCAGGCGAGCACCGGAGGTCTGAATCGGATGGGCGACTGGGTCCTGAAAGCGGAAGGCCTGGCCAAGGATTTCCGGCTGCACCTCCAGGGCGGCGTCCGCATCCCGGTGCTGGACGACGTGTCGCTGACCGTCGCGCCGGGCGAATGCGTGGCGCTGTCGGGGCCGTCCGGCGCCGGCAAGTCCACACTGATGCGCTGCCTCTACGGGAACTATGGCGCCGGCGCCGGGCGCATCCTGATCCGGCACGGGGGGGAGGTGGTGGACCTCGCCACCGCCGATCCGCGCCTCGTGCGGGCGATCCGCCGCGACACGCTCGGCTATGTGTCGCAATTCCTCCGCGTCATCCCGCGCATCGGCGCCCTCGACATCGTGGCGGAGCCGCTGACGGCCCGCGGCGTGGCGCCGGAGGCGGCGCGGGAGCGGGCGCGTGGCCTGCTGCTCCGCCTCAACCTGCCGGAACGCCTGCACGGGCTGCCGCCGGCCACCTTCTCCGGCGGCGAGCAGCAGCGGATCAACCTTGCCCGCGGCTTCGCCGCCGATTACCCCGTGCTGCTGCTCGACGAGCCGACCGCCAGCCTCGATGCCGCCAACCGGGAGGTCGTGATCGGCCTGATCGGGGAGGCCAAGGCCCGCGGTGCCGCCCTCATCGGCATCTTCCACGATACGGAGGTCCGGGACCGGATCGCCGATCGCCTCTTCGACGTTGCCCCCATCCAGGACGCCGCATGATCCCCGAGACCATCCTCACCAATGCCCGCCTCGTCCTGCCGACGGAGGTGATCGAGGGGACCATCGTCATCCGGGGCGACCGCATCGCGGAGGTGCAGCCCGGCCGCAGCCAGGCCGCGGGCGCCCAGGACCTCGGCGGCGACCACGTCATCCCCGGCATCGTCGATGTGCACACCGACAATCTGGAGCGCCAGGTGCAGCCCCGCGCGACCGCGCGCTGGCCGTCGCGCTCCGCCATGATCGCGCATGACAGCCAGACGGCGGCGGCCGGCGTGACGACGGTGCTGGACGCGCTCTGCCTCGGCGACCTCGGCTTCGATGCGGGGCGCACCCAGACCTTCCGGGAAGGCGTGCAGGACCTAGATGCGCTGTCGGGCACGGGCCTGCTGCGGAGCGACCATTTCCTCCACCTCCGCTGCGAATTGCCGGCGGCGGACATGGTGGAACTGGTGGAAACAGTCGCGGACCATCCGCTGGTCCGCATGATCAGCCTGATGGACCACTCGCCTGGCGTCGGCCAGTACCGGGATGTGGATCGCTACAAGAAAATGCGCGTCCGCCAGCACAGCCTGAGCCCCGAGCAGGTGGACAAGCGGATCGAGGAATTGCTGGAACAGCGCGGGCGCCTGCGCGAACCCCAGCGCCGCTGGCTGATCGACCGCGTGCGCCACCGCAACCTGCCGCTGGCCAGCCACGACGACGCGACGCCGGAGGAGATCGCGGCCAATGCCGCCGACGGCATCATGATCAGCGAATTCCCCGTCGCGATGGAAGCGGCGGAGGCCGCGAAGCGCATGGGCGTGCAGGTGATCGCGGGCGCGCCCAACATCGTCCGCGGCGGCAGCCATTCCGGCAACGTTGCGGCGGCCGACCTGGTCCGTGCCGGCGCCGTCGACGTGCTGGCCAGCGACTACGTCCCCCCCGCGATGATCGAGGCCGCCTGGCTGGCAGTGGGCCATGGCGACACGACGCTGCCCGATGCCGTCGCCATGATCACCGACCGCGCCGCGCGCATGGCGGGCTTCACCGATCGCGGCCGGATCGAGGCCGGGCTGCGCGCCGACCTCGTGCAGGTCCGCCCGCATGAGGGCCATGCCATCGTGCGCAAGGTGTGGCGCGCGGGGGAGCGCGTGGCGTGATGCGCGTCGCGCTCTACTGGGCGCCGCGGCTGGAGGACCCGCTGCATCGCCTCGGCTCGCAATGGCTGGGGCGGGATACGGAGACGGGCGCGACGCTGGCGCAGCCCGCCTTGCCCGGCCTCGACATCGCGGACATCACCGCCGATGCGCGCGGCTACGGCCTGCACGCCACGCTGAAGCCGCCCTTCCGGCTGCGGACGAGCTGGGCGGCGATGCGGGCCGATGCCATGGCGCTGGCCGCGCGCACCCGCCCCTTCGCGCTGCCGCCGCTGAAGCTGGCGGACCATCATGGCTTCCTGGCGCTGCTGGAATCGGAGAAGTGCCAGGCGCTGCAGGATTTCTGCGACGCCTGCGTCACCGGGCTCGACGCGCATCGCGAACCGCCGACGGAAGCCGAGATCGCGCGGCGCAACCCCGCCCGCATGACGGAGCGGCAGCGGGAATTGCTGCACCTCTGGGGCTACCACTATGTGCTGGACCAGTGGTGGTTCCACGTGACGCTGACGCGGCGCCTGACGGCCGAGGAACGCGCCGTGGTCTGGCCGGCGCTGCAGGCGCATCTGGCGGACGTTCCCGCGCAGCCGCGCCGCGTGACGGAGCTCTGCCTCTTCACCCAGGCGGGGCCGGGTGCGCCCTTCCTGCTGGCCGAGCGTCTGCCGCTGCTCGGCTGAGTGCGGCCAGCACATCCTCCACCCCCGCCTGCACCGGGCCGTCGTTCATCACGGTCACGACGTCGAGGCCCTCCGGCAGCTTCACCTCCCGCGCCAGCCGGGCCTCGATGTCGGCGGCGTCCTCCCGCCCCCGCGCCAGCAACCGCGCGGTCAGCACGGGCAGCGGCGCGGTGATGCGCAGCACGCGGAGCCGATAGCGCGCATCGGCATCGGCCAGCACGGCGCGCGACAGGTTTGCGATGACGACGCGGCCTGCTTCCATCTCGGCCTCGATGGCGCGGGGGATGCCGTAGTGAAGGCCATGCGCCTCCCACCACAGCGCGAAGCCGCCGGCATCGCGCCGCGCGGTGAAATCGGCCTCGCCCAGCGCCTCATGATCCTCGCCACCGGCCTCGGCGGGGCGAGTGATGGCACGGCGGGCGAAGACGAAACGCGCATCGCCCAGCAGGCGGCCGCGCGCCCCCGCCATCAGCGTGTCCTTGCCCGCACCGGAAGGACCGACCACCGCCACCAGCATTCCCGTCATGGCCGCCCGCTGCATCATGCACCGCAATATTGACCGCGCCGCTTCTGCCTGCGCCTATCCCACTACTCAAGACAGTTGCATGGGTCCGACACCGAATGTTCACGACGCGCCCCGAGATCGCCGGCACCTTCGGTGTCGTCGCCTCCACCCACTGGATCGCCTCCCAGGTCGGCATGTCGGTGCTGGAGCGCGGCGGCAACGCCTTCGATGCGGCGGCCGCGGCGGGCTTCACGCTGCAGGTGGTGGAACCGCACCTGAACGGCCCGGGCGGCGACTGCCCCATCATCCTCCATGACGCCAAGGCGGGCGCGCAGCGCGTGGTCTGCGGCCAGGGCGTGGCGCCGGCGAAACTCACGGTCGGGCACATCAAGGACGATCTCGGCCTGGACCTGGTGCCGGGCACGGGCTTCCTGCCCGCCATGGTGCCAGGCGCCTTCGATGCCTGGGCGCTGATGCTGCGGGACTGGGGCACCTGGTCGCTGCGCGACGTGCTGTCGTACGCCATCGGCTATGCCCGCCGCGGCGTGCACTACGTGCCGCGCGTCGTCGCCACGCTGAACACGGTGCGGCCGCTGTTCGAATCGGAATGGCCCACATCGGCGGAGATCTGGCTGCGCAATGGCGGCCCCGTTGCCGGCGGCCTCTACGCCAACCCGACCCTGGCCGATACCTGGGAGCGCCTGCTGCGGGAGGCCGAGAGCGCCGGCCATGACCGCGTCGCGCAGATCGAGGCCGCGCGGAACGCCTGGTATGGCGGCTTCGTCGCTGAGGCGATCGGCGAGTTCTTCGCAAGCAATGAGATGCTGGACACCTCCGGCCAGCGGCACCGCGGCGTGCTGACGGCGGATGACATGGCCCATTGGCGCGCGGGCATCGAGGCGCCGTGGAAGCGCGACTACCGCGGCACCACCCTGCTGAAATGCGGAGTCTGGTCCCAGGGCCCGACCATGCTGCAGACCATGGCGCTGCTGGAAGGCTTCGACATGGCGGCGATGGACCCGATGGGGGAGCGCTTCGCCCATACGGTGATCGAGGCGATGAAACTCGCCTTCGCGGACCGCGAGGCCTTCTACGGCGACCCCAACTTCGTCGATGTCCCCATCCATCACCTGCTCTCCGACGCCTACAACGAGGAACGCCGCAAGCTGATCGGCGAGACGGCGTCGATGGAACTGCGCCCTGGCACGCTGCCCGGCATGGCGACCCCCTGGGTGGACCACGACGCCGCCGCCCGCGCCGAGCTTCTGACCCGCGCGCCTGGCGCCGGGGAGCCGACGGTGTCGCGCCTCGGCGCTTCCGGGGGCGATACCTGCCACATCGATGTCATCGACGCGCAGGGCAACATGGTCTCCGCCACGCCATCGGGCGGCTGGTTCCAGTCCTCCCCGGCCGTGCCGGGCCTGGGCTTCTGCCTCGGCACCCGCGGGCAGATGTTCTGGCTGGACGAGAACCTGCCGAACGGCCTCAAGCCCGGGAAGCGGCCGCGCACCACCCTCTCCCCGGCCATGGCGCTGAAGGATGGCCGCCCCTGGCTCAGCTTCGGCACGCCGGGCGGGGAGCAGCAGGACCAGTGGCAGCCCATCATGTTCAGCCGCATGGTGGACCACGCGCTGACGATCCAGCAGGCGATCGACGCGCCGTCCTTCCACACGGAACACTGGCCCTCCAGCTTCTGGCCGCGCGTGGCCAAGCCCGGGAAGGTGGTGGTGGAGGGCCGCTACCCCGCCGAGGTGGCGGAGGCGCTGAAGGCGCGCGGCCACCTGGTCGAGGTCGGCGGGGAATGGTCGGAAGGCCGCCTGACCGGCGCCCGGCAGGAAACCGATGGACAGCTTTTCGCCGGTGCCAACCCGCGCGGCATGCAGGGTTATGCGGTCGGGCGCTGACGCTGCCGTGACGCCCGGTTGAATTGACCGGGCGCCGGCATCGTTGCAACGGTGCCGCCATGCTGGGCCGGAGAGGATTCGCGGGGGGAATGCTGCTGGCGCTGGCCGGCTGCGCGGCGCCCCCGCCGGCCCGGGTCGCCGCCCCCGCCCCGCCCGCCGCGGCGCCAGCGCCCCCGCCGACGCTGGCCACCCGCGTGCGCCGGGAAGCCTGGCTGACGCGGTTCTGGGAGGAGTTGACGCCCGCCCAGCGCCGCCGCGTCCTGGCCCGCATGCGGCGGGGACCGACGCCACTGGCCCGCACGGAGGCGGAGGCCGCGCCGGCCTGGGACGGGCTCGGCCTGCCGGAGCGGAACGAGCTGGTCTTCGGCACCGCCGCCCCGCGCCGCGCTACCAGCGATTGAAGGACTGGCATCGGGACCGCGGTCCCTGCCATGGTCTCCGGAAGGGAGCCCCGCCATGCTGAAGCTTCTTGTCATCCTGCCGCTGCTGATGCCGGCACCATCCGCCCTGGCACAGGCCTCGGCCCGGCCGGCCCAGCCCGACCTCTCCTGGGTGGACCGCGACTGGTCAGCACTGGATTCGCAGCAGCGCGGCCGCGCCATCCGCCGCTTCGGCCGGGACCAGGAGCGTGATGCCCGGCCCGACCGGCCCGAGATGCAGGCGCGCTGGGATGCGATGACGCCGGGCCAGCGCCGCGAATTGATGCTCGGCCCGCGCCGCGCGACGAGGGAGGCCGGCGGGACCATGCCGCGGGAGACGGGCGCGCGCCCGGCGGACCGCCTGCCGCGCCCGCCGCCAGCCGCCCCCCGTCCCGGGCTGGTCGCACCGCCCCCAGCCGCACCGGCGGCGCCGCAAGGCGCGCTGCTGCCGCCGCCGCGGCGCTTTGCGACGTAACATTTCCGGGGTTTAATCGCCGGGCCTCAAACCGCCCGGGAATCCCGCTGATGCTCCGTCGCCGTGCCCTGCCCGCGCTGGGCCTTTCCCTGCTGGCCGCCCCTGCCCTGGCGCAGGCCCCTTGGCCCGCACGCCAGATTCGCCTTGTCGTTCCCTACCCGCCCGGCGGCGCCAGCGACATCGCGGGCCGGCTGCAGGCGCAGGTGCTGCAGGATGGGCTCGGCGTGCCGGTGGTGGTGGACAACCGCGCCGGTGCCGGCGGCACGATCGGCACGGCCCACGTCGCGCAATCCGCCCCCGATGGCTACACGATCATGATGGCGAGCCCGTCGAGCCACCTCGGCGCACCGCTGCTGTTCAAGACCCCGGGCTATGAGGGCGTCGACGACTTCACCGCCATCGCGACCTTCGCGACCGGCACGGCCATGGTCTGCGTCACCAACAGCCTGCCGGTGCGGACGATTCCGGAGCTGATCGCCTATGCGCGCGCCAATCCGGGGCGGCTGAACTACGGCAGCGCCGGCGCGGGCGGTGCCAACCACATGCTCGGCGTGCTGTTCATGCAGCGCACGGGTGTCGAGCTGACGCATGTGCCCTATCGCGGCGCGGCGCCGGCGCTGGCCGATCTGATCTCCGGCAACATCCAGGTGGTGTTCGACAGCTTCTCCGGCGTCATCCCGGCGGTGCGGGCCGGGCAGGTCCGCGCGCTGGCCGTGACGAACCCGACGCGGTGGCCCCTCGCCCCGGAATTCCCGACGGTGCAGGAGCAGGGCGTGCCCGACTACGACCTGCCGAGCTTCTCCGCCGTGATGGGCCCGCGCGGGATCCCCGAGCCGATCGTCACGCGCATGAACAGCGTGATCAACGAGGGCCTGAAGAACCCGCAGCTGGTGGAGCGCCTGGCCGCCAATGGCAACGCGCCGTTCCCGAGCACGCCGGCCGAGTTCGGCACGCTGATGCGGACGCAGCGGGCGCTGTGGCAGGGCCTGGTGCGGGCGACGGGCATCCAGCCGGAATAAGGCGGCGCCCGCGCCCGCCCGCACGATCGGCGCGCAGGCGACGAAAGGCGCGGTTCAGCCGAACAGCGCGTTGATATGGATCCTGTCCGGCGTGCGGTCCGCGAGGGTGGCGGCGTAGAGCTTGTAGTCCGCCGCGGTGAGCGCCCGCGGCGGATGGTGATGGTTGAGTCCGACGCCGCCCGTTCCGCAGGTATGCTGGTAGGCCTTCACCAGCGGCAGGAAGCTGCTGAGCTTCACGCTGGCATTGTTGGTCAGCGCATCGACGAAGGCGTCCTCGATCACGGCACTGCGCGCGGCTTCGGGGAACATGTAGAGGAGCTGGGTCTTCTGCGCGGCGGTTGGCGCGGTCCCGTCGGTCGGAAAGCAGTTCGGGAAGCCGGATGCGTGGAAGTCTTCCAGCCCGCCAGCGTAGTTGTAGGCGATCTGGTGGCCGTTGATGCTCGTGACTTCGAAGTTGTCGTTCTTCATCGTCAGCGTGGTCGCTGGCGCGGCCCCGACACCATGCTTGATGGTCAGCACGATGGGCTGCGCGACGCCGCCGGCGCGCACGAAGGTACGCATGGCAGCCAGCATGGATTGGTAGCCGACGACCTTGTCCATGGGGTTGCTGCGGTCGGTGACAACCCAATCCGGCATCGACGTCCTCCTCATGCTTTCGCCGATAGGACGGTAGGCGATGTCGTGCGCAACCCGCAAAGGTTTCGTCGCAACCTGGGCGTGTGGCAGGCGTAGCCGGTGGGGTGCGCTCACCGGCCCATCAGGGTTTCACGGCTGCCAGGGCAGGACAACCCAGCCGGCACAGCGTCTGGCGGCCGGCTACGCGGCAGCGACGGCAGAAGGCGGGGAAACCGGCAGTGGCGGATGGGGTGGGATTCGAACCCACGGTAGGCTTGCACCTACGGCGGTTTTCAAGACCGCTGCCTTAAACCACTCGGCCACCCATCCAGCGCCCGCGGGCGGCGTTCTCAGTGCCACCGCCCGCGGTCGAAGGAAAGCCCGGAGGCAGGCTACTTCGTAGCCTGGGCCCGGAGCTGCGCGATGGTGGCGCGGTTCGTCACCTGCTCCGGGTTCATCCGCACCTCGATGATGGCTGGCTTGCCGCTGGCCTTCGCGCGCTGGAAGGCGGGCACCATCTCCTCCGTCGTCTCCACCACCTCGCCATGCCCGCCGAAGCTCTCAATGAAGAGGCGGAAATCGGGGTTGGTCAGCGCGGTGCCGGAGACGCGGCCGGGATAGGTCCTCTCCTGGTACATGCGGATCGTGCCGTACATGCCGTTGTTGAAGACCATGACGATGGGGGCGGCGCCGTGGTGGAAGGCGGTCGCGATCTCCTGCCCCGTCATCAGCGCGCCGCCATCGCCGACGAAGCACAGCACGGTGCGGTCGGGATGCGTGATCGCCGCGCCGATCGCGGCCGGGATGCCGTAGCCCATGGCGCCGTTGGTCGGGCCGAGGAAATCCTGCTTCGCGCCCACATGCATGAAGCGCGTCGGCCAGGTGGCGAAATTGCCGGCATCGGTCGTGAAGATCGTGTCGGCCGGCAACGCCTTCTCGAGTTCCTGCAGCGCCACGGCCAGGTTCAGCTTGCCCTCGTAGCTCGGTGCCTTGGCCTGCGCCTCCCGCGCCGCGCGCACGGAAGCGCGCCAGCCAGCCCAGCGCGGCGCGGCCACGGGCGGCAGCGCCGCGGCGGCGGCCGCGAAGGCGTTGAGGTCCGAGACGATGCCGAGCGCCGGGCGATAGACGCGGCCGATCTCCGCCTGGTCGGGATAGACATGGATGATCGGCTTCGACCCCGCCATGTCGAACAGCGTGTAGCCCTGGCTGACGGGCTCGCCGATCCGCGTGCCGATGGCGACGATGAGGTCGGCCTCCTTCGCCTTGGCGACGAGCCCCGCATCGGCACCGACGCCGAGATCGCCCGCGAAATGGGCGGAGGTGCCGTCGAACAGGCCCTGCCGGCGGAAGCCGACGGCGACGGGGATGTCGTTCGCGGTCAGGAACTTCGCGATGTCGGCGCGCCCCTGGTCCGTCCAGCGGCTGCCGCCCAGGATCGCGAGCGGCTTCTCTGCCTTCTCCAGCATCGCCATCAGGCGGGGCAGCGCATCCGGCGCGGGATGCGGCGGCAGCACGGGCGCGGGGCCGATATCCACGGCCTCCACCAGGTGCTTCTGCATCTCCTCGCTCAGCGCCACCACCACCGGGCCGGGGCGGCCGCTGGTCGCGACATCGAAGGCATGCGCCATCAGCTCGGGGATGCGCGCGGCCTCGTCGATCTGGGTGACCCATTTGGCGATCGGGCCGAAGAAGCGGCGGTAATCCACTTCCTGGAAGGTCTCGCGATCCGTCTCGTTCATCGGGATCTGGCCCACCAGCAGCACCAGCGGCGTGCTGTCCTGGAAGGCGACATGGACGCCGATCGCGGCGTGGCAGGCGCCCGGGCCGCGCGTCACGACGGCGACGCCGGGCCGCCCCGTCAGCTTGCCATGCGCTTCCGCCATGTGGACGGCACCGGCCTCGAACCGGCAGGTGACGAGTTCGACGCGGTTGCGCTGGGCATAGAGGCCGTCGAGCAGGTCGAGGTAGCTTTCGCCGGGCACCGCGAAGACATGCGTCGCGCCATTCGCGACCAGCGCATCCGCGAGCAACTGCCCCCCGGTCCGAGCCTCGATCCCTGCCACTGCTGGCCTCCCCATCCCTCGATGGGGAGGGTTTAAAACAGAAGCGGCCGCCGGGCTATCCGGCGGCCGCGTCATGGGGCCGGGGCGATTACTCCGCTGGCGCGGGATGGCCGCCATGCGGCTTGGCCGGGGTCCGTTCCAGCTCCGCCAGCTTGGCGGCAACGGCGCCGATCGGCTTGGTGAAGGGCGCCAGCAGCAGGTACAGCGCCGGCACGGCGTAGAGGGTGATGAAGGTGGAGAAGGTGACGCCACCCACGATCACCACGCCCAGCGCCTGGCGGCTTTCGGCGCCCGCGCCCGTCGCCATGGCCAGCGGCACCGCGCCGAAGACCGTCGCGATGGAGGTCATGAGGATCGGCCGCAGCCGCACGACGGAGGCTTCCAGCACCGCGTCATGCACCGAAAGCCCGCGGTCCCGCAGCTGGTTCGCGAATTCGACGACCAGGATGCCGTTCTTCGCCATCAGCCCGATCAGCAGAATCATGCCGATCTGGCTGAAGATGTTCAGCGTGCCGCCGGTGAAGTGCAGCGCCAGCAACCCGCCCGTCAGCGCCAATGGCGTGGAGAGCAGGATGATCATCGGGTGGATGAAGCTCTCGAACTGCGCCGCCAGCACCAGGAAGACCACCAGCAGGGCGAGGGCGAAGGTCACGTAGAGCGCGCCGGAGCTTTCCTTGAACTCCAGGCTCTGGCCGCGATAGCTGATGCGCACTTCCGGCGGCAGCACGTCCCGCGCCGTCTGCTCCATGAAGGCCAGCGCCTCGCCCAGCGTGTAGCCGGGGGCGAGGGAGGCCGTGATGGTGATGGCGCGCACCCGGTCCTCGCGCGCCAGGCTCTGCGGGCGGGCCCGCTCGCTCAGCGTCACGATGTTGGACAGCGGCACCAGCGCGCCCTGCAGCGACCCGCTGCCCGCGATCAGGCCAAGCTGCCCGCCCGCGCTGGTGCGCACGAAGATGTTCTGCAGGTCATAGGGCGTGGCGCGGTCCTGTTCCCGCGCCTGGACGAGGATCTTGTACTCGTCGCCGCCCTCGACATAGGTGCCGACCTCACGCGATCCCAGCATGGTCTCGATCGTGCGCCCGACGGCCTGGATGGAAAGGCCCATCTCGGCCGCCTTGCGGCGGTCGATCTCGACGCGGATCTCGGGCTTCGTCTCGCGGTAGTTGCTGTCGAGGTTCTGCAGCCGCGGGTTCTGCCGGGCGCGTTCCAGGAAGCGGTCGCGCCACTGCACCAGCGTGGCGTAGTCCGAACCGCCGATCACGAACTGCACCGGCGGCTGGAAGCCGCGCTGGCCGAGCGAGGGCGGATTCAGCGCGAAGGCGCGCACGCCGGGGATGGCGAGGAGCTGCGGCATCATCTCCGCCGCGATCTCCTGCTGCTTGCGGCTGCGGTTCTCCCACGGCGCGAGGCGCATGAAGATGTTCGCGACGTTGGACTGTGCCGGTCGCTGGAAGCCGCCGATGGTGGCGAACTGGCTGTCGATCTCGCCGCGCTCGACGAAGGTCTGCAGGATGCGCTCCACCCGCACGACCTGTTCGCGGGTGTAGCCGAAGGACGCACCCTCCGGCCCCGTGGTCGGGATGATGATGGTGCCGCGATCCTCGACCGGGGCGAATTCCTTGGGGAGGATGTTGAACAGCACCACCGCCAGGCCACAGAGCACGGCGGAACCGCCCAGCGTGATCAGCGGCGCGGCGAGGGCGCGCTTCAGCGTCGTCCGCAGCACCCAGTTCATGCCGAGGAAGAAGGGCTCCGTCCAGCGCACCAGGCGGCTCTCGCCCTCATGCGCCTTCAGCAGCTTGGAACACATCATCGGCGTCAGCGTCAGCGCGATGAGGCCGGAGAAGATGACGGAAGCCGCGAGCGCGAAGCCGAATTCGGTGAAGAGCCGCCCCGTGTTGCCGCCCATGAAGGACAGCGGCACGAAGACCGCGACGAGCACCAGCGTTGTCGCGATGACGGCGAAGGCGATCTCCCGCGATCCGCGGATGGCAGCGAGCAGCGGCTCCTCCCCCTCCTCGATCCGGCGGTGGACATTCTCCAGCACCACGATGGCGTCGTCCACGACCAGGCCGATGGCCAGCACCAGGCCCAGCAGCGTCAGCACGTTCAGCGAGAAGCCGAGTGCCGCCAGCGCGGTGAAGGAGGCGATGAGGGAGACCGGGATGGCGACCGCCGGGATGATGGTGGCGCGCCAGGACCGCAGGAAGAAGAAGATGACGACGACGACGAGGACGAGCGCCGTGACCAGCGCGTGCTCGACCTCATAGATCGAGCGCGCGATGAAGGTGCTTTCGTCATAGCCGATCACCACCTGCACGCCGTCGGGCATGGAGGCGCGGATGCGCTCCACCTCCTCCTTCACCCCGTCGGCGACGGACAGCGTGTTGGCGGTGGATTGCCGCAGGATGCCGAGGCCGACGCCGGGCTTGCCGTTGATGCGGTATTCGCCGCGCGTATCCTCCGGCGCCACCTCCACCTGCGCCACGTCGCCCAGCATCACCTGGCCGTTGGCGTTGCGGGACAGGACGACCTGGCGAAACTGCTCCGGCCGGTTCATGCGCGTGTCGGTGCGGACCGTCAGTTCTCGCGCGGAGCTTTCGATGCGGCCGCCCGGCAGCTCGATATTCTCGCGGCGGATCGAGTCCTCCACGTCCTGCACGGTCAGGCCGCGGGCGGCGAGCGCCTGGCGGTCGAGCCAGAGGCGCATGGCGGGCTTGCGCTCACCCAGCACCAGGACCTGGGCCACGCCCTCCACGATGGCGAGGCGATCGACGAAGCGGCGGCGCGCCACCTCCGTCAGTTCCATCGGTGACAGCGTGTCCGACACCAGCGCGACCCAGAGGATGGGGCGCGCATCGCCATCCACCTTCTGCACCACGGGCGTATCCGCCTGCTCCGGCAGGCGGGCGAGCGACCGCGCGACGCGGTCGCGCACGTCGTTCGACGCGGCATCGACGTTGCGCGACAGCCGGAACTCGATGGTGATCTGGCTGCGTTCGTCGCGCGACTGGCTGGTGATGAACTTGATGCCCTCGATCCCCGCCACGGCGGCTTCGAGGATTTCCGTGATCTGCGTGTCCACCACCGCGGCGGAGGCGCCGCGATAGGTGGTGGTGACGGAGACGACGGGCGGGTCGATCGCGGGATATTCGCGCACCGGCAGGCGCATCAGCGCCGCGAGGCCGAGCACCATCAGCATCAGGCTGATGACCGTCGCGAAGACGGGACGCTTGATGGAGACGTCGGAAAGCACCATGGCCGGTTATCCCGTCTTGCAGCCGGTCAGGAGGTCGGGCGGGTCAGCGTCTCGGTCACCCGCACGGGGGCATCATTGCGCAGGCGCTGGATGCCGCGGACGACGACGTTGTCGCCGGGCTGCACGCCCGACAGCACCTCGACCTCTCCGGCCAGGCGCTGGCCGACGCGGATCTCGACGCGGCGCGCGCGGTTGTCGCGGATCACATAGACGAAGTTGCGGTCGCCGAGGGGGTCGAGCGCCTCCTCCGCCACCAGCAGCGCATCGTCGCGGCGGCTCAGCACCACCTCGACCGTCATGAACAGGCCGGGCTTCAGCGCCTCATCGGCATTGTCGAATTCGCTGATGACGCGGACGGTGCGGGTGTTGGTGTCGATGCGGGTATCGACCACCGCGACGGTGCCCGTGAAGCGGCGGTCGCCGAAGGCGGTGCTGCGGGCCGTTACGACGCTGCCTTCGCGCACCCGGGCCACGAAGACCTCCGGCACCGCGAATTCGACACGGACCTTGGAGATGTCATCCAGCGTGGTCACCAGCGTGCCCGGCTGCACCAGCGCACCGACGCTGACCTGGCGCAGGCCCACGCGGCCGGAGAAGGGGGCGGCCACGCGCAGTTCCTCCAGCCTCGCCTGGGCCTGGCGGACGCGGCCTTCGGACTGGCGGGCGACGGCTTCCAGCGTCTCCAGCCGCTGGGCGGCGATGGACTGGCCGGGCTGCAGCTGCCGGGCGCGGACCACCTGGCTGCGGGCGTCGTCGAACAGCGCGCGGGCCTGGTCGAGTTCGGCGCGCAGCGCGCCGGCGTCGAGGTCCACGAGCAGGTCCCCTTCCCGCACCCGCTGCCCTTCCTGGAAGCGGATGGAGGTGACGATGCCGGTGACCTTGGCGGTGATGGAGACCGAATCGCGGGCGCGGACGGTGCCGACACTCTCCGCCCGGTCGATCACGGTGCCGACGCGCACAGGGGCCACGGCGACGCCGATCGGGCCGCCACCACCACCGCCACGGGCCGCCGGGGCGGGCGCGGCTTCAAGCCCCACCAGAGCCAGCGGTCGAGGCAGACCGTACTGTTCACCATAGACATGCCAAGCCGCGCCAAGCCCTCCGATGAGGGCCAGAACGGCTAGCTGGGAGGTTGTGCGCATGCGACCCCAGTCCTGACAGCATTGTTCTGGCCCGCCCCGGTTGGGGACGGACGAGAGTCACGTTCCTGCTATTCGCCAGTCCGGACAAAATGTCCCACCCATTGGCGGAACCCTCCGTCCGATCGCAGTTGACCCGCTTTGCGGCGGTTTGCAAGACGTAACGCTCAAATTTAGCCATGCAATGAACGTGCCGGGAACCCTGCCCTTCCCCGCGCGCCACCGCCGCGCCAATCTGGCGACCTCAATGGTTAATGGAGCACCCCGCGATGCGAGCCATCTTCGTCATGATCAAGTGCGAGATGGGCCGCGCCTATGCTGTGGCGCGGGAGATGGCGGACAGCATCCCGGAACTGTCGGAGATGCATTCCACCAGCGGGCAGTACGACCTGCTCGGCAAGTTCTACCTGGAGGCGGACCAGGATATCGGCCTGTTCGTGGTGGAACGGGTGCAGAGCGTGGCAGGGGTGAAGGACACCTACACCATCCAGACCTTCAACGCCTTCTCCGGCGCAAGGGCGTAACCGCCTCCGGCAGGAGGGCCCGACCGCGCCTCCGGCGTAAGGGCCTGAGGCGCCTTCGCGCCGCCATGATGCGCCCGGCGCCGCCATGATGCGGCCCTGCGCCCGCCCTGCCCCAGGGGGAAGCTTCCGTGCAGGAGGTTCCCCCCGATGCGTATCCTTCCTGCCCTCGCCCTCTCCGCCAGCCTGCTGCTCGGCGCCTGCCAGAATCCGGACGGCTCGGTGAACGTGCCGGCCAGCCTGGCGCTGGGTGCCGGCGTGGCGCTGGCCGGCATCGCCATCGCCTCCGCCAACGACCAGCCGCGGCACCGTTCCTACGATCGCCGGCCCGCTTACGGCTACCGGGACTATGGCTACGAACGGGGCTACGACCGCGGCTATCGCCGCTGGTAGGTCACGCCCAGCTCTTGAAGCTGGGCATGGCGGAGATCGGCGCCGCGGCGGTGAGCTTCGCGATATCCGGCACCGGGCGGGCGAGCGAGGCATCGCCCGCGACGGCTTCCTCGATGGCTGCCGCTACGGCCAGCACCAGCGCGTCCCCACCGCGCGGCCCCACGATCTGCAGGCCGAAGGGCATGCCCGCCTTATCCAGGCCGAGCGGCAGGCTGACCGCGGGGTGGCCGACCAGCGTCACGGCATAGGCCATGGCCAGCCAGTGGAAGTAGGTCCGGGTCGGCTGGCCATCGATCTCGGCCGGGTAAAGCTCCGACCAGGGGCGCGGGCTGATGGTGATGGCGGGGGTGATGATGATGTCGTGCTTCGCGAAGAAGCCCTGCCACAGCCGGTAGATGCGGGTCTGCTCCGTCGCCGCGCGGGCGTAGTCGGCCAGGCTGTACCGCAGCCCTTCCTCGACATTGGCGCGGACATTGGGGCCGACATCCTGCGGCCGCGTGCGGCACTTCTCCGCATGGCTCGCGACGAAGCTGGTCGCGCGCAGGATCTCGAAGCTTTCATCCGTGCCGGCGCAGTCGGGGGTCGCTTCCTCGACACGGCCGAACAGCGGCGTCAGCGCGGCAACGCGGCTGGCGAAGACCTCCCGGATGTGGCGCTCCGTGGGGGCGAAGCCGAAATCGGGCGTGGCCGCGACCCGCAGCGCGCCGAGGTCCACCTGCATGGGCGGATAGAGGTTCCGGTCCCCGCCCCGCACCCGGCGGTCCGGCAGCGTATAGGCCAGCGGGTCCAGCGCATCGTCATCCGCCATGGCGGAAAGCAGCAGCGCCGCGTCCCGCGCGTTGCGCGCCATCGGGCCCAGCACCGGCAGCGGCGACCAGCCATGCCCGCGCCGTTCCGCCGGCACCAGCCCTGGCGAGGGCCGGAAGCCCACGATCCCGTTGAAGGCGGCCGGGTTCCGCAGCGATCCGCCCGTGTCGCTGCCGGACGCGATCGGCACCATCCCGCAGGCCAGCGCCACGGCCGACCCGCCGGAGGAGCCGGCCGCGGAGCGCGTCGGGTCGAAGGGATTGCCCGTCGCGCCATAGACCAGGTTGCGCGTGTTCGCGCCGGCGCCGAATTCCGGTGTGTTGGTCTTGCCGGTGACGATCGCCCCCGCGTTGCGGAGGTTGGCGACCATCGCCTCATCCTTCGTCGGGATATGGTCGGCGAAGATCGGACTGCCCCAGGTGGTGCGCAGCCCCTTCGTCTCCTCCAGGTCCTTGATGCCGATCGGCAGGCCATGCAGCGGGCCGAGCTTCGCCCCGGCCATGACAGCGGCCTCGGCGGCCTTCGCTCCCTCCCGCGCCCGGTCGGTGTCCATGGCCACCATCGCGTTCACCGCGTGGTTCACGGCGCCGATGCGGGCCAGGCAGCTGTCCAGCAGTTCCACCGGGGAGAGCTTGCGCGTGCCGATGAGGCGCCGCGCCTCGACGGCCGAGAGATCGCAGGGTTCGGTCATGGCCAGGATGTCCTCAGTAGCCCATCGCACAGCCATCCTTGCGGGGGTCAGAGCCCCCGACAAGGCAGCCGCGCTCGCGGTCGATCAGGATCGCCTGGCCGCCGCCATGCGGCTTGTCGATCAGCTCGCATTCATGGCCGAGGCGGTTCAGGCGATCGACGACGGAGGCCGGGATGCCCTTCTCCACCTGCACCTTGCCGAGGCGCGGGAAGAGGCGCGGCGCGTCCATCGCTTCCTGCACATCGAGGCCATAGACGAAGTGGTTCACCAGGAAGTTGGTCTGGCCCATCGGCTGGTAGTGCCCGCCCATGACGCCATAGGGCATGATGGCCTGGCCGTCCTTCATCACCATCCCCGGGATGATGGTGTGCATCGGGCGCTTGTCGGGCGCGATGCAGTTCGGGTGGCCTTCCTCCAGACGGAAGCCGTAGCCGCGGTTCTGCAGCATCACGCCGGCCTCGGGGGCGAAGATGCCGCTGCCGAAGCCCTCGAAGAGCGAGTTGATGAAGGACACCGCATTGCCGTCGCGATCGACGACGGAGAGGTAGACCGTGTCCTTGTGCTTCGCGAGGTCCGACTGGCCCGCCAGCGGCATCTCCGGCATCGCCCGGTCATCCCGCACCAGCTTCGCCAGCGCATCGAGGTAGCGGTCGGAGAGCAGGTGCTCCACCGGCACCTCGACCTGGGACGGGTCGGCCAGGAAGGCGTCGCGGTCCCGGTACGCGAGGCGCGCGGCCTCGACATGGCGGTGCAGGCGCTCCGTGCTCAGGAAGCCTTCCTCGGGGAAGCCGAGCTTGTCGATCAGCGCCAGGACCATCAGCGTGATCATGCCCGAGCCGTTCGGCGGGCACTGGAAGACCTCCATGTCGCGCCAGGCGCGCTTGATGGGATCGACGAAGCCGGCGACGGAGGCGCCGCGGGCGAAATCCTCCTCCGTATGGGTTCCGCCGGCCTCCCGCAGCGTCTTCACCATGTCGGCGGCGATCGCACCCTCATAGAAGGCCTTGGCGCCGTGCTTGCCGATGGCGCGCATGGTGGCGCCGAGCTTCGGGTTCACGAACTTGTCGCCGAGCGCATAGGCGGCGCCGTCCTTCAGGAAGTGCTGCGCGGCCGGGCCATGCTTGGCCAGCTTGCCGACGGAGCCTTCCCAGTCGCTGGCCACGCGGGCGGAGAGGAAGAAGCCGTTCTCGGCATAGCCGATCGCCGGCGCCAGGATTTCCTCCAGCGACTTCCGGCCATGCGCCTCGTTCAGCTTCGCCCAGGCGGAGATGGCGCCGGGGACCGTCACCGAATGGGCGGAGGTCGGCGACATGGCGGTGAGGCCGGAGGCCCGCAGCGCTTCCGGCGTCGCCCCCCGCGGCGCGCGGCCCGACCCATTGAGCGCGATGACCTGGCTGGAGCCGGCGGGGACGTAGAGGCAGAAGCAGTCGCCGCCGATGCCCGTGGATTGCGGCTCCACCACGCCGAGCACGGCGCAGGCGGCGATGGCGGCGTCCATGGCGTTGCCGCCGCTGCGCAGGATGTCGAGCGCGGCCAGCGTCGCCTGCGGCATGGAGGTGGCGGCCATCCCGTTCGCGGCATAGACGGCGCTGCGGCCGGGGGCGTGGAAATCGCGCTTCATTGGTCAGAACCCTTGGACGTCATCACGGAAAGGCCCTCTCCCCACCGGGGGAAAGGGTTGGGCGAAGGGGGGAGCGGCCCGTGCTGCGCACCGGGCCAAAACCGGCTCCGCCGCTCATTGCGCGCAGAAGCCGCCATCGATGAGGAGGCAGGTGCCGGAGACCATGGCGCTGGCCGGCGAGGCCAGGAAGACGATGGCGCCCATGATGTCCTCCACCGTCATGATCCGGCCGAGCGGCGTGCGGCGGATCTGCGCCTGGCGGACCTTCTCATCGGCCAGGAAGCCGGCGGTCAGCGGCGTGTCCACGAAGCCCGGGGCGATGGTGTTCACGCGGATGCCCTTCGGGCCGAGCTCGACCGCCATGGCCTTGGTCAGGCCCTCGATCCCGTGCTTGGTCGCCGTGTAGACGCTGCGGTTCAGCCCCGCGACGTGGCCGTTCACGCTGCTCAGGTTGATGATGGCCCCGCCCCTGCCCGCCTCCGCCATCCCCTGCGCCGCCGCCTGGGCCACGGTGAACATGGCGCGGAGGTTGAGGTCGAGCAGCGAATCCAGCGCGCCGTCCTCCACCTCGAGGAAGGGCTGCCGGATATTGGTACCGGCATTGTTCAGCAGGATGTCGAAGGGGCCCGCGGCCTCCACCAGCGCGCGCACGGCGCCGCGATCCGTGACATCGAGCTGCGCGGCGCGGGCGGCCAGCCCCGCCTCACCCAACTCGGTCGTCAGCGCCTCCAGCTCATCCAGGCTGCGGGCGGCGGCCACCACCTCCGCCCCCGCCGCGGCCAGCGCCACGGCCCCGGCCCGGCCGATCCCCTTGCTGGCGCCGGTGACCAGGGCGCGCAGCCCGTCCAGGCGGAAGGAGGGGGTCGTCGGAAGCATGCGGGGTCAGGCTCGCCTTCTGTGTCGCAGGCGCCCGTTCGGGCTTTCCGGTCAATGCGCCGCGCGGCCCGGCTGCGCAAGTGGACCCCCTTCCCCTGTTGTCCGCCCCGCGGTAGGACGCGCCATGGAACCGATCACCTATGCCGATTTCGAGAAGGTCGAGATCCGCGCCGGCACGATCGTCGATGCGCAGCCGCACCCGACCGCGCGCAAACCCTCCATCCAGCTCTGGATCGATTTCGGCGGGGAGATCGGGACCAAGCGGTCCGCCGCCCAGATCACCGTCCACTACACGCCGGACCGCCTGATCGGCCGGCAGGTGATGGCGGTGGTGAACTTCCCGCCCCGCCGGATCGGCGACTTCGAGAGCGAGGTCCTGGTGCTCGGCGTGCCGGATGACAGCGGCGCCGTGGTCCTGCTGAAGCCCGACCTCAAGGTGCCCGATGGCGGGAAGATGTTCTGACCGTGCCTGACGCAGAGGATGAGACGATGGCGCCCCGCTACTACACCGTGACCTGGGACCAGCTGCACCGGGACGGCAAGGCCCTGGCCTGGCGCCTGGTGGAACGCGGCCCCTGGACCGGCATGGTCGCCATCACCCGTGGCGGGCTGATCCCGGCCGCGATCGTGGCGCGCGAACTGGATTGCCGCCTGATCGAGACGGTCAGCGTCGTCACCTATGACGAGGAACAGCGCGGCCAGCCGCAGGTGGTGAAGCCGCCCCAGGCCGCGCTGGAAAGCCAGGGCGAGGGCTGGCTGCTGATCGACGACCTGGTCGACACCGGCACCACGGCCAAGGTCGTGCGCGCCATGCTGCCCAAGGCCCATTTCGCGACGGTCTATGCGAAGCCCGCCGGCAAGCCGACGGTCGATACCTTCATCACCGAAGTGAGCCAGGACACCTGGATCCTGTTCCCCTGGGACACGGAGCCCCAGTTCATCGCGCCGATCGCCAAGGCGCGGGGGAATGGCGGCGGGCAGTAGCCCGCCACCCCCCAGGGCCCCTGAACAACCCCCAGGGCCCGTCAGGGCCCCTGGACCACCATCGTCTCGTCCTTGACCGCCAGGACCTTGTCCACGCGGCGCCCATCCATGTCGATGATCTCGAAGCGCCAGCCGGCCCAGGCGATGCGGTCGCCCTCCTTCGGCACGCGCTGCAGCAGCGCCAGCATCAGCCCGGCCACCGTGTGATAGGTGCCCTCCTTCGGGAGGTCGGGCAGGTCGAGCCGCGCCTTCAGCTCATCCGACGGCATCATGCCTTCCAGCAGCAGGCTGCCGTCATGGCGCAGGACCGGCGCCGATTCGTCGGACGCCACCGGGCCCAGCTCGCCGACGATCGCCTCCAGCAGGTCGGAGGCGGTGACCACCCCCTCGAAGCTGCCATACTCGTCCATCACCAGCGCCATGCCGATCGGGTCGTCCCGCAGCCGTTCCAGCGCATCGAGCGCCGAGAGCGTGTCCGGCAGCACGCGCGCCTGGCGGAGCGCGCGGGCGACCGACAGCGGCGATCCCTCCAGCAGCTGGTCCAGCAGGTCCTTGGCCGCGACCACGCCGACCACATTGTCCACGCGGCGATCCGCCACGACGAAGCGCGTGACGCCCGAAGCCCGCAGCCGGGCCGCCACATCCTCCGGCGGCGCGGTACGGTCGATCCACTCGATCTCGGTCCGCGGCGTCATCAGGGCGCGGATCGGCTTGTCGGCCAGGCGTAGCACGCGCTCGATCATGTGCCGCTCCTCCGTCTCGATGGCGCCGGAGGTCGCACCCTCCGCCACCACCGCCTTCACCTCCTCCTCCGTCACCGAATTGTCGGAGGGGTCGTGGCGGCCGAAGAGGCGCAGCACGAGGGCGGAGGAGGTGGACAGCAGCCAGATCACCGGCGCGGTGATGCGCGCCAGCAGCGCCAGGGGGCGGGAGACGATGATCGCGATCGCCTCCGGGTTGCGCAGCGCCAGCTGCTTCGGGACGAGTTCGCCCATGATCAGGCTGAGATAGGTGATCAGCATGACCACCAAGGTGAAGCCGATCTCCGCGCTGAAGGCGCCGATGACGGGCAGCGGCGCCAGCAGTTCCGCGATGGTGGCGGACAGGCGCGCGCCGCCGAAGGCGCCGGCCAGGATGCCGACCAGGGTGATGCCCACCTGCACGGTGGGCAGGAATCGCTGCGGGTCCTCCGCCAGCGCCAGCGCCGCCGCCGCGCCCGCGCTGCCCTTCCGCTGCAGCGCCGCCAGCCGCGTCCGGCGGGCGGAGACGATGGCAAGCTCGCTCATCGCGAAGGCACCGTTCAGCAGGACGAGGACGACGATCAGCAGCAATTCGAGGCCCGTGGCCATCGCGTTGGGTATCCCTGGCTTGGAGAGGCCTTGATGTAGCGGTCCCGTCCCCCGCATGAAACGGCGTTCGGTGCACGATCGGGCCAGCGCGGGGCTTTCCGAGGCGCGGGAACGGCGCACATTGCGGCCATGAACCGCCCCCTGCCCCCCTCCGCCCTCCTGCTCGGCGCCGCCGGGCTGATCCCCTTCCTCGGCCTGGCCGCAGCCAGCGCGCTGTCCTTCGGCTGGGCCCCGCCGGCACTCGCCGCCTATGGCGCGGCCATCCTCGCCTTCCTCGGCGCCGTGCATTGGGGCCTGGCGCTCCGTGCGCCGGAATCGGAAGCGGGCGCGGAACTGCCGCGGCTGGCCTTCGGCGTCCTGCCATCCCTGGTGGCGTGGGTGGCGCTGCTGCTGCCGCTGCGGCCGGGCCTGGCGCTGCTGGCCGCGGCGCTGCTGCTGACGGCCGCCGTGGAAGCGCGGGGCGCGGCGCGCGGGCTCGTGCCGGCCTCCTACATGAAGCTGCGCTGGGCCCTGTCGGCAGGCGCCGCGGCCAGCCTGGCCCTGGGCGCGCTGGTGGCGTGACGCTCACCCACCGGTGCGTGAGCGCAATCGCCGGTGGGTAACGCGAAAAGGTGAATTGTTCCTTTAAAATCAGCTTGTCTCTTTTCCAAGACGGGTTAAGGTTCCGGCAACACTTCCACCCGGAGGCACCACCCGATGCGCGACGAGACCGCCAGCCAGGCCCAGACCACCCCGGCGCCTGCCGCGCCGATGCAGGATGCGCAGGTCTTTGCTTTCCCCGACGCCGGGGAGCGCCGCCTCCGTCTCGCGCTGCGCCGGCTGGAGGAGGCACTGGAGGAACAGCGCGTCGCCGTGGCCGATTTCCGCAGCCAGATCGCCAGCCTCAACACCGCCATGACTGGCCTCGGCCAGAGCGCGGAAGCGCTGAAGGCCAACCTGGCCACCGCCGCCGAGGACACCGCCCGCGCGCAGGCGGAGGCGCTGCGCCTGCAGGCGACGGCGGAGGCGATGGCCCGCCTGGCTTGAGGCCACCCCCTGCCCCGTCGTAGAGCACGCTGCGTTCGTCTGAAAGCGGCTCGCGCTCTACAAGTCTCTGAATCTAGAGCAAGAAATGCGTTCAGATGATTCCATCTGAACGCATATTGCTCTAGTGACGCGACAACGGCGGAGGGGTGCCCATTGCGGGATCGCATTGCCCTGGTGCTCGACCGGCTGAGCCCGGCCGAGCGCAAGGTGGCGGAGATCGTGGCCGCCGACCCCGCCGGTACCATGGCGGCCACGCTCGCCAGCCTGGCCCGCGCGGCGGGCGTCTCCGAACCCACCGTCGTCCGCTTCTGCCGCAGCCTCGGCTTTGACGGCTTCGCCGACCTTCGCCTGGCGCTGACCCGCGCCGACGCCGTCGCCGGCGCCGCCTCGGCGCCGCCACCCCTCCGCACCATCGAAGCCGGGATGCCGGTCCCGGAAGCCAGCCTCGCCGTGATCGATGCCGCCATGGCCGCGCTGGCGGCCGCGCGGGCGGGGCTCGATGCCGCGGCGATCGAGCGCGCGGCCCTCGCCCTGGTCCGCGCCTCCCGCGTCGAACTCTGGGGCCAGGGTGTCTCGGCGTCGGTCGCGGAAGCGCTTGCCCCGCGCCTACTCCCATTCTGCCGCCACACGGTCGCGCGCGGGGACGCACAGGCGCAGGCCGTGGCGGCGGCGATGCTGGACCCCGATGCGGTCGTCCTCTGCCTGTCGCTTGACGGACGAGCGCGGGAGGTGGTGGAGGCCGCGCGCGAGGCTGCGGCCGCCGGCGCCACCGTCATCGCCCTGGCGCCGCCGGGATCGCCGCTGGCCGAGGCCGCGACGCTGCTCGTGCCCTGCCCGGCGGGTCCGGATGCCGCGGCGCCGGCCCCCATGGCGGCGCGATTGGTGCAATTCGCGATCGGCGACGCAATCTGCGTCGCAACCGCGCTGCTGGCGCCACACTCGGCGGCGGGGCGGGCGGCCCGGGTGACGGCCGCGCTGGAATCCCGGAAGATCAGGCCATGACCCATCCCCTGATCCCCCGCCTCCGCACGGCGCGCGTCATCCCCGTGGTCCGCACCGGCAGCGCCGCCCTGGCCGCGCGCGCCGTGGACTGGCTGCGCGGCGCCGGGCTGACGGTGTTCGAGATCACCATGACCGTGCCGGATGCGCCGGCGCTGATCCGTGACCTCGCCAGCGATCCCGCGCTGCTGGTCGGTGCCGGTACCGTGCCGGACCGCGCGGCGGCGGAGGCCTGCCTGGCCGCGGGTGCCCGCTTCCTGGTCTGCCCCTGGGTCGATCCCGTGGTGGCGGAGGCCGCGCATGGTGCCGGCGCCATCGCGATGCTGGGCGCCATGACGCCGACCGAGGTGCGCGCCGCGCTGGCCGCGAGGGCCGACGTCGTGAAGATCTTCCCCGCCAGTTCCGCCGGCGGGCCTGGCCATGTGAAGGCGCTGCGCGCCGTCTTCCCCGACACGGTGTTCTGCCCGACCGGCGGCGTCGATTCGCACAACGCGCCGGACTACTTGGCCGCCGGCGCTGCCTTCGTGGGCATCGGCGGGCGCCTGGTGGATGAAGCGCTGCTGGCACGCGGCGACCGTGCGGGCATCGAAGCGGCCGCGCGGGACGTACTCGGCATCATGCAGGCCTGAATGCGGTCACGCCCGCTTGATCCGGCGCCGGAAGTCGCCCAAGCAGGGATGACGCAAGAGGCCTGATCGGGGGACGAAGCCGCCATGCCGGACATCCTGTGCCTGGGTGAACCTATGCTGGAATTCAACCAGCTTCCCCCGGGGCCCGATGGCCGGCGGCTCTACCTGGAAGGCCATGGCGGCGATGCCGCGAATGCCGCCGTGGCCGCCGCCCGCAGCGGCGCCGATGTCGGCATGGTGACCCACCTGGGCCAGGATGCCGCGGGCGACAGCTTCCGCGCGCTCTGGGCCATGGAGGGGGTGGATGCGTCCACCGTGCAGACGGATGCGGAAGCTCCGACCGCCGTCTACTTCGTCACCCATGACGAATCCGGCCACCACTTCACCTTCCACCGCAAGGGCAGCGCCGCCAGCCGCATGAAGCCGTCCGACGTGCCGGAGGAGGCGATCAGCCGGGCGCGGGTGCTGCACCTCTCCGGCATCAGCCTCGGCATCTCCGACAGCGCCTGCGATGCCGCCTTCCGCGCGATCGAGGTCGCGCGCGGTGCCGGCGTGACGGTCAGCTTCGACACCAACCTGCGGCTCCGCCTCTGGCCGCTGCGGCGCGCCTCCGCCTGCATCCACACCGCCGTCGGGCTGTCCGACATCTGCTTCCCCAGCCTGGACGATGCGCGTCTGCTGACCGGGCTGCAGGAGCCGGAGGCGATCGCCGATTTCTACCTGGCGCTCTGCCCGCTGGTGCTGCTGAAGCTGGGCCCGGATGGCTTGATGGTCGCAACGCGGGAGGCCCGCGCGACGATCGAGGGCTTCCCGATGGAGGCCGTGGACGCCACCGGCGCCGGCGACACCTTCGCCGGTGCCTTCCTGGCCCGCGCCGTGGCCGGCGACGATGTCTGGCAGGCCGCCCGCTACGCCAATGCCGCCGCGGCCCTGTCCACCATCGGCTACGGCGCCGTGGCGCCGATCCCGACGGCGGCGGAGGTCAACGCCTTCCTGGCCGCGCGGGGCGCCTGAGGCGATTTCAGCCCGGCAGCGGCAGGATGTGCGTCGCGCCCTTCTCCCCCACCGCGCGAAGGAAGCCGCAGGCTTCGTAGAAGGCGAAGGCGGAGGCCGGGGCGCGGACGCGGAGCTTCGGATATCCGGAGGCCGCCGCCTGGTCGATGATGGCGCCGAGCAGCGCGCGCCCCGCCCCGGCGCGCCGCGCGGAGCGGCGGATGTAGAAGCGGCGCACGCGGCCGACCACCTCCTGCCCCGCGAAGGGGTCGCGGGTGAGGCCGCCGATGCCGAGCAGCCCGTTCGGGCCCTGCACGGTGAACAGCGCCTCTCCCCAGCCATCGAAGCGGATGGTCCCGGCCTCCCAATCCTCCCGCAGCACGTCCAGCATCCGCTCCCCGCTGCCATGCGAATCCGCCGCCAGCTCGGCGAAGCCGTCGGGCAACTGCACGATGCGCTCGATGCGCAGCGCGGTCGCAGCGGGGCCGGCCGGGATGGCGGGGCGGAGCACAGGCGGGGTCCTTAGCGAAGGAAGCAGGGAGAAGGGGATCACGCGCGGAGGTAGTGGCGGGAAGGAGGCGATGCCAGGGCGGGAAGCGGTCATGATGTCCGTCGGTTGTCGCCCGGTCGCAGACGCAGACCCGGCCGAAGGTGGGTGAAGGGCAGCGTCGCGGGGTCCGCCACCACCGGGCCCGGTGCCGCGATGACCAGCACCGCCTCCGCAATCGGCTGGAAATCCGCGCGGAAATGCACGGAGGACTTCAGGGCGAGGATGCGCTGGGCCGAAGGCTCGATGCCCACATGCCGGAACAGCGCCTGGTCATAGGCCTGCATCTTCCGGCTGGTCACGATCACGCGAATGCCGGGCGCCGGGCTGACCAGCGCGGTCGGGCCCAGATCCGCCCAGTTGCCGCCCGCCATCGGCCCCGTGCACATGAAGCCGCCATCGGTCAGCTTCAGCACGCGCGCCTGCACCTCCAGCGGCGCGCCATCCGACTTCCCGCCGAGGCTGAGGGGCACCAACGCGCCCTCCCCGGCCGCGTGGCAGGCGGCGGCACTCCCGGCATCGTTGATCAGCGCCAGCACGGCGCCGTCCGCGCGCTGCGCGATGAGTTCGGCGAGCAGCCCGGTCGTGTCGCCATGCCCGCCACCGCCGGGATTGTCCTGCGTGTCGGCCAGCACGATGGGCTTCCGCGCCTTGTCCGCCAGCTTGATGGCCTTCGCGACCCCTTCCTTCGCCGCCAGGATGTCCGGCGTGAAGGCGGCCTCCCGCGCCTTGAGGTCCGCCAGCAGCCCATCGGCGGCCGCATCGGCCCGCGCCTGGTCCACCGCGAAGGCCGCGATGCCGACGCCGCAATCCGGGAAATCCGCATAGGGGAAGCCGAAGCAGAGGCCGAGTTCCGCGACCTCCGTGCGGGACGCCAACGATGCCCGCGCTGCCATGGCGTCCGCCATCGGCGGCACCAGCGTGCATTGGCCGGTGATCGGGATCAGGTAGTCCAGCTGGCGGAAGGCCTTGGCGAAGGGCCGGCCGAGCCTGATGCGTTCCAGCAGCAGCGCCATGGCGCGCGCGCCGGCTTCCTTCATGTCCACATGCGGATAGGTGCGGAAGGGCGCCAGCGCATCCGCGTGCTGCACCATCGCCGCGGTGAGGTTGCAATGCGGGTCGAGGCTCGCCGTGATCGGCACGTCGGGGCCGAGGATGGCGCGGGCACGGCGCAGCAGCTCGCCCTCCGCATCCGGGAAATGCTCCGCCACCATGGCGCCGTGCAGGTCGAGGTAGAGGCCGTCGAGCGGGCCTTCATCCAGCGCGGCCTGAAGGTCGTGGAAGATCAGCGCGGCCAGCCGCTCGAAGGCTTCGGCGGTGACGGGGCCGGCGGGATTCGCAAAACCCCAGGAGAGCGGCGCGAGGGTGACGCCCGCGGCCTCCGCCGCCTTGATGGCGCCCGCCGCCGGCACGGCGGAAGGCCGCAGCGTGGCCAGCAGCGTTCCGGGCCGCTGCACGGCGGGCCAGCCACCCGGCGAGAGAAAATCCGCCCAGGTGGTCGGGATCGGCGCGAAGGAATGGCTTTCGTGCAGGAAGCCGCCGATGGCGATGCGCGTCATGCCCTCAACCCTTCGCGACGCCGGCGGTGGCGATCACCGCATCGGCCAGGACAAGCAACCCGGCTTCGGCCCATTCTGGGGTGATGCTCTCTGCCTCGTTGTGGCTGACGCCACCGTGGCAGGGCACGAAGATCATCACACTGGGCACGCGGCGTGCGCAATAGACCGCGTCATGGCCGATCGCGGTCGGCATTTCCTGATGCGGGATGCCGCGGGCGACGGCCGAGTCCCGCAACCTGCCCACCAGCCCGGCATCGAAGGGCGTGGCCGGAGAGATCCAGAAATCCGCGACCTCGATCGCGATACCGGTCCGCCTGGCGCCGATGGCGGCGGCTTCCGCGCGCAACCCGGCGGCGAGCTTCGCCAGGTCATCCTCATGGTCATGGCGGGTGTCGAGGCTGAACCAGACGCGGCCAGGGACGACGTTGCGGCTGTCCGGATGCACCGTGACGCGGCCCACCGTGGCGCGGGCGCCAGCTGCCAGCGCCAGGCGCTCGATCGCCGTCATCATCTCGGCCGCCGCCATCATGGCATCGCGCCGGCCGGCCATGCTGCTGCCGCCATGCGCTTCCTCGCCCGTCACCGTCACCTCGAACCAGTGCTGCGCGAGTGCGTGGGTGACGATGCCGACATCGAGGCCGAGCCTTTCCAGCACCGGGCCCTGCTCGATATGCAGCTCGAAATAGGCGCCGAGGTCCTGCAGCTTTGCTGGGTCCGCGCTGCCGGCCCAGCCGATGCGCGAAAGTTCGCCCCCGAAGGTGGCGCCGGCGCTATCCTGCTTCGCAAGCACTTCCGCTTCCGTGAAGATGCCCATGGCCGCGCCGCTGCCCATCATCGGCGGCGAGAAGCGTGCACCTTCCTCGTTGGTCCAGTTGACGAGGGTGACGGGCGCCTCCGTCTCCACCCCCGCTTCGTGCAGCGCGCGCAGGATCTCGAGGCCGGCGAGCACACCTAGCACGCCATCGAATTTCCCACCGGTCGGCTGGGTATCGAGGTGGCTGCCGATGGCGACCGGCTTGCGGGACGGATCGCGCCCCGGCCGCGTCAGCACCATGTTGCCGAGGCGGTCGAGCGTCAGCGTCGCGCCGGCCGCTTCCGCCTGGCGCTGCAGCAGCGCGCGCGCCTGGCCATCCAGGTCCGTCAGCGTCTGCCGGTTGCAGCCGCCCTTGGCCGTGCCGCCGATGGCGGCGAATTCCATGAGGCTGTCCCAGAGCCTCGCGCCCGAAGGCCGGAAATTGCTGCTCATTGCCATCAGGCCTTTTCCACCCCGCACCAGCTCGCCATGGTCACCGCGATGGTCCGCGTGATGTCGTGCATGCTGTCCATGCCGACGCTTTCGTCGATCCCGTGGATGTCCTGCGCATCCGGCCCGAAGCACGCGACGGGCGTGCCCTGGTAGAGCTGGAAGAATCGTCCATCCGTGAGGCCCGTGGCGGGGTAGTGCCGAAGCTCATGCCCCGTCAGATCGGCGTAACTTGTTGCGGCCATCCGAACGATCGGCGCCTGCATGTCGAAGACGCAGGGATCGGCCATGAAGCCCTGGAATTCCAGCTTCACCTTGGCGCCCTTCATCGCGCCGTCGCCGCGCGCCTGCTCCACGATGCGCTCGATGTCCGCGCGCACATTCGCCGCCGTGTTGCCCATCATGACGCCGACGCGAAGGCCGAGCTTCGCGCGTGTCGGCACGGAGGAATTCCATTCGCCGCCCTCGAAGGTGCCGAGGTTGACGTTCACGGGATGGTTCACGCCGCGGAAGCTTGGATGGATGCGCGAGCCGTCATTCATCTCGCGCTCGTACTCCTCGAAGCGCTTCCACACCGCCATCGCGGCCTCGACAGCGTTAACCCCTGCCTGCTTGTCGCGCACATGCGCGGGGCGGCCCGTGACCGTGACCCAGGCCCAGACGACGCCCACTTCCGCCGAATAGAGCGCGGGCAGGCCGGGGCCGGGTTCGGGGATGATGACGGCATCGGCCTTGGGCATGGCGACCATGCAGGCCAGCGCGCCATTGCCGGTGCATTCCTCCTCGATCACCGACTGCATCTGCACCTCGGCGGCCGGCTGCAGCCCGGCCAGCTTCAGGGCCCGGAAGGCGGTGAGGTAGCTGACGATGCCGGCCTTCATGTCCCCCGCGCCGCGGCCATACATGCGGCCTCCGCGGATGGCGGGCTCATAGGGCGGCGTGGTCCATTCATCCTCCGCACCCTCCGGCACCACGTCCACATGGCCCTGGAGGACCAGGCTGCGGCCCGTTGCCTCCCGCGGCCGGTGAACGGCCACGATGTTGTCGCGCCCGGCATAGGGGATCAGCGGGGGCGAGAAGCCGGGATGGCCTTCCAGCGCCGCCACATCCGTCGGCACCGCGAAGGGCTTGAGGCCGAGCGCCTCATACTGCCGCCCCATCTCCGACAGGGCCGATTGCTCATTGCCGAGCGTCGAGGGGCAGCGCACCAGGCGCATCAGCACCTGCTCGGCCTCCGCCCGCAACTGGTCGCAGGCCTCCAGGATGGCCCGGCGCGCGCCGGGGTCGAGCGTCATGTCCGTCATGCGAAGTCCCGCGTCAGAAGGTGGGAGGAGTCCAGCCCCGTCCGGGGATGCTGTCCAGCAGCGCCCGCGTATAGCTGTGCTGCGGATTGCCGAAGACCTCCGCCGTCGGCCCCTGCTCCACGATCGCACCGCGCTGCATCACGGCGATGCGATCGCAGACCTGCGCCGCCACGCGGAGGTCATGGGTGATGAAGAGCATGGTCAGGCCGAGCCGCGCCCGGATTTCCGCCAGCAGCGCCAGCACCTGCGCCTGGACCGAGACGTCGAGCGCCGAGACGGGTTCATCCGCGATCAGCAGCTCCGGCTCCATGGCGAGCGCCCGGGCGATGCCGATGCGCTGGCGCTGGCCGCCGCTGAATTCATGCGGGAAGCGGTCCATGGCGCCGTCATCCAGCTTCACCAGCCGCAGTAGGTCGCGCGCCCGGGCCAGCGCCTGGTCACGCGGCTCCCCATGGGTGATCGGGCCTTCCGCGATGATCTCGCCCACGCGCCGCCTTGGATTGAGGGAGGCATAGGGGTCCTGGAAGACCATCTGGATGCGCTTGCGGAAGGGCTTGCGCGCGGCGCGGGACAGCGGGCGAAGGTCCTGGCCGTGGAAGAGCATCTGGCCCGTCTCCGGCCGCACCAGGTCCACCACGCAGCGCGCCAGCGTCGACTTGCCGGAGCCGGATTCGCCAACCAGGCCGAGCGTCTCGCCGCGCCGCAGCGTGAAGTCGGCATCGTGCACCGCCTTCACCAGGGCGCGGGCGCCGAACCAGCCGCCGCGGGTGTAGGTTTTCGCGAGTCCCCTGGCTTCCAGAACCGGCTCCGTCCTGACGGGCGCGCGGGTCTCGGTGGGGGCGCCATGGGGCACGGCGGCGATCAGCGCCTTGGTGTAGTCATGGCGAGGGTTGTTCAGCACCTCGGCCGCGGCGCCCTGCTCCACGATGCGGCCGCGCTGCATGACGGCGACGCGATCCGCGATCTCCGCCACTACACCGAAATCATGGGTGATGAACATCACCCCCATGCCCTTGCGCGACTGGATCTCCCGCACCAGGCGCAGGATCTGCATCTGGGTCGTGACGTCGAGCGCCGTCGTCGGCTCATCCGCGATCAGCAGCGCGGGTTCGAGGGCCAGCGCCATGGCGATCATCACGCGCTGCCGCTGCCCGCCCGAGAGGCGAAAAGGATGCGCGCGGGCGATGGCGGCGGGGTCGGGCAGGTTCACGGCGGCAAGGAGTTCCGGCACGCGGTCGCGCGCGCGGCGCTTCTCCCCATGCACGGCCAGCGCTTCCGCGATCTGGTCGCCGACGCGCATCAGCGGGTTCAGCGCCGTCATCGGTTCCTGGAAGATCATCGCCATGCGGCTGCCGCGCAGGGCGCGGAGTTGTTCCGGCGATTGTGCGGTCAGTTCCGTGTCGCCCAGCCAGATGCGGCCGGCCTTGCGCGGCAGCGTCTTCGGCAGCAGGCCCATCACGGCATTGGCGGTGATCGACTTGCCCGACCCGGACTCGCCTACCACGCAGACGATCTCGCCGGGATCGACGGTCAGGTCGATGCCCTCCACGGCATGCGGCCGATCGCCGCCCGGCGGCAGGGCCACGGTCAGGCCCTCGACGCGGAGCAGGGTCATGTGCGCCTCCCCGCCAGGCGCGGGTTCAGCGCATCCGACAGCCCCTCCCCCACCAGGTTCAGCGCCAGCACGGTCAGGAAGATGGCCACGCCAGGAAACACGCTCATCCACCAGGCGAGGCGGATGACGCTGCGCCCCGACCCGATCAGGAAGCCCCAGGTCATGAGGTTCGGATCGCCGAGGCCGAGGAAGGACAGCGCGCTCTCCAGCAGGATCGCATTCGCGACCATCAGGGATGACAGGACGATGATCGGCGACAGCGCATTGGGCAGGATGTCGCCGATGACGATGGAGAGTCGCGATTTCCCCAGCACCTCCGCCGCCTGCACGAATTCCCGCGAGCGCAGCGAGAGGAATTCCGCCCGCACGACGCGCGCGACCGGCGGCCAGGACACCACCGCGATGGCGAAGACGACGGACGAAATCGTCGGCGTGAAGATGGCGACGAGCAGGATGGCCAGGACGAAGCTCGGGATGGTCTGGAAGAACTCGGTGAAGCGCATCACCAGGTCATCGACGACGCCGCCGACATAGCCGGCCAGCGCCCCCAGCGAGACGCCGAGCGCCAGCGCCACGACGGTGCTGACGGCGCCAACCAGCAGGGAGATGCGCGCGCCATGCGCGATGCCCGCGGCGACGTCGCGGCCGAGGCTGTCCGATCCCAGCAGCATGTCCATCTCGCCCGGCGGCATGAAGGGCGCGGCGACCATGTCCCAGGGCGTGCCGGGGAAGATCACGTCGGCCAGCGCGGCGACGGCGAAGACCAGCGCCAGGACGACCACGCCCACCACCGCACCCTTATTGCGCGCGAAGCTGCGGAGGAAGCCCATCACGCCACCTCCACGCGGGGATCGACCACGGCGTAGAGCAGGTCCGTCAACAGGTTGAACAGCACCACCATGACGGAGGTAGCGAAGAAGACGCCCATCAGCACGGGATAGTCGCGAGCCAGCAGCGCCTCGAACGCCAGCCGCCCGATGCCCGGCCAGGCGAAGACCGTCTCGACCAGGATCGATCCGCCGATCAGCTGCCCCGCCTGGATGCCCGCGAAGGTGATGACGGGCAGCAGCGCGTTCCGCAGCACGTGCCGCCGCACCACCTGCCCTTCCGGCACGCCCTTGGCGCGCGCTGTCTTCACGAAATCCTGGTCCGCCACTTCCAGCATCGTGGCGCGCGTGAGGCGCGCATAGACCGCCATGTAGAAGAGGCCGAGGGTGAGGGCCGGCAGCAGCAGGTGCTTCGCGACATCCAGCACCAGCGCGATCCCCGCCAGGTTCGCGCCCACGCTCATCATCCCGAAACTCGGCAGCCATTCCAGCCAGACGCTGAAGAACAGCACGAGCATGAGGCCGACCCAGAAGAGCGGCGTCGCGTAGAAGGTCAGCGCCAGCACGGTGATGACACTGTCCGCCCAGGTCCCGACCCGCCGCGCCGCCAGCGTGCCGAGCGTGACACCGAGCGTGATGGCGAAGGCGAAGGCCGCGCCCGTCAACAGCAGCGTCGCCGGCAGGCGGTCCAGGATCAGCGTCGAGACCGCCATCTGCTGGCGGTGCGAGAAGCCGAGGTCGAGCGTCAGCACGCCCTTCACATAGATCCAGAGCTGGACATGCAGCGGCTGGTCCAGCCCGAACTGCGTGCGCAGCTGCTGCAGGAAGCGTTCATCCGCGGCACCCGACTGCCCCGCGATGACGGAGGCCGGGTCGCCCGGCGCCGCATGGATCAGGAAGAAGTTGCAGACGACGATCGCCAGCACGACGATCGCCGCCTTCACCAGCCGTTGCGCGAGGAACCCCGGCAGCTTCGCGGGATCCATGCCTCAGGCTGTCAGGAACACGTCGTCGTAGCTCGCATGCACGCCGGTGCCGAGCCGGACCGCATTCTGCACGCGCTTGTCATGGATGGTCGGGAAGGCCATTTCCATCAGCCAGATCTGCGGCACCTCCTCCACCAGGATCTTCTGCACCTCGCTGAAGGCGACGCGGCGCTGCTCTGCCGTCTGCCCGTCACGCGCGGCGGCAAAAAGCTGGTCCACGCGCGGGTTGGAATAGCCGCCGGTGTTGGTGAAGGTCACGCGCTGGATGTTGGACGACACATAGGTCCGCTCCACGCCCAGCGTCGGGTCGCCGAACTGGTAGACGAAGTTGATCGAGGTCTCGTATTCCCAGGCCCCGATCCGCCGCGCCCAGCTGCCGGCATCGGTGCTCTCCAGCTCCAGCTGGATGCCGACCTGGCGGAGCGACTGGCGGAGGTATTCCGCCAACCGCGTCCAGACCTCACCATAGGGCAGCACCAGGTGCTTGATGGTGGCACGCACGCCCTGGGCGTTCGGCCGCAGCCCCGCGGCATCCAGCAGCTGCATCGCCGCGCGAGGGTCATAACCCGCGATGCGGGCGCTCGGATCATGGAACTTGGTCGTGCTGGCCACGGGATTCGTCGCCGGCTTGCCGATGTTGAACCAGAGCCGCTGCGCGATGAAGTTGCGGTCGATGGCGCGGCTTATCGCCTGGCGCACGCGGATGTCGCCGAGCGGCGCGACGCGGTGGTTGGTCTCGATCCAGCTGAGGGGTGAGAAGTATTCCCAGCCCGTCGTCAGCACCTCCAGGTTCGGGCGGGCGCGCAGCGCGGGCGTGTCGAAGGGCTCGATGTCGCCGGCGGCGGTCATCAGCACCTGGCCGGTCTCCAGCGCCAGGCGTCGCGACTGGCTGTCGGGGACAATCCGGTAGATGATCGCGTCCAGGTAGGGCTGGCCCGGCTTCCAGTAGTCGGCGAAACGCTCCAGCCGGATGAAGTTGCCGCGCTGCCATTCGGCGAAGCGGAACGGCCCGGTGCCGACCGGGCGCTGCACGGCGGGCGCCGTGCGGTAGTCCTGCCCGTCGAAGAGGTGCTTCGGCACGATGGCGCAGGCGGTGACGTCGAACATCAGCAGGAAGGGCTCGAAGGGCGCCTTCAGCGTCAGCACCACCGTGTGCGCGTCCGGCGCTTCCGCCTTGTCGATGCGCTGGAAGATGGCCCGGGCGCGGGGCGCCACCTCCATGTGGAACTTCATGATGGAGAAGATGACGTCATCCGCCGTCATCGGCGTGCCGTCATGGAATTTCACGTTGTTCCGCAGCTTGAAGGTGTAGGTCAACGCGTCGGGGCTGATGGTCCAGCTCTCCGCGAGTTCCGGCAGCGGCTCCAGCGTCGGGCTGAACTTCACCAGGCCCTGGAAGATCTTGCCCGCCGCGATCAGCGTCGGCCCCTGGTTGTTCACGCCGATCTGCAGCACCGGCGGCTCCGGCTGCAGGATCGTCGTAAGCGTCCCGCCGCGGCGGGGCTGGATGCCCTGCGCCAGCGCATCCTCCACCCGCATGAGCGTTGGACCCATGCCCGCGGCGGCGGCGGTGGCGGCCATGAGGCCGCGGCGCGAAATGCTCATCTGGTGAAGTCTCCCAACCTCGTTGGCGAACGCTACGCCGCCCGGCATCGCATGGACAAGGCCGCGCGGGGGCCCTTACCGTCGCGTCCATGAAAACCTTCGCCCATCCTGCCCAGGAATTGCACAGCCCGCGCTTCTTCCTGATGCGCGGCCAGGTGCGCCCCAACTTCGAAGTGCCGGCCCGCGCGGCGTCGCTGATGGAAGGCTTGCACCGCCTCGGCCTGCCACCCCTGACGCCGCCCGATGCGCCGAGGGAGGCGCTGGAGGCCGTGCACCCCGCCGCCTTCCTCGACTTCCTGCGCGACGCCCCCGCCGAATGGGCCGCGCTGCCCGGCGCGGGGCCGGAGATCGTGGCGAATGTCCACCCCAGCCCGGAGATGCTGGCCCAGGGCGCGCCCTGCCCCACCGGCCTGATCGGCCGCATCGGCTGGTACACCGCCGACACCGCCTGCCCGATCGGCCCCGGCACCTGGGCAGCGAGCCTCGGCGCCGCCGCCTGCGCGCTGGCGGCCGCGGAGGAAGCCGCCGCTGGCCGCACCGCCTACGCCCTCTGTCGGCCGCCCGGCCACCACACCTACGCCGCGCGCGCGGGCGGCCACTGCTACCTCAACAACGCCGCCATTGCGGTGGAGGCGCTGCGCCGCGCAGGTGCCGAACGCGTCGCCGTGCTCGACATCGACAGCCACCACGGCAACGGCACACAGGGCATCTTCTGGGACAGGCCGGATGTCCTCACCGTCTCCGTCCATGGCGACCCCACCGGCTACTACCCCTGGTATGTCGGCTACCACGGGGAGCGGGGCGGCGGCGCCGGCCTTGCCTGCAACCTGAACCTGCCGCTTGCCATCGGCTCCGGGGATGCCGCCTGGCTGCCCGCCATCGAGCACGGCCTGGCCGCGATCCGGCAGTTCGGGGCGGAGGCACTGGTCGTCTCCCTCGGCTTCGACGCCAGCGAGCACGAGCCGCTGAACGCGCTGTCCGTGACGGAGGATGGCTTCGCCCGCGCCGGCGCCATGATCGCGAAGGCCGGTCTGCCGACGGCGATCATCCAGGAGGGCGGCTACAACGTCGATCGGTTGGGCACACTGCTGGTCCGTTTCATGGGCGGATGGAACGGCGCATGATGCGGCTTGCCGGCGATTCGTGGCGCACGGCCTGATGGCGCAGGGTTGGGGCGGAAGCCGCCCGGCCCGCCATCGTCCATCGTGGAGCGACGCGGATGTCGGAGTCGAATGCCGGGCGGTCACCGGGCCTGCCGGATCGTGAAGCGCCTTCGCCCCCTCATCGATCATTCAATGAATGGCTGGCCCGGGTGGCCGAGGCGACGGGCTCCGTTCTCTCCATCGCCAGGTCGCTCACCATCGGCGCCCTCATAATCGCCGCGGTCGTCGTCGCATGGGACGGGCGCGGCGCGATCGAGGCCCTGCTTCGCGATGCGCAGAAGCTGAGCGGTTTCGGGGTCTCCATCGAACGCGCACCGCTGACGGCGCTGCCGATCGCAAATCCCGCCCGGCCAGGCGGCTATTCCCTGGAACCGGGCCAGCTTGAATCGGTGCAGGCACGCGCGAACTGGGTCAGGCCGGTGCTGTCGGGCGCCGTCATCCTGTGGGTCGATGACAACCCGGCCGGCAACAACAACCTGATCCAGTTCTTCCAATGGGCGGGCATCTCCATCCGCTTCGCGCGCAGCAATGACGAAGCGTTGCACGAGATGCGGGAGGCGCGCGCGCAACCCTTCGACCTCGTCATCAGCGACATCGGCCGCGACACCTCGGGCGAGGGGTGGGGCGACGAGCCGCTGCGGGCCTGTCCCCTCCGCTTTCTGTCCCTCCCGCCAACGGTTCCGCGGGATACCGATCTCGACGCGCTGAATGCGGAGGCGAACCGGCGCCCGGCGCCCGGTTCATGGCTGCCCGAACGCATGCGGCGCGAGCTTGGCGCGCGATCACCGCCGCTGATCCATTTCACCGGCCATGGCAGCGCCCTTGTCTCCGCCTGCGCGGAGTTGACGACCGGCGATGCCTTCCACCTGATCCATGGCGTCTTCAGCGTGCTTGAACGCCAGCGCGCGGCGGAGTTCAACCGGTTCCGCCCGCCCTGGGCGGCCGGCCCCGCAACGTTGAGGTAGAATCGACCCGATCTTCATCAACCAGGCATTGATCGGAGCGCGAATACACCACAGGCTTGGGCGAATGAGCACCATCGCCCGGATCCAGACCTTCGCCTTCAGCGGCGTCGAGGCCCTGCCTGTCGAGGTCCAGGTCCAGATCGCGCCGGGCCTGCCCGCCTTCCTCGTCGTCGGGCTGCCGGACAAGGCCGTCGGCGAGTCGCGTGAGCGTGTCCGCGCCGCGCTGACCGCCATCGGCCTGTCGCTGCCGCCGAAGCGGGTCCTCGTGAACATGGCGCCGGCCGACCTGGCGAAGGAGGGCAGCCATTTCGACCTGCCCATCGCGCTCGGCGTGCTCGCCGCCATGGAGATCCTGGCGCGCGACGAACTCGCGGATTTCGCGGCGCTCGGCGAGTTGGCGCTGGACGGCACGCTGGCGCCGGTGGCCGGGGTGCTGCCGGCGGCAATGGCGGCGAGTGCCCGCGAACTCGGCCTGGTCTGCCCCGAACGGCAGGGACCGGAAGCGGCCTGGGCCGGGCGCATCCAGGTGCTGGCGCCGCCCGACCTGCCGGCGCTGATCAACCATTTTCGCGGCACCCAGACCCTCTCCGCCCCCGCGCCGCCGCGGCTGGACGACCGCGTCCAGAAGGTCGCCTGCCTCAGTGAGGTTCGTGGCCAGGAAAGCGCCAAGCGGGCGCTGGAGATCGCCGCCGCCGGTGGCCACAACCTCCTCATGGTCGGCCCGCCAGGTGCCGGGAAATCGATGCTCGCCGCCCGCCTGCCCGGCCTGCTGCCGGACCTGACGCCGGCGGAGGCGCTGGACGTCTCCCTGGTGCATTCCGTGGCGGGGATGCTGGAAGACGGCCTGCTGCTGCGCCGTCCGCCCTTCCGGGAGCCGCATCACAGCGCCTCCGTCGCCGCGCTGGTCGGCGGCGGGCATCGCGCGCGGCCGGGCGAGATCAGCCTGGCGCATCTCGGTGTGCTGTTCCTGGACGAATGGCCCGAATTCCCGAGGCCGGCGCTGGAAGCGCTGCGCCAGCCCATGGAGACCGGCCGCACCACGATCAGCCGCGCCAATGCCCACGTGACCTACCCCGCGCGCTTCCAGTGCATCGCGGCGATGAATCCCTGCCGCTGCGGCTATCTCGGTGATCCCGCGCGGGAATGCGCCAAGGTGCCGGGATGCGGGCAGGACTACCAGATGCGCCTGTCGGGCCCGCTGCTGGACCGCATGGACCTGACGATCGAGATCCAGCCCCTGCCCCCCGCCGAACTCGCCCGCGCGCCCGCCGGCGAAACCTCCGCCACGGTCGCCGCCCGCGTCGCCGCTGCGCGCGACCGGCAGCGTGCCCGCGGTGGGGCACGCTGCAACGCGGAAGCCGAGTGGGACGCGCTGCAAGCGACCGCCGATGCCGAGGCGCTGCAGCTGCTGGAAACCGCCAGCACGCGGCTCCGCCTCTCCACCCGCGGCACCGTCCGCGCGCTGCGCGTGGCGCGCACCATCGCCGACCTCGGGGGCCTGCCGCGCACCGGCCGCGCGCATGTGGCGGAGGCGCTGGCCTTCCGGCATCGGATGCCCGGGCGGAATGGGTGATCCGCGCCCGCCGCCCTTGCCGCCCCGCCCCCGCCACACCCACTCTCCCGCGCAACAAGCCCGGGAGAAGCCATCACCATGCGGGTCATCCGCGACCTTGCGGCGTTGCGCGCCGCCACCGCCGCCTGCCGCATGGCCGGCCAGCGCCTCGCCCTGGTCCCCACCATGGGGGCGCTGCATGAAGGACACCTGGCCCTGGTGACGGAGGCGCGGCGCCATGCGGAAGCAGTCGTCGTCTCCATCTTCGTCAACCCGCTGCAGTTCCTGCCCACCGAGGACCTGGCCCGCTATCCCCGCGACGAGGCAGGCGATCTGCGCAAGCTGGAATCGCTCGGCACCGACCTCGTCTGGATGCCCGATGTGCCCACCATGTATCCCCCCGGCGCCGCCACCACGATCGAGGTGACAGGCCCGGCGGAGGGCTTCGAGGGCACGGCCCGCCCCGGCCATTTCCGTGGCGTCGCCACCGTCTGCACCAAGCTGTTCAGCCAGACCGGCGCGGATTGCGCCGTCTTCGGGGAGAAGGACTGGCAGCAATTGCAGCTGGTGAAGCGCGTCGTCGCGGACCTCGACCTGCCCATCCGCATCATCCCGCACGGGACGGTGCGGGAGGCCGATGGCCTCGCCATGTCATCCCGCAACATCCGCCTCAGCGCGTCGGAGCGCGCACTGGCGCCGCTGCTGCCGAAGCTGATGCGCGATGCTCTGGAGCGCATCGCGAACGGCGCGCCGGCCGAGCCCGTGCTGACCGATGCGCAGGACCAGCTGCGCGCCGCGGGCTTCGCGCCGGACTACCTGGCGCTGGTGGAGCCGGAGACGCTGCGCCCCTGGCAATCCGGCCCCGGCCGGCTGCTCGCCGCGGCGCGGCTCGGCGATGTGCGGCTGCTGGACAACATGGCCTTCACGCCGCCGGGCTGAGCGCCTGCCGAGCAAGAAGGAGCGGCGGCGGAAAGCGCACCAGTTCCGCCGCGACCAGCCAGCCCTCGATGGTCTCACGGGGCCGCCGGGCGCCTCCCCGGTGAAGAGCGTGACATGCGGCGTCCAGTCCGGGGCCAGGCTGTGCGGATGCAGCGCCAGCCCCGCGAGTGCCGCGACCAGCGCGGCATGACACGCCGCCAGCGCCGCATCCGGCGCTGGCGCCAGCCAGCAGATGGGCGGCGGGCCCGCGAAGTGGCGTACCGCATCCAGCCGGATGGGCAGCGGTGTCGATCGCAGGACGCGCATCGCCGCGTGCAGCCGGGGCGCGGCCTTCTCATCCTCGGTGCGCACCAGCGTGACATGCGGCGGATAGTCCGGCGGCGGCGCCTCGGCCCGCAGCCGCTGCGCGACGGCGCGCACCGCGACGGCGGCGGCATCATCCAGGCGAAGGATGATCCCGAGCGGCATCACCAGGCCCGGATGACATCGGCGATGCGCCGCACCCGCCCCGCGCCATCCACCAGCAGCAGGTCGAACCGCACGCCTGCCGTCCCATGGCCGGGATTGGCGGCCATCCAGGCCTCGCCGGCCGCCATCAGCCGCGCCTGCTGGCGCGGGCCGAGCGCGACCGCGGCCTCCCCCAATGTCGCCCGCGCCTTGACCTCGACGAAGACCAGCAGGCCGTTGCGCTCCACGACCAGGTCGATCTCACCCACGCCGGTGCGGACGCGCCGCGCGACCTCCACGAAGCCGTCCGCGGCCAACGCCGCGCTGGCCTGGCTTTCGGCGTGCCTCCCGCGTGCCTCCGAGGCCTGACGCATGACGGGGTTGCGCATCGTGTCCTAGGCTATCGCCGCCACACGCGGTGAACCACATGCGATTCGTCCTGCTGTTCCTCCTGACCCTGACGATCCCCGCCGGGGCCCAGACGCCGGCGCGCCAGCACATGGCCGCCACCGCCAGCCCGCCCGCGACGGAAGCCGCGCTGGAGATCCTGCGCGCCGGCGGCAGCGCCACGGACGCCGCCATCGCCGCCGCCGTCATGCTGACGCTGACGGAACCGCAGGCCGCCGGCATCGGCGGCGGCGGGCTGATGCTGCATTACGACAGCGAAAGCCAGGCGGTGACGACCTGGGATGGGCGGGAGACCGCGCCCGCCGCCGCCACGCCCGGCCTGTTCCTGCGCCCCGACGGCACGCCCATGCCCTTCGCCCAGGCGATGGAGGGCGGGCGCAGCGTCGGCGTGCCCGGGCTGCTCCGCATGCTGGAAGCCGCCCACCGGGAACATGGCAAGCTGGCCTGGGCGCAGCTGATGGCGCCCACCATCCGCCTGGCCGAACAGGGCTTCCCCGTGCCGCGCCGCATGGCCGCCGCCGCGGCCGCCAATGCCGAAAGCCTGCGGCGTGACCCCGGCGCGCGGGCCTATTTCTTCGACGCGGACGGCAACGCCCATGCGCCCGGCACCATGCTGCGCAACCCCGCGCTCGCCGCGACGCTCCGCGTCGTGGCGGTGGAGGGGGCGGATGCCTTCCATCGCGGCCCCATCGCGCAGGACATCGCCGTCGCCGTCCAGGGCCATGCCAATCCCGGCGGCATGACGGAGGCCGACATCGCCGGCTACCAGCCCCGCCGCCGCGACCCCGTCTGCGCGCCCTATCGCGTCTTCCGGCTCTGCGGCATGGGCCCGCCGAGTTCCGGCGCCGTCGCGGTTGGCCAGATCCTCGGCCTGCTGGAACACTTCGACCTGCGCGGGCTCGCCCCCGGCAGTCTCGACGCCGCGCATCTGATCGGGGAGGCCTCGCGCCTCGCCTTTGCGGATCGCAACCTCTACCTCGCCGATGACGATTTCGTCCGCGTGCCGCTGCGCGGGCTGCTCGACGCCGGCTACATCACCGGCCGCGCCCAGCTGATCGACCGCGACCGCGCCATGGCCCCGCCCCGCGCCGGCAACCCGCCCTGGCGGGACGCATCGCTGGCGCCGCAGGAGAACGACTACGAAGCCGGCACCAGCCACATCACCATCGTCGATGGCTGGGGCGACGTCGTCTCCATGACCACGACGATCGAGGCCGTGATGGGTGCCCGCATCTTCGTCCGCGGCTTCCTGCTGAACAACGAACTGACGGATTTCAGCTTCATCCCCGAAGCCGATGGGCGGCCCGTCGCCAACCGAGTCGAGCCCGGCAAGCGGCCCCGTTCCTCCATGTCCCCCACCATCGTGCTGGATTCCGGCGGAAGGGCGGTGCTGGCGCTGGGTTCGGCGGGCGGTGCCCGCATCATCGGGCATGTCGCGCAATCCCTCATCGCGATGCTGGATTGGAACCTTCCGCCGGCGGAGGCGCTGGCGCTTCCGCGCATCGGCGTGGTCGGCACGGCGCTGACGGAGCTGGAGGCCGGCACCCCTGCGGCCGCGCTGGCCCCGGCCCTGGAAGCCCGCGGCCATCGTCCCGATGTGCGCGTGATCGAATCCGGCCTGACCGCCATCCGCATCACGCCGAACGGCCTGCTCGGCGCCGCCGATCCCCGCCGGGAAGGTGTAGCGCTCGGCGATTGAAGGAGAGAACGACCATGCGCGCCGCCATCCTGGCCGCCCTGCTGATGCTCCCGATCCCCGCTTTGGCGGAGGAGACGCGGGAGGTCGGCCATGTGAACACGGCCATCACCAATCTCGGCCTGACGCGCAGCCACCGCGTGGTGGTGGAGCGCTTCGACGATCCGGAGGTGCGCAACGTCTCCTGCTGGATCAGCCAGGCGCGCACGGGTGGATTGTCCGGGATGCTCGGCGTGGCGGAAGACCCTGCCCGCTTCGCCCTGACCTGCGCCGCCACGGGCCCGGTCCAGATCCAGCCCGGCGCGCGCCGGGGCGACCGGGGGGAGATGGTGTTCGAAAGCAACACCAGCCTGTTCTTTAAGGAAACGCGCGTGCACCGCTTTATCGATGAGGAGCGGAACTCGGTCGTCTACCTTGCCTGGAGCACGCGGCTGATCGATGGCAGCCCGTACAACGCGGTGGCCGTGGTGCCGGCGCGCTGACCGTCATCTCCCTCTCCCCCACCAAGGGGGAGAGGGGCTTCTCCGCTACCCTACCGCCTCGACCAGCGGTGCGCCCATGCGGTCGCGGCCTTCCTCGACGGCGTGGCAGGCGACCAGCGTCTGTTCCGTGCCGCGGGCCGGGATCATCGCCGGGATCTCCGCCTTGCATCGGTCATTGGCCAGCGGGCAGCGGGGGTGGAAGGGGCAGCCGCTCGGCGGGTTGATGGGACTCGGCACCTCGCCGCCCACGGGGATGCGCTGCCGGCCCGTCATGTCGAGGTCCGGGATCGCTTCCATCAGCGCGCGCGTGTAGGGGTGCCGCGGCGTCTCGAACAGCGTCTCCGCCGGCGCGAGCTCGACCAGGCGGCCGAGATACATCACGCCGACGCGGTCGCTGACCTGCCTCACCACGGCCAGGTTGTGGCTGATGAAGAGGTAGGTGAGGCCCAGCCGCTGCTGGAGGTCCTTCATCAGGTTCAGGATCTGCGCCTGGACGGAGACGTCGAGCGCGCTCGTTGGCTCGTCGCAGACCAGGAATTCCGGGTTCGACGACAGCGCGCGAGCGATGGAGATGCGCTGCCGCTGCCCGCCCGAGAATTCATGCGGGAACTTCGCGCCATCCAGCGGCGAGAGCCCGACCTGCGTCAGCAGCTGGCCGACACGCGCCTCGATCTCCGCCTTGTCCTTGGACAGGCCGAAGGCGCGGATGGGCTCCGCGATGATATCCTTCACCCGCCAGCGGGGATTGAGGCTGGCATAGGGGTCCTGGAAGATCATCTGCATGCGGCGGCGCTGGTCGCTATCCGCCCGCGCCTCCGCCAGGTCCTTGCCGTCGAAGATCACGCTGCCCCGGGTCGGCTCGTAGAGGCCGACGACCAGGCGCGCCATGGTGGACTTGCCGCAGCCGCTCTCGCCGACCAGCGACAGCGTCGTGCCCTTCTGGATGGCGAAGGACACGCCATCGACGGCGCGCAGCATCCGCTTGCCCTCCCCGGCCAGCAGCCGCTGCAAAAGGGGGCGGGACACGTCGAAGAAGCGGGCGACGTCGATCGTCTCCAGCATCGGGGTCGCGTCAGCCACGGGCGGCGCCCTCCGCGTCGCGCCCAGGGCGCGCCTTATCATCGTACAGCCAGCAGGCCGCGAGGTTGCCCTCGGCGGGCATCAGTTCGGGCCGTTCCACCATGCAGCGATCGAAGACCTTCGGGCAGCGGGGGTTGTAGGGGCAGCCCTTCGGGATGGCGGAGAGCCGCGGCATGGCGCCATCGATCTGCTGCATCCGGTCGAGCCGCCGGCTGACCGGCGGGATCGACCCCATGAGCCCCGACGAATACGGGTGCGCCGCGTGCTTCACCACGGTGCGGACGGCACCGATCTCCACGATCCGGCCGGCATACATCACCGCCACGCGGTCCGCCGTTTCCGCGATCACGCCCATGTCGTGGGTGACGAGCATCATCGCCGTCCCCTTCTCCCGCGCCAGGCGCTTCAGCAGGGCGATGACCTGCGCCTGGATGGAGACGTCGAGCGCCGTCGTCGGCTCATCCGCCACGATCAGCTTCGGCTCCGCGCAGAGCGCCAGCGCGATGACCACGCGTTGGCGCATGCCGCCCGAGAATTCATGCGGGTAGCTGTCGATGCGCTGCGCGGCGGCGGGGATGCCGACGAGTTCCAGCCACTCGATCGCCTTGGCCCGCGCCTGCGCCGGGTTCAGCGGCAGGTGCGTGACCATCGTCTCGATCAGCTGGGCGCCGACGGTGTAGAGCGGGTTCAGCGTGGTCAGCGGATCCTGGAAGATCGCGCCGATCTGCCGGCCGCGGATCTGCCGAAGCTGCTGGTAGGGAAGGTTGTCGATGCGACGCCCCTCCAGCAGGATCTGCCCGCCGGCAATGCGGCCCGGCGGTTCCAGCAGGCCGATGATGGCGGCGCCGGTCATGGACTTGCCGGCGCCCGATTCACCGACAACGCCCAGCACCTCGCCGGGCGCGATGCTGAAGGAAACGTCGTCGAGGGCGACCAGCAACCCGCGCCGGGTCGGGAACTCGACCCGCAGGTTGCGGACCTCGAGGATGGGCTTGGTGTCTGACATCAGCGGAGCTTCGGGTTCAGGGCGTCGCGCAACCAGTCGCCCAGCAGGTTGACGGACAGCACCAGCACGATCAGCGCGATCCCGGGGAAGATGGTGATCCACCACTCGCCGCTGAACAGGAAGTCGTTGCCGATCCTGATGAGCGTTCCGAGGGAGGGTTGGGTCGGCGGCACGCCGACGCCGAGGAAGGAGAGCGTCGCCTCCGCCAGCACCGCGAAGCCGAGGTTCAGCGTCGCGATGACCAGCACGGGGCCGAGCACGTTCGGCAGCACATGCGTGATCATGATGCGGGACTTCGACAGCCCGATGACGCGGGCCGCCTGCACGTATTCCTTGTTGCGCTCCACCAGCGTCGATCCGCGGACGGTGCGCGCGAAGGACGGCCAGTTGGAGATGCCGATGGCGAAGATCACGACATAGAGCGCGATCTGGTCATGCACCTCCCGCGGCAGGGCCGCGCGCACGACGCCATCGATCAGCAGGGCCACGAGGATGGTCGGGAAGGTCAGCTTGATGTCGGCGATGCGCATCAGCACCGCATCCACCGTGCCCCCGATATAGCCGGCCGCGAGACCCACGGTGATGCCAACGGAGACGGAGAGCAGCACGGCGCAGAAGCCGACCAGCAGGGAGACGCGCGCGCCATACATGACGGCGGAGAGCACGTCGCGCCCCTGGTCATCGGTGCCGAGCCAGTAGGTGGGGTCGCCTTCATCCGTCCAGGCCGGCGGCTTGAAGGCATCCATCAGCTGGAGCGAGGCCAGGTCGAAGGGGTTGTGCGGCGCGATCCAGGGCGCCAGCACCGCGCCGCCGATGCAGATGAAGGCCACGATGGCGGAAGCCACCGTGATGGGCGACCGGGTGAAGGAATACCAGATGTCGCTGTCGAGGAAGCGCGCCACGGCGCCTTGAGTGGCCATGGCTCAGTGCCCCCCCTTCCCGCCGCCGATGCGAAGCCGGGGATCCACGGCGTAGTACAGCAGGTCCACGATCAGGTTGATGCTGACGAACATCAGCGCGATCAGCAGCAGGTAGGCGGACATCACCGGGATGTCGGCGGCGCCGACGCTCTGGATGAACAGCAGCCCCATGCCGGGCCACTGGAACACCGTCTCCGTCACGATGGCGAAGGCGATGATGGCGCCAAGCTGCAGGCCCGTGATGGTGATGACCGGCACCAGCGTGTTCTTCAGCGCATGGCCGAAATGGACGGCGCGGTTGGTCAGCCCGCGCGCGCGGGCGAACTTGATGTAGTCCGTGCGCAGCACTTCCAGCATCTCCGCCCGCACCAGGCGCATGATCAGCGTCAGCTGGAACAGGCCGAGCGTGATGGCCGGCAGGATCAGCGCCTTCACGCCCGACCAGGAAGCGAGGCCCGTGCTCCACCAGCCCCACCGCACCGTGTCGCCGCGCCCGAAGCTCGGCAGCCAGCCCAGCCAGACGCTGAAGGTCAGGATCAGCAGGATGCCGATCAGGAAGGTCGGCAGGGACACGCCGATCAGGCTGAAGGTCAGGAAGAAGCGGCTCAGCCAGGAATTGCGGTAGAGGCCCGTATAGACCCCCATCGGCACGCCGATCGCCAGCGCCAGCGCGGCGGCGCAGAGCGCGAGTTCGAGCGTCGCCGGCGCGCGTTCCGCGATCAAGTCCGCGACGGGGCGGGACAGGCGGTAGGACAGGCCGAATTCACCCTGCGCCGCGTTCACGACGAACTTGAAGAACTGCACGAAGAAGGGCTGGTCGAGCCCGAGGTCGGCGATCAGCTGCGTGCGCTGCGCCTCCGTGTAGTCCTGGCCCAGCATGATGGCGACGGGGTCGCCGACATAGGCGAACATCGCGAAGGACAGCAGCGCCACCGTCAGCATGACGGGTAGCGCCTGCAGCACGCGGCTGACGATGAAGGCGAACAAGGGCGGAGGATTCCTTAGGAGGCTGCAAGCGGAGGCGACCGGGGCGCGCGCTGCGAAGCACGCGCCCCGGCCAGGGTCAATCGACGCGCGCGAAACGGAAGAAGGGCTGGTTGTTCGCGGCGTGCGGGACGTGGACGTTGCTGCGCATGGCCCAGGGGATCATCTGGTGGTGCAGCGGGATGTGGGGCACGTCCTCCCGGTAGATGCGCAGCGCCTCATGGATCGCGGCGGTACGGCTCTCCCCCGTCTCCGTCTTCATCCGGTCGATCAGCGCGTCCATGCGCAGGTTGGAATAGCGGCCGTAGTTCCAGATGCCATCCCCCTGTGCGCCGTTCCGCGTCGCGATCAGCGACTGGAAGGAGTAGAGCGCATCCAGCGCCGGGACGCCCCAGCCGAGCAGGTAGACGCTGACATCGTCGCGCTGGATCTGCGCGAAGAAGGGCGCCAGCGGCTGGGCGCGGACGCTGGTCCGCACGCCGATCCGCGCCCACATGGCCGCGATCGCTTGGCAGATCTGCTCGTCATTGATGTAGCGGTTGTTCGGGCAGTCCAGCGTGATGCCGAAGCCCTGCGGGTAGCCGGCCTCCGCCAGCAGCGCGCGGGCGCGGGCGGGGTCGAAGGGCAGGCGCACATCCTCGGCCGCCGTGTAGCCATTCACCTGCGGCGGGAAGAAGGTGCCGGTCGGCACGCTGAATCCGCGCATCGTGGTGCGGTGGATCGCCTGGATGTCGATCGCGTGATACAGCGCCTGGCGGACGCGCAGGTCCTTCATCGGGTTGCGGCCACGGACGTCGCTGTACAGCAACTCGTCCCGGAAGGTGTCCATCGCCAGGAAGATCGTGCGGATCTCCGGCCCTTCCAGCACGCGGATGTTCGGCGCGTTGCGCAGCCGCGCCAGGTCCTGCAGCGGCGGGTCGAGCACGAAGTCCACCTCACCCGACAGCAGCCCCGCGATGCGCGTGGCGTCGGAGGCGATGGGCCGGAAGATCAGTTCCTGGATGTTGGCGTTGGTGTTGTCCGGCTCCCGCCACCCATACCAGTCGTCGTTGCGGCGCATCACGGTCCGCACATCGCCTTCGCGCGACACCAGGCGGAAGGCGCCGGTGCCGTTGGCGTTGCGGACGGTGTGCATCTCCTCGCGCGCCCGGGTGTTCTGCGGGCGGGTGGCGTTGTGCTTCTCGAGCCAGGAGCGCGAGGCCATGTACACCGAGGCCAGCTTGTTCGGCAGGATCGGGTCCGGGATCTTCAGGACGATGTCGACGGTGAAGTCGTCCACCTTCTCCGCCCGCTCCACCGTATCGACGAAGATGCCGAAGTTGGAGGTCGGCATCAGCGCGCGCTGGATGCTGAACACCACGTCATCCGCGGTGAAGGCCTCGCCTTCATGGAAGCGGACGCCCTGGCGGAGGTTGAAGCGCCAGCGGGTCGGCTCCACCGCCGTCCAGGCCGTCGCCAGGCCGGGGCGCAGCGAGAGGTCGGCGTTGCGCGTGATCAGCGTGTCGTACATCTGCTGCAGGATCATCGCGACCGTGCCGATGTTCTGGCTGTGCGGGTCGAGCGTGTTCGCATCCCCGCTGGCCGACCAGCGCACCGTGCGGTTCTGCTGCGCCGCCGCATCCCCGGCCCCCAGGCCGAGGCCCAGACCGGCCCCCAGCAGGGCGGCCGCCGCCAACAACGTCCTTCGCATTACCCGGAAACTCCCCCGTTCGCATCGCGGATCGCCGTCCGCGTGTGTGAAGCGCCGTCCATTATCCCGCCGCGATGACAGGGGGAAGCCCGATGTTCAGGTGGGACGGCCGGGTTGGCTGGGGGTCGTGCCGTCCTTTGCCCAATCCTTCAGCAGGGTGAAGCCGACCGCCAGCAGCACCGGCCCCAGGAACAGGCCGAGGATGCCGAAGGCGAAGACGCCCCCGATGGCGCCCAGCAGGGTCAGCAGCAGGGGCAGGTCCGCGCCGCGGCTGATCATCCAGGGCCGGATGAAGTTGTCGACGGAGGAGATGCCCCCCGCCCCGTAGACCAGCATGAAGATGCCCCAGCCCGTCTGCCCCTGGGTGAACAGCCAGATGGTGGCCGGAATCCAGACCACCGGCGCCCCGATCGGCAGGATGGAGATCACCCCCGCCACCACGCCGAGCAGCACCGGCTGCGGCACCCCGGCCAGCCAGAGCCCGAAGGTCGTCATGGCCCCCTGCACGATGGCGGTGCCGAGCAGCCCGTAGACCACGCCGCGGGTCACGTCGCCCGTCAGCTGGATCAGCCGCCTGGTCTTGGGGCCGGCCAGCTTCTCCATGACCCGCTCCGCCTGCGCCGCCATGGCCGGGCCGTCGCGGTAGAAGAAGAAGGCCAGGAAGATGGCCAGCAGCAGCTCCGCCAGGCCCGACAGCACCGCCAGCAGCAGGGACAGCGCGTTGGAGGCGATGGTGCCGGCGAAGGGCTTCACCGCGTCGAACAGTCCGGCGAAGGTCGAGTCCCAGCCCTCCAGGTAGCCCGCGACCGTGGACCCCACATAGGGCAGCGTGCCGAGCCAAGTGACGAGGTTGGGCAGCCCCTCCAGCAGCAGCCGCTCGACGCTGGCGCGCAGGCCCTCGATCTCCTCCCGGCTGGTGGGCGTGGCGAAGACCAGCGGCAGGCCGATCAGGATGAATTCCAGCGTCACCATCACCATGGCGGCCTTGCCGGGGGACAGGCCCGTACGTTCGCGCAACAGCCGGAAGGCGGGCCAGGTCGTGAAGGCCAGGATCACGGCCCAGAGCAGGGCGGAGATGAAGGGCCGCAGCACCAGGAGGCACCCCAGCCCCAGCAGCCCCAAGGCCAGCAGCCCCAGCAGCCGGGCGGGTCGGATCGCATCCTGGTCCATGGTCACTCCGTAGCGGGATGTCAGAGGCATAGCGGAACGAGGCGCCCGGCGCAGCAGCAACCCCGCCGCCCCCGGCCGGGCTTGCCCGGCCCCTCGCAGCCGGGCATCACCCGAATCAGGGACAGGAGACCGACCATGCCGCGCTTTGCCGCCAATCTCTCGATGATGTTCAACGAGGTGCCCTTCCTCGACCGTTTCGAGGCCGCGGCCAAAGCGGGCTTCAAGGCGGTGGAGTTCCTCTTCCCCTATGATTTCGCCGCCGCCGACATCGCCGCCCGCCTGCGCGACAACGGCCTGCAGCAGGTCCTGTTCAACGCGCCCCCCGGCGACTGGACGAAGGGGGAGCGCGGCCAGGCCGCCCTGCCCGGCCGACAGGCGGAGTTCCGGGAGGGTTTCAAGCGCGCCCTCGACTACGCCGCGGCACTCTCCTGCCCCCGCATCCACGTGATGTCCGGCCTGGCGCCGGCTGGCGTGGCGCATGACACGATGACGGGCACGCTTGCCGCCAACCTCGCCTGGGCGGCCGAACAGGCGAACCTCGCCGGCGTGAAGCCGGTGATCGAGCCGATCAACCACCGCGACATCCCCGGCTTCTTCCTCAACACCCTGGCGCAGGGCGCGGCGGTGATCGAGGCAGTGGGCGCGGACAGGATCGGCCTGCAGTTCGACCTGTACCACTGCCAGATCACGGAGGGTGACCTGGTGAAGCGGGTGGAGAAGTACCTGCCGATCACCGCCCACATGCAGGTCGCCGACAATCCCGGCCGGAACGAGCCCGGCACCGGCGAGGTCAACTGGCCCTTCGTGTTCAGGAAGATCGACGAACTCGGATTCCGCGGCTGGATCGGCTGCGAATACAAGCCGGCGGCGGAGACCAATGCCGGGCTTGGCTGGTTCGCGCCCTACAAGGCCTGATTTCCTCGCCGCCCGTCTGACAGGAGAGAACGCATGAAAATCGGATTCCTCGGCCTCGGCATCATGGGCCGTCCCATGGCGGGCCACCTCAAGGCCGCCGGCCACGAGGTGACGGTGGTGGAGCGCCGCTCGCTCACCGCCGAGGACCGCGCCGCCTTCGCCGTGGCGCCCACGGCCGCCGCCGTCGCCGCGGGCGCGGAGATCGTCATCCTGATGGTCCCCGACACCCCCGATGTGGAGGCCGTGCTGTTCGGGGAGAATGGCGTGGCCGCCGGCCTGAAGCCCGGCACCCTCGTCATCGACATGTCCTCGATCAGCCCGACCCAGACGAAGGTCTTCGCGGAGAAGATCAAGGCGCTGGGCGGCGAATACCTCGATGCCCCCGTCTCCGGCGGCGAGGTCGGCGCCAAGAACGCCGCGCTGACCATCATGGTGGGCGGCGCGCAGGCCAGCTTCGACCGGGCCCTGCCCGTCTTCGAGAAGATGGGCAAGAACATCACCCTGGTCGGCACGGAGAACGGCGCCGGCCAGACCTGCAAGGTCGCCAACCAGATCATCGTCGCCCTGACGATCGAGGCAGTGGGCGAGGCGCTGGTCTTCGCCTCCAAGGCCGGCGCGGACCCGGCCAAGGTGCGCCAGGCGCTGATGGGCGGCCTCGCCACCTCCCGCATCCTGGAACTGCACGGGGAGCGGATGATCAAGCGCACCTTCAACCCGGGCTTCCGGATCGAGCTGCACCAGAAGGACCTGGCGCTGGCGCTGTCCGCGGGCAAGGAGCTCGGCGTCGCGCTGCCCAACACCGCCTCCACCGCCCAGCTGATGGCCGCCTGCGCGGCGCTGGGTGGCGCGGCCTGGGACCATTCGGGCCTGGTGAAGGCGCTGGAGACGATGGCGGCGCACAAGGTGGCGCCGGACGCCTGAACACGCATTTGTGAAAACGACACCCGGATCACGTCTGCGAGTGATCCGGGTATGGCTGCTGCCGCCAGTCGCCAGGATTTGCCGGGCGTCACCGCCCTACCGGGTGCAATCAACCCGGTATTATACAACCTTAAGCGGCATCTCAGCCCGTACCGGTACAATTTTCCCGCGTTTTTCGCGTTGCATCCGGCGTGATTGTCGCTCATTTTGGCGCCCGGACGACGCGTGTGAGATTCTGTCTCCGCGACGTGGTTGTGTCTTGTTGGTGCGACCTACGGGGGATTGCATGCGCTTCGCTGATATCGGGCAGCAACTGCGCGCCTACCGCCTCGAATCCGGCTTGAGGGCCGAGGAGATCGCCGCCCGCCTCGGCGTCTCCCGCGCCGCCCTCTACCGGTACGAGAAGGGCGAGGTCATCAAGCTCGACACCATCCGCCGCCTGGCCGAGCTGCTGAAGATCTCGCCGCTGTCGCTGCTCGGCATCGGGGTCGAGTACTTCGCCCGCCCCCTCGCCTTCCAGGAACGCCTGCGGCAGGTGGAGGAGCAGGCGGACCAGATCCTCCTCGTCGGCGGCGCCTATTGCTACCAGGTCACCAGCGACGCCTTCGACGGTGCGGTGGGCGAGGCCTGGACGGAAGCCGCGGATGCCGCGCCGGAACGCATGCAGGCCCGCGCCAGCGCCGACCAGGCGCTCGGCCTGCTGGCCGCGCGCAAGCGCCTCCATGCCTCCCGCCGTCCCACCATCATCGCCATCCTGAGCGAGGCCGCGCTGAAGCGCTTCCTGGCCGAAGGCGTGGCCGCCGGCCTGACGGTGCCGGAACGGACCCGCCAGCGCTGCCTGGCCGCGGCGCGGCAGGAAGCGGAAGCCATCGCCGCCATGATGGAAAGCGTGCCCATCGGCGTGCAGCTTGGCATCGCGACGGGCGCGGAGCCCTCTGGCGGCTTCATGGTCATGCGCGGGCGGGAACGGGCGCATGTCGTCGCCTCCCCCTTCCCGGCCGACACGGCGCCGAATGGCGGCCTCGGCGTCGGCTCCATCACCGCGGCGGACGAAGCCGTGGCGGCGCACCAGCGCGTGGCGGAAGTGGCCTGGCGCGATGCGCTGAAGGGCGCCGCCGCCGCGCAGCGCGTGCGGGAACTGATCAAGGCAACCGGCGGCTGAGGCTGGCGGACTCGCCCTGTCTTGCCGACAGGGCGTGGACCGGCCCCATCATGCGAAGGCCATGGTGCGCGGCGAAGGGCGGCGGGCCGTGAGGGAGTCCATTCGCTCCGGCATCGGCGAATGACGGCTGGGAATTAAGGAAGGCTTCATTTCACCCGCGGTACCGACTGCATCGGTGGGGTCTGCCCTTCGCTATCCCGTCCAGCGGCAGCGGGCGACGGCACGGGCCCCACGAAGCGGGAGGCGCGCATGTCTGAAGCCAGTGGCGGACTCGATGCCAACAGCGTGTCGACATACTTCTGGTGGTGGGGCGTCCCAACCTTCCTCCGCTGCCCCTACCGGCCGGACCTGTCGGAGACCGATATCGGGCTGATCGGCGTCCCGCATTCCTTCGGCAACCCCGCCGCCCGCATGCAGCACTTCGGCACGAACGCCATCCGCAACCGCTCCAACGGATACCACCGTTTCCATCGCGAGTTCGCCATCGACCCCTTCGCGCTGGCGCGGGTCAGCGACCTCGGCGACACGCCGGTCGCCAACGCGCTCAACCCGGACATGTCGGCGGACGATATCGAGGCCTTCTTCGCCAGGGTCTGCGCGGCCGGGATCGCGCCCATCGCCGTGGGCGGCGACCACGCCGTGACCGGCCCGATCCTGCGCGCGATCCGCAAGACGAGCCAGGCGAAGCCTTTCGGCCTGATCCACTTCGACAGCCACAACGACGCGATCCCGCCCATGCCCGCGACCCGCAACCACGCGGGCCCGTTCCGCATGTCGGCGGAGGAAGGCGTCATCGACCCGCGCCGGACCGTCCAGATCGGCATGCGCGGCGCGATGGCGACCCCGGACATGGATGACTGGTCGCGGGAGAACGTCGCGGCCTTCATCACGACCAACGAGGCGATGAAGATCGGTCCCGAGGCGGTGGTGGCGCGGGTGCGCGAGATCATGGGCGACCACCCCGTCTATCTCAGCTTCGACCTCGACGTGATCGACCCGGTCTTCGCGCCCGGCGTCGCGACCCCCGAGGTCAACGGCCTGATGCCGCGCGAGATCTTCCGGATGATCCAGGGCTTCCGCGGGCTCAACGTCATCGGCGCCGATGTCGTGTGCTACTCGCCACCCATGGATGACCGCATCCAGAACACCGCCATGCTCGCGAGCCAACTCCTGCTCGACTTCGTCGTGCTGGTGGGCGAGGCGCGGCAGCGCGCCAGGGCGGCGTGAGGCATCGTTGAAGCCGGGCGCGGCGTCAGACCGGGCGCCGCGCCTCCACCACATCCTCATCCTCCGGGCTCCGCTTCACGCTGAAGCCCAGCGACTTCACGAAGGCCAGCATCGGCGCGTTGTCCGCCAGCACGCTGCCGACAACGGTCCGGATCCCGGCCTCCGGCGCCCAGTCGAAGATGCGCTGCATCAGCAGCCGCCCGAGTCCCTGCCCTTTCATGCTGGCATCGACGACGACGGCGAACTCCCCCGTCTCCCCATCCGCCTCGCGGATCAGGCGGGAGACGCCCAGCATCTCCTCACCCCCATCGGGCAGGCTCCGGATGGCGACGAAGGCCATCTCCCGGTCGTAGTCGATCTGCGTCATGCGGGCGATCTGCACGCGCGGCAGCTCCCGCAGCTGGCTGAAGAAGCGGTAGCGGATGTCCTCCGGCGTCAGCCGCCGGAAGAAAGCGGCGTGCGCTTCCGCATCCTCCGGCCGGATCGGGCGGATCAGCAGTTCCTCCCCCGCGCGGCTGCGCCAGGGCGCCATCCATTCCTCTGGATAGGGCGGCACGGCCAGCAGCGCGACGTCGCCGGCGGCGCGAAGCTCCAGTGAGGCGTCCACCGCCATCACGCCCCCCGCATCGGCAAACAGCGGATTGATGCCGAGGCTCGCGATCTCCGGGAAATCGACGGCGATCTGGGACAGGCGCACCAGCGCCTCCACCACCGCGTCCATGTCCACGGGCTTGTGGTCCCGGTAGCCCGCCAGCAACCTGGCCGCCCGCGTCCGGCCGATCAGGGCGCGGGCCAGGGTGTGGTTCAGCGGCGGCAGGTCGAAGCCCTCATCCTCCAGCAGGTCGGCCGCCGTGCCGCCCATGCCGAAGCCGATATAGGGCCCGAACATGCGGTCATCGCCGAGGCGCAGCCGCAGCTCCTGCGCGCGCGCCGCCTGGCGCTGCACGAGGAATCCGCCGAGTCGCGCCGCCGGCCGCTCCGCCTTCACCCGCGCCATCATCGCCATGGCGGCTTCCCGCACCGCGATGGTGCTGCGGAGGCCGAGCGCCACGCCGCCGATCTCGGTCTTCGCCGCCACCTCCGCGCTGCGCAGCTTCAGCACGACGGGGAAGCCGATCGCCGCCGCGGCCGCGACGGCCTGGTCCACCGTCTGCGCGACGCGCCCCTGCACCACGGGCAGCCCATAGGCCGAGAGGACCGACAGCGCCTCGTCCTCTGTCAGGGAAAGCCGTCCCTCCGCCCGCACCTGGGCAAACAGCGCCGTGACGCTGGCGCGGTCCGGCCGCAGCGCCAGCACCTGGCGCCCCGGGAGTTCGGCCGCGGCGGCGCGGTTCTGCCGGTCATGCAGCAGGTGCAGCGCGCCGCGCACCGCGCCTTCCGGCGTGGGAAACACGGCGAGCCCCGCCGCGGCCAGCGCCGCGCGCTGCGCGCCCGCCGTCTGCTGCCCCGCCCAGCACACCAGCACCGGCGCGCGGCGGGTGGCGCGGGCGGCGGCGGAGAGCGCGGCGCCGATCGTCACGGGATCCTCCCCCGGCACCGGGGCATGCACGGCGACCACCGCATCCACCTCCGGCAGCCCGGCCAGCATCGCCGCGGCCTCCCCCAGCGTGGTGCCGGCACGGGGGCCGAGGGTGATGGGGTTCCGCCCCGTCCAGCCGCCGCCGATCCCGATCCGCAGCGCCGCCAGCGCGGCTTCCGGCAGTTCCGCCAGGCGCGCCCGCCCGGCCAGCACCGCATCGGCCGCCATCAGGCCGAGCCCCGTGGCATTGCCGACCACCGCGATCCGGTCACCGGGCCCGCCCTGCGGGTTCAGCTTGACGCGCGCCAGCGTCTCCGCCGCCGAAAGCAGGTCATCCAGCCCCGCCACCCGCAGCACGCCGGCGCGGCGCAGCGCGGCCTCCATCACCGCATCCGTGACGCCGGAGGGATCATCGAGCCGCCCGCCCGCGCGGATCGCCACCACCGGCCGGGTGCGGGCCGCGGCGCGGGCGGCGGAGATGAAGACGCGCCGGTTCTTTATACGCCGGAGGTCGAGCAGGATCGCCGCCGTCCCGGGGTCCCGCGACAGCCAGTCCAGCGCATGCGCGAAGCCGAGGTCGCCATTGCCGCCGATGCCGATGACATGGCTGAAGCCGACGCTCTCCGCCTCCGCCCAATCCAGCACCGCGCGCGCGAGCGCCGAGGACTGGCAGACCAGCGCCAGCTTCCCCGGCCGCGGCGTCAGATGCGTCAGGCTGGCATTGAGCCCGATCGCCGGCACGCAGACCCCGAAGCTGCCCTGCCCCAGCGCCCGCACGCCCGTCCGCTTCGACAGCGCCATCAGGTCAGGCGCCTGGCCGGGCACGATGGCGGCGAAGCAGCCCCGCGCGGCCAGCGCCAGCATCGCGCCTTCCAGCGCCTCCGGCGGCAGGGACAGCACGGCGAGGTCCGGGGCCTCCGGCAACTCGGCGATGGAGGCCGCTTGCTGCAACCCCTCCGCCGCCATGCCCACGACGTGCAGGCTGCCCTTGAAGCCGCCCGCGGCCAGGTTGGCGGCGAGCAGGCCGGAGACCGGCAGCGCCGGGTCCGCCACCAGCACGACGCCGCGCGCGCGGTACAGCGCTTCCTCATGAAAACGCCCGGCGGGGCGACGGATCAGGGTGGTGGAGAGGCTCATGGTGCGGCGCAGCATGGACCCCGCGCAGGGGCCGCGACAACCGCCCAGGGCGCGACGCTGAGGGGGGCTTGCGGCATGGCGGGTTAACGCCTCCGATGATCCGACAGTCGAAGCCAGGATGCCATCATGCCCGCACCGGACCCGCGCTGGGACCCCGAAATGCTCGCCTTCCAGTCGCTGATGGAGGCCGAGGGCGCGAAGCTGCCGCCCATCACGCTGACGCTGCCGCTGGACGAGGCGCGGGCGATCACGGAGGCGCTGAACATCCCCCTCGCGGCCGGCGGGCCGGCCATGGCGGAATCGGGCGACCGCTGGCTGCCCGTGCGCGGGCGGCGGGTGCAGTGCCGGCTGCACAAGCCGGTCGCGGGCGCGGGGCTGCCCGTGCTGGTCTACATCCATGGCGGCGGCTTCGTGTGGAACAGCATCGACACGCATGACAGGCTGATGCGCGAGTACGCCGCCGGCGGCGGCTGCGCCGTGATCGGGCCGGACTATGCCCTCTCCCCGGAGGCCGCCTTCCCGCAGGCGCTGGAGGAATGCGCCGCCGTGGTGCGCTGGGTGGCGAGGCATGGCGCGGAATGGGGCCTCGACCCCGCCCGCATCGTGGTGGGCGGCGACAGCGCCGGCGCCAACCTGGCCATGGGCGTCGCGCTGCTGCTGCGGGAGACGGATCCGGACCTCAGGCTTCGCGGCCTGCTGCTGAACTACGGGGTCTTCGACGCCGATCTCGACACCCCCTCCTACAACGAGTTCGCGGAGGGCTACTTCCTGACGCGGGAGAAGATGCGCTTCTACTTCGACTGCTACCTGCCTCGCGCGGCGGACAGGCTGAACCCGCTGGCGAGCCCGCTGCGCGCCGACCTCCGCGGCCTGCCCCCCTGCCTGCTGCACATCTCGGAGCTCGATGTGCTGGCTTCCGAGAACTACGCGATGGGCGACAAGCTCCGGGCCAGCGGCGTGGCGGTGGAGCAGACGGTCTTCCCGGGGACGGCGCATGGCTTCCTGCGCTCGCTGAACCATGTGGCGGCGGCGCGGCGGGCGGCGAGCGAGGGCGGGGCGTGGCTCAAGCGGGCTTTAGGAAGCTAAAAAAATACTATCGATTATGCCGCTTTAGCACTTTTAGCACCGATTCTGGGGGGGCTGCCGGGGTGGCCAGGCCCCCCTCACCCAACCCTCTCCCCCCGGTGGGGGGAGAGGGCTAAAGGGTTGGCCGATGATGGCTGGAACGTAGCGCGAACAGCCGGTGCAGGGCCAGCGGAATCAGCCGCCGGTTAGGGCCCGCTTCGCGACCTCGGCCAGGAAGCCGCTGGCCACCGGCAGGACCTCGTCGTTGAAGTCGTAGCGGGGGTTGTGGAGTTCGCGGCCGTTCTCGGCCGGGCCGTTGCCGATCCAGACGAAGGCGCCGGGCACCTCCTTCAGGAACCAGCTGAAATCCTCGCCCGTCATGGCCGGCGGCACGTCGCGGCGCAGCGGCGCGACGGCCGCGGCCGCGGCGGCGGCGAGTTCACGCTCCGCCGCGTGGTTGGCGGTGACCTCCACGCCCTGCTTCCAATTGACGGAAGCCTCCACCCCGCAGGTGGCGGCGATGCCATGGGCCACGCGGTGCAGCCCGTCCCGGATCGTCACGCCGGCGCTGTCGGCCAGCCAGCGGGCGGTGCCGCGCAGGGTGACGCGGGCCGGGATCTGGTTCTGCGCCTCTCCGCCTTCGACGATCGTCACGCTGACCACGCCGCCGGCCAGCGGGTCCACGTTGCGGCCGATCACGGATTGCAGGGCGACGATGCAATGGCCGGCCGCCACCATCGGGTCCCGCGACAGGTGCGGCAGGGCGGCGTGGCTGGCATGGCCATCGAAGGTGATGTCGAAGCGCGCGCCGGCGGCCATCACCGCCTTGTGATGCACCGCGATGGTCCCGGCGGGCAGGCCCGGCCAGTTGTGCCAGCCGAAAATGCGGTCCATCGGGAAGCGCTGGAACAGCCCTTCCCGCACCATGCCGATGGCGCCGCCGCCGCCTTCCTCCGCGGGCTGGAACACCAGGTGGACGGTGCCCGCCCAGCCCGGATCGGCCAGCAGCAGCTTCGCCGCGCCCAGCAGCGCCGTGGTGTGCCCGTCATGCCCGCAGGCATGCATCACGCCGGGGATGGTGCTGCGATGGGGCAGGCCGTCATTCATCTCCTGAATCGGCAGCGCATCCATGTCGCCCCGCAGGCCGACGCTGCGATTGCCGCCGGCCCCCTGGCCGCCGCCCCGGCGTAGAGTCGCCACCACGCCATGGCCGGCGAAATCGGCGGTGATCTCCTCAACCCCCATCTCCCGCAGCTTCGCCACGACGAAGGCGGCGGTGTCGCCTTCCTGCAGCGTCAGGCCGGGATGGGCATGGAGGTGACGGCGCCAGGCCGTGAGCGTGTCGGCGAATGCGGTGTCCATGCCATAGTGGTAGCCGCTTCGCCTCGCAGGCTCCATCCCTTCATGCATCCAACTTGGGCACAGGCCCCATCCCGAACTGTTCCTTCCGGAAGAACCGCTTGCACCGAACCGGAACCCTCGAACCGCGCTGAGGCATGGTGAAAAGACGGCAACCCTTTCGCGCCTCTCGCCGCCGGGCCCCGCCACGGGGGGCGCTCCGCCCCTGCGCGATCGCGCTGGCACTGCTTTTCGCGGCCTCGCTCGCCGTGCCGGGGACGGCGCAGGACCAGGGCGGCGTTCCCTACGCCACCACCATCGCGCCGAGCGGCGTCGGCAACCTGGACGAGGCGCTGTCCGATGCCTCCCGCCTCCGCCGCCTGGCGGAGGAAGCACCGGTGGACGGCTTCGGCCTGGTGGCGCGGGCGATGGCGGAGCCGCGCCTGCTGGATGACGTCTTCCGGTCCGAGGGCTACTGGGCGGCGGAGGCGACCGTGCTGGTGGATGGCCAGCCCGCGACCACGCCGGGGCTGGCGGAACGCCTGGCGGCGCGCCCGGGGGGCGACCCCGTCCCCGTCGAGGTCCGCCCGAACCCCGGCCCGCGCTACACGCTGCGGCGCATCGCGCTGCGTGCGCAGTCCCCGGCGGAAGCCCCCGCGGTGCAGGCGCTCGGCCAGCCGCAGGGCCTGTCCGCCGGCGATCCCGCGCGCTCGGCCCCCGTGCTGGATGCCGAGTCCGACCTGATCGACCGGCTGCGCCGCGCCGGCCATCCCCTCGCCGCCGTGGTGGAGCGGGAGGTGGTGGTGGACCATGAGGCGCAGGCGATGGACGTCACCTGGGTGCTGGCCCCCGGCCCCTTCGCGCGCTTCGCGCCGCCCATCATCGCCGGGGACAGCGCGGTGTCCCGCGCCCTGACGGGCCGGATCGCCGGGCGGCTGGAGGGCCAGCCCTATTCGCCCGCGACGCAGGAAAGGACGCGGCGGGAATTGATGGCGCTCGGCGCCTTCGACAGCGTGCGGGCGCGCGCGGCGCAGCGGCTGGACGGGACGGGCTCTCTGCCCGTGACCTTCACCCTGGCCGACCGGCCGCGCAACGCCGCCGGCTTCAGCGTGAGCTACGAGACCAATTACGGCCCCTCCGGCAGCGTCTACTACGAACGCCGCAACGCCTTCGGCAATGCGGAGCGCCTGCGGCTGGAGGCGACGGTCAGCCGCCTCGGCGCCGGCGGCGGCACGGAGGATGTGAACAGCCGCATCGCCGCCAATCTCCGCCGCCCGGGCCTCGGCGATGGCCGCACCACGCTGGTGGCGGAGGTCGCTGTGGTGCGCGAACGCCTCGAAGCCTATGACCGCGACGCGGCCGTCGCCTCCGTCCTGCTGGAACGCCCCTTCGGCGAGCGCTGGGTGCTGCAGACCGGGCCGAGCTTCGAGACGGGGCGCATCGGCCGCGACGGGAACTGGCAGGAATTCAACCTGGCCGGCTGGGTCTTCGGTGCGCGCTACGACGGCACGGACAACCTGCTGGACCCGACATCGGGCATCCGCGCCAGCGCGGTGGTGACGCCCTTCGCCGACGTGCTGGATGGCGGCGGCTTCATCCGGGCGCTCGGCACGGTGCGGACCTACCACGACCTCAGCCGGGATGGCGGGTCCGTGCTGGCCCTGCGCGGCACGGTCGGCAGCCTGGTCGGCGCGGACCGCGCGGTGCCGCTCGACAAGCGCTTCTATGCCGGCGGCGGCGGGTCCGTGCGCGGCTACAGCTACCAGTCCATCGGCCCGCGCGACGCGCGCAACCGGCCGGATGGCGGGTCATCCCTGGTCGAGGGATCGGTCGAGCTGCGCCAGCGCGTCCGCGGCAATATCGGCATGGTGGCCTTCCTGGATGCCGGCAGCGTCGGCCAGCAGGAAACGCCGTCCTTCAGCGATGTGCGGCTCGGCGCCGGCATCGGCGTGCGCTACGCGACGGCGATCGGGCCGGTGCGGCTGGACGTGGCGGTGCCGCTGAACAAGCAGCAAGGGGATGCCGGCTACGGCATCTATGTGGGCCTTGGCCAGGCCTTCTGAAGCGGCTGCCGGCGCCGCCACCGCCGCCCCGCCACGGCGCCGCTTCCGCTGGCTGCGCTGGCTGGGCGGCGTGGTGCTCGCGCTGGTGCTGCTGCCGGTGCTGGCCGTGGGCGGCGGGCTTCTCTACGCCAACAGCGAAGGCGGACGGGCGCGCATCGCGGCGCTCGTCGCCGCGCAGGTGCCGGGCCTCTCGCTGGAAGGGCTGGAAGGCCCCCTGCCCGGCCGCCTGGCGCTGAAGCGCATCACGATGGCGGATGCGCGCGGCGTGTGGCTGGAGGTGGAGGGCGCGCGGCTCGCCTGGGATCCCCTGGCGCTGCTGGGGCGGGCGGCGCATGTCACGCTGCTGGCCGCCGACCGCGTCGCGCTGCATCGCCTGCCGGAAGCCGGGCCTGACCCCGTGCCGGCGGAGCCGCCCGGGCCGCTGATCCCGCAACTGCCGCAACTGCCCCTCGACATCCGGCTGGACCGGCTCGAGGTCGCGCGCATCGAGATCGGGCCCGCCTTGGCCGGGGAGGCCGCCGCGCTGCGCCTGGGCGGGAACGCCACGCTGGATGGCACCGGGCTTGTGGCAGCGCTCGACGTGAACGCCATCGATGCGGAGGACGCGATCGGGCTGGAGGCCTCGCTCCGCCCCGGCACCGGCCGGCTCTTCGCGCGGGTCACGCTGCGCGGCGTGGCGGGCGGGCCGGTGGCGCGCATCGCGGGGCTGGCGGCGCGCGCGCCCTCGCTGGACCTGGAACTGGACGGGCCCGCGGAAGCGGCAGCGCTGCGGCTGCGGGCCGACGCCGGCGCCGGGCTGTCGGCGCGGCTGGAGGGCACGGTCCGCGCGCCGGACGCCACGCGGCTCGGCGCCGAACTCACGGGGCAGGTGGATGCCTCGGGCCTGGCCGGGGATGCGCTGGCGCCGCTCGCCGGGCCGCTCGACATCGCGATCCGCGGCGGGCGGATGCCGGATGGGGCGGTGGATTTGGCGGCGCTGCGCATCGCGGGCCGGGCCGGCACCGTGGAGGGCTCGGGCCGCATCCTGCCGGATGGCACGACCATCGACGCTGAAGCGCGCCTGGCGCTGGCGGGCAGCACCGCCTTCGCGCCGCTGCTGGCCGAGGCACCGGTCGGCTGGGCGTCGCTGGCCGCGACGGTGAAGGCGCAGGGGCCGGTGGCGACGCCGACGCTCGACGTCACGCTGGCGCCGGAGGGGTTTTCCACCACCATCGCGCCGCTCGCCGCGCTGCTCGGCCCGGCGCCCCGCGCCGCGCTGCGAGCGACGCTGCCGGACCGGATCGCGCTGCTGACCCTGCGCGGCGCGGCCTTGCAGGCGGAGGTCTCTGGCCAAGCGGGCGCCGTGCTGGACCTCCGCTTCGCCGCCGATGTGGCGGCCGCGGAAGGCGCGGTGCCGGGCGTGGCCGGCGCTCTGCGCCTGTCCGGCACGGCGAAGGGGGAGGCCGCGAACCCCTCCCTGACGCTCGACGCGGCCTCCGAACGGCTGGAGGCCGCGGGCCAGGTGCTGGAAGGGCTGCGGCTCAATGCCCGGGTGGCGACGCCCGCGACCCTGCCGGCGGTGGAGGCAACGCTGGCCGGCCGCTACCAGGGCCTGCCGCTGGCGCTCGACCTGCGGGGCGGGCCGGAGGGCGAGGGCGCGCTCCGGCTGCGGACGGCCTCCGCCCGGCTGGGACCCGCGACGCTGGAGGCCTCGGGCAGGCTGACCCTGGCAGGCCCGGTGTTCGAGGGCCAGGCGACGCTGGCGGTGCCGGATCTGGCGCCGCTTTCGGCCATCGCCGGCCAGCCGCTGGCCGGCGCGCTGCGGCTGGAGGCGGTGGGCACGTCGCGGGATGGCGCGCAGCATCTGGAGGCCCGGCTGTCGGCGCCCCGCCTAGTGGCCGCTGGCGTGGAGGCGCGGGACCTGGCCGCGACCGTCACGGGCACCGCCGCGGATGCGGAGTTCCGCCTCTCGGGCCGGGCGATGGACATCGAGGCCGAGTTGCGCGGCCGCCAGACGGCGCAGGCGGAGGGTGCGCGGCGGATCGACCTGGCCGTCCTGCGCGCGACGACCGGCGGGGAGACGATCCGCCTCGCTGCGCCGGCGCGGATCGGGCTGCGCGCCGATGGCGGGGTGGAGATCGCCGCGCTGTCGCTGGTGGCCAGCCGCGGCGCGACGTTGCGGGCGGAGGGCACATGGGGGCCCGAGCGCGCCGATGTCAGGACGACGATCGCCATCCCGGACCTGGCAGCGCTGGCGCCCCTCGCCCCCGGTGTCGAGCCCTCCGGGCGCGTGACGGCGGAGGCGCGCATCACCGGGCGCGTGGCGGCGCCGGAACTGACCGCGACGCTGCGCGGCACGGGGCTGCGCGCTGCCGCCACGCGCGGCCTGCCGGCCGGGGAGGTCACGGCGGAGGTGCGGCGCGATGCGGCGGGGCTCTCCACGTTGCGGGCCACCGCCAGCCTTGGCCCGCAGACGCGGCTGACGGCGACGGGGCAGCTGGCGGCCAATGGCGGGATCGAGGGCGCGCTGGACGGCAACGTGGATATCGGCGGGCTCGCCGGGCCGCTGCTGGCGGCGGGCGCGGATCGCGTGGCCGGGCGCGCCACGGTGGCGCTGCGGGCCTCCGGCACGACAGCCGCGCCCGTGCTGGGCGGCGAGGTGCGGCTGGCGGCGGGGTCCTGGCGGAATGCGGTGATGGGGGTCGCCTTCACCGACCTCGGCGGCACCATCCGCGCGGACGGCACGCGGCTGCGCGTGGACCTGGCGGGGCGGACGGCGGGCCAGGGGCGCATTGCGCTGGCCGGCACCGTCGATCCGCTGGCCGAGGGCATCCCGGTGGAGCTGACCCTGCGGGCGGATGCCGCGCAGCCGGTGGCGAGCGACCTGGTCCGCGCGACGCTGGACGCCAGCATCACCGTCTCCGGCGCCATCGGCACGGGGCTGACCATCGCGGGGCCGATCCGGGTAGCGCGGATGGACATCCGCATCCCCGACCAGCTGCCGGGTTCGGTCCGCAGCCTGGGCAGCGTGACGGAGGTGGGGCGCGTGCCGGGCCGCCCCGTCGCCCCGCGCAGCACCCGCCAGGCGCCGGAAGCACCGGGCGCGCCAATCAATCTGGCCCTGCGGATCGAGGCACCGCGCAACATCTTCGTCCGCGGCCGCGGCGTGGATGCGGAATTCGGCGGCAGCCTGCAGGTCGGCGGCCGCGTCGATGCGCCCGACATCGGCGGCGACATCACGCTGCGCCGGGGCGAGATCAGCGTGCTGGCGCGCCGGCTGACGCTGAGCCGCGGGCGGCTGGACTTCCAGGGCGGCGTCGTGCCTGAACTGGACCTGGAGGCGAGCAGCCAGGCCGGCTCCACCACGGTGCGGGCCACGGTGACCGGGCCGGCGAATGCGCCGCAGATCGGCTTCAACTCCACCCCTGAACTGCCGCAGGACGAAATCCTGGCCCGGCTGCTCTTCGATCGCCCGGTCAGCGACCTCAGCCCCTTCGAGGGCGCGCAGCTGGCCCAGGCCATCATCGGGGCGACGGGGGTCGCGGGCGGCGGTGCCTCCGGCATCCTGGACCGGCTGCGGCGAACCTTCGCGCTGGACCGGCTTGCGGTGGGCGGCGGCGGGGAGAATGCGTCCCGCAGCACCAACCCGGATGAGCGCGGCGGGCCGACGCTGGAAGCCGGGCGCTACATCGCGGACGGCGTCTATGTCGGCGTGAAGCAGGGCACCGACAGCGGCTCCTCCCGCGTCGGCGTCCGGGTGGACCTGACGCCGCGCATCCGGCTGGAGGCCGAAACCGGCGACCGGGAGGCCGGCGAGCGCGTCGGCGTCTCCATGGAATGGCAGTGGGGTAGGTAAGAGACCGTTTGAGACTGCTGGCGGCTGAGGGTTCGCGAGGGATTTTTCGTTCCTGGCAGGAGCCGGGCGCAGCCGATGCTGGTTGCATCGGCAAGTCCGGCGACGAACCAGGGGCGGAAAAGCCCAGCGAAACCGACCCGCCAGAAGTCTCAAACGGTCTCTACGGCCCCTACCCCACCGCCGGCACGCGGGCGAGCAGCGCCGCATCGAGCGTCCCGCGACGGTCCCACAGGCTTCGGTACCAGGCGATCCGCGCTGCCATCTGGTGCGCGTGCAGGCGTTCGCGCTTCACCCAGGCATGGGCGTTGTCCGCCATGTCCCGCGCGCGGCCGGGATCGGCGACCAGGTCGCGCAGCGCGGCGACCAAGTCTTCCGGGGTGCGGATGATCAGGCCCGTCTGCCCATGGCGGATGCTGCCCTCATAGACCGTGGGGCTGGCCAGGCAGCACAGGCGATGGCCGCCGGCCTCCACCGCCTTCAGGTCCGACTTCATGCGGTTGAAGCGGCTGTCGGCCAGCGGCAGGAAGGCGAGTTCGCAGCGCCCCATGGCGGCGCGGTAGGTGGCGTAGTCCGCCAGTGGCGCGAAGGCTTTGTGCGGCGTGTTCAGCGCCTCGAAGGTCCGGCGGTCATGCATCACGGCGATGGAGAGCGCCCCATTCGCCGCGGCCAGCGCCTGGTTCAGCGCGGGGATGAAGGGCGCGACATCGGCTTCGCGGTTGATGGCGCCGAAGAACAGCGTCAGGCGCTGCGGGTCGATGAAGTTGCGGGGCTCCGGCAGGGACGAGAGCGCGTTGGGGAAGATCGCGACTTCCGGGTTCAGCTCTCGCAACAGCGCGGCGAGCGGCTCTGTCGAGGTCTGCACGGCGTGGACGCCGCGGAAGGCCAGGCTGCCGGAGGCCGCGATGGAGGGCCAATGCGCGGGGTCGTCGTCGAATTCCTGCACCAGCACGGCGCCGGTGGCGCGCAACGCGCGGAGGTAGTCGGGCGCCTGCGGGCTGTCGAGCAGCCGGCGCTGCAGGATCATGATGCGCGGGATGGCGGGATCGATCGCCGGCACCGCCGCATCCATGCCCGCGCGGGTGACGACACCCGGACGCGTGGCGATGGCGGCGAAGGGTTCCAGCACGCGGACATCGTTGACGCCGCCGACGGGCTTCAGCGTGCGCGCCACCACGACCAGCGGCTTCGGCAAGGCCTTCGTCGCGCGCCAGACATACTGGATCGGCGCGCTGCGGCGCAGCCAGTCCGCGGGGTCGATGTTCATGGCGCGGAGCGCGGGCTCCATCTGCCGCGCGAAGGTTTCCGCCTTCTCCCGCCCGAAGATGCGGGGCGCGGCTTCCAGCGGCACGAGCCCCGCCTGTTCCAGCGCCTGCTTCATGCCATCCCGCGTGAACCAGCGGAGATGGGTGCGGTCGAAGAGGCCCATCGGTTCGTAGCGCCACTGGCCCGCCAGGATGCGCGCGGTGAAGGACCAGTGTTCCAGGTTGGGCACGCAGGCCAGCAGCACGCCGTCCCGCGCCAGCAGCGCCGCATCGCGCTTGAGCACCGCCCAGGGGTCGCGCAGATGCTCCAGCACGTCGCCCATCACCAGCGCGTCCAGCGTGCCGGGCTCGATCGGCGGGGCCGATGCCTCGATGTCGAAGCGATGGACCTCGTCGTAGTGGCGCGCGGCCTCGACGGCGAGCGCCTCGTCCGGTTCGATGGCGATGAGGCGCGCGGCGGGGTTGCGGCGGCGGTAGGTGGCGCCGAGCGCGCCCGCGCCCGCGCCGACATCCAGCACCAGCCGCGCATCGAGCGGAATGCGCGCCAGCAGGTCGGGGTTGGCGTGGGCGCCGTAGGTCTCGGTCACGGGATCGCTTCCGCCGCCGCCTCCACCGCGGCCAGCACGTGGTTGAGGCCCCGCTTCAGGCTGGTGGTGGCGAAGCCGAGCGCGGCCGGCGGATAACGGTCGAGATCCGCCGCCACGGCCAGGTGCGTCAGCGGCGGCGCCGGCAGGCCGAAGTCGCGGCGGTAGCGCGTGCCGCGCGTGTAATCGAGCGGCACGAGCTGGCGCAGCACCGCGAGCCTGACGCGCGTGGCCAGCGCCGGGTCGGTGTTCGCAGCCTCGAAAGCCTCGAGGCGCCGTGCAAGATCATCGAAGGCCCGCGCGGCGGGCGAGAGGTCGAAGCGATCCCCCGCCGCCTTCGCGTAGCGCGCCAGATGCCCCTGCAGGTCGACCACCAGCGCACCGGGATCGAGCGGGATGGCGGGCAGAGTCGCCAGGCGGAACAGCGCAAGTGCGTAGAGGCGGATGTCGGTCAGCAGCACGCCGGGGTCCGCGATCTCCATCTGGTCGCGATCCGTGTGCCAAGCGGTGTTGCCGCCATTGCCCATGACGAAGTACCAGCCGCGCCGCTCCACCTCCTCCTTCGGGATGCGGGAGGAGGCCGAGAAGCAGCCGGAGATGCCGAGGTTGTTGAAGGAGAAGTCGCTGGACTGCGTCGGCCGCTTGCCGCCGGCGACCTTGCCCGTCGCGTCCCGCACGGCATCAGTGACGAAGGCGCGGTTTTCCGCCATCCAGGGGATGGTCGGGTAGTCAGTGGCGTCGCGGCAGCCGGGGCTGTCGCAGTTCATGTGCGCGACGCAGTGGCGCGCCAGGTCGCGGGCGTATTCGTCGGCATACCAGGTGGAGCCCGCGAACTTCCCCGTGGAGTGGCCCGGCCACCAGCAGATGCGGACGCCACGCTTCAGGTGCTGGCGGTTGGCGTGCATCACGCGCGCCACTTCCAGCATGCAGGCATCGCCCGTGGCGTTGTCGCCGACGCCGACATCCCAGCTGTCGTAATGCCCGTGCAGCAGGGCGAAGTCGGGCTCCTGGCCCGGGATGCGGACCTCCGGCAGCACCTGGTCGAACCAGCCTTCCTCGACGATGGTGGTGAGCGTCGCGGAGGCGCCGCGCCGCGCGGCTTCGATCAGGGCGTCGCCATCGGGCTTGCTGACGGCGCAGCCTGGGATCGGCGTGCGGCCGGGGATGTCGTCCAGGTCCGGCGTGCCCCAGATGGCGCTGCCGCTGCCCCAATGCATGTCGGGGCCCGGGTTCACCGCGATGACGCCGGCCGCGCCGAGCGCCGCGAAGTGCAGGATCTTCTCGGCCAGGATCATGCCGCGGAAGAGCACGATCTTCCCGCGGACGTCCGGCACGCCCGGCGCGGGGTCGTAGCCTTCGCCGAACAGCACGGCGGAATTGGGCGTCCATCCGACCGGCGGGCCGATCGAGTTCTCGACGAAGACCAGCTCCGCCGTCAGGCCACCGGGCGCCGTCTGCGCGAGCTGCGCGGGGCGGGCGCGGAAGCGCTGCCCGCCCAGCGTCACATGCGCGTCCTTCGGCACCGCCAGGTAGAGACGCGGGCGATGCACCGTGACGGGCAGGCCGAGCGCGGCCAGGCGACGCGCGATCTCCTCCCCCGCTGCCGCGGCCTCCTGCGGGTCCTGGCGCCGCATGCGGGAAAAGCAATCCACCAGCGACCAGGCGTGGTCGATGACGGCGGTGTTCATCACCGCCTGTTCCTCGGACGTTGTCATTGTTGGTTTCAATCCATTGTCACGCCGGTGCGGCGAACGACCTCGCCCCATCGGTCGATCTCACCATGGATGTAGCGCTGGGTCACGTCCGGGGGCTCGCCGCCCGGATCGACGCCGATGGCGGCCAGGCGCTCGTTCACCGTCGCGCTCTCCAGCGCCCGCTTCAGCTGGGTGTACATCGCCTGGATGATGTCCTCCGGCACTCGCGCCGGGCAGGCGATGCTGAACCAGTTGGTCGTCACCACGCTGGGGTAGCCCGACTCCGCGAAGGTCGGGATCTCCGGGAAGGCGTTGCTGCGGATGGCGGAGGAGACGGCGAGCGCGCGGACATTGCCGCTGCGGATATGCACGGCCGCCGAGGGCAGGCTGTCGATCATCCCCTCGATCCGCCCGCCCAGCACATCGGCCGTCGCCGCCTGGGCGCCGCGATAGGGGACGTGCGTGATGTCGATGCCGGCCGCGGCCTTCAGCAGTTCCGCCGTCAGGTGGTGCAGCGTGCCGTTGCCGCCGGAGCCGAAATTGATGGCGCCCGGCCGCGCCTTCGCCGCCGCGACGTAGTCCGCCAGCGTGCGGTAGGGCAGGTCCTTGTTGATGATCAGGACGACGGGCAGCGTGCCGATGATGGTGACGTGGCGGAAATCGTTCCGCGTGTCGTAGGGCATGTTCCGCACGAGTTCGCGGAAGATGGCCTGCGGGCCGACATTCGTCGTCAGCCAGGTGTAGCCATCCGGCGCCGATTTCGCGACGAAGTCGGACCCCACCACGCCGCCGGCGCCGGGCCGGTTCTCCACCAGGAAGGACTGGCCGGTCTGTTCCTGCATCGCCGCCGCGACGGTGCGGGAGAGGATGTCGGAGGCACCGGCGGGGGGCGAGGAGGAGATGATGCGCACCGGGCGCGCGGGCCAGGCGGCCTGCGCCAGGGCGGGGGTGGCGAGTCCGGCGAGAGGGACGGCAAGTAGGCTGCGGCGACGCATGGGCGGCGGTCCTTCCAGAAGGGCGGCGCGACCCCCACCCCGACCCTCCCCCGCAAGCGCGGGGGAGGGAGTCCGGGAGCGTCACTGCCCCCTCCCCCGGACTTCCGGGGGAGGGTCGGGGTGGGGGTAGGCGCAGGATCAGGCGGGTCGGCGAACGATCCGACACGCTCCGCGCCGGCCGATCAAGGTCAAGCAACTTCCGCACCACCGCGATGCCGGATGGGCAAGCCCCGCGGCTTGACGGCGCGGGCAGCCGCCCCCATCCCACCGGCATGGCCCTGCCCCCCCTGCTGCACCTCCGTGACATCAAGCTCCGCCTCGGTTCCACCCAGCTGCTGGATGGTTCGGAGATCGCCGTGGCGCCGGGGGACCGCGTGGCGCTGGTCGGACGCAACGGGTCCGGCAAATCCACCCTGCTGAAGATCGCGGCAGGCATCATCGATTCCGATGGCGGCACGCGCTTCGTGCAGCCCGGCGCCACCATCCGCTACCTGCCACAGGAACCGGACCTCGGTGGCCATGCCACCACCGGCGCCTATGTCATGTCCGGTCTCGGCCCGGGGGATGACCCGCATCGCGCGCGGATGCTGATGGAGGGCCTCGGCCTGACCGGGGAGGAAGCGCCGGGGCGCCTGTCCGGCGGCGAGGCCCGGCGCGCCGCGCTGGCCCGCGCCCTGGCGCCGGAGCCGGACATCCTGCTGCTGGACGAGCCCACGAACCACCTCGACCTGCCCGCCATCGAATGGCTGGAAGGGGAGCTGGGGCAGCTGCGCAGCGCCCTCGTCCTGATCAGCCACGACCGGCGATTCCTGGAACGCCTGTCCCGCGCCATGGTCTGGCTCGACCGCGGCACCACCCGCCGCCTGGAACAAGGTTTCTCGAACTTCGAATCCTGGCGCGACCAGGTGCTGGAGGACGAGGAACAGCAGGCGCACAAGCTCTCCCGCAAGATCGTGCGGGAGGAGCATTGGCTGCGCTACGGCGTGACCGCGCGGCGCAAGCGCAACGTGAAGCGGCTCGCGGGCCTGCATGAGCTGCGCAAGCGGCGCAAGGAACGCGTGACGGCACCGGGCCAGGTGAAGATGGCGGCGGCCGAGGGCGAGGGCTCCGGCACGCTCGTCGCCTCCGCCGAGGGCGTGAACAAGCGCTTCGGGGAGCAGCCGCCCGTCGTCGTCGATTTCTCCACGCGCATCCTGCGCGGCGACCGCGTCGGCATCGTCGGGCCCAACGGCGCGGGCAAGACCACGTTGCTGAACATGCTGACCGGCGTGTTGCAGCCGGATAGCGGCACCATCAAGCTCGGCACCGCGCTGCAGATGGTCACGATGGACCAGAAGCGCGAAAGCCTGGACCCCACGACGACGCTGCAATCCGCGCTGACGGGCGGGTCCGGCGACGTGGTGCGGATCGGCGGCGAGGCGAAGCACGTCATCGGCTACATGAAGGACTTTCTCTTTTTGCCCGAACAGGCGCGCACACCGGTCGGCGCGCTGTCGGGTGGTGAACGAGGCCGCCTGTTGCTGGCGCGCGCGCTGGCGACGCCATCCAACCTGCTGGTGCTGGACGAGCCGACCAACGACCTGGATTTGGAAACCCTCGACCTGTTGCAGGAACTGCTCGCCGATTACGGCGGCACCGTGATCGTCGTCAGCCACGACCGCGACTTCCTCGACCGCGTCGCCACCAACGTCATCGCCTATGAGGGCGATGGACGCTGGCAGGATTACGCCGGCGGCTACAGCGACATGGTCGCGCAGCGCGGCCGCGGCGTGCAGGCGCGCGCGGCGGCGGTGGCGGCGGCCACCCAGCGGGAGAGCGGTGGCGCGGAGGCGCCACGGGCCGTGGCCAAGGTGAAGATGTCCTTCAAGGACAAGCACGCGCTGGAAACGCTGCCCGACCGCATCGCGCTGCTGGAACGCGAGATGGCGGCCCTGCAGAAGGCGCTGGCGGACCCCGCGCTGTACACGCGCGACCCCGCCGGCTTCGCTGCCCGCACCAACCTGCTGGCGAAGAAGCAGGCGGAACGCGACGCGGCGGAAGAGGAATGGCTGCGGCTGGAAATGCTGCGCGAGGAACTGGAGAACCAGGCATGACCATCGGCGTCGGCGGATCGGATTTCGCCACGGAACTTGCGGCCATCAGGAACGAACGCGACGCCGTGCCGCCGATCGGCGCGGAGGATCACGCGAAGCGCGTGGCCCTCGCCCAGGCCCGCATGGCCGAACTCGGCATCGCCGCGCTGTGGCTCGACGGCACGACGAACCTGGCCTGGCTGACGGGCCTGCGCCACGGGCAGTCCGAACGCCCCGTCGGCGCGGTGCTGCCGGTGCGCGGGCCCCTCACCTACCTCTGCCCGGAATTCGAGGTCGAGCGCCTCAAGACCATGCTGCTGCTGCCGGGGGAGGTACTGGGCTGGGAGGAAGACCAGGACCCCTATGCGCTGTTCAGCGACATCCTGCGCGCGGCCGATGTCAGCGGCGGGACCGTGGCGCTGGATGACATGGCGCGCGTCTTCGTGGCGGAAGGCATGCGCGCCGCGCTGCCCAACCACCACTTCATCGCCAGCAAGCCCGTCACGTCGCACCTGCGCGAACAGAAGTCGGAGCATGAGGTCGCGCTGCTGCGCCAGGCCATGGGCATGACGCTGCGCATCCAGGCCGCGGCCGCCCGCGCGCTGCAGCCCGGAGTGACGACGACGGAGGTGCAGGCCTTCCTCTCCGCCGCCCACGCCAAGGCCGGCTTCGATGCGGGTCCGTCCTTCTCCATCGTGCTGTTCGGCGAACCCTCCGCCTACCCGCACGGCGTGCCCTATCCGCAGACGCTGAAGGAGGGCGACGTCGTGCTGGTGGATGTCGGCGCGCCGCTCCACGGCTACGTCTCCGACATCACGCGCAGCTACGTCTTCGGCACCCCCAACGCCCGCCAGCGGGAGATCTGGGACCTGACGAAGCGCGCCCAGGCCGCCGGCTTCGCCGCCGCGAAACCCGGCGCCCCCTGCGCCGCCATCGACGACGCCTGCCGCGGCGTGATCACCGCCGCCGGCTTCGGCCCCGGCTACAAGGTCCCCGGCCTGCCCCACCGCACCGGCCACGGCATCGGCATGGACGTCCACGAAGCCCCCTACTTCGTCGGCGGCAACACCCAGCCCCTCGCCCCCGGCAACACGGGTTCCATCGAACCCACCATGGCGATCTACGGCGAATTCGGCATCCGCCTGGAAGACCACATCGTCATCACCACCACCGGCGCCTCCTGGCTGACGGAACCCGCGCAGAGCGTGGACGAGCCCTTCGCGGGGGTGTGACGGGGGCGCTTGTTACCCGGGGAAGGGACGCTGTCCCTTCCCCGATACCCCTTCCCTGCCAAGGGCCAGCGGGCCCTTGGGAACCCATGTGATCGACGGGTGAAGGGAGGGGCGCGGCGGGCGCTTCGGGCATGCGCGACCGCGATGCCCCTCCCTTCACCCGTCGATTAAACCTCGCGGTCCAGGGTCCCGTCGGACCCTGGCGGGGAGAGGTCTGGAGAGGGGCAGCGCCCCTCTCCAGGGCCACTCGCGCGCGCCGTCACGCCGCCGCGGGGCGCGCCCTCGGCCCGCGTGGGATCGCCGCCAGGATCTGCAGGGTGCCGGCGGTGAGGCCCATGGCGACGCCGAGTTGCCAGGCGAGGGTGTAGGAGCCGAGGGCGTCGAAGATGAGGCCCCCACCAAGCGCCCCGGTGAAGCTGCCGAGCTGGTGGCTGGCGAAGGCGAAGCCCTGGATCATGGCTTGCCATTGCAGGCCGAACATCTCGACCACCGCGCCGGAGATGAGGGGTGCGACGCCGAGCCAGAGGAATCCCATGATGGCGGCGAAGACGAGGGTGGAGGTCGGGCTGGGCGGGATGGCGAAGTACCAGCCCACCACCAGGGATCGGGTCACGTAGATCAGACCGAGGAGGAGGGGCTTGGACCAGCGTCCGCCGGCCCAGCCGAAGAACAGGCTGCCGACGACGTTGAAGGCGGCGATGACGCCGAGCGCGGTGGCGCCGAGCATGGGGTCGAGGCCGCAGATCACCAGGTAGGATGGCAGGTGCGTGGTCAGGAAGACCAGTTGCAGGCCGCAGACGAAGTAGGCGCCGGCCATGATCATGAAGGGCATGTGGCGGAAGGCGGCGCGCGCGGCGATGGCGGCGGAGGTGTCGCCGCCTCGGCTGGGGGGCACGGGGATGGCGTCCACGCGCCCCGCGATCCAGGCGGCGGGCAGCAGGCAGAGGGAGAGCAATGCCAGGCCGATGGCGCCGGCCCGCCAGTCGAAGGCGTCCATCAGCCCCTGCGCGATGGGGGCTGCCATGAGCGGTCCGGTGGAGCCGAGCGCCGAGACCAGGCCGAGCACCGTGCTGCGGGCCGCGTTGGGCACGGGGCGGGAGGCGACGGCCATCGCCATGCCGGAGGCCGTGGCGGCGAGCGCGATGCCGATCAGCAGCCCCGCGCCGGCCATGATGGCGAAGGTGCCCTGCGCCTGGGCAAACAGGGCGAGCCCCGCGGCGTAGGTGATGCCGCCCGCCAGCATGGTGGGCCGGAAGCCGAAGCGGCTGGCGACGGCGCCGGCGAAGGGCTGGGCGATGCCCCAGGCCAGGTTCTGGATGGCGATGGCCAGCGTGAAATCCGCCACTGCGATGCCGAGGTCCTTCGTCACGGGCTGGAGGAAGAGGCCGAGGCTCTGGCGCATCCCGTTGGCAAGGGCGAGGGCGAGCGCCGCCGCGATCAGGATGGGGATGGCCGCGCTGGGGATGCTTCGCATGGGCGAAGCGTCGCCCGGGGAAGGATGTTCCACAAGGCGGGAGGCCTTGCGCAGTGGGCTTCCCCGGGCGGCCCGCCACGCATGGGTCTGGCGCCGGGGTCAGGCGGTGGTGGCGACCCGGTCGAGCAGCAGGTCGCGCGCGGCGGGCAGGCCCTTGTGCTGCACGCCGAAGACGTCGCGCGCCAGGAAGTGCCCGGTCAGGCGCAGCCCGGCCGCCCAGTCGCTGGCGGTGGAGGGCCCCTGCCCCAGCAGGAAGCGCGGCAGCGGCAGCAGGCGGTCCTTCCATTCGCCGGCGGCGGGCTCGGAGACGGCGCGGCCGCTGCGGGGGGAGACGAAGGCCAGATCCTCCGTGCTGCCGGTGACGGCGCAGCGCGAGAGGTCCAGGCCGTAGCCGAGTTCGGCGAGCAGGTCGGCCTCCCACCGCACCAGGTCGGGCAGGGCGAGCGCCGTGTCGCGGGCCAGCGTGGCCACGAAGGCGACCAGGCCGTGGAAGATGCGGGGATGGGCCTCACGTTCCGGCAGCGCGCCTTCCGCCACCGCGCAGGCGGCGCGCAGCGCGGCCAACGCCAGCGGGTCCTCCATGGCCAGTGCCGCGGCGGGGTGGACCATCTCCGCGCTCATCGCGCCGAGCTGGTCGGCCAGGCGGCCGACCCAGCGGGCCTCGACCAGGTTGCCCGCCTGCCACAGCGCGGCCTGGCCGCGGGAGGTGCCGCCCTTCGCCAGGCCGGCGTGGCGGCCGTGTTCCTCCGTCATGACGGAGACGATGGCGCCGCCCTCCCCATGCGGGCGGACATCGAGCACGACGGCGGGGGCATCCCATTCCATGGCCGATGGGGTTCCACATCGCCGCCGCGGGGGCAAGATTTGTCGGTGGCGTTGCGGCTGCGCCGCGCATCGTGAGGGGCCGGGCGGTGCCGAGGGCGTGAGCGGGCGGCGCGATCCGCCGTCCCGGCGCTTATCCCCGGCATGAAGAGACGCCTGATCCTGCTCGCCGGGGTGTTCGCCCTGGCATCGCCTCGCCTGCGCGCGGCAAGCCCCCGCAGGCTCGCCCTGCGGCACTACCACACCGGCGCCCGGTTCGAGGGCCCCTGGCATGACGGCACCGCGCCCGATCCCGTGGCGATGACGGAGCTGTCGGCCGTGCTGGCGGACAGCGCCACGATCCGCCCGAGGCCCTTCGACGCCAACGCGCTCGCCATCCTGGCCGATGTGGCGGAGGCCGCGCGGCTGTCGGGGCCGCTGGTGGTGCGGTCGGGCTACCGCACACCGGCGATCAACGCCGCGGTGCATGGGGCGGGGGACAGCCAGCACCTCCGCGCCGGCGCGATCGATCTGGAGGTGGCGCCATCGCGCATCCAGCAGGTGGGCGGGCTGGCGCTGGGGCTCGCGCGGGGCGGCGTCGGCGTCTATCCGCAGCGCGGCTTCGTGCACCTGGACAGCGGCCCGGTGCGGCACTGGAACGGGGATGCGCCGGGCGGCGGCATGCCGGCGCCGGTGGAGGACCGGATCGGGCGGATCGCGGCGGCGTGGCGGAGCCAGGGCACCCGCCGTTAGGGCTCAGCCCGGATCGTCCAGCCCCAGCGCCCGGATGCGGCCGCCTTCCTCGTCCCAGCCGGCGCGTTCCTTGACGTTGACGAAAAGGTGGATGCGCCGTTCCAGCAGCGCTTCCAGCTCCCGCCGCGCCACCTGGCCGATGGACTTCACCTTGGCGCCGCCATCGCCGATCAGGATGCCCTTCTGGGTCGCGCGGGTGACGTAGATCGTCACCTCGATCCGGGCGCTGCCATCCTTGCGTTCCTGCCAGGTCTCGGTCTCGACCGTCGCGTGGTGGGGCACTTCCTCATGCGTCTGGCGCAGCACCTGCTCCCGCACGATCTCGGCGGCCAGCATCCGTTGCGGCAGGTCGGAGAGGTCGTCCTCCGGGAACAGGAAGGGGCCTTCGGGCAGGTTCGCGGCCAGCACGGCCTTCACGCGGTCGAGCCCCCTGCCCTTCAGCGCGCTGACCATGAAGGTCTCGGCGAAGGGGACGATGTCGTTCAATTCCTTGGCCAGCGGCAGCAGCCGCGGCGGCTCCACCAGATCCGCCTTGTTCAGCAGCAGCATCAGCTTGCGGCCGCCGCCCTTCAGCTTCTCCGCGATCGCGCGCACCTCATCCGTCAGGCCCGCGCGGGCATCGACGATCAGCACGGTCAGGTCCGCATCCTGCGACCCACCCCAGGCGGCGGCGACCATGGCGCGGTCCAGCCGCCGGCGGGGCGCGAAGATGCCGGGGGTGTCCACCAGGATGATCTGGCTACGCCCCTCCATCACCACCGCGCGGATGCGGAAGCGCGTGGTCTGCGGCTTGGGGGAGACGATGGTGACCTTGGTGCCCGCCAGCGCATTCACCAGCGTCGACTTGCCGGCGTTCGGCGCGCCGACGATGGCGACCAGGCCGCAGCGGGTGGGTTCTTGCGTCTCGCTCATTTGGCCCCCAGCAGTTGCAGAAGCCTCTCGGCCGCGGCCTGTTCGGCGGCGCGCTTGTTCTCGCCCGTCCCCTCCGCATCCTGCCCCGCCGCGATCACCCGCACGGTGAAGACCGGCTGGTGCGACGGGCCGGAGGAGGAGACGGCCATGTATTCCGGCAGGCCGAGGCCCCGCCCCAGCGTCCATTCCTGCAGCCGCGACTTGGGCGAGGAAGGCGGCTTCACTGGCGCTTCCAATGCCGAATCCCATTCGCGGCGGATCAGCGCGCGCGCGGGCTCCAGCCCTCCATCCAGGTAGATCGCGCCCAGCACCGCCTCCAGCGCATCCGACAGGACGGAGGGGCGGTGGCGGACGCCGGACTTCTCCTCGTTGGGTGTCACGCGCAGCGCCGCGGCGATGCCGAGCGTGACGGCGACTCGCGCCAGCGCATCCTGGGAGACGAGGGCCGCGAGCCGCTTGCCGAGGTCCCCTTCCCGTTCCTTCGGGAAGCGCTCCGCCAGCCATTCCGCCATGACGAGGGCCAGCACGCGGTCGCCCACGAATTCCAGCCGTTCGTTCGAATCGAGCATGGACCGCCTGGGATCGGCGGCGGAGCGGTGCGTCAGGGCGTGCAGCAGAAGCTCGGGCTTGTGGAAGCGATGCGGCAGCTTCGCCGCCAGCGCCTCCACGGGGTCGTCACCGGTGGGGGTCAACGGACGGCGCTGAACAGGCGGCTCCAGCGGATGGCGGTCGGCCAGGCCCAGAACTCCCAGAAGCGGGCGGAGCCATCGACGGAGAAGAAGATGAATTCCGCGCGGCCGACCAGGTTCTCCACCGGCACGAAGCCAACGCCGTTGCGCTGTTCGCGACTGTCGAGGCTGTTGTCCCGGTTGTCGCCCATGGCGAAGACATGGCCCTCGGGCACCCGGAACTCGATGGTGTTGTCGTAGATCTGGTCGTCCGACATCTCGAGGATGTTGTGGACGTGCGGCTCCACGCCGGGCTGCGGCGGCAGGAATTCGCGGTATTCGCGTACCACGATGCGGGGGCCATCGCCCTCCACCGTATAGGGGCCGATGAGTTCACGCCGCACGGGCTGGCCGTTCAGGTGCAGCACGCCGTTGCGGACCTGCACGCGGTCGCCCGGCAGGCCGACGATGCGCTTGATGTAGTCGGTGGAATTGTCGCGGGGCAGCTTGAAGACGGCGACGTCGCCGCGCGCGGGCAGGCTGCCGAAGATGCGGCCTTGGAACAGGTTCGGGCTGAAGGGCATGGAATGCCGCGAATAGCCGTAGCTGTACTTGGACACGAAGAGGTAGTCGCCCACCAGCAGCGTCGGGATCATGCTGCCGGAGGGGATGTTGAAGGGTTCGAACGCGACGGTGCGGATGCCGATGGCGATCAGCCCCGCATAGACCACGGTCTTGGTGGATTCGAGCCAGCCGCCCGTCTGCTTCTTGACCATGGAGGGAGTTTTCGCGGGCATCCTATGGGACTCCCCCGGTTTCGGGGCCGTCGCTGCGGGGCGGGATAGAGCCTGCGTGCCCCATCCCTGTCAAGGAACCGCGATCCCGGGCGCGCCCGTTGGCATCGCCATGCGGGGCAGCGGCACCGCGGTGATGATGACCATCGCCTGGGCGTAGGGGAATTCATCCGTCATGGTCAGCGCCACATGGCTGACCAGGCCGGGCGGCGTGATCTGCGCCAGCCGCGCCGCGGCACCGCCTGTCATCCGCAGGGTCGGCTGGCCGGAGGACAGGTTCACCACGCCGAGGTCGCGCCAGAAGACGCCCTGGCGGAACCCGGTGCCCAGCGCCTTGGACGCAGCCTCCTTCGCCGCATAGCGCTTGGCGTAGGTGGCGGCGCGGATCTTCTCCGTCCGCCGTTCCGCCTTGGCGCGCTCGGCGGGGGTGAAGATGCGGTTCAGGAAGCGGTCGCCATAGCGGGCGATCGTCTTCTCGATCCGGCGGATATCCATGATGTCGCTGCCGAGGCCGATGATCATGTCCTATCCCTTGGCGCGTTCGGCCTGCGCCACTGCCGTCAGGCCCCGGAGTGCGGCGATGATGTTGCCGAGGTGGCGGAGGTCCTTCACCTCCACATCGATCGCGATCTCCTGGAAGTCCGATCCGCGGTGGACGATGCGCATGTTCTCGATCGCGCCATCCTGCCGGGCGATGGCGTCCGTGATGGCGGAAAGCGCGCCGCGGTCATTGGCCGTGACCACGTCGATCCGCCCGACATGCCCGCTGCCCGCGCCGCCGGCATAGTCCCAGTCGATGTCGAGAAAGCGTTCGGGGCTGTCCGCGAAGGCGGAAAGGTTCGGGCAATCCGTCTTGTGGACGGTGACGCCCTTGCCGGTGGTGACGATGCCGAGGATGCGGTCGCCCGGCAGCGGGTGGCAGCAGCCCGCGAAATTCACCTGCATGCCCGCGACGAGGCCCGTGACGCCCATGGCGACGTCGCGGCGGCTGCCCTTGCCGGGCGGCGGCAGCGGCACCGCGCGGGGGCGGGAGCGTGCGATGGGCAGCACGTCCTGCGGCCGGGGCGGGCCGCGCAGTTCGGGATAGACCGCCAGCACCACATCCTTGGCGCTGACGGCGCCGGAGGCGACGACGATGCAGAGTTCCTCGAAGCTCGCCTGCTTCAGCGCCTTCAGCGCGGGGTCCAGGTGCTTCTCGCTGAACTCCACGCCTTCCTGGCGGAAGGCCTTGGCGATGGCCGCGCGGCCTTCCTGCTGCTGCGCCTGGCGCTGTTCCGCATGCATGAAGCGGCGGATGCGGGCGCGCGCCTTGCCGGTGACGACGAAGCGTTCCCATTGCGGGTTCGGCGTGCCGCCGCGGGCGGTGATGATCTCGACCTGGTCGCCATTCTCCAGCGGCGTGCGCAGCGGCTTGATCTGGCCGTTGATCTTGGCGCCGACGCACTGGTCGCCGACCTGGCTGTGCACCTGGTAGGCGAAATCGACGCAGGTGGACCCGCGCGGCAGGGCGATGAGGTCGCCCTTGGGCGAGAAGCAGAAGACCTGGTCGCGATGCAGTTCGAGGCGCGTGGCGTCGAGGAATTCCTGCGGCTCCGCCGCCTGTTCCAGGATGTCGAGCAGCGCCTTCACCCAGGGGAACTTCCCGCTGTCGCGCGCGACCTGGCCGCCCTGCTTGTAGATCCAGTGCGCGGCCACGCCGTATTCCGCGACCTCATGCATCTCCCGCGTCCGGATCTGCACCTCGATCTTCGCATTGCGCTTGTCCGGCACCGTCACGCCGGTGTGGATGGACTGGTAGCCGTTGGGCTTGGGGGTGGAGATGTAGTCCTTGAAGCGGCCCGGCACGACGCGATAGGCGGAATGGACGGCGCCCAAGGCCGCGTAGCAGGCGCCCTTGTCCGGCACGATGACCCGGAAGGCCATGATGTCCGACAGCTGCTCGAACTCCACCTTCTTGCCGTGCATCTTCAGCCAGATGGAGTAGGGCGACTTCTCCCGCCCCGTCAGTTCCTCGACCTCGATGCCCGCTTCCTTGAACACATGGGTCAGGTCGTCGCGGATCTCGTCGATCAGGTCGGCGCCCTGGCCATAGAGGAAGGCGCGGCGGGCGGCGATGGTCTGGAAGGCGTCGGGATCGAGTTCCCGGAAGGACAGCGTCTCCAGTTCCGTCTTCAGCGCATCCATGCCGATGCGCTCCGCCAGCGGGGCGAAGATGTCCATCGTCTCCCGCGCCGTCTTCCGGCGGCGGGCTTCCTGCGGGACGAAATGCAGCGTCCGCATGTTGTGCAGCCGGTCCGCGAGCTTCACGAGCAGCACGCGGATGTCTTCCGACATCGCGAGGACCAGCTTGCGAAAATTCTCGGCCTGCTTGGTGCGTTCGGACTGGAGTTCGAGGCGCGTCAGCTTGGTGACGCCATCCACCAGCCGCGCGACTTCCTTGCCGAAGCGCTTTTCGAGGTCGGCGAGGCCGACCTTCGTGTCCTCCGCCACGTCATGCAGCAGGGCCGTGACGATGGAGGCGCTGTCCAGGCGGTACTGCGCGAGGATGCGGGCGACGGAGACGGGGTGGGTGATGTAGGGGTCGCCATTGTCCCGCTTCTGGCCCTCATGCGCGGCCTTGGCGGTGGCGTAGGCGGCTTCGATCGTCGCCGCATCGGCCCGGGGGTCATAGGCGACGACGTCGCGCGCCAGATCGGCCCCGGTGGTGTCGGACAGGCCGCTGGCGAGGCCTTCCGGCGCGAAATTGGGGTGCGCGCCGGGCGCGTTCATGCCCGGCCGTCCCAGACCGTTCGTGGGGTCGCGGGGGCGGTGCCCCCGCGGCAGGCTTTCGAGGTCAGCGCTTCCCGCCGAGCTCGGCGGCGATCGCCGCCTCGATGTCGTCGGCCGAGAGGTCTTCCAGGCCGGCGCCGTCGGTCACCTGTTCCTCGTTCACGTCCATGACGCCGAAGATGTTCTCGTCCGTGGCGATGAGGTCGAGCACCTCCTCCTCCGCGGGCTCCGGCTCCGGCGCGCGCTGCAGGGACTTGACCAGGTCGGCCTGGAGCAGGTCCAGGTCCACGGTGGCGTCCGCGATCTCCCGCAGGGCGACAACGGGGTTCTTGTCGTTGTCGCGCTCGACCGTCAGTTCCTCGCCCCGGCTGATGTTGCGGGCGCGCTGGGCTGCGTGCAGCACCAGTTCGAAGCGGTTGGGCACCCGAAGGATGCAATCCTCGACCGTGACGCGTGCCATGGCGGCTCCAGTTCCGTAGCGCGCGGGGTGTGCAGGGCCTTGCCGGGCGCGGATGCGCGCGGACGGACCCCTCCCCGCCTCTGGTGAACCTCCGATCTAGCCATCCGGGGCGCCGGATGCAAGCGGGGTTCCATGCAAGGGGCGGGCCGTCAGGCGATCGGCCGCGTGCCCGCCGCCCCCACGCGAGCCAGCAATTCCGCCGCGGTGGCGCCGAGCCAGGGGTGAACCCAGCCCGGCGCCACGTCGCACAAGGGCGCGAGGACGAAGGCGCGTTCATGCGCGCGGGGATGCGGCAGGATCGGGTCCGGCGCGTCCCGCACCATCGCCCCGACGCCGATGATGTCGAGGTCGAGGGTCCGCGGCGCATTGGGATAGGGGCGCACCCGGCCGAAGGCGTTCTCCACCGCCTGCAGGGCGGCGAGCAGCGCCGCCACATCTTCACCGCCTTCGGGCCGCAGCAGTGCCACCCCGTTAACGTAGTCAGGGGATGATGGGGAAGGCGGCACAGGCGCCGTCGCGAACCAGCGGGAAAGGGCCGCGAGGCGATACCCCGGCAGGCGATCCAGCGCGGCGGCCGCGCGGCGGCAGGTTTCCAGCGCCGGCGCGCCATCCGGTCCGGGCAGGTTCGCCCCGATGGCGATGACGATCAACTTCATGGGTTTTCCGAACCGCAACGGTGGCGCTGCCAGCGTCTTCCGCTATTTTCCACCCTCTTTGAGCGAAAGATCATCCGGTGCATTTCGATTCTCAGGAGAGGCTGGGCCTGTTCATCGACGGGGCGCATCTCTACGCCGTGTCGCGGAACCTCGGCTTCGACGTGGACTACAAGAACCTGCTGGGCTTCTTCCGGCGGCACGGGCGGCTGGTGCGCGCCTGTTATTATACCGCGCTGCTGGAGAACGACGAATATTCCCCCCTGCGGCCGCTGGTCGATTGGCTGGGCTACAACGGCTACAACGTCGTCACCAAGCCGGCGCGGGAATTCACCGATGCCGCCGGGCGCCGCCGGGTGAAGGGGAACATCGAAATCGAGATGGCCGTCGATGTCATGACGCTCGCGCCGCGGCTGGATCACGTCGTGCTGGTGGCCGGCGATGGCGACCTGCGGCGGATGGTGGAGGCCGTTCAGCAGCAGGGGCTCCGCGTTTCCGTCCTGTCCACCATCCGCACCCAGCCCGGCATGGTCGGCGATGAGCTGCGCCGCCAGGCCGACCAGTTCATCGACCTTGCGGACCTGGCGCCCGACATCACGCGCCGGCAGCTGGACCCGCGGCCCCGCATGGTGCCCGCCCCCCGCGCCCCCGAACGCCCCCGCGCGACCCCGGCCGAGCCCTTCCGCGACCAGGTGGCGGATCTGCCGGAGTGAGTTTGCCTGACGCCGCCGAACCGGGTCGGGACTGCCCGCTCTGCCCTCGCCTGGTGGCCTATCGGCTGGAGAACCGGGCGAAGGAACCCGGATGGCACAATGCGCCGGTGCCGAGCTGGGGCGGGCGGGACGCGAAGCTGCTGGTGCTGGGCCTCGCCCCCGGGGTGCGCGGCGCCAACCGCACCGGGCGCCCCTTCACCGGCGACCATGCGGGCAAGCTGCTCTACGCCACGCTCCTGAAATACGGCCTGGCGGAGGGCGAGTACCGGGAGGATCCGCGGGACGGCATGGTGCTGAAGGGCGTGCGGATCGTGAACGGCGTGCGCTGCGTGCCGCCGCAGAACCTGCCGACGCCCGCCGAGATCACCACCTGCAACCGCTTCCTGAAGGCCGAGTTGGCGGCGCTGACGCAGCTGCGCGCGGTGATCGCGCTGGGGCTTGTCGCGCATAACGCGCTGCTCAAGGCCTATGGGCTGCCGATGTCGCGGCTGAAATTCGCCCATGGCGCGGTGCACACGCTGCCCGACGGGCGGCTGCTGGCCGACAGCTACCATGTCAGCCGCTACAACACGAACACCGGCCGCCTGACGACCGAGATGTTCGAAGCGGTCACGGCCGACGTGATCGCCCGCATCGCCTGACACGCGCCGTGGCTGCCCCCGACCTTCGCCTCGACCCGGCCCTGGCCGCGATGGTCGCCGCGCTGGAAGGGCAGTTGCCAGCCGCCGAACGTGCGGGGCTGGCGCGGATGCTCGCCGCCTGGCCTCGCACCGCGTCGGGCGGGCCGGAGAGGCCGGAGCCGCTGCAGGAAGGGCTGGCCGCCCTGCTCGATCAGGCGCGCGCCCAGCGCCGGGCGGATATCGGCACCGCGATCAAGCACGCCAGTTGGTCCGGCGCCTTCGGGGCCTTCTGCAGCCTCCTCGTCCATGCGGGGGCGGAGATTGCGCTGGCCGGCCGGACCTGGACCTGGCCGGAGGTCTTCGCCTGGCTCGGCATCGGCGTGCCGGGCCTCGTCTTCGCGGCCTTCGGCTTCTGGCAGGCCCGGGCGCCGACGCGACTGACCCGCACCCTGTTCCGGGGCTTCGTGGCACTGCCCGCTGGCGGGTTGGGGGCCGCGCTGCTGCTCCTCCTCGTCATTGTCGCGATCGACGACGCGCTGCCGGAAGGGACGATGGAGCGAGTGGGCGAGGCTTGGCTGGTGGCAGGCCTCGTCCTCGGTTCGCTGGCGGGCGGCGTCACCGCCGCCGCCTGGGCGATGCGGCGCGCGTGGCGCCGCTGGGACGAGACGACCGGATAGAGGCTCAGCGCAGGCCGAGGAAGCTCAGGATCGCCAGGACGATGACGACGGCGCCGACGATGTAGACGATGCTGTTCATGGGGTGCGCTCCGTTGCTTGGTGTCGCAACAACAGCGGTCACCCCGGATGGTTCCGGCGCCCTGTTACACCAGCGGCCGCCCCTCCAGCGCCGCCTCCACCGCGCGGGTCAGCACCGGGCTGTCGGGCTCGGTCGAGGTCGGGAAGGCGCGGACCGAACGCCCATCGCGCCCCACCAGGTACTTGTGGAAATTCCAGCGCGGCGGGCCGCCGGCGCGGCTGGCGAGCCAGGCGAACAGCGGATGCGCCGCCGGGCCGCGCACGCTGGTCAGCGTCGCCATGGGGAAGGTGATGCCGTAGGTGTTCTCGCAGAATTCCTTGATGCGCGCGGCATCGCGGCTTTCCTGGTTGAAGTCGTTGGACGGCACGCCGAGCACGAGGAAGCCCCGCGCCTCATACCGGTCATGCAGGCGCTGGAGGCCGGTGTATTGCGGCGTGAAGCCGCAGAAGCTGGCGGTATTCACCACCAGCATCGCCTTGCCGCGGAAATCAGCCAGCTTCAGCGGGCCGCCCTCCAGGCTCTCCATCGTGAAGTCGAAGGCGGTCTGCGCCGGCTGGGCGCTGGCCTCGGCCGCCATCAGCAACGGCGCCGCGAGCAGGGCGCGTCTGGGAACCTCACGCATAGCGCTCCTCCGTCCAGGGGTCGCCCCGGTTGCTGTAGCCGCGCACTTCCCAGAAGCCCGGCCGGTCGTCCCGCAGCAGCTCGACGCGGGTGATCCATTTCGGGCTCTTCCAGAAATAGAGGTGCGGCACCACCAGCCGCACCGGGCCGCCATGCTGGCGTTCCAGCGGCGCGCCGGCCCAGGAATGCGCGAAGAGGTTCTCCGGCCGGGCGAAATCATCCATCGCCAGGTTGGTGGTGTAGCCGTCATAGCTGGTGAGCGCGACGAAGCGCGCCTCGTCCTTCGGCCGTGCCATGGCCAGCAGGTCCAGCACCGGAACGCCCTGCCATTCATTGTCGTAGCGGGACCATTGGGTGACGCAGTGGATGTCGTTCACCCTCTCCTGCTGCGGCAGGGCCATGAACTCATCGAGCGTCAGGCGGAGCGGCGCGGCGCAGAGCCCCTCCACCCGCAGCCGGAAATTCGCCCGGTTCACATCGGGCTGCACGCCGAGGTCGAGCACCGGGAAATCCGTCACCAGCCGCTGGCCGGGGGGCAGGCGATCGCGTTCCGGCGTGCTGGTGGTGCCGGTCAGCAGGCGCCCATCCCGCGCCCAGCCCTGCTTGGCCTCCACCAGCTTGTCCCGGACCTTCCCGGTCAGCGGGACCTCGTCATCCTCGTCCATGTCCTTGCTCCTCGGCGGCGTTACGTGTCACGGCCGCCGCTGGATGCAAGGCCGATGCCATCACCGTGTCGCAGAACGCGTTGCATAGCCGTTGGCGGTGAGGAACGCCTCCACGACCGGGCCCCAGGTGCCGCTGCCACCCGGGCCGAAGAACAGGGAATGCCCGTCACGGCCGAAGGGGCCCAGCATCTCCAGCTCCGCCGCGCCGCCCGCCGCCGTGAAGGCCTGGTGCATGGCCAGCGCCAGGTCGGGATCGAAGAAACTGTCATTCGCCGTATAAACCCAGAGCATCGGCAGCCTGGTCGTCCGCCCATACTCCCCGGCGGCGGAGACCAGCCGCTCCGGCCGGCAATTCGTGTTGGGCCGCCCCTGCGCCCAGCCGCCGCGGCCGCCCGCCATGCTGATGATTGCGCCGACCATGGGCGGATCCTCCGCCGCCAGCGCGATCGCGCCCCAACCGCCCGCGGACTGCCCCACCACCAGCACGCCCTCCGGCCGGATCTCCGGCAGGGCGATGGCGAAGTCGATCGCGGCGCGGATGTCCTTCGCCGTCTCCCGCCCCGCCGGCGCATAGAAGGGGTCGGCGCAACGGCCGTAACCCTCCGCCCAGTCGCCCCCCGACTCCCCGTATCCACGCCGCAGCGGCAGCAGCACCGCGAAGCCGCGCCGGGTGAACCAGGTCACGGCCTCCGACCCGCAATCCGCCAGCCGCGCCGTCGCCCGGTCCGAGGCCTGGGCGGGTGAACCGTGGTTGATGACGGCCAGCGGCACCACGCCCGGCACGCCGGGGCGACACAGCTTCACCGTGATGGCCTGGAAGGCGCCCGGGATGGGGACGCTGTGCACCTCCTCCCGCCCCGCCGGCGCCGCGGCACAGCCACCCAGCACCAGCGCGAGAACCACCGCCACCAGCCTCATGCACGCCCCCGGATCAGCGGGGCGAACGTGGCGTGGATGGGGCGGGGATGTCGAGGGGTTGGCGCTTGTCGCCCGGGGAATGGGCTCCGCCCCTTCCCCGATACCCCTACCCCGCCAGGGGCCAGCGGGCCCCTGGACCCCAGGCGTTGCATCGATGGGTGATGGGAGGGGCACAGCGGAACCGCCGGGCACGCGGGCGTTCGTTGCCCCTCCCATTACCCATCGATTGAAGGGGGATCAAAGGGGCCGCTGCCCCTTTGCGGGGAGAGG
>JAIXWG010000070.1 GCA_027482245.1 Acetobacteraceae bacterium | reverse complement strand
TGCCTCAACCACCGCCTCCAGGGCGGGCCAGAGAAGCTAGCGGAAGTTCCGCCGGTCTTCAAGACCACCTCGTCGTCGGTGAGCGCTTTCTAAGTCCCAGACCCCAAACTGTCAAACACACCCACCTCACCCCCCATCACCCCCAACAAACCAAGGGAACTCCTGGCCTCCCACGCAAAAGGGGCAGCCCCAACCAGGACCACCCCCCCAACACCACACCAACTTATCCACAGAAATCGCGAGGCAACCCCCGCTCAGCTGTCCGCCCTGATCCCGTTGTCCCGGATCACCTGACCCCAGCGCTCGATCTCTGCCGCCACAAACCGACGGCACGTCTCCGGATCACTCGCCTGGATGTCACACCCCTGCTCCTCAATCCGTGCCTTCACCTCCGGCTCTCGCAACACCTGCACCAGCGCACCATGCATCCGATCCAAAATCGGCTGCGGCGTACCGGCACGACCAAACAGCGGCGTCAGAGTTCCGGTTCGTATTCGAAGGGCGGAGCGTCCTGCCAAGCCGCGGGCGCGGCCGCCCAATCCTCTGGCGCCTCGTCCGCGAACAGCGCGGCGGCGTCCTTGGCCGACAGCTGCTCGATGGCGCCGTTCATCAGCGCGAAGGCGTGGCCCTGGGCCGGCGCGCCATTGGCAGGTGCCGGGACAACGAACAGGGTCCCCCCGAGCTCGAGGGCCGCCGACAATACCTCCCGCAGCATCTCTGAAGACGCATCAGGCACGCCATCGGTGATGGTGAGGGCGGCGACGCTGCCTTCCTCGCCCGTCACAAGAGCGCTCCCTGTCCCGATGCTCGACAGATGCAGGGCGATGGCCATCACCATGGCCTCGTCGCCGGCGGCCCCCTCATCCTCGTCGTCGCTTTCCACCTCATCCGGCGGCTCGTCGGGAATGGCGAGTTTCGCCCGCCGGAGCAGGTCGAGCGCATGGGCCAAAGTCAGTGGCGGGCTGACAATGCCGCCGCCGGCCGCCTCCGAGGCGAGGGCATTCCACGCCCCGATCCGTCTGGCCAGCGCCTCGTCATAGACGACATCGCCGAGATCACCGTCCGGGACGGCCAAGCCCAGCAGGCAGACATCACGGTCGGCGGGCTCCGCGGGCGGCACGGGTGGCTCCAGGCCATTGGCGAGAGCCTCTGCGATGTCCCGCAACTCACTGGGCTGAAGGCGGATGATGGTCGATGTGGCGACACAGAACGGGGCAAGGATCAGAGCCGCGAACTCCAGGTCCCGCGCGGCCTGCGCCATCGCCTCCCGCAGCGAAGCCGGGATCGCAGGGTCGCGGCCCTCCGTGCCCTTGCGGAGCACGGGGCTGATCAGCAGCGCCGCCGGCTGCGCTGCCCTCCCCTCCCCGACCGGATGCGCCGATGCCGCGAAGTCGATCGCCCGTCGGACATACGCGAAGTCCTCGGGCTCCAGCATCGCCTCGACAACCCTGAGGGCTCCGTCCAGGCGCTGGTCAATCAGCTCCCGAGCCAGTTCGGTGATCCGGCCCTCCTCGGCATCGGGATCCGTCGCCCATCGAGCGATGCGCGCCGCGAGCGTACGGCCCGTCGCCGGCTTCCGCGGGGCCTGCTTGAGATCGGCGGCACGCAACCCGAGCGCGCGAAGGGCGGCATCGCCCGTCAGGTGGTCCCCCGCGTCGCCAAGGGCGTCGATCGGATCAGCATCGCCAGACTGGGTCGCCAAGCCGGCCTGGATGGCTGCCGCCTGTAGGTGCAGGACCTCGATCTCGAAACCATGGCGGGCCGCGGCGCGTGCAGCCGTCCTGGCAAGGTGCTTGTGTCCGTCGCTGTCGAAGCGCGTCTCGGTCGGATTCACCAGGCGGAAGGCGTCGTCGTTCGCGTAGACTTCCAGGACAATGTGGTCATGCCCGGACTCATGGGCCGATTCGAGGGCCGCCGTGACCGACCCCACGACCAGTTCGGCCCATTCGATCTCTGACATCGCCAAACGCATAGCCTGGGTCATCCTTTCGTCGGCGTTTGTGACCGGGCGCCGCCTTGCCAGCACTGTACCCTGCCGCATGCCGCAAGGCGCCCGCCGAGAGGCAGGCAACGCCCGGTCCCCGACACGGTACATCATCGCGCCCGGGGTGCCTGTGCACGAAGAGATGGGCCGGGAGCCCTCGGACACGGGGGGCAAACGCTCGGCCAGGGCACCCGGATCCCCTCCGCGGCCTGCGCGTCACCAATACGGCCGACGATGCTGAGAGTGGCAGCCGCACCATGGCAGGGCCACGGTGCGGCGCCAGACAACACCTACTGCACCGTGATGCCGCGCAGCAGCACTGCCTTCTGCTCGACATCCTGCTGGACGCGACGCGCGAAGTCCGCGGAGTTCAGGAAGAAAGATGTGGGCTGGGAGGCATTGCGGGCGGCGCTGCGGTAACTGTCGGTCTGGGCAGCTGCCGCGCAAGCGGCCTCGATCCGCGCGATGCGATCGTCCGGCGTGCCGGCTGGCGCGAAAAGGCCGCCGAAGCTAGCGGGTGCCACATCAAATCCCTGCTCCATCGCGGTCGGGGCCTCGGGGAAGTCCGGATGCCGCTGCGCGTCGAAGACGGCCAGCACGCGCACATCGTTCCGCCCGGCCGCCGAGCCAAGGACGATGGAGCCGACATCAAGACGCCCGGCCAGCACCTCCGTCATGACGGACGCATCGGCGCGGAACGGCACGTGTTCCACCTCGACGCCCGCGGCCTGGGCCCACTGGACCATGGCGAGGTGCGGGATGGAGGTTACGCCGAGCGTCCCGTAGGTGACCTGACTCGGGCGCGCCCGGGCTGCCGCCTGCAGGTCACGCAGCGTGCGGAACGGGCTGTCCGGCTTCACGACCAGGGCCATGGAATTGCTGAAGACCTGACAGATCGGCCGGAAGGAATTCCGCTGCAGGCCCGACTGCGCCTGGATGACCGGCAGCACGGAGGCGACGAGCGCCGGCACGAACAGCAGGGTGTAGCCATCAGCGGCCGACCGCGCGACAGAGGCCGAGCCAACGGCGCCCGCCGCACCATCCCGGTTGAGCACGACGGCCGACTGGCCGAGATGAGGCTGCATCGCGGCCGCCAGGGCGCGGACAAGCAGGTCGATCGCATTGCCCGGCGGGTACGGGATCACGATCTGGACCGGGCGGTTGGGGAAGGCTTCCTGCGCCCGCGCCACGAACGGCAGCGCCACGCCCGCCGTTGCGGTGGCGACAAGGCTTCGTCGGGTGAACATGCTCGTTTCTCTCCCTGTCTCGGATATCGGTCCGGCGGCAGTCCCACGCCGCCGGACATGGTGAGCCTGGTTCAGCCAGCCGGCATCAGCTTGGAGGGGTCCGAGCCGACGCGGCCCGCAGGGACCAGCTTGGAGGGATCGGAACCGACGCGGCCGCCCGTGCCGTCCACGTCGCGCGACATGGTGAAGTCGTAGCGGATGCTCGGCATCCCCTTCACCGGCGCGTCCGGCAGGTCGAGCGACGGCATGATCACGAGCGACTTCGAAACGCCGAAGACGGTGTCGCTGTCGACATGCTTGTCGTCGGCGAAATAGAGCGCCGTCACCAGTTCGCGGTAGCCGGGTGCCGCGATCAGCGTGTGGATATGCGCGGGCCGGAAGCCATGGCGTGCCTGCCGCTTCACCAGGTCGCCGACCGGCCCGTCCATCGGGATCGAATAGCCGAGCGGCCGGAAGGTGCGGAAATGGAAGCGGCCATTCTCATCGCATTGGAGCTGCCCGCGCATGTCCATCGTGGTCGGGTCATAGGCCTGCAGGTCGTAATGCCCGTCCTCATTGGTCTGCCAGACATCCATCACCGCGTGCGGTACGGGCTTGCCTTCGGAATCCGTCACCTGGCCGTAGATCATGATCTCCGAGCCCTTGGAGACGTTGGCCAGCGTGCCCCCGAGTGGAATCTTCGGCGCGCTTTCGCGGAAGAAGGGCCCGAGCAGGCTGGTTTCCGTGCCCGCGGCTTCGCGCCCCCCCGCATCGTGCATCACGTTCACCAGGCGCGACAGCCCGATGACGTCCGACAGCAGGATGAATTCCTGCCGGTAGGGCGTGCAGGCCTGGCCGACCGCGGTCATGAAGGCGATGCCCTTCAGCCACTCATCCGGGGTCAGGTTCACCTCCCGCGCGAAGGCATGGAGATGCCTGACGGCTGCCTCCATGATCTCCTTGAGGCGCGGGTCGGGCGTCGTTGCCATCTGCTCGATGACCGCGTCGGTGACGTCGTTGACGTTGAGATCCTGCATCTGCTTCCTCCTGTGGGCCGCGCCGCCGGGCGCTGGATAGGGCTCGATACGCGTGGAATTGATGTCGTGTCGCACGCCGGATGGATGTTGTCAGCCGGACGCGGCACCCGCCTCCGTTGCGGGGGTGACGTAGGCAGCGAGGCCCGGCTCTGCCCGCCCCCGCCGCATCAGGATGCAGGAATCGGGGAAGTGCTGGGTGAAGGTTGCGCCGGATGCCACCAGCCGGTCCAGGAAGGCATCAAGGTGCCGCATGGCCCCGTTCGGCAGGTCATGCAGGACCAGGACCGATCGCGCCGCGTCGAGGCACTGGCGCAGTGCCGTGTCCGGCCACCCATCGGGGTCCCGCCAGTCGCCCGGCACCGCACTCCAGGTCACGACGGTGTGGCGACCCGCGGCGAGCAGGTCCAGCGACGCTTCGCTCAGAAGATGGGGACCCAACCGGCCGCCCCCGCCAACGGGCCGGAACAGCCGGTCCCCGTGAGCCAGCCCGTCCAGCAGATCTTCCGTGCGGCCGATTTCCGCTTCGGCATGGCCCGCATCGCGGCGCAGCCCGAGCGGCCCGGCATGGGTCCAGGTATGGTTGCCGATCCAATGCCCCTCGGCCCGCGCGCGCTCGGCGAGGTTTCGCCGCGCGGGATCCAGCAGTTTCTCGCCGATCACGAAGAAAGTCGCCCGCAGCCCGCGCCCGCGAAGCACATCGAGGACGCGCGGCGTGGCGTCCGGCTCAGGGCCGTTGTCGAACGTCAGGGTGACCTCAGGCACGGGCGTCCATGCCCTTGCGCCCTGCCGCCAAAGACAAGCGAAGCGTCATACAGCCCCTTGCGCCGTAAGCCGGCATTTTGCCGACAAAACGAGCGATAGACCCGTTTCACCGACTTGTCGAGAAAGTAACGCGGCGTCATGGTGCCGCCGCCATGAGCACGCCGGCTGCCGATACCGACCGCCAAGCCTCGCCCGAGACGCAGGCGACCGCCGTGTACCGGCGGCTGCGCTTCGACATCCTGGAAGGCCGCCTGGCCCCGGGCGTGCGCCTGAAGGTGCAGCAATTGTCGGCAACCTACGGCACGGGCCAGGCGCCGCTGCGCGAAGCCCTTTCGCAACTGGCGGCGGAGGGCTTGGCGCGCCGAATCGAGCAACGCGGCTTCCGTGTCGCCAGCGCCGATCCGGCCTGCTTCCTCGGGCTGATCCGTTCCCGCTGCCTTGTCGAGGGCCTAGCCCTGCGTGAATCCATCCAACGCGGCGACTCCGCCTGGGAAGACGCGGTGGCGGCCGCGGAACGGCGCCTCCAGCGCCTGCCTCGGTCGCTGGAAGCGGATCGCTTCGTGACCAATCCGGCCTGGGAAAGCGCACACCGCGCGTTCCACGCCGTTCTCCTGGCCGCCTGCGACGCGCCACCCCTGCTGGCCTTCTGCGAACGCTTGCGGGAGGAGGCGGACCGCTACCGGATGCTCGCCAACGCCATCGCCTATCCCGCGCGGGATGTCGGCGCAGAACACGCCGCCATCGCGGAGGCGGCGCTCGACCGTGATGCGGACGGCGCCGCGAGGCTCCTGTCACAGCATCTGGCCAGCACCGGAGAATTCGTGCGCCTCGCGCTTGAGCAGCGGGCTGACAAGACAGCCCCAACGCGCCGGCGCCCGCAGGTGGCCGGCGCGACCAATTAGCACCAACGGAGAACTCGCCTCATGGCCCCCACGAAGACGCTGCTGCCGACCACGGTGGTCGGCAGCTACCCCCAGCCCGCGTGGCTGGTGGACCGCAACATCCTCATCAAGAACAACGTCGTCCCACGCGTCCGCCTGAAAGAGATCTGGCGCGTCGCGGAGGATGCGCTGGAGCAGGCGCAGGACGACGCGACCCTGATCGCGATCCGCGACATGGAGAGGGCGGGCATCGGCATCATCACCGATGGCGAGATGCGGCGCGAAAGCTACTCCAACCGCTTCGCCCTCGCGCTCGACGGCGTTGATGTGGACACGCCTGCGATCGTCAGCGGGCGCAACGGCAAGCCGACGCCGGTACCGCGCGTCGTCGGCCCCATCCATCGGCGCGAAGGCGTGGAACTGCGCGACATGCGCTTCCTGCGGGCCAATACCGATCGCATGGCCAAGATCACCCTGCCTGGTCCCTTCACGCTGTCCATGCAGGCGGTTGATGAGTACTACCGGGATGATGAGGCGCTCGCCATGGCCTATGCCGAAGCCGTGGCGGCGGAAGCGCGGGACCTCAAGGCCGCCGGCGCCGATGTCATCCAGCTCGACGAGCCCTGGCTGCAGGCGCGGCCGGAACAGGCCAAGCGCTATGGTGTGAAGGCGATCAACCGCGCGCTCGAAGGCGTTGAGGGCACGACGGTCGTGCATCTCTGCTTCGGCTATGCCGCCGTCGTCTCCGACAAGCCGTCCGGCTATTCCTTCCTGCCGCAGCTTGCGGACAGCACGGCGGCGCAGATTTCCATCGAGGCGGCGCAGCCGCGCCTCGATCTCGGCATGCTGTCCGATCTGTCGAACAAGACCATCATGCTGGGCGTGCTCGACCTTGGCACCCCTGAGGTCGAGACCGCCGAGACAGTGGCCGACCGCATCCGCGCGGGCCTGAAGCATGTCGATGTTGAGAGGCTGGTCGCCGCGCCGGACTGCGGCATGAAATACCTGCCGCGTGAACGGGCCTTCGCCAAGCTGAAGGCCCTGGCCGATGGGGCGGCCATCGTCCGGCGCGAACTCGCAGGCTGATCGGTCGCGGGGACGTGCGCCTGGGCGATGCTGGCGCAACACCTGTCGGTTAGAGCGCGGTAAACCCCAGGCACAGTGCTTCAAGGTGCCGGGGCGAGCGAGACGATGCAGTGTGCGGGTTGGCCCGCACACCGCCGCAGAAGGCGGCTTGGCGCGGCCCGGGCGCTGAGGGTCGTGCCGCTTTCTCCACGCCAAGGTCGTGCGGGCCATGGATGCTCACCGGCATTGCGGACCAGATGGCGTAGCGCGCCTTTGCCCCCGACGGCAGCGGCAGCGAGGTCTTCAGCCGCTTCATCACGGCGGAAACGACACGCCGAACAGATGTGGCCCGCCCGGCGGGCATCCAGCCCGCATGAGCTTACCGCCGCCGGCGGACCTGCACGCCCGCCACGCGGGTTGCGCGCGTCCCTGGCGTCGGCTGGGTCGGCCGGCGGGCTCGTCCACACAGCCGCCTGTGACAAGACCCGTCTGGCCGAGGTCACGGCATTCCGCATGCCGGAAACCAGGCGATATCGGGAGCAAGCGGTCGTGCTGCCGTGGCACGTTTCGCGCTTTGGATCGGGGGAAGCAGCGATGAAGATCGTCACGGCCGAGTTGCGTGCCTGCCGACAGCGGCAGGCAGATCCGGGGTGGAAGTTCGCCCGCGCCACGGTGTCGGAGTTGCAGGGCTGGGTCATCGTGCTCACCGACGCGGATGGCGTGACGGGCCTCGGCTACGCCCATGCGATTCCCGCGATCACCACGCATGGGGCGGGGGCGGAAGCGGCACTGCATTTCCTGCGGCCGCTGCTGATCGGGCGCGATCCGGCGGAGGTGGGCGCGATCATGGACCTGGTCGAGGCGACACTCGTCGGCAATCGATCGGTCAACGCCGCGATCGACATGGCGTTGCATGATCTGCTGGCCCGGCGCTCTGGCCTGCCGCTCTCCTCCCTGCTCGGCGGGCGTTTCCGTGACCGCATCCCGCAATCGCGCATCCTGCCAATCAAGGCGCCGGCCGAGATGGCCGCAGCGGCGGCCGCACTGGTGGCGAAGGGCTACAGCACGCTGAAGCTGAAGCTCGCGGGCGATGCTCTGCTTGACGCACAGCGCGTGGCGGAGGTGCGGGCGGCAGTCGGCGCCGACGTGACCCTGACGCTCGACCCCAACCAATCCTACAGTGCCAAGGGTTTCATCGCGGCATGGCGGCGGCTCGAGCCGCACGACATCGCCCTGGTAGAACAGCCGGCGCCAGCCGGGGATTGGGCCGGCCTCGCCCTGATCACCCGCACCCTGCCCGTCCCCATCGAGGCGGATGAGAGCGTGGAGACGGTGGCCGACGTGCTGCGCGTGGTCGAGGGCCGCGTGGCGGATGTGGTGAACCTGAAGCTCACCAAGCTCGGCGGCGTGCGCAACTTCGTCACCGCCGCGCGCATCCTGGAAGCCGGGCAGATCACGACGCGGATGGGGGCCGCCTTCGGCCCGGCGCTGCTCCAGGCCACCTCCGCCCATGCGGCGTCCTCGCTGCGCCAACTACCCTTCGCCTGCGAACTGTCGGAGCACGATCACATCCTGGACGATCCCTTCACGGCATTGCCGATCGAGGATGGCATGGTCACGGTGCCGCCCGGCCCCGGCTGCGGCATCGTTTACGCCTGACGTCGATCAACGAAGGCCAAGCTGGTCGATCAGGACGGCCATCGCCCTGTCCTCCTCGGCCAGCGCGCGGGTGAACTGCGCGCGGTCCTGCAGCATCACCTCGTTGAAGGCACGCTGCATCGCCTCCGCATAGTCGGTCGAGGCCGCCGCCTCCAGGAACACGCCACCCAGCCGGTCCAGGATCGGCTCCGGCGTCTGTTTCGGCGCGAAGAAGCCGAAGCGCGTCACGAGGTCAACCTCCAGCCCAAGCTCCTTCAACGCCACCAGATCGGGCAGCGCGGCGCTGCGCGTCGCGCCGGTCTGCGCCAAGGGCAGGATGCCGTGGGATTCGACGGTGGGCATGATGATGCCGGGCGCACCCACCACCAGGTCGATATCGCCGGACAGCAGGGCCGTCATCGCCGGCGCGATCCCGGCATAGGGCACATGCAGAAGCTTCACGCCGGCCGCGCGCGCCATCGCCTCGCCCGCGAGATGGGGTGAACTGCCGATGCCGGGCGAGCCGAAGGAGATGCTTTCAGGCCGGGCGCGGGCCGCCGCCAGCATCTCCTGCGCCGTGCGGTGAGGAAAGCCGCGCTTCGCCGCGACCATGATCGGCAGCGCCACCAGCTGGCAGACCGGCGCGAAGTCCGTCGCCGTGTAGGGCTGGTTCTGGATGCGCGGCACGACGGTGAGAGCGGCCGTGCCGCCGAACAGAAGCGTGTAGCCATCGGGCGCGCTGGTGCGTACCCGGTTGGCGCCGATGCCCCCGCCGCCACCGACCACGGACTCGATCACCACGGGTTGGCCGAGCCGCCGCGCGAAATCCTGCTGCAGCAGGCGGATGTACTGATCCGTGCCGCCCGCGGCGTAGGGCACGATCACCCTGATGGCGCGGCTGGGAAAATCCTGGGCCAAGGCGGGCCCGGCGAGCAAGGCCATTCCCGCGGTGGAGAGCACGTTGCGGCGCGAGATCGTCATCGTCTTGTCCTTCCCAGGTCCGTGCAGGCTGCCCGTCATGCGACGGGTGCGTGCCGGCTCAACCGGTCGTCAGGTTCAGCGCCGCCAGAAGCTGCGCGGTCGCCGCATCCTCAGCGGCCAGAAAGTCCTGGAACGGCGCAGGGCCAAGCAGTTCAACCTCGTTGAAGGCACGCTGCATCGCCTGCGCATAGTCAGGGTCCGCACCACCTTCCAACAGCAGCCGCGACCAGCGATCGACGACGGCGCTGTCAGTGCCTTTCGGCGCGAAGAAGCCGAAGCGCGTGACGAGATCCACCTCCAGCCCCGCCTCGCGCAGCGTCGGCAGGTCCCGCAGCGCGGCGATGCGTTGCGTGCCGGTTTGCGCCAGCGGCACCACGCCGCGCTCCACCAGCGGCATGATGTTGCTCGGCGCGCCCATCACCAGGTCGATGTCGCCGGCCAGCAGCGCCACCACCGCGGTGGCCACACCGGAATAGGGCACGTGCAGCAGCGTCACATCAGCCGCCTTGGCCATGGCCTCCGCCACCAGATGCGGCGTGCTGCCGATGCCTGGCGTGCCATAGCTCAACCCCTCCGGCCGGGTGCGGGCCTCACGCAGGAAGCCGACGAAGTCCGTGAAGCGCGCGCCCTGCCGTCCTGCCAGCACATAGGGGATGGCGATGAGGTTCGCGATCGGCGCGAAATCCGCGATGGAGTAGTTCAGCCGTTGCAGCCGCGGCACCGCCGTCAGCGCGCCCGTGCCGGCGAAGAGCAGCGTGTAGCCATCGGGGGCGGACGTGCGCACGCGGTTGGCACCGATGGACCCACCGCCGCCGGTGACGGAGTCGATGACGACAGGCTGACCGAGTGCCTGATTCAGCCTGTTCTGCAGCGGCCGGATGAACTGGTCCGCACCGCCTGCGGCATAGGGGACGACAACGCGGATAGGGCGGTTCGGGTAGGCCTGCGCCTGCGCATTCCCGCCGCCGAGGACAAGGCCCGCCGCCGCCAGCGCAGTGCGACGCGTGATGGTCATGGGCAACCTCCCTTGTCTCGTTGTCACGGGCTCATGCGGAACAGGCGCGCCGGGTTGTGCCAGAGGATCTGCTCGCGATCCCCGGCAGCAGGCACCACGCGGTGCAGCGCAGCCAGCAGAGGGCCGAAATCGGTGCGCGCCTTGGCGCGCAGGAAAGGCCAGTCGGATCCCCAGATGCAGCGATCCATGCCGAACGCCTCGATCAGCGCAGCGATATAGGCATCCGTATCGGCATAGGGCGATCCGGTTTCGCTGAAGCGGAATATGCCGGAGAGCTTGATGACGGCATCGCTGCTGCGGCCGAAATCCAGCAGCGCCTGGAAGGCTGGCTGGTGCAGCCCGCCCTGCAGTTCCGGCCGCCCGGAATGGTCGATGATGACGGGCAGCCCTGCGCGACGCAGCACGGGGATGGCGGCGACGAAGCTATCGCCGTGGTGGTAGTGCACCTGCGCAAGCCAGCCCGCTTCGCGCGCCTGCGCCAGCGCCCAGGCGCCGGCCGGCCCGTGCAGCGGCGGGCTGGTGGGAAAGTCCAGGTTGAAGCGGATGCCGGCGATGCCGCCCTCCACCATGCGGCGGATCTCCGCCTCCGGCGTCGCTTCCGGCAGCAGCGCCACGCCTTTCAGTCGGCCGCGGGATTCGGCGATCGCTTCCAGCATGTAGGTGTTGTTGGCGCCGTAGCCGCCGAGCGGGTTGATCAGCACGCCATGGGTGAAGCCGTGCGAGGCCAGCATGTGCAGGAACTGCGGCGCCGTGCCGAGTTCGTTCGGCTGGATGTCGAAGCCTCGGTCCCCGCCCCAACCCTGGCGCGTCAGGTCGAAGGCATGGGCATGGGAATCAACGGCCGGCATGGCGGTTCCTTGAAAGGCTGTCGATCGCGGCTGAGCCAGGCGCGTGCGGGCGCCGGCGATCGTCGAGAGTTGGCACGGGCTTCGCGACCAGGTGGAGCAACCGGCGCATCGGCAAGGCGGTCGCCCGGGAGACGGACATGGCGCTGTGCGCCGCGGGGCGTGGACGACGCGCTGCACTGCGCCTGGCGCGCGCGAGGCCCTTGCCGTTCGCCCGCATGTCGTTTCCCCGATTGGCCGTGCCGGGAACGGTAGAGCCGGCATCCATGACCACATAAGGGTGAAATCGTCCCGTTCCGCATCCCGGAATGTGAACGAATCACCGGGGTTTCTCAGCGCTCGCCGCCGATGACCCGCGTGGCTGACGATCGGTGAGCCCGTCGCAGTGTTGCTGGTCCGGCAGGCTTGGAGCCGATACGGCCCACGCCTAGTGTCGGGATGCCCGAAAGGTGGCGAGAGCCTTCAGGTGGCGTGCCGGCGATCAACGAGACCACCGCGCTCACCGCCGGAACCGTCAGCAAATGCCGAGTAGCGGGAGGGAGAACGCCATGCGCATCACAGCGGTCACGATAAGGGTCTTCCGGATCCCGCTGCGCCAGACCGTTGCGTCCGCCACGCTGACGCTGACGCATCGGGAACTGATCCTCGTCACGCTGGAATCGGAGGCTGGACCCATCGGTACGGGTTGGGCGACGACACCGGGCGTCGGCGCGCTGGCGGCACGCGCGCTGATCGACAACTACCTGCTTCCCCTGCTGATCGGGCAGGATGCGCGGCACCATGAGCGGATCTGGCAGCGGCTCTGGACCCATTGCCACTTCGCGGGCTCCGGCGGCCTGACCACGCTCGCCCTCGCCCCGATCGACGTCGCTCTCTGGGATGCAAAGGCACGTGCCGCGGGCGAACCGCTGCACCGCCTGCTCGGCGGCAGCCGGAGCGAGGTTCCAGTCTACGCCAGCGCGATCAACATTCATCTCACCCAGGACGAGCTGCTCGCACAGGTTGAAGGCCATCTCCTGCAAGGCTACGCGGCCTTCAAGCTGAAGGTCGGCCGCGCGAATGCCGAGGAGGATCTAGAGCGCTGCCGTGCCGTCCGTGCGCTGATCGGCCCGGATCGCGAGTTGCTGCTGGACGCCAACCAGAAGTGGACGCCGGCGGAAGCCGTGCAGCGCTGCCGCATGCTGGCGGAGACACGCCCCGGCTTCATCGAGGAACCGTCGCTCTCCGACGACGTCGGCGGCCATGCGCTGATCCGCGCGCAGGGCGGCATTCCCGTGGCGCTTGGCGAACGGCTCGGCAACCGCTTCGAGTTCTGGAACTACGTGCGGGCCGAGGCGGTCGATGTCCTCCAGCCCTGCCCCTGGAAGGTCGGCGGCATCACGGAATGGCTGCGCATCGCGGCACTCGGCGCCTGCGCCAACCGCCCCGTGTCGCCGCACGGCGCGCTGGAGCTGACGGCGCACCTCGCGGCGGCCCTGCCGAACTGCACGGCGGTGGAGAACATCTTCGGCTTCGGCCTGGCCGAGATCGGCGCCACCACCGTCCCGCTTCCGGTGCGCAACGGTCGCATGACGCTGGGCGAAGCACCGGGCCACGGCGTCATCTTCGATGGCCCCGCGCTGCGCGAATACGAGGTCGTCTGACGCCATGAAGATCGTGCGGATCGAGACCCTGCAGGCCGATGCCGGCTGGCGCCTGGCCTGCTTCGTGAAGATCACCACGGCGGACGGCATCGTCGGCTGGTCCGAGTATGGCGAGCACACCGGCACTGTGGGCCTGGGTGGCGTGATCCGCGCCCTCGGCGAACTACTGATCGGCCGCGATCCGCTCGCCATCGAAGCCGCCGCCGCGCTGCTGCGCGGCCGCACCCTGCAGGCCGGCGGCGGCGTCAACCAGCACGCCATCGCGGCGCTGACCAACGCGCTCCTCGACATCAAGGGCAAGGCGCTCGGCGTGCCCGTCCACGCGCTGCTCGGTGGCGCGCTGCGCGACCGCATCCCGGTGTACTGGTCACATTGCGGCAGCTACCGCGTCCGCCACGCGGCGCTGATGGGCGTGCCACCCATCAAGTCCTACGACGACTGGGCCCGTCTCGGCGAGGAAGTCCGCCGGCGCGGCTTCCGCGCCTTCAAGACCAGCGTGATGCCGTTTCGCGACGGTGCCTTCACGAATTTCAGCCCCTCGTTCGCCCATACGCCGGGGTACCCGGAACTCAATCCCGACCGGGACTTCCTGGCATCACTCGACCGCCAGCTCACCGCGATGCGCCTGGGCGCGGGGCCGGAGGTGGAGGCGATGCTCGACGTCAACTTCCATTTCAGGACCGAGGGCCTGCTCGGCGTCGCTCGGGCAGTGGAACCGCACGGGCTGATGTGGCTGGAGATGGACAGCTACGACCCGACGGCGCTGGCCCATATCCGCCGCGCCAGCCGCTGCCCGATCGCCTCGGGCGAGGCCTATCTCGGACGGCAGGAGCTGCGGCGCCTGCTGGATGTGGGCGCGCTCGACGTGGCCGTCATCGATGTGGTGTGGAACGGCTTTCTCGAATCATCGAGGATGGCCGCGCTGGCAGACGCCTACGAGGTCAACGTCGCTCCGCACAACTATGGCGGACCGCTGACCGACCTGATGAGCGCCCATTTTGCCGCCACCATCCCGAACCTGCGGATCATGGAGATCGACGTGGACGACGTCCCCTGGCGCATGGAGTTCGTCACCGCGCCGCCGCGGATCGAGGACGGCATGCTGGTGCTGCCGGATCGCCCGGGTTGGGGAACCGAGGTGAACGAGGCCGCCCTGCGCGCGCGTCCACCGCGGTAGCGGCGCCGCCTCCGCTACTCGACCTGCACCCTCGCCGCGCGGATCACGTCGCCCCAGCGCGCCACTTCGGTGTGCAGGAAGCGGTCATGCGCGGCGGCGTCGGCGGTGAAGGGCTCGGCGCCGTTCTGCGCCAGCGCGGCGCGCGTTTCCTGCTGCGCCTGCGCAGCCTGGACCGCGGCGTTGAGCCGAGCGATCGCGGCCGCCGGCGTGCCGCGCGGCGCCGCCAGCCCGTACCAGATCGTGGCGACGAGATCGGGGTAGCCGGCCTCGACGACGCTTGGCACTTCAGGGAGCGTCGCGGTCCGTTCAGTCCCGGTCGTAACCAGGGCGCGCAGGCGGCCCGCGCGGATGAAAGGCATCGAGCTGAACGGGCTGTCCATGCTCATCTGCACCTGGCCGGCGATCAGGTCGGTGATGGCGGGCGCCTGGCCGCGATAGGGCACGTGCACCATATCCAGGTTCTGCCTGAACTTCAGCAGTTCCTGCCCGATATGCGTGATCAGCCCGATACCGCCGCTGGCATAGGTGACGCGCCCCGGATTGGCACGCACATAGGCGACAAGCTCCGACAGCGAGTTCACGGGAAGCGACGGGGTGACGACGAGCACCATGGGCGAGGTGGCCCAGGGCGAGACGCCGACGAAGTCGCGCGCAACCGAATAGCCGGGGCGCGCATAGAGGGTCTCGTTGATGACGAAGGCAGGCGTGGTCGCGAGCAAGGTGTAGCCATCGGCTGCGGCTTGCGCCACGGCTGTGGTGCCGATGTTGCCGCCGGCGCCGGTGCGGTTCTCGATCACGATGGGCTGTCCGAGATGCGGCGACATCACGCCAGCCATCAGCCTCGCCTGCAGATCACCGCCACCGCCTGGGGCAAACGGCACGATCAGGCGGATCGGCCGTTCGGGATATTGGGCCACAGCCGGCGGACTGAGCAGCAGCGCCGCAAGCATGAGCAGGACGGGACGCACCATCGGTTCCTCCGGTATTCGTTCTGTGGGCGGGGACACCCTCCGCCAGAGACGACTGTGGCCGCAGTCATGACACGGCGCCACTGCACAATGGCCCACTAACCATGGAATGGCCTGCTGGCGGCATGGTGGACGCCTGCGTGAGGTTTTCACCCGATCGGATGGCGTCGCATGGGACAAGGATATCCAGCCGCGACTTCAAGCCAGCGGCGATTGCGTTGCTGAAGGATCCACCACCGCGTCGCCACACCGATGGAGCCGTGGCGTGAAGTCCATCTCGTCCAGCGGAAAGAAGGGCCGCGCCTTCTTGAACGGCAGCTCTGCCACCCGATAGGACGTCATCCCGGGCGTATCGACCGTTACACAGTCGCCGAGCGCGGCGTAGTTCAGCGTGAAGTGGTAGCCGGACCGGGTGATCACGATCCCCATCAGCGCAGGGTCGATGCCCATGGCACGGTAGTAGCCGGGGTCGAGGTAGGAATAGGGCTGGTCCGTCAGGACCACGTGCACCTGGCCGACACGCAGTACCGCGTAGCCGCCCAGCGTGATGCGGTAGCCCGCGTCCGCCGGTCCGTCATAGACCACCTGCGCGGATCGGCCGACCGACACGACCTGCCCTGTGACCGTCAAGGGCGGAGACACGGTGGAGTACCGCCCCCCCACCGTCAGCGTGACCGTCGCCCCCGGACCTGCGTCCTGGCAGCCCTGCACCGCCGCCGCATCGGCGATCGGGACGGCGGATGGCGGCAGGTCGTCGCGTGCCAGCAGGGCACGCAGGACGAAGGTCCCATCGCCCGGACTGCCACCCGCCACGCGGTCCCCCTGGTCTCCCAGGATCAGCGGCCGCGCCGTGCCGCGCGCCGCGCGGTCGAGGTACTCGTCGAGCGACGGATAGGTTCCGATCAGCTCCCGCCGCCGGTCCCAGAGTGTCTGCGCCAGGTCAAGCGCGAGGCCGTTCGGCGCGCTGCCATTCCCATAGGCCAGCACCCATTGCCCCAGGCCGCGCACATCCAGGAACTGCTGCGCGTTGAAGATCGAGACGTCGCAGGCCTCCCCGGTCTCCACCGCCAGGCGCGCGCGTGCGTGCAGGGAGAGCAGCGGCTCCTCATCCGTCCGGTCATTGCCCAGCGTCAGCATGGGCAGGTGGACCGCAGCCAGCATGGGCCGCAGGCGTCCCTCCAGCATCCCCAGCGCCGCCAGGAAGGCGCGACGCCCCGTCTGCCCCTGGTCCCCATGGGGGTTGGTGAGGTACCCCGCCAGCAGGTCGCAGCCCGCCAGGATCTCCGGCGTGACATGGGCATGCAGGTCGAACCCGACCGTCAGGGGCAGGTCGTCGCCGACGATCCCGCGCAGGGCCGTGATCAGCGCGCCCTCGGGGTCATCCAGGCTCGGCGTCAGCATCCCGCCATGCAGCGGCAGCACGATCGCATCGAAGTCGCCGCGGCGCGCCGCCTCGCACATGATGTCGCGCACCTCCTCGAAGACGGCTTCCTCCACGGGCCCGCCGGATTGCGCGCGGAACATGGCGGGCACGCTCACCTCGATGCCATTCGCCTCCGCCGCGTCCACGACGCCGCCGAGCACGGAGTTGCTGCCACGCGCCGCCTCCACCGCCTGACCGCCGGTGCGGATAGTGAACCAGGAGCGGCCCATGAGCACGGGATTGAAGCTGTGGGATTCCTGCGCGATTCCGCCAACCAGGATCCGTCTCTGCGCCATCGTCGCCCCCGTCCGTTGCCGGAAGCACAACTCTCTACGCCAAGCTTCGCAAGCAGCGGGCCTAGCCCGGACAGAAAAGTCCCCGCTTCAGTAGGTCGGCGGGGTGATGGCGCTGACGATCTCGCTGACACCCGGATCGACGTTCCGGAAACGGTGCGGCTGCTGGCTGTCGAAGTAGTAGGCATCTCCCGCCCGCAGCACCATGGTGCGGTCTCCCACCGCCACTTCCACCGCGCCGCGCGTGACGATCCCGGCTTCCTCCGCCCGATGGGTTACGCGCGCCTCCGTCGCCGCGCCCGGCGCGTATCGCTCGGCCAGCATCAGCATGCGCCGGTTCGGGTAGTCCATGCCGACCAAGCGGTAGGAGACGCGGTCGGACCGCCCGATCTCCACCAGCTCCTCCGCGCGGTAGAAGGGCCGGCTCGGCTGGCCGCTTGTCAGTTCCGCGAAGAAGGAGGACAGCGTGGTGCCGAGCGCCCCGAGGATGGCGCCGAGCGTGTCCACCGACGGGCTCATCCGGTCTCGCTCGATCAGCGAAATCGCGGAATGCGAGACGCCCGATCGCGCTGCCAGCTCCCGCAGGCCGAGGCCGCGCCGGGTTCGCAGCGCCTTCAGTTCCGCGCCGACCATCGCCATCACCGCCCTCCCGCCACAGAAACTCTGTTGAGGATAGTGAACACGGCCAGGTCTGCCCACTTCCATCCTGCGCGCCGGCCAAGCCAAGCTCGATCAACAGCGTGATCCATCGGCCTGCCGCCCCGCTCCTTCTTCGAAGGTTCCCATGCTCGCAGATGCTGCACCCCAGGCCGGCCTGACCTTCATCAAGGCCGTGCGGCGCGATTCCTTCGGGGACAATGACGCGCTGGGTGCAACGGTGAAGGGCGTCCTCGACAATGTCCGGGCCCGCGGCGACGCGGCCGTGCGCGAATACGCCTTGGCCTTCGACAGATCGGATCTCGAAGCCTTCGAGGTGACGGCGGCCGAACGGGCAGATACGGTCGCCCGACTGGACCCCGCCGCCCGCGCCGACAGTGAATTCGCCATCGCCCGGGTGCGGGATTTCGCCGCCGCCCAGCTGGGCACGCTGCTGCCGCTGGAGGTGGAGCCGCTGCCCGGCCTGCATCTCGGGCACCGCATCATCCCGATCCGCCGCGTCGGCGCCTATGTTCCCGGTGGCCGCTACCCCCTGCTGTCGGCACCGATCATGACCATCGTCCCCGCCCGCGTGGCCGGCTGCGACGAGGTGATCGCCTGCCTGCCGCCTGGCGCCCATCCCGACATGATCGCGGTCTGCAGCCTCTCCGGCGCCGACCGCATCTTCCGCATCGGCGGTGCCCAGGCGATTGCCGCCATGGCCTTCGGCACCGAGACCGTGCCGGCAGTCGACAAGATCTTCGGTCCCGGCAATGCCTATGTGAACGAGGCGAAGCGCCAGGTCTTCGGCAAGGTCGGCATCGACCAGCTCGCCGGCCCCAGCGAGATCTACGTCGTGGCCGACGAGACCGGCGATGCAGGCATGATCGCGACCGACCTGCTCGCCCAGGCCGAGCATGATGTGATGACCCGCGTCGGCCTCATCACCACCAGCCGCAGCCTGGCGGAGGCAACGGTGGCCGAGGTCGAGCGCCAGCTTGAAGACCTGTCCACGGCTGATGTCGCCGGTCGGGCCTGGCGCGACTATGGCGAGGTCGTGCTCTGTGCCGACGAGGCTGCGATGATCGCCTACTCCGACCACATCGCCGCCGAGCATTTGCAGGTCCACACCGCCGATCCGCAGGCTACCGCGGCCAGGCTGCGCAACTACGGCTCCCTCTTCATCGGGCCGCTGGCCAGCGTCGTCTATTCCGACAAGTGCTGCGGCACGAACCATACGCTACCGACGCTCGGCGCCGGGCGCTACACGGGCGGCCTCTGGGTCGGCTCCTACCTGAAGGTCTGCACGCATCAGTGGCTGGACGCCCGCGGCGTGGCCGCCGTTGCGCCACCCGCCGTGCGGCAGAGCGCACGCGAGGGGCTGGAAGGTCACCGACGAGCCGCCGCCCTGCGCACCGGCCTCAACCGGGCAGGACCGTTCCCGGGTCTCGAACACGCCTGATCCCCGCGGCCACTTCACTGGCCAGGAGTCATCGGATGCCTCCGTTCCCTGCCCTTCTGACAGTCACGCCCGCACCGTCCTTCCGTCAGGGGTGCGATCCCTGTCAGCCCGGCTTCCCGGCGCCAGAACCGGGCAAGGATCACGTCAGGACAACGCCCACTCCCGCAACCGCGCGATCTTCGCCCGAAGATCGCGGCTTTCGGTGGCCGTGGCGGGCAGCCATTCGGTGGGCAAGCTGACCCCCGCCAGCGCCAGCGCCGCGACCAGGACGGCGTCCTCGCCATCCGGCGCGGGCGCGGTGCCTGGGTTCATGACGTCCCGCTGTTCCGGCATGCCGTCCTCCTCCCGGGTCGCGCCTAGCCAGAGCCCCGACGCCACGTCCCGGAGGAAGGTGCGGTGAACCCGGCGGCGACCTCACGCTACCCCCGCCCCCTCGCCTTCGTCGAGGGTGCGGCTCCCCTGGCGACGGCGGCACGCCAGCTGCGCGACGGCAGCGTGACCGCTGTGACGCTGGTGCGCGACGCCCTGGCGCGGATCGCCGTGACCGACGGCAGTGTCCACGCCTTCGTGCTTCTCGATCCCGATGCAGCGCTCGCCGCGGCGGAGCGTGCCGACGCGGAACTCGCTGGCGGCCTGGATCGGGGGGCCCTCCACGGCATCCCCACGGCGATCAAAGACATCTTCGACGTCGAGGGATGGCCCACCACCTGCAATTCCTGCACCCGCGCGCTGAAGCCGTCGGCGGAGGATGCGGCGGTCGTGGGCCGGTTGCGGGCAGGCGGCGCCATCATTCTCGGCAAGCTGGATACCTACGAATTCGCGCTCGGCGGCCCGACGAACGAGTCGCGCTTCCGTCCAGCCCGCAACCCCTGGGATCCCCGCCGCATTCCTGGCGGGTCCTCCTCTGGCTCGGCCGCCGCCGTGGCCGCGGGGATGATCCGGATGGCGCCAGGCTCCTGCACCGCGGGGTCCATCCGCGGGCCAGCCGCCTGGTGCGGCATCGTCGGCCTGAAGCCGAGCCGGGGCCGCGTATCCTGTCGCGGCGCCTTCCCGCTCTCGCCAACCCTCGATCACGTCGGGCCCCTCGCCGCGAGCGTCGAGGAAGCAGCCATCGCGCTGGGCGTCATGGCGGGGCATGACCCCAGGGACGAGGCGAGCATCGACCGTCCCGTGCCGGACTACCTCGCCCGGCTCGGCGATGGGGTAGCAGGAATGCGGATCGGCGTGCCGCGGCACTTCTTCGCGTCCTCCCCCCTTCTCGCGCCCGAAGCCTTGGATGCCATTGAGGCGGCGATCGCCCATCTGCGCGCGGCCGGCGCCACGGTCGCGGATGTGGCGCTGCCGGACTACGACCTCTTCCTCGCCGTCAACCGCGTGATCATGACGGCGGAGGCCTTCGCGATCCATGCGGGCGAACTGCGCCGCAACCCGCGCGGTTTCGCGCCGATCACCGCGCGGCGCTTTGCGGCCGGTGCCGTCATCGGTGCCGCGGACTACCTGGACGCGCTGCGTCTCCGCCGCCGGCTGACGGCAGCCGTGGACGGCGTGATGCAGGGCGTCGACCTGCTGCTGACCGCGATCTCGCTCGATGTGGCGCCCTTCGCGGCGGCGGATGCCGAGCCGACGGCGTGGCCGCTGCAGGCCAGTCCCTTCAACGTCACGGGACATCCGGCGATGAGCGTACCGTTCGGCTTCGGCGAGAGCGGCATGCCGCTGGCCGTTCAGATCGTCGGCCGCCCCTTCGACGAGGAAGCGGTGTTCCGGGCGGGCCAGGTCCTGGAATGCGCGTCGGGCCGTACCGCAGCGAACAGAAGAACCGAGGAGACACCCCATTGACAAAACGCATCCTGTCCATCGCTGCGCTCGCAGCGACGCTGTTCGCCACCACCGCCAACGCGCAGGAGCCAAGGAGCATCCTGCGTGTCGTCCCGCAGGCCGATGTGGCGGTGACCGATCCCGTCTTCGGCACGGCCTGGATCTCGACGATCCATGGGACGATGGTCTGGGAGTCCCTCTTCGCCTGGGACTCCCAGATGCAGCCTCGACCGCAGATGGTGTCCGAATGGGGCGTGTCGGATGACGGCCTGCGGTGGCGCTTCACCTTGCGCGAGGGTCTGCGCTTCCATGACGGGGCGCCCGTCTCCATGACCGACGCCATCGCCTCGCTCCGGCGCTGGATGACGATCGACGCGATGGGGACCCGCATCGCGGCGGTGACCTCCGGCTTGAGTGCGATCGACGCGCGCAGCTTCGAATGGACCCTGACGGAGCCTTTCCCGGCCCTGGTTTCTGTTCTCGCAGCGGCACCCTCCCGCTTCGCCGCCATCATGCGCGCGGCCGACATTCCCGAACGCGGCCGGCCTGCGACAACCCTCATCGGTTCCGGCCCCTTCCGCTTCAACGCCGCGCAGCGCGTCAGCGGGGACCGCGTGATCTATGACCGCAACCCCGACTACGTGCCCCGCGCCGAGCCGCCCGACGGTCTCTCCGGCGGGCGTGTCGTGAAGGTCGCGCGCGTGGAGTTCCGCATTCTTCCCGACCCCTCGACCGCCGCAACCGCGCTCCAGGCCGGGGAGGTCGATTTCATCGAGCGGCCCTCGCTCGATCTACTGCCCGTGCTGTCGCGCAGCCGCGCCATCACCGTGACGCGGCTGACCGACCTCGCCGGCCAGGCCATGCTGCGTCCCAATTCCTTGCACCCGCCGTTCAACGACGTCCGCGCGCGGGCGGCGCTCGCCTATATCGTCGACCAGGGGGAGACGCTCGCGGCGGGCTATGGGGATGAGACCTATTGGAGCCGCTGCAACTCCTTCTTCGTCTGCGGCTCCCCGAACGGGACCAGCGCGGGCGCCGAGGATTTCGGCCGCAACCTCGCCCGGGCTCGCCAGCTTCTTGCCGAGGCCGGCTATCGCGGCGAGCGCATCGTCTTCCCGACAACGACCGAAATTCCCTTCTTCGGGCGCATGGCAGAGGTGACGGCCGCGGCGATGCGCCAGGCCGGGATGAATGTGGACCTCCAGTGGATGGACTGGCCGAGCGTCATCTCCCGCACCTCCAACCGCAATGCACCGGAGCAGGGCGGATGGAACATCTACGTCACCGGCGCGCCCGGTCCCCTGATGTGGAGCCCCATGACGAACATCGGCGTGAACATGGCCTGTGACCGCAGCAACTTCGCCGGCTGGCCCTGCGACGAGACGGCCGAGACGTTGCGGCGGGACTACATCAACGCCTCCGAGGCCGACCGCCCTGCGTTGCTGGAGCGCCTGCATCGGCGGCTTGCGGAGACGCATCCCTACCGGTCGCTGGGCCAGTCCTTCACGATGGTCGCCTATCGCACCGGCCTGACGGGGATCCTGCCATCCCCGGTCCCGGTCTTCTGGAACATCGCGAAGCCCTGATCAGGACATCGACCGCGGCTCACCCGGATCGGCGGATCGCGACCCGATCCGTCGATCCGCCTCCATTCGAGAAGGCAGTGAGGTGGCTCCGGGATACGGGGCGCTCGGCAACCCCAAGCGCCGCCTGCCGGATTTACCGTGACTGCCGACGGAAGCTGGTCTCCATCAGGCCATTACGTCGCGGAGCGCACAGCCGGCCGCAGCCTGCAGCACTTCCGCCGCACGGCGGCCGCCGAGATAAGGCAGCGTCGCCCAGGCCCCGTCGAACAGCATGGCGAGCGTGTCCGCCACCATCTCCGGATCCGCAATCCCGGCTTCGCGCACCAGGCCGACCATCGCCTCGCGCATGCGGCGCTTCTTCGAGGCGACGAGCCGGTGCGTCGGGTGCTCCGGGTCCGGGAATTCCGCCTGGGCGAGCAGCATCGGGCAGCCTCGGTAGTCCGGGTCCTGCAGCTTGTCCGCGATGGCGCCGACCATGGCGCGGAGCTTACCCGCCGCGTCCGGGGCCGCGCCGGTGACCGAGTCGAACCAGCGGTCCCAATGCGCCGCGTCATCCTCCAGGATCGCGGCGACCAGGGCGTCCTTGCTGGGGTAGGTGCGGTAGAGGCTCATCTTCGTCGCCTCCGCCACCCGGCAGACCTCCTCCACGCCCGTGGCGCGGATGCCCTGGCGGTAGAACAGCTCCTTCGCGGCGTGCTGGATGCGCTCCGCTGCCTTCGGGCGGTCGGCCGTGGCACTCACCATGACGCCTCGCTCTCCTCCGTTCCGTGCTGCCTGACAGAAGCTGCCAGGGTTGGTTGCGGTTGTCCTCACGCAGTCGTGGGGACTTCAGGGGGGCTTGATGATACTGACCGGTCACTTACACTATGTGACGAACCGGTCGGTATCACCCGGCCCCGGAGATTGCCATGACCCCGTCCGAAGACAAGGGCCGGCCTGCAGACCACCGCGCAACCATCTGGTTGGATTGGCTGGGCAGGACCCAGGTGCGTGCCGGCCTCATGGGCGGCGCGGCCGCCATCGGCCTGATGGCCGCGACCGCGCTCACCAGCCCCGCCGCTGCCCAGGGGGCGGCCGTGCCAACCGTCACCGCCGCCACCCCGCTCGCCCGCAGCGTCCCCCAGTGGGACGAGCACACCGCCCGCATCGAGCCTTCCGCCCGCGTCGAGATCCGCCCGCGCGTCTCCGGCCAGGTCGAGGAAGTGCATTTCCGCGACGGCGCCCTGGTCCGTGCCGGCGACCTTCTCTTCACCATCGACCAGCGCCCCTTTCGCATCGCCGTGGACACCGCCCGCGCCGAACTCGCCCGCGCGGAGGCGCGGCTGACGCTGGCCGAGCAGCAGGTGCAGCGCTACGCGCCGCTGACCGCGCAGCGCATCGCCCCCGAATCCGAGATGGACACGCGCCGGAGCGCCCTGCGGGAGGCGCAGGCCGGCCTGCTCGCCGCGCGTGCCGCGCTGCGCCAGGCGGAGCTCGACCTCACCTTCACCGAGGTGCGCGCCCCCCGCGACGGCCGCGTCAGCGACCGCCGGGTGGATGCGGGCAACCTGGTGCAGGCCGGGCAGAGCCTGCTGACCACGCTGCTCGCGCTCGATCCGGTCTATGCGACCTTCGATGCGAGCGAGGCGCAGTATCTCCGCTACGCCCGCGCCGCGCGCGGCGGGCTGCGGGAGGCCGGTGGCCTGCCCGTACAGCTCCGCCTGCTGGACGAGGCGGAGTTCGCGCATGCGGGCCGGCTGGACTTCGTGGACAGCGCCTTCGATGCGCGCAGCGGCACCATCCGCGCCCGCGCCGTGGTCGCGAACACCGATTTGCTGCTGACCCCGGGCGGCTTCGCGCGCCTCCGGCTGCATGCCGGGGATACCGATGCGCTGCTGGTGCCGGATGCCGCGGTGGTGGCCGACCAATCGGGCCGCGCCGTGCTGACGGTGGGCCCTGACGGCACGGTGCAGCCCCGCCCGGTGCAACTCGGCCCGCTGGTGGACGGGCTGCGCGTAGTACGCAGCGGCCTGACGGCGGAAGACCGCGTGATCATCGGGGCGCTGCACCGCGCGCGCCCCGGCAGCCGCGTGACCGCGGAGCAGGGCCGCATCGGCCCGAGCCCGATCGCCTCCGCCCAGTAACCGCAGCCCAGACAAGGCCAGGTGCCATGCGCTTAGCGCGCTTCTTCATCGACCGGCCCGTCTTCGCGGCCGTGCTCTCCATCGCGATCACGCTGGTCGGCGGCATCGCCGCCCTGCGCCTGCCGATCGCCGAATACCCGGAGATCGCTCCGCCGACCGTGCAGGTGACGGCGACCTATCCCGGCGCCTCCGCCGAGACCGTCGCGCAGACCGTCGCGGGGCCGATCGAGCAGGAGGTGAACGGGGTGGACGGGATGCTCTACCTCTCCTCCCAGTCCACCGGCGACGGGCGCGTCGCGATCAGCGTCGTCTTCCGCCAGGGCACCGATGTCGACCAGGCGCAGGTCCTCGTGCAGAACCGCGTCGCCATCGCCGAGCCCCGCCTGCCGGAGGAGGTCCGACGCCTCGGCATCACGGTGAAGAAGGCGTCGCCCGACCTGCTGATGGTCGTGCACATGACCTCCCCGGATGGCAGCCGCAGCCCCGAATACGTCTCCAACTACGCGACGCTGGCCATCAAGGACCGGCTCGCGCGGCTGGATGGCGTGGGTGACGCGCAGGTGTTCGGCGCGCGCGACTATGCGATGCGCGTCTGGCTCGACCCCGAACGCCTGGCCGCCCGCGGCCTGGCGCCCGGCGAGGTGGTGGACGCGCTGCGCCGCGCCAACGCCCAGGTCGCTGCCGGCGCCATCGGCCAGGCCCCCCGCGCGGCGGAGGCCGGCGCCTTCGAGATCAGCGTCCAGGCGCTGGGCCGCCTCTCCTCACCCGAGCAGTTCGACGAGCAGGTGGTCGGCACCGGCCTGAACGGCGCGCCGATCCGGCTCCGCGACGTCGCGCGGACCGAGATCGGCGCCGCCGACTACTCGGTGAATGCGCTGCTGAACAACCAGGTCGCGACCGCCATCGTCATCTTCCAGCGGCCCGGCAGCAACGCGCTGGACACCGCCGCCGCCGTGCGGGCCACGATGACGGAGGCCGAGCGCGCCTTTCCCCCCGGCATCGGCTACAGCGTGGTCTACGACCCCACGCGCTTCATCGCCCAGAGCATGGAGGCGGTGCTGCACACCTTCGCCGAAGCGGTGGTGCTGGTGGTGCTGGTCGTCATCCTCTTCCTGCAGAACTGGCGCGCCGCCGTCATCCCGCTGCTCGCCATCCCGGTCTCCATCATCGGCACCTTCGCCGCGCTGCTGGCCATGGGATTCACGCTGAACAGCCTGACCATGTTCGGCCTGATCCTGGCGATCGGCATCGTGGTGGACGACGCCATCGTCGTTGTGGAGAACGCCGAGCGGCACATGGCGGAGGGTCTTTCGCCGCTGGAAGCCGCACGGAAGACGATGGACGAGGTAGGCTTCGCCCTCATCGCCATTGCGCTTGTGCTGGTCGCGGTCTTCCTGCCGACGGCCTTCATCGCGGGCATCGCGGGGGCCTTCTACCGACAGTTCGCGGCGACGATCTCGGTCGCGACCGTTCTCTCGGCCATCGTCTCGCTCACGTTGTCACCGGCACTGGCGGCGCGGCTGCTGAAGCCGCACGGGCACGGCAGGCATTCCGTGCTGGGCGCGCCGGTGCGGCTGTTCTTCCGCGGCTTCAACGCGGTGTTCGACCGGCTTTCCTTCGGCTACGGCGCGCTGACGCGGAAGCTGGTGCGGCTGCCGGTCATCTTGCTGCTGCTCTATGGCGGGCTGCTGGCCTTCACGGGACAGACCGTGCTGACGACGCCGACGGGGCTCATCCCGCCGCTCGATCGCGGCTACTTCATCGCCGCCTTCCAGTTGCCGCCGGGCGCGAGCCTGAGCCGGACGGATGCCGTGGTGCGGCGCGCCTCGGACGCCATCCTGGCAACGCCCGGCGTGGAGAGTGCGGTCGCCTTCGTGGGCTTCGATGGCGCGACTTTCACCAACGCGCCCAACACCGGCGTCGTCTTCGCCAGCCTGAAGTCCTTCGAGGAGCGCGCCGCGCTCGGCGTCTCCGGCACCGACATCCTGCGCCAACTCCAGGGCCGGCTGATGGGTGACCAGGATGCGCAGGTGCTGGTCATCCCGCCGCCCTCCGTCCCCGGCATCGGCACCGGCGGCGGCTTCAAGCTGATGATCCAGGACCGCGCCGGCCGCGGCCCTCGGGAGTTGGAGCGCGCGGTGTGGCAGGTGCTCGGCCAGGCGAACGGCACGCCCGGCATCGCCTTCGCCTTCAGCCTCTTCAACACGGCGACCCCGCAGATCCACGCCGACATCGACCGGACGCGGGCGGAGATGCTGGGCGTGCCGATCTCACGTGTGCACGAGACGCTCGGCATCTACATGGGCTCGGCCTTCGTCAACGACTTCAATCTGCTCGGCCGCACCTGGCGCGTGACGGCGCAGGCCGACATGAGCCACCGCGTGGATATGGAGGACATCGCGCGCCTGCGGGTGCGCAGCGACAGCGGGCAGATGGTGCCCATGGGCTCCATCGCGACCTTCCGCGAGACCTCGGGCCCCTATCGCGTGCCGCGCTACAACCTCTACCCCGCGGCCGAGGTTCAGGGCGCGGCGTTGCCCGGCGTCTCCACTGGCCAGGCCATCGCCGCGATGGAGGAAGTGCTGAAGAACCTACCGGAGGGCTTCAGCTACGAATGGACGGAGATCGCGCTGCAGGAGCGGATCGCCGGCAACACCGCGCCGATCGCCTTCGGCCTGGCCGTCGTCTTCGTCTTCCTGGTGCTGGCCGCGATGTATGAGAGCTGGCTGCTGCCGCTGGCCGTCGTGCTGATCGCGCCGATGTCGGTGCTGGCCTCGCTGCTCGGCGTGCTGCATGCCGATCTCGACAACAACGTCCTCGTGCAGGTCGGGCTGGTGGTGCTGGTGGGCCTGGCGGCGAAGAACGCGATCCTGATCGTGGAATTCGCCCGCGCCGCGGAGGAGGAAGGGATGACGCGGTGGGAGGCGGCCGCGGCCGCGGCGCGCACGCGGCTCCGGCCGATCCTGATGACCAGCCTCGCCTTCATCCTCGGCGTGCTGCCGCTGACCATCGCGACCGGCGCGGGGGCGGAGATGCGGCAGAGCCTCGGCGTCGCCGTCTTCTACGGTATGCTTGGCGTGACGGTCTTCGGGCTGCTCTTCACGCCGGTGTTCTATGTCGTCGCCCGGGCGCTCGCCCGGCGGCGGCAGCCGGCGCCGACCCCGGTTCCGGCGGAGTAGCGCGCCGGGCCGCGCCGGGGATGTCTCCCGGCGCGGCCCAAGCCATCTTCGGCCGACCGGAGCCTGGATCGCCACCCGAAAGCGACGGACGCGCACACCGGTCGCGTGCGGCCCAGGCGACGGCAATGCCGTGGCGTCGCACAAGTCGATGCTGGATCGGGAAAATGGTTGGTGGCGGCGAACCGCTGCCGACGATGGCACACCAGGCGTAAACCGCGCCGAGTCTGCCGGAGGCTCCACCTGTTGAGAGGATGGAGCGATGATGGCCTGCTACCGATTTGGTGGACGCTTGGATAAGGCTTTCACTCGATCGGAGGTCCTCGCATCTCACGAAGAACACTCAGCCCGAGGCGGGCAAAGGCCTCGGGCGGCGCGTGATTCCCGGCCATGAGCTGCCGCATCAGGCCGATCAAGCGTGCCTCCGTTTCCGCATCCCGCAGCGGCGTCGCCTGCCCGGGGTCGGTGACGAGGTCGTAGAGCCGCGTCTCATCCTCCAGCAGCGCGCCGGGGCCGTAGCGGTTGAACATCGGTGAACGTTCGATGACCGGCACCTGCATCACCTTCGCCCCCTTGGTGAAGGGCAGCGGCCCGGCGAGGCGGACATCCGCCAGTTCCTCGGGGGTGAAGGGCATCATGATGTGCGTCGGCATCACGGTGTACTGGTAGATCTCCTGGCTGCGCAGGTCGGGCGGGAAGCGGTGGTAGGTGTAGCGGCCGTCGGTCACGTTCACCGCGCCGCCGAAATAGCCGTAGATCAGCGCGTCGCGACGGACGGTGCCGTCACGCGTCAGGCGCAGCGGCACGCCCTCCATCATCGGCGTCGGCGCGAGGCCGAAGAGGTCGAGGAAGGTCGCGGCGAGGTCGGTCGTCTGGGTCAGCGCATCGCAGCTTTCGCCGGGACGCGCGGGCATGCGGGGGTCGTGCACCAGCAGGGGGATGTACTCCACCTCCCGGTACAGGTTCATGCGGTTCTTGGCCCAGAAATCATGCTCGCCGAGCAGGAAGCCGTGATCGGTCGTGACGACCAGCGCAGTGTCCTTCCACAAATCCCTTTCATCGAAGGTGTCCAGCAGCCGGCCGAGCAGTTCGTCGCAGTGCGCGATGGTGGCGTAGTAGTTGGCGCGAAGCTCCTCGCACTCCTCCGGCAGTTCGTCGACGCGGCCATAGCGCGGCCAGTCCAGCACGGGGCCGCGATAGTCTGTCGGAAAACGCTCCCGGAACCGGGCCGGCGCGTAGAAGGGCTCATGCGGGTCGAAGGTTTCGATCTGCAGCAGCCAGTTGTCGGCGGCGGCGTTGCGGGCGAGGAAGTCGAGCCCGGCGGCCATGCACTGGGCGGAGGGGAAGTCCTTCTCCTCCCTGATGAATTCGCGGTTGATGATGTCGTTGGCACGCTTGTCGCGGCGCGCCGTGCTGAACTGCTTCGGGTGATACATCTCCCGCAGCCGGTCCCAGTGCGGCTGCACCATCGCTTTCCAGGCGTCACCCTCCTGGCCGCGGATGAAGTCGTGGCTGTCGTAGCGCGTGTGGTAGGTGGCGCCGCCATCCTCCCAGTAGTGGAAGTGGTCGGTGACGAGGTGGCTGTAGGTGCCGACCTGCCTGGCCAGGATCTCCGGGAAGGCATCGTCAAAAGGCTCCAGTGGCCCCCAGGAGCGATGCAGGAAGTTGAGGCGCCCGGTCATCAGGTCCCGCCGTGCCGGCATGCAGGGCAGGCTGCCGACATGGTGGTTGTCGTAGCGGACGCAGCGCGCGGCCAGCCGGTCGAAGTTCGGCGTCGGCACGCGCGTGCCGCCGTAGCAGCCCAGCAGGTGGCGGTTCAGGCTGTCGAACAGCACGAAGACGACGCGCATGGGCCTACTTCGTCCCTTCCGAAAGAAAGGCGCGCCAGCCGCCGAGATGGCTGATGTCCCGCGCCGCCGCCGCGGCGGCGGGGTCGCAGAGATAGCCATGCACGCGCCGCCCATCCTCCAGCCGCACCTGGCCGAGGCTGATGGGCGGGCGGACCAGCGCGGCCAGCGCCGGGATGGCGTCACTGGGCAGCGTGTAGAGCTCCCCCTCGATCGTCAGGCCGACGCCGGGCGCGGCCTCGACCAGCCCCGGGTTGAAGGGCGCCGCCGCGCCGCGCGCCAGCAGGCGATAGGCCGCCGCCGTCCGCACCGAGCCGGCCGGGCGCGCGCCATTGGCCAGCAGCTCATCGTGCTTCGGCAGGCCAGCCAAGTGATTGCCCACGGCCAGCAGCAGCGCCTGCCCGCTCATTCCGCGCGGATGCCCTGGCGGTTGATCAGCGCGCGCCAGCGCCCGATCTCGGCGACCTGGAAGGTGCGGAATTCCTCCGGGCTGCTGGCGGTGACGTTGAAGCCGAGGTCGCCCATGCGGGAGACCACCGCGGGCTCCCGCAGCGCCGCCGCCAGTTCGCGGTTGAGCCGCGCGATGATCGGCGCCGGCGTGCCGGCCGGCACCGCAAAGGCCTGCCAGGAGGTGACGACCAGGTCGCGCAGGCCAAGCTCCACGCCTGTCGGCACGTCGGGCAGCAGCGAGGATCGCTCCGGCGAGGTGATGAGGATGGCGCGCAGCCTTCCCTCCCGCACATGCGGCGTGACGTTGCCGAGGTTGAAGAACGCCATCTCCACATTGCCGCCGATCAGGTCGGTCAGCGCCGGCGGGCCGCCGGGATAGGGGATGTGCTGCATGCGCGTGTCGGTCAGCGACTTGAACAGCTCCGCCGTCAGGTGGTCGGAGGAGCCGATGCCGGAGGTGGCGTAGGAGGCGCGGTCGCCGCGGCTGCGCAGGAAGGCGACCAGGCCGGGCAGGTCCGTCGCCGGCACGGTGCGCGGATTGACGACCAGGACGTTCGGCGTGGTCGCCGCCAGGGTCACGGGATCGAAATCCCGCAGCGGGTCGTAGCTGAGCGTCGGGCGGAGCGCGAAGTTGATGGCGAAATGGCCGATCGAGCCGAGCAGCAGCGTGTAGCCATCCGGCGGCGTGCGGGCGACGTAGCGGGTGCCGACCTCCCCATTCGCGCCGGGCCGGTTCTCCACGATCAGCGGCCGGCCGAGCGCCTGAGTCAGGGTCGGGATCATGCCGCGGGCGATGATGTCGCCGGTGCCGCCGGGCGGGCCCGGGACGACGATGCTGATGGGGCGGCTGGGCCAGGCCTCCTGCGCCGCGGCGGGGCGGGCCAGGGCGCCGATCAGCGCCGGCAGCGCCAGGACCGAGCGCCGCCGCATCGGGCTGCGCGGTGGCGCCGATGCCGGATCGCGAAGGTCACGGGCTCGCCACGTAGGGTCGCTCATCGGCAGTTTCCTCCTGGACCGGCCCGGCAGGATCGCGGGCGGCTTCATTTTGCGTCCAGCATCGGGCAAGCAGGCGGAGCGGGTCCAAGACCATCGGGCTACATCCCCGATGCCGGATCGGTATCAAGGAGCCCTGCGGCATGGAACTCCGTCAGCTCCGCTACTTCGCGGCGGTCAGCCGCCACCGGCACTTCGGGCGGGCCGCGCTCGACCTGCGGGTGGCGCAGCCCGCGCTCAGCCGGCAGATCGCGAAGCTCGAGGGTGAACTCGGGGTCCGGCTGCTGGACCGGCATGCGCGGGGCGTCTCGCTGACTGCGGAGGGCGAGGTGCTGCTCGCCCGGGCGGAGGCGCTGCTGGCGGAGGCTGAGGCACTGGCGACGGAGGCGCGCCCTCAGAGCGGCGATCCGCAGGGGACGGTCACGCTCGGCTTCTCACCCAGCATCGCCGAGCTGTTCGGCGGCCGCTTCGCCGCGCTGAGCCTGCGGCGCTTTCCCCGCGTGCGGCTACGCATCATGACGGCGGCCAGCCCGATGCTGGAGGCCTGGATCCATGAGGGGCGCGTGGACATCGCCATCCTCAACGGGCCGACCGACCCCTCCCGCTTCCTGCTGACGCCGCTGCTGGAGGAGCCGGTCTGCCTGATCGGCCTGCACGACGACCCGCGGCTGGCGAGGGCTGCGGTGGAGCCGGCCGCGCTGGCGGACATCCCGCTCGTGCTCACTGGCCCGCCGGACGGCCCCATGCAGCGGGTCCTGGTCGCAGCGCAGGCGCAGGCCGGCCAGGCCTTCACCGTGCTGGCGCAGGTCGATACCGCGGCCGTCGGCCGCCAGCTTGCCCTGGCGGGCGTGGGGCCGATGGTGGATGTCGCGGCGGTCGCCAGGGCGGAGGTTACGGCCGGGCGGCTTGCCGCCGTGCCGATCGCCGGGCTGAAGATCCAGCGCTACATGGCGCGCGCGAAAGGTCGCGCGGGATCGGACGCGGTGGCGCGGCTCGCCAGCTTGATGCGGGACTGCGTCGGCGAGATGGTGAGCGATGGCGCCTGGCTGAATGCGAGGTCGCTCGTCCAGGCCTGATCGGCGGCTCCGGCCTTCAGCGCGCGGCCTGCCCCCGTCGTCAGGCCAGGCCGGGATCGGGCGGTTTACTGAAACCCAGAACCGCGCGCCCGCACGCGCCCGCCACGCGCCTCGGCGATCCGGCCCTGGCAGCGCGTGGCGGGTGCGTGCTGCCGTCGCGCATCGCGGCGCCGACGCCTGCGGCGCAGGCCCCTCTGCTGGCATTGGCCCGCTCCACCCGGCAGCGGCGGGCGCTCAAGGGCAGCGGGATCGACTTCGCGCTCGCCGTGCTGCAGGCAGGGGAGGCCAAACCGAGGGTCGGCCCCTTCGCCATCTCCGCGGCGGCCTGAATGGTGCCCGCCGGCATCATGAGGCGGCCATCACGCCCCGCGGTCCTGTTGGCCCATGTCCTGCCGGAGCGCCCCAATGCCAAGGCTGGATGCGGTCAGCGCGCCGCCTGAAGCAGCGCGCTCCGGCAGGTGGCGACGGCTGCGCATGCCGTGCCGGCATGACGCCATGCTGCAATCGCCCTCTTCCGACATCGCCGGAGGGGCTGCACTCTGCCCCGATCCAGCCCGGTCAGGAACGTCATGGCTACGCCGCAGAACCTCATCATCATCATCTCCGACGAGCACAACCCGAAGGTGATGGGCTGTGCCGGGCACCCCTTCATCAGCACGCCGAACCTCGATGCCCTCGCGGCCCGCGGCACCCGCTTCTCTCAGGCCATCACGCCGTCGCCGATCTGCGTGCCGGCGCGCGCCGCCCTGGCCACCGGCCAGGACCTGCACCGCATGGGCTGCTACTACGACAATGGCGACCCCTACGACGGCGGCGTCCGCAGCTGGCACCATGCGCTGCGCGACGCAGGGCACGAGGTGGTCTCGATCGGCAAGCTGCATTTCCGCGGCCAGCCCGGCGACGACCACGGCTTCTCCCGGGAAGTCATCCCCATGCATATCGTGGACGGCAAGGGCGACCTGCTGTCCCTGATCCGCGACGAAACCTCGCCGCCCCGCGGCGGCGCCGCCAAGATGAGCAAGATGGCCGGGCCGGGGGAGAGCGACTACACCCGCTACGACCGCGACATCACCGCGCTGGCCCAGGTCTGGCTGCGGGAGCAGGCGCCGAAGCAGGATAGGCCCTGGTGCCTCTTCGTCTCGCTCGTCTGCCCCCACTTCCCGCTGACGGCGCCGCCCGAGCACTACTACCGCTACCTCGATGCGCCGCTGCCCAAGCTCTACGCAAAGGAGGATCGGCCGCAGCATCCCTTCATCGCCGACTATGCGCGCATCGTGCCCTATGACGCCGCGGTCAAGGATCGGGAGACGCTGCAACGCATGATGGCGGGCTATTACGGCCTGGTCAGCTTCATGGACGAGCAGGTCGGCAAGATCATGGCCTGCGTCGAGGATTGCGGACTGACCGGCAATACGCGGGTGCTTTACACCTCCGACCACGGCGACCACGTCGGCGCGCGCGGCCTTTGGGGCAAGTCCACCATGTATGAGGAGAGCGTCGGCGTCCCGATGATCCTGGCCGGCGCCGGCGTGCCGGTGGGCCAGGTGGTGGCGACGCCGGTCTCGCTCACCGATGTCTATGCCACCGCCTTGGATGCGCTGGGCGTGGCCGAACCGCCGCCCGCCGGCAGCGGCTCGATGATCGGGATCGCCAACGGCGAGGATGCGGGGCGCCAATGCTTCTCCGAATACCACGCCGCCGGCTCCACCCAGGCCGCCTTCATGCTGCGCGACGGCCGCTACAAGTATGTGCGCTACGCTACCTATCCGGCGCAGCTGTTCGATTTGGATGCCGATCCGGAGGAATTGCGGGACGTCGCCGACGACGCTGGCTATGCCGGCATCCGCGCCAGGCTGGAGCAGCAGTTGCTGGGCATCCTGGACCCGGCGCGGCAGGACCAGATCGTCAAGGCACGCCAAGCCGGCATCCTCGAGGCGAATGGGGGGCGGGACGCCGTGCTGGCGCGCGGCGACCTGCCGTATTCCCCGCCGCCGGGCGTGAAGCCCAGCTGGAGCTGAACGGCCTCAGTCCACCTGGGCGCCGCTGACGCGCACGGCCTCGCCCCAAAGCTGCGCCTCCCTCTCGATGAACGGGCGCAGTTCGGCGGCGGGCATGTCGAGCGCGACAGTGCCGTCGGCCGTGACACGCTGGCGGAAGGCGGGCTCGCGCATCGCCGCACGCAGCGCATCACCCATCCGCGCGACGATCGCTGCGGGGGTCGCCGCCGGGGCAAACACGCCGAACCACGACATCATCTCAAGCCCCGGCACGGTGAGGGACACCGCCGGGACCTCGGGAAGTGCGTGGTTCGGCCCTGCGCTGCTGACGGCGAGCGCCCGCAGCTTCCCGCCGCGCACCAACTCGGTCGCCGTGGACAAGGTGGGAAAGCCGAAGGCCACCTGCCCAGCCATGACGGCGTTGACGATATCGGGCGCGCCACGGAAGGGCACGTGCTGCGCCGGCGCGCCGGAGCGAACCTTGAACATCTCTGCCACCAGATGCGCGCCGCTGCCATTGCCGCCGGAGGCATAGGACTGCTCGGGCCGCGCCTTCAGGCTGGCGATCAGGGCCGCGACATCCGCCGGCCCGTTGTTCGGCACCACGAGCAGATGCGGCATCGCCATGGTGATGGCGACGGGCATGAAGTCCCGGATCGGATCGTAGCCAACGGGCCGGCGCTGCAGGGCCGGCAGGACCACCATGGCGTTCGTGCCCATCAGCAGCGTGTAGCCATCCGCCGCGGCGCGCGCGGCATAGACATTGCCGATGTTGCCGCCCGCGCCGGGCCGGTTCTCGACCACGACCGGCTGGCCGATCGCCGCGCCCAGCGGCTCCGTCAGATGACGGGCGATGACGTCGGGTGCGCTGCCCGGGATGTAGGGTGTGACCAGCCGCAAGGGTCGGCTGGGCCAGGCCTCCTGCGCCGAGGCATCACGGCCCTGGCTGAAGGCCGCGACGGTGAGCAGTGATGCCAGGTGACGGCGACGCAGATGGATCGGCATGACGTTTCTCCCGCGTGGAACATGACCCAACTCCGACCGGCTTGCGAGCCATTGCCGGCAACCACGCCGATCCATCATCACGTCATGCCAGGAACCCGTGGCCGTCACGCCACCGACCGCACCCGCCGCGCCGCTAGCCTAGTCGTAGGCGATGCGGAACCCGGTGTGCCCGGCCGAGGTATCAGGCGTGTGTCCGACCCGGGCGGCGATGCGGTAGCGATAGCAGTAGGAACGGTGGCAGAGGTAGGAACCGCCCTTCATCACACGCTCCCGCCCCTGGATGGCGAGGGCGTTGCGTTGTCGCGCCTGGCTGCTGAGTGAGCGGATGCGGAACGGCTCCGACGTCCATTCCCAGACATTGCCGCACATGTTGTGGAAGCCGTAGCCATTGGGCGCGAAGGCATCCACCGGCGCGGTACCGATGAAGCCATCGGCAGCAAGATTGCGATGAGGGAATTCGCCCTGCCAGATATTGCAGTGCCGGGCATTGGTGTCGCTGGGCTCGTCCTGCCCCCAGGGAAAAAGGGCTCCGCGCAAGCCGCCCTGGGCGGCATGTTCCCATTCCGCCTCACTCGGCAGCCGGCCGCCTGCCCAGGCGGCGAAGGCCAGCGCATCGGGATAGGCGATGTGGATGGCGGGATGGTCCAGGCGCTCCGCGACACCCGAGCCCGGTCCTTCAGGCGCAGCCCAACAGGCACCGTCCACCTTCCGCCACCACGGCGTGCCGGCCGGCGCGGGCGCATCGCTGCCGGGCGGCAGGAAGGCGTGGAAGACATAGGACCAGCCGAAGCGCTCGGCCTCCGTCACATGGCCCGTGGCAGCGACGAAGGCGGCAAAGCGACGGTTGCTGACAGCGTATGCGTCCAGCTTGAACGGCCGAAGCGACACACGGTGCGCGGGGCCCTCCCCATCCCCGCGGAAGAAGGGGTCGTCGGTGCCGACAACGGCGACGCCGCCAGGCACGGCCAGGGCGCAACCCGTGTCTCTTCCTGGTACCGCACGCTCAACGGCGACTGTGCCGGTTGCCTCGCCGTCGCGGCCGGGCACGCAGCAACCCTTAGCACTTGTCGGTACCGTCACGGCTACGAGCCTACCACGAGTACATGCAATTGACGGCGTGCACGCTGTGCGCGGCAGACTCCGCCGTGCGGGCCGGACGTTGACCTGGAGGTGAGTTGCTGGCCGTCCCGTCCGCTCGTTTCATGCCGACAGCCTAGAAACAGCGCTGCTGCGGAGCAAGCGCACCGTGGAGACATGCGATGGCCGACGCCCTTCCCCCGCCCGTTGCGGCCTATGTGGCGGCCAATGCACGCCTGGACGCGGCAGGCATGCTGGCGACCTTCGCACCGGACGCCGTGGTGCGCGACGATGGCGGACACCACGTCGGACAGGACGAGATCAGGACCTGGATCGACGCCGCGACGATCGGCGCCAAGGCCATCTTCACGTCCGAGACCTGGCGTGAGGAAGCTGGTCGCATCATCGTGGAGGGCCTGACGCGCGGCAATTTCCCCGGCAGCCCGATCCGCTTCACCTTTCGCTTCACGCTCCGCGACGGCGCGATCACCGCGTTGGAAGTCACCTGATTCGCGCGCCAAGGTTCCGCGGGGTTGGAGGCCGGCCGCATCCTTGTCACGGGCGGCACCAAGGGTGGCGCGCCGGCGACCATCCGGCGAGACCTGCCCCGGATCAGGCGCCCACGGGCTACGAGGGACTCGCGCTCCAAATAGACCAGATTCCAGGGTGAGGATCACCGGGATCTCGCTCAGCTGGCGCGCCGGGTTCGCGGTCGGTCGGCAACGGCGCCCGGAGGGCGGTGGCCCTCCGCCAGTGATCTGAGCAACTCGATCTTGTTGGCCTGGATCAGCGCCCGGCTGGTCGCTTCCGCCGCCGCCGCATCCCCGAGCCGGACCGCCGCTGCCAGCATCGCGCACCGGATGCGCCACACCTCGCGCGACTCCGCCGTTCGGAAATGCAGCGGCGCATAGAGACGGATCGCCTGCAAGGCGACGCGCCGGTAGGAGGTTGCCAGCCGCGCACTGCCGCAGCGGTCCAGGATGTAAAGGACCGAGGGGCCACCGACCGCCGTGCAATCTTCCGGCTTCGCTTCGGCAGGCGACAGGCCGCACCACAGCGATTCGCGGTAGGCAATGTAGGCCTCCCGCTCCTCCGCCGTGGCGCGTTCCACGAACAGCCGCATGGCGAGCCCGAACAAGGCACCACGAATGTCGTAGATCTCAGCGAGGTCCGCATCGCTGAACTCGACAACGCTGACGCCGCCGCGCCGCTGGGACGGCACCACCAGGCCTTCCTGCGCCAGCTGCGCCAGCGCCTCTCGCACCGTGCCCCGTGCGCAGCCGAATTCGGCAGCGAGATCCTCCTCCCAGAGCCTCTCGCCAGGGCGGCGGATGCCTGTCTCCAGCTGCTGCGCCAGGGCGCGGGCAACACGCGCGGCGAGCGTCTCGAAGCCTGGCTCTCTCCTCACCGGATCCTCGGGCCCGACGCGCATCGTATCGCAGATATCCTTTCGGCAGTGACGTCGGCCGCGTCCTGTGCCGGCAGACCGCAACGGCCCGGGCATCGCAGGCTGGCAACGAGCACGATGCGGCCGCCGGTCAGGATCGACGGCGCATCACGGGGCGGCTGGAGGAGGCGTGTAGGCCATGCGCTCCCTCGCACGTATCGCTGCCTCGCCGCCATGTCGTTCCATCATCACGGCCTGCGCTGCCTTGGCTTCCGCATCCACCACCTCCGGGTCCAGCATGGCACGCAGACGCAATTCCATCTGGCTCAGCAGCGCTGCATGGGCGGGATCTCCGGCCAGGTCGTGCAGCTCCTCCGGATCAGCATCCAGGTCAAACAGCTGCGGTGGCGCGTTGACGTAGTAGACGTATTTGTGACGCAGCGTCCGCAGCATGTAGAAGCCATCGGGCGTGTTGGTGTGCAGCTGCGACAATGCCACGCGGTCTTCGGGTGGTGCGTCTGCCAATCGCAGCAGGGACGTGCCGGGAAGTCCGAGCTCCGTGATCGCATCCGCGGCGCCGACCGCATCGAGAATGGTGGCGGAGACATCCAGCAGCGTCACCGGCGTCGGGCAGGCGACGCCACCCGGCACATCCGGTCCGGCCACGATCATCGGGATGCCGGCGCTCTCCTCATACATCGTGCACTTGCCCCAAAGGCCGCGCGTGCCGAGGTTGTCGCCGTGATCCGAGGTGTAAATCACGCGCGTATCGTCGGAGAGACCGGCCTCATCGAGCGCCTTGAGGATCTTCCCGACATTCTCGTCCATGAAGGAGACCAGGCCGTAGTAGCCGGCCAGGGCGCGCTGCAGGTCGGCTTCCGATTTGAAATGCCTGTAGTGGTCGCTGCGCCTGGCATAGTTCCGGATCGCCAGATGCGAAAGACGTTCATCGGCCGGCGCATCCCACAGCTTCGGTCGCGGCAGTCCAAGATCGGCGAATTGATAGTAATGCTCCGGCGGCGCGGTGAGCGGGAAATGCGGCGCGACCATGGAAACGAACAGCACCCAGGGCTTGTCGTGCTGCCGCGTCGCGACTTCGCGCAGCCATACCTGGGCGGCGGCGGCGACGCGGCGATCATACAGCGTGTAGTCGCTCTCGCCGGGCCCGGCTTGCGCCAGCAGCTTCTTTGCCGCCTGCTCCCGGATGTCGTCGGGGTCGCGGATCAGCAGCGTGACATCGCCTGTGCCGTTCGTGATCTGCATCGGCACGATCATTTCCGAAAGGCCATAATCCTGGCCGGCATGGCCCTGGAAATGCAGCTTGCCGATCGACGTCACATGGTGCCCACGATCGCGTAGCGCGTGGTGCCATGACTTCATGCGACCATCATAGGCGATGGCATTGTCCCAGCATTTGCTGACATGGACGGGCTGGCCCGTCGCGAAGGCGCCACGCGCCGGCACGCAGATGGGTGATGGGGTATAGGCGGCGGTGAAGCGCGTGCCCCTTGCCGCCAGCGCATCCAGATTCGGTGAGCGTGCTACCGGGTGGCCGCCATGGCCGACGCATTTCGGATTGTGCTCGTCCGACATGATGACGATCAGGTTCTTGGGCGAAGCCATGGCGCGCCAATCTCTGCAGTTCACAGGACGATTGCGGGATCGGCCCATCATGTCAACATGATCCGCCTCCCCACCCCTTTGAACGCCTCGAAGCCTCCTGTAGAGTGCCCGCATGTCAACAGGCACGGACGTTCCAGGGCGCGTCGGCTGAAGGGGGCTATCCGCTCGGTCGCAGCGCAAGCGAGGCGGCCCGCGGTGCCGCAACCGCACCTCCCTCCCCTGCGTCGCGGCTGCGCCTGGCCATCATGTCGCCCAGAAGAGGCGACGGAGGAAATGATCAGTGCCCATCGATCGCCGACACATCGTCATCGCGGCATTCGCGGCGCTTCCCTCACCGCGCCTCGCCCGCGCTCAGGAAGCCTGGCCGGCGCGCCCGGTTCGCCTCGTTGTCCCCTTCACTCCCGGCTCGGCTCCCGACATCAACGCACGCCAGCTCGCCGAAACCATGGGACGAGGCATCGGCCAGACCATGGTGGTGGAGAACCGACCGGGTGCGGCCGGCAATCTGGGCTTTTCCTACGTTGCGCGACAGGCGCCGGCGGATGGGTACACGCTGCTTTGGGGTACCGGATCACTGTCCGTGAACCTGGCACTCTATGCGCGCGTGGACTACGATCCGGTGCAGGATCTTGCGCCCATCACGCTTGCCTTCAGCATGCCAAACGTCGTGATCGTTCGCGCCGACAGCCCAATCCGATCCACGGCCGACCTGATCGCGGCCCTGAAGGCGGATCCGCGCACCCCGTACGCGTCGGGCGGCTTCGGCAGCGCAGCCCATCTCACGGTGGCCCTGTTCCTCGCCAAGACCGGCACCGAGGCCGAGCACATCCCGTTCCGTGGCGCGCCGGAAATCGTCAACGCAGTCCGGGCAGGAACCGTCATGTTCGGCATGCCGCAACTGCAGGTCGCCTTGCCGCTCATCCGGGCGGGCCAGCTTCGCGCCATCGCCGTCACGTCGGTGGATCGCGTTGCGCAGCTTCCCGATGTGCCTGCCTTGTCGGCGACGAGTCCGGGCTTCGACTATTTCAGCTGGATGGGCTTGCTCGGCCCGGCCCGCCTGCCGGCTCCGATTGTCGCGCGCCTCAATCAGGCTGTGCAGGATGCACTGGCTGATCCTGCCTTCCGCGCCCGCGTGACGGCTGATGGCACCAGCATCATCGGCCTGGGCCCCGATGCATTCCGGGATTTTCTGTCAACCGACCTGGATCGCGGACGCGAGGTGGTGCGGATTTCCGGAGCGCGCATCGAATGAGTCGAGCGTACGCCAATCCAGGCGATCACTGACTGTCTCCGAACGGCATCGAACCATCCGCGATGCACGGAAAGCGGAGCTGAGGTTCCGCGTCGAGTTCCCGCGCCACTCTGCGCGCGGCTCCGAGGAAAAGGTCGGCGAGCGGCGGCCGTGTTCGCGGTGCGGCAAGCCGCAGCCCTGGTTCCGGGCGTGGAGTGCGCCCCTGGGTGTGGACAGGATTGGCAATTTGAATTGACCCACCTGGCCGGGCTTCCGGAGGATGGAAGTCATGACGAAGCAGCGGTCTCATGGCGCGGCGTTCAAGCGCCAGGTTGCTGAGGAATTCATCGCAGGCGAGGCGCTGCATGCCATGGCGCAGCGGCACGACATCTCGCGGCAGTTGATCCGGACATGGGTCGGCGAGTTCAAGCCCGGTGCGCTGGACGGCGGCGTCCTGGCGGCCAACCTGCTGCAGGAATACGAAGCCAGGATTGCGGCGCTCGATCGGATGGCCGGGCGCCAAGCGCTGGAGATCGAGTTGCCAAAGGGGGCTTTGAAGCATGCTCCCCGGCCGAGAAGCGCGAGCATCTCCGTCGTCACCGGCCGCGTGGCCTCTCCGTCAGCCGAGGGTGCGCGCTGATGAGCCTCTCGCGCTTCGCAAGACGCATCCGAGACTTATCATGCGCTGCTGGCCGCCCACGGCCTGACCGGCTCGAAGAGCAACACGCACGCCAGACGGTCAAGACAGCAGTCTGAAGCTGTCCACTCCGAGGGACGCACGCCAGTCCACCTAACCGGAAGCAGGCCGGATGCCCAACGCACGCAGCGAACAGCGTGCGACCAGGCCTCCTCGTGTCAGGCAATCTGCCGCGCCGCGAGTTGCGCGAACATCCCGCCGGACTCGATCAGCGCGTCATGGCTGCCGCTTTCGACGATCCGGCCCTCCTCCAGCACGACGATGCGGTGCACGTCGCGGATCGTGCTCAGCCGGTGCGCCACGACGACGCGGGTGATGTTGAGCTGGTCCAGCGTCTCCTTCACAGCGGATTGAGTGGCGTTGTCCAGCGCGCTCGTCGCCTCGTCGAAGATCAGGATGCGTGGCCGGCGGACCAAGGCGCGGGCGATCAGCAGGCGCTGGCGCTGACCGCCGGAAAGGCCTTCGCCGCGCTCCGACACCACGGTCTGCATGCGCATCGGCATGTCGCGGATGTCCTGCGCGATGCCGGCCTGCCGCGCGGCTTCCCAGGCCGCTTCCTCCGGCAGCGGCGCGGCGCCCAGGATATTCTCCAGGATCGATCCCGCGGTCACCTGCCCGCCCTGCAGCACGACGCCGATCTGCTGGCGCATCGCCATCAGGTCCAGCGTCGCCAGGTCCATGCCATCGACATAGACGGCGCCGTTGTCGGGCTGCTCCAGCCCCAGCAGCAGCCGCACCAATGTAGACTTGCCGGACCCCGATGGGCCGACGAGGGCCACATACTCGCCGGCCGCGATGGTCAGGTTGATCCCGCCCAGCGCGGGCGGCTGGTCCGGTGCATATCGGAAGCTGACCTGGGACAGGCTGAGCGCCCCGCGCAGCGTGCCGGGCGATTCCCGCCCGATCCCGGTCTCCGGCTCGGCGTCCAGGATCGGCCGCATGCGTTCCCATAGCGGCGCCACGCCGAACAGCGCCTCCCCCGCGCGCACGAGATTGAGGATGCCGCCGAGGAAGTTGCCGAAGGCCGATTGAAAGGCGACGAAGGCACCAAGGCCGAGCGCCGTCTCCCGCGCCTCCTCCGTGCCGCCGACCGCACCGATCCAGAGCAGGCCCGTTCCCACCAGCGGGATCGCGCCGGCCAGCACGTTGCGCAGCGTGTCGATGCGCGCGACCGACAGCCGGTGGCCCGACAACGCCGCAAAGCCGGTGCTCCAGCGCGCGAAGGCGCGCGGCTCCGCTGCCGCTGCGCGCAACTTCGTCATGGCGGAAAGGGTCTCGAAGCCGAGCGCGTCGTTGCGGCCCTGCGCCTCCGCCACCTTGCGCTGGCGCGAGAGCTGCATGACGAACAGCCCGACCTGCAGCAGCACCACCACAAAGGTGAAGGTCAGCGCGATCAGCGCCAGCCGCGTGCTGTACCAGAACAGCAATCCGCCACTCAGCAGCGAGAAGAATCCCGACAGGAGGGAGCTGGTGGCCGCCCCCGTGACGGCGCGGCGGATCTCGGAGATGCCGAGAGCCCGGTTGGCCAGGTCACCGGTCGCGTGGCCACGGAAGAAGCGCACGCGCAACCGCAGGAGGCGATTCCAGACCGACGCCTCCCCCGCCAGGTCGACACGTGCCTGCACGCGGGATACGGCGATGCTCTGCACCACCGCGAAGGCGGCGACGCCCAGCGCCGCGGCGACCAGCCCGCCGATCACCGCGAGATGCAGGCCGTAATCCGCACGCGGCAGCACGGTCTCCATCAGCCAGCCGCTGGCGATGGGGGTCAGCAGGCCGAGCAGCCCCGTCAGCAGCCCCATCAGCAGGACCGTGCGCAGATCCGGCCCCGTGCCGCGCGCGGCGAAGTGCAGCATCTCCGCCAGCCTGCGGATCCGCGCCGGCATCGGCCGGTAGATCATCAGCGCATGCGGCTCCAGCGCCGCCGCCTCGGCCGCCGTCACGACCGACCCAGGCGCCAGGGGCGCCTCCAGCATGCGGTAGCGCCCAGGGCCCGCCGGCAGTAGCGCCACGGCGCTCTGCGCACCCTTGGCATCCGCCTGCTTCAGGAAGCCCAGAAGCGGGCCGTGGTCCCGCTTCCACCACTCCCCGTTCAAAGCGACGCGCCGGAACACAACGCCCGCCGCGAGCGCCGCCGTCTCAAGATCGGCGCCATGCTGGCCGGCGTTGCGCAAGGCTACGGCTTGCGTGTCGATGCCGCTGGCCTCGGCGACGACCGTGAAGGCATCGACCCAGCCATCCCCTGCCTCGAAGGGTTCGGGCGGCAGCGACAGGCGCTCATCGACCGAACGGCCCAGCGCGGCCAGACCCTCGATGAAGCGGCGCTGCGTCCAGGCCGTCCGGCGCCCCTGGCGGTCCAGCGACGCCGCCACCCGGTCGCGCTGCACGCCGGCGAGGTGGCGCAGCACCAGGGCGCCGAAGGCATCGACGTCCCTCCAGATCGCGCCGCTCGCCATGCGCGCCGGCGTCAGGTGGCCGGTCAGCACGGATGCCTGCGGCAGGCCCAGCCATGTCGTCTCGGTCAGCGGCCAGGCCGGGTCGCCCGGGCGCAGCGGCAGAGCCTCGTTGCCCAGGGCGTGGACGAGGCCCTCCGTCACCTCCGCCCAGACGATGCTGCCATGCGGGGCGCAGAGCACCGCGCCCGCCGGCAGCGCCTGACGCGGATCGGCCTCCAGCAGCCCGGTGGCCAGGGCGCGGGGCTGTGGCGACGCGGCGGTGGCGAGCGATTCCACCCAATGCTCGATGGCGACCAGAGCATCCAGGTCGAGGGAGAGTGCCAGCAGTCGCGAACGCGTCGTACGGGCCAGCACCGTGCCGGCGCCGCAGCGCCCGCGCAGCGCCAGGGTCTGCGCATCGCCGTCCTCCAACGGCTGCGGCAGGGTGCCCGGCATCAGGTGGTTCGGTCCCGCCTCGAACAGGTGCTGGCCGAGGCCCGCGACCTCCGCCCCCTGTCGCGGCACCGCCTGCACGTCCACCCGGCCCGCCAGCACCAGCCAGACCGTCTCCGGGTCATCGAGCTCAACCACCCGGCCATCGAGGCTGGTGAAGTGCTCGGCGCCGAGCCGCTGCGCCAGACTGCGTGCCTTCGCCATGGAAGCCTCGCCGAGCGTGCCCACGCTCATGCGTCCTTGCCCTTCGCGCTGGCCTGCATCAGCGTGGCGTAGGGTCCCTTGGCCGCCGACAGTTCCTCATGCCGGCCTCGCTGGGCGATGCGGCCGCGATCCAGCACGATGATCTCGTCCGCGTCGCGGATCGTGGACAGGCGATGCGCGATCACCAGCGTCGCGCACCCGCGGCGGCGCAGCGCCTGTTCCAGCCGCTCCTCCACCATCGGGTCCAGCGCCGCCGTCGCCTCATCGAGGATGAGCAGCGACGGATCGCCGCAGAGCGCGCGGGCGATCTCCAGCCGCTGCCGCTGGCCGCCGGAGAAGTTGCCGCCGAATTCCAGCACCGTGGAATCAAGCCGCCCGCGCCGCGCCTCGATCGTCTCCAGCAGTTGCGCGTCGGCCAGCGCGCGGATCAGCGCGGCGTCTGGCAGCGTCGGGTCCCAGAGCGTGAGGTTGTCGCGCACCGTACCGCCGAACAGGAACACCGACTGGTCGACGAAGCTGAGGTTGGCGGCGAGGGTCGATGGCGGGATGGCGCCGATCGGCGTGCCGTCCAGCAGCACCGCGCCGGACCACGGCGCATGCAGCCCCGCGGCCAGCCGCCCGAGCGTGGACTTGCCGCTGCCCGAACCGCCCACCAGCGCGACGCGCGCGCCGGGTTCCAGCACCAGGCTGATGCCATCGATCAGCGGCGGGGCGAGGCGCGAATAGCCGTAGGTCACGTCGCGCAACTCCAGCCGGCCCGAAAGCCGGCGCGGCGGCGGCGCAGCCAGCAGGGCCGGCGTGGCAAGGCCCGGCGCCAGGCCGTGATGCAGCACGTCATCCAGCCGCGCGAGCTCCCCCTTCATCGCGGAGAGGGAGGCACCGAGGCGCGTCAAATCCCCCACCGGCGCCGCCAGGCCGCTGGCCAGCGCCTGGAAGGCGATGAGGGCACCTACCGTCATCTCGCCGCGCATGACCGCGAGACCGCCGACGCCGAGGATTGCCACATCCGTCAGCCGGGCCATGACGGGCGGCACGGCGGCCAGCAGGGCGGCCAGCCGGCCATGGTCCTGCTGCGCGTTCAGGTAGGCGGCCTGGAAGCCCGCCCAGCGGCTGAACGCCTCCGTCTCCCGCCCCCCCGCCTTCGTCGTTTCGATCATCGCGAGCATGGACACGGAGGCACCGGCCACGCGCCCCATCTCCCGCACCAGCCGGCGGGAGCTTTCCTCCTGCCACCGCCACACGAGCCACAGGAACAGCGTGTTGCCGAGGATCAGCATGAGCGCGACGACGGCAAGCACCGCGTCATAGAGCAGCATCGCGGTACCGTAGGCGAACAGCGCGATCACCGCGGCCAGCGCGACGCCGGCCTGGTTCGCCAGCAGCCGCGTCACCCGCTCCGCCGAGCCGAGGCGGGCGGCAAGGTCGCCGACATAGCGCAGCGCGAAGAACTCCACCGGCACGCGCAGCAGGTGCCAGATCAGGCGCGACGCCTCCACCACCGCGAGCTTGCCTTCAAGGCGCATCACCAGCGCGCCCTGCAACGCCGTCAGCCCGGCGCGGATCAGCACCGTCAGGCCGAGGCCGAGCAACAGGGGGACGAACCAGTTGGGGGAAGCGGGCAGCAGGACCTCGTCCACGAAGACCTGCGTCAGCATCGGGAAGGCGAGGCCCGGGATCATCAGCCCGACATGCAGCAGCGCCAGCAACTGCACATGCTTCGCCGAACGGCCGAGGCGGGATGCCATGCCGCGCAGGATCGAAGGCGCGGACCCGCCGCGGCGGAAGCCCGGCAGCGGCTGGAACGCCAGGACGAGGCCCGTGAAGTCGGCGGAGAATTCATCGGCGGGGACAAGCCGCTGGCCGCTGGCGGGGTCGTTGATCCAGGCGGCGCCGGTGCCGGTCTGGATGCCTTCCAGCACGACGAAATGGTTGAACTTCCAGAACAGGATGAGCGGGAAGACGCTGCGCGGCAGCGCCTCCATCTCCACGCGGTAGCCCTTGGCGACGAGGCCGTAGCGGCGCGCGGCACGCAGGATGTTGGCGGCCTTCGATCCGTCGCGCGACACGCCGCAGGCGCTGCGCAACTCCTCCAGCGGCAGCCACCGCCCGTGATGGGCAAGGACCATGGCGAGTGAGGCCGCGCCGCATTCCGTCGCCTCCATCTGCAGCACGGTCGGCACGACGCGGCGCCGGCCTGGCTTCGCGAGCGTGCCCGGCGGATGGACCGGGGTGGCGGTGTCGGGCGCGGCTTCTGCGCTCAAAGGCTCAGCCATTCGCGCAACGCCGGGATCACCAGGGCGATGGGGCGGCGCCGGCCGGTGATGATCTCGACAGTCGAGGGTATGCCGCTCGACAGCGTGACCAATTCGCCGCGGTCGGAAGTCCAGCGATAGCCCGACAACGTCGTCGGATCGCGCTGGATCTCGAGCCGCACGAGGAAGGGCGGGCCCGCGCGCATGAAGGACTGGGCCAGCGCATCGTTGTGGATGATCGCCCGCAATGCCTCCAGCGACAGCGGAAAATCGCTGACCGAGGTGACGTCGCCGACCAGCATGCCGAAATGCTCACGCCGCGCGGAGGAGACGGCGATGCGCGCCTCCATCCCGCGCTGGAGCTGCTTGCCGAACTGGCTCTCGACGAAGGCGGCCATCTCCAGCCCGTCGCCCTGCTGTTCCAGTGCCAGCAGGGCCTGGCCCTGGCGCACCAGCATGCCGGCGCTGCTGCGCATTTCGACGACGACGCCCGGCTCCGTCGCGCGCAGCACCAGCTCATCCGCCTGCTGCGCCTCGGTGTCGGCGATCCGGCTTTCGAGTTCCTGCACCTGCCGGCGGCGCTCCCGCAGGCGTTCCTGCTGCGAACGGCCGAGTTCAAGCGTCTCCGAATCCAGCCGCGCGAGGTCGGATGCCGCGTTCGACAGGTCCTGGCGCGTCGTCGCCAGCTCGTTCTGCACGCCGACCAGCTGGTTGCGGGTGACGAGTTGCTGGCGGAACAGCGCCTCCGTGCTCGACAGCCGCTCACGCAGCGTCGCTTCCCGCGCGCGGCCGAATTCGACCCGCAGTTCCAGCGCGCTGCGCTGCCGGGCCGAGCCTTCGCCGCGCGCGCGCTGCTCCGCCTCCACCGCCGCCTCGGTCAGCGCCAATTCGCGGGCGCGGTCGTCGCGCTGGGCGCGCAGCGTGGACAATTCGCGCGCGCCCTCGGTCCGCTCCAGCCGGGCCAGGGGCTGCCCCGCCTCCACCCGGTCGCCCACGGTGACCAGCATGCTGACCAGCACGCCATTGCCGCGCGCCTGCACCTCCACCACCCGCCCGCCCTTCGGCAGCAGAAGGCCGTGGCCGGCCACCCGGCTCGGCAACTCGCCCAGGATGCTCCAGGCGACGACGCCGGCCAGCATCAGCGCCAGCGCGACCCCCGCTACCCAGCCGATGGGGCGGGTGACATGGATCAGTCGGTCGAGGTCCTCCGGGCTGTTGATCTGCTTCAGGGCGGCGGCGCGGAACAGCCTGTCGGGGGATGGGGGCGCGCCGGCGCGCGGCGCTGTCGAAGGGGGCATCGTCAGGCCATGGCTGCGCCGCGGATCGGCGCGGCAGGGGGAAAGGAGCGGGTCGGGCGGCGCACGCGCGTCAAGCGCGATCGTACAGGAAGACGACCTTGCCGAAGCGATCGGGGTCGAGATAGGTGCGCCGCAGGAAGCCGATCGGATCGGCGCGGAAGGTGCTGTCGATCACCACGGGCAGGCCGCCCGCTTCATGCCGCTCCACCGCCCGGGCGAGGTCGTCGCTGGTGCCGATGCAGTTGCCCTCGATCGACAGGTTCCGGGTGATGATGTGCGCCATCAGCGCCCGCATGGCGCCCTGCCGCCGTTGCGTGCCGCCGGTCATGTGGCTCGACTGGTCCTCCATCCCGCAGGTGAGGTAGCGCGCGCCGAAGCCCATCAGCGGGACCACATGGGGCAGATACAGATCGTAGAAGGGATCGATCACCGCGTGATAGCCGCCCGGCGCAGGCGGCCCGCCGACGATCCGCTTGCCGTCCAGCCGCATCAATTGCCGCAGGCCAAGCGCCCGCAGCCGTTCCTCATCGCGACCGGACGATGAGAGCCCATCCACCAGCACCCCGCTGCCCGCCAGCGCCGCCAGCACGAACAGGCTGGTGTTGGACCGGGGCGCGGTCAGCAGCAGCTGCTGCCCCGGGCGGAGCGCGAGGCGCCGCAGCATGGAAGCGGCGGTCTGCGCGCCGATGCTGAACGAAGCGGCGATGGCGGGGTCCATCCCCGGCGGGATGCGCATCAGCGATTGGCGGTGCAGCACCTGTACCTCCCGCGACCCATGGTTGCTGGGTATGCCGCCGGGCAGGCCGCCGCCCGGCATCGGCCAGCGGCAATCCGGGATCACCCGGTCGCCCGGCGCCAGGTCACGCACCGCGCTGCCCACGGCCTCGACCTCCGCCACGAAGTCGGAACCGACGAGGTAGTAGCCCTGGGTCAGCGTGCTGGTCGCCATGCGCAGCACCAGCGCGCGGTCGCGGTAGTTCATGGAGAAGCCGAGGATGCGCAGCCGCACATGGTCGGGCTGCGCCACCGGGTCGAAGGCGGGCTCCCCGAGACCCGTAAGCAGGTCGCCGCAGACCTCGACACCCTCGATCGTGCAGCGACCCGCCGCCGCGGCAGCGGGGTGGTCGCGGCCGATGATCGCCAATGCGCGCATGCCGGGCGTCTTCCCCCCTGGTGGTGGTCCATGGCGGGACGGCGTGGGCAGCAGCAGGCGCATCGCCGCTTCGTCGGGCCACACCAGCCTTGTGGCGAGGTAGGCCTTGGCGGCCAAAGGCCGTCCGGGTTCGACCGACAGTTTCACATGGTTCAGCGAACGCCACATCGCGCCCGCCGGCGCGCCGGGGCGGCGGGCGGGGTGGGCATCCAGCGCCGCGGGCCAATCCGCCTTCAGCAGGCGGCTGTGCTGCAGCCCCATCCACTGGCCGACGGCCTGGATCTGGTCGGGCATGGCGAGGCCCCGCGCCAGCAGCATCGCGCAGATGGCCTGCCAGCGCCCCGCCGCGGCTTCGTCGTGGCCGGGATGGAGCTCGATGCCGATGCGCGGCGCCACCACCGTCCCATGCGCGTCCAGGCCGAGGCGCAGCTCCGCCGCCAGCGGCGACAGGAACTCGATCAGCGCCGACCGGGTGCCGTCCGGATCCGCGCAGCCAAGCCGGTCAAGGAAGAGGCCGATCGCCGCGGCATCGAGGCCGCTGGCACAGAGCCGGAGGCCCGGATCCGGCCTGGCCAGCATGACGCCGATCTGGAACAGCCGGCCGCCGGGCGGCAGCGCGGCGACGGCGTGGCGGAGCGTCACCGCGCGCCCGTCGCCCGCCAGCCCGTCCAGCACCGCCCTGGCCGCCGCGAGGCGCGCATCCTCGCCCGCCCTGAGCCCCTCCCGCATCCCGAGGAAGAGGGAGGGGACCGGCATGGGGTCGCCCGCGCGGCTGCCGGCCAGGTCGAACTCCAGCCAGGTGTTCGTGATCCCGGCCTCGTCCGCCGCCACCCAGTCGCGGAAGAAGGCGGCCAGGCGCTGCCAGGCCGGCTCCGCGCCCGGCGGCGCCAGCGCCAATGCGCGTGCGAGGTGCGCGGCGTCGTTGCGGCCGATGCAGATGGCGAGGTCGGCCTCCGCCGGCGCCGCGCCCAGGCGGCATTCGAAGCCGAGGAAGGTGCTGGCTTCCGCGGGTAGTGCCGACGCCACCTCCCGCATCCGCGCCAGGCACTCCGGCCCGATGAAGGGTGCGGGGACGTAGCGCGCGAAGGTGGCGTCAAGCTGCGCCTGCATGCCGTTCATGCGCCAAACCCCAGCAGATCGGGAAGGGAGGGATCGGATCGCCGCAGCAGCGCCTAGCCGATGCCGGCCAGCCCGTGGCCGAGGCCCGGGAAGTCACCGCCCGGGATGGCGGGCGCCACCGGGCGCAACCGCCCGGCAACCGCGCGTCCCGCCAGATCGGCCAGCCGCGCCGGGCAGGGATCGGCCTCCAGCACCCCGGCGGCGCCATCCCAGAGCGAATCCCAGTCGGGCATGGGCGCCGCGCGCAGCCAATCGGCCTCCGCCGCCAGCCGCCCGGCCAGTTCGTCATCCGGCCCCAGCCACGCCAGCGCCGCGCGCAGCCCCAGCACCCGGCCGGCGGCGCCGCGGCCCCAGCCGGTGCCGCCCGCGCGGCTCCAGGGTGCCAGCAATGCGGCGCGGGCCATGTGCGCTGCCTCCGGCAGGCCGAGTTGCGCGGCGGCCTGGGCCAGGGCGCGGCCGGCACCGGCAAGGCCCAGCAGCAGGCCGGGCTCCGCCAGCGGCAGCGCTCCGGCGACGAGATCCACGGCGCGGCGCGCCAGAGCGGCCAGCGCGTCCTCCGTGACAAGCGGCGGCGCCATGGCACGCAGCGCCATGCCGGCCAGCAGCAAGCCGCAGGCACCATCCGCCACCGCCCATGCCACGCCGGGCGGCTGGGCCATCGCCTCACGCCACGCCGCCCCGGCGGCGTCCAGGCACCAGGATGGGCCGCCGAGGCGGTGAATCGCCGCCCAGCCCCAGCAGCGCCCGGCCAAGCCGTCGAGCAGCCCGGGCGGCGTGGCGGCCAGGCTGGCATAGCCGCCGGAGACCGCCGCGCTCGGCCGCAGCGTCGCCAGCGCGCCATCGCGCAACCGCGCTGCCTCCGCGCCCCCACCGGCCCTGGCCAGGGCCGTGAGGAACAGCGCGATGCCGAGGCAGCCCTCGCCCAGTTCCGGATTGAAGCCCGAAAGGGTGACGAAATTGCCCTGCGGGTCGTGGCTCGGGCAGAGCCAGATGAGGTCGCCTGACAACCCGGTGATCGCCTGCCTCGCCAGCACGGGCCCGATCGCCCGCGCGGCGGCGAGGGGATCGGCGCCCTCCGTTGCGGTGTGCGCCGCCGCACCCTGGCGCGGCGCGTGGCCGACCAGCCGGGCCTGCAGCGACAGGGCGATGATGCGGTCCTGCCAGGGCTCGTCGGCCTCCCGCAACGCCGCCAGGCGCTGCCGCGCGGCGCCGAGCGCGTCCTGGCGCGCCATGGAGGGCGCCACGCAACCCTGCGCGTCCCGCAGATCCGTCCCGTCCGCCGCCAGTTCGAAGCGCGGGATGTCCAGCGCGGCCATCGCGCGCTTCTCGGCATCCACCACCGCGGCGAAGGACGGCGCCTCGGCATAGGGGGCCAGCATGCGGGCGAGCCGTTCCAGCGCCACGTCCTGCTCTGCCCCGTCGCGCAGCATGTCGGGCCGCAGCGCCAATTGCTGGAGGCGCGCATAGATGGCGGTGTGGCGGAAGACCAGGCGCAGGGACGCGCCGGCGAAGCCATCCAGCGTCCCGCCCGGCGCCACCAGGCTCGGCGCCGCTTCGCGCATCCGCCGCAGCGCCAGGGCGAAGCCGGATCGCAGCTCGGCCGCATACGCCAGAAGCTCGGCCTCCACCGGGCCAGGACCGGCGCGGTGGCGCCCACTGCCCGGTGCCGACAGGCCGCCGATATCCACGTGGCGGTCGCCGCCGGCATGCTGCATGACGGGCAGCATCGCCGTGGTCAGGGCCGAAGCCTCCTGCAACGCCGCCAGCCGCGCCAGGGCGGAGCCTTCCGCCGGCCCGGCGCCCGCCGGCGTCGCGACGACCGGGCGGAGCACGGTTTCCAGATCCACCAGCACGGGACGATCGCCGGCGGCGATCAGGTTGCCGGCATGCATGTCCGCGCCGCCGAGCGCCGTCAGCACGCCGAGCAGCTGCCCGGCCCGGTGCCAGTAGCGGAGCAGGCCGGCGGCATCGCCGGCATGGCGATGCGGGATGAATTCGGCCCAGCCATAGCCCGGGCGCAGCAGCACGCGCGGCACGCTGCCGACGAGGTCGAGCCCCGCTTCCGCCAAGCTTTCCAACAGCCTGGCGAAGGCCTGGTCCAGCGCCAGGTTGCGCGGCTTGTAGACGACGCGCGCGCCGCCGGCGAAGACCAGCACCACCACCAGCCTTCCGCCGCCATGGCCATCCGCGTCGCCGATCTCCAGCGCCTCTGGCGGGCCGGGGTCGGTGCCGCCGAACAGCGCGGCCAGCGCGGCGCGATCTTCGCCGAAGCGGTGCAGCAATTCCTCCGTCGCGGCAATCCAGTGGCCCCACAGCAAGGTCGCCTGCCGTGCCAGCACGGGATAGGCGAGCAGCACGTCCCAGGGCGCGGCGGCGCGCCCCGCCTCCGCCAGCGCGTCCCCGGCCAGTAGCTCCAACTGCGCCAGCAACCGCCGCTGCAGCGGCACCAGCAGGTCGGGCGCGGCGCCAAGGCCGCCGAGCAGCGCGCGGGGCCCGGTAGAGGCCGCCTCCACCAGCGACACCGGCATGGAATGCCGCGCGGTTGTCGCTTCGGGCCAGGACGGCGTGGTGCCCGCGGCCTCCCCGGCCAGCCGCATCATGCGCCGGCAGGCATCGACCCAATCGGGCATGGGGGCATTGCCTGGCAGGCGGGCGGGGGCAAGGCCGATGGCGCTGGCGGGCAGGCCGAGGCCGCGCCATTCTAGCACCCGCCGGAAGCGGGCATCGTCGCCCTTGCTGACGTGACGCCGCCATTCCCCAAGGCGTGCCTGCGCCAGCGGATGGGCATCATCCCCCGCCGCCGGCACGAAGGGCGGAAGCAGGCGCTCCGCCGGGCTGCTGGCGCATGCCGCCATGGATCGCAGGGCTTCCGCATCCGGCGAGGTCCAGGCTGCGCCGCCGCCCCCGCCCGCGGGGCGAGGCCGGGCCGGCCGCCCCGCCACGCTGTGCGGCACGGGTTCGGCGGCCATCAGGCCGGCCGCCGCGGTGCCCTCGATCCCCGTCACCCGGAGCACGAAGCCGTCGGCGCTACCGCGCCGGCGCCCTCACCAATTCGCCGGATTGGCCGGGGCCAGCTCGACGGCGATCCCGCCGCCGATGGCGAAGGTGAACATGCTGATGGCGGCGGCGGAGACGATCGCTGGCACGACGCCGCCGGCAACCTGCTCGAGCTCGGCGTCCGACAGCTCACCGGCATTGGGCGGCTTCGGCGGCAGGACGAAGTGGATGGTGTTGGCGGTGTCCTCCAGCACCTTGATCGTCAGGCCGGGCGGCAGCGGCTTTCCGGTCTCCTCCTCATAGATCTTGCTGGGGTCGGTCAGCACGGCCTTGTGGAAGGCGGGGTCCTGCCACGCCCTCTTGGCGATGGCGGCGCTCACCTGGTCGCGCGTCATGACTTGAGCTTCGGACATAGGGGATCGCCGATTTGAGGCTTTGGAAGGGCGGAATTGCCGTTCGCGGAGGCACCCTGCGGGCAATCCTTCCACACGAACAAGAAAGAAAGTTCATCGAACGTAAATATGGCATAATGGTAACGTTATGGACCATCCCGCGTTGAAACCGGTGCGCTGCCATATCAAGCGTCCCGCGCAATCGTCCGCGAGGCCGGATTCCCGCGCGTCCGGCTTTCCGCGCCGCTGCGGAGCAGGCGCGCAGAACCTGCCCGATCCGGGCACAGGGCCGGCCCGCCGGACGATGCGACGCGATGCCGCATGGGCGCTCCATTGACCCGGTTCCCGCCCTGACGTGTAACGCAGGCCTGCCTGGCCGATCCGGGCGTCCCCAAGAAGCGGATATCAGACGCCATGGACGACCCCGGCCGCGACGCCGCACGCAAACTCGATGCGATGGAGTGGCCGGGCGGCCGGCCTGCCTCGCTCCAGACCGGTTCGAGCACGCCCACCGGGATCGGCGGGGAATGGTTCGACATTCAGGTCTGCCTGTCGCCCGGTGGCATGCAGGTGACCGGCGGGGCCAGCCAATGGCGCGACGCGGCGATGCCGGGCGGTTTCCAGCCCATTGCCGAGTGGCTCCGCGGGGAAAGCGCGCCGCTCGCGGTGCGCGACGCCCAGGCCGCCGCGGGCGCGCGGCGGCAGGGCATTGCCCGGGCCCAGGGGCCGGACGGGCCGGCCTGGCAATTCTTCCGGCACGACGCCCCCGGCCACCACGACACGCCGATCCGCGAAACCTGGTGCTGGCGGCCGGGCGGCAGCGCGGAACGGCGCGCATACCGCTTTGCCTTCCTGCCGGACGATGCGGCGCTGTCCGGGCTGTTCCCGGGCTGGGCCGCCCCGGTCCTGAAGGCGCTGCTCCGCACGGCCGATGCGACGGCGATGAGCGGCGCCTGGCAGGGGGAGGATCGCCTCGCCATCGTGCTGCCGACGCTGCCCGAACTCGGCGCGACGCCGGGCCTCCGGGACCTGCCCGCCATTTTCGCGCTTGATGCGGACGCATCGGATTGGCTGCGGCGCCTGCCGGTGCACCGCCTCGTGCTGCATCCTCGGGAGGCGTCGCCGCGCGCATCGATCCACCTCGGCGGATGGCGGCCTGCGCCGCTGGCGACGGAGGATCAGGCGCAGGACGCCATTATCGCCGCGGCGCGCGCCGACCGCCCGCGCATCGCTGCGCTGATGCAGGGGATGGAACCGCCGCAGCCAGCCGGTTCGGGCGCGCTGCTCGATGGGTTCTATTCCGGCGATACCGCGGCGTGGCGCACCGTGCTGGGCGAGGGGCTGCACTACCACCACGGGCTGTTCGACGGCGTACCGCCCCCCGATCCCACCGATGCCGCGATGCTGGCGGCGGTGCGGCGCGCCGTGGAGGAGTTCTACCCCTTCGTCCCGCGGGGCTCACGCGTCTACGACCTCGGCTGCGGCTGGGGCGGGCCCTTGGCCATGCTGGCGCGGGAGCGCGGCTGCGAGGTGGTCGGCGTGACGGCGGCGCGTGGACAGTTCGACTACGTGGCGCAGATGGGATTGCCGGTGCGACATGCCGATGCCGAGCATTCGCTGCCGCCCGGTGTCTTCGACAGCCTGCTGATGCTGGAATCGCTGGAGCACATCCACGACAAGCTGGGCCTGCTCCGCCGCCTGCGCCCCTTCGCGCGGCAGATCGTTATCCGCACCAACTGCCAGGACGCCGCACCACCCAGCACGCGCTTCGCGGGCACGATGCCGATGGTGTCCTCCTCCACCCTGCGCTCCCTGCTGGAGGAGGCGGGCTGGACCATCCGCCACTGGCGCGATCGCCGCGCGGAGGCCATGCCCTCCCCAGTCTTCTGGGGCCGGCGCGTCCGCCTGCTGCCGCCGATGGACGACCCCCACATCAACGTCCTGCGAGACTGGTGCGACCGTGTCGTCAGGCTGGGCACCATCTGGGGACAGAGCAACCCGCTCATCGAAGTTGTCGCTGACTAGGTCGCGTGGACGAACCCGATCCACAGTCGGATTGAGGCCAGGGTGGCGAAGCCGAGGAAGCCAGTCGATGCGGCTGCGCAGCGCGTCGAGGGGACGGCTGACGCTGCACTGGACGTGGCGGTTCCGCCTGGTTGGATTCTCCGGGACGGCGCCGCGGCCGCGCAGGTGATGCCGGATTGGGTCGCTGTCATCGCCCTTGTCGGCGAGCATGATGGCGGGATCGCTGTCACGCAGCTGCACTGGAAAACCCTCCGTCCCCCCGGAGCGGCTCCCACCCCGCGCGCCTGGCCCCGCAGGCGGAGGCGCGGGGGTGACGCGGGCGGAGGGATGCGAGGACGGCGCTGTCGGGCAATCCGTACGCCAGACAGCGGCAGGCAAAGGGACGCGTCCGGTCAATGTCCGGTCGGCGCAATCCGCCGGACCGGGCAGACATGCCGGGGGATCAATTCGATCGTTGGGAATACAGGAAGACCGTTGGTAGCGGCGAGCGGACTTGAACCGCTGACCCCGGCATTATGAGTGCCGTGCTCTAACCAGCTGAGCTACGCCGCCCCAAGCGTCGCGGGCGCCGAGGAGGCGTCCGCCGAGGGCCCGCGACTTACGCCGCGGCCCCTTCGCTGTCAATCGCCGCCGCGCGCAGGAAGCCGCCGCCCAGCACGCGGTCGCCGTCATAGACAACGCAGGCCTGGCCGGGGGCGGCGATGTTCGGCTCCTCCAGCGTCACGCGCAGCAGGCCCTGCGCCGGGTCCCAGCGCAGCATACCCGGACGCGGTGCCTCACGCCCCCGCAGCTTCACCTGGACCGCCACAGGGCCATCCGGCGGCGTGGAGAGCCAGTTCACCTCGCCCGCCACCACCTCCGCCTGCGGCAGGGCCGCGCGGGGCCCGACGACGACGCGCCGGCGGGGCGCATCGATGGCGGCGACATAGAGCCGCTCCGCCGTGCCGCCGACGCCGATGCCCCTGCCCTGCCCCACGGTGAAGCGCCCGATGCCGTCATGCCGCCCGAGCACGCGGCCGGAGAGGTCAACGATCTCGCCGCCCTCCGCCGTCTCCGGCCGCAGCTTCGCCACCAGGCGGTCGTAGCGGCCTTCCGGCACGAAGCAGATATCCTGGCTGTCCGGCTTCTGCGCCACGGCCAGGCCAAGCCGCTCCGCCACCGCGCGCACCGCGGCCTTGTCCGGCATGTCGCCCAGCGGGAAGCGCGCGAATGCCAGCTGGTCCCGCGTGGTGGCGAACAGGAAGTAGGACTGGTCGCGCGCGGGATCGACGGCGCGGTGCAACTCCGCCCCATCCGGCCCTTCCACGCGGCGGGCGTAGTGGCCGGTGGCCATCGCCTCACAGCCCAGGTCCCGGGCCATTTCCACCAGGTCCTGGAACTTCACGGTCTGGTTGCAGCGCACGCAGGGGATCGGCGTCTCGCCGCGGGCATAGGTGGCGGCGAAATCGTCGATGACGGCGGCGCGGAAGCGCGCCTCCCGGTCCAGCACGTAGTGCGGGATGTCGAGTGCATCGGCCACGCGCCGCGCGTCATGGATGTCCTGCCCCGCGCAGCAGGCGCCCTTCTTCTGCACGGCCGCGCCGTGGTCATAGAGCTGAAGCGTGGCGCCGATGACCTCGTGCCCCGCCTCCTTCATCAGCGCGGCGACCACGCTGCTGTCCACGCCCCCGGACATGGCGACGAGGATGCGCATCAGGCCGCGTCCAGGCCCTGCTGCCAGAAGCGGGCTTCCAGGCGCGCGGCCTCGGAGAAGGTGGCGGACAGGCTGCGGAAGCGCGCCTCCCCGCCATGGCTGTCACCCAGCGCATCGATCCGCGCCGCGGCGGCCCGCGCCATCGCCTGGTAGGAAGCCGATCCGTAGCTGTCGATCCAGGACTGGTAAGGATTTTCGCCCGTTCGCCGGTTCGGATCCGCCAGGATGCGCAGCGCGACCTCCGCATAGCCCACCGTGCAGGGGGCCAGCGCCACTTCCAGGTCCAGGATGTCCCCGGCCAGGCCGCGGTCGATCACGTAGCGCGTGTAGCTGACGGTCTCCGCGCTCTCGGGCGTCGCGCGCACCACGGCCTCGGGGATGCCCCATTCCGCGCAATAGGTCAGGTGCAGGGAGGTCTCGGCCAGGATGGCGCTGATGGAGGCGGTCTTGTCGCGCATCGCCTCGATGCTCTCCGCCTTGAAGACGGCCAGCGCCTTGGCGCGCGCGAAATGGATCAGGAACAGGTAGTCCTGGATCAGGTAGGTGCGGAAGGCCGCCAGCGGCAGCGTGCCGTCCGACAGGCCCTGCACGAAGGGATGCCAGGTATAGGCCACCCATTCCTGCGCACAGCCATCGCGAAGGCGGCGATACAGCCCGCCCTCACGGCCGAAGTCGCTCTCCCCAGCGGGGATCCACGCCGGGGTGCTCATGGTCGGCCCCTGCCCTCAGCCGCCGGCGTTGCGCGTGCCGGCCGGCAGCTTCACCACCAGCCCGTCCAGCGCATCGGTCATGATGATCTGGCAGCCGAGCCGGCTCGTCTCCTGCAGGTCGAAGGCGAGGTCGAGCATGTCTTCCTCATCCTCGGTCGCCTCGGCCAGCTTGCCGTACCAGGACCCGTCCACGATCACGTGGCAGGTGGAGCAGGCGAGGCTGCCCTCGCAGGCGCCCTCGATGTCCACGCCGTGCTTGTGCGCGATCTCCAGCACCGACAGGCCGAGGGGGGCTTCCACCTCTTTCCTGTTCCCGTCGCGCTCGATGAAGGTCATCTTCGGCATGTCAGGCCCTTATTCCGCCGCGCTCGCCGGGCGGGGGTTCCGCTCGGCCGCCAGCTTGTCCGGTGATTCGGTTGCGTCGATCGATTGCATGGCCCATTGCCAGGCGCCGGCGAGCGCCCTTGCCGCTAGGTCCACGTCTGCGGGCGACGTAAAGCGACCGATGCCGATGCGCAAGGTGGAACGCGCCCGTGCCTCCTCCAGCCCCAGCGCCTTCAACACATAGGAGGGCTCGACCTCCGCCGAGGAACAGGCCGAACCGGTGGAGACGCAGACCTCCGGCGCCGCCGCCATGATGGCCTGGGCCGTGACGCCGCCGGGGAAGCTGAGGGAGAGGTTGCCCGCCACCCGGCTCGCCATGGTCCCGTTCACCGCCACCCCCGGCACGGCCGCCGACAGCGTGGCGAGGAACCGGTCCCGCTGCCCGGCAATGCGCCCTGAATCGAGCGTGCCTTCCAGCGCCGCGATCCGGCAGGCCTCGCCGAAGCCCACGATCAGCGGCGCCGGCAGGGTGCCCGACCGCAGCCCCCTCTCCTGCCCGCCGCCCGAGAACAGCGGCGCCAAGCGAACCCGCGGCCGGCGGCGGACGTAGAGCGCCCCGATGCCCTTGGGGCCGTAGACCTTGTGGCCGGACAGGCTGACCAGGTCCGCGCGGACCGCCTGCACATCGATCGCAATGCGCCCCGCCGCCTGCGCCGCATCGGTGTGGAACAGCGCGCCGTGACGCTTCGCGACCTCCCCGATCGCGGCCAGGTCCTGCGCCACGCCGATCTCGTTGTTTACCGCCATGACGGAGACGAGCAGCGTCGGCGCCTCCGCCAGCGTGCGGTCCAGCAGGGCAGGGTCGAGCAGCCCGTCCGGCCCGACCGGCAGCAGCACGGGCTCGAAACCGTCCGCCGCCAAATCCTTCACGCTCTCCAGGACGCATTTGTGCTCGGTCACCAACGTGACGATACGCAGCCGCTCCGTCCCCTGCGCCCTGGCGAAGCGCGCCGCGCCCTTGATGGCGAGGTTGTTGGCCTCCGTGGCGCCGGAGGTGAACAGGATTTCCGCAGGGTCCGCCCCGATCAGCGCCGCGACATGGCCGCGCGCCGCCTCCACCGCCGCTTCCGCCGCCTGCCCCATCGCATGCTCGACGGAGCCGGGATTGGCGAAATTCTCCTCCCACCACGGCCGCATGGCGGCCAGCACGCGCGGATCGACCGGCGTGGTGGCGTGGTTGTCGAGGTAGATGGGGCGGTTCGGACGAGTCATCGCACCCCCTATGTGGCGGCTGCCAGGCCCTTGCGCGAGAGGCGGCCGCGCATGGCGGACCACGCCTCAAGGAAACGCTCCGCCGCATCCGGCGCCGCATCCCAGGGCAGGGACACGCGGATGGCCGATCCCGCCGCCTCCCCCAGCCCCATCGCCGCCAGCACATGGCTGGCCTTCACCTTGCCGGAGGAACAGGCGGACCCCGCGGAGACCTGCACGCCCGCCAGGTCCAGCGCGATCACCTGCGTCTCCGCCGGGATGCCGGGCAGTACCAGGCTGGTGGTGTTGGGCAGCCGGGCCGCGCCCGCGCCCGCCACCTGGGCGCCGGCGCCGGCCTCGATCGCGTCCCGCAGAGCGGCCAGCCGCGCGGCCGCGGTGGGGTCGGCGGCCTCGGCCGCGGCACCCAGGCCGGCGATGGCGGGCAGCGCCTCCGTGCCCCCGCGCCTTCCGCGTTCCTGCCCGCCGCCCGCGATCAGCGCCGGCAGGTCGAGCCCCGGCCGCAGCAGCAGCGCCCCCGCCCCCTTGGGACCGCCAAGCTTGTGGCCGGAGATCGCCAGGCTGTCCGCCGGGCCGAGCACCAGCGGCACCCGCCCCGCCGCCTGCACGCCATCGACATGCAGCCAGGCGCCCTGCGCCCGGCAGAGCGCGGCGGCTTCCGCCAGCGGATGCAGCACGCCGGTCTCGTTGTTGGCCGCCATCAGGCAGACCAGCGCGGGCGGCCCCTCGGCCAGGGCCGCTTCCAGCGCGCGCAGGTCCAGCCTGCCGTCGAGCAGCACCGGCAGCACCGTGGCGCCGGGCGCCGCGGCCAGCACCGCGGGGTGTTCGGTCGCGCCCACCAGCACCCGCCGGCCGCGCCCCAGCGCGGCGATGGCGAGCGCATTCGCCTCCGTCCCCCCGCTGGTGAAGACCACCTCCGCCGGGCTGGCCCCGAAGCGCGCGGCCACCTGTTCCCGCGCCGTTTCCAGCAGCCGGCGTGCGGCGCGCCCCGCGCCATGGACCGAGGACGGGTTGCCCACCAGGTCGAGCGCGCACAGCACGGCCGCCCGCGCTTCCGGGCGCAGGGGCTCCGTCGCATTCGCGTCCAGGTAGAGGGCCATGGCCGGCCTAGGGCACCGCCGTCGGCGCCGTGGCACGGCCGAGCACGCGGCCCCCGATCACATCCGCCAGCGTCACCCCGTCCAGGAACAGCCGGATCTGGTCGCCGAGTTCGGACCAGAGGTCATGCGTCAGGCAGCGCTGCCCGGCCAGGCAGCCCGGCCCGCCCTCGTCGCAGCGGGTGGCGTGGATCGGCTCGTCCACCGCCTCGACGATCGCGGCGATGGAGATGTCACTGGCCGCCCGCGCCAGCCGGTAGCCGCCGCCGGGGCCGCGGGTGGAGACGACGAGGCCGGCCCGGCGCAGGGGGCCGAACAATTGTTCGAGGTAGGCGAGCGAGAGGTGCTGAGCCTGGGCGATCTCCGCCAGGCTGACCTGCCCGCGCGTCGCCTTGCCCTCCGGCAGGGCCGAGTCGTCCCGCGCCGCAAGCTCCACCATCGCCATCACGGCGTAGCGGCCCCGGGTGGAGAGTCTCATCGTGCACTCCCGCCCAACGTGTTCCCGCGCACGGCAAATCCCCCTGGGGGCGAGTGATTCCGTCCACTGTCCGGAACGTGAGCCGGGAGGGGGCGCCTCAGACGCAGGAACATGCGGGCCATGCCATGAATCCGATATGAAACCTGCCCGCGCCTCACCTATATTGCAGCCACCCTGGGGCTCGGGAGCCCGCCCTGGGGTGCCCTCGGGCGCGGGCCAGCCGCGCCCACCAGAGCCAAGACCGGAGCCGGATGACCGCGACGACCCGTCGCCATCACGAGGCTATTGTTCCCGACCAGCGCCGTCAACAAACGGGGTTGGGCCCAGAAGGGGCGGGAACGCCGAACGATCAGGTCTGGCCCTGGATCGTGCCTGAGGCGTGCCGCGGCGGCGGCGCGGGTGGCTTCCCAAACGGCCAGGTGGCGGGCGCATGCGCAGCCCCGCCCCCGGTCATGGTGCGCGATGGACGGGTTGGGCTGAGGCCCGTCCCATCGCACGCCCAACACGGACTGGATCGAAGGAACGATGCCCGAAGTCATGTTCGCCGGCCCTGACGGCCGGCTCGAGGGTCGTTATCACCATGCGAAGCAGGCCCATGCGCCGGTCGCGCTGATCCTGCACCCGCACCCGCTGCATGGCGGGACCATGAACAACCGGATCGTTCATGCCCTGTACCAGCGTTTCCAGGCGATGGGGTTTTCCACCCTGCGCTTCAACTTCCGTGGCGTCGGCCGCAGCCAGGGCCGCTATGACGGCGGCATCGGGGAGATCTCGGACGCCGCGGCGGCGCTGGACTTCCTGCAGGCCGTGAACCCGAATGCCTCCTCCCTCTGGGTCGCGGGCTATTCCTTCGGGTCCTATGTCGGCATGCAGCTGCTGATGCGGCGCCCGGAGATGGGCGGCTTCGTCAGCGTCTCCGCCCCCGCCAGCCACTACGATTTCGGCTTCCTCGCCCCCTGCCCGTGCAACGGCCTGATGCTGCATGGCGCGGATGACGAGCTCGTGCCGGAAAGCAGCGTGCGCAAGCTTGTGGACAAGCTGAATACCCAGAAGGGAATCCGCATCGACTACCGCGTGATGCCCGGCGCCGGCCACATCTTCACCCCGCCCCAGGCCGAGCAGGTCGCGGATGCGGCGGAAGACCATGTGATGGGCGTGCTGAACCGCGGCCGCATGGCGCTCGCGGCCGACTGACCGCACCATCCGGCCAGGGCCATCGGAACGGCGCGCGGCACCCCCGCGCGCCGTTTCGCGTTCTACAGCAGCGATCCCACCAGCCGCCCGCCGGGCAGCGGATGCGGTGCGCCGGTGGTGCCCGGGAAGGTCAGCGGCAGGCCGCGCCAGACCCGGGCCGCCAGCACGCCGAAGGCCTGGGCCTCCAGCGCATCGCCGTTCCAGCCCGCGACCTCCACGGCCCGCACCGGTTCCGCCAGCGCGGCATTGAGGGCGCGCATCATGGCGGGGTTACGCCGCCCGCCCCCGGCGACCAGCCACTGCACCGGCGGCTCCGGGAAGTGCCGGGCGGCGGCGGCCACGCAGACCGCCGCGAAGGCCACCAGCGTCGCCGCGCCGTCGGCGGGCGAGAGCGCGCCTGCCCCTGCCTCCCGCAGCGCGCGATCGAAATCGAGGCGGTCCAGCGATTTCGGCGGCGGCGCCAGCAGCCAGGGGTGGTCCAGCATATGCGCCATCACCCCGCCATCGACCTGGCCGGCCAGCGCCAGCCTGCCGTCACGGTCGAAGGCCTCCCCGGTGTGCAGCCGCAGCCAATCATCCAGCGGCCCATTGGCCGGGCCGGTGTCGAAGGCCACCAGCGTGCCGTCCGCGCCGATCCAGGTGACGTTGGCCACACCACCGAGGTTCAGCACCGCCAGCGGCTTCGGCAGGTCCCGCGCCATGGCGGCATGCACCACCGGCACCAGCGGCGCCCCCTGCCCGCCCGCCGCGACATCGGCACTGCGGAAATCATGGGCGACGGTCATCCCCGTCTCCCGCGCCAGGCGCTGCGCGTCGCCCACCTGCCAGGTGAAGCCGGCGGCATTCGTGCCGGGGCGGGCGGGGCGGTGCAGGATGGTCTGGCCGTGGAAGCCGATGACATCCGCGGGCCAGCCGATGGCGCGCACCGCCTCCACATGCCGGTCCGTCAGCCGCGCCACGCAATCCTGCAGGAAGGGATCCTCCGCCCCCAGCCCCGGCGCCCGGTCCAGCAGCTGGCGCAGGTCGCGGCGCAGCGCCGGGTCGTAGGGCAGCGTCAGCACCGGGCCCAATCGCCCGATCGCCTCCCCGTCCGTCTCCACCCAGGCGGCATCCACCCCGTCGAGGGAGGTCCCGCTCATCAGCCCTATGGTTCGCAGCATCCCCCCAACGTGCTACGCCGCGCGCCGCCGGGAAAGACCCGGGCAGCCGATGACGGACCCCCATGAGCACCACCAGCGACTTCCTGCGCATCGCCAAGGAACGCGGCTACATCCACCAGACCTCGGACGAGGCGGAGCTGGATGCCGCGCTGAACAAGGGGGGTCTCACCGCCTATATCGGCTATGACTGCACGGCGGACAGCCTGCATGTCGGGCACCTCATGCCGACCATGCTGCTGCGCCTGCTGCAGAAGACCGGCGGCAAGCCCATCGCGCTGATCGGCGGCGGCACCACGAAGGTCGGCGACCCCTCCGGCAAGGATGACGCCCGGCAGCTGCTGACGGATGAGGTCATCGCCACCAACAAGGTCGGCATCCGCCGGACCTTCGAGGCGCTGCTGGACTTCAACGCCGGCGCGCTGATGCTCGACAATGCCGAATGGCTGGACGAGCTGCGCTACATCCCCTTCCTCCGCGACATCGGCCGCCACTTCAGCGTCAACCGCATGCTGACGATGGACAGCGTGCGCCTGCGGCTGGAGCGGGAGCAGCCGCTGAGCTTCCTCGAATTCAACTACATGCTGCTGCAGTCCTACGACTTCCTGGAGCTGCATCGCCGCCACGGCGCCGTCCTGCAGATGGGCGGGTCGGACCAGTGGGGCAACATCATCATGGGGGCGGAGCTGATCCGCCGCGTGGCCGGTGGCCAGGCCCATGTGCTGACCACGCCGCTGCTGACCACCGCCTCCGGCGCCAAGATGGGCAAGACGGCCTCGGGCGCCGTCTGGCTGAACCCCGACCGCCTCTCCCCCTACGACTACTGGCAGTACTGGCGGAACACGGACGATGCGGATGTCGGCCGTTTCCTCGCGCTGTTCACCGAGTTGCCCATGGAGGAGGTCCGGCGCCTCGGCGCGCTGGCCGGCGCCGAGATCAACGAGGCGAAGAAGGTCCTGGCGACCGAGGCGACCGCGATCCTGCACGGCCGCGCCGCCGCCGAGGCCGCGGCCGAGACCGCGCGCCGCGCCTTCGAACAGGGGGAGGCGGCGGAGACGCTGCCGAGCCTGACCGCCACCCTGCCCGCGGGCATCATCGACCTGCTGGCCGAGGCGAAGCTCGTCGCCAGCAAGGGGGAGGCGCGGCGGCTGATGGCGCAGGGCGGGGTGCGGCTGAACGATGCGCCGGTGTCGGACGTCGCGGCGGTGGTGACGGCGGCGGATCTGCGGGACGGCGCGGCGAAGCTGTCGCTCGGCCGGAAGAAGCACCTGCTGGTGCGGCCTGCGGCCTGAGAGGCCCCCCGGACTACATCGCGTTTACCCGTTTTAGCACTTTTAGCACCGTTTTCGCGGTATCCCCGGGGCGGCCCTGACCGCCCCGGGACGCGAACCGGGCCCTTGACGCAGGAATAATTACCCAACCCGCTGCCGCCGTTCCAGCGTTTTCGTGCCGCGGCGTGCCCTCAATTCCCCGCCATCCTGCGTCCCGGTGCCGCTGACGCGGAAACCGCCGGGCGGTTGCCCGTTTCTCGACCGCACCGTGCAACCCGCCGGGCGTCCCGCCAGCCGCCAGGAAAGACCCGCCGCATGTCCCGCGCCGCCCTGCCTGGGCTGCCGCTGCCCGCGACCCTGCCCGTCTCCCTGCCGCGATGGGGGGGCGGCGCGGCGGCGGTGGCGATGGGCTTCCTCGTCATCGCGGCGATCTACGGCCCGGCGATCCTGGCCCCCTGGCGCACGGCCTGGATGCTGGAGGGCACGATCGGCCCGGACCCCGTGCAGTACTGGCTCGGCTGGACCTGGTTCAGCCGCGCCCCCTGGTCCTGGCCGCCGGGGCTGAACCCGGATTGGGGGATGGAGATCGGGTCCTCCATCTTCTACGCCGATGCGATCCCGCTGCTCGCCTTCTTCTTCAAGGCGCTGCGGCCGCTGGTGGAGGTCCCGCAATACTGGGGCCTCTGGCTCTACGCCTGCGGGGCGCTGCAGGGCTTCATGGCCTGGCGGATCATCGGCCTCTTCACCCCGGACCCGCTGGCGAGGCTGGCCGGCGCGGCGCTGTTCCTGGTGCAGCCGCTGCTGCTGAACCGGCTGGGCGGGCATTTCGCCCTCGGCGGGCAGTTCCTTCTGTTGATGGCGCTGCATCTCTGCCTGACGCAGGGCCCCGCGGCGCGACGCCTGGCGGGCTGGGCCGCGCTGGTGTTCGCCGCTTCCCTCATCCACGCCTACCTGCTGCCGATGGTGGCGGGGCTCTGGGCGACCGACGCGCTGGCCCGCGCGCTGCGGGCGGATCGCCAGCCGGCCTGGCTGGTCGCGGAAGCGGTGGCCGTGCCCGCGATCGGCCTCGGCGGGCTGTGGCTGGCGGGGTTCTTCGTCCTGGGCGGCGGTCTCGGCGGCACCTGGGGCGGCTTCGGGCGCATGCAGCTCGACCTGCTGGCGCCCTTCGATCCCGGCGAATGGGGCCGCTTCCTGCCCGCCCTGCCGCGGGCGGACCACCTGGAGGCGCAGGATTCCTATCTCGGCCTTGGCGTGCTGCTGCTGCTGGCGGCGGGGCTCGCGGGTTTCGTGGCCCGGCCGGGCCTCCGCCCGCGCAGGACGCTGCTGGCCGGGCTCGCGGTGTTCATGGCGCTGGCCGTCACCCACCGGCTGTCCGTCGGTGGGTGGGTGACGGAGCTGGTGGCGCTGCCGGACCGGCTCGTCGGCCTGGCCGATGCGCTCCGCGCCTCCGTCCGTTTCTTCTGGCCCGTCGCCTATGCCGCGATGATCGGGGCCATCGCCGTGCTGGTCCATGCGCTGGGCGGAAGGCGGGCGGGGCTGGTGCTGGCGGGGCTGCTAGTGGTGCAGGTGGCGGACCTCCGCCCCGGCTTCGCCCGCCTGCACGGCTTCTTCCGTCCGACCGTCGCCACCGCGCCGCTCCGCCTGGCCGATCCCTTCTGGATGCAGGCGACCGCACGCTATGAGCGCATCCGCCTGGCGCCCACCGGCATGCAGGCAAGGCATTGGGAGGAGGTGGCCGTGCTGGCCGCCACGCGCGGCCTGCCCACCGATGCCGTCTACCTCGCGCGGCTCGATCCCGCCCGGGTGGAGGCGCTGAACGCGACCACCAGCGCCCGCCTGGCGACCGGGCGGCACGAGTCCGGCAGCCTCTACGTGCTGGGCGACGAGGCCGCGCTGGCGGCGGCGCGGCGGGGCATGGACCCGGCGCGGGACCTGCTGCGCCAGGCCGACGGCATCTGGGTGCTGGCGCCAGGGTGGCGCCGCCCGATGGTTGCGGGGCAGAGTGGCGCCCTGCCGACCGACTGACCCGGATGCCCGAACCGCCTGCCACCTTCACCACAGCCGGCACCGCCCGTGGCGCCGTTCTGGCCTGGCCGCTGCTGCTCTCCACCGGGGCGGGCGGGCTGGCGATGGGGGCGGCCTGCCGGCAGGCGGGCATGTCCCTGCCGCTGGCGACGCTGTTCAGCGCCGGCGTCTATTCCGGCACCGCCCAGGCGCTGGCGCTGCAGCTCTGGTCCGCCGTGCCGCCGCTGCTCGCCATCCTGCTGGCGGCGGGGGCGGTGAACCTCCGCTACCTCGTCATGGGCGCGCGGCTCGCGACGCTCTATCCCGGCCTGCCCTGGCGGCGGATGCTGCCGAGCCTGGCGATCTACGGCGACGCCACCTGGATGATCGCGGCCGGGGAGGCCGAGCGCGGGCGGCCCGATGCCGGCATCCTGTTCGGCGCCAGCGCCGTGACGGTGGTGGGCTGGGTGGGTGGCACCGTCATCGGCTATGGCGCCGCCTTCTCCCTGGCCGGCGGCTGGGCGGCGGCCGCGGCCTTCATCCCGCTGGGCTTCATCGTCGCCTACATCCCCGACCAGTGGCGGGGCCGCGCGACGGCGCTGCCCTGGATCGTCTCCGCCGCCGTGGCGCTGCTGGCCCTGCCCGTCCTGGCGGCGCATTGGGCCATGCTGCTGGGCGGCGCGGCGGGCACGGCGGTGGCCGTGATGCGCGACGATGGGTGACCGGGCATGAGCGACCCCTGGCCCTGGCTCGTCGTGCTGGCGCTCGCCGCGCTGACCTTCTCCATGCGCGTCGGCGGCTGGCTGGCGGCGCGGGCGATGGGGGTCTCGCCGCTGATGGACCGGGTGCTGCGCGCCGCCCCGGGCAACCTGTTCGTCGCGGTGGCGGCGGTGGCCGTGGTGAAGGGCGGCCTGCCGGTCGCGGCGGGCTGCGTCGCGACCATGGCGGCGATGCACCTCACCGGGCGGGAATGGGTGGCGCTGCCGGTCGGCGCCGCCGCGGCGGCGGCGGCAAGCTGGCTGGGATGACCCCCGCCCCGCTCAGGGGGCGCCCTGTCCGATCCCGAACAGCCCGCGCAGGAAGCCCGGCGTCAGCGCCGCCAGCGGGTTGACGCTGACCGAGGGATCGTCCGCCGGGCCCGAGACGCGGAAGGTCGCGGCGAACAGCCCGCCGCCGGTTTCCGGGGAGAACAGCCGCCCCAGGATCGGGATGTTCCCCAGCAACGAGTTGAAGATGTAGGCCGGCACGATGGTGCCCTCCATCGCCAGGCGCTGCTGGCGGCGGTGCAGCGTACCCTTGGCGGTCAGGCCGAGGGAGGCCGAGAAGGCCCGGGCCTCCGACAGCGTCAGCTCCTCCGGCGTCAGCGTGAAGGGCGCGACCATGCGGGAGAAGGAAAGCCCCGGCCCCGACAGCGCCTCCACCAGCCCGTAGAAGGTCAGCGCCTGCAGCAGCTTGGCGAAGCCCGGCGCGTTGCGCACCGCGAAGTCGCTCATCTCCGCCGTGCCGGACAGCGGCGCGCCGGGGCGGTTATGGGCGTAGGTGGCGTTGACCGTCAGCCGACCGCCCTCGAGGTGCCGCAGCACGTCGAAGCTGCCGAGGAGCGCGCCGGCATCGTCCGCCGTCACGCGCACGGCCCGCCCGGCGCCGGCCGCGGTGATGGAGACCTCGAAGGGCCCGCGGGGGCCGGCCCGGCCGGCGACCCGGCCTTCCCGCACCACGCCGAGCCCATCCACCAGCACCCGCGCCTCCATGGCGCCGAGTTCACGCCCCGGGCCGAGCAGCGTGCGGTCGAAGCGCCCATCCACCGCCCAGGTCGTGCCGGGCGGGCCCTGGGGCGCGGCGGCGGCCGGGGCGGCGGGGCTGTCCTCCGCCATGGTGCGCCGCAGGTCGAGCACGGGGCCGCGCAACAGCAGGGACCAGGGGCCGCCATCGCGTGCCGGGGGCCGGGCCTCCCCGGCGAAGCGGCTCTGCTCCACCGCGGCCTCGTTGATGGTCACGCGTTCCAGCCTCGCGCCGCGGCCGAAGGCGGCATTGCCGCGCATGAGCAGCGCCGGCGCCTCCAGCCGGAAGGTCTCCACGGCTTCCAGATTGTCGCCGTTGAGGCGCAGCACCCCCTCCGCCGCGCTGGGCTGGCCGGGGGCCTTGGTCCAGGACAGGGGCGCGATCTCCATCCGCGCCTCGCGCAAATCGCCGCGGATGGTGGCGCGGCCCTGGCCGCTGCGGCGGCGTTCGGTCCGCACCTCCAGCCCCACCGGTCCGGTCGCCAACTCGTCGAGCGGCAGGCCCAGCGCCGCGATGGTGGCGGCGTCGGTGCGGGCGGAGACGGTTTCCCGCATCACCACCTGGGTCGGCGGGCCGGCGCGGAAATCCATCTCCACGCCGAGCCGCGCATTGATGCCCCCCAGCGTGCCGGTGCCGGTGACGCGCAGCCCATCGGTATCGACGATCAGCTCCGCCTGGCCGCGTTCCAGCGGGCGGCCGAACAGCACGTCATTGATCCGGACGTCGCGGATGCGGGTGCGCGCGCCGATGCGCAGCGCCTCCACCGGCAGGTCGGCCAGCAGGGGGAAGGCGACGGTCAGCCGCCCCTCGAAGCTGCCGGTCGGGTCCTTCACCGGGAAGGGGCGGCGGTCGAACAGCTTGAGGCGGGGGTGCTGGATGATGGCCACGGCCTGGGGGATGGGCCCGGCCAGCTCGAAGCTCATCTCCGCGCGGTCCTGGCCCTCCGCGGGGAACAGGAAGCGGACCAGCCCTTCCTTCGCCTGGACCACGTTCTGGCCGGCGGGGGCGCCGGCCACCGGGAGGGGGGTCTGCCTTCCGCCCGTCACCCGCAGCGAAATCTCCTCCAGCCCGAAGGTCACGGTGCCGGTGGCGCCGGTGGCGGGCGCGATGGGCCGCAGCCAGTGGACCGTGGCATCGGCCACATCCAGCGTGCCGGCCAAGGCCGTGACGCGCAGCTGCGCCAGGTCCGCGCTGGCCTCCACCTCCGCCCGCCACTGGCCGTTGCGGGCGGTGCCGGCGGTGACGTTCTCCAGGATCCAGTCGCGCTCGCTGCCGACGCCGAGGCCGCGCGGCCAGTAGCGTGGCAGGTCGGCGACGGAGACCTGGTCGAGCGCCAGGGTCGCCGCCCCCCGCCAGCCCGGCCCGCTGCGCGCGGCTTCCGCCGTCGCGGTCAGCACCGGCGCGGTGGTGCCGCCGGCAAGGCGCAGGGTGGCGCGGGGGATGGACAGCGCGGTGGGCGTGCCCTCGATCGCCAGGTCGAGCCCGCCCAGCGGCAGCACGCGCCCGCCGCCGAGGTCGAGCCGCCCGGCACCGGCGCCCAGCGTCGCCTGCATGTGGCGGATGGCGCCCTGCGCATCGAGGCGGCCCGCCACCTCGATCCGCGTCGCGGCGTCGAGATGCGCGAGCGGCGCCAGCGGCCGGGCGGCGGCGGCCAGCAGCGCCGGCTGCACTTCAGGGATCGCGAGCCGGAAGCTCAGTTCGGCCGGGCTGCCCACCGCTTCGGCCGTGAAGGTCATGCCGACCCGCGCCTGCCCCAGCAGCAGCGTGCCGCCGCCATGGCCGGCGATGCCGCCGGCGGACAGGCGCCGCAGGTCGAGCGTCGCCTGGTCCAGCACCCAGGTGGCGCCGAGCGCCTCGTCCTCCACCACGATGCGCCCATCGGCGATGCGCAGGCGGGACAGGGCGCCGAGCGGCGTCTCCTCCGTCGGCGGGCGCATCATCGCGGCCAGGATCTCATCCAGGCGGGACGTCGTGGCGGTGGCGGATGGCGCCTCCGCCGCCTGGGTGCCGACCAGCACGGAAACCTCCCCCGCCGCATCGCGGCGGAGCCGCAGCGCGGGCCGCTGCAGTTCCAGAGTGCCGGGCGCCAACTCGCCGCGCAGCAGCCAGGGCAGGGACAGGGTCATGGCGGCGTCGGGCAGTTCCGCCCGCAGCGAGCCATCGGCGCCGCGCAGCCGGACGGCGGCCAGCCGAAGCCGGACCGGCATCAAATTGCCGTCCCGCCACCCCTCCCACCCGATCTCGGCGCGCCCGACCTCGAACCGCGCCTCCGCGCCCTCCCCGTTCGCCTGCTGTTCGATCAGCTGGGCCAGGAAGGGCAGCTCGATCGGGCCGGCGGAGAGCCGCCAGGCGCCGAGCCCGGCCAGGACCAGCAGCAGCACGCCGAGGCCGCAGAGGCGGTGCAGCCACCAATGCGCCTCCCGCGCCACTTGACCCGCGGCCGCCCTCATCGCTTCCTTCCCCGGGCATGCCGAAAACCCGAGCACCGGCGAGCCCCCTCGCCGCCGAAGCCGCCGCCTGGTCGCCACCCGCCACGCCGCTGGCGCTGCGGGCGCATGACGCCGAAGCCGCCGCCATGCTGGCCGGGCGCTTCGCGGAGAAGGGGGCGGCGGAGCGCGCCTTCGGGGCGACGGCCCAGGGCGCGGCGCTGGTTGCCGCGCTGGGCGGGCACAGCCCCTACCTCGCCGACCTCGCGCTGCGGGAATCCGCGACCCTGCTGCGGCTGATGGAACGCGGGCCGGACGCGACCTTCGCCCTCGCGCTCGACCCGCTCAGCCGCGCGGACCCGGCGGCGACGCGGCCCGGCGTCGCTTCCCTGCTGCGGCAGGCCAAGCGGCAGGCGGCGCTGATCGCGGCGGTGGCGGACCTGATGGGCCTGTGGCCGCTGGACCGCGTGACGGGCGCGCTGAGCGACCTGGCCGATGCCTGCACCGACTACGCCTGCGCGCATCTGCTGCGCGAAGCGCAGGCGCGCGGCGACCTGAAGCTTGCGGGCGGGGCGGCACGGCATGACCCGCGCGCGACAGGCAAGGGGTCCGGCCTGGTCGTGCTGGGCATGGGCAAGCTCGGTGGGCGCGAGCTGAACTACTCCTCGGATATCGACCTCATGGTGCTCTACGACCCGGAGGCCGCAGCCTACGATGCCGACCGGGCCGGCGCCATCTATGTGCGCCTGGCGCGGGACCTGGTGCGGCTGCTGGAGGAGCGGACGGAGGATGGCTACGTCTTCCGCACGGATTTGCGGCTGCGCCCCGACCCGGCGGCGACGCCGCTGGCCGTGAGCCTGCCGGCGGCGATCGTCTACTACGAGAGCATGGGCCAGAACTGGGAACGCGCCGCCATGATCAAGGCGCGGCCGGTCGCCGGGGACCGCGCGCTCGGGGACCATTTCCTGCGGGAGATCCGGCCCTTCGTCTGGCGCCGGCACCTGGATTTCGCCGCCGTCGCGGACATCCATTCCATCAAGCGCCAGATCCACGCCCACAAGGGCCACAAGGGCGCGCATGCCAGCGTGCAGGTGGCCGGCCACGACGTGAAGCTCGGCCGCGGCGGCATCCGGGAGATCGAGTTCACCACCCAGGTGCTGCAGCTGATCTGGGGCGGGCGCGACCCGGGGCTGCGGGACCCGACGACGCTGGGCGCGCTGGCGGCGCTGGCCGCCGCGGGCAAGATCGACCGCCGCGCGGCCGCGGACCTGGCCGATGCCTATGGGTTCCTGCGCACGGTCGAGCATCGGCTGCAGATGGTGGCGGATCGCCAGACCCACAGGCTGCCGGAGGACGAGGCCGGGCTCGCGCTCATCGCCTCCTTCATGGGGTATGACAGCGCGGCCGCCTTCACCGCCGCCCTGGTCGGCCACCTGACCAAGGTTGAGCGCCGCTACGCCGGGCTGTTCGAGGAAGCGCCCGACCTCTCCGCCGGGGAGGGCGCGGGCGGCGACCTGGTCTTCACGGGTGTGGAGGATGATCCGGGGACGCTGGCGACGCTGCGCGGCCTCGGCTTCCAGAACCCGTCGGCCGTCGCGGGCGTCGTGCGCGGCTGGCACCATGGCCGGACGCGCGCCACGCGCAGCGAACGCGCGCGCGAATTGCTGACCGCGCTGATGCCTGCGCTGCTGACCGCCTTCGGCCGGCAGCCGCAGCCGGATGCGGCGCTGCTGCGGCTCGATGCCGCGCTCGGCCGGCTGCCCGCCGGCGTGCAGGTGTTGAGCCTGCTGGCGCGGAACCCCGCGCTGCTGGACCGTCTGGCCTTCGTGCTGGGGGCGGCGCCTCAACTGGCGGATCATTTCAGTCGCAACGCGGCCGCGCTGGACGGGTTGCTGGCCGGCGCCTCCACGGCCAACGGCACGGACCCGACCGCCGCCCTGCCCGCGCTGGTGAAGGATGCCCGCTTCCTGGAGGAAGCGCTGGAAGCCGCCCGCCGCCTGGTGACCGAACGGAAGTTCGAGATCGACGCCGCCGCCCTCGAAGGCCGGATCGACGTGGATGAGGCCGGCATCGCCCGCAGCGCGCTCGCCGATGCCGCGATCGGCGGGCTGCTGCCGCGCATCGCGCAGGATTTCGCCAAGCGCCACGGCAAGGTGGCGGGCGGCAACCTCGGCGTCGTGGCCTTGGGGAAACTTGGCGGGCGGGACATGCTGCCGGGCTCCGACCTCGACCTCATCCTGGTCTACGACCATGCGGAGGACGCGACGGAGAGCAGCGGCGGGCAGAAGACGCTGGCGCCGAGCCAGTATTTCGGGCGCCTCGCCAACCAGGTGGTGGGCGCGCTGACCTCGCCAGGCGCCGAGGGGCGGCTGTTCGAGGTGGACATGCGGCTGCGCCCCTCCGGCTCGAAGGGCCCCGTCGCCGTCTCCCTGCCCGCCTTCGAACGCTACCACGCCGAAAGCGCCTGGACCTGGGAACGCATGGCGCTGACGCGGGCACGCTTCGTGGCCGGCGCGCCGGGGCTGAAACGCCGGGTGGAGGCCGCGATCCGCCAGGCGCAGACCCGCCCCGCCGATGCGCGCCAGGTGCTGGCGGACGCCACCGCCATGCGCGCCCGGCTGCTGCGGGACCTGCCGGGCGACGGGCCCTGGGACGTGAAGCACAAGGCCGGCGGGTTGATCGAGGTGGAGTTCATCGCCCAGGCCCTGCAGGTGACCCACGCCGCGCGCCTGCCCGCCATCCTGTCCCCCACCACCCGGCTCGCGCTGGCCGGGCTGGCGAAGGCGGGCATCCTGCCGGCCGAGGAGGCGGAGGCGCTGATCACCGCGGAACGCCTCTGGCGCGCCATCACCGCCCATCTCCGCCTCACCGTCGGCCAGTGGCGGGAGGAAGCGCTGCCAGAACCCGTGGCCGCGGCCCTGCTGCGGGTTCTCGCCGCCCATCTGCCACAGCCACCGGTTGACCAGCCGGCGCTTCGCGCACAGATGCGGGACGCCGCCAGCCGGGTGCGCGACAGCTTCATCCGGCATGTCGGCGACCCGACCCTCCCGCCCGCCTGAGAGAGACCCCCAATGCCCGATACCGCCGGCCCCGCCGAGGGCGCCCCCGCCCCCGCCTTCACCATGCCGGCATCCGGCGGACGGACCGTCAGCAGCGGCGACCTCGCAGGCAAGCCCTACCTGCTCTACTTCTACCCGAAGGCGGACACCCCCGGCTGCACCAAGCAGGCCTGCGGCATCCAGGAAGCCCTGCCCGCGCTGGGCAAGACGGGCCTCGCGGTCATCGGCATCTCGCCCGACCCGATGAAGCCGATCGAGAAGTTCGCCGCCAAGTACAACCTGACCTTCCCGCTGGCCTCCGACGAGGATCACAAGGTCGCCGAGGCCTATGGGGTCTGGGTCGAGAAGTCGATGTATGGCAAGACCTACATGGGCATGGAGCGGTCGAGCTTCCTGGTCGGCGCCGATGGCCGGATCGCCCGCATCTGGCGGAAGGTGAAGCCGGAAGCGCATGCGGGCCAGGTGCTGGAAGCCGCGAAGGGATTGTGATGGCAGGCGGATCGGACGGCACGACGGCACGGGTGGCCCTGGATCGCTGGCGGGCCGGCGACGAGACGGCGCGCGAAGCCGCGGCCTGGGCCGTGCGCCTGTTCTGCGGCCGCGAACCGGCGGATGAGGAGGAGATCGCGCTGCATGCCGGGCACGACACGCTCGACAGCATGCGCCGCGCCTTCGCCGAGACCTGGGAATTCCGCCAGTTCGTGGACGGCATGAACATCAGCGGCCGGCGCCGCTTCGGCGTGCCGCCCTTCCTGATGCGCCCGCCCCACGCCGACATCGCCTGGAAGTTCGAACAGCCGACGCTGGACGAGCCGGTCTGCCAGCTCTGCACCGGCAGCCAGTTCAAGGAACCGGTCTACGCCGAGATCGCCGAGGCGCTGAGCGTCCATGCCCATCCGCATCGCCGGACCTGGGAGATGGCCTACGTCACCTCCGTCCTCGCCTCCCACGGCATGGTCGGGCTCGGGCGCCGCGCGATCGGCTTCGGCTGCGGCCGCGAACGCATTCCCTCCCTCCTCGCCTCCCGCGGGGTGGAGGTGGTGGCGACGGATGAGCCGCCCTCCGATTCCGCCGACCAGCAGCGCTGGCGCAACGCCAACCAGTACGCCACGGGGCTCGGCGACCTGTTCCATGGCCAGATCATCCACCTCGATGACTTCGAGCGCCTGGTGGAATTCGGCCATGTCGACATGAACGACATCCCGGCCAGCCTGGACGGGCAGTTCGACTGCTGCTGGTCGATGTCCGCGCTGCAGCACCTCGGCACGCTCGACCGCGGCATCGCCTTCATCGAGGCCAGCCTGCGCACGGTGAAGCCCGGCGGCATCGCGGTGCACACGACGGACTTCAACCTCTCCTCCAACGGTGAGACGCTGGAGACGGGCTTCCACACGCTGCTGCGGCGGCGAGACCTGGAAGCGCTCTGCACCCACCTGACCGCGCAGGGCCACCACGTGCTGCCGCTGAACCTGCACACCGGCTACGACGCAATGGACGAGGTCGTGGACCTGCCGCCCCACGGGCTGCCGCACATCAAGCTCTACGTGGACCGCTACGTCACCACCTCCGTCGGCATCGCGATCCGCAAGGGCGGCTGATTGCCCTGCGCCTGGCGCATGGGCTGATGCGGCAGGGTTGTGCCTGGCACGGGCTTCCGTGATTGAGAAGCCCGGCCGGGGGTGAAACACTGGCGGTGAACCGTCAGGACACCACCCCCATGACCACGCGGCCCGCCATCTCCGCCGGCCTGCTCATGACCTGCGCCGTGCTCTGCGCGGCCCTCGCCATGGGGCTGCGCAATTCCTTCGGCCTGTTCCTGGCGCCGATGACGGAACACAATCTGTGGACCGCCTCCGGCTTCTCCTTCGCCATCGCGCTGCAGGTGCTGATGAACGGCATCAGCCAGCCCATCTGCGGCCAGCTCGCTGACCGCTTCGGCGGCCGCGCGGTGGTGATCGGCGGCGCGCTGCTCTACGCCGGCGGCATCCTCGGCATGGCCCTCGCCACCCATCTCGGCATCTTCACCGTCTTCGCCGGCGTCATCATGGGCGTCGCCGTCTCCGCCGCGGGCATGCCCGTGGTCATCTCCACCCTCACGCGCCTGCTGCCGGAAAACCAGCGCGGACGCGCCGCCGGGCTCGGCACCGCCGGATCCTCCTTCGGCCAGTTCCTGGTGGTGCCGATGGCGGGCCTCGGCATCGCGACGATCGGCTGGCAGTCCACCATGATCGGCATGGCCTGCGCCGCGCTGCTGATGATCCCGCTGTCCTTCGTGCTGGCAGAGCCGCCCCGCACGAAGGTCGTCGCCGCCAGCGAGGAAAGCGCCACCGACGCCCTCAAGCGCGCCTTCCGCACGCCGAGCTTCTGGTTCCTCTTCTTCGGCTTCTTCGTCTGCGGGCTGCACATCTCCTTCCTCACGACGCACCTGCCCGGCTTCGTGCACACCTGCGGCCTGCCGGTCGCGGTCGGCGCGGGCGCCATCAGCCTGATCGGGCTGTTCAACATCGTCGGCTCGCTCGGCGCCGGGGAACTCACGCAACGCTGGAAACGCCGCGAACTCCTCGTCCTCATCTACGCATCCCGCGGCGTGCTGATGGCGACCTTCATGATGGTGGAGAAGACGACCACCACCGTGCTGATCTTCTCCGCCTTCATGGGCGTCCTCTACCTCTCGACCGTGCCACCCACCATCGCCCTCGTCGCCCGCAACTTCGGCACGCGCTGGCTCGCCACCATCTTCGGCCTGGTCTTCCTGGGCCACCAGATCGGCGGCTTCACCGGCGCCTGGCTCGGCGGCGTGGTGCTGGACCGCACCGGCAACTACGACGCCATGTGGTGGGCCGGCGTCGCCGCCTCCGCCTTCGCCGCACTGATCCACCTGCCGGTGAAAGACCCGGCCCCGCCGGCCGTGGCCAAACCCGCGGCGGCGTGACGAAGGGCGCGCGAGTGGCCCGGGGAAGGGACGCCGTCCCTTCCCCGTACCCCAACCCTGCCAAGGGCCAGCGGGCCCTTGGGAACCCATGAGATACAACGACGAAGGGGGAGGGGGCGCTTCGCCCCCCCTCCCCCTTCGTCGTTATGCCCGCGGTCCAGGGTCCCGCCGGACCCTGGCGGGGTGAGGTGCGGAGAGGGGCAGCGCCCCTCTCTGCGGCCACCAGCGCGCCCCCCCCGCCAACGCCGCCGGGGGTGTGCCCTGCTGGCGGGGCGGGTTATCATTAGCCGTGGATCAGCGGGGGGCGTGGCATGCGGCGCTGGGTGATGGTGGTGGCGGCGGCTTTGGCGTTGGGGGGCAGTGCGGGGGCCCAGCAGGGTGATCCGCCGCATGCCTGGGTGTTCGGGTCCTGGACGGGTGGTGTCTTCCCGCCAGGCGAGACCAGCGGGCCGCGCTGCACCGGCCAGCCCAGTGTGATCTTCACGCGCGATGTCGTGATGCGGGCTTCGGTGTTCGAGGTGCCGTATCGCCAGCGCCTGATCGAGACGGTGGCGACCGGGCCGGATGTGCTGGAGTTCCGCCTGGTGCCGGTGCAGGCGCAGTCCGGGCCGCTCGGGTCGCGGTTGCCGGCGGATATCGGGTTCGGCTGTCCGGGTGGCCCGAACGGGCTGCGGGTGGAGCGGCGCGGACCGAACGAGATCGTCTTCCCGAACTGCACGGATTTCCCGTCTCCGCTCGTGCGTTGCGTGGGGAATTGAGCGGGATGCGCATCGCGCTGATCCATGCGCTGCGGCATTCCCCGCCGCCGATCGAGGCCGCCTTCCGGGAGTTCTGGCCGGAAGCGACGCTGATGAACCTGATGGATGACAGCCTGTCGGCGGACCTGGCGCGGGATGGTGCGCTGACGCCGGCGATGAGGGAGCGGTTCCTGACGCTCGGCCGCTATGCCGTGGGCACGGGCGCGCGGGGCATCCTGTTCTCCTGCTCCGCCTTCGGCCCCTGCATCGATGCGGTGGCCGCGGCGCATGCGCCCATGCCGGTGCTGAAGCCGAACGAGGCGGCGATCGAGGAGGCGGTCGGGATCGGCCGTCGTATCGGGCTGCTGGCGACCTTCGCCGGGACGCTGGCTTCCATGCCGCCGGAGTTTCCGCCGGGGGTTGAGCTGGTGCCCTGCCTGGCGCCCGGGGCGCTGGCGGCGCTCGATGCCGGGGATCTGGCGACGCATGACCGCCTGGCGGCGGAGGCGTCGCGGGCGCTGCGGGATTGCGACGTGGTGCTGCTGGGCCAGTTCAGCCTGGCGCGGGCGGCGGGCCTGGTGGCGGAGGCGACGGGCCGCCCGGTGGTGACGACGCCGGGCAGTGCCGTGCGCAAGCTGAAGCAGGCGATGCTGGCGACGGCCTGATACCGACGGTCGCTTTCAGCGACTCGTCTGTATGTTTTCGTGCCCTCAAGCGCCGGGCGCGCGCGCCGCGCGCTTGGCTTCGCGGCACTGGCCGCGGGCCGCATTCGCGGCCTCGGCCGGCGTGAAGAACGCCGGCCGCCATCGGATCACCGGAAGCGCTCCCGGATATGCGCCGTTTCAGCGCGGCTGGCGGGGCGGCGGCGGCGCGGCCTCGTCCGGGTTGCGGCCTTCGCGCCGCGCTTCCTCCCGCTTCGCCTGGTTCTTCATGATGGCGGGGTCGAGGGTGCGGGCGAAGGCGGCCATGGCGTCCAGCCGTTCCTGCTGGTCGGACCGTGGTGGCAGCGCGGCTTCCGCGGGTGCCGTCCAGGGGGATGCGCCGCCCGCGAAGGCGTTGGCGTGTTCCGGTTTCCAGGGCGCCATGGTGGCGTCGGGGTCGGGGCTGTCCTCCGCGGGGGCGGGATCGTCCTCGATCTCCGGCAGGGGCCCGGGGTCGTGGCCGCCGGCGTAGCGGACCAGCGCCTCGATCCGCCGCTCGATGGGCGGATGGGTGGCGAACCAGCCGACATTGCGGCTCAGCGCCCGGTCATGCAGGAACAGCGCGCGGACCTGTTCGGCGACGTCGGGGAGTTGCGGGCGCTGGGCCACCTTGCGGAGCGCGCTGATCATCGCGTCCGCGTCCTGCGTCATCTCCACCGCGCCGGCATCGGCCAGGTATTCGCGGTTCCGCGACAGCGCCATGCGCAGCACGATCGCCAGCACATGCGCCAGCACCGCGATGACGATGGCGATCAGGATCAGGGCGACGACGACGCCCGCGCCGCCGCTGTTGCTGCTGCTGCGGCTCGACGAGGATGACGAGGACCGCCCGCTGCCGAGGCGGACATGGCGCATGGCCTTCAGGATGTTCCAGGCACCATCGGTGACGAGGGTGATGACGCCGCAGAAGACGGTGGCGATGACGCCGAGCCGCGCATCGCCGTTGCGGATATGCGCGAGTTCATGCGCCAGCACCGCGGAGAGTTCGCGATCATCCAGCGCGTCCATCAGCCCGCGCGTGACGGCGACCATGGACCGGTCGGGCGTCAGGCCGGCGGCGAAGGCGTTGCGGGAAGGCGTCTCGATGACCGACAGCCGCGGCAGCGTCATGCCGCGGGTGATGCAGAGTTCCTCCGCCAGGCGCCAGAGGCGCGGTTCGTCGCGCGGGTCCTGCACCCGCTTCGCGCCGGACGCGATCTCCAGGATGCGGAGGTTGGCCTTCCAGGCGATGGCGAACCAGATCGCGGCGACGACAAGGGCCAGCGGGATGATGGTGGGCAGCAGCCGCCAGGCCTGCGCGAGGCCCTTGGCGATGGAGGGTGCGTCCCAGGCCACCAGGAACAGTGCGATGGCATAGCCCATCGCGACCAGCAGGAAGGGAAAGCCGGCCAGCAGCAGGATGGACCGCAGGGCGGTGTTCCATCCATGGGTGCGAAGGCCGGTCGCCTGCATGACGGGGCTAGAACTTCACCGTGGGGGCGGTGTTGACCGCGGCGCGCTCATTCTCCGCCAGTTCGAAGAAGCCGCGCGGGGTGAAGCCGAGGCTGGCCGCGAAGAACACCGCGGGGATGGACTGGATGGCGCTGTTGAACTCCGCGACCGCGCTGTTGAAGAAGCGCCGCGCGGCGGCGATCTTGCCCTCGACGGCCGACAACTCCCCTTGCAGGGACAGGAAGTTCTGGTTGGCCTTGAGGTCGGGATAGGCTTCCGACAGGGCAAACAGGCGCCCAAGCGCGCCGGACAACTGGCCCTCCGCCGCGGAGGCCGCTTCCGGCCCGCTGGCGGAGACGGCGGCGTTGCGGGCCTTCACCACGGCGTCGAGCGTGCCGCGTTCATGCGCGGCATAGCCCTTCACCGTCTCCACCAGATTGGGGATCAGGTCATGCCGCTGCTTGAGCTGGACCTCGATATCCGCCCAGGCCTGGCCGGTGGATTGCCGAAGCGCGACCAGGCGGTTGTAGACCATCACCAGCCACAGCAGCAGCAGGACGACGATCCCGAGAATGACCCATTCCATCGCGCGGCTCCCCTGAATGGCGGGAGCCTAGCGCGCGATGGTTTGCCAAGGAATTCACGCGGCCCCTGGCTTCGTGTCGCCGCGTTTCACGCCTTTCCATGCCCTCGATTGCCGGGCGCGGCCTTCGGCCGCCTGGCTCGCCGCACAAGCGGCGGGCCGCATTCCGGGACCCCATGCACGTTGCGAAGCAACGCGCATGGGAACCCGTCGCGGCCTCGGCCGCCGGAAGGCGGCCGGCTGCGCCGTTTCACGCAGCGCGAACCGGACCGCGTTTCACGCGGCGCGTGCACTCAGGATGGCATGCGCCCGGCGGAAGGCGTCGGCCATGCTGGGGCCGGGCATGGCGCCGCTGAACAGCAGGTGCCGGTCCATGAGGAAGGAGGGCACGCCGTCGAGGCCCGCGCGGCGGGCGGCCATATCCTCCGCCACCACCTCGGCCGCGCCGTCGTCCGAGGCGAGCATGGCGGCGACGCCGTCGAGCCCTGCCGCAGCCGCGACCGCCGCCAGCACGGCATGGTCGCCGATGTCGCGGCCTTCGTTGAAGTAGGCGCGGAACAGCGCCTCCACCACCGCGTCCTGGCGGCCGGCGGCTTCCGCGAAGCGGATCACGCGATGGGCGGCGATGGTGTTGGGGGTGCGGATCATGCGGTCGAAGCGGAAATCGAGGCCGACGACCTTCCCGGCCTCCACCAGCCGCGCATCCATCTGCCGGCTGCGTTCCAGGGAGCCGAACTTGCGCTCGCGATAGGCCGCGCGCTCCACGCCTTCGACGGGCATGTCGGGGTTGAGCTGGTAGGGGCGCCAGCGGACGGCGAAGTGCAGGCCCTGGTCGCCAAGTTCCGCCAGAGCGGCTTCCAGGTTGCGCTTGCCGATCCAGCACCAGGGGCAGATCGCGTCGGAGATGACGTCGATGGTGCCGTTGGGCGTCGGCGCCAGGGCGACGGGGGCGCTGTTGGCCTCCGCGGGGCCGCAGCCATCGGGGGTGCAGAACTCGGCGGCTGGCTCGGTCATGGCGGCGGCTCCTAGAGGTTCGCGAGGCGGCCTGGCACCTCCGCCAGCACCTCCAGCCCCGCATTGGCGAAGGCGAGGCGGATATGGCGATCCTGCCCCGGTCCGAAGAAGGGGCCGGGCAGGCCCATCAGCCCCTGCTCGGCGGCGAGCTTCTCCGCCGAGGCCAGGGCATCGGGCGCGCCTTCGGGCAGGCGGAGATAGGCGAAATAGGTCCCGATGGCGTCGAGCCGCCAGCCCGGCAGCTGAGACACGCCGTCCCGGAAGGCCCGCGCGCGGTCGGCCATCAGCGCGCGGTTGCCGTCCCGCCAGTCCCGCAGCGCCGGGATCGCCCAGGTGAGCGCGGTCTGGGCGGGCCTCGGCGGGCAGATCTGGAAGGTGTCGAGCGCCTTGTCGAGCTCCGCCCGGAAGGCCGGGCCGCAGGCGATGGCGCCCAGCCGGTGGCCGGGGATGCAGTAGGACTTGGAGAAACTGTAGAGGTGCACCAGCACGTCGCCCCAGTCGGGGTCCTGGAACAGCGCGTGGGGCGGCGACTGATCGGGGCGGAGGAAGTCCCGGTAGGTCTCGTCCAGCACCAGCATCGCGCCGCGGCGGCGGCAGAGATCGGCGAAGGCCTGGATGACCTCCGGCGGGTAGACGGCGCCGGTCGGGTTGTTGGGGCTGACGAGGACCACCGCCTTGATGGTCGCGGCCTTCATGATGAGTTCCGCCATGGCGGGGTTCGGCACGAAGCCGTCCTCCGCCCGCGTCGGCAGCGGCACGGCGCGGACGCCCTGCATGGTCAGCGCCATCTCGTGGTTGAAGTACCAGGGGGTGGGGATCAGCACGCCCTCCCCTTCCGCCGCCAGCACGGCCATGGTCATGGCGAAGGCCAGGTTGCAGCCGGCGGTGATGGCGACGTCGGCGCCCGTGATCGGCGCGCCGTAGAAGCGGGCCATGTCGTCGGCCAGCGCGTCCCGCAGCGACGCATCGCCGGCGATGGGGCCGTAGCCCGCGCAGGCCTGGCTGGCCGCGGCCTCGCCGAGCCTTGCCAGCAGTTCGGGCGGCGGCGGGTAGCCGGGCACCGCCTGCGTCAGGTCCAGCGCCGGCCCGGCCTGGCCGGCATAGCGGGCAGCCCAGGCGCGGGCGGCGGGGATCGGCGGGGCTGCGACGGCGCGGATGCGGGCGGAGAGGCTCATGGGCCGACCGTGCCGCCGGGCGGGGCGAGCGGCAAGCCATCCTCGATCAGCGGCCTGCCCGTGACCTGGCGCCAATGGTGCCAGAGCAGCCGCGCGGCCAGCCCCCGCCAGGGCTGCCAGCACATCGCATACTCGGCCAGGGCCTTCGGCTTCGGGCGTTCGTCCAGCCCCTTCAGGTGCACCACGCTGGCGGCCAGCGCGATGTCGCCACTCGGGAAGATGTCGCGGCGGTCGTGCGCGAACAGCAGGTGCACCTCCGCCGTCCAGCGGCCGAGGCCCCTCACGGCCGAGAGATGGGCCACCGCCTCCTCATCCCCCATCGCATCCAGCGCATCCAGCCGCAGCGTGCCGTCGAGGATGGCGGTGGCGAGCGACCGCGCATGCGCGGCCTTGGGGCGGGACAGCCCCGCCACGCCGCAGAGCGTCGCATCATCCAGTGCCAGAAGCCCCGCGGGCTCCAGCGCATGGGGGATCGCCGACAGCCTTCCCCAGATGGCGCCTGCCGCCTGATTGGAGATCTGCTGCCCGCAGATCGTGCGCAGCAGGCCGGAAAAACCGGCGGGCCGCGACCGCCAGGGCAAGGGCCCGGCCGTCTGCTCGATGCGGGCCATGTCGGGATCGATCGCCGCCAGCGCGGCCAGGCCGTCCCGCGCCCAGTTCGGGGGATGGGGGAAGAAGGGCGGCGGGGATGGGAGGGAGGAGACCATCCCCGCCGCCACTACACGACGCCACCCCTGGGTGCGAGGGGGGTCGCCGCCGCGGCGGGAAGACGGGGGAAGCCGCGGCGAAGGGGGTGGCGCCCCGTGCTTCGCATATGGCCATGGGAAGGTTACGGGCAGAGGGGCCGGAAGGTCATGAAGTGCAACGCTTCGTTGCGCCCGCCGCCCCCGTCACACAGCGCAACATCACGGCGCGGATGGCGCTTCGGATGGGGCTGCACCGCGCTATGTTACACGTCATGGACGCCACCGCACCGCACATCCTGATCGTCGATGACGACCGCGAGATCCGCGAGCTTCTGACGAAGTTCCTGGAAAAGCAGTCGCTCCGCGTCACCGCCGCGCGCGATGCGCGTGAGGCGCGGAAGCTCTGGCCGCTCGGCCGCTACCACCTGGTGGTGCTGGACCTGATGATGCCGGGCGAATCGGGCCTCGACCTCGCGCGCTGGCTGCGCAGCCAGTCGGAAGTGCCGATCGTGATGCTGACGGCGATGGGGGAGGAGACGGACCGGATCGTCGGGCTGGAACTCGGCGCCGACGACTACGTCGCCAAGCCCTTCAACCCGCGCGAATTGCTGGCCCGCATCCGTGCCGTGCTGCGCCGCGCCACGGCCGACAGCAGCACGGGCCCGTCGCAGGAGCCACCCGCCAAGGTCATCCGCTTCTCCGGCTGGGTGCTGGAGCCCGCCCGCCGGCGCCTGCTGAACCCCCAGGGGGTGGAGGTGCCGCTGACCGGCGGCGAATACGAATTGCTGATGGTGCTGGTGGAGCGCCCGAACCGGGTGCTGACGCGCGACATGCTGATGGACCTGCTGCGCGGCCGCCAGGCCGGGCCCTTCGACCGCGCGATCGACGTCGCCGTCTCCCGCCTTCGCCGCAAGCTGGAGGATGACGGGCGCAACCCGCAGGTCATCAAGACGGTGCGCGGTGGGGGGTATGTGCTGGCCTCGACCGTGGAACGGGCCTGACCTTGTTCCGCTGGACGCGCTGGCTGTGGCCCTGCAGCCTGGCCGGCCGCACCGCCGTGGTGCTGATCTTCGGCCTGGTCGTGGTGCAGGTCGCGGGCCTGACCATCCATGCGCTGGACCGCGTGGACCTGCAGCGCCTGCAGCAGGGGCGGGAGATCTCCCAGCGCGTCTTCAGCGTCTGGCGCAGCCTGCTGCAGCTGCCCCCCGATCGCCGCGCCGGCATGCTGGCGGACCTCGAGATGCCGCCGGGCCTCCGCGCGAGCTACGACGCCGAGCCCCACGCCCATCCCGGCTTCCCGCCCCCGCCCCCGCCGCTGATCCGCATGTTCCGGCTGGAGGCGATGATGGGTGCGCCGCCGCGCTTCCGGCCGCGCGACGTGCTGGTCTCCTTCGACCCGCGGCCAGACCTGCTGACCGTCAGCTTCCGCTTCCCGGACCAGGGCTGGCTGAACCTGCGGCTCGAATTCCCCCCGCCGCGCCCCTGGCATTCCGAGCATTTCCTCGTCGCCTTCGTGCTGATGACGCTGACGGCGGCGCTGCTGACCATCTGGGCCGTGCGGCGCCTGACGCGGCCCGTGCGGTCGCTTGCGGAGGCCGCCAACCGGCTCGGCCGCGACGTGAACGCACCGCCGCTGCCCGAAGATGGTCCCTCCGAGGTCGCGACCGCGGCAAAGGCCTTCAACACGATGGCGGAGCGCATCCGCCGCTATGTCGGCGACCGCACCCAGATGCTGGCCGCCATCGGGCACGACCTGAAGACGCCGATCACGCGCCTGAAGCTGCGCGCCGAGTTCCTCGACGATGACGAGCAGCGGCGGAAGATGCTGGCGGACCTGGATGAGATGGAGGCGATGATCGCCGCCACCCTCGCCTTCGCGCGGGACGAATCGACGGGTGAGCCCTCGGTCCCCGTGGACCTCGCCTCCCTCTGCCGGACGGTGCTGGACGAGACGGCGGATGCGCGACCGGACTTCGCCGATGCCATCGCCTATGAGGGGCCGGAACACCTGACCGTGATGGCAAGGCCCGGGGCGCTGAAGCGGGCGCTGGCCAACCTGATCGGCAATGCAGTCGCCTATGGCGGCGCGGCACGCCTCGCGCTGATCCCGCCAGCCGGCGGCCTGGTGCGGATCACGGTGGAGGATGACGGGCCCGGCGTGCCGGAATCGGAGCTCGAGAACGTCTTCCAGCCCTTCCGGCGCCTGGAGACCAGCCGGAACCGGGAAACCGGCGGCACCGGCCTCGGCCTGCCGATCGCCCGCAACATCCTGCGGGCGCATGGCGGGGACGTGGTGCTCAGGAACCGGCCGACTGGCGGACTGCAGGCCCTGGCCACCCTGCCGGTCTGAGCCCGCTCAGGGCCCGAACAGCATCAGCGCGACCTCGCCCGCCGCCATGCTGGCGGTCAGGCCGATCAGCGACCATCGCATGGCCTCCCGCCAGGCGGGCTCCCGCACCGCGGCCTGTGCCAGGCGGCGGCCACGGGGCGGCAGCGGGATGCGGAGATCGGCCGGGACGGCGCCGGCGGACAGGCGGGAGTCGAGGGCGATGGTGCTCATGAGAGTATGAGAACATAGAGTGAACATAGCCGCAAGCTCCATGTTGAGGTTCTGTTCTCAACGTGGCCAGCCCGGGCCGGGGTCCCTGCGCCGGCGTAAGGGGCGGTGACGGCGCCGTGACCATGGCGCGCCACGCCGAGTCGCACAAAACCCGAACCGATCCGGCCGCGTTGCACCGGGCCGTGCCTTCATGTCGCCCTCAGCCTGCCATCCCGGAAAGGTCTTGTCCTGGCGCCACCGGCACCGGAACATGGCCGGAAGCAAGGAGCGCCGCATGTCCGTATCCGATGGGTCCCCCCTGGTCCGCCGCCTTCTGGTGCTGCGCCTGGCCAGCCTGGGCGGTGCCGCGGCCCTGCCGGGCACGGCCCTGGCCCAGGGGGCGAAGTCCGGCGGCGGCGGCAGCCCCAACCCCGGCAGCGGTGGCGGCAGCAGCGGCAAGGGGGGCGGCAACACAGCCCCGCCCCCGGCGCGCAGCGGCCTGACGGATAGCGACCCGAATGACGAACCCGGCAATGGCCGCGGCGGTGGCCGCCCCAATGCCGGCACCTCCGACAGCGACCCGAACGACCCGCCCGGCCAGGGCCGCGGCGGCAGCCGCCCCAATGCCGGTGCCTCCGACAGCGATCCGAGCGACCCGCCGGGCCGCGGCCGTGGCGGCAACCGGCAGGGGACGGGCACCTCCGACAGCGACCCGAGCGACCCGCCCGGCCAGGGCCGCGGCGGCAGCCGCCAGGGCAGCACGGGCGTCACGGACAACGACCCGAGCGACCCGCCCAATGGCGGCCGCCAGCCCCGCACCGGCGTGACGGACAGCGACCCCTCCGACGCCGTCAATGGCGGGCGCGGCGGCAACCGCCCGGCGCAGAAGGGCGCCAGCGGGCCGACGGACACGGACCCGAACGACCCGCCCGGCCGGGGCCGCGGCGGCAGCCGCCCGCCTTCCACCGGCACCTCGGACAGCGATCCGTCCGATCCCCCGGGTCGCGGCCGCGGCACGGCGCGGGAGCCGCTGCAGAAGCGGACCTGAGGCCCCTCAGACCCAGATGGTGGCGAGCCGCCTGGCCTCGGCCAGCGCGGCGTCCGGCCCTTCCAGCGCCAGCTCGGACAGGCCGGTCGCCATGCGGTCGCGGAATTCCTGCGGCCAGTTGCAGGACCCGATATCGCCCTCGAATCCCCGCCGCGCATCCAGCTTGAAGGGCCAGAGCGACGGGTCGGCGAAGGCGTCCGCGTGGCGTTCCAGCACCCGCGCGGCCTTCGGCACGATGGCGACGACGTTGAAGCCATGCGTCAGGAAATGGCCGCGCGTCAGGTCGAAGCCCGCGGCCAGCAGCGCATACATCAGCGCGCCGAGGTTCCAGCCCGGATTGACCTTCCCCGCCGTGATGCGGGACCGCAGCGGCGGCACCACCACCGCCAGCCAGCCATCATCCTTCAGGTGGCGCCGGCAGCGATCCAGGAACAGCCCGGGATTGCGCTGGTTCTGCAGCACGTGGGACGCCCAGATGCCGTCCAGCGGCGCCTCCGGCTCATACTGCTCATAGGGCAGGTTCAGCGCCCGCATCCCGCGCGGCTCCAGGATCGGCGCCAGGCGGTCGGGCCAGAAGCGGCCATCGATCAGCGCTTCCACATGCTTGCCCAGCAGCGCCATCACCAGCGTCGACCCGCCGCGATAGCAGCCGAGGTCGAGCACCCGCGGCCCCGCCAGCCCGGCGAAGACCTTGAGGATGTCGAGCGTCTCCCGCCCCGTGCGGAAGCCCGGGATCAGCAGCGCATCGACGGGATCGACCTCCGGCACCGCCGGCGCGGCCGGAGGGGCGGCGGCGGGCGTCGCCTCCCCCTCCTCCCGCGCCTCATCCTCCGGCGGCTCCGCGCTGTCCGGCGCTTCCTCCACCGCGGCGCCGCCGGCGAGGATGGCCGCGCCTTCCTCCGTCGATTCCGTCAGGCCGAAGCCCTGCCAGAGGCCGATGATGACGTCCCGCAGCGACGGCGGCAGGGCCCGCGCCTTGCGATGGATGGCCAGCCAGTGGACATGCGGCAGGCCCGTCTGCGCCACCAGGCGGCGGAGCGGCCGCTCGGGATCCGGGAATTTGTGCGGCCAGAAGCCCGTCGCGATGACCGGCGCCTGGAGGTCGTAGAGCCCGTCCTCCCCCTGCGCGACCAGCCAGGCGTGGTAGAGCGCGAATTCGAAGAACTCGCCCTTGGTCTCGAACAGCGTGGCCAGGTCCTCGCCCCGCCGCTCCAGCTCCTCCAGCAGCGACAGCACGAGGCGCGTCACCAGCGGATAGGGCGTGACGATGTTGGCGACTTCCGCCGGCCAGGCTTCCGGCGCCACGCCGAAATAGGTCAGGCAGGCATCCGGCACCGACCAGCGCTTGCGCCCAGGGACGATCAGCCGCCCTTCCGCCGTCTGGTACAGCGCCTTGCCCGCCGGGCGGATCAGGTGGTTCTTGCTGTCGATGGCGATGCTGACCGGCGCGGTCACCAGGCGGCAGGCCGCCAGCTTCAGCGCCTGCTGGCGCCGCCAGCCACGGCGGGACCCCGTGATGCCCGGCAGCAGGTCATCCGCCGGCACCACCTCCACCTTCCCGGCCAGCGCGGCGTAGAGGGGGCGGACCTCCGCCTCGAAGCGCTGGGCGAAGGCGGGGGGATCGTTGTCGTTGTTGACGACGATGATGCGGCCGATGTCGTCCGGCGCATGGAACAGGGCGAAGCTCCGCGCCTGGAGGCGGAGCAGCGGCAGGTCGCCCAGGAAGCTGACCACGACATAGTCGATCGGGGTGTCGGGGGGGAGAAGATCAGCGGCGATGCTCATGCCCCCTTGATCCCCCAAGCGCCCCCCCTCGCGCAAGCGTCCCCTCGGTTCAGGCCCCCCGGTTCAGCCCCCCCGGTTCAGGCCGCGTCGTTCAGGTGGCAGGCGCTGCGGTGCAGGCTGTCCACCGTCTTCAGCTTCGGCACCTCCACCTTGCAGCGGTCGAACGCCAGCGGGCAGCGGGGGTGGAAGTGGCAGCCGCTGGGCGGATTGAGGGGGGACGGGATCTCCCCCTTCACCGTCGCGAAGGCGCGCTTGCGGTTGCCGATGCGGGGCACGCTGTCCAGCAGGCTGCGGGTATAGGGGTGGTTGGCCGCGGTGAAGACCCGCTCGGTCGGCGCTTCCTCGACCACCCGGCCGAGATACATGATCACGACGCGGTCGCTGAGATGTTCCACCACGCCGAGGTCATGGCTGATGAAGAGGTAGGTGAGGTCCAGTTCCCGCCGCAGCCGCATGAACAGGTTCAGGATCTGCGCCTGGATGGAGACGTCGAGCGCCGCCACGGCTTCGTCGCAGACGATGAATTCGGGCTGCACGGCCAGCGCGCGGGCGATGCCGATGCGCTGGCGCTGGCCGCCGGAGAACTGGTGCGGGTAGCGGCGCTTGAAGGCGGGGTCGAGGCCCGCGCGGCGCATCTGCTCATCGACATAGGCGTCGAAGCCGCCGCGCTTGATCAGGCCATGGACCTGCGGGGCCTCGCCGACGATGTCGGCCACCTTCATGCGGGGGTTCAGGCTGGCATAGGGATCCTGGAAGATCATCTGCCGGCGTAGCTTGGCCGTACGCGCGGCATCGCCCTGCAGGCCGGCGACGTCCTGGCCGTTCCACAGCACCTGGCCTTCGGATTGCGGCAGGATGCCCGCCACGATGCGGCCGAGGGTGGACTTGCCGCAGCCGGATTCGCCCACCAGGCCGACGACCTCGCCCTTGCGGACGCGAAGGTCGACATGGTCCACGGCGTGGACCACCTCCTCCTTCACATCGGCGCCGAGCTTGCGCGCGAGCTTGGCCGCGATGTCGAGCTTCTTGGCGAAGCGGCGGGAGACGCCCTTCAGCTCGATCATCGGCACTTCGGTGTCGGTGAAGGTGCGCGTGGCGTAGATCTGCTCGTCGGTCGCGCTCATGCCGCGGCAGCCTCCTCGCGGTGCGGATGGTGGCAGCGGGCGAAGCGCGCGGGCAGCCATTCGTGGAGTTCGGGTCGCTGCACGCAATCGGCCTGGGCGCGCGGGCAGCGGGCGCGGAAGGCGCAGCCTTCCGGCAGGTTCAGCAGCGACGGCGTCATGCCGGGGATCTGGCGCAGCGGTTCGCCCCGCTTGTTGCGGGACGGCACGCTGCCGATCAGGCCATGGGTGTAGGGATGCAGCGGCGTGTCCAGCACCTCTCCCACATCGCCATATTCCACGACCTTGCCGGCGTACATGACCGCGATGTCGTCGGCGAGGCCCGCGACGACCGACAGGTCATGCGTGATCCAGATCATCGCCGTGCCGGTGGTGGCGCAGAGCTTCTGCACCTCCGCCAGGATCTGCCCCTGGATCGTCACGTCGAGCGCGGTGGTGGGCTCATCCGCCACGATCAGTTCCGGCCGGTGCAGCAGCGCGATGGCGATGGCCACGCGCTGCCGCATGCCGCCGGAGAACTGGTGCGGGTAGGATTTCAGCCGTTCCTCAGGGGACGGGATGCCGACCATGCCGAGCGCGTCGCGCGCCCGGCGGCGGGCTTCCTCCTCCGGCACCTTCTCATGCGCCAGCACCGTCTCGATCATCTGCGTGTCGATGCGCAGGACCGGGTTCAGCGTCATCATCGGATCCTGGAAGATCATGGCGATGCGGTTGCCGCGGAGGTGCCGCATCTCCTCCTCCGACAGGCTCGCCAGGTCCTTCCCCTGGAACAGGATGCTGCCGGAGACGATGCGCCCGGGTGCATCGACCAGCCCCATGATGGAGAAGCCGGTCACGGTCTTGCCCGATCCGGATTCCCCGACCAGGCCCAGCACCTGCCCGCGGCGGACGGTGAAGGACACGTCGTCCACCGCCTTCACCACGCCGGCGCGGGTGAAGAAGTGGGTGCAGAGGTTGCGGACCTCGAGGGTTGGCGCCGTCATTTCTTCAGCCTCGGGTTCAGCACGTCGCGCAACTGGTCGCCGACCAGGTTGATGGAGACGATGGTCACGAGCAGCGCGATGCCCGGGTAGAAGCTGATCCAGTACTTGCCGGACAGCATGTACTCGTAGCCATTCGCGATCAGCAGGCCGAGCGAGGGTTCGGTGATGGGCACGCCGAGGCCGAGGAAGGACAGGGTCGCTTCCAGCGCGATGGCGCGCGCCACCTGCATGGTGCCGATGACGATCAGCGGCGGCAGGCAGTTCGGCAGCAGGTGGCCGAACAGGATGCGGCGCTTCGGCAGCGCCAGGCATTCCGCGGCCTCGATGTATTCGCGCCGGCGCTCCACCAGCGCGGTGCCGCGCACGGTGCGCGCATAATAGGCCCATTCCACCACGACGATCGCGATGACGACGTTGGTGATCGACTTGCCGAGGAAGGCCAGGATCATCAACGCGACGAGGATGGAGGGGAAGGACAGCTGCAGGTCCACGATGCGCATGATGGCGCTGTCGGTCTTGCCGCCGGCATAGGCCGCCAGCAGGCCGAGCGAGGCGCCGACCATGCAGGCGATGAAGGCGGAACCGGCGCCCACGGTCAGCGAGATGCGCAGCCCGTACATGATGCCGGACAGCATGTCCCGCCCCTGGTCATCCGTGCCGAGCCAGAAGGTCAGGTCGCCGTCGCCGGACTTCGACCCGGGCTCCAGCCGCCCGTCCATGATGTCCAGCACCGCGAGGTCGTAGGGGTTCTGCGGCGAGATCCAGGGCGCCAGGATCGCGACGAGGGCGATGATCGTGAAGACCACCAGCCCGAACAGCGCCAGCTTCGATTCCGCGAATTCGGAGACGAAGCGCTGGAACGGCGTCTCCACCTTGTCCTTGGCGGGGATGACGGGGGGTGTCTCGACCGCTGCACTCATCTCACTTGCCCTCCAGCCGGACGCGCGGATCGAGCACCGAATAGGTGAGGTCCACGATCAGGTTGATGGTGATGAACATCAGCACGATGATCATCAGGTAGGCGACGATCACCGGCCGGTCGAGCACGTTGATGCTGTCGATGATCAGCTTGCCCATGCCGGGCCAGGCGAAGATCGATTCCGTGACGACGGAGAAGGCGATGGTGCTGCCGAACTCCAGCCCCGTCACGGTGACGACGGGGATCAGGATGTTCTTGAAGACGTGCACGAAGGTGACGCGGAAGGGGCTGAGCCCCTTGGCGCGCGCGAATTTCACGTAGTCCATCAGCATCGTCTCCCGCACGCCTGCGCGCGTCAGGCGGATGACGAGGCTGATCTTGAACAAGGCGAGGTTCAGCGCCGGCATCACCATGTGCGCCAGCCCGTCCAGCGTGAAGAAGGACCAGCGCGTGCCGAGGATGGTCACCGTCTCTCCCCGCCCGGTGGAGGGCAGCCAGCCCAGCTGCACCGCGAAGACCATGATCAGCATCAGCCCGACCCAGAAGGTCGGCAGGGAGAAGCCGAGGATCGACCCCGCCATGATGGCCTTGGAGCCCACGCTGTTCGGCCGCAGCCCGGCATAGAGGCCGAGCGGCAGGCCGATCAGGATCGCGCCGAAGGTGGCGGCGAGCGCGAGCTCCAGCGTCGCCGGCATGCGCTGCATGATCAGCGTCAGCGCGGGTTCGTTGAAGACGAAGGACCGGCCGAGGTCGCCCTGCAGCGCCTTGCCGAGGAAGATCGCGTATTGCTGCCAGAGCGGCAGGTCGAGCCCGAGCGCCTTGATGGCGCGCTCCCGCTCCATCTGGTCCGCATCGGGGCTGATCAGGATCTCGACGGGATCGCCGATGGCGAAGACGCCGATGAAGACGATCAGCGACATCGCCAGCACGACGCCGACGGCCTGGATCAGGCGGCGGAGGAGATAGACGCTCATGCCGAGTTCCTTTCAGCGCGTCCCGCGCTGGGCCGCCTCACCGTGCAGCAGCCGGGCGCACATCCTGCGCCCGGGTGAGTTCATCGACGCGCGCCGTATGCGTCAGCCCGCGGCGCATCGCCCAGATGTTGGTCTGGATGTGCAGCGGGATCACCGAGACATCCTCATGCGCGATGCGCTGCGCGCGGATCAGGATCTGCTCCCGCTTCGGCTCATCGAGTTCGACCAGCGCCTGGCTCAGCAGGTCATCGACCTCCGCGTTGGAATAGCGGCCGCGGTTGGAGGCACCCCAGCCGCGCTCGCTGCTGACGGTCGCCATGATGTTGCGAAGGGGATGGCTGCCATCGGGGTTGGAGCCCCAGCCGATCAGGTGCGCGGAGTATTCGGCCCGCGCGGCGCGGTTGACGAAGATGGACCAGGTCTGCGCCTCCACCGTCGTGCGCACGCCGATGCGCGTCCACATCGCGCCGATCGCCTGGGCGATGCGGGCGTCGTTGATGTAGCGGTCGTTCGGGCTGTTCAGCTGGATGCGGAAGCCGTTGGGGTAGCCGGCTTCCGCCAGCAGGCGCCGCGCGCCATCGGGATCGAAGGCGGGGGCCGGCACGTCGGAGACGTAGCTGAAGGTGCCCGGCGGCAGGAACTGGCCGGACGGCGTCGCCGCCCCTTCCATGATGCGGCTCGTGATCGCGCTGCGGTCGATGGCGATCGACAGCGCGCGGCGCACCCGCACGTCCTTAAGCGGGTTCCGCCCCAGCGGCCGCCCGTCATTGTCCGTGATGTAGGGCGAATTCTCCCCGGCCGCGCGCAGGTGGTCGAGGCCGAGGAAGATCAGCCGCAGCCCGACCGTCTCCGACAGCGCCAGCCGCTGGTCGGCGCGCAGCCGCGCCAGGTCCGTCGTCGGCACCTGGTCGATGAAGTCGAGGTCGCCCGACAGCAGCGACGCGGTGCGCGACGCATCGTTCGTGATCATGCGGTAGGAGACGCGCTGGAAGGCCGGCGCATTGCCCCAGTAGGTGGCGTTGCGCTCGAACTCGATCCGGTCGCCGCTGCGGTGCGACTGCACCCGGAAGGGCCCGGTGCCGATCGCCATGGTGCCGGCGTTGAACTGCTCCGTCGTCGCATTCGCATGCGTCTCCGCATCCAGGATGCGGACATTCGTCATGTCGAGCGGCAGCAGCGGATAGGGCGACGCGGTGTGGAAGCGGATCGTCAGCGGGTCGACGATCTCCATCCTGACGATCGGCCTTGCGTAGGCGGCATAGGAGGACGGGCTGTTCGGCACGTTCGGCAGGCGCTGGATCGTGAAGGCCACGTCCTCCGCCGTGAAGGGGTTGCCGTTGTGGAAGCGCACGCCTTCGCGCAGCTTGAATTCCCAGGTCGTCGGGCCGATCGCGCGCCATTCGGTGGCGAGGCCGGGGATGTTCCGCGCCGCCGCGTCGGTGTCGATCAGCTTCTCGAAGATCATGTCGCTGACGGCATTGTTGGGCGACAGCTGGTGGTAGTGCGGATCGAGCGAGGTGACCGGCGAGCCGACGCCGATCGTCAGGGTCTGCGCGCCCGCCCCCGCCGCGCCGAACGCGATTGCCGAAACGCCAGCCATCGCGGCTGTCCGGATGCTGTATCGCATCGCCATTCTCCCCGGTCCCAGACTTCCCGTCTCGTGTAGCAGCGTGCCACAGGTGAGGCTAGGTTGAAGCCCGGTAACGCGAACCGGGAGAAAAAACCGCCATGACGATCCCCCTGCCCCGCCCCGCCGGGCTGGCGGCGACGCTCGCCCTGCTGGCCCCGCTGGCCGCTGGCGCCCAGAACCTCACCATCGGAATCGGCGGGTCGCCGACCTCGCTCGACCCGCATTTCTACAATGCCTCCCCCAATATCAGCCTGACCATGCATCTGTTCGACCGCCTCGTGGAGCAGGATGCGCAGGCCCGCATCCAGCCCGCGCTGGCGGAAAGCTGGCGCGCGATTTCCGACACGACCTGGGAGTTCAAGCTGCGCCCCGGCGTGAAGTGGCATGACGGGCGCGACTTCACCGCGGATGACGTCGTCTTCACGATCGGCCGCGCCCCCAACGTCCCGAACAGCCCCGGCGGCTTCGGCGGCTTCGTCCGCGCCATCACGCGGACGGAGGTGGTGGACCCGCTGACGCTGCGCTTCCACACCGCGGCGCCGCACCCGCTGCTGCCGACCGAACTCGCCTCCATCCAGATCATCTCCCGCCACGTGGGAGAGGGTGCGACGACGGAGGACTACAACAGCGGCCGCGCCGCCATCGGCACCGGCCCCTACCGCATCGGCAGCTACCGCCCGGGGGACCGCACGGAGTTCACCCGCAACCCCGACTATTGGCGGGGGCAGGAGCCCTGGGCCCGCGTCTCCTACCGCTTCATCGCCAATGACGCGGCGCGCACCGCCGGCATCCTGGCCGGCGACCTGGACGTGATCGACCAGGTGCCCTCCACCGACATCGCGCGGCTGCGGCAGAACCCGCGGCTGCAGATCTCGGAAATCCAGGGCCTGCGGCTGATCTACCTGATGACCGACTTCTCCCGCGCCGATGGCGCGCCGGTGCATGTCAGCGACAATGAAGGCCGCCCCCTGCCCCGCAACCCGATGCTGGACAGCCGCGTGCGCCGCGCATTGTCCGTCGCCATCGACCGGGAAGCGCTGGCGGAGCGCGTGATGGAGGGCACCGCGCGACCGACCGGCCAGTGGCTGCCGCCGGGGTCCTATTCCTACAACCCGGCCGTCCCGGCGCCGCGCCCCGACCCCGAAGGCGCCCGCCGCCTGCTGGCGGAAGCGGGCTTTCCGCAGGGCTTCCGCCTGACCCTGCACACGCCCAACGACCGCTACCCCAATGACGCCCGCACCGCCCAGGCGGTGGCGCAGATGTGGACGCGGATCGGCGTGCGGACGCAGGTGGAGGCGCTGCCCTGGGCCTCCTACTCCGCCCGTGCCGCGCGGCAGGAATTCAACGCCCGCCTGGCCGGCTGGGGCAGCGTGACCGGGGAGGCCAGCTACATGCTGGTCAATATCTTCGGCACCTTCGACCGCGAACGCCGCACCGGCGCCTCCAACAACTCCCGCTACTCCAACCCGGAGCTGGACGCCCTGACGGCGCGCGCCACCGCGACGCTGGACGACGGGGCGCGGGAGAAGCTGCTGCAGGAGGCGGTGGCGATGGTGGACCGGGAAACGGCGATGATCCCGCTGTTCCAGCTCGTGAACTTCTGGGCCACGCGCCGCGGCGTGACCTATGAGCCGCGGATGGATGAGCGGACGGTCGCCATGGGCGCGCGCCCGGCCAACTGACCGGGCATCGGCGGGGGGGCCTCGGCCCCTCCGCGCTACTCCTCCTGCGCCGCCGCCACGGGCAGGATCGCCGTCTCCTTCGGGCTGGCCAGCGCCAGGATCGTCTCGGTCCGCTCCACCCCCGGCTGGCCGCGCACCTCGTCGGAGACGAAGGCCTCCAGCGCCGCGATGTCGGCCAGGCGCAGCTTCACCAGGTAGCACCAGGCGCCCGTCACGGTGTGGCATTCCAGCACCGCCTCATGCCGCTTCATGGCGCGGACGAAGGTCGAATCGTCCTTGCCCGGGCGCATGGCGACGAAGACGAAGGCCAGCAGCGGGCAGCCCGCGGCGACGGGGTCCAGGTCGATCCGCCAGCCGCGGATCACGCCCCGCTCCTCCAGCCGCTTCACGCGCTCCGCGGTGGCGGAGACGGACAGGCCCGCGGCCTTGGACAGTTCAGCCAGCCCCGCCGCGCCGTTCTCCTGCAGCGCGACGACCAGGTTGCGATCGATCTCATCCATGGCGGCAGGTTAGCGCGGCGGCGCCCAAAAAAGAAACGGCGGCCTTTCGGCCGCCGTTCCGTTCCGCGCCGGGCGACGGGCCCTGCTCAGATGTAGTGTTCGGCCAGCGGCTTGAAGCCGTTGAAGGCCTGGCTGGCATAGGTCGTGACATAGGCGCCGGTCGCCAGCAGCTCCACGCGGTCCCCGCAATCCAGGGCCATCGGCAGGCGGTAGTTGGACTTCTCGTAGAGCGTGTCCGTGCTGTCGCAGGTGGGGCCGGCGATCGTCACGGGGCCTTCCGCGCCGCCATCATGCGGCGTGCGGAATTCGTAGCGGATGGCCTCGCCCTCCGTCTCCGCCAGGCCGCCGAAGCGCCCGATGTCGAGGTAGACCCAGCGCACCGGATCATCCTCCCCCTTGCGGGAGACGAGGACGACTTCGCTGCTGACCACGCCGGCATCGCCGACCATGAAGCGGCCGGGCTCGATCACCATCTCCGGCAGCGCATTGCCGAAATGCTCGGCCATGGCGCCCATGATGGCGTCACCGAAGGCGTCGATCTCCGGCACCTCGGCCCGGTAGCGCACGGGGTAGCCGCCGCCGAGGTTGACCATGCGGAGGTTGATGCCGGCGTCCTTCAGATCGGTGAAGATCATCGCGACGCGGGCGATCGCCGCCTGGTAGGCGCCGGTCTGGGTCTGCTGGGAGCCGACATGGAAGGAGATGCCATAGGGGTCGAGGCCCCATGCGGCCGCCTTCACCATCAGGTCCCGCGCCATGCCGACCTCGCAGCCGAATTTTCTCGAAAGCGGCCACTCGGCCCCTTTGTTCTCGACGAGAATTCGGCAGTACACGCGCGCGCCCGGGGCGTGCTGCGCGAGCTTCTTCAGCTCCGGCTCGCTGTCGAAGGCGAACATGGTCACGCCCGCCGCATGCGCGGCCTTGATGGCGGAGACCTTCTTGACGGTGTTGCCGAAGGAGATGTCGGCCGGGCGCGCGCCGGCGGCCAGGCAGGCCTCGATCTCTTCCCAGGAGGCCGCGTCGAAGGAGGAGCCGAGCGCGGTCAGCCGGTCCAGGATCGGGGCGGCCGGGTTGGCCTTCACGGCGTAGTAGACGCGGGCGAGCGGCATCGCGGCCATCAGGCGGCGATAGTTCTGCTCGACGCGGTCCACATCCAGCACGAGGCAGGGCGTAGCCGGCGCGTGGTCGCGCAGATAGGCGGCGATCTTTGGGTTCATCGCGCCCAAACTCCCCAAACGGCGGGGGCGGCCCTGCGGGGCGGCCCCAGATTGACGAAACGGTCGAACGAACCAGCGACCAAGTGAAACCGGCGGGATCAGCCGCCGGGGTTGCCAGAACGCTTGACGTCGTTGCGTTAACCTTGCGCCGCGGTGACCCTGGATGTGCGACGACGCCCGTCACCCCACCGGGGCTTCGGCCGTATCATCGTCCAGTGGTTCCGTGGGCCTGGGGCCTTCGGCACGTGCGTACTGCGTCTGGGGCGGCATATAGGCCCCCCCTCCCCCGCTGGAAAGCAGTTTTTCGCCCCTGGCCGTTTTTTTTCCGCGGGCATGGTTAAGCCGCCGGAAACACCGCCCGTCCGCCCCCCGGGGGCGCCGCGATGGCTCCTGGAAACCCGCGCGTTTCCGCGCGATTCAGCCGGAACGACGAGTCGCACCCCAGGCCGCGCCTGGGTTTGCCCGCGCCAGTGCGCCGAAAACGCTGGCGACCGAGGGGATGTTTCTGCTATGTTCCACACCGCCGCCGGCATAGCCGCGCCCGCCCCCCGGGGCCACCTCTCCCGGAGGCACCGCGAAAACGGTGCTAAAGGTGCTAAAAAGGGTTAGTGGCCCTTGGATTTGAGGGCCAGCCGCCCTCAGCTCGCCAGCAGCCCGCCATTGGTGACGGTGATGCGGCTGGCCCGGCAGACATTCACGCCGCGGATCTCGGCCGCCCGGCCATTCGCCCAGACCACCCGGAAATCGTAGCTGCCGGCATTGGCGGCGCGATAGGCCACCTGCCGCCCCGGGGGCAGCACCGACTGGCCCAGCTGGTCATTGCCCCAGCTGCCCAGGCTGGCATGGCTGAAATACAGCCGCTCCACCGTCGCGCCGGAATTGCTCACGACCACGAAGCTGGTGTCGCAGGCCTGGGCGACGGGCTGCTGCACCACCACCACCTGCTGCGGCTGCTGGGGCGTGCAGGCCCCCAGCAGCAGGGCAGCCACCAGGCCCACGGCGCCAGGACGGATCATGCTGTTCCTCCCGGGAATCTTTTCTCCAGGAGCGGAACGCTAGGTCGTGCCGGTTGCGTCACACAAGCCGGCATCGAATCGAGTTCAGGTGATCAGGCCCGTGGTGGGGGAGGACGGGTCCGCCGCCGGCGACCGCGGCATGCGCCCCGCGAGGAAGGCATCCCGCCCCGCCTCCACCGCCGCCTTCATGGCGCGGGCCATGCGGACGGGGTCGCGGGCGTGGGCGATGGCGGAGTTCAGCAGCACCGCGTCGCAGCCGAGTTCCATGGCCAGCGCCGCGTCGGACGCCGTGCCGATGCCGGCATCGACCAGCACGGGCACCTTGGACTGCGCGATGATCGCCTTGATCATGAAGGGGTTCGCGACGCCGAGCCCCGACCCGATCGGGGCGCCGAGCGGCATGATGGCGACGCAGCCCATCTCCTCCAGCCGCTTCGCGGCCACGGGGTCGTCGGCGCAATAGACCATCACCTCGAACCCGTCCCTGATCAGGGCCTCGGCGGCTTCGAAGGTCGCGCGCATGTCGGGGTACAGGAACGGCGGCGGGCCCAGCACCTCCAGCTTCACGAGGTTCCAGCCGCCCGCTTCCCGCGCCAGGCGCAGCGTGCGGACGGCGTCCTGCGCGGTGAAGCAGCCGGCCGTGTTGGGCAGGTAGGTGTAGCGGTCGGGGGGGACGAAATCCTGCAGCATGGGCTGCGAGGCATCGGACAGGTTCACGCGCCGCACCGCGACCGTCACCATCTCCGCCCCTGAGGCCTCGATGGAGGCCGCGGTCTCCTCCAGGCTCTTGTAGCGCCCGGTGCCGACCACGAGTCGGGAGCGAAAGCGGCGGCCCGCGACGGTCCAGCCATCATCCGTCCCAGGCAGCGGCGTGATCCCGTCCATCTCAGCCACCTCCGATGAAATGCACGATTTCCAGCTTGTCCCCCGCGCCGAGGCGCGTGGTGGTCCAGGCGGAACGCGGCACGATCTCCAGGTTCCGCTCCACCGCCACCTTGGGCGCGGCCAGGCCGATGAGGTGCAGCAGGTCATGCACCGAGGCGCCTTCCGGCACCTGCCGGGCCTCGCCATTGACCTCGATGGATATGGTCGCCGTCATGGCGCGGAACATGGCGGGCGGCGGCGGCCGGGACAAGACGCGCCCGCCCGCGGCGCGCGCGGGGCAGGCATATCCCGGCGCGCCCCCGGGCCATCGCCGCTACCCACAACCCGGGCGCGTGCTTGCCCGGCGCGGAGGCACCGTGCTAGGCGCACCCTTCCCTGCGAGCCGCTCGCGACAATTGGGACACCCTCCTTGACGCCCCCGATGATCGCCGTGCTGAACGGTCCCAACCTGAACCTGCTCGGCACCCGCCAGCCGGAGATCTATGGCGCGGAGACGCTGGATGACGTGGAGGCGCTCTGCGCCGAAACCGCCGAGCAGCTCGGCCTCGCCATCGATTTCCGCCAGACGAATGGCGAGGGAGAGCTGGTGACCTGGGTGCAGGAATGCCGCGGCCGCGCCGCCGGCATCATCATCAACCCCGCCGCCTACAGCCACACCTCCATCGCCCTGATGGATGCGCTGAAGGCCGTGGACCTGCCCATCGTGGAGGTCCACATCTCCAACATCCACCGCCGGGAGGAATTCCGGCACCTGAGCTACGTGTCCAAGGTGGCCACGGGCGTCATCGCGGGCCTCGGCATCCGGGGCTATGCGCTGGCGCTGCGCGCCATGGCGGACATCGTCGCCGCAGAAGGAGAGCCCTGATGTCGGGCGTCCAATTCGATCCCTCGGCGATCCGCGAACTCGCGAAGATCCTGCGGGAAACCGACCTCACCGAGATCGAGCTGGTGGAGAAGGACAGCCGCATCCGCGTGGCGCGCCAGATCACCGTGCAGCAGGTGGCGACGGTCGCCGCCGGCCCCGCCGCGGCGGCGCCCGCCGCTGCCGCCCCGGTGGCTGCGGCGCCGGAGCCCGTCAGCGATGCCGCGCATCCCGGGGCCGTGACCTCCCCCATGGTCGGCGTCGCCTACCTGGCGCCGGAGCCCGGCGCCGCCCCCTTCATCACGGTCGGCGGCCGCGTCGCGCAGGGCCAGACGGTGATGCTGATCGAGGCGATGAAGACCTTCAACCAGATCCGTGCGCCCCGCGCCGGCGTCGTGACGCGGATCCTGATCGAGAGCGGATCGCCGGTGGAATACGGCGAACCCCTCCTGATCATCGAGTGATCGGGACAGCATCATGTTCGGCAAGGTCCTGATCGCGAACCGGGGCGAGATCGCGCTCCGCGTCCATCGCGCCTGCCAGGAGATGGGCATCCGCACCGTCGCCGTGCACTCCACGGCCGACAACACCGCGATGCATGTGCGCCTGGCGGATGAGAGCGTCTGCATCGGCCCGCCCTCCGCCCGCGACAGCTACCTGAACATGGCGGCGATCCTCTCGGCCGCCGCCATCACCGGCGCGGACGCCATCCATCCCGGCTACGGCTTCCTGTCGGAGAACGCGAACTTTGCGGAGATGGTGGAGGCCCATGGCCTCGCCTTCATCGGCCCGACGGCGGCCCATATCCGCATGATGGGCGACAAGATCGCGGCCAAGGACGCGATGCGCTCCCTGGGCGTGCCGCTGGTGCCGGGCAGCCTGGGCGCGCTGGAAAGCCTGGAGGAGGCGCGCGCCGTCGCCGACCAGATCAAGTATCCCGTACTGATCAAGGCCGCCGCCGGCGGCGGCGGGCGCGGCATGAAGGTGGCGCGCAGCGAGGATGAGCTGGAGGAAGCCTGGCGCGTCGCGCGCACGGAATCCAAGGCCGCCTTCGGCGACGACAGCGTCTACATGGAGAAGTACCTGGACCGCCCGCGGCATATCGAGCTGCAGGTCCTGGCCGACATGCATGGCAACGTCGTGCATTTCGGGGAACGCGACTGCTCCCTCCAGCGCCGCCACCAGAAGCTGGTGGAGGAAGCCGGCAGCCCCGTGCTGACGGCCGCCGAGCGCGATGCGCTGGGCGCGCAGGTGACGAAGGGCCTCCGCCAGCTCGGCTACCGCAATGCCGGCACGCTGGAGTTCCTGTGGCAGGATGGCCAGTTCGCCTTCATCGAGATGAACACCCGCCTGCAGGTGGAGCATCCCGTGACGGAGATGGTCTGCAACGTGGACCTGGTGAAGGAACAACTGCGCGTCGCGGCCGGGGAGCCGCTGGGCTACACCCAGGCCGACATCCGCTTCTCCGGCCACGCCATCGAATGCCGCATCACGGCGGAGGATCCCGAGACCTTCGCCCCCAACCCCGGCCGGGTGGACATGTACCACGCGCCGGGCGGGCTCGGCGTGCGCGTCGATAGCGCGCTCTATTCCGGCTACACCGTGCCGCCGCACTATGACAGCCTGGTCGCCAAGCTGGTCGTGCACGGCCAGACGCGGTCGGAGGCGATCGCGCGCCTCAAGCGGTCGCTGGACGAGATGGTGGTCAGCGGCATCAAGACCACGCTGCCGCTGCACCAGCGCATCGTGGACGACCCCGAGTTCCAGGCCGGCGACTACACCATCCACTGGCTGGAGAAGTTCGTCAGCCGCGGCCACTGAGAGTCCGCTCGCCCCGGCGGCTCGGGGCGGGTAGGATGCGCGGGTGAGCCGAAGACAGTTCGAGATCACCCCCGAGCTGATGCTCCGCGCCTATCGCGCGGGGCTGTTCCCCATGGCCGAGACGCGGCGGGGTGACCGGCTCTACTGGCTGGACCCCGAGATGCGCGGCGTCCTGCCGCTGGACCGCTTCCACCTGTCCCGCCGCCTGGCGCGGACGGTGCTGGCGGGCGAGTACCTCATCACCACCAACCGCGATTTCGGCGGCGTCATCGCAGGCTGCGCCGCGCCGGCGGAGGGGCGGGAGGACACCTGGATCAACCCGGAGATCGAACGCCTGTTCACCGCGCTGCACCGCATGGGCCACGCGCATTCGGTGGAGGCCTGGGCGCCGTCCGAGGGTGGGCCGAGGCTGGTCGGCGGCCTCTACGGCGTGGCGCTGGGCGGCGCCTTCTTCGGGGAGAGCATGTTCTCGCGCGCGCGCGATGCCTCCAAGGTGGCGCTGGTGCACCTCGTCGCCCGGCTCCGGCTGTTCGGATTCACGCTGCTGGACAGCCAGTTCCAGACGACGCACCTCGCCCAGTTCGGCTGCACGGAGATCCCGCGCCAGGCCTACAAGCGCCTGCTATCGGAAGCGGTGGAGGAACAGGCGCGCTGGGACGATGACGCCGATCCGGCGGCGGTCGAGGATCAGGTCAGGCAGCTGCGCGACGCGTCGCGGGGCGAATAGCTACCGGTTCACCGGCCAGGGCCGCTGGCCCGGCGGCAGGGACGCTCCGCCGCCGCGGGGGTCGGCGCCGTAGCGGTTCGGGCCGTTCTCCCCGGGCTGGCAGTACCAGATCAGCAGGATGATCCAGCCGATCAGCGGCACCAGTCCCACCAGCATCCACCAGCCGCTGCGGCCATTGTCATGCAGCCGGCGCGCGGCCACGCTGATGGAGGGGATCAGCAGCGCGATGCCGACGATGCCGCCCGCCACGCCGTTCGTGGCGGCGCCGTCGATGACGCCGGCGATCGCCTGCGCCAGCAGCATGAACAGGAAAAAGAACCAGAACTCCGACCGCCGCGCGCGGCCGGCGAAGGTCGCGTAGTTGCGGAAGGCGCTGGCGACGGCGTCGGGGAAGTTCACGGGCGGTTCCTCCGGCCAGGTCGGGCCCGCCTCAGCTGGCCCGGCATTCCATGATGCGGATGTCGTAGACCGGGTGTTCCAGCATGTTCACGCCGGGGGCTTCCGCGAACATCCAGCCGCGGAACACCGCCGCGCCATTGGCCGGCGCGCGGCTGTCCGTGATCTCCAGCCAGGCCGCCGCGTCAGGCACTTCGTCCGGCGGGCGGGCGTTGCAGGACCGCACGGTGATCGTCAGGCTGCCGAAGCGCTCCGGCTGGTTCAGCGTGGCGCGCAACGTGATGACGCGGGCCGTGACCTTGTCCAGCGCCTGGAGCACGGCGATGCGCTGCGGCCGCCATTCCTGCGCGGCGGCGGGCATCGCCAGCCCGCAGGCCAGCATCGCGGCGGCGATCGAGGTGCGGATCATGCCGCGCGCTTCGGGCTCGGCAGGGCGGCCACCATCTCGGCCAGGATGCGCCGCATCGCGGCCTCGTCCACGCCCATCAGCACCGCATCCTCGAAGGCGTCGCGCAGCACCTGCGCGGCTTCCCGGTGGTTCTCCGCCAGCACCTTCAGCTTCTCCCGGCACGACAGTGGCGCGCCATCGGCGCCCGGCCAGGCGGCGGGCGGGTCGAGCGGCGTGGTCATGGCCGGGGGGTGGCGGTTCCCGTGGCGGCGCCTTCCGGCGCCTGCCCGCCGGGGGAGGAGGAGGAGCCCTGCGTCATCGAGAAGATGAAGCGGCCCAGCAGGTTCTCCAGGCTGATCGCGGATTGCGTGATGGTGATCTCGCCCCCGTCGCGCAGCAGCCGGTCCGACCCGCCCGGCACCAGGGAGACGAAGCGGCCGCCGAGCAGCCCCTCGCTCGCGATCTCGGCGGAGCTGTCGGAGGGAATGCGGAGGTTGCCATCGATCCGCATGGTCAGCACGGCCAGGAAGCTCTGCGGGTCGATCCGCTGCCCGGTGATGGAGCCGACCTTCACGCCCGCGATGCGGACATCCGCGCCGGGGGCCAGGCCGTCGATCCGGTCGAACTTGGCGGTCAGCGTCAAAGCGGGGCCCGACATGGCGGAGCGCCCGCTATTGGTCACGGCGAAGAGTAGGAAGCCGGCCGCGACCAGCAGCACCACGGCGCCGGCCAGCACCTCCGCGATCGAACGACCCTTCATGCCCGGCGATCCTGCCTGCGGTCCAGCATCAGGTCCCGGGCGTCCAGGCTTCGTAGTCGCCGGTCGTCACGGCGCGGCGGCCGCCGACATAGTCATGCCCGGCGGGGCGATAGGCATTGGCGGTGCCGGTCTGGTTCGGCTGGTGGTCCAGCATCCAGGCGTGGCGCTTCTGCTCCGGCAGCGGCGCGGGCGCGGTGTGGTGCAGCCAGCCATGCCACTCCGGCGGCACCTTGGTGGCCTCCGCCGTGCCGTTGAACAGCACCCAGCGGCGCTTACGGCCATAGCCGCGGAAATCGGCCTTGGACTCGTAATAGGCGTTGCCGAAGCGGTCCGTGCCGATCTTGCGGCCGGACAGGGCGGAGGTGAGGCGCAGCAGCACCGACATCGGAAATCCTCGCAATGGCCTGGGCAAGGCCGGCCCGCCATGTGCGGACGGCGCCAGTTTCGCACAATGGGGGCCGCGGCGCAAAATACGCGGCGTCCAATCTGGGAGCGGCCGATTCTGTCCACAGGATGTTGCGGTTCCGGCCCCGCAACACCACCACATACGGCTTCCGTCCCGCCCACCAAGTCCCTAGATTGGGGGCATGACAAGCATGGCCGGGACGATCTGGGACGGAATGGCTCTGTGGCGCGTCCGCGCCGCGCCGGATCCGGATTCGAAGCCCCGCGCGGTCGCCCTGCCCGTTTCCTGGGACGAGGAAGCGGCGGAGGCCGTCGCCGCCATCGCCCCGGGATCGGCGCCGGTGGTCCTGCCCCGCCTGGCGGAGGCCTGGATCGCTCCCCTCGCCGCCCGTGGCCGGCAGCTTGGCATCCTGGCCGATGCCGGGGAACAGGACCGCTTCGCGCATGCGCTGCGCGGTCTGCTGCTGTCCCGCGCCGCGGCCCCGGGCCTCGCCATCTGGCGCGCCGACAGCCGCTCCGCCAGCCGCTTCGTGCTGAACCTGCCGGCCTTCCTGGACGCCGAGGGCGGCTTCGACGCCGCCGCCTATGCCGCCGCGGTGGCGGTCGGCGTGCAGGCGCTCGACATCTGGACCGGCGCCCGCTCCCCGCGGCTCGCCATCGGCTTCGCGGACCTCGCCGGCCTGCTGGCGGGCCTCGGCCTTGCCTATGACTCGGCGGAGGCCCGCGCCGTCGGCGCCGCCATCGCCGCCCTGACCCGCGGTGCGGCGGAAGCCTGTTCCGGCCGGATCGCGGAGCGACTCGGGGCGCGGGAGCCGGTCGCGCTCATCGCCCCCTCCCCGCCCGAGGCGACGGTGGTGCCGGGCCTGGCCGCCGCCGCCCGCGCCGCGCTGGACGAAGCGGCCGGCAGCCTCGGCCTGCGCCACCAGGCGCTGGTGGCCCTGGCGCCGCCCGATGCGGTGGAGCGGCTGCTGGGCGCCGAGGTCGGCGGCCTCGCACCGGCCTCCGGCCCCACCCGGCTGACGCTGGACCGCGAGGGCTGGGTGGCGGAGGTGCCGACCCGCGCCGCGCTGCGACTCGGCCGGGCGGAGGCCGAGCGCCTCCTCGCCCCGCCCGCCGACTCGGCCTGGACCGCCATGGCACAGGCCATCGCCCCCTTCCTGCACGCCGCGCCGCCCATGCCCGTGGCCAGCGCCGCGCCGGCCAGCGCCCCCGCGCCCCTGCCGGCCCGCGCCACGGCGCTGCCGACCCGGCCGGGCGGGTCCGTCTGGCGCGTTGCGGTCGGCGGCCACAAGGTGGTGCTGCGGACCACGGAGGATGGCTCCGGCAAGCTGTCGGAGGTCTCGGTCGCGCTGACCAAGGAGGGTGCGGCCTATCGCAGCCTGATGGATGCGATGCTGCACGCCGTCTCCATCGGCCTGCAGCAGGGCGTGACGCTGGACCACTATGTGGAGGCCTACGCCTATACCCGCTTCGGCCCGGCCGGGCTGGTGGAGGGCGACCCCGCCATCCGCCGCGCGACCAGCGTGCTGGACTGGGCCTTCCGGCGCCTGGCGCTGGAGTATCTGGGCCGCCGCGACCTGGCCGATCCGTCGGAAGCCGATTGCGCGCCGGATGCCACGGGCCACGCCGCCGAACAGGCGCCGCTGCTGCCGATGGACCTGCCTTCCTCACCCGCGCCGCGCACGCGGCGTCGCCAGTTCAAGCTGGTCGGGTAGCGTTTTCGGGCCAGCCGACGCAGTCTCCCGCCCGGCAAGCAGGGAGACCGCGCCATGGCTGGGATGATCGAGGCAAAGCTCGCGACGTTGGGGATCACGCTGCCGGTACCGGCAGCGCCGGTGGCGAACTACATCGCCTACAACATCGTGGGCAACCTGCTGGTCGTCTCCGGCCAGATCCCCTTCGTGGACGGCAAGGTCGCCGTGACCGGCAAGGTCGGCGCCGGCGTTTCCATCGAGCAGGGGCAGGAAGCCGCGCGCATCTGCTTCATCAACCTGGTGGCGCAGGTGAAGGCCGCCTGCGGCGGGGACCTGGACCGCGTGAAGCGCGTGGTGCGGCTTGGTGGCTTCATCGCGGCGGGGCCGGACTTCACGCAGCACGCGGTGGTGATGAACGGCGCTTCCGACATGGCGGTGGCGGTCTTCGGCGATGCCGGGCGGCATGCGCGCACCACCATCGGCGTTCCCTCCCTGCCCGCCGACGCGGCGGTGGAAGTGGAAGGGATGTTCGAGATCGCCTGAGGCGGGCTTGAGCATCGGGCCGCCAACCCAAGCTGGAGTCCCATGCCCGACACGGCGCCATCCCTGAGCCTTTCGCTGCACCCGACCATCGCGGCGATCCCCGCGGCGGATTGGGATGCCTGCGCGGGGTCCGCGAATCCCTTCGTCAGCCATGCCTTCCTCCAGGCGCTGGAGGAATCGGGCAGCGTAGGCGGGCGCACGGGCTGGCTGCCGCAGCACGCGGCGCTGCGGGACGAAGGCGGGCGGCTCGTCGCCTGCGCGCCGATGTATGCGAAGATGCACAGCCAGGGCGAATACGTCTTCGACCATGGCTGGGCGGATGCCTTCGAACGCGCCGGCGGCCGCTACTACCCGAAGCTGCAGGTGGCGGCGCCCTTCAGCCCCGTACCTGGGCCACGCCTGCTGGTGCGGCCGGGCTGCGAGGTCGGCGTCGGCGCGCTGGCCCAGGGGCTTGTGCAGGCCTGCGGGCAGCTCGACCTCTCCTCCATCCACGTCACCTTCTGCCAGGCCCCGGAGTGGGAGGCGCTGGGCGAGGCCGGCTGGCTGCAGCGCATCGGCACGCAGTTCCACTGGACCAATGCCGGCTACGCCAGCTTCGACGACTTCCTGGGCACGCTGGCGTCCCGCAAGCGGAAGCAGATCAAGCGGGAGCGGCGGGATGCCGAGGCCTCCGGCTTCGTCCTCAAGACTCTGCGCGGGCATGAGATCACGCCCCGCCACTGGGACGCCTTCCACCGCTTCTACCTCTCCACCTCCGACAAGAAGTGGGGCCGCAGCGCGTATCTGAAGAAGGCGTTCTGGCCGATGCTCGGCGAGAGGCTCGGCGACCGCGTCGTGCTGATGGTGGCGGAGCAGGATGGCGAACCCGTCGCCGGCGCGCTGAACCTGCTCGGCGAGGAAGCGCTGTTCGGCCGCAACTGGGGCTGCCTGGTCGATGCGCCCTTCCTGCATTTCGAGCTCTGCTACTACCGCGCCATCGACTTCGCCATCGAGCACAAGCTGCCCCGCGTGGAGGCCGGCGCGCAGGGCGAGCACAAGATCCAGCGCGGCTACCTGCCCGTGCCCACCTATTCCGCGCACTGGATCGAGCATCGCGGGCTGCGCCGCGCGGTGGCCGACTTCCTCGACCAGGAACGCCCCGCGATGATGCGGGAGATCGAGGCCTTGCACGAATCGTCGCCCTTCAGGCGCGACGGCGAAGGCTGAGGCGGCTTCAAGGAACGCCGCGAAGCGATGTAGAACCGAGGCCGTGATCCTCGCCTATTTCCAGCTCGCCCTCTCCATGGCGTTCGTCGGCGCCAATGTGGGCGTGGCGAAGCTGCTGGCGCAGGACCTGCCCATCCCCATGATCGCCGGGCTGCGCTGTGCGCTGGCCGTGCTGGTCCTGTGGCCGCTGGCCAAGGCCATGGAGGGGCTGCCGCGGATCGAGCGCCGGGGCCTCTGGAACCTGGCGCTGCAGGCCTTCTTCGGCACCGTCATCTACAATGCGGGGCTGCTCGGCGGCCTCCGACTGACCACGGCGCTGGAGGCCGGGCTGGTGCTGGCGACGCTGCCGGCGGTGGTCGCGGTCGGCAGCGCGCTCTGGCTGCGGGAGAGGCTGCCGCCGCGGCAATGGGCGGCCGTGGCCCTGGCCGCCTTCGGCATGGCGGCGATCACCCTGGCCAGGCTCGGCAGCGATGGCGCGCATGGCAGCCTGCTCGGCAACCTCCTCGTCTTCGGCGGTGTCTGCGGGGAAGCGCTCTATGTCCTGCTGGCGAAGCGCCTGGCGGGGCATGCGCCGGTGGTCACCGCCAGCCTCTGGATGCAGGTCTTCTCCGCCCTGATGCTGCTGCCCTTCTGCATTCCCGTGGCCGGCGCGGTGGTGGCGCTGGCGCAGCCCGTCACGGCGGGGCTGCTGGTCTTCCATTCGCTGACGGCCTCCGTCCTCTGCCTGCTGCTCTGGTACCAGGGGCTGAAGCGCGCGCCGGCCGGCATCGCGGGCGTCTTCACCGCCTTCCTGCCCGCGACCTCCGCCCTGGTTGCCATCTTCTTCCTGGGGGAGGTCTTCACCGCCACCCATGCCGCGGGTTTTCTCCTGTTGACGGGCAGCATGCTGCTGGCGACCTGGCCTGCCCGGCGCTGACGGGAAAGCCTTCGCAAGCGGCGCGCGGCGCTGTTACGCTTTCCCGGTGAGACGAACGAAAGCCCTGCGCCTGGTGCTGCTGGGAGGCGGCGTGACATCGCTGCTCGCGGCCTGCGGCGACGATGAGGCGCGTGCCGCGGAATGCGCGCGGGCGCGGGCGGAACAGCGCCCGAATGCGGAGCAGATCTGCCAGCAGAGCCGGTCGCGATCCTCCCACTACGGCGGGTCCTGGTTCAGCGGCCGCACGTCATCCTCCCCCGCCGCCACCGCGGCCAGCACCGGCGGTTCCTCCGCCCGCGGCGGCTTCGGTGGCTCCTCCGCCTCGAGCAGCGGCTGACCATGCGGCGCGTCGGGATGGCCCCGCGGCCGGACCTCCGGGAACGCGCCGCGCGGCTCGGCTTCGCCTTCGCGGAGATCGCGGGCGAGCCCTATTGGGACGAGACCGCCTGCTACCGCTTCACGGCCGCCGGGGTGGACGTGCTGGACGACGCCACCACGGAAATCGAGGCGCGGTGCCGGGAAGCGGTGGACTACGCGGTGCGCCACAACATGCATGGCCCCCTCGGCATCCCCGCCGGCGCCTGGCCGCTGGTGACGGCGTCGTGGGAGAAGCGGGAGCCGTCGCTCTACGGCCGACTCGACCTGCGCTGGGACGGCACGGGGGCGCCGAAGCTGCTCGAATACAACGCCGACACGCCGACGGCCCTGTTCGAGGCGAGCGTCATCCAGTGGGAATGGCTGCAATGCCTCAGCGAGGGCCAGCCCCGCCCCGCCGACCAGTTCAATTCGATCCATGAGGCGCTGATCGCCACCTGGCCGACGCTGAAGCTGCCGCCGCGCGTGCACTTCGCCTGCGTGCGGGACCATGAGGAGGATCGCGGCACGGTCGACTACCTCCGCGACACCGCCATCCAGGCCGGGATCGAGGCGCCCTTCCTCTTCATGGACGAGATCGGCTGGGGCCGCGGCCGCTTCCGGGACATGGAGGAGCGGGAGATCGCCGCCATCTTCAAGCTATACCCCTGGGACTGGCTGCTCGCGGAGCCCTTCGCGGCCAGCATCGCGACGGCACCGACGCGCTGGATCGAGCCCTGCTGGCGGTTGATCCCGGCCTCCAAGGCCTTCCTCTCACTGCTCTGGTACCTGTTCCCCGACCACCCGAACCTGCTGCCCGCCTTCCTGGAACCCGGGAAGACCGGCGGGCCCGAATTGTCGAAGCCGCTCTGGGGGCGGGAGGGTGCCAACATCACGGCACCGGGCATCGAGACGCCGGGCCCCTATGGCGACCAGCCGCGGGTCTGGCAGGCCTACGCGGAGCTTCCCCGCTTCGACGGCCGCTACCCCGTGATCGGGTCCTGGATCATCGGCGGCCGCGCCTGCGGCATCGGCATCCGGGAGGACGCGACGCCGGTGACGCGCGACACCAGCCGCTTCGTGCCGCACCTCTTCGAGGGGGAGAACCCATCGTGACCAGCCTCGCCAACCTGCCCGGCTTCCTGATCTACTTCGTCGTCGCCATCGCCCTGCTGGCCTTCGCCATGGCCACCTACCTCCGCGTGACGCCGCATGACGAGATGGCGCTGATCCGCGCGGGCAATGCGGGGGCGGCGATCGGCTTCGGCGGCGCCATCATCGGCTTCGCGCTGCCCATCGCCAGCGCCTTCGCGCACAGCGTCAACATCCTGGACGCCGCGGTCTGGGCCGTGGTGGCGCTGCTGGTGCAGCTGCTGGCCTTCTTCGTGGTGGCGAAGCTGCTGGGCAGCGGCTGGCGGGTGGCGATGGAGAAGGGGGAAAGCGCGGGCTCCATCCTGAAGGCGGCGGTGGCGATCGCGGTGGGAATGCTGAACGCGGCCTGCCTTTCGACGTGAGGGCCTGGTTCGCCTGCACGGGGGCGGAACTGCTGGCGCGCGACCCGCGCGACACGATCGGGCGCCTCGCCGCCGCCCAGCAGTCGCGCGGCTATGCTGGCAGCGTGGACCAGGATTTCGCCTGGCAGCAGCAGATCCGCGCGCTGGCCGTGGCGATCAGGGAGGCCGACGGCCAGGCCTGGACCATCGCGCTGGAATACGACCTGCTGCGGCTGGAGAAGCGCATCGATGCGGTGGTGCTGACGGACCGCGCCATCATCGCGCTGGAGTTCAAGACCGCCGCCGCGTCCCCCGCCACGCTGGCGGAGGCCGAGGATTACGCGCTGGACCTGCGCGACTTCCACGCCGGCAGCCGCGCCCATCCCATCCTGCCCGTGCTGGTGGCCGGCAGCGGCGGCTTCACGCCACCCGCCGAGCCGCCGTTGATCTGGCACGGCGTGCTGCGCCCCATCGCCTGCGGCAGCGCGGGGCTCGGCGCGCTGCTGCGCTGGGTGCAGTCCTCGGCACCGGAAGCCAACACACCGCTGGAGGGTGCCGCCTGGCTCGACGCGCCCTATCGCCCCGTGCCCACGATCGTGGAGGCCGCGACGCTGCTCTATGCCCGCAACGGGGTGCGGGAGATTGCGACGGCGCGGGCGGATGCCGCCAACCTGACCCGCACGGCGCAGGCGATCCGGCACGCCGTGGCGGAAGCGCGGGAGGAAGCCGCGAAGGTCGCGATCTTCGTCACCGGCATCCCGGGCGCGGGCAAGACGCTCTGCGGCCTCAACGCCATCTTCGGCGAGGCGCGGATGGATGGCGCCGCCTTCCTCACCGGCAATGCGCCCCTCATCACCGTGCTGCGCGCGGCGCTGGCGCGGGATGCGGTGGAACGGGGCGAGTGCAAGCGGCCGGAGGCGGAGCGCCGCGTGAAGGCCGCGCTGCAGAACGTGCACCGCTTCCTGGAGGACAACGCCAAGCCGGGCCTGGCGGCGCCGCCGCCCGAACGCCTGATCGTCTTCGACGAGGCGCAGCGTGCCTGGGATGAGGCCAAGGCCGTGCTCGGCACGCGCAACAAGCCCTCGACCCTCACCATGAGCGAGCCCGCGCATACCCTCGACATCATGGGCCGCCATGACGGCTGGGCGGTGGTGGTCGCGCTGATCGGCAATGGGCAGGAGATCAACACGGGCGAGGCCGGCCTGGCCGAATGGGGCCGCGTCATCGCGCGCGATCCGCGCTGGCGCGCCGTCGCCGCCCCGCGCGCCGTGCAGGCTTCCGAGCCCGCACAGCGCCTGGCCGAACCCGCCGCGCCCTGGCTGCGGATCGACCCCGCGCTGGACCTCGCGACGCCCATCCGCAGCGTTCGGGAAAGCGCCGGCGCCGCCTGGGTGGATGCCGTGCTGCGCGATTCGGTGGCGGAGGCGCGGGACATCGCCGCGGGCTGCGAGGCCCTGCCCTTCCTGGTCACGCGCGACCTCGACGCTCTGCGCGGCGCGCTGCGCGAACGGGCTCGCGGGCAGCGGCGCGCGGGGCTGCTGGCCGCCGCGGGGGCGAAGCGGCTGCGGGCGGAGGGGCTCGGCGTGCAGGTGGAGGATGTGGCGGACTGGTTCCTCCGCCGCTGGCCGGACATCCGGGCCTCCGACGCGCTGGAGACCATCGCGACGGAATATGACTGCCAGGGTCTGGAGTTGGATGTGGCAGGGCTTGCCTGGGGCGGCGACTTCATCCGCGGCGGGGATGGCTGGCAGGCGAGGCGCTTCGTGGGCGCGGTCTGGCAGCGCGACCTGAAGGAATTCGCCTTCGTCCGCAACACCTACCGCGTCCTGCTGACCCGAGCGCGCTATGAGACGGTGATCTGGATCCCGCGCGGCAGCCCGCGCGGCACGCCCTTCCATGACCCGACGCGCGATGCCGCGACCTATGACGCCGTCGCCGCATTCCTCGAATCCTGCGGCGCGCGCCCCCTGCCCACCCCCGCGCCCGTGCAGGACGCCGCCCCCGCGCTGCTGCTATAGCGCGCGCCATGCGCATCCTGCTGATCCTGCTCCTCCTCTTCGCCACACCCGCCGCGGCGCAGACGGAGATCAAGCTCGCCACCTGGAACATCGCCTGGCTGACGCTGAAGCCGGCCGGGCATGGCGACCTGCCGCGGGATCTGCGCGTCCGCGAACCCGGCGACTTCGCGCTGCTGCGCGGCTATGCGCAACGGCTCGCCGCCGATGTGGTCGCGATCCAGGAGATCGATGGCGAACAGGCCGCCGCCCGCGTCTTCGACCCCGCCACCTATGCCATCCACCTGACGGATGAGGATGACGTCCAGCGCCCGGGCTTCGCCGTGCGGCGCACGCTGCGCGTGATCCCGCAGCCGGACCTGGCGGCACTCGACCTCCGCGCCGGGGCGCGGCGCAGCCTGCGGCGCGGCGCCGACATCATCGTCGCAGCGCCCTCCGGCGCGCGGCTGCGCCTTCTGTCCGTACACCTCGATGCCGGGTGCCGAGAGGATGCCTTGGGCGCGAACACCAACCGCGACTGCCAGGGGCTGCAGCGCCAGGCGGAGATCATCGCCCGCTGGGCGGAGGCGCGGCGGCGGGAGGGCGTGGCCTTCGCCATCCTCGGCGACTTCAACCGCCGCATGACGGAGAACGACGACTTCCTCCGCATCGTCGAGGATGGGGCGCCGATCGCGCGGCCGACGGCCGGGCTCTCCACCCCCTGCTGGTCCGATGCCCGCGGCGGGCGGCCCTTCATCGACCATCTGCTGCTCGGCGGCGCGGCGCGGGAGTGGCTGGTGCCGCGCAGCCTGGCGGTGATGACCTATGCGGAACGCGACCGCAGCTACCGCGACCGCCTGTCCGACCATTGCCCCGTTTCGGTGCGGATGCGTCTGCCGTAACGGCGCGGGGCGTGCCACCATCGCCCCATGCGCATGTTCGCCCGGCTCACCCTCCCGCTCGCCGGGTTGAACTTCGTCAACCAGGCCTCGCGGACCATGATCGCGACGGTGGGGCCGCTGCTAGCGCTGGAATTCGGCCTCAGCGCGAGTGAACTCGGCCTGCTCGCCGCGGTGTTCTTCGCGAGCTACGGGCTGGCGCAGCTGCCGATCGGGCTGGCCATCGACCTCTGGGGCTCCCGCCGCGTGCAGACGGTGCTGGGGGTCGTCGCCGGGCTCGGCTTCGTCATCTGCGCCATCGGGCCGGGGCCGGTCTGGCTGGCGGTCGGACGGGCGGTGACGGGCTTCGGCGTCTCGGCCGGGCTGATCGCGATGCTCAAGGTCAACACGCAATGGTATCCGCGCGACCGGGTCGCGGGGATGACGGGCCTCGGCGTCTTCGTCGGCGCCTGCGGCAGCGTGGCGGCGACCGTCCCCGTGGCCTGGATGGTGCCGGTCATCGGCTGGCGCGGCGTCTTCGTGGTGCTGGCGCTGTTCGCCGTCGCGGTCGCGGGCTGGATCTGGTCCAGCGTGCCGGATCGCGGGCCCGGCGCGCCGCCGCCGCCGCGCCGGTCCTTCACGCAGGAGATCGCGGAGTTCGGGAAGATCTTCGTCCACCCCGCCTTCCTGCGCTTCGCGCCGGCGGTGGCGGTGCTCTCCGCCCTCAACTTCACCTACCAGGGCCTCTGGGCCGGGCCTTGGCTGCGGGACGTGGCGCTGATGGATGATGCCGCGCGGGCTTCCCTGCTGCTGGCCTATGCGGCCGGGCTGATGGTGGGCAGCGCGGGCACGGGCCAGGCGGCATCCTTCCTGCAGCGCCGGGGCGCGGGGCCGATGCTGGTGCCGCTGGTGGCCATGGGGATCATCGCCGCGGTGCAGGTGCTGCTGATCTGGCTGCCCTTCCGCGACCCGGTCGCGCTGGGGGTGCTGTGGTTCACCTTCGCGATGTGTGCCGCGGCCGGGCCTTCCGGCTATGCCGCCATCGGCCAGCGCTTCGGGCCGGAACTGGCGGGGCGCGTCGCCACCGCCATCAACGCCTCGATGCTCGGCTTGGTCTTCGTGCTGCAGAATGCCATCGGCTGGATCCTGGACCTGTGGCCGCGCGTTGCGACCGGCGGCTGGGACCCCGCCGGTTACGGCTGGGCGCTCGGCATGACGCTGGCGTTGCAGGTGCTGACCACCATCTGGATGCTGACGCCAGGGCGGCGCGGATAGCGGGAGACAGGGCTTGGAAAAGCGGATCGAGAAGCTGCTGTCCCGCTACCGGGTGGAGGGCGGCAAGTTCCGCCTGAAGGACCACGACCCCGGCGACACGGGCGGCCTCGACCTGAAGAAGGACGAAGCGGCCGCGCTGCTGAAGCAGGGTGTCGACGCGCTCTCCGCCCATCAGGACATGCTCTATGCGCAGGACCGCTGGTCCGTGCTCTGCATCTTCCAGGCGATGGATGCGGCGGGGAAGGATGGCGCCATCAAGCACGTCTTCTCCGGCGTGAACCCGCAGGGCTGCCATGTGGTGTCCTTCAAAGCTCCGACCTCGACGGAGCTGGACCACGATTTCCTCTGGCGCCATGCCATCGCCCTTCCGTCCCGCGGCCAGATCGGCATCCATAATCGCAGCTGGTACGAGGAGGTGCTGGTCGCCCGCGTCCACCCCACCATCCTGGAACACCAGAAGCTGCCCGCGCGCCTGGTCGGCAAGAAGATATGGGATGAGCGGCTGGAGGATATCGCGGCCTATGAGCGCTACCTCGGCCGGCAGGGCACGGTGGTGCTGAAGTTCTTCCTGCATGTGAGCCAGGAGGAGCAGAAGCGGCGCTTCCTGTCGCGCATCGAGGAGCCGGAGAAGAACTGGAAGTTCAGCGCGGCGGATGTGCAGGAACGCCGGCACTGGGACGCCTACCAGGACGCCTATGAGAAGGCGATCCGCGCCACCGCGACGAAGGAGGCGCCTTGGTACGTCGTCCCGGCCGACCACAAATGGTTCACCCGCCTGGTCGTCGCCGCCGCGATCGGCCGCGCGATGGAGGGCCTCGGCCTGCACTACCCCGCGGTGACGGAGACGCAGCGCGCCGCGCTGGCGCAGGCGCGGGAGGATCTCGGCCCCTGATGGCGCGGCGGTTCCTGCTGGGGCTGCCACTGCTGGCCGCTGCCTGTTCGCCCGCCCGCATCGCCGGCGCGCTGACGCCGCGCGGCGGGACGGAGACGAGCGAGAACCTGGCCTATGGCCCCCTGCCCCGGCAGCGGCTGGATCTGGTGCTGCCTTCGGTGGTCACGGCGCGGACGCCGCTGGTGGTCTTCTTCCATGGCGGCGGCTGGACCAGCGGCGGGCGCGGCGACTACGCCTTCCTGGCGCGTACGCTGGCCGCGCAAGGCATCGCCGTCGCCGTGCCGGACTACCGGCTGTTCCCCGAGGGACGCTGGCCGGATTTCGTGGAGGATGGCGCGCTGGCCGTTGCCTGCATGCGGCGCGAGATGCCGGCGCAGCCGCTCTTCGTCATGGGCCACTCCGCCGGCGGCTTCATCGCGGCGGCGATCGCGCTGGACCCGCGCTGGCTGGCGGCTGCGGGATCATCGCGGGCGGTGCTGGTCGGCGGCGTGCTGCTGGCTGCGCCGATCGCCTGGCAGCCGGATGAGGAGCCGACCATCAGCATCTTCGCCAATGCCCCCGGCGGCAGGATCGCGGCCGTGGCGCGGGCGGAGGATCTGGCCGGCACGCCGCCGATGCTGCTGCTGCACGGCGCGGATGACCGGGTGGTGGGGCCCTTCCACTCGGTGGACCTGGCGCGGGACCTGCGCGCGGCGGGGCGGGCGGTGACGCTGCACCTCTATCCCGGCGTCGAGCATGTCGGCGTGCTGTCGGCCATGGCAGCGCCGGTGCGGGCACTGGGCCTGGCGAAGGCGCCGGTGTTCGAGGACGTGGTGGGGTTCCTTCAGGCGCCGGGCTGAGGCGGGAGCAGGCCGAAATCGCGGCCGAAAGCCTCGAAGGCGGCTGGGAGTTCGGCCAGCAATCGGCGCGCGGCATCCACGGCGGGAGCAGCGCGATCCATGTCGAACTCGGCGTAGGAATGCATGGCCCGGTGCCGGAACAGGCGCAATTCGCGCAACGGGCCAGCGAGACCTGGCGCGAAGGCCGGCCGATGGTCGCTGGCGCGACGGATCATCTGCAGCAGGTGGTCATGCCAGTGTTCGCCAGTAGGCCGGGGCTCCGCGGCCAGACCAAGAATGTAGATCGATGCCTGCTCGAAGGTCGAATAGGCGTCCTGCAGGCTCTTCTGGAACGCCTTCTGCTGGACCAGCGCCGCGCGCCCCGGCGCCATGCGGGCATGAGTCTCCCAGGTCTCGATGGCGAGGTCGAGGTCGGCGAGGATCATGTCGCAATAGGCTTCGAGCGGAAACCAGCGGGAGTCAGCCACAGCGGACCCCCTCTGCCTCGGCCGCCTCGCGGATGAACCCCGCCAGGTCCTCCCACAGCATCACATCGCCCCGCAGCCGGAGCGCGCGGCAGGCGTCGTGGGCGGCGCTTTCGGCCTCCGCCCAGTCACGCCCCGCGCCGACGATCGCGATGTCGGCGTCGCTGCCCCGCCGCGCGGTGCCGCGGGCCAGCGACCCGAACAGGATGTAGTGCCAGGGCTTGCCCTGCGCAGCCGCCGTCAGGGCCGCGATCAGCGGCGCCCGGGCGGCGGCGAGGTGGGCGGCCTCCGCCCGGTCGATGTCCTGGATGGTCGGCATGGCCCGGCCTCCATAGCACGGCTGGGGTCAGCCCTGCCCCGTCCCGTCCATCGCGTCCAGCACATGCATCGAATAGGTCAGCGCCGCGCCGGCGTTGAGGGCGACGGCGACGCCGAGTGCCTCCGCGATCTCCTCCTTCGTCGCGCCCGCGGCCTTGGCCTTGCGGGCATGGGCGTCGATGCAGCCCTGGCAGCGGGTGGTCACCGCGACCGCGAGCGCGATGAATTCCCGCGTCTTGGCGTCGATGTGCTTCGTCGTGGAAGCGCCGCGGCTCAGTGCGCCGAAACCCTTCATCAGCTCGGGATGGAGCTGGCCCAGTTCCTTGCCGCGTTCGCGCAGCGCGCCGCTGTACTCGTCCCAGTCGGTGATGCGGGTGTCGGTGGTCATGGCTATCCCCCAGAATCGGCGAAGGCGCCCCCGGGTACCCGGAGACGCCTTTGCATCATAGACCGCGACTGGCCTGGAAAGGCTATTCGGCGGTTTCCGGCTCCTTCTCCGCCTCGCCGTCGCCGCTGTCCTCGGGCTTCGGCAGGGCAGGCGGCGCGGCCTCGACATAGTCGAAGACCAGCGCGCCATCCTTCAGGCCGACCTTCACGGAACCGCCCTTCACCAGGCGACCGAAGAGCAGTTCCTCGGCCAGCGGCTTCTTCACCACTTCCTGGATCACGCGGGCAAGCGGCCGCGCGCCATACAGCGGCTCGTAGCCCCGCTCCGCCAGCCATTCTCGAGCGGCCGAGGACAGCTCGATCGTCACGTTGCGGTCGGCGAGCTGCGCCTCCAGCTGCATGACGAACTTGTCCACGACGCGGGCCACGATCTCCGGCGTCAGGCCCGAGAAGGGGATGACGGCGTCGAGGCGGTTGCGGAATTCCGGCGTGAACATCCGCTTGATGGCGTCCTCATCCTCGCCGAGGCGCGTCGTGCGCTCGAACCCGATAGTGGGCTTGGCCATGTCGGCGGCGCCGGCATTGGTGGTCATGATGAGGATGACGTTGCGGAAATCGACGGTCTTGCCGTTGTGGTCCGTCAGCTTTCCGTGGTCCATCACCTGCAGCAGGATGTTGTAGAGATCCTGGTGCGCCTTCTCGATCTCATCGAGCAGCAGCACGCAGTGCGGGTGCTGGTCGATGCCATCGGTCAGCAAGCCGCCCTGGTCGAAGCCGACATACCCGGGCGGCGCGCCGATGAGGCGGGAGACGCTGTGGCGCTCCATGTATTCGGACATGTCGAAGCGGATCAGCTCGATGCCCAAGGTCTTGGACAGCTGCTTCGCCACCTCCGTCTTGCCGACGCCGGTCGGGCCGCTGAACAGGTAGTTGCCGATCGGCTTCTCCGCATCCCGCAGCCCGGCACGGGACAGCTTAATGGCGGCGGAAAGCGCGTCGATCGCCTTGTCCTGGCCGAAGACCATCGACTTCAGGTCGCGCTCCAGCGTGCGCAGCGTCTCCTTGTCGTCGTTGGAGACGGTCTTCGGGGGAATGCGGGCGATCTTGGCGACGATCTCCTCCACATCCTTCAGCGTTACCGTCTTCCGGCGCTTGTTCTCCGGCAGCAGCATGCGGCTGGCACCGACCTCGTCGATCACGTCGATCGCCTTGTCCGGCAGCTTCCGGTCATGGATGTACTTGGCCGAAAGCTCCACCGCCGCGCGGATGGCTTCCGGCGTGTAGCGGACCTTGTGGTGCTTCTCGTAGTTGGTCTTGAGGCCCTGGAGGATTTTGACCGCATCCTCCAGCGTCGGCTCGTTCACGTCGATCTTCTGGAAGCGCCGCACCAAAGCGCGGTCCTTCTCGAAGTGCTGGCGGTATTCCTTGTAGGTCGTGCTGCCGATGCAGCGCAGCGTCCCCTGGGCCAGCGCCGGCTTCAGCAGGTTCGACGCGTCCATCGCGCCGCCGCTTGTCGCGCCCGCGCCGATCACCGTGTGAATCTCGTCGATGAAGAGGATGCTGCCGGGCTGCTGTTCCAACTCCGACACCACCGCCTTCAGCCGCTCCTCGAAGTCACCGCGGTAGCGGGTACCGGCGAGGAGGCTGCCCATGTCGAGCGCGAAGATGGTGGACTTGGCCAGCACCTCGGGCACATCGCCCTCGATGATCCGCTTGGCCAGGCCCTCGGCAATGGCGGTCTTGCCCACGCCAGGGTCACCCACATAGAGCGGGTTGTTCTTGGTGCGGCGGCAGAGGATCTGGATCGTGCGCTCGATTTCCGAGTCGCGGCCGATCAGCGGGTCGATCTTCCCCGCCTGCGCCTTCTTGTTCAGGTTGACGCAGTAGTTGGTCAGCGCGTCCTGGCCACGCGGCGCGTTGCCGCGCTGGGGCTTCTCCTCCTTTTCCGGGGTTTCCTCCGGGGTCTGGGGGGTGCCCTGGACGGGGCGGCTGGTGCTGCGGCCGGGGGCCTTGGCGATGCCGTGGCTGATGAAGTTCACCGCATCTAGCCGCGTCATATCCTGCAGCTGCAGGAAATAGACGGCATGGCTCTCCCGTTCGGAGAACAGGGCGACGAGGACATTGGCCCCCGTCACCTCGTCCCGGCCGGAGGATTGCACATGGATGGCGGCGCGTTGCACCACGCGCTGGAAGCCCGCGGTCGGCTTCGCATCGCCGGCGCGGTCGGAGACGAGACCGGCGAGGTCCTTGTCCAGGAACTCCGCCAGGTCGCGCTTCAGCTTGTCGTTGTCGACGCCGCAGGCGCGCAGCACGGTGGCCGCGTCGGTGTCGTCGGCAAGGGCCAGAAGCAGGTGTTCGAGAGTCGCATATTCGTGCCGGCGGTCATTGGCGAGGCCGAGGGCGCGGTGGAGCGTCTGCTCGAGGTTGCGGGACAGCATGGTCTGACGCTCCCTATCGGGTGGCCTGGACGTTCAACGGAACGCCGCAGTCCGGGTTGCCCTCAATGTGGTCGCTCCCTCCTGCTTGCGACAGTCCCCCGCCGGCTGTTTTGCCCGGCCTTTGGCCCAAGCGCCGCCTGAGAGAGGGCGGCGCTACGATCATTCTTTTTCGATCGTGCACTGGAGCGGGTGCTGGTTCTGCCGTGCCAGGTCCATGACCTGGGTGACCTTCGTCTCGGCGACCTCATAGGTATAGACGCCGCAGACGCCGACGCCGCGGCGGTGGACGTGCAGCATGATGCGCGTCGCTTCCTCCCGGCTCTTCTGGAAGAAGCGTTCGAGGACATGCACGACGAATTCCATCGGCGTGTAGTCGTCGTTCAGCATCAGCACCTTGTACATGGAGGGCTTCCGGGTGCGTGGCCGCGCCTTGACCACCACGCCGGTGGTCGGCCCTTCCGCCCCGTTGCCCTGTCCTGGGCGCTTGTCGCTGTCGCTCATGCCTGCCTTGGTTGCCTGCCGGGGAAGTGAAACCCCCGGGCGTCGTCCTGCATAGGATATCGGAGCGGAGGGCCGGGAGTGAAGGGCTTGACGAAATTCTCCCGCAGAAGACCCCCGCCGGGGTTTCCCTGTCGTTAGCCTAGCCCCGATTCCGCGCCCCGGAAACGCAAAAGGCTCGAAACGCAAAAGGCCCGCCGGGCGGCCGGCGCCTTCCCCTGGGGGGAGGCATCCGGGCACTAGGCGGGCCGTTCGGGGCCAGGAAGGGGGCGCGCGCGCCCCGCCATCACCGGGTTCAGGCCGCGAGCGGCTTGCCCATCTTCTCGACCGCCAGCGTCATGCGGGCGGCGAGCGGCGCGGAAGCCTGCTCGGCCAGGCGGTAGGCGGCCTCCTGCAGCTTCGTCGCCTCGCTCATCGTGCGCTCCAGCGACGCCTTGGCGAAGGCGGCCTGGATGTCGGCGGCTTCCTTCAGGGACTTCACGGCGGCCAGCGCCTTGGCGCTTTCCAGCGCATGGTCCGTCAGGGCCTGGGAGACGGCGAAGTACTGCTTGCCGAGGTCCTGGAAGCCGACCGTCAGGGTCTGCGTGGCCTTGGTGAAGGCCTCGATGTTGCCGCGGCCGAACTCAGCGGCCTCCTCGGCGGCCTTGAAGAAACCCTCGGCCGTCTTCGTCGCCTGTTCCATGCCCTTCTCCATTGCAGCGCGCGCCGTCGTGGCGCCGTTGTCGATGATCTTCTTCGTCTGCGCGGCGCCCTGCGTCGCGGCATTCTCGACCAGCGCGATGTTGCGCTTGGACTCGGTCTTCGGCTCAGTGGCCATGGGGTTCTTCCTCAAGCTGGTTCGCCGGCGCCCGGCGCGGCGGGAGCCTGCAACCCGGCCCCAAGGGATTTGCTGCGATGCAGCACGACGCCTATGTGCCCATGCTCGCATTCCGATGCAAGCAGAATTTTGCAGTGCAGCAATTTCGGTGACTGAAAAAATCTTCAGGAGGTCGCGGGGCCTGTCCATCGGCTGCCGGAACGCATGCGAAGCCGCTGGAAAACAACCCGTTAAGCCCTTGCGGTTACACCATGTTCCACAAACACCCCCGTGGACAGAAGGCGGCTTTATTCCCTAGGTTGTTGCGGGTGGCGATGCACGGGGGGTGTGTCGCCAGGGGGACTACCTTATGCGTTTGCGGCTCGGGACCTGCGCGGGACTCGTCGGCCTTGCCTTGTCCGTGCTGGGCCCTGCCCCGGCCGCACAGGCCCAGATCGGCAGCGACCGCTACTCCGCCATCGTGCTCGACAACCGGACGGGCAACGTCCTGGTCCAGGCCAGCCCTGACGAGACGCGGCACCCCGCCTCCCTCACCAAGATGATGACCCTCTACATGGTGTTCGAGGCGTTGCGCGAAGGCCGGCTGACGCTGACCTCCGCCGTCCCGATCTCCGAGGAAGCGGCCTCCCGCCCCCCCTCCAAGCTCGGCCTGCCGCCCGGGAACTCGCTCACGGTCGAACAGGCCATCATGGCGCTGGTCACCAAGTCGGCGAATGACGTCGCCTCCGCCGTCGGCGAACGGCTCGGCGGGTCCGAGGAACGCTTCGCCCAGATGATGACGCTGCGCGCCCGCAGCCTCGGCATGACGCGCACCACCTTCCGCAACGCCTCCGGCCTGCCGGACCCGGACCAGGTGACGACCGCGCGGGACATGGCGACGCTGGGGCGCCGCCTGATCCAGGACTTCCCGGAGCGCTACCACTATTTCGGCATGCAGCAGGCCGCCTTCCGTGGGCTGCGCCTGCGCAACCACAACCGCATGCTCGGCGAGTATGAGGGCGTGGACGGCATCAAGACCGGCTACATCCGCGACAGCGGCTTCAACATCGTCACCAGCGCCAGCCGCGGCGGGCAGCGGGTGGTCGGCGCCGTCTTCGGCGGGAATTCCTGGGTGGAGCGGGACCAGCACATGGCGGCCCTGCTCGACCAGTCCTTCACCAGCATGGGCGTCACGCCCCGGCCCGTGATGGCCCGCGCCACCACCGGCGTGGTCCGCAGCGCGGATGCCGCCCCGGCGCCGCGCCCCCGCCCGCACGCGGCCCCGGCGGCGGCGCAAGGGCCGGGCCCGCAGGCCGCCGCCGCCGCGGCCGGTTTCTCTTCCGCT
>JAIXWG010000064.1 GCA_027482245.1 Acetobacteraceae bacterium | reverse complement strand
TACACCCGGGTCACCGATCTGGCGTCGCTCGCCAGCCTTACCGCCTTGCAGAGCCTGAAGCTGTCGGGCACCCAGGTCGCCGATCTGGCGCCGCTCGCCAGCCTCACCGCCCTGCAGAGCCTGCACCTGTTGGGCACTGCGGTTGCCGATCTGGCGCCGCTCGCCAGCCTCATCGCTCTGCAGAGCCTGAGCCTGCGGCGCACCCCGGTCGCCGATCTGTCGCCGGTTGCCAGCCTTACCGCCCTGCAGAACCTGGACCTGTGGAGCACCCAGGTCACCAACCTGGGGCCGCTTGCCAGCCTCACCGCACTGCAGAGCCTGAACCTGATGAGCACCCGGGTCGCCGATCTGGCGCCGCTCGCCAGCCTTACCACCCTGCGGAACCTGGATCTGCGGAGCAGCAAGGTGGCCGATCTGGCGCCGCTTTCCGGCCTTACCGCCCTGCAGAGCCTGAACCTGTCAAGCACACAGGTCGCCGAACTGGCGCCGCTCGCCAGCCTCACTGCCCTGCCGAGCCTAAATCTGTCGTTCACCCGGGTCGCCGATGTGGCGCCGCTCGCCACCCTCGTCGCGCTGCAAAGCCTGGACCTGTCGTTCACCCGGGTTGCCGACCTGACGCCGCTCGCCAACCTAACCGCCCTACAGAGCCTGAACCTGTCACGCACCCAGGTCGCACCTGAAGATCGCGCGGCCTTCATCGCCGCCCGGCGCGCGCGGGGCCTGCCGCCGCTCCTGACCGAATGAAGGGCGCGCCGGCCAGTGGGGTTAGGCCGCACTGCCAGGGGCTGGAAGATCCGAGCGACCCGGGCGCAATGGCGGCCGAGTCAGGCGCACTGAGCAAGCCACTTGTGACAGCTCGATACCTCCCAAACTACTCCGATTTCCCTGGCGCCCACCCGCCCGTTCGCGCTACGTTCCCGAAACCACCACCCAACCCGCGCCCACCGCCATGCCCGTCGGACATGCCACGCGGCCGCACATGCGCATCTGGAATTTCCCCGCGCCGACGCACCCCGCGAAACCGGTGCTAAAAGTGCTAAAAAGGGTTAGTGCCCTTTACTCGCGGGCCCCGGCTCAGTCCCGCCAGCGCCGGTGCTGCCACAGCCACTGCCCCGGATACTCCCGGATCCAGCCCGCGATGATGTCGTTCACGGCCTGGGTCGCCGCCTGGATGTCCACCTGGCCGCGGGCGTCGCGCGGCAGCTCGATCGCCTCCGTCAGCTCCAGCCGGAAGCGCCCATCCGGCAGTCGGATGGACCGCGCGCCGTGCACCGGGCAGTCGAAGCGCCGCGCGAGCCTGGCCAGCAGCGGGTTCGCCGCCGCGGTGCGGCCGAGGAACTGGATCTTCGGCCCGCGTCCGAAGCGCTGGTCAACCAGCATGCCGAGATGCAGGCCCTGGTCCAGCGCCTCCATCATCTGGATGGGGGCGGAAAGCCCGGCCGGGATCAGCCGCCCCATGACGCCGGCGCGCATGGCCAGGATGTCCCGCGCGATGGCCTGGTTGTTGGGCGTGCGGTAGAGCGCGGCGGCCGCCAGGCCGTGGCGTTCGGCGGCGACGGCCGGCATCTCCCAGTTGCCGGTATGGGCGGCGAAGATGATGGCGGGCTTGCCGTCATCCTTGAGGCGGATGAAGCGCTCGATGCTCTCGGGCGGCAGCTCGATCCGGCCGGCGCCGGGATTGTCGATGTCGAAGTCCCAGAGGTCGCCGAGATGGACGTATTCGCTGGCGGTGCGGCCGAGATTCTCCCAGCTCTCCCGCAGGATCGCCGCACGTTCCTCGGCGGATTTCTCCGGGAAGGCCGCGTCGATGTTCTCCCGCGCGATCCGGTTGGCGGAGGTGAGGGGCCCGAGCGTGCGGGCCGCCGCCGCGCCGATCGCCCCCGCGCGGTCCGGCCCCAGCGCCTTCACCACCGCGAAGCCGCCGCGGATCAGCGCGGCCAGCGCCTCGTCGCCCAGACGGCGAAGCGCGCCGCTCACCCCGAGGCGCGTCAGCGCCGTTCTGCTCATAGAGTGACGACGATCTTCCCGAAGACCCGGCGGGATTCCAGCCGTTCCAGCCCTTCGGTGAAGCGCTCCAGCGGCACGACGGTGTCGAGCACGGGACGGATGCCCTGCGCCATCTTGGCGAGGCCATCGCCCACGTTGCGGATGGCGCAGCCGAAGCTGCCGAAGATGTGGATCTGCCGCTGGAAGATCATCATCAGGTTGGTGTCGGCGGAGACGCCGGAGGTGCTGCCGCAGGTGACGAGCCTGCCGCCCATGCGGAGGCTCAGCAGCGACCCCGCCCAGGTGGTCGCACCCACATGCTCGAACACCACATCGACGCCGCGCTTGCCCGTGACACGCCGCGCGACGGTGGAAAAATTCTTCTCGGTGTAGTTCACGGCATGGTCGGCGCCGAGTGCCAGCGCCTTGGCGCATTTCTCGTCGTCGCCGGCGGTCGCGATGACGGTGCAGCCGATCGACTTGGCGACGCGGATGGCGACCGATCCGATGCCCGATCCCGCCGCCTGCACCAGGATCGTCTCGCCCGGCTGCAGCTTCGCATTGTCGAACAGCATGTGCTCGACCGTGCCGAAGGTGACGGTGGCGCAGGCCGCATCCTCGAAGGACACGCCATCGGGGACGCGGACCAGCAGGCGGGCGGGGACATTCGCCTCCTCCCGCGCGAAGCCATCGACATGGAAGCCGGCGACGCCCTGCACGTTCTCGCAGAGGTTGTCGCGGCCTTCCTGGCAGGCCTGGCAGACGCCGCAGGTGCGCGCGCCATAGGGCACGATGCGGTCGCCGGCCTTCCAGCCCGTCACGCCGGGGCCGACGGCGATCACCTCGCCGGAGGCTTCGGCGCCCACGGCCAGCGGCAGCTTGCGCTGCGCGAAGGCCATGCCGCGCCAGCCCCAGACATCGATGTGGTTCAGCGAGATGGCGCGCAGCCGGATGCGCACCTCGCCCTCGCCGGGCGGCGGCGGCGGCTCGATCGTCTCGAGCCGCAGGTCACGGTCGCCATGCAGGCGCAGCGCACGCATCAGGCAGGGGCCCCACTCAGCACGAGACACACATTCTGCCCGCCGAAGCCGAAGCTGTTGGAGAGCACGTTCACCACCTTGGCCGGCCGCGCCACATTCGGCACCACGTCGAGCGTGATGGCCGGGTCGGGCTCCACATGGTTGATCGTCGGCGGCAGCATCTGGTCGCGGATCGCGAGCAGGCTGAAGGCCGCCTCGATGGCGCCGGATGCGGACAGTGTATGGCCGATCATCGACTTGTTGGAGGAGATCGGCGGCGCGTCATTGCCGAAGACGGCGCGCATGCCGAAGGTCTCCATCTTGTCGTTCTCCGGCGTCCCCGTGCCATGCGCGTTGACGTAGGAGATGTCGGCAGGCGTGAGCCCCGCATCCTCGATCGCGTTGCGCATGGCGCGGATCACCGCGCCGCCATCGGGGTTCGATCGCGTGCGGTGGAAGCTGTCCGACTTCTCACCGCAGCCGCGCAGCACGCCGAGGATGGTGGCGCCGCGCGCCGTGGCGTGCGCCAGGCTTTCCAGCACCAGGCAGGCCGCGCCCTCGCTCATCACGAAGCCACCGCGGGTCTTCTCGAAGGGGCGGGAGGCCGCGGTCGGATCCTCGTTCCGCGTCGAGAGGGCGGAGAGGAGGGAGAAGCGGATCAGCGATTCCGGCTGCACCGTACCATCCGCGCCGATGGCGATGGCGGCCTCCGTCTCGCCGCGCTGGATCGCCTCGACACCCAGCTGGATGGCGGAGGCGCCGGTGGCACACGCCGTGGAGATGGCGATCGGCGCGCCCCGCGTGCCGAACCGCGCGGCGAGCTGTTCGCCGATGCCGGCGAAGGCGGTGGTGCGATACAGGTCGTCGCGCCCGGCGGCGGCTTCCGTCAGCGCGGCGTAGCTCGGCGCGGCCTGGCCCGTTTCGGCGGCCAGGCGGAAGCGGCCGGGCCATTCCAGCTCGACCGGTGGCATGCCGAGCATGAGGGGGCCGGGGAAGGGCGCGGGCAGGCCGGCCTGGGCCAGCGCCTCCGCCGCCGCGCGTTCCGCCATCAGCCGCACGCGCTCGGAGGAGGGCAGGACCTCGCCCCCTTCCTCCTCCGGCAGATCAACGGTGCCGGCGATGGTGGTGCGGAGGTGGTCGGTCGGGAAGCGCGTGATGCGGCGGATGCCGGATCGGCCCGCCAGCAGCGCGGCCCAGTTGGCCTCCACCCCGAAGCCGAGCGGCGTCACCAGCCCGATGCCGGTGACGGCGACGATGGGGCGGCCCCTATGATCAGTAAGGGTGGGATCGGTCGTGTTCATGGCTGATCCTCCGCCGGGATCGCCTGCAGATGGGCGAGCGCTTCCCCGCGCCAACCCGCGAAGCCCGTGACCAGGATATCCGTCAGGAGGCCGTCGAAGGCGTCCTCGCCAGGCCCCATGGCGGCGGGCAGCACGCCGTCGGCGAGTGCCAGGGCGGCCAGTGCCACGCTGCCCGGGAAGGTAGCCTCCACGCCCCAGCCGAGGCGGTTGCCCGCGGCCCGCACCGCGACCGGGCGGTTCAGGCCCGCGAGGAACTCCCTCTCCGCCGCGACAGGCCCGGCGACGCCGGTGGCGCCGGAGATCACGGGCAGCGCGCCCGCCGGCAGGTCGAGCCGGCCGAGCGCGCGGGCCGCCGCCGCGGCGCTGTCGGACGGCGTCGCCCGCCGCGCCTGCTCGCCCGCGATGCCGCGGATGCGCGCGAGGCCACGGGCGCCGCGGGCGCGGGCGGCTTCCGCCGTCTCCAGCACCAGGAAGGCGCCGAGCGTGCCGGGAATGGCGCCGGGCGCTAGCGCGCGGTCCAGCACCGGCGCCCAGCCGGGCGCGCGCCGCAGCAGGCTGCCGGCGTGGTAGAGGATCATCAGGTCCCAGCGGGTGGCGACGAAGGCGCCGCCGACCAGCGCCGCCTGGCCGCGACCCTCCGCCAGCCGCGCGGCGCCGATCCGCACGGCGTCGGCGCCGGCCTGCTCCTCCCCCATGAAGGTGCGGGACGCGCCGGTGACGCCATGGACGATGGAGATGTTGCCCGCCAGCAGGTTCGACAGCTGGGCCAGGAACAGCGTCGGCCGCAGGCCGCCGGCCAGCATCTCGTTCAGCTTCGTGGCGGCGTCCGCGGGGGGCAGGGAGGCCAGCGCCGCGACCACGCTCTCATCCAGCGCCAGGTCGCGCTCGCCGCCGCCGGCGGCGACGATGAGGTCCATTTCCGCCACCAGGCCGCGGGCGCCGGCATCGTCCAGCGCCAAGCCGGCGGCATAGGTGCCGAGCCGCTGCCAGGGCTCCATCTGCCGCTGGTCGCCCTTCTTGGGGATCTGGCGGTCGAGTTCCAGCGCCGGGCCGGGATGGATGGCGAAGGGGGCGTAGGTCGTGTCGTCCAGCGCGGGCGGCGCGCCGGCCAGCATGGCGGCGCGATGCGCGTCCCGCCCCTCGCCGGCCGCGGAGACCAGGCCGACGCCGGTGACCCAGATGGGGGAAGCGGTCTTCATCTCAGCTATGGCCGGGCAGGCCGATCCGCTTCGCCGTGGCGGTCATCGCCTCGCGCAGCGCCTCGGCGGGGAAGGGCATGATGCGGTAGGTGATCTCGGCATCCGCGATGCGCTTGCCGCCGGACAGGATGCGCGCTTCGGCGACCGCGAAGCCCGATCCGTCATGCGTGCGCTTCGCCTCCACCACCAGGGGCGAACCCGGGCCGACGAAGCCGCGGAACTTGGCTTCCCTGACGGTGGAGAGGAACGGCATGCGCTGCATCCCCTCCAGCGCCAGGATCAGCCAGCCGCCGGCCTGCGCCATCGTCTCCACCAGCAGCACGCCGGGGACGATGGGGTAGCCGGGGAAATGCCCCTCGAAGACCGGGCTGGCGTCGGGGACGCGGCTTTCCACCGTGATCGAATCGGGGCCGAGCGACACCACCCGGTCCACCATCTGGAAGTATTCGAGGAGCATCGCTTCCTGTCCGCGGGCGGGGCCCGGATGTCAGGCCTTGGCCTGCTTGGCCGCCACCAGTTCCTCGATCCGCAGCGCGAGGTTGCCCATGACGAAGTACTGCTCCGCCGGCGCGGTGCCCGCGTTCACTTCCTGCGTCCAGGCTTCCACCGGCACCTTGATGCCGAAGGCCTTGTCGATGGCGAAGACGATGTCGAGGAAGTCCAGGCTGTCGATGCCGAGGTCGTTGATGACATGCGCCTCCGGCGTGATGGAGTCGCGGGCGACCTCGCTGTTCTCCGCGATGATGTCGGCGATGCGGTCGAACACGGGTGACGTCATGGGGCGTGCTCCGGGGGGCGGCCAGGGGGCGCCAAGGGGGATGTCAGGGATTTGGGCGCGGTTTGGCGCGATCCGGCGGGCTTGTCCAGCATCGGCCGGCGCCGGCGCCAGCGCCGGGCCAGGCCTTCCCTGGGAAAACAACGGCTTGGGCTGATGCGATCGCGCAACGCCAGCGTGGGCGTTACATCTCGTAGCGGTTGGGCGGCACCGGCAGGCCCAGATGGTCCCGCAGTGTCGTGCCCGCATACTCCGTCCGGAACAGCCCGCGCCGCTGCAGTTCCGGCACCACCTGGGCCACGAAGCGCTCCAGCGGCGCGGGATAGTAGGGGGAGAGCAGGGTGAAGCCGTCGCAGGCGCCGGCCTTCACCCATTCCTCCATGGTGTCGGCGATGGTCGCGGGCGTGCCGACCAGCAGATGGTGGCCGAGCGAGGTGGCGAGGTAGCGCGCCACCTGGATGATGGAGAGGTTCTCCCGCTTCGCCTTCTCCACCAGATGCCGCTGCCGCGCCTGGGCGGCGTTGGAGAGCGGCAGCGGCGGCAGCGGCGCATCCGGCGGATAGGCGAAGATGTCGAGATCCCCGCAGAGCCGCGCCAGCAGGCGCATCGAGTTCTCATCCGCCAGCAGGCCCTGCAATTCGCGGTAGCGGGCCTGCGCTTCCTCCTCCGTCGCGCCGATGATGGTCATCAGCCCCGGCATGATCTTCACATGGTCCGGGTTCCGGCCATGCTTCGCGGCCCGCGCCTTGAGGTCCGCGTAGAAGGCCTGCGCCTCGCCCAGGTCCGACTGGGCGGTGAAGACCAGGTCGGCCGTGCGGGCGGCCAGGTCCATGCCGGGGCCGGAGGATCCCGCCTGCGTCACGATCGGCCGCCCCTGCGGGCAGCGGGCGATGTTGAGCGGCCCGCGGACGGCGAAATGCTTGCCGCGGTGGTTCTGCAGGTGGACCTTGGCGGTATCCACATAGATGCCGCTGTCCTTGTCCCGGATCAGCGCACCATCGCCGAAGCTGTCCCACAGCGCGGCCATGACGTCGAAGAACTCCTCCGCCCGCTCATAGCGCTCGGCATGGGCCATGTGGTGGTCGGCGCCGAAATTGCCGGCCTCGTCCTCGATCTGGGAGGTGACGAGGTTCCAGCCCGCGCGGCCATTGCTGATGTGGTCGATGGAGGCGAAGCGGCGGGCGAGGTTGTAGGGCTCGTTGTAGGTCGTCGTCGCCGTCGCGATCAGGCCGATGCGCTGGGTGATGACGGCGAGCGCCGAGAGCAGCGTGGTGGGTTCGAGGTAGGCCGTGCGCCCCTGCCGCGGGCGATAGGGCCCGGCGCCGTCGAGCGACGCGCTGCCATTCACCGCCACCGTGTCCTGGAAGAAGATGGCGTCGAGCTTCCCGCTCTCCGCCACCTGCGCGATGTGGGCGTATTGCCGGAAATCCATGTCGCATTCCGGCACGGCTTCGGGGTGCCGCCAGCCCGCGGAATGGCTGCCCGGCGTGAACATGAAGGCGGCGAGGTGCATCATTCGACGTTCACGAAGGCTTCGCCTTCGTGCCCCTCAATCGCCGGGCGCCGCGCATCCGCGCGGCTTGGCTTCGCCGCACTTGCGGCGGCGGCCATTCGGCCGCTTGGCCCTTCGGGCCGCCAGTGAGCTTTCTGTGCTTCGGGTGTCATGGCGTGTCGTCCTCAGTCCCGGCGCAGCAGCAGCGCGCCGCTGGCCAGTGCCTCCGCCGTCCAGCCGGGCGGCAGCAGGGTGGTGGCATCGAGCTGGGTGATGATGGCCGGGCCCGCGATGCGGTCCCCGGCGCCGAGGCTGGCGCGGTCATACAGCGCGGCGTCCGCGGTGCCCGCGGGCAGGTGCACGGGATGGGTGCCGATGGGCGTGGCGCCGCGCCCGGGCAGCAGCGCCTGGGCGGCGGGCGGCGGCAGCGTGCCGACGGCCTCCAGCCGCAGCGTCACGATCTCGGCGCGTCCTTCCGGCAGGTCGAAGCCGTAGAGGGCGCGGTGCGCGGCGGCGAAATCCTCGGCCGCGTGGGACAGGCCGCGCCAGGGGACGGGCAGTTCCGCGCCCTGGCCGGCATAGCGCATCAGCGCGACGGGCGTCGTGGCGCGGGCGCCGGGGACGATCGCCTCCTCCTCGAACCAGGCCGTCGCCTCCGCCGCCAGGGCGGCGAAGGTGGCGTCGATGGCGGCGGCATCCTCCGCCTGGCCGGGCAGCACGGACCGGCTGAACTCCGCCCGCATGTCGGCGAAGAGCAACCCCTGCGCGCAAAGCACGCCGGGGGAGGGCGGCACCAGCACGCGTGAAATGCCGAGCATCGCGGCCAGCGCGCAGCCATGAAGCGGCCCCGCGCCGCCGAAGGGCACCAGGGTGAAGTCGCGCGGATCATGCCCGCGTTCGACCGACACGACGCGCAGCGCGCCGACCATGTTGGAATCGACGACGGCCAGGATGCCGCGCGCCGCCTCGTGCAGCGACAGGCCCAGCGGTTCGGCGACGCCCCGGCGCACGGCCTGCTCCGCCGCCGCGACATCCAGCGTCATCCGTCCGCCCAGCAGCGAGGGCGGCAGGTGGCCGAGCACGACATGCGCGTCCGTCACGGTGGCGAGCGTGCCGCCCCGCCCGTAGCAGGCCGGCCCGGGCTGCGCGCCGGCACTCTCCGGCCCCACCGCCAGCGCGCCGTCGCGCGTGACCCGCGCGATGGAGCCGCCACCGGCGCCGATCGTCACCATGTCCAGCATCGGCAAGGGCAGCGGCCAGTCGCCGACGGAACCGCGCTGCGTCAGCGCGATGGCGCCGTCCTTCATCAGGCAGATATCGGCGCTGGTGCCGCCGATATCGACGGTGAGGATGTTCGGGATCCCCGCCGCCGCCGCGACCGCGCGCGCGCCGACCACGCCCGCGGCGGGACCGGACAGCGCGGTGACCGCCGGTGCGCGTCGGATGGAGGCAGCACCGGCCACGCCGCCATTCGACTTCATCAGCAGCAGCGGTGCCGCGATGCCGTCCTCCGCCAGGCGGCGTTCCAGCTTTTCGACATAAGTCGAGACAGCCGGCATGACCTGCGCATTCAGGATCGCCGCCAGCGAACGCTCGTATTCGCGCACCACGGGCAGAACATCGACCGAGGCGGTGATGGCGACGCCCGGCAGCGCTTCCCGCAGCATCGCTGCAACGCGGCGTTCATGGGTTGCGGTGGTGAAGGCGTGCAGCAGGCAGATGGCGATGGCGGTGACCTCCGCCTCCCGGCACGCCTCCGCCGCGCGATGGACGCTCGCTTCGTCCAGCGGCACCAGCACGCTGCCATCGGCCGCGATGCGCTCCGTCACCTCGAAGACGCGGGAGGGAGGAACGGGGCGCTGGGGCTTGATCCATGCATGGAGGTTGGCGCGGCGGGGAATGTCCTGCCGGCCGATCTCCAGCACATGGCGGAAGCCGGCGGTGGTGATGAGGGCGGTGCGCGCGCCCTTGCCTTCCAGGATCAGGTTCGTCGCGATGGTCGTGCCGTGCAGCACGCGACCGATCCGCGCGGCCTCCTCCCGCGCCGTCTCCAGCGCCAGGCGCACGCCATTCTGAAAGGCCTCCGACGGATCATGCGGGGTGGAAGGCGTCTTAGCCGTCCAGGCGCGACCCGTGGCGGCATCCTGCAGCGTCACATCGGTGAAGGTGCCGCCGATATCGACCGCGACCGAGAGCGGGCGCTGATCAGTCGAGGGCATCGGCATAGCTCCCGCGATGGAAGGCTAGCGTGGCGGGGCGGGCGGCGCGCAATGCCGCGGTCGCGGCTTCGTCGATGGCGCGGCCGTTGATGACGACGCCGTAGTCGGCACGGGCGGAGGCGGCGCTGACCAGGCCGCCCAGCACATCCTCCAGCACCGCCTCCGCCGGCCGGTCGAAGGGATGTCCACGGCCGCCGCCGCCACCGGTCTCGATGCGGAGGATGTCGCCGCGCACGACGCGGTTGCCGTCCGACAGCGGCTTCAGCACGCGTTCATTCGGCAGCCCCGGATTCAGCACCACGCGCCCGGGCCGGCCGGACTGCCCGCCTGCCGCGCCCCAGGGCGGATTCTCGACACCGTCGAGCCGCACGGCGAGGATCGATTCCTCCGCCATCACCTCATACTCGCGGACAATCCCGCAGCCGCCGCGCCAGCGCCCGGGTCCGCCGCTATCCCTATTGAGGCCGTATTCGCGCAGCCTGACGGGATACTCGGTCTCCAGGAACTCGACTGGGTAGTTCTCCTGCGCCACGAAGTAGACGCCATCGATCCCATCCGCGAAGCCGCGCGCGCCGTAGCCGACGCCGAGGCCGTCGCTCATCAGGAAGTGCTTTCCGCCGATGGTCCCGCGCAGCAGCATGATGACATAGGCGGCATGCGCGGCGGGGGCTTCGCCGCCGGCGACGGAGACGAGGCCGTTCAGCGCGGCCAGCATCCGCATCATGGTCAGGCCGCGCATGCCGAGCGCCGCCGGGAAGCGCGGCTGCAGCAGCGAACCCTCCCGCAGGATCACCTCGTCCAACGCACGCGGGCCGCCGGCATTCACCACCTGCGTCGGATCGCCGCCGAGGAAGTAGAGGCCGAGCGCCATGCCCGGCACGTCCGGATTCATGAGGAAGTTCACGGGCCCGGCCGACTGGTCATCCGTCTCCGAGGCGTCGAGCACGAAGCGGTCATCGGCGCTGCGCGTCAACGCAAAGCGGAGGCGGAGCGCGCCGCTGCCATGGCCATCGCCATCGATGCGATCGGTGAAGCGGTACGTGCCGACGGGGAAGGTCTCCATCAGCCGCCCGCGCACCGTGTCGCGCGTGCGCGCCAGCAACTGCGCCAGGGCATCGGCCAGCACATCGGCGCCGAAATTCGCCGCAATCTCCCGCATGCGCGCGACGCCCAGTTCCACGCTCGCCATCAGCGCCCGCGTGTCGCCCTGCGCGGTGCGGGGATAGCGGGAGTTGCGGTAGAAGATCGCCAGCGCCGCCTGGTTGACCTCCCCATCCCGGATCAGCCGTGTCGGCGGGATGATCACGCCCTCATGGAAGATCTCGGTCGCGTCGGGGCTGATGGAGCCGGGGCGGAGACCGCCGATATCGGCGAAATGCGCCCAGCCCATGACGAAGGCGACGCGCTGCCCGTCGAGGAACACCGGCGCCAGGAAGACCTGGTCGTTGGAATGGCTGACGGCGCCGCGCGATCCGTAGCAGTCATTGTACCAGTAGAGGTCGCCGTCCCGGATCGTCTCGATCGGGAAGTCGCGGAAGACGGGGCCGCAGATGTCGCCGAAGACGGGGACGTTGGACCCCACTGCCATGACGCCATCGGCATCGAAGAGGGCGGTGTAGAAATCCTTCTTCTCCCGGATGAAGGCGGACATGGCGGTGCGTTCGATCAGCGCCTCCATCTCCGCCTGCGCGGCGCGGATGGCGCCGCGGATGATTTCCAGCGTGACGGGGTTGCAGGGGCGGGGCGTGGTCATGGGCCTCATACTAGGTGGCAGGCGGCAAGGCGCCCGGGCGCGATGCTGCGGAGCGCGGGCACTTCCTCCGCACAGCGGGGGATGGCGAGGGGGCAGCGGTCGCGGAAGGCGCAGCCGCTGGGCTGGTTCACCTGGTCCGGCAGCCCGCCCTGGATGGGCAACGCGCCGCGGTCCTGGTCCACACGCGGCACCGGCACGGCGGCGACCAGCGCGCGGGTATAGGGATGCGCGGGCGCCGCGATGATCTCCGCCGTCGGGCCGGATTCCACGACGCGGCCGAGATACATGACCGCCACGTCCTCGCAGACATAGCGGATGAGTGCGAGGTCGTGGCTGATGTAGATGGCGGCGAGCTGCAACTCGTCCCGGGCACGCCGCAGCACGTTCAGCACGCCGGCGCGGACGGAGACATCGAGCATCGAGACCGGTTCATCCGCGATGATGGCGCGGGGATGGGCGACCAGCGCACGGGCCAGCACGACGCGCTGCAACTGACCGCCTGAGAGTTCATGCGGATGGCGGTCGAGATAGGCCTCGGCGGGGTCGAGTCTGACGCGGGCCATCGCCTCCCGGATGCGCGCATCCTGCTGGTCGGGCGGGATGCCAAAGTTGGACAGCGGCTCCGTCAGCGTGCGGCGGATGGTGAAGCGTGGGTTCAGCGCGTCGAAGGGATTCTGGAACACCAGCTGCACGCTGGCGCGAAAGGGCAGCAGGGCCCTGCCATGCAGCGCCGTGACGTCCTGCCCATCGAACAGCACGGTGCCCGATGTCACTTCCTCCAGCCGCAGCAGCAGCCGTGCTGTGGTGGTCTTGCCGCAGCCGCTTTCGCCGACGATGCCGAGCGCGCGGCCCGCGCCGACGCCGAGCGTGACGCCATTCACGGCGCGTACCATCGGCCGGTGCCCGCGCAGCAGGTCGGATAGGCGGCGGGAGGCCGGGAAGGCTTTCACCAGGTCATTGGCGGCGATGACGTGGCTCATGCGGCGACACTAGCCCAGGTCGCAGCTTTCGCGGCTTGCGGACGAAGTTCCGCGGCCTCCGCGCTGCGCCAGCAGGCCGCGTGGTGGTCGGGCGCATCCTCGACCAGGGGCGGATCCTCCGCGCAGCGCGCCACCGCAAAGGGGCAGCGTGCGGCGAAGCGGCAGCCGGAGGGCGGGTTGAGCAGGGAAGGCGGCGAACCCTCGATCGGCACCAACTCACCGCCTGCGCGCTCCAGATCCGGGAAGGCGTTCATCAGGCCCATGGTGTAGGGGTGCAGCGGCGCTTCCAGCACGGCGCGCACGGGCCCGGATTCCACGACGCGCCCGGCATACATCACCACGACGCGATCGCAGGCATAGGCGACGACGGCGACGTCATGCGTCACCAGGATCATCGCGAGCCCGAGCCGCGCCTGCAGTTCCTTCATCACGTCCAGGATCTGCCGCTGCACGATGACGTCCAGCGCCGTCACCGGTTCATCCGCGATCATCAGCGCGGGCTCCAGCGCCAGCGCCAGCGCGATGGAGGCGCGCTGCCGCATGCCGCCGGAGAATTGGTGCGGCCAGTCCCGCAGGCGCCTGGCATCCAGCCCGACCAGCGCGAAGAGCGCCTCCGCCCTTGATGCGGCCGCCTGGCGCGAAAGCCCGCCGCGCTCCGTCAGCACTTCCATCAGCTGCGCACCGACGCGCTGCACGGGGTCTAGCGCGTTCATCGCGGTCTGCGGCACGAAGGAGAGGCGCCGCCACAGGAGCTCCTTCCGTTCCTTGCCGGACATGGCGACGAGGTCCCGGCCCTCGAACACCGCGGAGCCCGCGGGGATGGAGGCGCTGCGCGGCATGACGCCCATCAGCGCGCGACCGAGCGTCGATTTCCCGCAGCCGCTCTCGCCGACCAGGCCCACGATGGACCGTGCCGGCACGTCGAAGCTCGCACCATCCACGGCGCGGACGGGACCGGCCGAGGTGGCGTAGTGGACCGCCAGGTCGCGGACCGAGAGGAGTGCCGCCATCAATCCCCCAGCTTCGGAAAAAGCAGCTTCTCCGACCCCCGGCTGACGAGGAAGCCGGCGAGGACGAGCGCCACGATGCAGAGGCCTGGTGGGACGAACCAGTTCCAGGCCTCCCGCGACAGGGCCTGGTTGGCAAAGGCGTCCTGCAACATCAGGCCCCAGGAGATGGCGGCGGGATCGCCGAAGCCGAGGAAGGAGGCCGAGGCCTCCGTCAGGATCGCCCAGCCGACCGCGATGGAGCCGTAGAGCGCTGCCAGTGGTGCCACCTGTGGCGCGATGTGCACGAAGATGATGCGCATGGGCGAACAGCCCGTGACGCGCGCGGCCTCAACCCAACCGCGTTCGCGCAGCGACAGGACCTGGGACCGGATGACGCGCGCCGTGTTCGGCCAGAGCAGCAGGGCGACGGAGACGACGAGCGTCGTCGTTCCCGGCCGCGTCAGCGCCGAGATTACCAGGATGAAGGGCAGGAAGGGCAGGCCGAGGACGATGTCCGACAGCCGCATGATGATGCGGTCCACCCAGCCGCCGAGATACCCCGCGAGCAGCCCCATCAGCGATCCCAGGAACACCACGCAGACCGCCGCCGTCACGCCGACCGTCAGCGCCGATCGCGTGCCGTGCACGAGCTGGGAGAAGATGTCCCGCCCGCCGGCGGTCGTGCCGAGGTAATGGGTGGCCGAGGGCGGCAGGTAGCGCGCCACGCGGTAGGCGCCGCTGAACAGGATCTGCCGCGGATCATGCGTCGCGATCTGGTCAGCGAAGACCGCAAGCACGACGAACAGCAGGTAGATGGCGATGCCGGCCAGCGCGAAGGGTTGGCTGCGGAGGAATTTCCACATCGCGCTAGCGCCTGGCACCGACGGAGACGCGCGGATCCAGCCAGGCATAGAGCAGGTCTGCCACCATGTTCATCGTCACCAGCACGGCCGCGATCAGGATGAACGCCCCCTGCGCCAGCGGGTAGTCCGCCCCCTGCACGGCGGAGACCAGCACGCGGCCAAGGCCGGGCCAGGAGAAGACCGTCTCGATCACCACATTGCCGCCGAAGGAACTGCCGAGGCCGAGCGCGAAGGCCGTCGCAACCGGCAGCAGCGCGTTGCGCGCGGCGTGGCGCATCACGATCGCCCAGCGGGAGAGGCCTTTCATGCGTGCCATGACGATGAACTCGTCGTTCAGCACCTCCAACATCGTCGCCCGCATCAGCAGCAGCGGCAGGCCCTGGAGATACAGTGCGAGCGTCAGCGCCGGCAGCACCAGGTGCCAGAGGAAATCAGCGGAGGTGAGGCGCGCCCATTCCGACGTGAACTCCGACCCTGCCTCGTTCGCGCCGCTGGAAGGAAAGATACCCCAGGAGAAGCTGAGCCAGGCCAGCAGGATCATGCCGAGCCAGAATTCCGGCGCCGCCCGCGTGATGAGCGCGGCGGGGATGGCGATGCCCTCCGTCACGCTGCCGCGGGCGAAGGCGAGGAAGGCGCCGGCGATGATGCCGAAGGCGTAGGCGATGACCAGCGCCGTGACGGTCAGCGCCACCGTGTTCGGCAGCGCGTCCAGCAGGATGTCCAGCACCGGCTTCTTCTGCAGGAAGGAGACGCCGAGGTCGCCGCGCAGCAGGCTGCCGAGGTAGAGCACGTATTGCTCCGGCAGCGGCTTGTCCAAGCCGAAGGAGACGAGCAGCGCCGCGCGCATCTCCTCGCTGAAGGATTCCGAGAGGAAGTTCAGCGTGGGATCGCCCGGCATCAGCCGGAACATGACAAAGGTCAGGGACGCCACCGCCCAGAGGACGAAGGCGGCGTGCCCCAGCCGCCCGAGGACGCGCTTCACTGATACGGCGTCGTCGTTTCGCGCACGCCGCTGGGATAGTGCAGCCGGTTGCCGACCAGGCGGTAGCCAGCCTCCTGCAGCATCCGCCGCGCCCCTTCCAGGTTGCCGCCGGGCACCCGTCCCTCGATTCCCCGGTCGTGCCAGGCGGCGAGTGCCGGGGAGACCATGGAATTGGACGGCACGGCCTGCCCGTTCCAGGCCGCACCCGCCATCATCTCCCGGTTCACGGCGGCCGACAGCGCGCGGCGGAAGGCGGGGTCGTTGAAGGGCGGGCGGCGGAGATTCATGCCGACGAACTGGAAGCCGATATCCACCTCCTCCCGCACAGCGATCATGTTCGGCAGTTGCCGCGCCATGGTCTTCACCAGGTCGGGATCGCCGAAATAATCGGCCAGCACGTTGATCTCGCCCCGGCGCAGCGCGCCGAGCGTTGCCTCGACGTTGAGGATGATGCGCATGATCCAGCGATCCGCCTTGGGGCGGGACCAGTGGTTCGGGTTGGCCTCCAGCACCACCTCCTCATTCACCCGCGACCGGACGAAGCGGTAGGGGCCGGATCCGATGGGCCGCTCCTCGACATAGGATTCCAGGTTCTGCGGGCGGTTCAGATAGTCCGCCACGACCGGCGCCCAGATGCGCTTGGAGACGATGTTGAGCTTGGCCAGCACGGCGATGCGGAAGGCGGCATCGGGGCGCTTCAGCGTGAAGCGCACGGTGCGGTCATCGGTCGCGACGACGGAGGCAATGTTCTGCACGAAGGGCTTGTACATCGGCGATTCGTCGCCCATGCCCGGTGCCTCGTAGGAGAAGACGACATCCTCCGTCGTGAAGGGCGTGCCGTCATGGTGCGTCATGCCGGCGCGCAGCACGCAGTCGATGGTCAGCGGATCGGGCTGCGTGACGGTCTCCGCCGCCCAAGGGCGCGGCAGGCCATCGGGGCCGACGCGCATCAGCCGGTCCCAGACCAGGTCCGTCACCCAGCTGTCGGGTGCGCCGCTGACATAGAAGGGGTTCGTCGCCTTCACCGGCTCCGTGCTGTTGACGATGATGTCGCGCTGGCGGCCGATCGGCTGCAGGCTGATCCAGTTCCAGAAGTTGCGGATGCCGAGGCCCGCCTGGTTCACCGCGCTGCCCTCCGCAAAGACCTGCTTGTTGAAGGCCTGCAGGTTCACGGGATGCACGAGGAAGGCGTAGGGCTGGTCGCGATTCACGACCTCCTGCACCTCCCGCACGATCTGCTGGCGGCGCGCCATGTCCATCTCGCCGCGCTGGGCTTCCGCCAGGCGGTCATATTCCGGGTTGCTGTAGCCGACGAAGTTGTAGCCCGTCGCGATGTTGGCGGAGTGCAGGAGGTTGTAGACCATCTCATCGGGGTCGCCGCGTTCCGGCCGGCCGACCATCTGCCACATCGTCGCGTCCCAGCGCTGGCGCTCGTACCAGATCACCTGGCTGTACTGCTGCCCCGGCAGCGGGCGGAGCTCAACCTGCAGGCCGAGCTTGCGCCATTCCTGAGCAATCAGCTCCGCGGCCTGGAAGGGCGCGGGCGCCGCGGCCTGCGGGCGGGTGATGAGGACGAGGGGCCGGATCGGGTCGCCGGGCGCGCCCTGCGCCAGGGCGGGCAGGCGCGGCAGGGCGGTCAGCGCGGTGGCAGCGAGCAGGACGGAGCGGCGGTTCATGGGCGGCATCCTCTGGCGTCGCGGATAGTCCAGCACATTCCGTGCCGCGTCGGCCATGGGGTATGCGCGATGAATCCGACATCGCCTGTTCGATCGCTGTCTTGCCGTCGCGCTATCACGCGCGGGCACGGCTTGCGCTGGCCGCGGCGCGGTGCTGCCATCGCCGCAGCAGGAGGGCGTTGCCATGCCAATCACGACCGAGGAGAAATCGTTCCTCGATGCCATCTCGCTGGACGCGCCATGGGACCTGGTGACGACCTTCGCGGGCATGCATCGCTGGAAGCCTGACGACGTGAACAAGGCCGCCGAGGTCATCGTGGACCGGCTGCGCCGCCACGGCATCCCGGTGGAGGTCCACCAGCCGGAAATCTGCCTTTCCGTCCCGCATGATGCCTCCGTCACGGCCAATGGCGTGCGCTACCGCGCCAAGCCGCCCTCCTCGGCGCTGCCTATGCCGGAGGGGCGGACCGCGAGGCTCGTGAAGCTGAAGGCCAATCCCAAGGCGCTGCGATCCTACAGCCGCGACATCGGGCTGCTGTTCGGCGGGTCGATCGGATCGGTGGAGGAGGTGCGCCAGAAGATCGGCGGCTGCATCGTGGTGATGGAGGGCTTCGGCAACCCGGCGCTGACGAGCCTGATCGAGGAATGGGGCGGTGTCGGCTTGATTGCCGTCAATCCCGGCATCGACATCCACTGGGGCACCTGCACCACCATCTGGGGCAGCCCGGACCTGCATGACCTGCCGCGCAAGCCGAAGATCCCCGTCGTCGCGGTGAACAACCCGGACGGCCAGGCACTGATGGCATTGGCCGAGGTGGGCGGGGAGGCCACGATCCGCACCGTGATGGAGGAAGGCTGGTTCCCGCAATCCATTCCCGTCGTCACCATTCCGGGCGCCGAGGACCCGGACAAGTTCGTCCTGCTGCACGGGCATTATGACAGCTGGGAAGTCGGCGTCGGCGACAATGCCACGGGCGACGCGACAATGCTGGAGATCGCCCGCGTGCTCTGGGCGAAGCGCGGATCGCTGAAGCGCAGCGTGAAGATCGCGTGGTGGCCGGGGCATTCGACCGGGCGCTATGCCGGCTCCACCTGGTTCACCGATGCCTTCGCGCAGGACCTCGACGAGAACTGCCTGGCGCAGATCAATTGCGACAGCCCGGGTTGCCGCTGGGCGACGTCCTACCACCAGACCCGCGCCTTCACCGAAAGCGCCGCGCTCGCCGCGGGTGCGATCCGGGACATCGTGCCGGATGCCGACATCAAGTGCATTCGCCCGCCCCAGGCCGGCGACTACTCCTTCAACAATATCGGCCTGCCCAGCTTCTTCATGCTCTCCTCCACGATGCCGGAGGCGCTGCGCCGCGAGAAGAACTACTACGACGTCTCCGGCTGCGGGGCGAACATCGCCTGGCATACGGAGAACGACACGCTGGAGATCGCGGATCGCGACATCCTGCTGGTGGACATGAAGATCTACCTGCTGTCGGTGCTGCGCATCGCCAATGCGGAGCTTCTTCCGTTCGACTGGGCTGCCACCTGCGACGAATTCGACGCGACCATCGCGCAATACGAGGGCGCGTCGAAGGGCATGGCGGACCTCTCCGCCGCGAAGGCCGCGGTGGCGGGGCTGCGCGCCGCGCTGGCCACGCTTGCCGCCGCACCGGTCGCGGCGCGGAACGCGGCGGTGCACGACCTGTCGCGCATCCTGGTGCCGATCAACTACACGCGGGAGGCGCGCTTCGCGCATGATCCCGCCTATACCGTGCCGCCGCTGCCCTCGCTGGCCGTGGCGGCGGAGCTTCCGGCGCTCGACGCGGCGCTGGCGAAGCCCGCGATGGTGGAACTCATGCGCGGCCAGAACCGCTTCGTGGCCGCGCTGCGTGCCGCCACGCGGCGCATCCAGCAGGCGATCGCCGCGTGAGCCGCGACGCCGCCATCGCCGCCGCGCGCGGCATGTTCGAGGATGGCAGCTTCCTCGCCACCCTCCAGCGTCGCATCGCCTGCCCGACCGCGAGCCAGGAACCCGGCGCCGGCCCGCACCTGCTCCGCTACCTGGAGCAGGAGGTGGCGCCGGATCTGGAGCGCCTCGGCTTCACCTGCACGATCTACCCGAACCCCACGGGCAAGGGCGGCCCCTTCATGATCGCGCGCCGCGTGGAAGACGCCGGGGTGCCGACACTGCTGACCTATGGCCATGGCGACACGGTCCAGGGCCTCGACAAGGAATGGCATGAGGGCCTGTCCCCCTGGACCATCACGCAGCGTGGCGAACGGCTCTACGGCCGCGGCATCGTGGACAACAAGGGCCAGCACAGCGCGAACCTGGCGGCGCTGGAGGCCGTGCTGAACACGCGCGGAAAGCTGGGCTTCAACGTCACCCTGCTGCTGGAGATGAGTGAGGAGGTGGGATCGCCCGGCATCGACGAATTCGCCCGCGCGCATCGGGAGGAGTTGAAGGCCGATGTGCTCATCGCCTCCGACGGGCCGCGCCTGGTGCCGGATGTGCCGGCGCTGGTACTGGGGACGCGCGGCGCGCTGGCGCTCGACCTGCGGGTGAAGTACCGGGAGGGCGGGCATCATTCCGGGAATTGGGGCGGGCTGCTGGCCAATCCCGGCGTGCGGCTTGCGCACGCCATCGCCAGCATCATCGACCGCGACGGCAAGGTGCTGGTGCGGGACCTGGTGCCGGAGCGCATCCCGAACAGCGTGCGCGCGGCGCTCGCCTCCTGCCATGTGGATGGCGGGGAGGATGGGCCGGAGATCAATCACTGGTGGGGCGAGCCTGGGCTGACGGCAGCCGAGAAGGTCTTCGGCTGGAATACGTTCGAGGTGCTGGCCTTCGAATGCGGCCACCCCCGGGCGCCGGTGAATGCCGTGCCGCCGGAAGCCTTTGCGCGCTGCCAGATCCGCTACACCGTGGACCGCCATCCCTCCACCTTCATCCCGGCCATCCGGAAGCACCTGAAGGAAGCCGGCTTCGACGACGTGCAGGTCGATGCCGTGAAGCAGGGCGCGGAATGGGCGGCGACGCGGATGGACCCTGATGGCCCCTGGCCGCAGATGGTCGCGGCTTCCGTCCGGCAGACCACGGGCAAGGCGCCGATGATCGTGCCCAATGCCGGCGGGTCGCTGCCGAACGACACCTTCGCCGTCACGCTCGGCCTGCCGACGGTCTACCTGCCGCATTCCTACACCGGCTGTTCGCAGCACGCGCCGAATGAGCACGCGCTGCGGCCGCTGATGCGGGAGGGGATGGAGATCATGGCCGGGCTGTTCTGGGACCTCGGCGAACAGCCCTGGCCGCGCTGACCGCTATTCCGCCGGTGCCATCGCGCTGAAGCCGGGATCGGCGGGGAAGGGGGGTTCGATGCCGTCGGGCAGCGGGATGCGGTGCGCATTCAGCGCGATGCAGACCATGGTGTAGAAACCGATCATCGCCGTCAGCTCCACCACGCCGCGTTCGCCCCAGCGCGCCGTGATGGCGGCGTGGGTCGCATCGTCCGGCGCGCCGTTCACCTGGATCTGTCGCGCGTATTCATAGACCTCCCGCGCCTCGCCGTCCGGCAGCGGTGGCGGCGCGCCGATCCGGATCGCCTCCACCACCGCGGGGTCGATGCCGGCCTTGATCGCGGCGGCGCCGTGGAAGTGGAATTCCAGCTGGCTGTTCCAGCGACGGCCGACGACGATGATGGCGAGTTCCAGCAGCGCCTTCGGCAGCACGGTCCGCAGGCGCAGCATGTCGCCCAGCTGCCACCACGCTTCCGCCAGCTCGGGACTGTGGATGTTGGCGCGCTGCGGACCGACCATGCTGCCGGTGCCGCTCGCCATGATCCGGTCGCGCAGTGCGCGCTGCGCCTCGTTCATCGCGTCGGGCTCGGGCAGGGTGATGCGCGGGGTCATGGCGGCGTTCCTCGTTCGATTGGCCGCGATCCAACACCGGATCGGTGCCGCCGGAAATCCCTGCGGACAGCCCCTGCGCGCCTCGTTATCCTGCGCGCCGCGACCAGGAAGGAAACGACCATGCCCGACGGACAGGACGGCTTCGTGCCGCTGACGCAGGACCAGATCGACCAGCGCGTCTTCGACCTCTACGACGAATACTGCCATGGGCGCATGGATCGCCGGTCCTTCCTGGCCGCCTCCGCGGCGGTGACGGCGGGCGGGCTGCTGATGGCGCAGTCGCTGCTGCCGCGCTACGCGCAGGCGCAGACCATCTCCTTCACCGATCCGCGCATCAAGGCCACCTACGTCACCTATCCCTCGCCCGGCGGCAATTCGGGCACGATGCGCGGCTACCTCGTGCAGCCCACCGGCACTGGCCCCTTTCCGACCGTCCTCGTCATCCACGAGAATCGCGGCCTCAATCCCTATATCGAGGATGTGGCGCGGCGCGCGGCGGCAGAGGGTTTTCTCGCCCTTGCCCCGGACGGATTGTTCCCCGCCGGCGGCTATCCCGGCAATGACGATGATGGCCGCGCGCTGCAGGCGGGGCTGGACCAGGCGAAGCTGCGGCAGGACATGCTGAACAGCGCGCGCTTCCTGAAGGCGCACGCCCTGTCCTCCGGCAAGCTCGGCGTCACCGGCTTCTGCTGGGGCGGCAGCACGACGAACTGGCTGGCCGCGACGATGGGGGCGGAGATGCAGGCGGGCGCGCCCTTCTACGGCGCCGCGCAACCGGCGGAGGCCGTGGCGCGCATCAAGGCGCCGCTGCTGATCCACTACGCGGAGAACGACGCCAACATCAACAACCTCTGGCCCGCCTTCGGGGTCGCGCTGAAGGCGAATGCCGTACCGCATGAGGCCCATGTCTATCCGGGCACGCAGCACGGCTTCCACAACAACTCCACGCCCCGCTACCAGGAAGTGGCGGCGAAACTCGCCTGGGACCGCACCCTGGCCTGGTTCAGGCGCTACCTAGCGTAATTCAAGCGGCGCGCAGAACCGCGCTGGTCTCGATCGCGCGCAGCGCGGCATCGATCCGCGTCAGGCTGTCGCTGGACTGGCCGAAGACCACCGCGATCGCATCATCGGCGGCGCGGACGATGCGGGCGCGAATGGGCTGGCCTGCGCCAGGCAGCATGACCTCCACCTCCGTCCCCGGCGCGGCGACCAGGCCGCAGCGGCCGAACCGCGCGCCGCCGCGGGAGATGTCGAGGATCTCGGCCTCCGCCCGGTCGACATGTCCTGGCAGGCTGATGCGCGCGCGGGCGTTGGCGCCGGCGATGCGTTCCCATTGCCGGCGTTCCGCCCCATCGGCGTTGCGCATGCCGGCGAGGAAGTCATCGACCTCCGTCCGCAGCGTGGCGGAGACCTCGAACATGGATTCGGAGGCATCGCGCACGCGCGACCCGGCCGCGATGGCGTCGGCGGCCAGGGTCGAGACCTCCTCCATCTGGCGCGTGGTATCCGCGGTGCCCTGGGCCGTCATCGTCACCTGGCGCGCGATCTCCCGCGTCGCGCTGCCCTGCTGTTCGGCGGCGGCGGCGATGGCGACGGCGATGTCGTTGATGCGGTCGATGCCGGTCGCCATGTCGCTGACGGCGGCCACCGCCGTGCCGGTGGCGGCCTGCATCGCGGCGATCTGGGCGCTAATGCGATCGGTCGCACCGGCGGTCTGGGCGGCCAGCGCCTTCACCTCCGACGCCACGACGGCGAAGCCGCGACCGGCCTCCCCGGCGCGCGCGGCCTCGATCGTCGCGTTGAGCGCCAGCAGGTTGGTCTGCCCGGCGATGCCGCTGATCAGGCGGACGATGTCGCCGATCTCCCCGGCGGCGCTGGACAGGCCCTTCACCGTCTCATCCGTCGCGCGGGCGCGAGCCACCGCATCCTCGGCCGCCGTGGCCGCTTCCGCGACGCGGCGGGCGATCTCGCTCGCGGTCGCGGTGAGCTCCTCGGTCGCGGCGGCGACGGCGTTGAGGTTGGTGGAGCTGCGCGCGGCGTGGGACACCGTGGTCGCGGCGCCATCGCGCGTGCGGGTCGCGGCGTCCGCCACCTGGCCGGCCACCTTCTGCATGTCGCTGGCAGAGGTGGACAGGGATTGCAGCACGGCGGAGATGGTGCCGCCGAAATCCTGCGTGTGGCGTTCGATCGCCTGGGCGCGCCGTTCGCGCGCCTGCTGCTCCGCCGCCGCGGCCTTCTGCAGTTCGCGATTCTGCAGGCCCTGGGCGCGGAAACTGTCGAGCGCCTTGGCCAGGTCGCCGACCTCGTCCGCCCGTTCGGCGCCCGGCGCGGCGACGGCGAGGTTGCCATCCGCCATCGCGATGGTCGCGGCGGTGACGGCGCGCAGCGGGCGGACGATGCCGCGGGCGACGAGCGTGCTCAGCAGCACCAGGATGATGGCGGCGGCGCCGGCTTCCAGGCCAGCGCGCAGCATGGCGGCCCGCGTCTCCGCCGCCAGGTCGTCCACATAGACGCCGGACCCGATGACCCAGCCCCAGGGCTCGAAGCCCGCGACGTAGGAGTACTTCTCCACGGCCGGGTCGCCTTCCACGGCGCCCGGTCGCGGCCAGTGGTAGCGCACCATGCCCGCGCCCTGCCGGCGGACCATGTCCGCGAAGGCGACGAACATCGCGAGCCCCGTGGGATCGCGGAAGCCCGACAGGTCCTGCCCGTCCAGCGCCGGGCGGAAGGGGTGCATGACCATGCGGGGCGTCATGTCATTGATCCAGACATACTCATCCCCGCGGTAGCGGATGGCGCGGATCGCCTGGACCGCGCGGGCCTGGGCGGTGGCGTGGTCCATCCGCCCTGCCTTCTCCTCCGCCTCGAAGTGCCGGGCGAGGGAGCGGGCGCTTTCGACCACGGATTGCAGCAGCGCGATCCGGTCCCGCTGCAGCACGTCGGCGACAAGGCGCGTGCCCGACATGCCGACCAGCAGCAGGGCGGCCAGCGCCAGCGCGGTGATGACATGGATGCGCTGGGCGATGCGAAGTCGTTTCATGGATGTGCCTGTCCTCGGTGAACGGCACTGCACAACAAGATTTAGAACCTGCTGTTAACCAATGCGACGGCGCGGTGTGGTCGTGTCTATCGTGGGAAGCTTTGCCTCCGATAAGACTTCTGAAACGCAAGCCGTGCAGCGTGGGCAGTGCTGGTCCGCGCCACACCTCTTCTCGGCTCCGCCATCCCCTCTGCCGCCGTTACCGGAGTTCCGATGCCCGCCGCACCCCTGCCGGCCGATGAGGCTTCGCGCCTCGCGGCGCTCCAATCCTACGACGTCCTCGACACGGATGCCGACAAGGCCCTCGACCAGATCGTCGCGCTGGCGGCGGATCTGACGGGCAACCCGATCGCGCTGGTGTCGCTGGTGGATGAGACGCGGCAATGGTTCAAGGCGGGGCTCGGCTTGCCGGTGCGGGAGACGCCGCGGGCGCAGGCCTTCTGCGCCCACGCCATCCTGGCGCCACGCGATCCGCTCGTGGTCACGGACGCGACGCAGGATGCGCGCTTCCAGGACAACCCGCTGGTGACGGGCGAACCCGGCCTGCGGTCCTACCTCGGCGTGCCGCTGGTGGATTCGCAGGGCTTCGCGCTCGGCACGCTCTGCGTGCTCGACCAGGTGCCGAAGACGCCGGATGACCGGGCGGTGCTGCTGGTTCGCACGCTGGCGCAATCCGTGGTCACCAACCTCGAACTTCATCGCGCGCTGCGACGCGCCGAGGCGATGGCGCTGACGGATGAGGTGACGGGCCTGCCGAACCGCCGCGGCATCGCCGCCGCGCTGGAACAGGCGATGCAGGAACGTCGGCCGGCCACGGTCTTTGCCATCGACCTCGACCACTTCAAGGAAGCGAATGATTCCGCCGGCCATGCGGCGGGCGACGCCGTGCTGCGAGAGGTGGCGTCACGGCTGCGGCAGAGCGTGCGGGGCAGCGACATCGTCGGGCGCATCGGCGGCGACGAATTCGCGGTGCTGCTGATGGGCCTCGCGGACCGGGCGGCGGCGACGGAGGCGCTGCGGCGCATCAGCGCGATCCTCCACAAGCCCGTGGGCTATGCCGGCACCAGCCTCCGGCTCGGCGCCACCATCGGGGCGGCGATGGTGCCCGCCGATGCGGACAATGCCGAAGCCGCGCTGCGCATGGCGGATGAGGCGATGGTGCAGGCCAAGCGCGCCGGGCGCGGCGGCGTCGGCTGGGCCAGCCGCGCGGATGCGGAACGCGTGCAGCGCGTGGCCGCGATCATCCGCGCCTTCGATGCCGATATCGGCGGCGCCACCGTGCTGGCCGGTGCCAACGTCCATCTGCAGCCGATCGTGGCGCTGGATGGCGCGCCCGGCGTCGTGGCGGTCGAGGCACTTGCCCGCTGGAGCCACCCGCAGCTCGGCCCTGTGCCACCGGCGGAGCTGTTCCCCGCCATCGGGCCGCTGCGCGCGTCGCGGCTGGGGGAGGCGGTGCGCGACCAGGCGTTGGCCGCGCTCGCGGTCCTGCGCGCCAGTGGCCTGACCACGGCGCGCGTCGCGCTCAACCTGTCGGCGGCCGAGGTCGCGCGCGCCGACGTCGTCGCGCATATCGCGGACCAGGTGGAGCGCGCGGGGCTCGGCCTGGATGCCATCGAGGTCGAGATCACGGAGGAGGTGCTGCTGGACCGCGTCAGCAACCGCACGCTGGACCAGCTGGCGGCGCTGCGCGGGCGGGGCGCGAGGCTGGCGCTGGATGATTTCGGCACGGGCCATTCGGGGCTGGCGCAGCTGCTGCGGCTGCCGCTGGATGCGGTGAAGCTGGACAAGCGCTTCGTGCAGCGGCTGGGCAACGACAACCGGGCGGAGGAGATCATCCGCGCCACCGTCTCCCTGGCCCATGGGCTCGGCATGACGGTGGTGGCGGAGGGGGTGGAGACGGCGCAGCAGGCCGCCATGGCGGCGGCGCTCGGCTGCGACAGGGCCCAGGGATTCCTCTATGCGCGGCCGATGGACCGGCAGGCGCTGTCCGATTGGCTGGCGGAACGCCTGCCCGCGGGGGGCGATGCCCCGGTGCCGCTGCGGCCGCGGCGCGCGGCGGGCTGAACGCCCGCCGCGTGAGCCTTCAGGCGCTGGGGGCCAGCTTGTCCTGCGTCTTCGTGTCGAAGTCGCTGGCATCGTGGCGTTCGTGCAGCTGGCTGGACGGTTCGCCCTGGACGCGGTTCACCATCCGGCCGCGCCGCACCGCCGGGCGTTCCAGCAGCTGGTCGGCCCAGCGCTGGACGTTCTTGTAGCTGCCGACGTCGAGGAATTCCGCCGCGCCGTAGAGCCAGCCCTTCGCCAGCCCGCCATACCAGGGGAAGATCGCCATGTCGGCGATGGTGTAGTCGGCGCCGGCGATGTACTCGGATTCCGCCAGGCGGCGATCCAGCACGTCCAGCTGCCGCTTCGTCTCCATGGAGAAGCGGTCGATCGGGTACTGCATCTTGCTCGGCGCATAGGCGTAGAAATGCCCGAAGCCGCCGCCGAGATAGGGGGCGCTGCCCATCTGCCAGAACAGCCAGGACAGCGCCTCGGCCCGCGCCGCGCCGCCCGATGGCAGGAAGGCGCCGAACTTCTCGGCCAGGTAGGTCAGGATGGCGCCGGATTCGAAGACGCGCACCGGCGTCGGCCCGCTGCGGTCCATCAGGGCGGGGATCTTCGAATTGGGGTTCACGGCCACGAAGCCGCTGCCGAACTGGTCGCCCTCTCCGATCCTGATCAGCCAGGCGTCGTATTCGGCGCCGCTGTGGCCGGCGGCCAGCAGCTCCTCCAGCATGATCGTGACCTTCACGCCGTTGGGCGTGCCGAGCGAATAGAGCTGCAGCGGGTGCTTGCCGACCGGCAGTTCCTTGTCGTGCGTCGGGCCCGCGATGGGGCGGTTGATGTTGGCGAAGCGGCCGCCATTGGCCTTGTCCCAGGTCCAGACCTTGGGCGGCGTGTAGTCGGGCTGATCGGTCATGCGGGATACTCCTGTCCTCGCCGGTCATGTGAGGCGGCGTGCAGGCTTGCGCCAGGGCCGTGAACCGCCAAGGTGCAGGCCCATCATTCCTCCCCAGCCTGGCGCCGAGCCCCGAGGCCACCACCGCATGCGATCCGTCCTCCCCTTCTTCTCCAGCGGCACCCGCCGCTTCGACAGCCTCTCGCCGCGGGAGATCCTGTCCCTCGCCATCGGGGCGGAGGAGGAGGACAGCGCCATCTACGCGCTCTACGCCAGCCGGCTGCGGGACGAATACCCGGCCTCGGCCGCGGTGTTCGAGGCGATGGCCGCGGAGGAGAACGAGCATCGCCGCCTGTTGATCGACCTCTACCGCGCGCGCTTCGGCGACCTGATCCTGCCGATCCGGCGGGAACACATCGCCGATTTCTACGTCCGCAAGCCGGTCTGGCTGGTGGAGAATCTCGGCCTTGACCGGATCCGGGAGGAGGTGCGCGCGATGGAGCAGCAGGCGCTGGCCTTCTACCGCGCCGCCGCCGCCCGCACGACGGATGCGGAGGTGCGCAAGCTGCTGGGCGACCTGGCGGCGGCGGAGGCGCAGCACGACGACGACGCCGCCAAGCTGTCGGAGAACCTGCTGGCCGGCGACGAGGCGCAGAAGGAGGAAGCGACCGCCAAGCGGCAATTCGTGCTGACCTGGGTGCAGCCGGGGCTGGCCGGGCTGATGGATGGCTCCGTCTCCACCCTCGCGCCCATCTTCGCCACCGCCTTCGCGACCCAGAACCCCTGGACCACCTTCCTCGTCGGGCTCTCGGCCTCCGTGGGCGCGGGTATCTCCATGGGGTTCACGGAGGCGGCGCATGACGATGGCAAGCTGTCTGGCCGTGGCGCGCCCTGGAAGCGGGGCCTCGCGTCCGGCGTGATGACGGCGCTGGGCGGGCTCGGCCATGCGCTGCCCTACCTGATCCCGCATTTCTGGACCGCGACGGCGATCGCGCTGGCCGTGGTGTTCCTGGAACTCTGGGCGATCGTCTGGATCCAGCACCGCTTCATGGAAACGCCCATCGGGCGGGCCATGTTCCAGATCCTGCTGGGCGGCGGGCTGGTGCTGGCGGTGGGCATCCTGATCGGCGGCGCCTGACGGCGCCGTGCTTGGCGCGACGCAGTGCCTCTGCTAACTGCCGACCCGGTGTCCTGCCGTCACGGGCCTGCGGGCGTGGCGAAATGGTAGACGCGACGGACTCAAAATCCGTTTCTGGTGACAGAGTGTCGGTTCGAGCCCGACCGCCCGCACCACCCCCGAACCTTGTCCCGGCCCCCTGGTGGACATCGTCGCCTGCCGAGGGTTATGTTCCGTCGTATATAGCGATAGCCCGAACGCGGGAGAACCCGGATGCGCCGCCGTGCCCTGGTCGCCGGCCTTGCCCTGCTGGCCGCGCCACCCGTCGCGGCGCAGCAGCCCGTCACCGTCTTCGCCGCCGCCAGCCTGACCGACGCGCTGCGGGACCTGGGTGCGCAATGGGCCGCGCGGGGCAATCCGGCGCCGCGCTTCTCCTTCGCCGCCTCCTCCGCGCTCGCCCGCCAGATCGAACAGGGGGCACCGGCAGACCTGTTCATGTCGGCGGACGAGGCCTGGGCCAGCTACCTGCAGGAACGGCGCCTGCTGGTGGAGGCGACGCGGAGCAGCCCGATCGGCAATGCGCTGGTGCTGGTCACGCCAGCCGATGCGCCGCGCCGCGTGACGCTGGCGCCGGGGACGGACCTGCTGGCGCTGCTGGGCCCGGGGGGGCGAATCGCGACGGGTGATCCCGCCCATGTCCCCGTCGGCCGCTACGCCCAGGCGGCGCTGAGCTGGATGGGGCACTGGGGCGCCATCGCGCCGCGGCTGGCGCGGGCCGACAATGTCCGTGCCGCGCTGCTGCTGGTGGAGCGGGGCGAGGCGCCCTTCGGGATCGTCTATGCCACCGATGCCGCGGCCAGCCCTGGCGTGCGCGTGGCCGGCACCTTTCCGGCGGAGAGCCATGAGGCGATCACCTATCCTTTCGCCCTGACCCGCCGCGCGGAGGGCAACGCCCAGGCGCGTGCCCTGCTGGCCTTCCTGGCGGGGCCGGAAGCCGCGCCCGGCTGGCAGCGCTTCGGCTTCACCCGCCCGCAATGACCGGCCCCCGATGACGGTGGGCCTGTCGCCGGAGGAATGGCAGGCGGTGCGGCTGAGTGTGGAGGTGGCGGCGCGCTCCGTCGCCGTCTCCCTGCTGCCGGCCATCGCCGTCGCCTGGCTGCTGGCGCGGGGGCGGTTCCCGGGCCGGATGCTGCTGGACGCGCTGGTCCACCTGCCGCTGGTGGTGCCGCCCGTCGTCGTGGGCTGGGGGCTGCTCATGCTGTTCGGCATCCGCGGCCCGATCGGCGCGCCGCTGCATGACTGGTTCGGCATCCGCCTGGTCTTCACGACCGAAGGCGCCGCGCTGGCCACCGCGGTGATGTCCTTCCCGCTGATCGTCCGTGCCGTCCGGCTCGGCCTGGAAGCCGTGGATCCGGGGCTGGAGGCCGCGGCCCGCACGCTGGGCGCCGGGCCCATCGACCGCTTCGTCACGGTGACGCTGCCGCTGATGTCGCCCGGCATCCTGGCCGGCACCGTCACCGCCTTCGCTGCGGGGCTCGGCGAGTTCGGCGCCGTCATCACCTTCGCCTCCAACATTCCCGGGGAGACGCAGACCCTGCCGCTGGCGATCTACAGCGCCACCCAGACCCCGGGCGGGGAGGGGACGGCCGCGCGCCTCGCCTTCGTGTCCTTCGCCCTGGCGGTGGCGGGGCTGCTGGCGGCGGAGGTGATCGCGCGGCGGATGCATCGCTGGCTGGGGCGTGGCTGATGCTGGACGTCGCGCTGCGCCACCGGTTCGGGGAGGGGGGCTTCAGCCTGGACGTGGCCTTCCAGGCGGCGGCGCAAGGTGTGACGGCGCTGTTCGGCCCCTCCGGCTGCGGGAAGTCCACCATCCTGGCGGCGACGGCGGGCCTGCTGCGGCCGCAGGCCGGGCGCGTCGCGCTGGGTGACCGGGTGCTGCTGGATACCGTGACGGGCATCGCCCTGCCGCCGGAACGCCGGCACTGCGCGGTGGTGTTCCAGGATGCGCGGCTGTTCCCGCACCTCTCGGTCGAGGGCAACCTGCGCTACGGGCTGAAGCGGGCGCCGCCCGGCGCCACGGGGCCGGGGATGGAGGAGGTGGTCGCGCTGCTCGGCATCGGCCCGCTGCTGGGCCGGCGGCCCTTCGGCCTGTCGGGCGGCGAACGCCAGCGCGTGGCGCTGGGCCGCGCGCTGCTGGCGCGGCCCCAGCTGCTGCTGATGGACGAACCCCTCGCCGCGCTGGATGCGGCGCGGCGGGCGGAGGTGCTGCCCTTCCTGGCCCGGCTGCGCGACGCCGCGCGCATCCCCATCCTGTATGTGACGCATGCGCTGGAGGAGGTGGACGCGCTGGCCGACAGCCTGGTGCTGCTGGAAGCCGGGCGCGTGATCGCCAGCGGGACGGTGGAAGCGCTGTCCGCCCGCGCGGACCTGCCGCTGGCCGCGCGGCGGGACGCGGGGGTGCTGCTGCCCTGCGTGGCGGCGGGGGCCGGCGGGGACGGCCTCGCGCGGCTGGCTTTCGAGGGCGGTACGCTGCTGACGACCCTGCATCCCGGCGCCCCTGGCACGCGGCTGCGCATCCGCATCCGCGCCCGCGACATCGCCGTGGCGGTGGAGGAACCGCGCGGCCTGTCCACCCGCAACATCCTGCCGGCGACGCTGGCCGGCATCGATCCCATCCCCGGCACGGCGGAGGTCTTCGCCCGACTCTCGGTCGGGCCCAGCCTGCTGCTGGCGCGCATCACGGCGGACAGCGTGCATCGCCTGGCGCTGCGGCCGGGGCAGCCGGTCTGGGCGCTGATCAAGGCCGTGACCTTCGACCACCGCCTGGTGGCCGGGGCGCCGTGACGCGCATGGGTCGCTGATCGCCATGGCCTCCATCCCTGCGCCGCCCCCCGGGGCCCGGCTCAGCCTGCGGATCGACCTGCCGCAGGGCCGCATCGGGCCCGGCAAGATCGCCCTGCTGGAAGCCATCGCGCGGGAGGGATCGATCAGCGCCGCCGGCCGGGCGCTGGGCATGAGCTACAAGCGCGCCTGGGACCTGGTCGATGCGATGAACCGCATGACCGGCGCGCCGGTGGTGGCGACCAGCCCAGGCGGGCGGCATGGCGGCGGCGCCGCGCTGACGGAGGCAGGGCAGGCGCTGGTCGCGGATTACCGCGCCATCGAGCAGACCGCCGCGGAGGCCGCTGCGGACCGCCTGGCCGCGCTGCTCAGCCGGTCCCGGGGATGAGCACGACGGCGTCGCCTGCTCTCGGTTTCGTGTGGACGCGCTCAAGTTTTCGTGTATTGTATATGGAGTGCGGCGCAATCGGCCGCCCGGGCACCCCTGCAACCGGCTTCCAGAATGGTCTTCCGTCCGATGAAGAACGCCTTCGCCAGCCGCATCCGCCCCGCCAGCGCCGCGCTCGCGGTCGCCATCATCTGGCTGCTGGTCGTGCAGTTCGTCGCTGTGCTGGCCTGGGACGCCGGCTTCCTGACGCGCAAGGCGGCGCTGCTGCACTGGCTGGTCGTCGGCGTGCTGCCGCCGGCCCTGGCGATGTGGCAGACGCGCCTACCCGAAGGCGCCTGAGCGTCCGCTGACGGGCGTCGTGCCTGTCCTCACAAGGCCGTGGGGGTGCGAAAACCGGATCGCCGTTGCGGGGTTGGCCCCCCGCCATGGACCTCCCCCCGACTGCGCCCGAACCGATGGCGCTCTTCCTCGATTTTGACGGCACGCTGGTGGATATCGCCGAGCGGCCGGAGGCCATCGATGTTCCCCCTGGCCTGCCGGGCCTGCTGCTGCGGCTGTCCGCGCGCCTTGATGGGGCGCTGGCCGTCGTCTCCGGCCGGCCGATCCCGCAACTCGATGAACACCTACCGGTGCCCATCGCCAAGGTGGGCGACCATGGCGGGGCGCTGCGCGTCGACCCCGCCGGCCCGGTGGAGGGACCCTCCCTCGCGCGCCCGCCCGCCTCCTGGCTCGGCCGCGCGCGGCTGTTGGCGGAGGCCTTTCCCGGCGCCTTCATCGAAGCCAAGGACCACGGCTTCGTCCTCCATTACCGCCAGGCGCCCGAGGCGGCCGGCATGGCGCAGGGGCTGCTGGAGGCGCTGGTCGCGGAGGATCCGGACCACTTCACCCTGATGCCCGCCCGCATGGCGTGGGAGGTGAAGCCGCGCGCGATCTCCAAGGGCACGGCGGTGGCGGCGCTGCTGGCGCGGGCGCCCTTCGCGGGGCGCGTGCCGGTCTTCATCGGCGATGACGTGACGGATGAGGCGGGGATGGCGGCCGCGCGCGCGGCGGGCGGCCTCGGCCTTCGATTGCAGGACAGTTTCGGCACGCCCTCGGCGCTTCGCGCCTGGCTGGCCGCCTTGGCGGAGCCCGATAGGACCCCATGAGCCGCCTCGTCATCGTTGCCAATCGCGTGCCTGATCCGAAGGAGACAGGGGCGGTCGCCGGTGGCCTCGCCGTGGCGCTGAAGGATGCGCTGGCAAAGCGGGATGCGCTCTGGTTCGGCTGGTCCGGCAAGACCGCGGCGGAAACCGGGACGACGCCGCAGGAAGCGACGGTCGGCCAGACCGCCTATGCGCGCATCGACCTCGGTCATGACGACTACCGCCACTACTACCAGGGCTTCTCCAACGCGGCGCTGTGGCCGGTGCTGCACTACCGGCTGGGCGTCGCGCGGTTCGACCGGCTGGACTGGATCGGCTACCAGCGCGTCAACGCCGCCTTCGCCGCGGCGCTGGCGCCGCTGCTGCGGCCGGACGACACGATCTGGATCCACGACTTCCACCTGTTCCTGCTGGCCAAGGAGTTGCGCGCGCTGGGCTGCAAGCAGCGCATCGGCTTCTTCCTGCACGTGCCCTTTCCGCCGCGCGCCGTCTTCACCGGCCTGCCGCATGCGCATGACGTGCTGGCGGCGATGGATTCGATCGACGCGATCGGCGTGCAGACGGAAGACGATGCCGAGAACCTGCGCGGCGCCCTGATCTCCCACGGCCATGCGGGTGCCGCGCTGCGCGTCGGCGGCTTCCCCATCGGCATCGATGCGGTGGGCTTCGCCAACCTGGCCGCCAGGCTGGCGACGCAGAAGGAAGTGACGCGCCTGCGCGATTCGCTGGCCGGACGGTCGCTGGCGATCGGTGTCGATCGCCTCGACTACACCAAGGGCCTGCCCCAGCGGATCGCCGGCTTCGGCGCGCTGCTCGCGCGCTTCCCGAAGCACCGCGGCAAGATCACCTTCCTGCAGGTCGCCCCCGTCAGCCGCGGCGACGTCGCGCAGTACCGCGCGCTGCGGCGCGAACTGGACGAGAGCGTCGGCCGCATCAATGGCCAGATGGCGGAGCCGGACTGGGCGCCGATCCGCTACATCACCCGCGCCGTTGCGCGGCCGACGCTCGCGGGCTTCATGCGCATGGCGCGGATCGGCATCGTCACGCCGCTGCGCGACGGCATGAACCTGGTCGCCAAGGAATTCGTGGCGGCGCAGGATCCCGCCAACCCCGGCGTGCTCGTGCTGTCCCGCTTCGCCGGCGCGGCGCAGGAGATGGACGGCGCGCTGCTGGTGAATCCGCTCGATCCCGACGACATCGCGGAGGCGCTGGACGTCGCGATGGACATGCCGGCGGATGAACGACTGGACCGTTGGACGCGCATGGCCGCGACGGTTCGCGCCAATACCGCCTCCGTCTGGTGCCGCCGCTTCCTGGCGGCGCTGGAAGGTGTCGAGGAAGTGGCCGAAGCCGGGCGCGCCGGCGGCACGCGCCTGAAGCGCCCCCGGAAGGCCCGCGGCGGGAGTTGACGCCACGCCGCGCCGGCTGCCCATTCTCCGCCGGGCGGAGAGGGACACCGATGCGGCTGCTGCAACCCCTGCGCCTTCCCGCCATCGCCTTGCTCTGGGGCGGGCTCAGCCTGTCCGCCATGGGGGACCAGCTCTACGCCGTCGCGCTCAGCTGGATCGCGACGGATGTGTTCGGCCCCGCCGCCGGCTACCTGGCCGCGCTGCAGGCGCTGACGGTGCTGGTCGTGGCGGTGGGGGCGGGCGGCTTCGCGGACCGGCTCGATGCGCTGCGGCTGATGGTGGGGGCGGACCTGCTGCGGGCGGTGGCGCTGGCCCTGCCCATCGGGCTTGGCCTGGCCACGGGATCGCCGACCGCGCTCGGCCTGGGCGTCGCGGTCGTGCTGCTGGCGGTGGGGCAGGCGCTGTTCCAGCCGGCGCTGCAATCCATGCTGCCGCGGCTGACCGGCGATGCGGGCCTGCTGCCGGCGGCCAATGCGCTGTTCGATGGCACGGAACGGAGCGCGCGGTTGGTAGGCCCGGGGCTGCTGGCGCTGCTGGCCGGGCTGGTGCCGATGATCCACTTCCTGACCATCAACGCCGCCAGCTTCCTGGTCTCCGCCGCCGCGCTGCTGGCCATCCTGCGGTGGCACCGCCCGGCGGCCGTGGCAGCCGCGCCCGTGGCGCGCGGGATCGGCATCCTGCGTGGCATCCAGGCCATGCGCCGGCATCCGCTGCTGGGCTATGTGCTGGCCGGCGCGGGGCCGCTGAACGGCGCCTGGTACGCGGTGTTCTTCCTGGGCCTGCCCCTGCTGCTGCAGCGGGACGGGCAGGGAATCGGCAGCTATGGCGCGCTGATCGCGACCTATGGGGCCGCCAACCTGCTGTCCAACATCGTCTGCGGCAGCCTGCCCATGCCGGCGCGGCCGCAATTCCGCATGTTCGCGAGCAGCATGCTGGTCGGCGCCGGCATGGCCTGCTTCGCCGGCATCGCCGCGCTGCCCGAGCCCTGGCAATGGCCGGCCTGGCTGGCGGCGGCCTTCCTGAGCGGCCTTGCCGGGCCGCTCAAGGACATTCCCGTCGCCGTGCTGCGGCAGAGCCGCATTCCCGCGCCCGACATCCCCGCCGCGACGCGGGCCGGGATGGTGGCGAACCATGGCGGGATGCTGGTGGCGATGCTCGCCATGCCGTCGCTGATGCGGGGCGAATGGCTGGGCCCGGCGGTGCTGGGCTGCGGCGCTGTGGCCTTCGCCGTCGGTGCCATCGGATTCATCCGCTTCGCGGGCTGGCGGGAGGCCGCGTGAACGGCCCCCCGCCCGCGCTTCCTCAGAACACGAAGCGCGTGCCGATCAACAGGCTGCGGCCATAGGTCGCGAAGCCGTTGGCCGGTTCGTAGCGGCTGTTGGTCAGGTTGCGGCCCTCGACGAAGGCGGTGATGCCGTCCGTCACCCGGTAGTTGCCGGTCAGGTTCGCGACCGTGCCCGCCTTGTTGTAGCTCTGCCCGCCGATGAAGGCGCCGGTGTTGCTGTAGGCGGCGGTTTCCGGCGACGGGCCGGTGAACAGCACCTCCGGCGCGATGGTCAGGCGATCCGTCGGCGACACGCGCGCGCTGACGGCGACGACGTTCTTCGGCCGGCGTGCCAGAGGCGCGCCCGTCGCCTCATCCCGCGTCTCCGTCACCGTCCAGGCCACGCGGCCATCCAGCCAGGGCGCCGGCCGCAGCGTCAGGCCCAGTTCCACGCCCCGCGCCATGGCGCGGTCGATGTTCTCGAGGCTGGAGAAGGCGCGGTTGAAGTTGATGAGGTTGCGGTACTGCGTGTCGAAGTAGGTGGCGCCGAAGGTCGCGCCATCCTCCCGCCCGAAGACCGGGATGTCCGTCTCCGTGCCGATTTCCCAGGCGAAGGAATTCTCCGGCCGCAGGTTCGGGTTGCCCTGGAAGGTCGTGCCGATGCGCCCGAAGCGCTGGTAGAGGGAGGGCGCCTTGAAGGCCGTGCCGGCCGAGAGGATCAGGCGCGAATTCACCTCCGGCACCGCCAGCACCGCGCCGGTGCGCCAGGAGAGGAAGCCGTCATAGTCGTCGGCTAGGTCCTGCCGCAGCCCGGCGGAGAGGTCGAGCCGCCCGCCAACCTGCCCCTGCACGCCCGCATGCAGCGCGGTGGAACGCGCGGTGGCGTTGGTGGTGGTGCGGAAGGTGGGCGAGCCCGATCGCTGGTCCACCTCCTCCCGCTCATGCGTCACGCCGAAGGCCAGTGCCGATTGCGCGAAGGGGCCGACATCGCCCAGCCGCACGCGATTGCCCCAGTCGAAGACCTGGCGTTCGCCGCGGAACAGGTCGTCCGTCGTCGCGCTGCTGCGGGCATCGGGCAGGTTGATGTAGCGGCGGCGATCCTCGGTCAGCGCCACGCGCAGCCCGGTGGTCCAGGCGCCGTCGAACAGCGCCGTCTCCCCGCGCAGCTGGCCGTACCAGCGGCGGTCATTGCCGGTGTAGTTCGGGTCGTCATTCGGCACGTTGTCGAGGTCGATGTGGTTCTCCCGCCAGCGCAGCAGGCCTTCCACCCGCGTGCCCGCGGCCGGGTTCCAGCCGAAGCGGGCGGTGCCGGCGGCGGCGCGGAAATCCTCCGTCTCCCGCGTGTCGCGGGTGAAGCGGCGCGGCGTCGCGTCGCTGCCCTGCGTGGTCAGGCCCTGGCCCGCCACCATGTAGTCCCAGCCCGGCATGGTGCCGGCGACGCCGAGCGTGCCGCGCGCCGTGCCGCGGGTGCCGCCCGCGATCTCCCCGAAGCCCTGGATCGGCGTATTGGCCGGCGCGCGGCGGGTGATGAGGTTGATGACGCCGCTGATGGCGCCGGACCCGTAGAGGGAGGAGCCGGGGCCGCGCACGACCTCGATCCGCTCGATGTCGCCGAGCATCTCGTTGCCGAAGTTGAAGGCGCCGTTCGGTTCCGACGCGTCGTTCACCGGCACGCCGTCCAGCAGCACCAGCACGTGGCGGGAGGCACCGCCGCGGATGAAGGCGCTGGCCTGCTGGCCGATGCCGCCAGCCTGCACCAGGCGGAGCCCCGGCACGGTGGCCAGCGCTTCGGCCAGCGTCTGGTAGCCACGCTCCTCGATATCCGCCCGCGTGATGACGGTGACGGCGGCGGGCACCCGCTCGGCGGGTGTCGGGATGCGGGTGGCGGTGACGATCGTCTCCGGCAGCACGGTCGCGGCCGGGGCGGCGGGGGGTGTCTGCGCGAGCGCAGGCAGTGTCAGGCCGAGCACCAGCGGTGCGGCCAGGTGGTGGATATGGTTTCGCATCGGGTCCCTCCGAGCGACTGGACGACATGCCCCCTCATGCCCTGGGGCATCAGGTGGCGGTTGGCGTCGTCGCCGCAGGCGGAGACGAGCGGAAGCGGGCCGAGTAGGGCCCGTTGCCTGTCGTTCCGTTGCGCCGGTGCACCCCGCCCGGCACGCGCGTGACGTCTCTGCGCCGGCCGGTCTCCTGGCTCACGGAGTGCCGGGGAATCGCATCCCCGGTGCCCCCGCCGCCTTCTCAGGCCCCGTGGACCCAATGGCGTCTGGCAGGGGCGCTCCGCCTACAGTTGCGGGGGCAGCCGCGGACTGGGCCGGCGCCCCGCTTCCGCCTGGGGCCGACCTTCGCGCGTTCCCGTTTCAGCCCTTGCGGGCCACCGGCGCATGGCCGGAAGCTAGCATCGGCGCTTGAGCCGGCACAATCCGGCGGGCCTCCACGTGGCCGGAAGTTCAGAAGATCCAGCCCGCCGCCTTGATCGCGAACCAGATCATCGCGCCCAGCACGGCGGTGGCGAAGGCGCAGCCCGCGATGGTCAGCGCCACGCCCCAGCCCGTGACCTTGCTGTCATGCTCGATCAGGCCGAGTGCCATGACGATGTTGCCGAAGGCCGGCGGGCCATTCGTGCCCGGCCCCGGCAGGATCAGCATGATGGCGACATAGGCGGTCAGCCAGCCGATGATCCGTTCCCCCACCGCGCTGGTGAAGAAGCCGGGGCGCGGCCGCACATAGCGCTCGATCCGCCCGAGGCCCTTGGAGGAGGCGGAGGCGAGCCGCAGCAGGTCCGCCCGCTTGATGGTCTGGCGCGCCAGGATGGCCGGCAGCTTCGGCACCCGCAGCCCGAGCCCCATCTGCACGCCCAGGATCAGCAGCGGCGTGCCGAAGACGCTGGCCATGCCCGGCAGCAGGCCGGGCAGCAGCAGCAGCAGCAGCAGCATGCCGAAGGCCCGATCGCCGAAGGCCGTCGCCATCTCCCCCAGGCTGATCCTCTCCCCGGGAAAGGCCGCCGCGACCTCCGCCACGATGCGGGAGATCGGCGCCGATTCGGGGGCGTGCGCGGCGTCCGTCATGGGGCGATCTTCCGGCAGGTGACGGCGGCGCCGAAGGGCCCGCCGGTCGCGATTGGGGTCATGGCGATCCGATCAGGTGGTTCAGGCCGGCCAACAGGGCCCAGCCGATGCTGGCGAGGATGGTGAGGCTGAGCGCCGCGGCCAGCAGGCCGAGCAGCGCGCCGAGCGCGATGGTCAGGCTGTCGTTCTCCATCAGGCCCATGGCCAGGATGAGGCAGGCCAGCGCCGGCGGCCCGTTGGTGAGGGGGGTGGGCAGGATGATCACCAGGCCGAGGATGAAGACCCAGGCGCCGACCAGCCTTTCGCCCCGCGCGCCCGCCAGGGCGGAGGGGCGCGGCCGCACCATGCGTTCCACCCGCAGCAGCCAGGGCATGGCCCGCGCCGTCACCAGGCGCAGCGTGTCCCGCCGCAGGCGGCGGCGCGCGACGAAGCCGGGCAGCGCGGGGCGGGTGCGGCCCAGGGCGAGTTGCGCCGCCACCAGCATCATCGGCAGGCCGACCACGGTGCTGAGGCCGGGGAGGTAGAAGGGCAGCAGGTTCGGCAGGGCGAAGATCACCACCAGCACGCCGAAGCCGCGCTGCCCCAGCGCCGCGGCCAGGTCGCCGAGCGTCAGCGTCTCCGACGGCCAGTCCCTGGCCATGGAGTCGAGCAGGACGGAGACCGGAACGCCGTGCGCAAGCGCCGGCGGCGCGGCCTGATGGTGGTCGATGACGCGACAACTCCTCTCCCGGACCCAGCCAGAGGCTCTTGCGGCCTTCCCTGTGGGTCCTGGATAGCATGTCGCGCGGGACGCCGACAGGACCGGGAAGACCCGGCCCTGCGAACCCGGTGGCCGCCCTCAGCTGCCCGTGAAGCGGGGGCGGCGCTTTTCCAGGAAGGCGCGCCGCCCCTCCCGGTAATCCGCACTGTCGAAGCAGGCGGCGAAGGCGGCCTGCACGCCCGCCATGTCCCGCGCCGCCGGATCCTGCACCGCGGCGGCGATGGACAGCTTGGCGGCGTGGATGGTCAGGGGCGCGTTGGCGGCGATGGTCGCGGCCAGCTTCGCCACCGTCCGGTCCAGCAGTTCCACCGGCACCACGTCGTTCACCAGGCCGATCCGCTCGGCCTCCCACGCATCGATGCGGTCCCCGGTGTAGAGCAGCATGCGCGCATGGGCGGGGCCGACCAGGCTGGTCAGGGTCTGCACGGTGCCGAAGCCATAGGCCAGGCCGAGCTTCGCGGCCGGGATGCCGAAGCTCGCATCCTCCGCCGCGATGCGCAGGTCGGCGTTCATGGCGATGCCGAGGCCGCCGCCCAGGCAGAAGCCGCGGATCTTGGCGATGACCGGCTTCGGGAAGGCGGCCAGCGTCGCCCGCCCCGCCGCCGTCTGATGTTCATAGGCGCGCTGCGCTTCCGCATCCCCGCGCTGCGCCTCGAACTGGCTGATGTCGGCGCCGGAGACGAAGGCCTTGTCGCCGGCGCCTTCCAGCACGACGACCCGCACCGCCGGGTCCGCCGCGAAATGGTCCAGCGCCTGGCCCAGCCCGTCCCACATCGCCACCGACATGGCGTTGCGCTTCTCGGGCTGGTTGAACACCACGCGCCCAACCCCGTCCTCGCTTTCCGCGAGGATCCTGGACCCCGCAAAATCGAGGGTCACCCGAGCGCCGTCCATCCGATCCGAACTCCCTGACATCCTGTCCCGGACATGATCCCGGTAGGACAGTTTGTCGTCAGGGTGGCAACGGAAATGTTACTCCGGCTGGAAGTTCGCGATCCGGAGCAGCTCCGCGTTGCGGGCGACGTCGGCCACGATGAAGCGCTCGGCCTCCGCCACCGTCTCCGCCAGCGGTTCGAAGCCGAGGCCGGTGAGGCGTTCCACCACCGCCGGCTCCCGCATCCCCTCCACCAGCGCGGCGTTCATGCGCGCCACCAGCTCCGCCGGCACGGCGCGGGATGCCCAGACGCCGTACCAGGAATAGAACTCGAAGCCCGGCAGGCCGGCTTCCGACATGGTGGGCAGTTCCGGCGCCAGCGGCGTGCGCCCGGCCGTCGCGATGCCGAGGCCGCGGAGCTGGTTGCCGCGGATCATCGGCAGGGTGGCCAGCACCGGGTCGAACATCAGGTGGGCATTGCCCGCCGCCACGTCCGTCAGCGCCGGCGCGGTGCCGCGATAGCCGACGATCTCGATGTTGGCGCCGGTGACGCGGTTGAACTCAATGGTGCCGAGATGGCCCGCGGAGCCGAGGGAGGAGGTGGCGAAGGACCATTGCGCCGGGTTGCGCTTGGCGGCTTCCACCACCTCCGGGATCGTCCGCTGCGGGCGGGACGGCGACATCACCAGCACCAGCGGCCCGCGGGCGGTGCGCGCCACGGGGACGAATTCCGCCACGGGGTCATAGGGCACGTTGCGCATGACGTGGCGCGCCATGACGTGGATCGAGGCCGAGCCCAGGATGGTGTAGCCATCCGCCGGCGCCTGCAGCATCGCCTGGCTGCCTACTTGGCCGTTGGCGCCGGAACGGTTTTCCACCACCACGGAAACGCCCAGCTTCTCCCCGATCTTCTGCGCGGCGAGGCGGGACATGGCGTCCGTCGCGCCGCCGGGGGGATAGGGGACAATCATGCGGATGTTGCGGTTCGGCCAGGCGCCCTGGGCGTATACCGAGGGGGCGGCCAAGAGGCCGCTGGTTGCCATCAGGATGCCACGCCTGCCGATCATTGCCCTGTCCCCTGTTCCCGGTGCAGGCGCAATCTGGCACCGGCGGCGCGTGCGTGCAAATCCGGTCGTGGATCAGGGCAATATTACCCATGAATAGCGTGGATATCGCCCTCTGCCTGGCGATGGACGTCTCCGCGAGTGTCAGCTTCGAGGAGTTCGGACTGATGGCGGGCGGCACCGCGGCGGCCTTCCGGGATGCCTCCGTGGTGGCGGCCGCGACCGGCGGACCGAGGCGCGCGGCAGCGGTCGCGCTGCTGCTGTGGTCCGGCCCCGGGCAGCAGGACCTGGCCCTCGGCTGGACCCGGATCGCCGATCCCGCGGGGGCGGAAGCCCTGGCACAGGCGATCGAGAACATCCCCCGCCTGCCGCGCCCCGGCGCGACCGCGCTGGGGGAGGGGATGGCGGCCGGCCTTGCCACCCTGGCGCGCTGTCCCGCGGAGGCGACGCGCCACGTCATGGATGTCTCGGGCGACGGCCGCCACAATGCGGGGCGGGACCCGGGGCCGGTCAGGGACCTCGGCGTCGCGGCCGGAATCACCATCAACGCCCTGGCCATCCTGAACGAGGAGCCGGACCTGCTGGACCACTACGAGGCCGAGGTCATCGGCGGCCCGGGCGCCTTCGCCATGGAATGCGCCGACACCATCGACTTCGCCGACGCCATCCTGCGCAAGCTGCGGCGGGAACTCGGCGGCGGCGGCCTTGTGGTCTGACCCCCGCCGGGCCTAAGCCCCGCCCACTCCCTCTCGCCGCACGGACATTCCTTCCATGCTTCTGCTCATCCCCGGCCCCGTCCAGACCCGCCCCGAGGTCCGCGCCTGCATGGCCGAGGACATCGCCCCCTGGGACGAGGATTTCCGCGACGAATACACCGCGATGCGGCCGCGCATCGTGGCCATCGCCGGGGGCAATTGGGGGGAGCATGTCTCCCTGCCCCTGCCGGGCTGCGGGCACATGATCATCGAATCCGCGCTGCGCACCTTCGTGCCGCCGGGCGGCACCGTGCTGGTGGTGCAGAATGGCGGCTATGCCGACCGCCTGGTGCGGCTGGCGAAGGAAGCCGGGCGCAACGTCGTCTCCCTCCATGGCCCCGACAACCGCCCGATGGAGCCCGAGCGCCTGGCCGAGGCGCTGGCCGAGCATCCGGAATGCAGCCATGTCGCCCTGGTGGTGAGCGAGACGGGTACGGGCATCGTGAACGACCCGAATGTGCTGGGCCCCGTCATCGCGGCGGCCGGCCGGCGGATGATCTGCGACGCGGTCTCCGGCTTCGGCGCGCTGCCCTTCCGCATCGCGGACCATCCGGAATGCGATGTCGTCGTCTTCACCTCCAACAAGTGCCTGGAGGGCATGCCGGGCTTCGGCTTCGCGGTGGCGCCGGTGGCGCGGCTGGAGGAGTGCCGCGGGAATGCCGGGTCCTGGGTGATGGACCTGGTCGATGTGCACGACCATGCGCTGCGCAACGGCTGGGGCAGCTTCCGCTTCACCCCCGCCGTGCAGGCGCTGCGCGCCTTCGGCAAGGCGATGGACATCTATGAGGCCGAGGGCGGCCAGGCCGGGCGCTTCGCGCGCTACAGCCGCAATCGCGACGTGATGCGCGAAGGCCTGCAGGCGCTGGGCTTCACGCCCTATGTCGCGCCGGAACACCAGGGGCCGATCATCGTCAACGTCTTCCAGCCCGTCGATCCGAACTGGAATTTCTCCCGGTTCCGCACCTCAATGAAGAACAAGGGCGTCATCCTGTCCGACTTCTACACGACCAAGGTACCGACGATGCGCTTCGGCTGCATCGGCGCGATCTCGGAAACGGATATCCGCTTTGCGCTGGCGAAGGTGGCGCAGGTGCTGGAAGAGATGGGGGTGGGCCAGCGCGCTGCCGCCTGACTGTCGGCGCCTGCGCCGCGGGCTGAGGGTTGCCGCCCCGCGTTTCACTGCCTCATAGTCCCCGCTAGACGATCGAGGGATGCGGTCCATGCGGCGACGTTCGGTACTCGGTGCTGGTCTTGGTCTCGCGGCGCTGCCGCTGGCGCGCGCTTCCGCCCAGCAGCGCTTCGCGGGGCGGGAAGTCGTGGCGACGGCCTTCGGCGGGCCGAGCCAGGACATGCTCCAGCGCATGGTCTTCGACCGCGTGCAGCGGGAGACCGGCGCGCGCGGCACGCAGACGCCACTCCTCTCCGCCAATGCCTTCGCCCGCATGCGGGCGGAGGCGCAGGCGCCGCAGATCGACCTCTTCATGTTCAGCGGCGGCCAGCATGTGCAGGCCAAGGCCGATGGGCTGACGCAGCCCCTGCCGGCGCAGCCCCACTTCGCCAACGTCCCCGCTAATCTCAAGGATCCCGAGGGCCACTGGATCGCCTGGGGCCTGGTGACGGAGGGCATCCTCTACCGTCCCGACAAGGTGCCGAACCCGCCGCGCAGCTATCGCGACTTCTTCCGCCCCGAATTCGCCGGCCATATCGCCTTCCCGCACATCACCAACGGCTACGGCACCGATTTCCTCGTGATGCTGGCGAAGGCGCATGGCGGGGACGAGCGCAACATCAATCCGGGCTTCGACGCGCTGAAGCGCATCGCGCCGCGCGCCAACATCTTCCGCTCGGCGGCGGAGGTGCAGACGCTCTTCGCCTCCGGCGACATCTGGATCATGCCCTATGACGGGGCGTCGGCCATGCGCAGCACCAACATGGGCATCCCGGTGGCGTATTCGGTGCCGGAGGAAGGCGCGCCCTATGTCCTGCTGGTGGGCTGCGTCGCACGTCGCAGCCGCAACGCGGACATCGCCGCCGCCATCCTGAACGGGCATCTGGAGCCGGAGGTGCAGGCTGCCATCGCCAAGGATGTGGGCTGGGCGCCGGTCAATACCGCGACGCAACTGCCGCCCGACGTCGCGCCCTTCATGGCGCCGACGGACAAGCTGGCGCATCTCGACCGCGACGTGATCAACGCCAACCGCCCGGCCTGGACGGATCGCTTCAACCGGGAGATCAGCCGGTAGCATCCGTGCACGCTTCCGCCCGGCGTGGTTTGGTCGCCGCCGGGCTGCTCGCCCCGGCGGCGCTCGTCTTCGCGCTGCTCTTCATCTGGCCGCAGCTCGGCCTGTTCCTGCAATCCATGCCGCCGGGCACGCCGCTGGCGCAGTATGAGCGCTTCCTTGGCGACAGCTACTATCTCGGCGTGCTCGGCAACAGCCTGCTGCTTGGGCTCTGCGTCACGCTGGTGACGCTGGTGCTGGGTTTCCCGCTCGCCTTCCTGCTGGCGCGGGCGGAGACGCGCTGGGCGGGGCTGCTGCTGCTGCTGACCAGCTTTCCGCTTTGGGTCAGCGCCGTCGTGCGCAGCTTCGCCTGGATGGTGCTGTTCTTCCGCAACGGCGTGGCGAGCCGCCTGCTGCAATCGACGGGCCTGGTCGAGTCCAACTTCCAGCTCATCGGCACCTTCGCCGGCGTCGTCATCGCGCTGGCGCAGGTGCTGCTGCCGATCATGATCGTGACACTCTACGCCGTGATCCGCGGCATCGACCGGGACCTGGAACATGCGGCGATGAGCCTCGGCGCGTCGCCCGTCGTGGCGCTGTGGCTGGTGACGATCCGCCTTGCGCGGGGCGGCATCCTGGCGGGGTCGCTGCTGGTCTTCTCGCTGTCCGTCAGCGCCTTCGCGACGCCGTCGCTGGTCGGCGGCGCGCGGGCGCATTTCATGGCGGTGACGATCTACGAACAGACGCTGGAATTGCTGGACTGGCCCTTCGCCGCCGCCATCGCCGCCATCCTGCTGGCGATCTCCATCAGCGTCGCGCTGACCTATGGGCGGCTGCTGGGTGACGCGAAGGAGCAGGCGCGATGATCTCGCTCCGCAGCCCCTTCGGCTGGGTGCTTCGCCTGATGGCGGTGCTGACCTTCACCTACCTGCTGGGGCCGCTCTTCGTTATTGTCGCGGCGTCCTTCAGCGATACCGGCTACCTGGCCTTCCCGCCGCAGGGGCTGTCGCTGCGCTGGTATCGCCAGGCGCTGGGCGATGTGCGCTACCTCAACGGCTTCTTTGTCAGCCTGCGGCTGGCGGGCACGGTTGCGGTGCTGTCGCTGCTGATCGGCACGGCGGCGGCGGTGGCGCTGACGCGCTTCCGCTTCCCCGGCCGCGCGCTGCTGGAGGCGATCTTCCTCTCGCCCCTCGTGCTGCCCGGACTGGTGCTGGCGGTGGCGCTGACGCTGTTCTACGCGGCCCATCCCGTGGCGCCGCCGGGCCTGCCGCGCCTCATCGTCTCCCACCTGCTGGTCGGCGTGCCGCTGGTGCTGCGCGTCATGCTGCCGGTGCTGAAGCGCGTCGATCCATCGCTGGAGGAAGCGGCGCAGAATCTCGGCGCATCCCCGCTGCACGCCTTCTTCCTGGTGACGCTGCCGGCGCTGAAGCCCGGCTTGTTCGCCGCCGCGGCGCTGGCCTTCATCTTCTCCTTCGACGAGGTGGAGATGGCGCTCTTCCTCGGCTCCGCGCGCGATGCGCCGCTGACGGTCGTGCTCTACGGCGCCGCGCAGATGCAGATGGACCCGACGGTCGCCGCCGTCTCCGCCATGCTCATCCTGCTCGCCCTGATCCTGATGGTGGCACAACAGGCCTATGCAAACCGATGAGTGAGAGCGCCGAACTGGTCCTCCAGGGCCTGGCCCGCCGCTACGGCAGCACCACCGCCGTCGCGCGCATGGACCTGGCCGTGAAGCCGGGCGAGCTGGTGGCGCTGCTCGGCCCCTCCGGCTGCGGCAAGACGACGACGCTGCGGATGGTGGCGGGATTCGTGGAGCCGAGCGAGGGCCGCATCCTGCTCCGCGGCCGCGACATCACGACGATGCCGCCCCACAAGCGCGACACCGGCATGGTCTTCCAGTCCTATGCGCTGTTCCCGCACCTGACGGTGGCGGAGAACATCGCCTTCGGCCTGCAGCGCCGTGGCGTTCCCAAAACCGAGGCGGCGGAGCGCGTCGCGCGCATGGTGGCGCTGCTGCAACTCCAGGGGCTGGAGAAGCGCCTGCCGAAGCAGCTCTCGGGCGGCCAGCAGCAACGCGTCGCAGTCGGCCGGGCGCTGGTCATCAATCCCGCCGTGGTGCTGCTGGACGAGCCTTTCTCCAACCTCGACGCCCTGCTGCGGGAGGGGACGCGGATCGAGCTGCGGCGGCTCCAGACGGAACTCGGCCTCACGACCCTCTTCGTCACGCATGACCAGGCGGAGGCGATGGCCATCTCCGACCGCATCGCGGTGATGAACAAGGGGCGGCTCGAACAGCTCGGCACGCCGCGGGAGGTCTATGACCGCCCCGCGACCCGCTTCGTCGCCAGCTTCATTGGCCGCGCCAACATTTTCGTCAGTGCCGATGGCCGGCGCAGCGAGGATGGCATCACGCTCGATGTGCCGAACCCCGGCACCTGGCTGCTGCGGCCGGAGAAAATCACGCTGGACCAGGCGCCGGCCGCGGGCCCGAACAGTGTCGCCGGCACGGTGGAGGTGGTGAGCTTCCTCGGCACCGGTGCCCAGGCCGTGCTGCGCCTGCCGGGCGGCCGCGCGCTGCTCGTTGAAGGCCCCGCCGCGCTTGCCGACCTTGGCCCCGGCGCCCCCGCCACGGCGCGCTGGACACCCCAAGACCTGACCCTGATCCCGGGAGAGAATTGATGCGTTTCGGCACCGCGGAGGCCGCGCCCGGCGAACTCGCCACCGGCGTGATCGAGCTCGGCCACGACAACATCCTGCCGCTCGTCTCCCCCGTCATGCTGGCGCGCGGCGCGCTGCCGGGGCCGCGGCTGTTCATCCAGTGCCTGATCCATGGCGGCGAGAACGTTGGCCCCATTGCCGCCGCGCGCTTCATCCGCTCGCTCGACCTGAAGACCTTCAAGGGCAGCATCGCCGCGCTGCTGGTGGCGAATCCGCTCGGCCAGCGCGCGCATAGCCGCCTGACGCCGCAGGACGGCACCAACCTCAACCGCATCTTCCCCGGCAGCCCGACGGGCAGCGTCGGCGAGCAGATCGTTGATCGCCTCCTGGCCATTGCCGGCGAGCATGGCGGGGACACGATCCTCGACCTGCATAGCGGGGGCGAGCTCACGATCACCGCCTTCTACGTCATCTACGACGACAAGTTCGACGGGCCGCAGCAGCGTGCTTCCAAGGCGCTCGCGGCGCAGGTCGGCAGCCGGTACCAGTGGGGCGCGTCGGAGGGCTGGATGGATGGCACCTACCTCGCCCATGTCAGCCGCACGCATCGCAAGACCGCGCTGATCATCGAAAGCGGCGGCGGCGCGCGGGTGCGGGAGGAGGATCTGGCGAATTTCTCGACCGCCCTGCATGGCGCGGCGCGGGCGATGGGCATGATCCCGGGCGATCCGCCGGTCGCGACCGATGTGCGCCGCGGCGGCAACGCCGTGCATGTGAAGTGCACGAAGGGCGGCTACTGGGACTGCCTGGTGGAGCCTGGCCAGGACATGGTGGCGGGCCAGGTGATGGGGCGCATGGTGGACCTCTACGGCGAGGTGGTGGAGGAGATCCGTTGCCCCACCGGCCAGGCCTGGGTCGGCTCCATCCGCCGCCCCTGGATGCCGCTCTACAGCGGCGACCAGGTGGTGGAGGTGGTGGAGCGGCTGTAGCGGGCGTGAAGCCCTCTCCCCCCCGCGGGGGGAGAGGGTTGGGTGAGGGGGGGCGACCCGCCCGCACTACTCCTCCCGCTTGATCTCCAGCATCTTCGCGCCGCGAAGCCGGATGTCCGCGCATTCCTTGGCAAACGCCGGCAGGTCCTCGGCGACCATCCGGCCGAACATGGTCACCGGCGTCCAGCCCAGCGGGCCGAAGACTCGGCCGCCATCGCCGTAGAACATGCCGATCTCCCAGAACTCGTCGGCCAGGCCCTTCATCATGTTCGGCGCCTGGTAGAACCACAGCACGTCGCCCGGCGTCGGGATCACCGTCTGGTTCTCCGGCGGCAGGCTGCGCGGGTCGAAATTCTGGTTCTCCGGCGGCAGGCCGATCATGATCTCCGGCCCCGCGAACATGGCGTGGAAGCTCAGCTGCCGGACCGGCGTGGCGAGTGCGCCCCAGATGGCATCGACGGTGCGGGCGGCGAGCGTCTCATGCAGCTCGACCCGGCCGGAAACGCCGGCATCGACGAAGGTGAAGCGCAGCTGGCGGGGCATCGTTCTCTCCTGACCTCGAAGGCCGCCAGGATCGGCCGCGAGCCCCCTCGCGGTCAATCGCGGGGGCTGCGAAACCATCCGCACCGGCCCAGCGAAGCGTGGTCCAGGCCCCCCACCGAGGCAGGACCATGGACCTCCGCGAGATGCGGTATTTCGTCGCCGTCTGCGAAACGCTGAACTTCACCCGCGCCGCGGAGCAATGCGGCGTGACGCAGCCTACGCTGACCCGCGGCATTCAGAAGCTGGAGGCGGAGCTCGGCGCGCCGCTCTTCGCCCGCGAACGCGGGCACACGCACCTGACCTCGCTCGGCCGGCTGGTGCAGCCGCGGATCGAGGACATCGTCGCGCGCAGCGCCGTGGTGCGGAAGCAGGCCAGCCTGCATCTGCGGCTGCAGGGGGCGGAGCTGCGGCTTGGCGTCATGTGCTCCATCGGTCCCGCGCGCTTCAGCCGCTTCCTGCAATCCTTCCGCGCCTGCCGGCCGGGCATCGACCTGTCGCTGGTGGATGCGACGCCGCCGCGGCTGTCGGAGATGCTGCTGGATGGGGAGCTGGACGCCGCGCTGATGCCGCAGCCCGAGGAGTATGCGGAGCGGCTGAAGGTCGAGCCGCTCTATGCGGAGCGCTACGTCGTCGCCTGCGCGCCCGGCCATCCCTTCGCGGCGCGGGATGTCATCCGCATGCGGGACATGGATGGCCGGCCCTATCTGTCGCGCCTGAACTGCGAGCATCGGGAGGTGCTGGCGGAGCGGCTGGTGGAGGCCGGCGCCACGCTGGTCCGCGCCGCCTGCAGCGAGCGGGAGGACTGGATCCAGAGCCTGGTCGCGGCTGGCATGGGCGTCTGCTTCCTGCCGGAATACAGCGCGGTGCAGCCGGGGCTGGTGCTGCGGCCGGTGGAGGATGCGCCGATCGCCCGGCACGTCTCGCTGGCAACCGTCGCGGGACGGCGCTGGTCGCCCTCCCTTGTCCCTTTCATGGAGGCGCTTCGCCGCAGCGACCTGGTTGCGTGATGGCGATACGCGCGCTGCATGGAATCGATCCGTGCAACGCATTGGCGGCGCGATGCGGCGCTGCCGGATAGTCCACCCGACGGCACATCGCAACGGCATGTGTCGCCATCAACGGAGAAGAACGATGAAGGCTGTGCTGCCAACCCTGCTCGCCGCCGCGGCAATGACCCTGACGGTCTCCGCCGCTTCCGCGCAGAGCTATCCGCGCGTGACCGGCGCGGGCGAGAATTTCATGGTCGATTACGGCCCGATGCCCGGCAACGTGGTCGGCGGCGGCCGCGTCATGGTCACGCGCACCGATGCGATGGGCAACATGGATGTCATCCATCTCGACGGCCTGTTCTCCCAGCAGCCGCGGCCGGGGCTGGTGCCGCTGACGATCGGCACGGGCGAAAGCGCGGAGACGGTGTGGGTGCCGGCGATGATGGCGACGGCGCTGCGCCAGGCGCGCGCTACCATGCCGGCGCGATGACGCCGGAACGCCCGGGGCATTCCTGCCCCGGGCGCGACGCGATGGTCAGAAGCGGTAGCGGACGCTGGCGCCGACGATCCAGGGATCGAGGTCCGCCTGCCCGCGCACGGCGCCGCCATTGACGCGCACATCGGGGCTGAGCCAGAGGCGCTTCACGTCCACATTTGCCATCCAGTTCGGCGCGACCTCGTAGTCCACGCCGACATTGAGGGCGTAGCCCCAGGCATTCTCGACATCGACGCGGGTGATGCCGGCGGAACGGCTACCGCCTTCGCCATAGAAAACCGTGTAGTTCAGGCCTGCGCCGACATAGGGGCTGATGCGGCTGCCTGGCAGCGGGTGGTATTGCAGCGTCACCGTCGGCGGCAGCGCCCAGACGCGGCCGAGATCGAGCGTGCCGGCGCCGGGCACGTTGCGCACCGTCACGTCATGGCGCGACGTCGCGGCGATGACGTTCACCGCGAAGTTCGGCGTCAGGAAGTAGGTCAGGTCGAGCTGCGGCGTCGCCGTGTCGCTGGCATGCGGCGTGCCGCCGATGCTGGTGCTGCCGCCATTGCTCGGCAGCACGCCGATCACGCCGGCGCCCAGCACGATATCGCCGGCCTGCTTGCCGCGCACATCCTGCGCCATTGCAGGGGCTGCGGCGATCGCGCATGCCATCGCGGCCGCGATCATCTTCATGGTCATAGCCTTGCCTCATCATCCGCGGCGCGCCCCAAGCGCGGCCGCCGCGACTGTTATCGGCGCGGCGTGGCGGATCATCCTTGATTCAGATCATTCGCGTCGTCGCTTCCCACGACAGGCGTTTGCGCGACGCACCTCCGGCTCTGGGAGGGTGCGGCCTGTCACAGCGACCGCCGCACGGTGGAGAAGCGGCAGGGCCATTCCGGTCCCGGCTTGCGGAGATGTTCGCATCATGGTGCAGTGTTCACCATACGGAAATGCCAAGGCCACGCGGCAGCGCCGCCACCAACAGGGACCTGCCATGACCCAGATCGACCCGACCCTTCTTCCTCGCCGCGCCCTGCTGGGTGCCGGCGGCGCCCTGCTGGCGGCCCCGGCGCTGGCCCAGGCGCCCTGGCCCAACCGGCCCATCCGCCTGGTGGTGCCCTTCGGCCCCGGCGGATCCACGGACGTGCTGGCGCGGCTGCTGACGGAGCAGATGGCGCCCCGGCTCGGCCAACCCTTTGTGCTGGAAAACCGACCCGGCGCCGGCGCCACGCTCGGCACCGGCGTCGTCGCGGATGCGGCGCCGGATGGCTACACGGTGCTGCTGTCGGCCATCAGCGCCTTCTCGGTCGGCAGCACGCTCTATCGTGGCCGCATCAGCTGGGATCCGGTGCGCAGCTTCGCGCATGTCGGCATGATCCAGTCCGGCTACTACGCGCTGATGGCGAACAACAACGCGCCCTATGCGAATCCCGCGGACCTCGCCGCTGCGGCGCGGGCGCGGCCGGGCATCGCCTATGCGACCTCGGGCGTCGGCTCCCTGCCGCATCTCTTCATGCTCCGCTTCTGCCAGGTCGCGAACATCGAGATGCAGCACATCCCCTATCGTGGCGGCGCCCAGGCGGTGAACGACGTGGTGGCGGGCGTGGTGCCGGTGACGCTGGACGGCATCGCCAGCTCCGTCGGCCTGATGCGCAACGGCCAGATCAAGGGCATCGGCATCACCGGCCCGACGCGCCAGCCCCTGTTCCCGGACATGCCGACCTTCGTGGAGCACGGCTTCCCGGGCCTGGTGGCCGAAGGCTGGGCCGGCATGGCCATGCCCGCCGCGACCCCCAAGCCCATCCAGGACCGCTTCGCCGCCGTGCTGAAGGAGGTGCTGGAGCTGCCGCAGATCATCGAGCGCTACCGCCAGCTCGCCATCGATCCCGGCACGCGCTTCGGGGCGGAAGCACAGGCCTTCGTCGCACAGGAGGTCGAGACGTGGCGGCCCCTCGTCATCGCGTCCGGCGCCACGGTGGATTGAGAAGCATGCCCGTCGCCGCAGACCGCGTGCCGGCCTTCCAGGACTTGCTGGGGGGCCGCGCGGACCTCGCCTTCATCCCGCTGAGCACCGACCTCCACTATCTCTTCGGCATTGCCCGCGACATCCCCAAGTATGGCGTGACGCTGCATCCCGGCGACTGGCTGGAAGGCGCCTGGGTGGCGCCGGGCCATCCGCCGGTGCTGGCCCTGCCGCGCATGACGGCGGAGTTCGGCGGCCGCGGCGCGCCGCCCGGCACGGAGCTTCGCGTGCTGGGCGACTGGGACGATCCGGCGGCGCTGGTGCGGGAGCTGATCGCGAAGTTCAAGCTGCCCGCGAACCCGCGCATCGCGGTGAGCGACCGCGCCCATGCCGACAGCGTCGTGCACATCCAGCAGCTGCTGCCGGACGCCGTCTTCTGCTCCGCCACCGCCATCATTCGCGAACTCCGCCTCATCAAGTCGGATGAGGAGATCGCGCTGATGCGGGAGGCCGGGCGCCGCACGGAAGCCGCCTTCGCGGAGACGCTCCCGAAACTCCGCTTCGGCATGACCGAGCTCGATGTCGTCGCCGAGATCGACTACCAGATGAAGCGGCAGGACAGCCTCGGCCCCACCTTCACCACGACGCTCTACAACAGCGGGCCGAACCATCCGCTGATGCTCGGCCGGCGGCTCGATTCCTGGAAGCGTCGGATCGACAGCCCGGTTTCCGTGCTCTTCGACTTCGGCGCCTCCCATGGCGGGCTCTGCTACGATTACGGCCGCACCGTGCACTTCGGCGAACCCTCCGCCGAGCAGATCAAGGTGCATGCGCTGGTGATCGAGGCGCAGCGCGCCGGCATCGCCGCCCTGAAGGTGGGGGAGGCGACCTGCGAACAGGTGGATGCCATCGCGCGGAAGGTGATCGAGGAGGCGGGCTATGGCCCCAATTTCCGCCATCGCCTGGGCCATGGCATCGGCTGGGACGTGCATGAGCCGCCCTTCCTGACCAAGGGCGACACGACGGTGCTGCGGGAGGGCATGATGTTCACGGTGGAGCCCAGCATCCTGCAGCCCACCAGCTTCAGCGCGCGGACGGAGGATGTGGTGGTGGCTCGCCCTGGCGGCGGCGAACGCCTGACCGCCGGCTTCCAGGACCTGCTGGTGGTGGACCGCTAGGCTAACGCTTCTTCGTCTTCCGCGCCGCCTCCCCCACCGGGTTGCCGGCCGCCGCCAGCAGGGACAGGCGGCCGGGCAGGGCGGCGCGGATCTCTGCGCGCCGCTCCTTCTCCCGCTTCCAATGCTTGCGGTCCTTGCGGGTCATCCCGCAGCCCAGGCAGAAGCCGGTTTCCTCGTCATGGCGGCAGACATCGATGCAGGGGCTGGACATGCCCGCGGAGATGGGCGGCCGCCGTCTTGCAGGCAATCAACCTTCGCGTCATGAGGCGCGGATCGTCACCGCCAGGGGGAATCGCCAGGCCATGGCCACCGACCTCGAGATCGCCCGCAAGGCGACGCTCCGCCCGATCCAGGAGATCGCGGCCCGCGCCGGCATCCCGGATGATGCGCTGGAACCCTACGGCAAGTACAAGGCCAAGATCGGCACCGCCTTCGTGGCCGAAGCCTCCGCCCGCCCGCCCGGCGCGCTCGTCCTCGTCACCGGCATCAGCCCGACGCCCGCGGGGGAGGGCAAGACGACGACGACGGTCGGTCTCGGCGACGCGCTGAACAGCCTCGGCACCCGCACCATGATCTGCCTGCGGGAGCCCTCGCTCGGCCCCTGCTTCGGCGTGAAGGGCGGCGCGACGGGCGGTGGCTACGCCCAGGTGCTGCCGATGGAGGACATCAACCTCCACTTCACCGGCGACTTCCACGCCATCACCAGCGCCAACAACCTGCTCTCCGCCATGGTGGACAACCACCTCTATTGGGGGAACGAGCTCGGCCTGGATCCGCGCCGCATCACCTGGCGCCGCGCGATGGACATGAACGACCGCAACCTGCGCGACTGCGTCGTCGGCATGGGCGGCGCCAGCCAGGGCGTGGTGCGGGAGGATGGCTTCGATATCACGGTGGCCAGCGAGGTCATGGCCGTCTTCTGCCTCGCCAAGGATCTGCACGACCTGCAGGAGCGCCTCGGCCGCATGATCGTCGGCCGTCGGCGTGACGGCACGGCGGTGACGGCGCGGGACGTGAAGGCGGATGGCGCCATGGCGGCGCTGCTGCGGGATGCGCTGTCGCCGAACCTGGTGCAGACCATCGAAGGATCGCCGGCCCTGGTGCATGGCGGCCCCTTCGCCAACATCGCGCATGGCTGCAACAGCCTGGTCGCCACGCGCCTCGGCCTCGGCCTCTCCGACGTCGTCGTCACGGAAGCCGGCTTCGGCGCGGATCTCGGTGCGGAGAAGTTCTTCGACATCAAGGCGCGCATGGCCGGGCTCAGCCCCGCCTGCTGCGTCATCGTGGCGACCGTCCGCGCGCTGAAGATGCATGGCGGCGTGGCAAAGTCAGACCTGGGGCGGGAGGATGTCGCGGCGGTGGAACGCGGCGTGGTGAACCTCGCGCGCCACGTGGAGAACGTACACAAGTTCGGCGTCCCCGTCGTCGTCGCGCTCAACCGCTTCACCAGCGACACGGAAGCGGAGGTAGAGGCCATCCGCGCCGCCATGGCGCGGCTCGACACCCAGGCGATCCTCTGCACGCATTGGGGCGACGGCGCGGCGGGCGCGCAGGAACTGGCGCGCGCCGTGCAGGCGCGCATCGCGTCCGGCGCCGCGCGCTTCAAGCCGCTCTACCCCGATGCCATGCCACTCGCCGACAAGCTCCGGACAATTGCGAAGGAGGTCTATCGCGCGGCCGACGTCTCCTTCCCCGCGCCGGTCTTGCAGAAACTCTCGCGATGGGAACAGGAGGGTTTCGGCAACCTGCCGGTCTGCGTGGCCAAGACGCAGTACTCCTTCAGCGCGGATCCGACGGCGCTCGGCGCGCCGACGGGCCATGTGCTGCCGGTACGCGATGTGCGGCTTTCCGCCGGCGCCGGCTTCGTCGTCGCGGTGTGCGGTGAGATCATGACCATGCCCGGCCTGCCGCGACGCCCGGCAGCGGAGACCATCGGCCTCGACGAGCACGGGCGGATCGAGGGACTCTTCTGACGTTACGCGTTGATTCGGTTTGCGGTGACAAAACGTTGTTCAAGCGCACGCATCCGTTGATCGCCCGTAGGCCCGCTTCCCGCGTTCATCACGGGAACCGAGGAGACGGGGAACCCGCGTGGCTATGCAACAGGGGCGTGACACGGCGATCGATGACTTCGCCGCGGCCGTGGCTGCCGAGATTCCGCGGCTGCGCCGTTTCGCGCGCGTCCTGATCCGGCCGGCGGAAGCTGCGGACGACCTGGTCCAGGAAACCGTGCTACGGGCGATCGGCGCCCGCCAGCAATTCACGCCAGGGACAAACCTGCGGGCCTGGCTCTTCGTCATCCTGCGCAACGCCAGGAACGCGGAGCTGCGCCGCCTGCGGCGGTTCTCATCGCTGGAGGATGAGGCCGGGCAGGCCATCCCCGTCTCCGGAGGGCAGGAGGAGCGTCATGCCATGACGGATGTCGCCGCGGCCTTCCTGCGTCTGCCGCCCGTGCAGCGGGAAGCGCTGTGGCTCGTGGTGGTGGAGGGGCTGGACTACGCCGCGGCGGCGGAGGTGCTGCACATCCCCGTCGGCACCGTACGGTCCCGCTTGTCCCGCGCCCGGAATGCGCTGCGGGCCGCGCTGGACTGACCGGCTCGCACCGTCAGCCTTCGCCGCCTTCCTCCAGCAGCTTCAGCAGCTCGGCCGGCACGGGCTCCGACAGGGCGGAGTCGTAGAGGCGCGACAGCTCCTGCCGCAGCCAGCGGTCGAAGGCCGCGTCGGTGCCAGCCGGCGTGGGTGGCGGCATGGCAGGCCCGGCGGCGGTGTGCAGGTGGGCGCTCATGTCGCTGGAAGCGTCTGGGGAGCGCCCGGGTTCCGCGCCGGGCTCCGCGACGCTGCCTTCACCCGGCCCGGCCATGGCGTCCCCTCAATGCCCGCCCGATCGCCAGGCGCAGCGTATCGTGCCGCAGGGGCTGCCCCACCACGGGATAGCCATAGGCCGCCAGCGCCTGCCCGCCGACCAGCACCACGGGGACCGGGTCATTGGCCGCGATCCGGTGCGCGGCAATGACGCCGCTGCCGCCATCCGGCAACGTCGCTTCCGCCAGCACCAGATCAGGCTGCATGCGCGCCGCAGCGTGGCAGGCCGCATCCTCATTCGCCACGCGGCCGCAGACGGCGTGGCCGAGGCTCCGGACAGCGCGGGCCATCTCTCCCTCGCCGTCGCCGATGATCAGGATGCGGGCGGGCTGCAGCGGCGCCAGGGCCAGCTGAGCCGCCGCCAGGGCCTGGCGGAACGCGCTGTCCGGCACCCCGAGCAGATGGGCAGCCTCGGCGTCGCCCAGGCCTTCCAGCCGTGTCAGCAGCAGTGCATGGCGGGACAGGGCGGGCAGGCGGGCGATGGCCCCCGGCAGCGTATCCGCCCGCGCCAGCGGCGCCAGCGGGCTGGCATCCGTCGCGGCGATCAGGCGCCGCAGCAGGCCGTCACGGTCCGCCTTCTCACGCGTCATCCGGGGCAGGCAGTCCGCCAGGACCGCATCGCCGAGGATAGGGCTGCCCATGGCGGCCCGGGCGTAGCGGCGCAGGGCGGGCAGGTACGGACCGATCGCCATTTCGTCGACAGAATACGGCAAGGGGTTGCCGGCCGTCACGGCCTTTCGTTGCCAGGCCGGTCGCGCGGCCCGCGGAGCGCGCCCTGCAGGATGAACTGCGTCAGGGCCCTGGCCAGGCAGTCATGCAGCTGGTCCGCCATCGCCACGCGATCGGCGCGGGCGGCACGCTCCAGGTCCAGGCGATCCGTCTCCGCCCAGTGCTTCATGATGGTCCAGCGGCTGAACAGCTGGGCGCCGGATGCCGCCGCGGCCAGGCGCATCCGGTCCCGGTAGGTCTCCACATCCGCATTGGCGCGGAAGAAGCGGCTGAACTGGGGATCGACCAGCACCACGTCGGTGCGCTCGCCCCTGCTGGCGCGCAGCCTTGCGACGGTGTCCTGCACCGCGTCCACCATCTCGTCCGGCGGCAGGCCGCGCGCCGCCTCCACCGTGCCGAGCTGCCAGATGATGAGGTGCGGCCGCAGCCGGGGCGCCTGTTCGGCAATGATGCGGGCATGGTCCGCCGCCGTCGTGCCGCGGCCGCCGAAGACGGAAACCTGCACCGTGGCCGGCGCGACTCGCGCGCCCAGCACCCGGTCCAGCCGTTCCGGCCAGGTCGCGGCGGGGCCGGAGGTGCCGCCCCCCTGGGTGGAGGCGCTGCCCACCACCATCACCCGCAGCGCGCCCCGGGACAGGGCGGCGACGGCGCCGGGCAGGGGCGCGGCCTCCATCGCCTCCGGCGGCGCGGAACAGCCCGCCGGTTCCGCCCAGGCCATGCCGGGCGGAAGCAGGATCGCGGCCAGGACCAGCGCCGGCCGCAGCGTGTCTCGCAGGCGGGCCATCGGGCTCAAGGCGTAGCCCCCTGCGGGGAGGCCGGCAAGGCCGGTGCCTTCCGCCGCTTGCCTTCCCCGCCATACCAGGCGGAGACGATGGCGACGACGACCAGCGCCAGCAGCCCCGCCAGGTTCACCGCCGCCTGGACCCAGCCGCCCGACGCCAGTTCCAGCGCCAGCCGGCCGAGGAAGGACAGGAAGATGCCGGCGCAGAACACCGCCAGCCCCTGCTGGCCCATCAGCACGAAGGGCGCCGCCGGCGGCCCGTTCAGCCAGCGCGCGCCGCCAGGCAGCAGGTGGGCCACCAGCCACGCCATGATCAGGACGGAGGCGACGCGCACGGGGTGCAGCCCCGTCTTGTCCACGCTCGCGAGCCAGGCGGCCAGCCATTCCGGCGGCTCCCATCCCCGCGCCGCGCCGTGCCAGGTCAGGTTCAGCAGCACCGCGGCCGCCAGCAGCAGCAGCACCGCCAGCACGGCCAGGCCGCGGTGCCAGGGGAAGCGCCGGGCCAGCGCCCGGGGATCCGCCCGGCCCAGCACCACGCCGATGGCGAACAGCAGCTGCCAGGCCAGCGGGTTGAAGAACCAGCCCGACCCCGTCCAGGACGGCGGCGCCCAGTCCAGCAGCCGCGCCGCGGCATAGAGCGTGACGGCAGCCCCCAGCAGCCAGCCCGGCCGGTTGATCAGCGGCAGCGCCATCGCGAACATCGCCAGCACGACGATGTAGAGCGGCAGGATGTCGAGGAAGGCCGGCTGGTAACGCAGCAGCAGCGCCTCCAGCATCGCGCGGTAGGGCTCCGCCCCGAAGGGATCCAGCTGCAATTCGTCGAGATAGGCCGCCTGGTCCAGCGCCGCGGCGGAAAAGCCCACCTGCGCGGTGAAGACCACGAACAGGAAGATATGCGCGACATAGAGCGTGCCGACCCGCCCGGCCACGCGCGCCGCCGCATGGGCCCAGCCCTCGCGCTCCAGCAGCCGGCCATAGGCGATGCCGGCGGCGTATCCCGCCAGCAGGACGAACCCCTCCGTCGCGTCGCAGAAGGCCACGTTGCGCAATGTCATCTGGCCAAGCAGATTGCCCGGCGTGTGGTCAATGAAGATGAACCAGAGCGCGAGTCCGCGGATGAAATCCACCCGGAGGTCCCGGCCAGGCCGCACGAGCGCGTGGATGGATGTCAGCATGCGCGCACACCATCGCGGGGGACGGGGCCTTGGCGCAAGCATCGGCCGATGAACTCCTGCGCGAAGGCGCCGCCCGCCACGCGCGGGGCGACGTCGTGATGGCGGAGCGGCTGTACCGCCGCGTCCTCAAGCTGCGGCCGGATGATGCCAATGCGCTGAACCTGCTGGGCGTCGCGGCGCGGCAGCGGGGCGACCTGCCGACCGCGCTCGCCCTGTCCGCCCAGGCCCTGGCGCGTCAGCCCCAGAGCCCGGTCTTCCTGGCCAATCGCGGCGGCACGCTGGCGGAGGCCGGGCGGCTGGCGGAGGCGGCGGAGGCGCTGCGCGCCGCGCTGGCCATCCGCCCGGCCGATCCGGTGGCGCAGCGCAACCTCGGCCAGGTGCTCTGCGCCCTCGGCGACGCGCCGGCCGCCATCGCGCCCTTGCGACGCGCGACGGACCTCGCCCCTGCCACGCCGGAGCCCTGGATCGCCCTGGCCCATGCGCTGCGGGAGGCCGGGCAAGACGGCGCGGCGGAGGCCGCGCGGCGCGCCCTCGCCATCCCCGGCCTCGACCCCTCCTTGGTCGGCCAGGCGCGCTTCCTGCTGGCGGCGCTGGGGGCGGAGGCGGTGCCGGACCGCGCGCCGGCTGCCTATGTGCGGGACCTCTTCGACCTCTACGCGCCGCGCTTCGACCAGGACCTGGAAGGGCGCCTCGGCTACCGGACGCCGGGCCTGCTGGCGGCTCTGGTGGCGCGGGCGGGCTTCGGCACGGGCCGGGTGCTCGACCTCGGCTGCGGCACCGGCCTGTCGGGCCTGCCCCTCAAGCCCATGGCGACGCGGCTGGAGGGACTGGACCTGTCGCCGCGCATGCTGGCGGAAGCCGCGAAGCGCGGCCTCTACGACGCTCTGCATGACGCCGACCTGCTGGCCTGGCTGCCCACGCGACGGGCGGCCTTCGACCTGGTGGCTGCGGCGGATGTGCTGAACTACCTCGGCGACCTCGGCCCGGCGCTCACGGCCATCGCCGCCGCGCTGCGCCCCGCGGGCCTGGCGGCCTTCAGCATCGAAAAGGGGGAGGGCGCGCCCTATGCGCTGGGCACCGGGCTCCGCTACCGCCACGACCCTGCCCATGTCGAAGCGCTGGCCGCGGCCGCCGGCCTGGCGGCCCTGGCGCGGGAGGAGACGGTGCTGCGGGAGGAGAAGGGCGTGCCGGTCGATGGCGTGCTGTTCGTCTTCCGCCGCAGCTAGCAGAGTTCGCGCGCCAGCGCCGCCACGTCCTTCGCCGCGGCGCTGCCGGGATGGCGCGTCAGCAGCGGCGTCTGGTGGCGGATGGCGTCCGGCACCTTGGAGTCGCGCCGGATGATGCCGCCGAGCGGCAGAGCCCGGCCGAGGAAGCGCCGCGCCGCCGCCTCCAGCGTCGCATGGGTGGCCTGGCCGGATGCCGCGCTGGCGGCCATGTTCACCACCAGCCGCGCCTCCGCTCGCGGCGCGTCCTGCGCGTGCAGCTTCAGCACGGCATAGGCATCCGTCAGGCTCGTCGGTTCCTCCGTCGCCACCACCAGCAGCAGGTCGGCGCCGGCGGCCAGGCGGCGCTGCGGCGCCTCCACCCCCGCGCCGACATCGACCAGCACCTCCTCCCAGCTGGCGGCAAGCCGCCGCGGCAGGGAGGTGGCGGCGTCCAGCGCCGCGCCCGACAGCCCGGCCAGCGCGCCGGTGCCCGACCGGCCGGGCAGCAGGTGGAAGCCGGCAGGCAGGCGGATCGCCGCCTGCTCGGGGGCCGCGCCCCCCAGCACGCTGCCGAGGTCCGCCCCCACCTTCAGCCCCAGCTGGACATCGACATTGGCCAGGCCGAGATCGGCATCCATCAGCAGCACGCGCCGCCCCGCCTGCGCCAGGGCCTGGGCCAGGGTGATGGCGAGCCAGGTCTTGCCCACGCCCCCCTTGCCGGACGCGATGGCGGTCACGCGGCCCGGCTTCGTCATCGGCGCCGCACTCATGGCGCATTCTCCCCGTTGGCCGGCGCTACCAGGCGCTCGGCAAGTCGTTCCGGCGTCAGCGCCTCGAGCCCCCCCACGGCATCCTGCCCGGTGCCGGCTTCCGTCAGCGCCAGCCCCTGCGCGGCCGCGGCCAGCACGCCGCCCAGCCGCCGCGCGGCATCGAGCCGCGTGGGCAGCAGGTGCCGGCAGCCCAACAGCCGGAAGGCATGGGCGGTTTCCGCCGCTTCCTCCGCATCCATCCCCGCCGGCAGCACCAGCACGGGCGTGCCCTGCGCGGCCGCCAGCAGCGCGGCCAGGCCGCGGGCGGAGGCGGGGCTGAAGGGATCGCAGCCCGGCATGTCCACCAGCGCCGGCTGGCCCTGCGCCCGGCGCCCCAGCGCCTTGCCCAGCGCCGCCGGGCCACTCGCCACCGCCAGCGGCAGGCCGAGCACCCGCGCATAGGCGGCGATCTGTTCCGTGGCCCCGGCGCGGCGCCCATCCGCCGTCACCAGCAGCGGCGCCGTGCCGGCCATCACCAGCCGCGTCGCCAGCTTCGCCACGCTGAGCGTCTTGCCCGCGCCGGGTGGCCCCACAAAGAGCAGCGGCGCGGCAGCGCCCGCCGGCAGCGGCAGGAAGGACAGGATCTGCGCCAGCGCCCCCGCCAGCCGGCCTTCCGACAGCCGCGCCGCGAGGTCCGGCGGCAGGTTGTGCCGCGCCAGCTCCGCCGGGATGGCGCGGGACGGCGCCGCTGCCTCCGGCGGGATCACCAGCGGTTCGTCATCCTGTTCCTGCGCCGCGGTGATCTCCACCCCGCCATTCACGCGGCGGGTGGAGAGCAGCACCGCATCCTCCCCCATCTCCGCGCGCAGCTGCGCCATGGCATCCGACATCCGCGCGGCGCGGATCACGCGAAGCCTCATGCCAGCGGTCGCCTGCGGCGACGCGCTGGCATGCCTTGCATGCCCTCAGGTGCCGGGTGCGCGCTCCGCGCGCTTGGCTCGTCGTGCCGAAGGCACGCCTGCGGCGTGACGCATAGGCGGCGGGCCGCATTCGCGGCCTCGGCCGACGGCGTCGGCCGCAAGCCATTCCTGTGTCCCTTCGGCATCATGCCGTCACCGCCGCCTGCACCGTGCCGACGGTGCGGATGCGCGCGCGGGCGTGGATTTCCGTGTGGGCCAGCACGCTGGTGGAAGGCCGGAAGCGTTCCACCACCGCGCGGACATGCGCGCGGATGGTGCCGGAGCACACCAGCACCGCGGGCTCCCCGGCATTGCTCGCCGCATCGAAGGCGGACCGCAGCGCGCCCATGAAGGCCGAGAGCTTCGACGGCGCCATGGCCAGCTGCTTTTCCTCGCCAGGCCCGATCAGCGCTTCCTGGAAGGCCTGCTCCCATTCATTCGCCAGCGCGATGATCGGGATGTAGCCGTTGGGCCCACGCGCCGCGTCGCTGATCTGGCGGGCGAGGCGCGTGCGCACCATCGCGAGCATGGGGCCGAGGCTGCGCGCCCCGCCCGCGACGGCTTCCTGCATCCCCTCCAGGATCGTCGGCAGGTCGCGGATGGAAACGCGTTCCGCCAGCAGCGCCTGCAGCACGCGCTGCACGGTGCCGAGGCTCGCCTGGCCGGGGATGAGGTCGGAGACGAGGCGCTTGTGCTCCACCGCCAGGTCGTCGATCAGCTTCTGCGTCTCGGCGAAGGACAGCATCTCCGCCATGTTCTCGCGCGTCACCTCGGTCAGGTGCGTGGCCAGCACGCCGGCGGCATCCACCACGGTGCAACCCATGGCGAGCGCCTCGTCGCGCTGCATTTCCTCGATCCAGGCGGCGGGCAGGCCGAAGGTGGGTTCCTGCACGCGTTCGCCGGGCAGCGCGGGCGGGTTGCCGGAGGGGTCGATGGCGAGGTGCAGCGGCGGCTTCAGCGCGCCGCGCCCGGCCTCGATCTCCTTCACCCGGATGACGTAGGTGTCGGGCGGCAGCTGCAGGTTGTCCTGGATGCGGACGCTGGGCAGCACGAAGCCCAGCTCCTGCGCCGTGGTCTTGCGCAGCGACCGGATCTGTTCGGACAGCCGCGGCGCGTCGCCGGCGGCGAGCGACAGCAGCCCGTAGCCGAGTTCCAGCCGCAGCAGGTCCATCTTCAGCGCGTCGCTGGCCGGTGGCTCCCCGGGCGGCGGCGGCGGCGCATTGGCCAGGGCGGTCGCGGCGCGTTCCGCCAGGTGCTGCGCGCGCGCCCCCCAGGCGGCGGCGCCGGCCAGCGCCACGAAGGGGATCAGCGGCATGCCGGGCATCAGGCCCATCAGCATCGCGGCGCCGGAAGCGAGGGCCAGCGGCTTCGCGCCACCGAGCTGCAGCGCCAGCGCCTGGTCGGCGCGGCCTTCCACGCCGCCCTTGGTGACGACGATGCCGGCGGCGATGGAGACCAGCAGTGACGGGATCTGCCCCACCAGCCCATCGCCGACGGTCAGGATGGAGAAGGTGGACACCGCCTCCCCGAAGGGCAGGCCCTGGCGCAGCGTGCCGATCGCGATGCCGGCCAGCAGGTTGATCATGGTGGTGATCAGGCCGGCGATGGCGTCGCCTCGGACGAATTTCGCCGCGCCGTCCATGGCGCCGTAGAAGCCGCTCTCCTCCTCCAGCTCCTTGCGGCGAAGCCTGGCCTGTTCCTCCGTGATGACGCCGGCGGAGAGATCGGCGTCGATCGCCATCTGCTTGCCCGGCATGGCATCCAGGCTGAAGCGCGCCGCCACTTCCGCGATGCGGCCGGAACCCTTGGTGACGACGACGAAGTTCACCACCAGCAGGATGGCGAAGACGATCAGGCCCACCAGCACGTCGCCGCCCATCAGGAAGCCGCCGAAGGCGGAGACGACATGCCCCGCGGCCTGCGGACCCTCATGCCCATGCGTCAGGATGGCGCGGGTGGTGGCGACGTTCAGCGAAAGGCGCAGCAGCGTGGTCAGCAGCAGCACGGTCGGGAAGCTGGTGAAGTCCAGCGGCCGGTTCATGAACAGCGACACCATCAGCACCAGGACCGAGGCGGTGATGGAAATCGCGAGCCCCGCATCCAGCAGCCAGGTCGGCAGCGGCACCACCAGCACCGCCACCAGCATGACGACGCCAAGGCCCAGCGCGACATCGCCCGATGGCCGCGCACGCCCGATCCAGGAAGGCAGTGTGATGCTGGCCAAGGGTCAGACCGCGACCGGCAGCGGAGACGTCACCTGCCCGGGCGCCGCGGGCATGACCTGTCCAGGCGCCGCCGGCACCGGTATGCCTGCCGCGCGGTAGTCCTGCAGCTTGTTCCGCAGCGTGCGGATGGAGATGCCGAGGATCTCCGCCGCCCTCGTGCGGTTGCCGAGACAATGGGACAGCGTCTCCAGGATCAGGTCGCGCTCCACCTCCTCCATCTTCCGCCCGACCAGCGCGGCGACGCGGCTTGCGGGCGGCCCGGCGGCCGGCGTGGCGGATGGCGCAGCGGCCGCCGCCGCGGCGGCCTCCACCACCACCGCGCGCCGCGTCAGCTCGATCGCCTCCGGCCCGATCTCATGCCCTTCCGCCAGCAGCACCGCGCGATGGATGGTGTTCTCCAGCTCCCGCACATTGCCGTGCCAGGCATGGGACAGCAGCGCCTGGCGCGCCACCAGCGACAGGCCGCGTTCCGGCAGCCCGTTGGCGCGGGCGTAGTGCAGGGCGAAATGCTCGGCCAGCGGCAGGATGTCGGCCGGCCTTTCACGCAGCGGCGGGATCTGCAGCGCGATGACGTTGAGCCGGAAATAGAGGTCTTCCCGGAACCGCCCCCTCGCCACTTCCTGCGCCAGGTCGCGATGCGTTGCGGCCACCAGCCGCACATCCACCCTGATGGGCGCGCCGCCGCCCAGCCGGTCCACCTCCCGCTCCTGGATCACGCGGAGGATCTTGGCCTGCAGCCGCGGGTCCATCTCCCCGATCTCGTCCAGCAGCAGCGTGCCGCCTTCCGCCTGTTCGAACTTGCCCTTGCGCATGGCGATGGCCCCGCTGAAGGCGCCCTTCTCATGCCCGAACAACTCGCTCTCCAGCAGCGATTCCGGCAGCGCGGCGCAGTTCAGCGCCACGAAGGGCCCGCGCGCGCGCTTGGAGATGGCGTGCAGGTGCCGTGCCAGCACCTCCTTCCCCGTGCCGCTTTCCCCCGTCAGCAGCACGGAAGCCTCCGCCCGCGCCACCTGTGCCGCGCGCGCCAGCAGCGCCGTCATGGCCGGGTCGCGCGCGATCGGCCCTTCGCGGGACGGCGCCGCGCCGGCGGCCTGCAGCATCGCGATGATGAGGTCCGCATCCGGCGGCAGCGGCAGGAAGTCCCGCGCGCCCGCCTCGATCGCGCGCACCGCGGCGTCGCCATCCTCGGCGCGCCCGCAGGCGACAACGGGACAGGCGATGCGCTCCGCCGCCATGGCCTGCACCAGCCAGGCCACGTCGTGGCGCAGATCGACCAGTGCGAGGTCCGCGCCCTCCGCCCGCAGCCGTTCCAGCCCGGCCGCGACTCCCTCGGCATGGCCGAGCTTGGCGCCGCGCGCGATGGCCACGCGGGCGGCGGAGCCCAGCTCCCCTTCCAGGGAGCCCACGATCAGCAGCCGGGCCATGGTCTCAGCCGCCCCGGTCGGACTTGACGATCTCGGTCATCGTCACGCCGAGCCGGTTGTCGTCCACCATCACCACCTCGCCACGCGCGACCAGGCGGTTGTTGACGTAGATGTCCACGGCCTCGCCCAGCTTGCGATCCAGTTCCACGACGGCGCCGCGGCCGAGCTTCAGCAGCTGGGAGACCTGCATCGTCGCGCGGCCCAGCACGGCGCTGACCTGCACCGGGATGTCATAGACCGCGTCCAGGTCGCGCGGCCCGCCGACATTGCCGGCCCCCTGCTGGGCCTCGGTCGCGGGCACGGCCTCGAAGCCATCATCGGCGCTCATGCGCTCTCTCCCTGCTCATCATCCCACACACCCGCCGCGCGCAGCGCGTCCACCACCGCCGCGCGCCGCGTGGCCCGGTCCACCAGCAGCGCGCCATCCCGCCAGGCGAGCCGCGCATCGCCCGGCGCCAGCGCCGCATCCGCCACCACCGCGGGCCCGCCCGACGGCATCCGGGCTGCGGTCGCTTCCACCAGCGATGGCGCCACGTGCAGCACCGCTTCCGGCCGGTCCGCGATGGCCGGCAGCAGCGGCACCAGCAGCCGCGCGACGATGTCCGCGCCCGCGCGTTCGCAGGCGCCCGGCACCTGATGGTCGAGCATGGCGGAGAGGAGGGAGGCGAGGGCCGTCACCGATTCCTCCGCGGCCCGCCTTCCGGCCTCGGCCGCGCCTTCCATCGCCCGCGCCATGGCTTCCAGCGCCCGCTGGATCGCGGCTTCCTGCGCCGCGGCCTGCATCGCGCGGCCCTCGGCCAGCCCTTCCGCATGGCCGATGGCGCGGCCGGCCTCCTCCGCCTCCGCTCGGATCGCCTCCAGCAGCGCCGGGTCGGGTGGCGGCGGCGGTGGCGGGGCCGGCGGCGGTGGCGGCGGCTTCGACAGGTCCGGCAGGCGCAGCGCGAGCATCAGGCCACCATCTCGTCATCGCGCCCGTCGGCGATCTGGATCTGGCCCTGCGCCGCCAGATCCTTCGCCATGGCGACGATCGCGGCCTGCGCCTCGTCCACGTCGCGCAGCTTCACGGGGCCGAGGGCGGCGAGGTCGTCCTTCAGCAGCTTGGAGGCGCGTTCGGACAGGTTGCGGAAGAACATGTCGCGCAGCGTCTCCGACGCACCCTTCAGCGCCAGCGTCAGCTTGTCCTTCGGCACGGCGCGCAGCAGCGCCTGGATGCCCTGCTGGTCGAGGCGCTGCAGATCGTCGAAGGTGAACATCAGCGCGCGGATCTTCTCGGCACTCTCGCGCGACCGTTCCTCCAGCGCCGAGAGGATGCGGCCTTCGGCGGCGCGGTCGAGGTTGTTGAAGATCTCCGCCATGACTTCGTGCGCGTCGCGGCGGGACCCGCGCGCCAGGTTCGACATGAACTCCATCCGCAGCGTGCGCTCGACGCCCTCCAGCGCTTCCTTCTGCACGGTCTCCATGCGCAGCATGCGCATCACCACTTCCATGGCGAAGCCTTCCGGCAGCAGCGCCAGGACGCGCGCGGCGTGGTCCGGCCGGACCTTGGAGAGCACGACGGAGACGGTCTGCGGGTATTCGTTCTTCAGGTAGTTCGCGAGCACGGCCTCGTTCACGTTGCCGAGCTTGTCCCACATGGTGCGGCCGGCGGGGCCGCGGATCTCCTCCATGATCTGCATGACGCGCTCCTTCGGCAGCGTCTTCAGCAGCAGGCGTTCGGTGCTTTCGTAGGAACCGACGAGGTGCCCGGCCTGGCCGAGCTGGGTGCGGAATTCCCGCACCACCTCCTCCACCGTCTCCGCGCCCACATTGCCGAGCGCGGCCATGGCAAGCGAAAGGTCGCGGATCTCATCCTCATGCAGCCGGCCGAAGATCTTGGCCGCCTGTTCCTCGCCCAGCGCCAGCATCAGGGTCGCGGCCTTCCGCGGTCCCGTCATCGATCCACTCACGATGCATCCTCCGGCGCCAGCCAGCGGCGGATCACCTGCACGCTGGCATCCGTGTTCTTGTCGATCAGCTGCGCCAGCTCCGCGAGGGCGGAGGCGCGCATCTGCCCTTCGATGCGCGCGACATCCACCATGCCGTCGGCATCGGGCTCACCCGGCGCGCTGGCCTGGCCGGGCAGCAGCGGCGTGCCATCGGGCGCCGTGCCACTGCCCGCCGGCAGCGCGACCGGCGTGCCATCGGGGCCGATGGCGGCCGCGCCATCCGCGGCCCCGGCGCCGGCCAGCGCCGCCTGCGGCATCAGCGCCAGCGTCAGGCGATTCGCCATCGGCCGCCCCACCAGCAGGATCGCGGCCAGCGCCACCAGCGCCAGGATGGTCGTCTCCGTCAGCCGGCCGAGCAGCGCGGGCGGGATGGTCTGGCCGAGGATGGTGAAGCCGTCCGGCAGCGCGTCGAGCGGCGGCGGCTCCGCGAAGCGCAGGTTCACCACATCCACGCGGTCGCCACGCTGTTCGTTGAAGCCGACGGCGGAGCGCACGAGGGAGGCGATGCGCTGCAACTCCTCCGCCGAGCGTTCGCGGAACTGCGGCGGGCCGTTCGCCTGCGGTTCCCACACCCCATCCACGAGCACGGCCACCGACAGGCGCCGCAGCGCCGGCTGTTCGCGCAGCGTGTTGCGCGTGGTGCGGCCGATCTCGAAATTCGTCGTCTCCTCCGACCGGGAGGATTGGGTCTGGCTGCCGCCTGCCTGCGATTCCGCGCCCGGCAGCTGGTTGGCGACGGAGACGTTGCCGGATTCGCCGCTGCGGCTGCTCTCGCTGGTGGATTGCGTGCTGCGCGGCACCTGGTTTTCCGGGTCGAAGCGTTCCTCGGTGGTCTGCACGCGGTCGAAATCCATCTCGACCGAGGCCTCCGCCCGCACCCGCCCGGGGCCGAGCGTGCGTTCCAGCAGGTCCTCCACCCCGCGGGCCAGGCGCTGCTCCGCGGCGCGGCGCAACTCCTCCCCGGTCTGGGCGGCGGCGGGGCCGCTCAGCGCCTGGCCGCCGCGGGCCATCAATTCGCCCCGGCTGTCGACGATGGAGACGTTCTGCGGCCGCAGCCCGGGCACGGCGGCGGCGACGAGGTGCAGCACCGCCTGCACGCCTTCCCGGTCCAGGCGCTGCGCGCCCTGCATGGCGATGACGACGCTGGCCTGCGCTTCCGGCCTTTCGCGGGAGAAGGGCTCCCGCCGCGGCAGCACCAGGTGGACGCGCGCGGTGCGCACGCCGGACAGGCCGCGGATGGTGCGGGACAATTCGCCTTCCAGCGCGCGGACGCGATTGATGTCCTGCTGGAAGGGGGTGGTGGTCAGGCTCTCGCCACGGTCGAAGATCTCATAGCCGACGGACCCGCCGGCCGGCAGGCCATCGCGGGCCAGCATCAGCCGCACGCGCGGCACATCGGCTTCCGGCACCAGCACCTGCGCGCCACCGGCCGCCAGGCGATAGGGGATTCGCGCGCGGTCCAGCGCCTGCACCACCTGCCCGGCATCGCGCGGGTCGAGGTCCCCGTAGAGCAGCGCCATCGGGGGTTCCGCCGCGCGCATCGCCAACCAGGCGACCAGCCCCAGCACGGCCAGGCCGACGCCCGCCATGGCGGCCAGGCGCACCATGCCCAGCGCGCGAAGCTGGTCGATCAGGCCGCCCATGCGCGACCCTGCGGAGCATCACCACATGGTGCGTCCCCTTGGGCCTTTCGGCCCAGCCCGGCGCATCCTGCACCCGAACCCCTGCGCGACATCCTGCCATCCCCAAGCCGACGGAGTCGGTCGGCACCATGCCGACGTCGTCGGCTGGGCAGGTTCTGCCGGGTAGCGGGTAACGGCGCGGTTAATGCCGGGGCGGCGATCCGTCGAAAGACGAAAAATCGCGCGTGGCGAAAGGGTTAATCGCCGCTCTCGAGCCGGTCGATATCGTCGTCGGAGAAGCCGAAATGGTGCGCGATCTCATGGATCAGCACGTTGCGGACCAGGCGGAACAGGTCTTCTCCGGTCTCCACCCATTCCAGCAGGATGGGCTCCCGGTACAGGGTGATGCTGTCGGGTTCGGCCGGCGTGTCGAAGACGCTCTTCTGCGTCATCGGCGTGCCGCGGTAGAGTCCGGTCAGCGCCCAGGGGCTCTCGAAGCCGAGCTCCGCCGCGGTCTCCTCATCCGCCACATCCTCCACCACGATGGCGGCGCCGCGGACCAGGTCGCGCAGCTCCTTGGGGATGGCGGAAAAGGCCTGCTCGGCCATCTCCACGATGTCGTCCAGGGTCGGCGGATGGCTGAAGCGGGTCATGCCGCCTTGCAGCCCGCCCGCCGCCCCGCGTCAAGCCGAGAACAGGAGAACCCCCGCCATGGTTCAGCCCCTTTCCCCCGAAGCCCGCGCCAGCCTGGCCGCCGACCTGCCGGGGTGGCGGATGGCGGAGGGGCGGGACGCCATCGAGCGCCGCTTCCGCTTCCGCGACTTCAACGAGGCCTGGGGCTTCATGGCGCGCGTCGCCCTGCTGGCGGAGAAGCAGGACCACCACCCCGAATGGAGCAATGTGTGGAACCGCGTGGACATCCTGCTGACGACGCATGACGCGGGCGGGTTGTCCGATCGCGACATCGCGCTGGCGCGGGCGATCGACGCACTGCTGCCGGGTGGGTGAGGCCCCGCGAAGGGTGCTGGCCATCCCCCTTCCGGCTCGCCTAGGTTGTACCACCGCGCCATGGGCGCCGGACGACAGGGAGAGATCGGGATGCTGAAGCGCAGGACGATGCTGGGTGGCGCGCTGGCCGCGCCGTCGCTTTTTGCCGGGGCCAGCGGGGCGCTGGCGCAGACCGGCCCGATCCGCATCGCGACGGCGGGGCCGATGACGGGCCAGTACGCGGCCTTCGGCGGGCAGATGCGCGCCGGCGCCGAACAGGCGGTGGCGGACCTCAACGCCCGCGGCGGCGTGCTCGGCCGGCAGCTGGCGCTGGAAGTGGGCGACGATGCGTGCGACCCGCGCCAGGCCGTCTCCGTGGCCAACCAGCTGGCCTCGCGCCGCGTCGCGCTGGTGGCAGGCCATTTCTGCTCCGGCAGCTCCATCCCGGCCAGCAAGGTCTATGCGGAGGAAGGCGTGCTGCAGATCAGCCCCGCCTCCACCAACCCGCGCTACACGGATGAGGGCGGCTGGAACACCTTCCGCGTCTGCGGCCGCGACGACCAGCAGGGCCAAGTCGCGGGCCGCTACATCGCCCAGAACATGCGCGGCCAGCGCATCGCCATCCTGCACGACAACTCCGCCTATGGCCGCGGCCTGGCGGAGGAGACGAAGAAGGCGCTGAACGGCGCCGGCGTCACGGAAGCGCTCTTCAGCGCCTATACGCCCGGGGAGCGTGACTACTCCGCCATCGTCTCCCGCCTCCAGCAGGCGAATGTCCAGGTCGTGTATGTCGGCGGCTACCATACGGAATCCGGCCTCATCCTTCGCCAGGCGAAGGAGCGGGGGATGAACATCACGCTGATCGGCGGCGATGCGCTGGTGACCAACGAGTTCTGGCAGATCACCGGCGCGGCCGGCGAGGGCACGCTGATGACCTTCAGCAGCGACCCCCGCAAGCGCCCGACGGCGGCTTCCGTCGTGCAGGCCTTCCGGGCGAAGAACATCGATCCGGAGGGCTATGTCCTCTACACCTACGCCGCGCTGCAGATCTGGGCCGCCGCCGCCGCGCGCAGCAACGGCACGGACCCGCGCCGCATCGCCGCCCTGCTGAAGTCGGGTGGGCCCTGGCAGACGGTGCTGGGCGACATCTCCTTCGACGGCAAGGGCGACGTCACGGTGCCGGACTACGTCTTCTACGTCTGGCGCAACGGCAGCTACGCGGAGATGTGAGCACGCCGGGCGGGGCTGCCTGGCCCCGCCCGGTCCTATCCGAACAGCGGCCGCAGCATCGCGACCGCCATGGCCGCCAGCGCCAGGCCGGAGGCCACGCACACCATCCGGTGCCGCGCCAGCGCCACGCGCCGCATGGCGGGGCGGGAGAAGAGCGCGGCCACCAGCATCCCCCAGGCCATCGCCTGGGCCGGCACGATCAGCACCGCCAGCCAGGCGGCCACGCCATCCGCCAGCGGACCCAGGAACTGCGCCGCCATGTAGGTGGCGGTGATCGGGTTGGTGGCGGCCGTCAGCGCACCCGCCAGGAAGGCCATCCCGGCGGCGCGCGCGGATAACGGCTGGCGCGCCGCCGGGCTGCCGGCCACGGCGGGCGGCGGTGCCGTCATGGCCTGCAGCGCCAGCAGCAGCAGAAGCACGGCACCGGCGGACCGCCCCGCCAGGTCGAGCGGGATCGCCAGGGGCATGCCCGTGGCCATCTCCGTGGCCAAAGCGAAGGCCAGCCGGAGCGTCGCCGCCAGCAGCCCTGCGCCCACCGCGATGCCAAGGCAGAAGGGCAGCACCCCCCGCAGCCCGCGCAGCGCGGCGAGCGTCGCGGTGGCGAGCATGTTGGGCCCCGGCACCGCATTCACCGCCAGGTAGCCCAGCGCGAAATGCAGCAGGACCCAGCCCATGCCCGTCGCCTGGCTGCCGCTCATCGCGGCGCGTCCCGCACGGCGGCCAGCAGCCCCGCGCCTGCAAGCCCGGCCAGCGCGACGAGCGCGATGGGCAGGGGGCCCTCGATCGCCGCCTGCGCTGCGGCCACCAGCGGCGGGGCCACCAGCAGCGCCACGCCCCGGCCGGTGTAGATCAGCCCGATCACGCCGCCGAGCGCCCGGCGGCCGAAGCTGTCCGCCGTGAAGGCCGGCAGCAGCGCGACGAAGCCGCCCTGCAGCGCGCCGAAGGCAAGCGCGAAGGCCTGCAGCGCCGCCATGCCCTCCGCCAGGGCCCAGACGGCCATGCTGCCCGCCATGCCCGCGCAGCAGCCGAGGAAGGTGGGCCGCCGCCCGAGCCCATCGGCCAGCGCCGCCAGCAGGAAGCGCCCCGCGATGGTGCCGAGCCCGATCAGCCCGAGCAGCGACACCGCCTCATGCCACTCGATGCCGAGGTCCCGCGCCGTACCGACCAGCAGCGCTTGCGGCAGCGTCGCCGGGACGGAGACCAGCAGCGTGCCGGCATAGGCCAGGGCGAAGCGCCGGCTGGCCCAAGGCCGCGCGGGCGGCGTCTCTTCCAGCGCGAGGGCATGGATCCGGCCCGGCGGACGGCGCAGCAGCAGCGCGCCCGCGCCGCCCACCAGCACGGCGGCGGCGCCGAAGACGACGAAGGCGCCGCGCCAGTCGCCGATCGCCAGCATGGCATCCGCCGCCGCCGGCACCAGCGCGGTGCCGACGCCGATGCCACTGGCCGCGACACCGGATGCCAGTCCGCGATGCGTGCTGAACCAGCCCTGCACCGCGGCCATGGCCGGCACATAGGCGAAGCCGGTGCCGAGGCCGATCAGCAGCCCGTAGCCGGCCATCACCTCCGCCAGGCTGCGCGCCGTGGCGGCCACCATCAGGCCGAGCCCGACCAGCCCCATGCCGAGCATCGCCGGCACGCGCGGCCCGATGCGGTCGGCCAGCCGCCCGGACAGCGCGCTGACGAAGAAGCAGGCGCCGCCGCTCAGCGCATAGACCATGGTGACGGAGCCGCGCGGCGCGGCGAAGCTGGCGGCGATCTGCTCCGCGAAGGCGGCGTAGGAGTAGATGGCGCCGAAGCCCACCATCAGCACCAGGAAGCCGCCGGCCACGACCAGCCAGCCGGGGAAGCCATCCGTCTCCGCCGGCGCGGCCGCGTCCCGCCGATGCGCGTCCTGCAGCCTCATCGGCCCGGTCCCGAGGGCCGCCAGGCGCGCCGCAGGCGGCCCAGCAGCCAGCGCCAGGCGAAGGCGCGCGTCGCGCGCTCCGCCATCTCCCACTCCCCGCTGCGCCCGGCGCGGCGCAGCGCGGCGCGGTGCGCGGCCGGCGTCATCGCGCGGCGCTCCGCGGCGGCGTCAGCTGCTGGTACATCCAGGCGGCGGCGGCCTGCGCGGCCAGCGCCGTCGCCGCCAGGTCCGGCCGGGCGCGCTGCCGGCCCTCGCCGCTCGGCGATGGCACGAGCGCGCCGCCGGGCGCGAGGGCAGGGGGCAGGTCCCAGGCATGGGCGGCGCCGGGCAGGGCGAGCATCGCGGTGCCGGCGGGTTCGGGCAGCGCCGCGCAGGCCGCAGCGTCGGAGGCCGCCCCGCCATGCACCAGCAGCACCGGGCTGTAGGCCGGCAGCGCCAGCCCGTCGCAGCCCGGGTCCAGGGCGACGACCGGCGCGCCATTCGCCGCCAGCAGCGCGGCGCGCGCCCCCGTGCCGAAGCCGATCAGTCCGACGAGGTCGGGGTTCGCCGCCGGCACATGCGCCGCCGCCCAGTCCCTGGCCACCGCCGCCGCGCGCGCGGTCTGCGCCACGTCGCCGCCCGGGCCGGCGGAATCGAGGCCGATGACCAGGGTCGCGAGGCCGCGCGCCGCCAGCGCCTCAACATAGGCGTCGGACCGCCCCTGGTCACCGAGGCTGTCCGGCAGCACCAGCACCATCGGCACGCCTTCCACGCCGCGCGCCGGCAGGGTCAGGCGGGTGGTACCGGCCGGGGCGGGCAGGGTGTGGTCGGCGGGCAGCGTCTGGGCGAGGGCGCCGGCCGGCAGGGCCAGCGCGGCGGCGAGGAGGCAGGCTCGGGTGGTGCGCATCGGGGTCGCTCCCTGGTGACGCCCGGCGTTTCCGGGCGGCGGCAGGGCAGCAGGGGCGGGGGCTTTCGGTCCCGAAGCAGGGCCGAAGGGGGGGCGAAACTTCCGCGAAACACGTGCAATGCGGCAGGGCCGGAACGGACTCGGCGGCGCGGCGCTCGATCGCTATGGTCCGGGTGGGGGCATGAACGGAGGGGCTGCGGAGGCGCATGGATCCGGCTGCCGGCATGCTGCGGTTCGGGGCTGCGTCGCTCGATCCCGAGCGGGGCGTGCTGCGTCGCGCCGATGGCGAGGAGACGACGCTCCGCCCCAAGACGCTCGACCTGCTGCTGCTGCTGCTGCGCGCACGGGGGCGCCTCGTGACGCGGTCCGAGATCCTCGACACCGTCTGGGCCGACGTCACCGTCACCGATGACAGCATCACGCAATGCATCGTCGAACTCCGCCGCGCGATGGGGGCGGATGGAATGGCGCTGCTGAAGACGGTGCCGCGCCGGGGCTACATCCTGGAAGCGGCGCCGCTGGCCGCGCCAGCAATGACACCGGCGCTACTGCCGGTGCCGGGCTTCGGCGGCGTGCCGGTCGTGGCCGTGCTGCCCTTCCGCCAGGTCCAGGCTGACCCGGCGCTGTCCGTGGTGGCGGAGGGGCTGCTGGATGGCGTGGTGGGTGCGCTCGCCATGCTGCGCGAACCCGTGGTGATCAGCGGCAACTCCACGCGCGCTCTCTCGCCCGATGCGCCGGTGGAGGAGGCCGCGCGGCGCCTCGGCGCGCAATACGTCGCCTCCGGCAGCCTGCGCCAGCGGGGTGACCGGCTGCGCGTGACGATGGAGGTGGCGGAAGCCGCCGGCGGCACCGTGCTGCTGCAGCGCCAGTGGGACCTGGCCGGCGTCGATACCTTCGAGGCGGAGGACGATGTCGCCACCGTCATCGCCCATGCCATCGCGCCCCGGGTGAGGGAGGCGGAGCTGGCCCGCGCGCGCCGGTCACGCCCCGGCGACCTCGGCGCCTATCACCTGCTGCTGGAGGCGCGGCAGTTGATCTTCCGGCTGGAGCGCGGCGCCTTCGAGGAGGCGGGCGGGCTGCTGCGGGAAGCGGCGGCACGTGACCGCGGCGCCGCCGCCATCCCCGCCGCGCTGGCGGATTGGCACAGCCTGCGGCTCGGCCAGGGATGGTCCGACGATGCGGAGCGGGACCGGCATGGGCTGGAGGCCGCGGCGGAGGCTGCGCTGGCGCTCGACAGCCGCCATCCCCGCGCGCTCGCCATGCTCGGCCACAATCGCGCGATCCTGGCGCGCGGGTATGAGGAGGCGGTGGACCTGTTCGACCGCGCGCTGGATGCCGCGCCGAACGATGCCGAGACCTGGATGTGGAGCAGCCCGACCTACGCGTTCCTGGGCGAGACGACGGAGGCGGTGCGGCGGGCGGAGCGCGCCATCGCCCTGTCGCCCGAGGACCCGCTGCGCTTCCGCTACCAGTGCTTCGCGGCGATCGCGCATTACGCGGCCGAGGATTTCGAGCGTTCGGCGTCCTGGGCGCGGCGCTCCGTCGCCGCCAATCCCAACTACACCTCCGCGCTCCGCGTCGGGATCGGCGCGATGATGGAAATCGGCGCAGCGCCAGAAGCACGAGAGATGGCGGCGCGCGTGCTGGCGCTGGAGCCCGGATTCCGCGTTGGCCCCTTCATCGAACGGCAGCCCTTCCGCGACGAGGCCAGGCGTCGCGCCTATGGGAGGCGATTGCAGGAAGCCGGGCTTCCCGCCTGAATCACGCGTTTCGCAACGATCGGGGTGACGCTAGCGTCACGGCAAGAACAGGGAGGTCCAGCGATGTCATTCACCTTCGGCGCCGGCAATGGCGGCATGAATGGCGGCATGAACGGCGGCATGAATGGCGGCATGAATGGGGGGATGAACGGAGGGATGAACGGGGGCATGGGGGGCGGCTTCGGCGGCATCCTCGCCTTCGGCAGCTTCCTCGAGCCTGCGCCCGGCGCCCTGCCGCTGATCCTCGGCGCCACCTTCCCCCAGGCGTCCTTCGCGCCGGTGCTGCGCGCGCAAGTCATCCTCGCCGAGTTCGGCACGACGCCCTGGAAGGCGCTGGGCTGCCCCACGCCGATGATGCGCGCGGAGGACTACCCCAGCGCAGTGAAGGCGTTGCTGGAAAAGGTGCCGCAGCGCGCGTCGCGGCAGGCGGAGATCGTCGCGCAGTCCGATGCCATCGGCGATGTGTGGCTGCAGGCGCTGATGGCCAGCCCCGCCTCCCACCCCGCCTGCGCCACGCTGATCGCCTCCGCCATCCTGATCGGGCAGATGGTCGGGATGTATTGGAAGGCGGAACACAACGCTCCCCGCCCGGTGCAGGTCTATCCGGCGCTGATGCCCAGCATCCCAACGCCGCCCCACCCGTCCTTTCCCAGCAACCATGCGCTGCAGTCGCGCCTCATCGCCAATGTGCTCAGCGCGATCTTCATCGATAAAGAGTTGAAGCAGGCGATGAGCGAGGTCTTCGAACACTTGGCCGATCGCCAGGCCCGGAACAGGGAGATTGCCGGCGTGCATTTCGCGCGGGACACCGATGCCGGGGTCGAGGTCGCGCAACTCATCTCGCCTCTCGTGCTCGGCCTGGACAGCGTGGACAAGCTGCTGAAACAGGCGCGGGCCGAACTCGGCGTCCTGTCCACCGGCAAGCAGCCGGACGAGCCGACGCTGGCGCCGGAGATGACCGAGGCGCGGTTCGAGGCGCTGGTGAAGGGTGCCGTGGAGGCCGGGCTGAAGAAGGGCGGCGGCGGGTGAACGCCCCCTTCTCCAGCATCGCGGCGGAGACGCTGCGCATGTCCGAGGGGGAACTCGCCTGGGTGCGGGACGCCGCCCCGCAGGGCTGGGATGCCCTTCACGCCGTGCTCGATGCCAGCCGCTACCTCGACCAAGGCGGTGAGATACGCCGCGTGGCGCTGCTCGGCCTGATCGAGGCTGGCGGCTACCTCTCGGACGGCTATCGCCGCCTGCTGGCGGAAGCGCCGGCCCAGCCGCCGGACGGCGGCGTGCTGCGCCCGCCGCCGCCGCGGCCCGGGCAGGTGATGGGGAATTTTCCGCCGAAGTGGCCCCTTGCCGATGGGCCGCCGGCACTCGGCGAGGATGAACGCGTCGATCTGCTCGGTCCGCTGAAGGACCGATGGCCGCTGCGCGACCAGGGCCGGAAACCGACCTGCGTGGGCTTCGCCGCCACCGCCGCCGCCGAGCGTGCCCTGATGCCGCCCGGCCAGCGGCCGCCACGGCTTTCCGCGGTCTTCCTGTATCGCCGCATGCGGGTGCTGGCGGAGCAGAACCCGCAGCCGGCCTTCAAGCCACTCGGCTTCGAGAATGGCGCCACGAAGCTTGGCGCCGCGCAGGCGGTGCTGCAGCAGCAGGGCGTGCCGCTGGAAGACGATTGGCCGGACCGGAAGCCGCTTGATGCCGATCCCCCCGATGACGTGCGCGCCGGGGCGCGGCCGGTCGCACCCGTGGACTACTGGGACCTGGCCATCGCGAAACGCCCTCCGAACGTGGCCCGCGTCGTGCTGAACCTGCTGAAGCAGGGGCGACCCGTTGCCGTTTCGCTTCCCGTCTTCCTCCCGCCCGGCAGCCCGCCAGGCTCGCCCGACAACTGGTGGCTGAAATCCGTGATCTCCAGCGGGCAGGTGTCGGATCCGGCGCCAGGCTGGGTCTTCGCGGAAGCGGGACATGCCGTCTGCATCGTCGGCTTCCGGCCGGCCCCGAGCCCGGATCTCGGCGGGGGCTGGTTCGTGTTCCGCAACAGCATGGGTGAGAACTGGGCCACCGATGCGCCGGACAACAAGACACCCGACCCGATCGTGCCCGGCCGCGGCTACGGCGCGCTGTCGGCCCGCTACCTCGACAGGCTGGTGTGGGAGATCATGAGCCCCGCGCTGCCCTGATCGAGCCGCATGCCTGCCTCCCGCACCACCCGGCCCCAGCGCGGATGGGTGGTGGCGAGCAGGGCGGGCAGGTCGCCGCCCGGCCAGGGGTCGATCCCCCAGCCCGACAGGCGGCCGCGCGCGGCATCCCCGACCATGGCGATGGTCCTCCCTGGTTGGCACCACCATGGGCCGCGCCGAGCCCTCCCGCGCAAGCGGGGAAGGGGGCAGGATGCGCGGCGACGACCGGGGGAACGTGCCGCATGACCGCCATCCGCAACGTGCTCTTCATCATGGTGGACCAGTTGCGCTGGGATCACCTCGGCTGCGCGGGGCATCCCTTCCTGCGCACACCGAACCTGGATGCGCTGGCGGCGCGCGGCGTGCGGTTCTCCCAGGCCTATGTGCAGTCCGGCATCTGCGGGCCGTCGCGCATGTCCTACTACACGGGGCGCTACGTCACCTCCCACGGCGCCACGCATAACCGCGTGCCGCTCTCGGTCGGCGAGGTGACGCTGGGATGGCATCTGCGGGAGGCGGGAAGGGCGCTGGCGCTGGCCGGCAAGACGCATGTGCTGCCCGATGCGCATGGCATGAAGCGCCTGCGGCTGGATGGCCAGCACGACCTGGCGGCGCTGCTGGAGGAGGGGTGGTTCACGCTGGTCGATCGCCATGACGGCCACCATGCGGAGCCTGACAGCGCCTACGCCCATTGGCTGCGATCGAAGGGCTATGACAGCGCCGATCCCTGGACCGACTACGTCATCGCCGTGGAGGACGAGGAAGGAAAGGTCCGCAGCGGCTGGAAGATGCGCAACGCCCGCCTGCCCGCCCGGGTCAAGGAGGAGCATAGCGAGACCGCCTACACGACCGACCAGGCCATCGGCTTCATGGACCGGCAGGGCGACGACCCCTGGGTGCTGCATTTGTCCTATGTGAAGCCGCACTGGCCCTACATCGCGCCCGCGCCCTACCACGCGATGTATTCGCCCAACCAATGCCTGCCCGTCTCCCGGCACCCGGCGGAGCGCGGGGAGGGCGCGCATCCGCTGCTGCGCGAATGGCAGAAGGAGGAAGTCAGCGAGAGCTTCCAGATCGACGACTGCATCGCGACGGTGCGGCCGGCCTATCAGGGCCTCATCACGCAGCTCGACGACCATCTGGGGCGCGTGTGGGAGGCGATGGAGCGGCTTGGGCGCTGGCGGGACACGATGGTCGTCTTCTGCTCCGACCATGGCGACTATCTCGGCGACCACTGGCTGGGCGAGAAGGAGCTGTTCCATGACTGCGTGCAGCGCGTGCCCTTCCTGCTGTTCGATCCCTCGACGGAGGCGGATGCGACGCGCGGCACCGTCGATGACCGCTTCGTGGAGGCGATCGACGTCGTGCCGACGATCCTCGACGCGCTCGGCCTGCCGGCCGCGGAGCATGTGGTCGAAGGACGCTCTCTGCTGCCGCTGACGCACGGCGCCACACCGCCCTGGCGAGATGCGGTGGTGAGCGAGCTGGACTGGACGTTTCGTGGTGCTCGGCGCCGGCTGGGTCATCCCACGGGGCAGCACCACGCCTGGATGCTGCGGGATGCGCGCTGGAAATATGTGCACTGGACCAGCGGGCACCGGCCGCAGCTGTTCGACCTTCAGGCGGATCCGGCGGAGTTCCACGACCTCGGCGCCGATCTGGCGCTTGAGGGGGTGCGGACGGCGGCGCGGGAGAAGCTGCTCGCGTGGTTCACGCGGCTGAAGCGCCGCACGACGCTGACCTGGGCGGAGGCGGAGCTGCGTACCGACCGCCACAAGGCCGCCGGCGTGTTCTACGGAGAATGGTGAGCCGGGGAAGGCGCTGCCTTCCCCGGACCCCATCCGCCAGGCCCGAGACGGGCCTGGACCGTCGTCAGGCCGCCTTCGCCGCCTGGATCGCCTTCCACACCGTCTCCGGCGTGGCGGGCATGTCCATGTGCGTGATGCCGACTGGCGTCAGCGCATCGACCAGCGCATTCATCGCGGCGGGGGGCGAGCCCACGGCACCGGCCTCGCCCGCGCCCTTCACGCCGAGCGGATTGGTCTCGCAGGTCACCTCGATCAGGTCCACGTCGATGTCCGGCAGGTCATCGGCGCGGGGCAGCGCGTAGTCCATGAAGGAGGCCGAGAGCAGCTGGCCGCTGCCATTGTCATAGGCCGTGCGCTCATGCAGCGCCTGGCCGAGGCCCTGCGCCACGCCGCCATGCACCTGGCCGCGCACGATCAGCGGGTTCAGCGCATGGCCGACATCGTCCACGACGATGTAGCGGGGGACGGAGACGATGCCCGTATCGGGGTCCACCTCCACTTCCGCCACGTGGCAGCCATTGGGGAAGGTGTGGGCCTCGATCTTCGCCGTCTCCATGGCGTCGAGCAGCAGGGTGGACTGCCCCGCCGCCACGCGCTTCCGCTGGATGGCGGCGAGTTCGAGGATGCCCACGCCCTTGTCCGTGCCCGCGACATCGAAGCGCCCGGCGGCGGGCGTGAATTCGATGTCGGCGACGGAGGTTTCCAGATGCTCCGCCGCGGCCTGCTTGCCCTTCTCGATCACGCTGGCGGTGGTGACGAGGATGGCCTGGCCTTCGGAATAGAGGCTGCGCGCACCGCCGGTGCCGCCGCCCTCGGGCAGCGTCTCGCTGTCGCCCTGCTTCACCCGGATCTTCTCCATGGGAACGCCGAGCTCATGCTGCGTCAGCATGGCGTAGGCGGTTTCATGCCCCTGGCCGGTCGATTGCGTGCCGACATAGACATCGACGAAGCCATCCTCGGCGAAGACGACCTTGGCGTTCTCCGTGGGACCGCCGCCGGTGGCTTCCAGGTAGTAGGCCAGGCCGATGCCGCGCCGCTTGCCGCGCTTCTCGGCTTCCGCCCGCCGCGCCGGGAAGCCCGCCCAGTCGATCTTCGCCAGCGCGCTGTCCATGAGCTGCAGGAAATCGCCGCTGTCGTAGCGCTGGCCCATGGCGGAGACGAAGGGCATCGCGGCCTGCGTCACCATGTTGCGGCGGCGCAGCTCGATCCGGTCGATCTTCAGCTCGCGGGCGGCCGCGTCGATCAGGCGCTCTACCAGATAGTTGCTCTCCGGCCGGCCGGCGCCGCGATAGGCATCGACGGGGACGGTGTTGGTCAGCACGCCGATCACGTTCGCGTAGATCGCCTCGAACCCATAGACGCTGGCGAGCACCTTGGTGCCGGCGCCGGTCGGGATGAAGGGCGCGAAGGTGGAGAGGTAGGCGCCCATGTTGGCGTAGTTGCGCGTGCGCAGCGCCAGGAACTTGCCGTTCGCGTCCGTCGCCAGTTCACCGAGGGTGATGTTGTCGCGGCCATGGGTGTCGGACTGGAAGGCCTCCGACCGCTCGCTGGTCCACTTCACCGGGCGGCCGACCTGCTTGGCCGCGAAGGCGACCAGGACGTGTTCCGCGTAGAGATACAGCTTCATGCCGAAGCCGCCGCCGACATCGGGGGTGATGACGCGGACATTCTCCGGCGAGATCTTGAAGACGTTGCCCGCCAGCAGGTTCTTCACCAGCCAGGAGCCCTGGGTGTTGGTGTGCAGCGTCAGCTTGTCGCCTTCCCAGGCCGCGACGGCGGCGCGCGTTTCCATGCTGGCGACGACGACGCGGTTGTTCACGACCGTGAGGCGCGTGACATGCGCGGCGCGGGCGAAGGCCGCTTCCGTCTTGGCCTTGTCGCCGGCTTCCCAGTCGAAGGCGACGTTGCTGGCCGCACCGTCCCAGACCTGCGGCTGCCCGGCTTCCCAGGCGGTGGCAAGGTCCGTCGCGGCGGGCAGGACGTCATAGTCCACCATCACCGCTTCCGCGCCATCCCGCGCGGCCTGCGGCGTTTCCGCCACGATGAAGGCGACGGGATCGCCGACATGGCGGACCGTGTCGGTGGCCAGCGCCAGGCGCGGCGTGTTGGCGCGCGGCGTGCCGTCCTTGTTCTTCAGCGGGATCACGCAGGGCACCTCGCCGAGGCCCGCCGCCTGCAGGTCCGCGCCCGTGATCACCGCCAGCACGCCCGGCACGGCCTTGGCCGCGCTGGTGTCGAGGCTGGTGATCCTCGCATGGGCATGGGGGCTGCGGAGCACGACGCCCACGGCCTCGCCCGGCATGGCGATGTCGTCCGTGTAGCGGCCGCGCCCCGTCAACAGGCGGGGATCCTCCACGCGCCGCACCGATTGGCTCAACCCGAACTTCGCCATGGCTCTCGTTCCCCAGATCTTCTGCGCCTCATCATCTGCGATCTTTGGGGGGGACGAAAAGGGGGGCCGGCAACCGGCCAGGGCGCGCGGCGTTCCCGTCCCGGAAGGAGTGCAAGCCCCATGCACCGATCGATTGCGCTTGCCCTGGCCGTTGCGCTGGGTGCTGCCCCCGCCCTGGTTCACGCCCAGCCCGCCCCCGGCACCGGTTCCGCCGCGCAGGTGGAGGCCATGCGCACGCTGCGCGAGGCCGAGGAAGGGCTGCGGGACGTGCTGAAGCGGCTGGAGGAGGGGACCATCACCCCCTCCGCCGGCACGTCACGCCTTCGCCAGGCGCTGAACGAGGTGGAGCGCGCCATGCTCCGCCTGCCCGCCGATGCCCGGCGCGGCGCGCCCTGGCAGACCGCGGTGAAGGAGCTGTCGGAGGCAATGGCGCTGGTGCGGGAGGAAGGCGGCGACATCGCCGCCGCCCGCGCCGCGGCCGGGGAGGCGCTGGCCACCCTGCCCGCACTCGCCGGCGCGGAGACGGGCACGGGCGGCTAGTAACGCCCCCTTCATCCCTGCCGGCGCAGGCTGCGGAGATGACCGAGACCGACGCAGCGCGGGAGGCGCGCCAGGTGATCGCCCGGCACCTGGCCGAGCTGCACCGCCTCCACATCCAGCTGGCCACCGACAGCCGCGCGCTGAAGGCGCTGACGCTGGAAGGGCGGCCGCAGGCGGAGATCGAGGTCGCGGCCGAGATGCTGGAACAGTACATGGCGGCGACGGCCGCCTTCCTCGAGAACATGCGCGGCCGCTACGAGGCGCGGCTCGGCGTGCTGCGGCGGGGCGACCCGGCGGGGCCGGAGGCCGTGCCAGGATAGGGGGCGCCGGGGCACGGCGCCTTCTGGTACGCCTTCTCCCGCCTCACCGCCGCCCTGCGCATGGCGGAGCGGCGGTCGGGGTAGGGCCCCCGAGACTACTACGGATTATGCCCTTTTAGCACTTTTAGCACCGATTCCGCGGTGCCTGGCCGGCCCAGGATGGGTCGGCCGAGGGCGGAATGGGGCTGATGGCGCAAGGAACGTAGCAGGAACTTCGCCGAAAAGCCAGGGCGGGTGTCAGCTGTAGCCCTTGCCCTCGGGGGTTGCCGCTTCCTCCCGCGCCTGTTCCTGGGCGCCCTGGTCCACCGGCTTCATGGTGCCCTGGGGCAGCTTGCCGTCCTGCAACTCCCCGGTCGGGGTCGCCTCCGTCGCCTCGGCGGCGGGCTCGAAGTCGAAATCGCCGTCGGAGGATTGCCAGGACTGCACCGTCAGCACCCGGGCGCCGCCGCGGCTTTCGTGCGGGCCATGAACCACGCCCGCGGCCTGGGTGGTGAAGCCGCCGACGGCCATCTCCTCCCCGCCATCGCGGAGGTCGCCTTCCAGCAGGAAATGCATCTCCGACCCCGCGCGGTGGCAATGGGCCGGGATGCGGCCGCCGGCGGGGATGTGGACGATGCTGGTCACCACGCCGCGGCCGGCATCCTCGTTCAGGATCTGGATGCGGAAGGTGCCGCCGGTGGCGCCGGGGATCGCGAAGGGCGCGGGTTCCACGCTTTCCGCCGCCAGCCTGATGCTGCGCTGGTCCATGATGATCGTCCCTCCGATGTTCGGGGGGGCGAACGCGGCGCGATGGCGCGGGGTTGCGGGGGGCGGTATGGATCGCCCATGCCGGATTACGCGCTGGAATCGGAGGAAGGGGGTCTGGTCGCGGGCCTCGACGAGGTCGGGCGCGGGCCGCTGGCCGGCCCGGTGCTGGCGGCGGCCGCGCTGTTCCTGGTGCCACCCGCGCCCGAGCTGGCCGGGCTGCTGGATGACAGCAAGAAGCTGACCGCCGCGCGGCGCGACGCCGCCTTCGCCGCCCTGGCCGAGGCACGCCAGCGGGGCGACCTGGTCTTCGCCATCGCGGGGGCCTCGGTCGCGGAGATCGGGCGCCTCAACATCCTGCGGGCCAGCCACCTGGCCATGGTGCGGGCGCTCGCCCGGCTGCCGGTGGCGCCGGACCTCGCTTTGGTGGATGGCCACATGGCGCCGCCGCTGCGCTGCCGGGTGCGCTGCGTGGTGGGGGGGGACGGGGTGAGCCTGTCGATCGCCGCGGCATCGATCCTGGCGAAGGTCACGCGGGATCGGGCGATGGCGCGGCTCGACCTGCGGCATCCCGGCTGGGGCTTCGCCAGCAACCAGGGATACCCGACGGCGGCGCACCGCGCGCGGCTGGCGATGGTGGGTCCCACGCGCCACCATCGCCGGGGATTCGCCCCCGTGGACCAGGCTTCGCTGCTGCTGCCGGTGCCGGTCGGTTGACGGCGCGACTCGGGCCCGCGCATGGTGGGGGCTCGATTCGCACAGGGGTTGCTGGCGTAACGATGGGCACCGGTCTCGACCTGCCGCTGGATGAGGTGATGGTCGGCGACTGCATCGCGATGCTGCGGCGCCTGCCGCCGGCCTCCGTGCACGCCGTCTTCGCGGACCCGCCCTACAACCTTCAGCTGAAGGGGGAGCTGCGCCGGCCGGATGACAGCATCGTGGACGGCGTGGACGATGCCTGGGACCAGTTCAGCGACTTCGCGGCCTATGACGCCTTCACGCGGGAATGGCTGACGGAATGCCGCCGCGTGCTGCGCAAGGACGGCACGCTGTGGGTGGTGGGCAGCTATCACAACGTCTTCCGGCTCGGCACGGCGATGCAGGACCTCGGCTTCTGGATCCTGAACGACGTGATCTGGCGCAAGGCGAACCCGATGCCGAATTTCCGCGGCCGGCGCTTCACCAATGCGCATGAGACGCTGATCTGGGCCGCGCGGGGCGCCGAAAGCCGCTACCGCTTCAACTACGCCGCCATGAAGTCGCTGAACGACGACGTGCAGATGCGGAGCGACTGGTATTTCCCGCTCTGCACCGGCGCGGAGCGGCTGCGGGGCGAGGACGGCAAGAAGCTGCACCCGACCCAGAAGCCGGAGGCGCTGCTGCACCGCGTGCTGGTGTCCTGCACCCAGCCCGGGGAGGTGGTGCTGGACCCCTTCCTCGGCACCGGCACCACCGCTGCGGTCGCCAAGCGGCTCGGCCGGCGCTTCATCGGGATCGAGCGGGACGAGGGCTATGCCGCGGCCGCCAAGGCGCGGGTCGACGCGGTGGAGGCGATGCCGGAAAGCGCCGCGCTCGCCCTGCCGAACAAGCGGGAACAGCCGCGCGTCGCCTTCGGGCTGCTGGTGGAACGCGGGCTGGTGCCGGCGGGGACCACGCTGACGGACCGGCACAAGCGCTGGCGGGCGGTGGTTGGCGCGGATGGTACGCTGCGCTGCGGGGCGGCGACGGGGTCCATCCACAAGGTCGGCGCGGAGTTGCAGCAGGCACCGTCCTGCAATGGCTGGACCTTCTGGCACATCGAGGGCCGCGACGGGCGGCTGCGCCTGATCGACGAGATCCGGACGGAGATCGCGACACAGGGGCTTTGAGCGGGTTGGGTTGAGTTGCGCCATCCCCCACCCCGACCCTCCCCCGCAAGCGCGGGGGAGGGAGTCCGGGCGCGCCATCTTCCCCCCCCCCCGCGCTTGCGGGGAGGGTCGGGGTGGGGGAAGGTGCGCTACTCCCCGATGAACCCCCCCGACTGCCGCTTCCAGAGCTTCGCATAGACCCCGTCGCGGGCCAGCAGCTCCGCATGGGTCCCCGCTTCCGCGACGCGCCCCTGGGACAGCACCACCAGCCTATCCATGCGGGCGAGGGTGGACAGGCGGTGAGCGACCGCGATCACGGTCTTCCCCGCCATCAGCCTCTCCAGGCTTTCCTGGATCGCGGCCTCCACTTCCGAATCCAGCGCGCTCGTCGCCTCATCCAGGACGAGGATGGGCGCGTCCTTCAGCAGGACGCGGGCGATGGCGATGCGCTGGCGCTGGCCGCCGGAGAGCTTCACGCCGCGCTCCCCCACATGCGCATCGAAGCCCGTGCGGCCGCGCCAATCCGCGAGGTCGGCGATGAAGTCCTGCGCCTCCGCGCGCCGCGCCGCTTCCTCGACCTCCGCGAGTGATGCGTCGGGGCGGCCGTAGCGGATGTTCTCCAGGATCGACCGGTGCAGCAGCGCGGTGTCCTGGGTGACGACGCCGATGGCGCCGCGGAGACTCTCCTGCGTGACGGCGGCAATGTCCTGGCCATCGACCAGGATGCGGCCTTCTTCCGGCGTGAAGAAGCGCAGCAGCAGGTTGATGGCGGTGGTCTTGCCCGCGCCGGAATGGCCGACGAGGCCGACGCGCTCCCCTGGGGCCACGGTCAGGTCGAAGCCCTGCAGCACGCCGCTGTCGCGCCCATAGGCGAAGCGGACATGGTCGAAGCGGATCTCGCCACGCGGCACGGTGAGGGGCTTCGCATCGGGCGGGTCCGGCGCGGTCGGCGGCACGGCGATGCTGCCCATCGCTTCCTGGACGGTGCCGATATTCTCGAAGATGCCGGCCACGTTGAAGGCGACCCAGCCGGAGATGTTGGCGATCTGCCAGGCCATCGGCAGGGCGGCCGCCACCATCGCCAGCGGGATGTCGCCGCGTGACCAGAGCCAGATCGCGAGCCCGGCGGTGGCCGTGAGCATCGAGGCGTTGAGCGTGGAGAGCATCAGGCCGTTCAGGGTGACGAGGCGCGTCTGCGCGGCGAAACGCTCGTTCAGGCCCTGCACGGCTTCGCGTACCCAGGCATCCTCCTGCGCCGCGCGGGCGAAGAGCTTCACGGTGACGATGTTGGTGTAGCTGTCCACCACGCGGCCGGTGAGCAAGGACCGGGCCTCGCTGGCCTTGCGGGCGCGGTCGCGCATGCGCGGCACCATCAGGCGCAGCAGCGTGGTGTAGAGCCCGAACCACAGCAGGATGGGGATGGCGAGGCGCCAGTCGGTGGAGGCCAGCACCAGCACGGCGCCGGTGCCATAGACCAGGATGTACCAGACGGCGTTGACGGACTGGACGACGCTTTCCCGCAGCGCGGGGCCCGCCTGCATCACGCGGTTGGCGATGCGGCCGGCGAAATCCTCCTGGAAGAAGGACCAGCCCTGGCGGATCACCTGCCAGTGGCTCTGCCAGCGGATCATGCCCGTGACGGCGGGGATGATGGCCTGCTGGGTGACCAGGTTCTGCGCCAGGATCGCGAGCGGCCGGCAGACCAGCAGCACCGCGGCCATGCCGGCCAGCGTCCAGCCCGCATCGGCCCAGATCCGCTCCGGCCCGTGCTGTTCCAGAAGGCCCACGACCCGGCCGACGAAGACCGGGATCAGCAGGTCCAGCAGCGCGACCGTCAGCCCCGCGCCGAACAGCAGGAGGAACAGCGCCCGCGCCTGGCGGGCGAAGTACCAGTAGAAGCCGAGCAGGGATTTCGGCGGCGGATCCTCCGGCACCGGCACGCCGAGCCACCGCGCGGCGGGGGTCCCGGGGGGTGTCACGGGGTCGATGGCGCGTTCGAACAGCCGGAAGGGAAGCATGGGGGCAGAACGCGCCGAAGCGGCGTGGGCGTCAACGATTCCCTCCGTGACAGGGCTGTCGCCGAGTTGAGGGGCGGCCAAGCCCCTGTTTTCATGCAAGACCGGGTCGGTCGGCCTGCCCGGCCAGGCCGATTGCCGTAGCCCTTTATGAAGAAATCGTCATAACCGCACCGACACTGACGGAGGCTTCCCGTGAACGCGCAACAGCCGCTTCGCCCGGAGCGCCCCACCTCCCTGTTCCGCCGTTTCCTGGACAGCGAGGCATCGGGCGGGCTCGTGCTGATGGCCGCGGCGGCGCTGGCGCTGGTGGTGGCGAATTCGCCGGTGGGCCCGGCCTATGTCAGCGCGCTGTCGGCCTATCTCGGCCCGCTGAGCGTGCTGCACTGGATCAATGACGCGCTGATGGCCGTCTTCTTCCTGTTCGTGGGCCTGGAGATCAAGCGGGAGATGCTGGACGGGCAGCTGGCCACCTGGTCCCGCCGCGCGCTGCCGGGCCTGGCGGCGGCGGGGGGCATGGCGGTGCCGGCGGCGATCTACCTGGCCTTCACCTGGCAGGACCCGGTGCTGCGGGCGGGCTGGGCCATCCCGGCGGCGACCGACATCGCCTTCGCGCTCGGCGTGTTGTCGCTGCTGGGCCCGCGCGTGCCGGCCTCGCTCAAGGTGTTCCTGGCGGCGCTGGCGATCATCGATGACCTCGGCGCGGTGGCGATCATCGCGGTGTTCTACACCGCCTCGATCTCGGTGATGGACCTCGGGCTCGCGGCGGCGGTGCTGGGGGCGCTGGTGGTGATGAACCGGCTGGGGGTGATGCGGCTGCTGCCCTATATGCTGCTGGGCGCGGTGCTGTGGGTGCTGGTGCTGCGGTCCGGCGTCCATGCCACCGTGGCGGGCGTGCTGCTGGCACTGACCATCCCGCTGCACATGAAGCCCGGCGGCACCGACGATGTGGAGGCTTCGCCGCTGCACCGGCTGGAGCATGGCCTGCACCATGCGGTCGCCTTCGTCATCGTGCCGATCTTCGGCTTCGCCAATGCGGGCGTGGCACTGACCGGGCTGGGCTGGGGCGTGCTGGCGGATCCGCTGACGCTCGGCGTCTCGCTGGGCCTCGTCGTCGGCAAGCTGGTGGGCGTGCTGGGCGCCTCGGTGATCGCCGTCCGGCTGGGGCTGGCGGCGCTGCCGGCGGGGGCGAACTGGGCTCAGATGACCGGCGTCTCGCTGCTCTGCGGCATCGGCTTCACCATGAGCTTGTTCATCGGGATGCTGGCCTTCCCCGGCAACGCGGCCCTGCAGGACGGCGTGAAGATCGGCATCCTGGCGGGGTCGCTGCTGGCGGGCGTGCTGGGCTGGCTGGTGCTGCGGTTCTCGCCCAGCCGGGCGCGCGGGGCCTGATTCTCAGGCGGCCTGGCGGATTTCCGCCAGGAAGCCATCGACCTTGGCGCGCAGCACGTCGGCCTGGCGGGACAGGCCGGCCGAGGCGTCGCGTAGCCCCGCGCTGGCGGCCAGGGTCGTTTCCGCCCCTTCCCGCGCCTGCGCGGTCTGGGCGGTGAGTTCCTGGGTGCTGGCGGCGGTCTCCGCGATGGCGCGGCCGATTTCCTGCGTGGCGGCGGATTGCTGTTCGGCCGCGGCCGCCACCTGGGTCGCGATGGCGGAGAGTTCCTCGATCGTCTGGCCGATGCCGCGGATGGCGGCGACGGCGCGGCCAGTTTCCGCCTGCATGGCGGCGATCTGGGTGGTGATCTGGTCGGTCGCGGTTGCGGTCTGGGCAGCCAGGGCCTTCACCTCCCCGGCCACCACGGCGAAGCCCTTGCCGGCATCGCCGGCGCGCGCGGCCTCGATCGTGGCATTGAGGGCCAGCAGGTTGGTCTGGCCGGCGATGGAGTTGATCAGGCCGATCACGTCGCCGATGCGGCTGGCGACATCGGCAAGGCCGGCGACGGCGCGGTTGCTTTCCTGCGCGTCGCGGGAGGCCTGCTGGGCGAGGCGCGCGGATTGCGTGACCTGCTGCGCGACCTCCGCGATGGAGGCGGCGAGTTCCTCCGCCGAATTGGCGACGGTCTGGGTGTGGCTGGCGGTGGTGTCCACGGCGCGGGTCATGGCATCCGCCTGCGCCCGCGCGCCGGAAGCCGCCTGGCCCATGCGGCCCGCGGTCTCATCCAGCGGCGCGGCGGCGCCGGCGACGGCGCCGAGCACGTCGGCGACCTCGGCCTCGAACCGCCGCACCAGGGCCTGGGTGGCGTCGGCGCGGGCGGCCTTGGCCTGCTGTTCGGCGGCGGCTTCGGCGGCGACGCGGACGGCTTCCTGCGCGTTGCGGCGCAGCACCTCCACCGCCTGGGCCATGGCGCCGATCTCATCCGCGCGGGCCTGTTCAGGGATGGTGATGCCGTTCTCCCCCTGCGCCAGGCGCTGCACCACGCCGGTCAGGCGCACCACCGGCGCCACCACGCGGCGCACCAGCAGCCAGGCGAGCACCGCCAGCACCAGGCCGACCGCGACGGCCGCGGAGAGCACGATGGCGAGCAGGATGTTGGCGCGGCGTTCCGAGGCGCCGGCATGGGCGGCGGCTTCGGCCAGCGCGGCATCGCGCACCTGCAGCAGGACCTGCAGGCCGGGGGTGGCGAAGGCGGTGAAGGCGGCCGATGTCATGGGGTAGGTCGGGCCGGCGCGGCCGGCATCGATCAGCGCCTGGGTCTGGCGGGTGATGTCGCCGAAATAGCGGGCCTCCACATCGGTGATGGCGGCCTGCAGGCGGGGCGTGTCGTCGATCAGCCCGGCCACCATCTTCACCCGCGCCCAGGTCGCCTCCACCACCCGGGCGGCGCCCATGGCGGTGTCGAGTTCGGCCGGCGTCATGGCGCGGTTGCTGTTCAGCGCGGTGGCGACGGCGACGACGCGGCGGCTGGCCTGGTCGCGCAGGTCCCAGGTGAGGCGCGCGACGAGCATGAGATCACCGAGCGGCCCGTCCGCGCGGGTCAGCACGCGGTGGCTGTCGTTCAGCGCGGCGCTGACATGGCCGAGCACCTGGTCATAGACCGCCTGCGGCCGGCTGCGGATGGCGGGATCGCGCTGCGCCAGCGGCAGCACCGCCGCGGGGTCCATGGCGCGGCGGAGTTCCGCCAGGACGGGGATGGAGGCCTGCAGCCGGTCGGCATGCACCGCGCCGCCGGCGAAGGACCGCAGGCTGGCGATGGCGGGGGCGATGGCGGCGTCGGTCTCGGCCTTGATGGCCGTCAGCCGCGCGACCGTGTCGCTTTCCGCGGCGCCGGTGGCGTTCATGCGGATCACGTAGTTCCCGCGCTCGATCACCAGCTTCTCGGTCAGGGCCATCAGCGTGGTGGCGGCTTGCGCCGTGCGGGACGCTTCCGCCGCGGCCTGGCTGGCGCGCCACTGCTCCAGCCCCGCGACGGTCGCAACCGCACCGCCGATCCCGGCGATACCGAGCATGACGAGGGAGAAGAGCACCTTGATGCGCATGGGAGGTCCGTTGGCAGCGTGCGCGCATGCTAACGGCGCGGCATTGCCAGACTCATAACCCCGGGCGTCAGGACCACCCCCTTCAGGCGGGTGCGGCGCCATCCACCAGTTCCACCGCCCGCTGCAGGTCGACGCTCAGCAGGCGGGAGACGCCGCGTTCCTGCATGGTGACGCCGTAGAGGCGATGCATCCGCGCCATGGTCAGGGGGTGGTGGGTCACGATCAGGAAGCGCGTGCCGCCGCCGCCTTCCTCCACGGGCTTGGCCATGATCTCCAGCAGGTCGCACAGCCGTTCGACATTGGCGTCGTCGAGCGGCGCATCGACCTCGTCCAGCACGCAGACCGGCGCCGGGTTGCAGCGGAAGACCGCGAAGACGAGGGAGAGCGCCGTCAGCGCCTGCTCCCCGCCCGAGAGCAGGTTGAGCGAGGCGAGCTTCTTGCCCGGCGGCTCCGCATAGATCTCGAGCCCCGCCTCCAGCGGATCGTCGGAGCCGACCAGGGCGAGGTGCGCGCGGCCGCCGCCGAAGAGGCGGGTGAAGAGGCCGCGGAATTCGGCATCGACCTTGTCGAAGACGACCCGCAGCCGTTCCCGGCCCTCCCGGTTCAGGTGGCCGATGGAGCCGCGGAGCTTGGCGATGGCGGTCGAGACTTCCTGCCGGTCCTGCTCGATCTTGGCGCGGGCGGCGTCCAGCTCGTTCAGCTCCACCTCGGCCCGCAGGTTCACGGGCCCCATCTCCTCCCGCTCCTTGGTCAGGCGGTCGACCTTGCGGCGCGCCTTCTCCTCCGCCTGGTCGGTGAGTTCGCCGACCTCCTCCGGCAGGTCCGGGTGGCCCTCGCCGAGTCGCTCGACGATCCGTTCCTCGACGGCGAGTGCCGCGGCCTCGGCCTGGGCGGCCGCGCCTTCGGTGCGGAGCTGGGCTTCGCGGGCCTGGGCGAAGGCGGCGTCGGCGGTGCGGCGGGCGAGGGCGGCCTCCCGGTCCTCCTTCTCCGCCGCGGCGAGGGCGGCGGCGGCGGCGGCGTGGGTGGCCTCGGCCTCGGCCAGCAGGCGGCCGGCTGCGGCGCGGCGGGCGGCGGCGGCTTCGGGGGCGTCGGACAGCGCCTCCCGCTCCGCGGCAGCCTCCCCGGCGCGGGTCGCGAGTTCGGCGCGGCGGGCGGCGGCCTCGGCGCGGCGGCGGGCCCATTCCTCGCGCTCGGGCCCGATCGCGGCCTGGCGGGTCGTGATGCGCGTGGCCTCCGCGGCCAGCATGGCGCGGGTGTCGCGGCAGGCGGCCTCGTTCGCGCGGGCTTCCGTTAACGCGCTGCGGGCCTGGTCCACGGCGGCGCGCAGCGCGGCCAGGTCGGGGGCGGCGGCGCGGGCCTCTCGCGCGGCGGCCAGGGCCTGGTCGGCGGCCTCCCGCTCCGCCGTCACGCGGGCGAGTTCGGGTTCCACCGCGGCCAGGCGGGCGGCGGCTTCCGCGGCGCGGGCTTCCAGCCGCCGGGCGGCGTCGCGCGCGGCGGCCAGGCGCTGTTCGGCGTTGCGGCGGGCATCGCGCGCGGCCGATTCGGCGCGGATGCGGGCCTGTTCGTCATTGGCGGCGAGCGTCCGCGCCTGGCGGGCGGCGGCGGCGTCCGGCGCGGCGGCGCGGGCCTCCCGCGCGGCGGCCAGGGCGGCATTCGCGGCCTCCCGCTCCCGGTCCAGGCGCTCGATCTCGGGCGCCAGGGCGGCCAGGCGCTGTTCGGCCTGCTGCGCGCGGGCGGCGATGCGGTCGAGCGCGGTGGCGGCGGCGGCCTGGGCACGTTCGGCCTGGGCGCGGGTGTCGCGGCGCTGCGCTTCCTCCGCGCGGGCATGGGTCTCCTCCGTCGCGGCCTGCCTGCGGGCCTCCGCGGCGGCGGCGGCGGCGGCCTCGGCCCGGTCCTGCCGGATGCCGGCGGCGCGGAGCGCGTTGCGCTGGGCGAGGCGGACGGCGCCGGGCGTGGGCGCACCGGCGCGGAGGCAATGGCCATCCCAGCGCCAGACCGCGCCTTCCTCCGTCACCAGCGCCTGGCCCGGCTTCAGCAGCGCCATCAGCGCCGCGCCATCCAGCCCCTTCGGCAGCAGCCCGACCTGCGACAGCGCCCGGCCGAGCGCCGGCGGCGCCTCCACCAGGCGGGAAAGGGGCGTGGCGCCGGCCGGCAGGGGCGGCATCGGGTCGAGCGGCGGGAGCGCGCGCCAATGCTTCGGCGCCTCCTCCTCCAGCGCCGAATCCAGCGCCTCCCCGATCGCGGCACCCAGCGCGGCTTCCAGGCCGGGGGGCACGGTGATGCTGTCCAGCACCGGCGGCAGGGCGCTGCCGGCTTCCCGCGCGCGCAGCACTTCCGTGAGCGCGGCGGCCTCGGCGGCGGCGCGGGCGCGGGTGCCCTCGGCCTCGCTGGCGGCGGCGCGGGCCTGTTCGTGGCGGGATTGGGCGTTGGCGCGGGCGGCCTCCGCCCCTTCCAGCGCGCGGCGGGCTTCGGTCAGCGCGGCGGCGGTGCGGGCGGCCTCGGCGCGCGCGGCATCGAGTTCGGCCGGCGGCACGGCGCTGGCGCGGGCCTGGTCGCGCTCCGCCGAGAGGCGGGCGTGCTGGTCGGCGGTGCGCCGCGCCGTCTGCTCCGCGGCCTGCAGGGCGTTGGTGGCGCGGGATTCCGCCGTTTCCGCTTCTGCCGCCGCGCGGCGGGCGGCCTCATGGGCGGCCTGGGCCTGCGCGCGGGCGGATTCGGCCGCCGCGAGGGCCTGCTCGGTCTCGGCCAGGGTCGACTCGGCGGTGGTGACTGCGGCGGCGGCGGCGGCGCGGTCGGCATCCGGCACCATGGCGGCGCGGGCCGCGCGAAAATCCTGGTCCAGCTTCGCCTGCGCCTGGGCGATGCGGCTGGCGCGGCTCGCGGCTTCCTGCTCCGCGGTCGCCAGCGCGCCGGCGGCGGCGGCGGCTTCCGCGGCAGCTTCGGTGGCGCGGTCGGCGGCCTCGGCGGCGGCGGCGACGGCGGCGGTGGCCTGGGCCTCCAGGCTCTCGGCCTCGGCCGCCCGGGCAGGCAGGGCGGCGGCCATGGCGGCCAGTTCCTCGGCCTCCGCCAGCAGGCGGGACTCGGCCGCGCCGGCATCGGCATCGACGCGGGCAGCGTGGTCCAGGTCCCGCGCGAGGGCGGCGTGGCGGGCCTCCGCGGCGGCGAGGGCTTCCCGGGCGCGGGCTTCCTCGGCGCCCAGCGTTTCGGCTTCCACGCGCTTTCGTTCGAGCGCGGTGCGGGCGGCGCCCTCGGCCTCTCGCGGCGCGGGCAGGCCCTGTTCGGCGGCGAAGGCGCGGCGGGCGGCGGCTTCCGCGGCGGCCTCGGCATCGCCCGTCGCGCGCCTGGCGTTCAGGAAGGCGTCGCGGGCATGGGTCAGGGCGGCCTGGGCGCGGGCGCGGAGGATCGCGAGCCACTCCACCTCCGCCTGCCGCACCAGGCCGGAGATGTTGCGGTAGCGCGCGGCCTGGCGGGCCTGGCGCTGCAGGTTCTGGCGGCCCGATTCCATCTGGGCGATCAGGTCCTCCGCCCGGCCGAGGTTGTTCTCGGCCTGGCGGAGCTTCAGCTCGGCCTCATGCTTGCGGGCGCGCAGCCCCGCGATGCCGGCCGCTTCCTCCAGCACCGCGCGGCGGTCCTCGGGCTTCGCCTGGATCAGGGAGGAGACGCGGCCCTGGCTGACCATGGCGGAAGACCGCGCGCCGGAGCCGATATCGGCGAACATCGTCTGCACGTCGCGGGCCCGGAGTTCGCGGCCGTTGACGCGGAAGGAGGAACCCTCGCCGCGCGCGATCTTGCGCACGATCTCCAGCTCCGCGGCCTCCGCGTTCGGCGGGGGCGCGAGGCCGGCGGCTTCCTCCAGCTGCAGCGTCACCTCGGCCAGGTTGCGGCCGGGGCGGGTCGCGGTGCCGGCGAAGATGACGTCGTCCATCTCCCCGCCACGCATGGACCGGGCGTTGGTCTCGCCCATCGCCCAGCGCAGGGCCTCCACCACGTTGGACTTGCCGCAGCCATTCGGGCCGACGATGCCGGTGAGGCCGGGCATCACCTCGACGATCGTGGGTTCCGCGAAGGATTTGAAGCCGGCGATGCGCAGGCGCGTCAGGCGCGCATGGCGCGCAGCCTCCGCCTGCGCCTCGGTGCGCGCGGGCTCCTCCGCCGGGGTGGCCCCAGGGGGAGCGTCCTCGGGGACTGCCTCCATCGATCGGGCCCGCGCGGCGTGCCTTACCGGATCTCGGCCACCAGGGCGGCGAAGCGGTCGAAGGCCATGTTGCCGGGGACGGCGCGGCTGCCGAAGACGAAGGTCGGCGTGGAGTTCACGTTATGCTGCTGCTGGCCGGCCACGCGCTGTTCCAGGATGCCGCGGGCGAGGGCCTGGTTGCCGATCGCCTCGTCGAACTGGGCGCGGGACATGCCGGCGAGGGCCGCGATCTTGAACAGCTCCTCCTGCGGGTTGGCGCCGCGGGCGAAGGCCCAGCGGTCCTGCTGCTGGAAGAGGGTGGCGACGAAGGGCTCGTAGCGATCAGCCGGCAGGCTGCGCGCGACCTGGGCGGCGGCGAGCGCCACGGCATCCAGCGGGAAGTCTCGGAAGACGATGCGGACGCGGCCGGTCTCCACCAGGTCCCGCTTCACGCGCGGCATCGTCTCCCGGTGGAAGCCGGCGCAATGGCCGCAGGTGAGGGAGAAGTATTCGATGACGGTGGGCGCGCCGGCGCGGCCGATGCTGCGCTCCGTCATGCGGGGATCGTCGGCGGCGAGGGGGGCGGGGGCGGCGGGCGCCTGGGCCAGGGCGGCGCGTGCGCCCAGCAGGGGCATGCCGGCGGCAAGGGCGAGCAGCGAACGGCGGTCGGTCATCCGGGCAGACTCCGAAAACAGCCCCCCAAGGGAGAACCTCGGCGGGGGGGAAGGGGCCGGGAAAGTCCCCGGCCGTCACCGCTTCCGATAGACGCCAAGCGCCAGCTTTGCCAGTGCATCCCGCAGTTCCCCCTCCGGCATGGCGGCGATCCGGGCTTCCAGTTCGGGGGGCAGGGTGACGGGTTTCGGCCGGGGGCGGGCGGCGGGGGCGCCGGCCGGGGCCTGCTGGACGAAGCGCAGGCGTTCCACTGCCGCGCGGCCGAGATGGGCGTTGATCCGGCCGACGAGCTCCGGCGCCAGGTGCTGCAGTTCCATGGCGACGGGGCCGGAACAGGCCAGCGTCAGCGTCCCGGCGGTGAGCCGCAGGGGCTGGGTGACGGCGGCCAAGGCGGGGCCGACCACATCCGGCCAATCCGCCATCAGCTGGGCGCCGGCCGGGCTCCGCTTGCGGAAGGCCGGGCGGGTCAGGCGCGCGATCATGGATCCGACGGGCAGGGGGCCTGTCGGGAATCGGCGATCGCCCCCATCCTTGCTCACGCGTGACCCCTTTCCCCGATCCCACCCCTCTGCTGGCCTGGTACGACCGGCACAAGCGGACCCTGCCCTGGCGCATGCCGTCGGGCCAGGCAGACCCATACCGCGTCTGGCTGTCGGAGGTCATGCTCCAGCAGACCACGGTCGCGACGGTCGGCCCCCGCTATGCACGCTTCCTCGCCCGCTTCCCGGATGTGGCGAGCCTTGCGAGCGCCTCCTGGGAGGAGGTGGCGGAGGAATGGGCGGGGCTCGGCTACTATGCAAGGGCGCGGAACCTGCACGCGGGGGCGAAGGCCCTGGCAGCCGGCGGCTTCCCCACGACGGTCGAGGAACTGAGGAAAATTCCGGGAATCGGCGCCTATACGGCGGCGGCGGTCGCGGCCATCGTCTTCAACCGGCCCGTGGTGCCGGCCGATGGGAATGTGGAGCGCGTGACAGCCCGCATCCATGCGGAGGAGGCGCCGCTGCCCGGCGCCAAGCCCCGCCTGGCGGCGCTGGCGCAGCGCTGGATGGACAGCGCCGCCGCCCGCGCCCGGCCGGGGGATTTCGCGCAGGCGCTCTTCGACCTGGGCGCCACGGTCTGCACGCCGCGCAACCCCGCCTGCGCCATCTGCCCCTGGCGGGAGGGTTGCGCGGCCCGCAAGGCCGGCATCCAGGCCAGCCTGCCCCGCAAGGCCGCGAAGAAGGCGCGGCCCCTACGGGTCGGCGTGCATTTCCTGGTGGCCGACCCCGCCGGGCGGCTGCTGCTGCGCCGGCGGCCGGATTCCGGGCTGCTGGGCGGCATGCTGGAGGTGCCCGGGACGCCCTGGCGGGAGGAAGCCTGGGGCGCGGCGGAGGCCCTGGGCCAGGCGCCGTTGCCGGGCCTCGACTGGACGGTGCTGAACGGGGAGGCCGTGCACGGCTTCACCCATTTCGAGCTGCGCATGGCGCTGTGGCGGGCGAGCGTGCCGGCCATGCCAGCGCCGGAGGGTTTCGCGTGGTGGGAGCCCGCCGCGGCGCGTGCGGCGATGCCCACTGCCATGAAGCGGCTGCTGGACCTGGCGGGGCTGTGAAACCGGGCCGGTGACGGGTGCGTTTCCTGGGTGCCGGTTTGCTGGCGCGCGCGTCACGAATCCTTCATCCCGGCCATGCTGCACCGCAGCCATCGCCTTGACACTGCTAACCCCGCATCGTAGGGAGCGCGCGCCTTCCGGGCGGGGCACCGCGGGGGAGAGCAAGCGTGACGGAATCAGGCGGTTTCGAGGATCGGCTCCGGCAGGCCCGGTCGCGGCGAGGGATGGATCCCGAGCCCGGCACGACGGGATCCCTGCCGGGTGGCAGCACCTGGGGCGTCGGGTTCCGCGCGGGGGTCGAGGTTGTCTCGGCCCTCGTCGTCGGTGTGGCGGTCGGCTGGTTCCTGGACCGCTGGCTTGGCACCTGGCCGTGGCTCTTCCTGCTGTTCTTCGTCTTCGGCAGCGTTGCTGGCGTGCTGAACGTCTATCGACTGTTCAAGCCACGCAACGCGGAAAAATAGGCACGGGACGAGGCTGCCGCGGATGCGGCGACCGGGGGAAATCGAGAGTGGCCGCCGAAGGTAAGACGATCGACGCGCTGAGCCAGTTCGAGCTCGCGACCGTGCTGGGCCCGATCGGCCACTCGGTCGGGTTCTCGCAGTCCAACGCGCATATGCTGCTGGCGGCGGGGCTGATCACGGCGCTGATCATGTTCGGCATGTCCGCCCGCGCGGTGGTGCCGGGCCGGCTGCAGAGCCTGGCGGAATCCTCCTACGAATTCGTGCATGACCTGGTGCTTGGCCAGGTGGGCGATGAGGGCAAGCGCTTCTTCCCCTTCGTCTTCACGCTGTTCATGTTCGTGCTGTTCGGCAACCTGCTTGGCCTGCTGCCCTACGCCTTCACCTTCACGAGCCACATCGCGGTGACCTTCGCGCTGGCCGCGGTGGTGTTCGTGCTGATCACGGTGGTGGCGCTGGTGCTGCATGGCCGGAAGTTCTTCGGATACTTCTTCCCGGAAGGCGCGCCGATCTGGCTGGCGCCGATCATCATCCCGGTGGAGATCGTGTCCTACCTCTCGCGGCCGGTCAGCCTGTCCATCCGACTGTTCGCGAACATGGTCGCGGGCCACGTCATGCTGAAGGTGTTCGCCACCTTCATCGTGCTGCTCGGCGGCCTGGGCGCGGTGGGTCCCTTCGTGGCGGTGCTGCCGCTCGGGGTGAACATCGCACTCGTCGGTTTCGAAGTGCTGGTGGCGTTCCTCCAGGCGTATGTCTTCGCCATCCTCACCAGCATCTACCTGCACGACGCCGTTCACCTGCACTGACCCGCAGGCCGGACGTCCGTTCAGACCCATAACCCACCCCAGTTCACACAGACGGAAGGATATTCAGATGGAAGTGGCTGCCGCGAAGGCCCTCGGGGCTGGCATCGCCGTGATCGCGCTGTTCGGCGTGGGCCTCGGCATCGGCAACATCTTCTCCGCGATGATCACCAGCGTGGCCCGCAACCCGGCGGCGCGTGACGCGGTGTTCCCGATCGGCATCCTGGGCTTCGCGCTCACGGAAGCCGTCGCGCTCTTCGCGCTGCTGATCGCGTTCCTCATCCTGTTCACCTGATCCCGCCCGCCGCGGCGCGGGGCCCCCGGGCCCTGCATCCGCGGAGGAGGGGATCACAGCGCGCCGCCGCCTGGTTGGGCGGCGCGCCGGCGGACAGACCGAGGAGACCCGACGTACCATGCCGCAGCTCGAGTTCGGCAATCCGCTGATCATCGCCCAGATCGTCTGGCTGCTGATCATCTTCGGGATGCTCTACTTCGTGCTTTCCACCTACGCGCTGCCGCGCGTGGCGGAAGTGCTGGAGGACCGCCGCCGGCGGATCGAGGGTGACCTCGAAGCCGCGCAGGCCGCCAAGGCGGAAGCCGATGCGGCCATCGCTGCCTATCGCGACGCCTCGGCCAAGGCCCGGGCGGAAGCGCAGGCCGCGATCGCGGAAGCGATGCAATCGGCCCAGGCGGAAACCACCGCCCGCGCCGAAGCGCTGGCCGCAAGGCTGGCGAAGCAGATCGATGAGGCGGAAGCCCGCATCGGCCGTGCCCGCGATGCCGCCATGGGCGCGCTGCGCCAGGTCTCGACCGAGACGGCGGATGCGCTGCTGGTGCGCCTGACCGGCCGCAGCGACCAGGCGGCGCTGGGTGCCGCCGTGGACCGCGCGCTGGCCGCCCGCGGGCAGGGCTGAGGAGACGCGCCATGGAACACCACTACGCGCATTTCTGGCTCGACCCGAAGTTCTGGGTCGCCGTCTCCTTCGTCATCTTCGTGCTGCTGGTGGCGAAGACCGCCTGGGCGCAGCTGACCTCGCGCCTCGATGCGCGGGGTGAGCGGATCAAGGCCGAACTGGCCGAGGCCGCCCAGCTGCGCGCGGAAGCCGAGGCGATGCGCCAGCAGGCGATCGCCGACCGCGCCGCCGCGCTGGCGGAAGCGCAGGACCTGATCGCCCGGGCGCGGGCCGAGGCCGAGCGCCTGGCCCAGGCCGCGGCAATGGAGGCCGAGACCGCCGCCAAGCGCCGTGAGCGCATGGCGATGGACCGGATCGCGGCCGCCGAGGCCGGTGCCGTCGCGGAAGTCCGCAACGCCGCCGCCGAGGTCGCCGTGGTCGCGGCGCGGGAAGTGCTGGCGCAGACCGTGGATGCGCAGGCCGATGCCGCGCTGATCGACGCCGCCGTGGCGGACCTGCCGCGGGCGCTCAAGGCCGCCTGACCCGGCCACGCCGGACTGGAATGGGAAAGGGCGCCGCGAGGCGCCCTTTTTCGTGTCCGGGGGGAAGGGGCGGCGGGCGCCGCCCCGCGGGTCCTCACACCAGCTGCCAATCCGTGCCGACATCCAGCACGACGCCGCCGCCCAGCACGCGGGCGCCGTCCATGAACCAGTTCACCACGGTGCCGCCGCCGCTGCGCCAGATCAGGTCCGCGCGGCCATCGCCATTCACGTCGCCCAGCGCCTTGATGTCCCAGGACGTCTCCACCTGGCCGAGGCTGCCGCCGCCGATGATGGACTGCCCGTTCATCAGCCAGACCACCACGTCGCCCGTGGTGCCGTTGCGCCAGACCATGTCGGCGCGGCCATCGCCGTTGAGGTCCGCGAGGCCGCGCACCTGCCATTCGAGCCCGACCTGGGAGATCACCCCGCCGCCCACGACGGCGTTGCCGTCCAGCGCCCAGACCACGACCTCGCCGCTCGGCCCGCGCCAGAGGATGTCCGCACGGCCGTCGCCGTTCAGGTCACCGAGGCCCGCGATGGACCAGGTCGTCGCGACGGTGCCGATGCTGCGCTCGCTGCTGATGCCGTAGACGCCGTCCAGCCGCTGCATGCTGACGGCGCCGGTGGAGAGGTTGCGCCAGAGCAGATCCGCATTGCCGTCGCCGGTCATGTCGGCCAGGCCCTGGAAGGTGGTGCCGGTCGGGCGATTGCCCGGGACATTGGCCAGGCCGACGCTGGCGCCGTTCATGCTCCAGACCTGGATGGCGCCGCCGGTGGACTGCCACACCAGGTCGGCGCGTCCATTGCCATCCGTCTCCGCCACGCCGAGCAACTGCCAGTCCGTGCCGACGCGGGAGACCATGCCGCCGCCGGTGATGGACAGGTTGTTCAGGGTCCAGACCGCGACGGTGCCATCGGCGCCGCGCCAGGCGAGATCCGCGAGCCCGTCGCCATTCATGTCCCGCGGACGGGTATTCACGCCGAGGGTCACGGAGGTGCCGATGAAGTCGATCCGCTCGACGCCGCCGATGATGTCGGTGCCGTCGGTGGTGGTGGTGACGCGCCAGGACCCATCGGCCAGGCGGGCCCATTCGGCGTTGGACCGGCTGACGATGAAGCGCGCGACGTCGAAGCCGGCCTCCCCCAGCAGCAGGTCGTTGCCGGTGCCGCCGGTCAGGACGTCGTCGCCATCCCCGCCCCAGATGCTGTCATTGCCGGCATCGCCCTCGATCGTGTCATTGCCGCCGAAGGCGAAGACCGTATCGTTGCCGTCGCGGGTGTTCTGCGCCTCGCTGTAGTTGGAGAGGCGGACTTCGGTGGCGCCGGCCATGACGGCGGCATCGAAGGCATTGCCGTCACCCATGACGATCCAGCGATAGAGGCTGTTGCCGGTGATGGTGAAGCCGCTGACATCGACCACCCGTTCGCCGCCCACCACCAGCCGCATGTCGGTGATGACGGCGGGGCTGTTGAACATGGTCAGGTTGTTGGCATTGGCGCCGAAGTTGGACCCGTAGACCTCCAGGCTGGCCGGCCGGCCCGCCAGAGAGCCGTCGACGATGAGGCTGTTGTTGTTGCGCGTCCGGGTGGAGGTGTTCGCCAGGTCGTCGATGGAGCCGTACGGGTCGAAGGGCGGATTCTGGGCCAGGATGAAGCGTGCCATGGCAGGGTCCTTAATGATCGTTAACGATCTAGATGCCGATGGAACCCGCTTCCGGCAAGGTGGGGCGCTGGCCGGCAGGCGCCCTGCTTGGTAGGCTCGGCGCAACATCATGTCGGAGTTACAACGTGAAGCGCAGTTTCCTGGCCGCCGCCCTGCTCGCAGCGACCACTTTGGCCGCCCCGTCCGCCCAGGCGAATCTGTTCCGATGGGCCAATGACGGGGATGTGAACTCCATGGACCCCTACGCCCGGCAGGAGACCTTCCTGCTGAGCTTCATGCAGAACGTCTATGAGCCGCTGGTGCGCCGGAACCGGCAGCTGCAGGTGGAGGCCTCGCTCGCCGAGCGCTGGGAACAGCCCTCGCCCTCCGTCTGGCGCTTCCACCTGCGCCGCGGCGTGACCTTCACGGATGGCACGCCCTTCACGGCCGATGACGTCGTCTTCTCCATCGTCCGCGCCAAGGCGCAGGGGTCCAACGTGGGCGGGTCGCTCGCCAGCGTGAAGGAAGCGCGGCGGGTCGATGACCACACGGTCGATGTCGAGACCCATGCGCCGAACCCGATCTTCCTGGAGGAGATCACCGGCATCGGCATGATGTCCCGCCGCTGGGGCGAGGCGAACAACGCGACGCGCAGCGCGGACCTGACCACGGGCGCCGAGAATTTCGCCACCCGCAACGCCATGGGCACGGGGCCTTTCCGCCTCGTCTCCCGCGAACCGGACCGCCGCACGGTGCTGGCGCCGAATCCGGGCTGGTGGGACCGGCCGGAGCACAACCTGACGCGCGTCGAGTTCAACGTCATCGCCAATGACGCGACGCGCATCGCGGCGCTGCTGAGCGGCGAGAGCGACATGGTCTACACCGTGCCGCCGCAGGACACGGACCGCCTGTCCCGCACGCCCAACATCCGCGTGCACCAGCAGGCGGAGCTGCGGACCATCTACCTCGGCTTCGACCAGATGAGGCCTGAGCTGCTGAAGTCCGACGTGCGCGGCCGCAACCCGTTCCAGGACCTCCGCGTCCGGCAGGCCTTCAACCACGCGATCGACCGCGCGGCCATCGTGCGGACCGTGATGCGCGGGCAGGCGCGGCCGACGGGGCTGATGATCGGCCCGGGGGTGAACGGTCACACCGCGGCCGGCGACCAGGTGGCGGCCTACAACCCGGACCTGGCGCGGCGCCTGCTGGCGGAAGCCGGCTACCCCCAGGGCTTCGGCGTGACGCTGGATTGCCCGAACGACCGCTACGTGAATGACGAGGCGATCTGCACGGCCGTCGTCTCCATGCTGGCGCGCGTCGGCGTGCGGGTGACGCTGAACGCCCAGACCCGCGCCCGCTACTTCGCGGAGATCCTGGGCCCGCGCTACAATTCAAGCTTCTACATGCTGGGCTGGACGCCCAACACCTATGACGCCCACAACGCCTTCTTCAACCTGATGGCGTCGCGCCAGGGCGACCGCGGGCTGTTCAACGTGGGCGGCTTCAGCAATGCCCGCTTCGATGAGCTGGTGACGAACATGGCGGTGGAGACCAACCCGCAGGCGCGCCAGGCGATGATCGAGGAAGCGCTGAAGATCCACACCGATGCGGTCGGCCACCTGCCGCTGCACCAGCAGACCGTGATCTGGGCGGCGCGCAACAACATCCAGCTGCAGCAGCTGGCGGACAACTACTTCCCGCTGCGCTTCGTCCGCGTCGGCAACTGAAACCCGGGGTTTTCCGGAATGGGGGCGGCGCCGGGGCAACCGGGCGCCGCCCTTCCTCGTTCACGGGGCATGAGCGATCACCCCGGCGACGAACCTGATGGCCCCCAGACGGGGGAGGTGACCTGCCCGGCTTGCGCCGGCAGCGGGCAGGCCAAGGGCCAGCCCTGCCGCGAATGCGAGGGGACCGGGATGGTCCGCCGCATCGTCGGCGACGCCTGAGGCCTATCCCAGCTTCCTGTCGTAGGTGATCCACATCGTCCGCGTCGCCAGCCGGTCATAGACGCCGCGGCCGCGGTAGTTGTCGTCCGCCGTGATCCAGCGGATCACCGTCCAGCCGCGCTGGCGCCCTTCTTCGGCCACGGCCTCGATCAGCGCATCGGCCACCCGCTGCCCGCGCGCGACGGGATCGACGAAGAGGTCGTCGAGGAAGCCGCCCACGCTGGCCGAGAGCGGCCGCGCGAAGGGGCGGTAATGGGCGAGGCCCAGCACCGCGCGCGATTCATTCTCGGCTACCAGCGCCTTCACCTCATGCGCCGGGTCCATGATCCAGCCCCAGACGCGCGCGCGCATCTCCGGCGTCTGCGTCACGCGGTAGAACTCCGCATAGCCGGCGTAGAGGCGTTCCCACGCCTCCCGGTGGTGGGGGGCCAGGCGGACGATGGTCACGCTGCTCATCACGCGATCTCCTGCCGGATGCGGCCGGCGGCGGCGAGGGCGACGAGGATGCCGCCCACATGCATGGATTGGCCGATGCGGCCTTCCGCGACGGCGGCCAGCACCTCCTCCACCGTCATCAGCACCACGGCGATCTCCTCCGTCGGCTCCGGCGTCGCCTCCGCGACCGGCACGGCGCCAAGGCCGAGCACGATGTGCAGGCGGTTGGTCTGGATGGCGGGGTTGGCGTGGGCGGCGTAGAGGAAGCGCCATTCGGGGGCGTCGTAGCCCGTCTCCTCCCGCAATTCGCGCCGTGCGGCGGCGATGGCGTCGGCGTCGCCGGGGTCCATCACGCCGCCCGGCAGTTCCAGCGACCAGGCCTGCGCGCCGTGGCGCCACTGCCGCACCATCACCACGCGGCCATCGGGCGTCAGCGCGACAGCGCAGCACCAGTCAGCGTAGTCCAGCACGTACCAGGGCGCGATCTCCTGGCCGGAGCGCGTGCGCAGGCGGTCCGCGCGCAGCTTGATCCAGCGGTCCTCCACCAGCGTGGTCGATGCCGTGGTGGTCCAGGGGGGCGTTTCGTCCATGCGGCACGGTGGCGCCGCGCCGCCCTCGCATCAAGGGGCGTAACCACGCGGGCGCTGGTGACGAAGGGCTGTCATCCCCGTCATCGGAAGACCCCGCCATGCTGCGCCGCAGCCTGTTTACCCTGGCCGCCATCCCCTTCGCGACGCCGGCCCTCGCCATGCCGCGCATCCGCGCCGTGAACAACGCCAGCGGCGTGGCGCTGCGGGGCTTCGACACGGTGGCCTGGTTCACCGAAGGCGCCCCCCGCCGCGGCAACGCGGCCTTCCAGGCCGAGCACGGCGGCGTCGCCTGGCACTTCGCCTCCGCCGCCAACCTGGCGCGGTTCGAGGCCGATCCCGCCGCCTATGCCCCCGCCTTCGGCGGCTACTGCGCCTTCGGCGTCGCGCTCGGCTACAAGGTGGATATCGATCCGGAGGCGTGGCACATCGAAGGCGGCGTGCTCTACCTCAACTACGACCGGGGGGTGCAACGGCAGTGGCGTCGCGACATTCCCGGGCATATCGCGCGCGCGGCGGCGAACTGGCCGCGCCTGGCCGAGGCGTGACATGCACGCCGCCAGCCTTCCGGCCGGCTTCACCCCCATGACCGACGCGACCTCCACGCGCGCCACGCAGGAAGCCCGCTGGGGCGGGCTGCTGGCGGCCGCGCAGGGCGGTGATGCCCGCGCCTATGACACGCTGCTGCGGGAGATCACGCCGCGGCTGCGCAGCCTGTGCCGCGCCCGCATCCGCGATGCGGCGGAGGCCGAGGATGCGGTTCAGGACGCGCTGATGACGATCCACGCGCTGCGCCACACCTATGACCCCGAACGCCCCTTCGGCCCCTGGCTGACCACCATCGCGACGCGCCGCGCGGTGGACCGGCTGCGCCGGCGCGGGCGCGGCGCGGGGCGGGAATCGAACATCGACGACCTGCCCGAACACGCAGCCTCCGTCGCGCCGGTGGCGGAGGAACGCATCGCCGCGCGCAACCTGCGGGATGCCGTGGCGGATCTGCCGGAAAGCCAGCGCACCGCGCTGCGCCTGGCGAAGCTGGAGGATCTGTCGCTGGCCGAGGCCTCGGCGCGATCGGGCCTCAGCATCGGCGCCTTGAAGGTGGCGACCCACCGCGCCATGCATTCGCTACGCCGACGTTTCGGCGTGAAGGGGGATGAGTGATGCGCACCGATGACCTGATCAGCCGGCTGTCCGCCGGGCTGACGCCGGTGCGCCGCGTGCCGCCGCCCCTGCTGGCCGCGCTGGGCTGGCTGGCCATGGCGACCGCCGTGGTGGCGCTGGGCGTTGCCGTTTCCGGCTTCCGGCACGACATCGAGCAGCGCCTGATGCTGATGCATGAACAGGTGAATCTGGTGGCGGCGCTGCTGACCGGCACGGCCGCCGCCATCGCTGCGTTCCACCTGGCGCTGCCCGACCGGAGCGACCGCTGGGCGCTGCTGCCGCTGCCCTTCGCGGCCTTCTGGGTCTCCGGCCTCGGCTGGGGCTGCATCCAGGAATTCGTGGGCCAGGGCTTCCCGGCGCTGTCCACCAGCTTCGGCTGCATGCGCTTCATCATCGGCTTCGGCGTGCCGCTGACGCTGGGGATGCTGTGGATGACGCGCCACGCCGCGCCGCTGCGGCCGGGGCCGGTGGCCGCGCTGTCCGGGCTGGCGGCGGCGGCCATCGCCTCTGTCGGGCTGACGCTGGTGCATCACCTCGACGCCGCCGCGATGGTGCTGATCTGGCATGGCGGCTCGGTGGCGCTGGTGACCTTCCTGGCGAAACGCTGGGGGGCGCGGGCGATGCGGGCGATGGGGCCCTAGGACGCCAGCTTCAGCAGGCGATCCAGGCCTGCTTCATCCGCCAGCAGGGCGGCCTTCTCCGCCCGGTCGAGCTGATGGAGCGCGGCGTCGAGGTCCTGCGCTTCATCCGCCTTCAGTCGCGCCACCAGCAGCGTGGCGTCGATGGGGTCGATCCGCGGGCGGCGCGCGGGCGGCATCATGCGGCGATGCGCTTCCAGCAGCGCCGGCGTGGTGGCGAGGTGCCGCACCGCCTCCGCCCCCGCGGGCTCGGCTTCCAGGTCGCGGCGGATCGCCTCCGCCCGGCGCAGGATGGCGGGCGGGTCGCGTTCCTCCGGGATCGCCAGGATGCCCGCGCGGCGCAGCAGGGGAGAGGCCCGTGCCGTCAGCGCCGCCAGCGGCACCGCCAGCGCCAGGCCCAGCGTGACCGGCAGCATCCACAGCGCGAGGAAGGGCGAGACGAGCCAGGAGGCGATGCCGAAGAGCAGGCCGAAGACCGTGTGGCGCCAGTAGAGCCGGAACACGGACCCCCAGGGCAGCACGCCATCGTCGCGCTGCTGCGGCTGCCAGCCGGAATCGCGGCCGAGCAGGATGGAGACGACATCGACGCTCTGCGTCAGCATCGTCACGGGCGCCAGCAGGCCGGCCACCAGCGTCTCCAGCAGCATGGAGAGGAAAGACCGGATGGCGCCGCCGATGCCGCGGCGTTCGTCGCGCTGCATCAGCATCAGCGCCCAGGCGAGGATCTTCGGCACCAGAAGCAGCGCCATGGTGCCGATGAACAGCCATTTCGCGCGCACGGGGTCTACCACCGGCCAGTCCGGGAACAGCGTCGGGCTGCTGCCGAAATAGGCGGGGCGGATGAAGCGCGCCTCCAGCGCCGTGAAGACGCCGACGATGAGGAACAGCAGCCAGAGCGGCGCGGTGATGTAGGACCCGATGCCACTCAGCAGATGCAGCCGGCTGATCGGATGCAGCCCGCGCGACGGCAGCACGGCCGCGTGCTGCAGGTTGCCCTGGCACCAGCGGCGGTCCCGCACGGCGAGTTCCGTCAGCGCGGGCGGGCTTTCCTCATAGCTGCCACGCAAGGCCGGGACCATGTGGATGGCCCAGCCGGCACGACGCATCAGCGCGGCCTCCACGAAGTCGTGGCTCATGATGTCGCCGCCGAAGGGTTTCCGGCCGGGCAGGCGCGGCAGGCCGGCCTGGTCGGCGAAGGCGCGGGTGCGGATGATGGCGTTGTGGCCCCAGTAGTTGCCCTCCGCCCCATGCCACCAGGCGATGCCGGCGGCGATGACGGGGCCATAGACCCGGCCGGCGAATTGCTGCATCCGCGCGAAGAAGGACTTTCCGCCGATGATGACCGGCAGGGTCTGGATCAGGCCGACATCGGGGTGGCGCTCCATGGCCGCGGCGAGCCGCACCAGCGCGGCGCCTTCCATGACGCTGTCCGCGTCCAGCACCAGCATCTGCGGATAGGCGCCCCCGAATCGGCGCACCCATTCCGCGATGTTGCCGGCCTTGCGGCCGATGTTGCGCGGACGGCGGCGGTAGAAGATTCGTCCGTGGTCGCCCGTGCGCTCCCGCAGCGCCAGGAAGGCGGCTTCCTCTGCCACCCAGGCATCGGGGTCGGTGGTGTCGCTGAGGATGAAGATGTCGAAGTGCTCGCCCGCGCCGGTGGCGGCCAGGCTCTCATGCATGGCCTGGAGGCCCGCCATCACCCGCGCCGTGGGTTCGTTGTAGACGGGCATCAGCAGCGCCGTGCGCGTGGTCAGCGCCGGCAGCGGCGCCGCGGGATCGATGCCGAGGCGCCTGCCGCCGCCGCCCAGCAGGCTCGCCACGCCACAGACGGCGCTGATGAAGGACAGCGCGATCCAGGCGAAGAGCACGACGAAGAGCACTAGGATGGTGATCTGCAACGCGGTGGGGCGCGCGATGTCGAGCACCAGCCCCATCTCCCGCGCCGCCAGCGCCGTCATCGCCACGGCGCCACCCAGCACCAGCAGGCGGCGCCCCGCCATGAAGCGGGGGGCGGAGGGGCGGGCGGCGGGGCCAGGCGTCTCCGGCATGGCGCGCAGCGACTGCGCCGGCATCGCCAGCGGCGCTTCCTCCGGCAGGGCGCGCCAGCCCGTCTCCGTCAGGCTGTCCATCGGTAGAGCCAGGTCTCGCTGATCGGCTGGTCGCCGAGGCGCAGCACGGCCCGCAGCTCCGCCAGCCTGGCCGACCCCGGCGCCAGCTGGAAATGCACGCGCCAGCCGCGGCCATCGGGGGTGGGCTGCAGGACGGGGTTCTGCACCTCCCCCGCGCTGGTGGAGAGGTCGAGCGTGGGTTGCGCACCCTCCGGCACCGCCCGCCCGCCGGCGATGTCGAGCACGAAGAGGCGCGCACGCGCGCCGGCGGCGCCGGACCGCGTGGCGACGAACTGGGCCAGCGCCTCATTCCCCGCCACCGCGGGCAGCCAGTGCAGGCGATAGACGAAGTTGTATTCCTCGCCGGCGCGCATCGGCTGCTCGGGGCGCCAGAAGGCGACGATGTTGTCGTGCATCTCGCCATCGGTCGGGATCTCGATCAGCTGGATGCTGCCGGGGCCCCAATCCGCGATGGGCTCCACCCAGAGGCTGGGGCGCAATTCGTAATGCGCCTCGAGGTCGTTGTACTGGCCGAAGTCGCGGCCGCGCTGCATCAGGCCGAAGCCGCGCGGATTGGTTTCCGAGAACTGGCTGACCTGCAGGTCGCGCGGATTGTGCAGCGGGCGCCAGATCTGCTCCCCGCGCGCGGAGGCGATCATCAGCCCGTCCGAATCATGCACGGCGTTGCGATAGTCATCGATGCCGGCGCGATCATTGGGCGCGAAGAAGAACATGCTGGTCAGCGGCGCGATGCCGGCGAGTGCGACATCGACGCGGGGGAAGACGGTCGCCTGCACGTCGAAGACCGTGCTCGTCCCCGGCCGTATGGTGAAGCGGAAGGACGCGGTGGCACTCGGGCTGTCGAGCAGCGCATGTACGACGATCGAGCTGGTGCCGGCCTGCGGCCGTTCCAGCCAGAAGGCGCGGAACAGCGGGAACTCCTCGCCCGAGGGATCGGCCGTCTTGATGGCGAGGCCGCGCGCCGACAGGCCGTAGCGCAGGTCCTTCGCCACGGCGCGGAAATAGCTGGCGCCGAGGAAGGCGCAGATCTCGTCGAAGACGCCTGGGCGGTTCAGCGGATGGGTGATGCGGAAGCCGGCGAAGCCTGCGTCGGCATCGGGCGCCGGGCGGCCTTCCAGGTTGAAGGCACTGGCGTCGTAGGGGATGGGCCGCGCCTGGCGGTCCGCGACCTCATGCAACTCCACCTTGTGGGTGTAGAGGAAGCCGCGATGAAAGAACTGCGCCTCGAACCCCAGATCCTGGCCGCGCCACAGCGCGCGCGTGCGGTCGAAGGTCAGCTTGCGGTAGTCGTCATAGCTGAGGTCGGTGAAGCCGCGCGGCAGCCTGGCATCCGGCATCCGGTGCGGACGCTTCGCCAGATCCCGCGCCATGTCGCGGACCGTGCCCTCCGTGAAGGGACGCGCGGCGGCAGGATTGGACTGGGCCATGGCCGCGCCGGCACCTGGCATCAAGGCCGCGGCCAGCAGGGTGGAAAAGGCTTGTCTGCGATGCACGGATGATCCCCTCGGCCCCGACGGCGGGCCCGAGCCGCACCGACGCCTGTCGCAACGAGTGGGAAGCGTTGTGGTTGCATCGGGGGGTGCAGGGTGGCGCTGCCCCCCTTCACCCCCCGCCGAGGGGCAGACGCCCCTCGGAACCCATGAGATACAACGACGAAGGGGGAGGGGGCCGAAGTGCCCCCTCCCCCTTCGTCGTTATTCCCGCGGTCCAGGGTCCCGCTGGACCCTGGTGGGTGGGGTGCGGGGAGGGCAACGCCCTCCCTGCGGCAACCCGCCGCTACTCCGCCGCCTGCGCGTAGGCTTCCAGCGGCGCGCAGGTGCAGACCAGGTTGCGGTCGCCGTGGACGTTGTCCACGCGCTTGACCGGCGGCCAGTATTTCTGCCGGGCGACGTAGGGCAGGGGGAAGGCGGCCTGCTGGCGGCTGTAGGGGTGCGACCAGTCCTCTGCCGTGACTTCGGCGGCGGTGTGGGGCGCGTTCTTCAGCGGGTTGTCCTTCGCGTCCATCCGGCCCTGTTCGATGGCGCGGATTTCGGCGCGGATCGCGACCATGGCGTCGATGAAGCGGTCAAGTTCGCCCTTGGTCTCGGATTCCGTGGGCTCGACCATCAGCGTGCCGGTGACAGGCCAGGACATGGTGGGCGCGTGGAAGCCGTAATCCTGCAGGCGCTTGGCGATATCCTCGACCGAGGCGCCGCCGTTCTGCTGGAAGCCGCGGCAGTCCAGGATGCATTCATGCGCGACCATGCCCTGCCGGCCGCGGTAGAGCACCGGGAAGTGGTCGGCCAGCTTCACCGCCATGTAGTTGGCGTTGAGGATGGCGACCTGCGTGGCGCGCTTCAGCCCTTCCGGCCCCATCATGCGGATATAGGCGTAGGAGATCGGCAGGATGGAGGCGCTGCCGAAGGGCGCGGCGCTGACCGGCCCGTGGGAGGTCGCCTGCGGCCCCGCTTCCGCGAGCAGCGGGTGGGAGGGCAGGTAGGGTGCCAGGTGTGCCGCGACGCCGATCGGGCCGACGCCCGGGCCACCGCCGCCATGCGGGATGCAGAAGGTCTTGTGCAGGTTCAGGTGGCAGACATCGGCGCCGATCGCGGCGGGGGAGGTCAGGCCCACCTGCGCGTTCATGTTGGCGCCGTCCATGTAGACCTGGCCGCCCTTCTCATGGATCAGGGCGCAGATCTCACGGATCGCCTCCTCGAAGACGCCGTGGGTGGACGGATACGTCACCATGAGGGCGGCGAGCTTGTCGGCGTGCTGGTCGGCCTTGGCGCGGAGGTCGTCGAGATCGACGTTGCCGTCCCGGTCGCAGCCGACGACGACGACCTTCATGCCCGCCATGACGGCGGAGGCGGGGTTGGTGCCGTGCGCCGAGGACGGGATGAGGCAGACGTCTCGGGCCGTATCGCCGCGAGCGCGGTGATAGGCGCGGATGGCGAGCAGCCCCGCATATTCACCGGCGCTGCCGGCATTGGGCTGCAGGGAGACGGCGGCGAAGCCGGTGACGGCGCAGAGCCATCCTTCCAGCCGCTTGATCATCTCGATGTAGCCGGTCGCCTGGTCCACGGGCGCGAAGGGATGGATGGCGCCGAAGCCCGGGAAGGTGACCGGGATCATCTCCGCCGTCGCGTTCAGCTTCATGGTGCAGGAACCGAGCGGGATCATGCTGCGGTTCAGCGCGACGTCCTTGTCCTCGAGCTTCTTGAGGTAGCGGAGCATCGCGTGTTCGGCGTGGTGGCTGCGGAAGACCTCCGCCGTCAGGACGGCGCTGGCGCGGGTGAGCGAGCCCGGGATGCCGCCTTCGGCGTCGATGGCGTCGAGCTTCGGCGCCGCGGCGCCGGCGGCCTCCGCGATGGCGGCGACGAGGGCCAGGAGGTCGTCGCGCGTGACGGTCTCATCGAGGGCGATGCCGATGCCCTGGTCCGCATGGCGGGCCAGGTTGAAGCCGCGCTTGAGGGCGGCGGCCATCAGCGCGTCGGCCTTGGAACCCGCTTCGATGGTGATGGTATCGAAGAAGTCGCCATGGCGCAGCGTGAAGCCGCAGCGCCTCGCCGCACCCGCCAGGATGCGCGCCTGCAGCGCGACGCGCTTGGCGATGCGGGCCAGGCCTTCGGGGCCGTGCCACACAGCGTACATGGAGGCCATGACGGCCAGCAGCACCTGCGCCGTGCAGATGTTGGAGGTCGCCTTCTCTCGCCGGATGTGCTGTTCGCGCGTCTGCAGCGCGAGGCGCATGGCGGGATGGCCAGCGGCGTCGAGGGAAACGCCGACCAGGCGGCCCGGCATCAGGCGCTTGTGGGCGTCCTTGACGGCCATGTAGGCGGCGTGCGGGCCGCCATAGCCCATCGGGACGCCGAAGCGCTGGGTGGAGCCGATGACGACATCGGCGCCCATCTCGCCCGGTGGCTTCAGAGCCACAAGCGACAGCGGATCGGCCGCGACGATGGCGAGGCCGCCGGCGCCATGCACCGCCGCGATCTCCCGCGTCAGGTCGCGGACCTCGCCGGTCGTACCTGGGTATTGCAGCAGCAGGGCGAACGGCTTCTTCGCCGCGGCCGTCGCAACGATGTCGGCGGGCGCCGCGATGACGATCTCGAAGCCGAGCGGCTCGGCGCGCGCTTCCACCACCGCGCGGGTCTGCGGGTGGACGTCGGCGGCGATCAGCAGCGTGTCGGACTTGCCCTTGGTCGCGGCATGGGCGAGCGCCATGGCCTCCGCCGCCGCCGTCGCTTCATCGAGGAGCGAGGCGTTCGCGACCGGCAGGCCGGCGAGGTCCGTCACCATGGTCTGGAAGTTCAGCAGCGCTTCCAGGCGGCCCTGCGCGAGTTCGGCCTGGTAGGGGGTATAGGCCGTGTACCAGCCCGGATTCTCCAGCACGTTGCGGAGGATGACGGGCGGCGTCAGCGTGCCGTGGTAGCCCATGCCGATCAGGGACTTGATGTCGGCACGGTTCTTCGCGGCCAGGCCGCGGAGTTCGGCGATGACCTCCGCCTCCGTCGCCGGGGGTGGCAGGGGCAGGGGGGTGGTGCTGCGGATGGCGGCGGGCACGGTGCGGGCGGCCAGCGCCTCCAGGCTCTCGGCGCCCACGACCGAGAGCATGGCGGCGATCTCGGAGTCGGAGGGGCCGATGTGGCGCCGGGCGAACTCGCCCTTGTCCTCCAGCGCCGTGAGGTCGGAGAGGATGCTCATGCCAGCGTCTCCAGGAAGGCGGCGTAGGCGGCGTCGTCCATCAAGGCGGCGATCGCGGCTTCGTCCACCGCGGTCAGCTTGAAGAACCAGCCTTCGCCGGTCGGGTCGCTGTTGATGAGCGCCGGGTTCTCGGCGACGGCGGCATTCGCCTCCACGACGCGGCCGGCGACGGGGGCATAGACGTCGGAGGCGGCCTTCACGCTCTCCACGACGGCGCAGGCCTCGCCTTCCGTGACCTCGCGGCCGGATTCCGGCAGGTCCACGAAGACGACGTCGCCCAGCGCGTTCTGCGCGTGGTCGGTGATGCCGATGGTGGCGACATCGCCCTCCAGCCGCACCCATTCATGGTCCTTGGTGAAGCGCAGTTCGGCCATTGGATGTGCTCCTCAGCGGGCGTAGCGGTGGGGGGTGAAGGGCAGGGCGGCGACGCGGCCGGGCAGGGCCTTGCCGCGCACCATCAGGTCGAGCGGCGCGTTGTCGGCGGCCGCGTGGCGGGCCAGGTAGCCCATGGCGACGGGGCCGTTGACGGAGGGGCCGAAGCCGCCGGAGGTGATCTCCCCCACCGCCTCGCCACCCCGGGCATGCACGGGGGTGTGGCCGCGGGCGGGCTGGCGTCCTTCCGGCAGGATGCCGACGCGAAGGCGCTTCGGGCCGTTGTCCAGCTCCTCCCGCACCCGGTCGGCGCCGAGGAAGTCGAAGGCCATGCGGCGGCGCTTGCCGATGGTCCAGACCAGGTTCGCCTCGACCGGGCTCGTCGTCTCGTCGAGGTCGTTGCCATAGAGGCAGAGCCCGGCCTCCAGCCGCAGCGAATCCCGCGCGCCGAGGCCGGCGGCCTGCACGCCGGGCAGCGCCAGCAGGGCGCGGGCGAAGGTCTCCGCCTGGTCGGAAGGAACGGAGACTTCCACGCCATCCTCGCCGGTGTAGCCGCTGCGGCTGACGATGGCGGGGACGCCCGCGATGTCGAAGCGGCCGACGCCCATGAAGGAGAGCTGCGCGATGCCGGGGGCCAGCGTCGCGATGGCGGCGACGGCGGCCGGGCCCTGCAACGCGATCAGCGCGCGGTCGGGCAGGGGGTTCAGCTTGACGCCCGCGGGCAGCACGGCCTCGATCGCCGGGATGTCGAGGTGCTTCCGCGACGCGTTCAGCACCAGGAACAGCCGGTCACCGAGGTTGGTGACCATGAAGTCGTCGAGGATGCCGCCGCTTTCCGTCATCAGCAGGCCGTAGCGCTGGCGGCCTGGCTTCAGCGCCTGGACATCGGACGGGGTCAGCCTCTCCAGCGCCGCGGCCGCGCCTTCACCGATGAGTTCTGCCTGGCCCATGTGGGAGACGTCGAAGAGGCCCGCGGCGGCACGGGTGTGCAGGTGCTCCCCCATGATGCCGAGGGGGTACTGCACCGGCATGGAATAGCCGGCGAAGGGGACCATGCGGCCCCCCAGCTCCTTGTGCAGCGATGCCAACGGCGTCTCGAGCAGCGTTTCGCTGCTGGTATCTTCGGCCACGGTGCCCCCACAGGCGTTGCCCTCGCCGAAGTGGCGCGGGTTGATCCGTGGCCCCCCTCTGTCCCGTGACCTGAGAGATTCGGCCCCGCCGGTACCGGGGGTGCCTTACTCCGTCGGTGCCACACCCCGTTCGGGCTGCGGGCTTTCCAGAGGTCCCTTCTCCGCGCGGTTCCTTCTGCCTGAGCGTTTCCGGGGGCCGGTTGCGCCTTCGGCGGCGGGGATGATCGCATCCGGGAAACGGCCCGGGGCGACTCGCCACTCTCTCCCGCGCGGTATCGACGGGATGGGGTGCGTATGCCCGAGCGGGGGGCGCCGTGCAACCGGCGGATCAGCCCGCAACGTCCTCCGCTTCCAGCGCCGCCAGCAGGCGGCGGGACAGCGCCTCCATCGCCGCCCGCTCCTCCCGCGTCAGGGCGGACAGCGCGGCCTGGGCGGCGGCGAAATGCACGGGCACGGCGCGTTCGGCCAGCGCGAGCCCTTCCGGCGTCAGCCGCACCCGCAGCGCACGGCGGTCGGCGGGGTCCACCGCGCGGGTGACGAAGCCCGCGCGTTCCAGCCGGTCCAGCCGCTTGGTCATGGCGCCGGTGGACAGCAGGCACCAGCGGGACAATTCGCCCGGCCGCATCGCGTGGTCCGGCGCGCGCAGCAGCGTCGCCATCAGGTCGAACATGTCCCAGCTGAGGCCGAGCGGCGCCAGCCAGGCCTCCGCCCGGCGGCGCAGCTGCGCCTCGATGCGGGGAATCCGGCCGAAGAGATGGAGGTGCGAGGGATCGATGCCCGGCCGTGCCGCGCGCCAGGCCTCGACCAGCTCATCGACGCTGTCAGTAACCAGGGGGGCGGTCATCGGTTGTCTCGCTGCGAAATATCTTGACGGAAAGATATTGCCTCTCCACGCTTCCCCCAAGCACGGGCCGCCCGAGCCCGCAACGGCCGAGGAATACCGACCATGTCCGCACCGCCGCCCCCCTTCCGCACCTCCCCCACCAATCCGCGGCTGGGCGAGATCCAGACCAACCCCGCGCGCCAGGCGGACATGCCCTATGCGCCGGCCATGCGCGTGCGGGGCGGGGGCGACACGCTCTACATCTCCGGCGCCACGCCATCGCCGCTGTACCACCACCACCCCCACCGGCCGGAGGAGCATGAGCACCCCGTCCGGATCGAGGACCAGTGCACCCGCGTCTTCGACACGCTGGGCGCGATCCTGGCGCATGAGGGGCTGACCTGGACCGACGTCATCAAGGTGACGCGCTACCTGACCGACATGCGCGACCAGGACGGGCTGAACCAGGTGCAGGGCCGCTATTTCGGCGATTGGCGACCGGTCAGCACGACGGTCTGCGTGAACCAGCTTTCCACGCCGGGCGCGCGGGTCGAGGTGGACATCGTCGCGGCCTACCGCCCGGCATGACCGCCGCGGCCATCCTGCCCCTGGTGCTGGCGGCCGCCATGGCGATCGGCGCGGGGCTGAACCTGGCGGCGCCCGGCTTCATCCGCGCGGAATTCGACCGCTGGGGCTACCCGCCGCTTCTCCGCATCGCGGTCGGGCTGGCGGAGGCGCTGGCCGCGATCCTGCTGCTGGTGCCGGCCATGCGCGGCTTCGGCGCCGCCCTGGCGCTGGCGGTGCTGGCGGGCGTCGTCGGCACGCTGGCGCGGGACCGCGCCTGGCTGCGGATGGAATACCCGATCGTGCTCGTGATCCTCGCCGCCCTGGTGCTCAGGGGCGCGTGACCCTTCCGAAGGAGGCCTGCCGATGCTGCGTCGAACCCTGATGGCCGCAATGGCGGCCTTGCCCCTGGCGGGCCCCGTGGCGGCGCAGCCGGCCTGGCCGACGCAGCCCATCACCATGATCATCCCCTTCGCGCCCGGGCCGATCGACGGCGTGGCGCGCATCATCGGGGATGCGATGGGCCGGGACCTCGGCCAGCCCGTGGTGATCGAGAACATCCCGGGCGCCGGCGGCACCATCGGCGTGGGCCGCGCGGCGCAGGCGCGGCCGGATGGCTACCGCGTGCTGATGCACAACATCGGCATGTCCACGGCGCCGACGCTCTACCGCCGCCTGGCCTGGGACCCCGTGCGGGATTTCGAGCCCATCGGCATCATGAACCGCAACCCCATGGTCTGGATCGGCCGCCCCAGCTTCCCCGGCACGACGCTGGCGGAAATGACGGCCTTCCTGCAGCGCCAGGGCACGGCGGCCAACCTGGCACATGCCGGGCTCGGCTCCTCCTCCCAGCTCTGCGCCATGCTGATGCAGGCGGCGCTGCGCAGCCAGGCGACGACGGTGCCCTTCCGCAGCTCGGGCGAGGTCTTCCCGGAGCTGAATTCCGGCCGCATCGACCTCTATTGCGACCAGACCACAAGCGCGCTGGGACAGGTACAGGGCGGCACGGTGAAGGCCTTCGCGCTGGCCGCGCCAAACCGCCTGCCGACCATGCCGGCGGTGCCGACGACGGCGGAGGCGGGGATGCCCGACTTCCAGCTCTCGATCTGGCAGGCGCTTTTCGCCCCCGCCGGCACGCCGCGGGCGGTCGTGGACCGGCTGAACCGCGCGCTGCGGGTGGCGCTGGCGGATCCCCGTGTCGTCGCCCGCCTGAACGAGCTGGGCACGGCGCCGGAGCCCGAGGCGACCGGATCGCCGGAGGCGCTGCGCGCGCTGCTGGTCAGCGAGGTCGCGCGCTGGAAGCCGATCATCGAGGCCGCGGGCGAATTCGCGGACTGATCGGCGGCGTCAATGCACCCGGCTGGTCGGCTGGTGCGGGCTGTCCAGGCTGAAGGGGGGGATGGCCACGTCGAAGGCCTCCCCCGTCGCCGTCACCACCATGTGGTAGGCGCCGCGCATGAAGCCGGACGGCGTCGAGAGGGGCGTGCCGGAGGTGTATTCGAAGTTCTGCCCGGGCTCGAGCACCGGCTGTTCGCCGACCACGCCCTCCCCATGCACCTGCTGGGTGCGGCCCAGCGCATCGGTGATGCGCCAGCTGCGCTTCAGCAGCTGCACGGTGCGGCTGCCGCGGTTCTCGATGTTGACGCGATAGGCCCAGACGAAGTGGCTGCGCTCCGGCTCCGACTGGTCGGCCAGGTAGAAGCTGCGGACCGACACGCGAATGCCTTGCGTCGTCTCGGTGTAGTCGTCAGCCATGGTGCATTTCCCCCGTCCCGAATCCTGGACGCGGCGGCCGGCCCTGTCCAGGGTCAGGCCCGGCGGAGCGCCACCGCCAGCCCCGCCGCCACCAGCACAGACCCGCCCACGCGGTTCAGCACGCGCCGCACGGAAGGCCGCCGCACGGCGCCGGAGAGCTTGCCCGCCAGCAGCGCATAGGACAGCGCGTTGACCGCGGCGATGGAGACGAAGGTCGCCACCAGGATCGCCGCCTGCGTCACGAAGCCACCGCGCGGGTCGATGAACTGCGGCACGAAGGCCACGAAGAAGACGATGCCCTTCGGGTTCAGCGCGGTCACGATGAAGGCCTGGCGGAAGGCGCGGGATGGCGGCAGCGGCGGCGCGGCCTCCGCCGTCACGGGTGCCCGCCACATCTTCACGCCGAGCCAGATGAGGTAGGCGGCCCCCACCCACTTCACCGCCGTGAACAGCGTGGCGGAGGCCGCCAGGATCGCGCCGAGCCCCGCCAGCGACAGCACCATGGCGACCAGGTCGCCGAGCGCGACGCCAGCCGCCAGCGGCAGCGCGTTGCGGAGCCCCCCGCCCAGACTTTGCCCGATGACCAGCAGGATGGTGGGGCCGGGGATCAGCACCATCACCGCCGCCGCGGCACAGAAGGCGAGCCAGGTGGACGGCTCCATTGCGGATCAGCCGCCCTTGCGCTTCGGTGCCTCTGGCAGCGGCGCCGTCAACTCGAACAGCGAGGCCTCGGCCGCGGGTTCCGGCTTCGGCGCGGGCTTGGGCTTCGCGGCCTTCTTCGGCTTCGGCGCGGGTTCCGCCACCGCTTCCGGCACCGGTTCCACTTCGACCACCGGCACGCGGCGCGTCGGCACGGGGGCGGGGGCGATGGCGTCCAGCGCTTCCGACACGTCGGCGATCAGGTCGGCCACATCCTCCAGCCCCACGGAGAAGCGGATGGTGCCGTCGGTGATGCCGAGCTTGGCGCGTTCCTCCGCGCCGACGCGCATATGCGTCGTCGTCGCGGGATGCGTCACCAGGGACTTGGCGTCGCCGAGGTTGTTGGACACGTCGACGAGCTTGAGCGCATCGAGGAACTTGAACGCCGCCTCCTTGCCGCCCTTCACGTCGAAGGTGACGAGGCTGCCGCCGGCCGCCATCTGCGCCTTGGCGAGCGCATGCTGCGGGTGGTCCACCCGGAAGGGGTAGAGGACGCGCGCGATCTCGCTCCGCTCCGCCAGGAAGTCGGCGATGGCGGCGGCGCTGCGGCACATGGCGGGCAGGCGGAGGTGCAGCGTCTCCAGCCCCTTCAGAATGACCCAGGCGTTGAAGGGGCTGATGGAGGGGCCGGTGTTGCGGATGAAGGGCTGCAGCACCTCATCCACCCACTTCTTGCGGCCGAGCACGGCGCCGCCCAGCACGCGGCCCTGGCCATCCATGTGCTTGGTGCAGGAATAGACGACGACATCGGCGCCGAACTGCATGGGCTTCTGCAGCAGCGGCGTGGCGAAGACGTTGTCCACCACGACGATGGCGCCGGCGGCATGCGCCAGGTCGCAGACCGCGGCCATGTCCACCAGTTCCAGCATCGGGTTGGACGGCGTCTCGAGCAGCACGAGCTGCGCGGGCCTGGACAGCGCCGCCTTCCACTGGTCGAGGTCGCCGCAATCCACGAAGTCGCAGCTGATGCCGTAGCGCGGCAGCAGGGTGGAGCAGATCCAGTGGCAGGACCCGAACAGCGCGCGGGAGGCGACGACGCGGTCGCCGGCCTTGAGGTGCGACAGCATGGAGGCGTGCACCGCCGCCATGCCGGTCGCGGTCAGGCGGCAGGCTTCCGCGCCCTCCAGCGCCGCCAGCCGGTCTTCCAGCATGGTCGTGGTGGGGTTGCCGAAGCGGGAATACTGGTAGTGCTGGACGGTGCCGAGGAAGGTCTCCTCCGCCTGGCCGGCGCTTTCATAGACGAAGCCGGAGGTGAGGTAGAGCGCCTCCGACGTCTCGTCATGGTTGGAGCGCATCTGCCCGCCGCGGACCAGCAGGGTGGCGGGGCGGAGCGGGCGGTCGGGCAGGGACTTGGCCATTCGGAACACCTTCTGGGCAGCCTGGCTGCCAAAACGCGGCGTCCGGCCCCCCTCGGGGCACGTCGGGCGGCGCACGGCCCACCCGGCGGCCCTTTAGCGCGCTTGTTTTCGGCGGGGTCACCGCCGCCCGTGTCACCGGGACCTCGCCGCAATCAGGCCGGACAAATCGCGAGGGACGCCAGGGCGCCGGGGCCACGGATAAGCGTGGGGGCGGTGGGGGTCAAGGCATGGCTTGCGGGGGCCGCGCGTCCGCCCGCGCGACGGCCTGCTCGCCCGCTTCGCCCTGCGGTGCGGCGGCGCGTCAACAAGTGACCTCCCGGTGCTCTCGCCGCCGTGTTAGCCTCGCGGTGCTTTGCTGGGCGGGGGCGGTCTGCGTGACGATGGCGAGGTATTGCGTCCTGAGCCTTGCCGCGGGCGGCTATGACAGGGCGTTCCGGCGCAACATCGACAGCCACCGCGCCTACGCCGCGAAGCACGGCTACGATTACCATTGCCTGGTCGCGGATCACGACCCCGCCTTGGCGCGAGAGGTCGCCTGGCTGAAGGTGCCGCTGCTGCTCGGTGCCCTGGCCGGGGGGTATGAGGGTGTCCTCTTCCTCGACACCGATGCGCGCTTCACGGAGGACTGCCCGCCCTTCGACGCCGCCGTGCTGGGCGGAGAAGGCGACGTCTTCCTGGCGAACGGCCATTCCGGCCGCATCAATTCCGGCGTCATCATCCTGCGCAACACGCCGTCCGCGGCGGCGCTGCTGCGGCGGATCCTGGCCTCGGTGGGGGAGGCGCTGCCCGCCAGCGCGTCGGTAGGGTGGGGGGAGAATGGGTACTTCATCCAGTACGCCCCCTCCCACCCCGGCTTCCGCCTGCTGCCGGAGGCGTGGAACAACACCACGGCGATCGACCGGCCGACCCACATCCACCACTTCACCGGCCCGCTGCGCGACGCTTATCCTTTCGATGACGAGGAAGCGTTGGCCTGGGCGGAGATCCAGAAGCGCGCCAAGGCGAAGGGGGAGGGCGGGCTGCCCGACCGCTTCGCCTTCTTCCTGGCGATCGCGCGCATCCACGACCAGGTGGTCGCCGGTGTGCACGGGCTCGCCCCGTTCGATTTCGCCTGGTGCGGCCTGGCGGCGGCGGCGCGGCCGGGTCTGGTGCGGCGGCGCGTCCATGTCTGCTTCGACGTGAACGAGGCCGATCCCGACAATCCCTATGTCGCCGAACTCGTCCGCGGCATCCGTGCGACCACGCCGGACGTCGAGGTGCAGATCGGCGTCGCGCCCTTCTGGACGCAGGACTACAGCCAGGTGGACGTGCTGCACATCCAATGGGCGGAAGTGCTCTGCGCCTGGAAGCGGCCGAGCGAGGACCTGCTGGAGAGCATCGCTGCCCGGCTGCGCGACATCGCCCGCACGACGCGCATCGTCTTCACCGTGCACAACATCGACCTCAAGGCCGATTTCGGTGAGATGGCGGAGCGGCTGCTGGACGCGGTGGGACAGGTGGCGAGCATCTTCGTGCATCTGTCCCGCGCCTCGGTCGATGTCTTCACGGAACGCTATGCGCGATACCCCTGGGCGAGGGACCGCGCGCACCTCGTCATCGGGCATGGCGACTACGACATCTATCGCCGCCTGGCGCCGGAGCCCTTCGTGCCGGCGCTGCCGCGTCCCACCCGTTCCGTCCTGGTGTTCGGCGGCATCCGGTCTGCGGAGGAACTCGCCCTCACGCTCGATGTCGCGGAACGCTGCGCGGCGCAGGGCATCACCTTCACCATCGCGGGCCCGGTGGCCGACAGCCTGGTGCACTGGAAGGAACAGAAGCGGCTGGAGGCGCTGGGCGACCAGCCGATCAGGCGCATCCATCGCCGCATCCCGTCGCGGCACGTCGTCTCCCTGATGGAGATGACGGATGTGGTGTTCCTGCCGCGCGCGGGGCGGCTGAATTCAGGGGTGCTGTTCCTCGGCTACACCTTCCTCAAGCCTGTCGTCGCGCCGCGCAGCCACAGCATGGCGGAAGCGCAGGCGGCAGTGGACGGGCCCGTCTATGCCGAAGGCGATGCCGCGGATGCGGCGCGCGTAATCGCGGAGGTCTTCGCTGCCCCGGCGGTGGAGCGCCTGGCGCTGGCCAGCCGCACCTTCCGCTTCAAGCATGGCGAGATGAACTGGGCCCAGATCGGGCGCCAGCACGTGCGTGCCTATGAATGGGCGCTGGCCGCCGCGCCGCAGCGCCCGCGGCTTGGTGCCGTGTCGTCGTCGGAAGCGGCGTAGATGCGGAGCTTCCTGAAGATCTACAGCTGGAAGCCCCGGCACGGGCTGAATTTCGGCGACCACATCGGCCCGCTGATCGTCAAGCGCATCCTGGCCCGGATGGGGCGGGAGGTGGAGGCGGTGCCGGTGCTCGGCGGGGACAACAAGCTGCTCGCCGTCGGTTCCGTGGTGCATGAGGCGCGGACGGGCGACCATGTTTGGGGTTCCGGCGTCAACGGCAAGATCTGGCTGTCGGACACGATGCGGCGCGACGGCGTGCATTTCCATGCCGTGCGCGGGCCGATCACGCGACGCGCCGCGACGGAGGCGGGGCACGAGGTGCCGGAGCGCTACGGCGATCCGGGGCTGCTCTTCCCGCTGCTCTTCCACGACGAGATCGAGCGCAAGGCGGCGGAGATCCTGGTGGTCTACCGGCAGGCGGGCCTCGACTTCCCGCGCACTGCCTTCATCCCCAACATCAACGACGAACGCTACTATCTGCCGGAACGCGCGGAACTGCCGGCGGACTGGCTCTACATCAGCCCGTCATCGGACCCGGTCGTGGTGGCGGCCTGCATCCGGCTGGTGGACCGGGTGGTGTCGAGTTCGCTGCACGGGATCGTCTTCGCCGACGCCTATGGCAAGGAGACGACCTTCCTGCTCAGCCGCTTCGAGCCGACGCTGAAATACGACGACTACTTCCTGGGTACGGAGCGGGAGCCGGTGGTGCCGGCGGGCACGCTGATGCAGGCGGCCCGGCGGTCCAACGTGCCGCCCATGACCTTCCGGGCGGAGACGATCCTCGACAGCTTCCCCTTCCGCGACGAAGCGACGGCGGCGGATCGCCTGATCACCCGCGCGCCGCTCCTCCGGCCCGGGGAGCGGCACAGCCCGGTGGAGCAGGGTGACGGGCAGGGCCCCGGCGGCAGCATCTTCGTGCAGGGCTGGGCCGTTCCGGCCGACGGGTCCGTCTGGTCGGTCGGGCGGGAGGCCGAGCTGCTGTTCGAGGTGCCGCGCGATGCCGCCCGCGCCTATACGCTGCGCCTGCTCGTCGGCACGCTGCCGGCGGGCCACAAGCACTACGAGAAGATCCGCATCCTGTCGGGCGGCAAGGTCACGGCATCCTTCGTCGTGCATCGCGGGAAGGAGGCGCAGACCATCGACATCCCCCTGCCGCCGGCCGATCCGGCGACGGGGCTGGTGCAGGTCAAGGCGGTGTTCGAGAACCCGTCGGTGCCGCGCGATTTCAACCTGGGCCAGGATTCGCGGGAACTGGGCGTCTGGGTCGGCGCCTTCGGCCTGGTGGAGGCGGCGTGACGCCGCCGGCCGGGGCTCTGCCGCGGCTGCTCTTCCTGGGGGGCTGCCCGCGCAGCGGCACGACCTGGCTGCAGCTGATGCTCGGCGCCCTGCCCGGCGTGCGGACGGGGCGGGAGACGCATGTCTTCCGCGTCTACGCCGATGCGCTGCTGCGGGGCTACCAGTCCGAGGCGGCGCTGCGGTCCGATGACGGCATCCGCCACCTGTTCGACGCGGCGCGCTTCGAGGCGGAGCTGGTCCGGCCGATGGTGGAGACGGTGTTGCGCCGCCTGGCGCCTGGCGCGGGCCCCGATGAGACGCTGCTGGAGAAGACGCCGTCCAACCTGCGCTACCACGACCTGATCGCCCGGCTGTTCCCGGAAGCCCGGCTGCTCGCGATCATCCGGGACCCGCGGGCGGTCGCTGCCTCCTGGAAGGCGGCGGCGGGGGAGGCCTGGGGGGCGTGGACGCGCAAGCCCATCGCCGATGTGGCAGCGGGCTGGGTGACCTATGCCGAGGCGGCGATCGCGGCGGAGGTGGCGGGCCCCCGCTTCCATCTGGTGCGCTACGAGGACCTGCACACGGACGGGCCTGGCGTTCTCCGCGGGATCGCGGCCTGGGCGGGGATCGCGGCCGATGCGGGGGCGATCGCGGAAGCCGTCGCGCGGCACCGGTTGCCGGCGGTCAAGCAGGCGCTGGCACTGTCCGGCCGGGTGGGCGGCCTGGCGGAGGACCGGCCCAATTTCTTCCGTCGCGGCGAGGTCGCGGGCTGGGCGACGGAACTGGCGCCGGAGGAGGTGGCGACGGTGGAAGCCGTCTGCCGCCCGCTGATGGCGCGCTTCGGCTACGGCCCGGCCGCTGCTGCCTGACGCTTGCCGAGGAGGGTCGTGGCGGATAGAAAGGGGGACCTCCGGCTGCGGGCGTAGTTCAGAGGTAGAACGTCAGCTTCCCAAGCTGAATGTCGGGGGTTCGATTCCCCCCGCCCGCTCCACCTTCCCCCTCCGTCAATGATCGCCCGCCGGCACGGCATTTGCTGGTCCTGACCCGTCTTGAGGCGCCATCCGCTGGGATGCATGCTGCGCCCCACGATCGCGATGACGGGGGCCGAGGGTTGCACATGACGACGGCAGATGATGCCCTGCTTCCGGACAGGCTCCCCCTCGTGGACCTTGCGGGCCTTGGCACGCCGGACGGCGACCAGGCCATCGCGAAGGAACTCGACGCGGCCTTCGGCGGCATCGGCTTCGCCTATTTCGCCAACACCCCGATCAGCCTGGCGCAGCAGGATGCGATCTTCGCCGCGTCCCGCGCCTTCCACGCGCTGCCCGATGCCGCCAAGCGCGCCATCGACATGAACGAGTTCCACCGCGGCTACATGGCGCCCAAGACCTCCGTCATCCAGACATCGTCGGTGGCGAAGGTGACGAAGCCGAATTTCTCCGAGAGCTTCATGTTCATGCATGAGGTGCCGGCGGATGACCCGCGCTTCGGCCTGCCCTTGCAGGGGCCGAACCAGTGGCCGGCGGAACTGCCGGAATTCCGCACCGCCGTGCTCGCCTACCAGGCGGCGATGGAGGATTTCTGCCGGAAGCTGCTGCGGCCCGTGGCGATCGCGCTCGGCCTGGCGCCAGACTTCCTGCTGCCCTTCTTCGAGAAGCCGACCACCTTCCTGCGCATGCTGCACTACCCGCCGCAGCCGCCGGACAGCGCGGATGACGAATTCGGATCTGCGCCGCACACCGACTACGGCTTCCTGACCATCCTGCTGCAGGACATGTCGGGCGGGCTGGAGGTGCGGCGGAAGGATGGCGCCTGGCTGAAGGCGATGCCGATCCGCGGCACCTATGTGGTGAACGTGGCCGACATGCTGGCGCGCTGGACCAATGGCCGCTGGCAATCCACGCCGCACCGCGTGAAGAACCTCTCGGGCGGGGATCGCTATTCCTGCCCCTACTTCTTCGACATGGACATGGATGCGCGGGTGGAATGCCTGCCCACCTGCACCGATCCGGCGAACCCGCCGCGCTTCCCGCCCGTGCTCTATGGTGACTACCTGCTGGAACGGCTGAACAAGAACTACGCCTACCGCCAGCCCGCCGCCTGACCTCATGCCCTGCCACGCCGCCGAAGGATTGCCTGCCATGATGATGACCCGCCGCGCCGCCCTCGGTGGTGCCGCAGCAATGGCCGCCGCCGGCGCGGCACACGCGCAATCCGGCGCGCCCTTCGTGATCAACACCTATGGCGGGCGGTGGGAGCAGTTCTGGCGCAGCGCGATCGTGCCGAAGCTGAGCCAGGCCATCGGCCGGCCCGTGCGGCTCGACATCGGTGTCGGCAGCGGCTGGGTGACGAATTTCCGTGCCGCCGGCCGTGCCACGCCCCCCTTCCCGGGGCTGATGACGAATGAACGCTTCGCCGTGCTGCTGCGGCAGGAGGAGTTTTTCGCGCCCCTGCCGGAAGCGCGCATCCCGAACATCGCGAACCTGCTGCCCGTGGCGCGCAGCGCGGGTGAGCGGGGCGTGATCGGCATGATCTCCCCCATCGGGATCGCCTACCGCACCGACATGGTGCGCGTGCCGCCGAAGAGCTGGCGGGAACTGTGGGACCCCCGCTACCGCGGGCAGCTCGGCCTCTATTCCATCACAAACTCGGCGGCGATCATGCTGCTGATGCAGGCGGGCACGATGTTCGGCCGCGGTCCCGATGACCTCGACACCGGCATCGCCAAGATGGCGGAGCTGAAGCCCTTTCCGCAGGTCGCCTTCTCCGGCCAGATCGCGCCGCTGCTGGCGCAGGGCCAGGTGGCGATCGCGCCGCTGGACTATGGGGAGGTGATCCCGCTGAAGCGCCGCGGCGTGCCGATCGAGATCATCCAGCCGGAGGACGGGCTGATGATGTTCGACCAGACCTTCAGCATCGCCGCCAGCGCGAACGCCGCGGACCAGGAGGCGATGGCGAAGTACATCGACCTGATGCTGTCGCCCGACCTGCAATTGCAGCTGGCGCGTGAGTTCTTCGTGGCGCCGGTCAACACCACCGTCGCCATCCCGCAGGACCTGGCCGATGCGCTGCCCATCACGCAGGACGCGCTGCGCCGCACGCTGACCTTCGACTGGGGGCTGGCCGCGCGCCTTGCGACCCAGATGAATGAGCGCTGGGCGCGGGCGATCTGAAGCCGGCGCGGCGCGGGGGGCGCCGGCGTGACCCAGATCGACATCACCGGGCTGACCAAGCGCTACGGCACGACGCTGGCGCTGGATGGCGTGACCTTGCAGGCGCGGGAGGGAGAGCTGGTATCCCTCCTCGGCCCGTCCGGCTGCGGCAAGACGACGACGCTGCGCTGTATCGCGGGCTTCATGGACCCGGATGGCGGGGACATCCTGGTGGATGGCACCAGCGTCACCGGCCTGCCGCCGCAGAAGCGCGACTTCGGCGTGGTGTTCCAGAACTACGCGCTGTTCCCGCACCTGACGGTGTTCGACAACGTCGCCTATGGCTTGGCGGTGCGCCGCCTGCCGAAGGCGGAACAGCGTGCCCGCGTGGCCGATGCGCTGGCCATGGTCCGCCTGCAGGGGCTTGAGGACCGGCTGCCGCGCGCGCTGTCCGGCGGGCAGCAGCAGCGCGTCGCGCTGGCCCGCGCGCTGGTGATCCGCCCGCGCCTGTTGCTGCTGGACGAACCGCTGGCGAACCTCGACGCCAGGTTGCGGGAGGAGGTGCGCTGGCTGATCCGGGACGTGCAGCAGCGCGCCCGCATCACCGCCTTCTACGTGACGCATGACCAGGCGGAGGCGATGGCGCTGTCCGACCGGATCGCGGTGATGAAGGCAGGGCGCGTCGCGCAATTCGCGACGCCGCGGGAGATCTACCAGCGCCCCGCCGAAGCCTATGTCGCCCGCTTCACGGGGGAGGCGAACATCATCCCCGCCCGCCCGCGGGACCGCACGGCGGATGGCAGCTTCCACGTGCCCTTCGGCGGCGTCGTGCTGCCCGTGCCGGGGGCGGAGGGCATCCACCCCGGCGATGCCGCCATGCTGATGCTGCGGCCGGAGGCGCTGTCCCTGATGGATCCCGGCGCGCCGGGCGCCATCCCGGCGCTGGTGATCGGCGCCGCCTTCCTGGGCGCCGCGCTGGCCTGCGAGGTGTCCCTGGCCGATGGCACGCGGCTGCGGTTGCAGGCGAGCCCGCATGCGGTGGTGCAGCCGGGCATGACGGTCGGGCTCACCGTCGATACGGCGCATGCCTGGCTGATGCCGGATATCCCGCAGTGAGGCGCGCGCTGCCGCGGCTGCTGCTGGGGCTTCCCGCCATCCTGCTGCTGACGCTGTTCTTCGTGCTGCCCTATGTCGAGATGGTGGCGATGAGCTTCCGGGCGCCGGCCTTCGGCCAGCCCTTCGGCAGCGGCCACACGCTGATGCATTACGGCCGCGCGCTGGGCGACCCGCTCTATACCGGCGCGCTGGTGCGCAGCCTGCTGACGGGGGCGCTGATCACGGCGCTCTGCCTGGTGATCTCCTTCCCGCTGGCGCTGCACCTCTCCCGCCTGCAGGGGCGGTGGCATGTGGTGTTCTATGCCTGCATCGTCTCGCCCCTGCTGATCGGCGTGCTGGTGCGGAACTTCGGCTGGATGGTGCTGGTGGCGGTGGATGGGCCGTTCAACCGCTGGGCCATGGCGGCGGGGCTGATCGAAAGGCCGGTCCGGGTGCTGTTCACGCAGGGCATCGTCGTGATGGCGCTGGTACATGTCTTCACGCCCTTCATGGTGCTGCCCATCGCCACCGCGCTGCGCAACGTGCGGCCGGAGTTGCGCGATGCCTCCGCCTCCCTCGGCGCCGGAACCTTCGAGACCTTCCGCCGCGTGACGCTGCCGCTCTCCTTCCCCGGGGTGCAGGCGGGTGTCACGCTGGTCTTCGTGCTGTCCGTCGCCGCCTATGTGACGCCGGCCCTGCTGGGCGGGCAGGGCATCGCCTACATGCCGGCCGTGGTGGTGCGGGAGCTGATCGGTTCCTTCGCCTGGCCCTTCGGCGCGGCGCTCGCCGTGATCATGGCGGCCTCCACGCTCGGCGTCGTCATCCTCTTCACCCTGGCGACGCACCGGCTCGCGGAGCGGACGCGCGCATGAGCCGTGCACTCTCCGCCGCCGTGCTCGGCGTGATCTACGCCTTCCTGCTGCTGCCGCTGGTGGCGGTGGTGGCGGCGTCGCTGACGGCGGGCGAGTTGATGCGTGTGCCGCCGCAGGGATTGTCGCTGAAATGGTTCCAGCGCTTCCTGGCCAGCGAGACCTTCCGGGAGGCGCTGCTGCTCTCACTCCAGGTGGCGGCGACCACGGTGGTGGTGACGGTGGTGCTGGCGACGCTGGCCGCGCTCTGCCACCGCGCGCTGTCGCGGCGGCTCGGCGCCGCCTTCCGTGTCGCCATGACGCTGCCGCTGCTGTTGCCGGAACTGCTGACGGCGATCGGGCTGCTGTTCTTCCTGAATGGCATCGGCCTCGGCAAGACACTCACGGGGTTGCAGGTGGCGCATGTCGTCATCGCCTTCCCCTTCGCCTTCCTCGCCATCGTGGCGGCGCTGGAACAGGTGGATCCCGCGATGGAGGAGGCCTCCGCGAGCCTCGGCGCGGGGGGCTTCGAGACCTTCCGCCGCGTGCTGCTGCCGCTGGCACGGCCAGGGATGCTGACGGGCGGGCTCTTCGCCTTCATCGTCAGCTTCGACATGTTCACCATCTCCCTGCTGCTGAAGCCGGTCGGCGGCAACACGCTGCCACTCGCGCTGTTCGATTTCCTGACCTACGATTTCGATCCGACGGCAGCCGCGGCGGCGACGCTCTCCGTGCTGTTTGCCGTGATCGGGGTGCTGGCGATCGAGCGCATGGTCGGGCTCAAGCGCGCCTTCTGACCGCGTATGGCGCGACTTCACGGCGCGCCACGCTCGTCTATGCTGCCGTCCAACGAATCAACAGGGGACGTGCCATGGCAGATGATCTCGAGAAGCTCGCGAAATGGCGGGGCTTCGTGCCGGACGAGGAACTGGAGACCTACCGCAAGGGCGGCTTCGCGCGCCGCATCGGCATCGGCCGCCGGCCGGCGCTGCTGAACATCGACACCACCTACATGTTTGTCGATCCTGTCTATTCCCAATGCGGGCGGGAGATGCCGGAACTGCTGGCCGCGCTGACGCGGCTGACGGCGCTGTTCCGGCGGCTCGACCTGCCGATCTACTACTCCCGCCGCGACGGCCGCACGCATCCCAGCTATCGCGGCATCTGGAACCTGAAGCTCGGCACCGCCGGGGACTACCAGTACAGCCGCGATCCCCGCGCCGATGAATGGCCGGAAGCCTATGCGCCGCGGGAGCAGGACCGCGTGGTGATGAAGAACAAGCCCTCCTGCTTCTTCGCGACGCCGCTGGAAGCGTTCCTGCGCTACGACGAGGTCGATACCGTCATCATCTGCGGCATCAGCACCTCCGGCTGCGTGCGGGCGGGCGCGATGGACGCCTTCTCCCACAATTTCCGCACCGTGCTGGTGGAGGATGCCTGCGGGGACCGCAGCCCCAGCGCGCATCGCGCCAACCTCTTCGACCTCGACATGAAGTTCGCGGATGTCGAGAGCCTGGATTACGTGGAGCGGGAACTGACGTCCCGCTTCGCGCCCGCCTGCGCGGCGGAGTGACGCGCGTGGCGTGCCTGCCGCGGGGGCGCGGGTGATGGCGTCGAAGGGGGGCGGGGGGCAGGGCGGCCTCTTTGCCCTGTCCTATGTCAGCCGGGCCGTGGAACGCGATACGGCCAGCCTGCATCGCGTGGCCCGGGCGGTGGCGGTGGATGCCAGCTGGCGCAACGGGCTCCATTCCATCACCGGCGCGCTGTGCCTGGGCGATGGCTGCTTCGCCCAGGTGCTGGAGGGCCCTGGCGCCGCGGTGTTGGATACCTTCGACCGCATCCTGGCGGATGCGCGTCACCAGGATGTGCGGCTGCTGGAATTCGTGCCCATCGCCTGCCGCCGCTTCGAAGGCTGGACCATGGCCTTCTCCGGGGAGTTGGCGCCCGGCATCCTGGCGGGCGCCGCGGTGGAGCACCGGCTGCTGGAACGCCTCGGCCGCGGCAGCGTGGCGCACCAGGCGCAGGTCATCACCGCCGCGATGGAGGCCAGCCTGCGCCCCTTTCCCTGACGCTCAGGGGCTGCGCGCCGTCGTCACGCCGATCATCGAATCCCGCGTCACCAGCGTGGCCAGCCGCGCCTCCTCCCACCCTTCCGTCCCTGCGGGGCGCGCGGGGATGACGAGGTAGCGGAGCTCCGCATTGCTGTCGTGGACGCGCAACTCCACGCCCGGCGGCAGTTCCGTGCCGAACTCCCGCAGGATGCCGCGCGGGTCGCGCACGGCGCGGGCACGGTAGGCGCGGCTCTTGTACCAGGCGGGGGGCCTGCCGATGATCGTGCGCGGGTAGCAGGAGCAGAGCGTGCAGACGACGAGGTGATGGCGCGCGTCGGTGTTGAACAGCGCCGCCAGCTTCGTCCCCGCCGCATCGAGGCCGAGTTCCTTCACCGCCGCCGGCGCATCGGCGGCGAGCCGCGCGGCGAAGGCGGGATCCACCCAGGCCCGCGCCACCACCGCCGCGCCATTGTGCGGGCTGCGGGCGTCCATGCGCTCGATCTCCGCGCGGATCTCCTCCGGTGCCAGCACGCCTTTGGCGACGATCAGGTTGCGCACCGCCATGCCGCGGAGCCGAAGCGGGGGCAGCACCGTCTCCCCGGCATCGTGGTCCTCCTGGTAGGGATGGTCGTCGTCATGGTCATGATCGTGGTCGTGATCATGGTCGTCGTGGTCGTGGTGATGGTGGCCGGCGGCCTCGCCCTCCACGCGGTCCAGGCCCTCGGCGCGCAGCCGCGCCTCCTCCGCCTCCAGCTCCGCCGATGTCAGCGTGCCTTTCTCCAGCAGCAGGGTCGAGAAGGCGAGGATCCAGCGTTCGTAGTAGGGCATCGCCCAATAGGTCGCGTCGTCCAGCTGTTCCTGCACGCGCCGGCTTTCATCGGTGGTGAACAGCCGCCGCTTGCCATCGGCCAGCAGCATGCGGATGGCGTCGGCCTCCTTCTCCCAATGCGCGGCCTCATGCTCCTCCCGCATCACCGGGCCGTCGTAGCGGCCGCCGGCGTCGTGGGGGGGATGGGTGGGGGGCAGGTCGTGCATGGCGGCGCTCCTCGATGTTGCGCGAACCCTAGGCGGCGCCGCGCCGCATCGGAAGTCTCGACAGGCCGCGCGTGCCAAGCGACGATCGCCGCAACGAAAACGGGAGAATGTTCCATGCGTCGCCGCGCGCTGCTTGCCGCCCCCGCCCTGATCGCCCTGCCGGGCCTTGCCCGCGCGCAGGCCTGGCCGCAGCGGGATCTCCGCCTGATCGTGCCCTTCCCGCCCGGCGGCACCACCGATGTGGTCGCGCGCATGCTGGCGGGCGCGATGCGGGACCGGATCGGCCGCGCCGTCGTCGTGGAGAACCAACCCGGGGCGGGCAGCACCACCGCGGCCGGCCGCTTCGCGCGGGAAGCGGATGACCACGCGCTGTTCCTGTCCCAGATCGCCTCCCACGCCATCGGTCCCGCGCTGTTCCCGAACCTACCCTACGACCCCGAGCGTGACTTCCGCGCGGTGACGCTGGTGGTGACGGTGCCGAATGTCTGGGTGGCGAATGCGCGCAACGTGCCGGGCGGCGATGTGCGCGCGCTGCTGCGCGATGCCCGCGCGCGGCCGATGATCCGCACCTTCGCCTCCGCCGGCAACGGCACCTCCACGCATCTGACGGGCGAGCTCATCGCGCAGCTGGCGCGCGCGCCGATGCAGCACGTGCCCTATCGCGGCGCGGGGCCCGGCATGGCGGCGGTGATGGGGGGCGAGGTCGATACCTTCATCGACAACCTGCCGACCGCCATCCCGCAGATCCGCGCCGGCACGGTGGTGGCGCTGGCGGTGACGTCGAAGGCGCGGCTGCCGGACCTGCCGGACGTGCCGGCGCTGTCCGAACTGGGGGAGGAATTCGGCCTGGCCGGGTTCGAATCGGAAGCCTGGTTCGGCCTGCACGCCCATCGCAGCGCCCCCGATGCGGTGGTGGACCGCATGGCCGACGCCGCCCGCGCGGCGCTGGCCGATCCGGGCTTCGTGCGCCAGCTGGCCGAACGCGGCACCCAGGCCCGCGGCGGCCCGCCGGCCGACTACGCCGCGCTGGTCAGCGCGGAGCGCATCCGCTGGCGGGACGTGGTGCGGCAGGGGAACATCCGCGCCGATTGACCCCTGGCCCAGGCGGGGCCCATAGCGGGGGCCGAGCAGAGGAAGACCCGGCCATGACCAAGGAAGAACTCACGGCCTGGGCGCTGTCCCATGGCTGGCAGATGATCGGCGGCATGCCCAGCCTGACCAAGCCGCGATCGCCGAAGGAGGCGATCGTGCGCCTCGTCCTGAAGGCGACGGTCGTGAATGTCGAGGTGAAGAAGCCCGCGGGGAAGTGGGAGAAGATGACCGGCGCCGCCTATGGCGACGTGCACCCCGACCCCGATACGGGCCTGCCGAAGGGTCTCGGCCTCGATACCATCACCGGCTTCACCATGCTGATGCAGGAGAACCGGGACCGCATGGTCTTCGCGAAAATGACCGGCAAGCCCGCCTTCTGAAGGCCCGGCGCCTCGACCCGCGGCGATCGGCGGTGCATAGGGGCGCCCGATCGATGCCATGGGAGAGTTGCCGGGATGAAACCGACCGAGATCGCGCGCGTGCAGGCCTATCTGCGCCGCATCCTGGGTTCGGACCGGATCACGCTGATCGCCCCGCCCCGCCCCGGCCTGACGGTCGAGGTCGCGGTGGAGGGCGAGGTGATCGGCACCGTCCATCGCGATGACGAGGAGGGCGAGGTCTCCTACGCCGTCACCCTCAGCGTGCTCGAGGAGGACCTTCCCCCGCAGCCCGCCGCCGCGCCGGCGCCGCGCGGCCGGAAGTAGGCGCCCTCAGGCGGTGGCCTTCGCGGGCCACCGCCGGAGCGACCAGAAGCAGGCGGCGCCCGTCGCATAGGCGGCGATGGAGAGCAGGAAGGCGAGCCGGTAGCTGCCGGACAGGTCGAAGACCAGGCCCGCCCCCCAGGACCCCAGCGCCGCCCCGAGCCCCGACCCCACGGTGATGACGCCGAGGATGGTGCCGAGCCGTGGCCCTGGGAACAGGTCCGCCGTCTTGGCCGTGATGGCCGGGCCCCGCGCGCCCCAGGTCAGCCCGAACAGGATGCCGTGCAGCCAGAGCAGCACGTGGTCGCCCGGCCCGGTGATGGCCAAAGCGCAGCCGCATCCGACGATCGAGATACCGTAGGCCAGCAGGGCGGAACGCTCCCGCCCGATATGGTCCGACAGCGTGCCGGTCAGGATCACGCCCGGCAGCGCCAGGAAGCTGCCCGCGCCCAGCACGCCGGCGGCATAGAGCGGGTCGAACCCCGCATCCACCGCGAAGGCGATCTGGTGGAGGGAGACGAGGAAGCTGCCGACGCTGGTCAGCATGTAGACCAGGAACAGCACCCAGAAGCGCCGCGTCCGCACCGCCGCCGCCAGCGTCCATTGCGGGCCGGGGGCGGCGGCCGGGGCGGGCGCGCTGCCATCCGTGGCGGGGGGCTTGCGGCGGAACAGCGCGGCCAGCGGCAGGGTCACGGCGGCCAGGGCCGCGGCTTCGACGAGCAGCGCCATGCGCCAGCCGACGCCGCTGATCAGCACCTGGACGACGGGGGCGGAGACGGCGCGGCCGAAGGCGTTGGCGGATTGCAGGACGGAGATCGACATGCCCCGCCGGCCCGGGAACAGTCCTGCCACCAGCGGCACGAAGACCAGCAGCCCCAGGCAATTGGCCCCCACCGTCATGACCAGCCCGTACAGCAGCACCACCTGCCACAGCGCCCCGGCCTGGGAGGTGCCGATGAGCCCCGTCAGCAGCAGCCCCGACCCCAGCAGCACCATGCGGGATGGCCCGATCCGGTCCACCAGGTAGCCGACCAGCGGCGAGCTCAGCCCCGCGACCAGCTGCGCGACGGAATAGGCGAGGGAGGCTTCCGCCCGCGTCCAGCCGAATTCCGCGATGAAGGCCAGCAGGAAGACGGTGTAGGCGTGCATCAGGCTGGCGCCGATGCTGAAGGCCAGGAAGGCGCCCCCCAGCATGATCCACGCGTGGTTGGTCGGGCGGTCGCGCGGGGCGGGGGGGTGCATCACCCCGGATGCTAGGGGCGCCCGGCGCGCCGGCGCAAATCAGCGGTAGGGATAGCCGCCGTGCGGCTGGCGCGGGTCGATCAGGATCTGCGGCTGGAAGGGCATGGGCGACATCCCCTGGTTCGGGATGGTCGGTGCGGCCAGCGCCTCCCCACAGGAAGGCCGCAGGATGCCGCAATCCCAGCGGTGGCCGGAGGGGACGCCGGTGATGCTGCCGCCGCGTTCGTACCGGCATTCGCAGAGCTTGCCCGCCATGCAGGCGACGGTGCCGGCCCGCGCCGGGCCGCAGGCGGGCGGCTGTTGGGCGGCGGCAGGCAGGGACGACGCGGCAAGCGCCAGCAGCAGGGACATTGCGCGGATCATGGACCCCAGGCTGCGCGCGATGCGTGACCGGAGTGTTTACGACCCGCGCAGCGCGTCGATCACCAGCCCCTCGGTCAGGATCTGCGGCAGCAGCACCGGCGCGGCGGCACCGGGCGCCCAGAACAGGTAGAGCGGCACGCCTTCCCGCCCCTGGTCGCGGATCAGGGCGGTGATGGCGGGGTCGCCGCGGGTCCAGTCGGCCTTGAGATAGGCGACGTTGCGCACCGCGAAGGCCTCCCGCACCGCGGCACCGCGCAGCGCGACGCGTTCGTTCACCTGGCAGGTGATGCACCAGGCAGCGGTAGCGTTGACGAAGACGGGGCGGCCCTCGGCGCGGAGCTGCTCGACGCGGGCGGCGGACCAGGGCTCGGCACCCGGATCGGCGGCGGCGGCCGCAGCGGGGGCGGCGGAAAGACGCGGCAGCAGGGCGATGGCGACGACCACCGCAATCCCCATGGCGACGGCGCCCGCGATCCGCCCGCGCCCGGCGCCGGCGCGCTGCGCGAGACCGAGGCCCCAGAGCCCGGCGGCCAGCACCACGGCGCCGCCCAGCCCGAACAGCACGCCATCCGGCCCCGCCTGCTGCGCCAGCACCCAGACCAGCCAGGCGCTCGCGCCATACATCGGGAAGGCGAGGCCCTGGCGCAGCCGCTCCATCCAGGCGCCGGGCCGCGGCAGCAGCCGCGCCAGCCCCGGGAAGACGCCGAGCAGCGCGTAGGGCAAAGCGAGGCCGAGGCCGAGCGCCAGGAAGACCGCCATGGTCCCCGCCGGCGGCATCACCAGCGCCGCGCCGAGCGCCGCCGCCATGAAGGGCGCCGTGCAGGGCGTGGCGAGCAGCACCGCCAGCCCGCCCGTCGCGAAGGCCCCGAGATGCCCGCCGCGCCCGGCCACCGACTGGCCAGCGCCGACCGCGCCCCCCATGGCGAAGACGCCAGACAGGTTCAGCCCGACCGCCAGCATCAGCCAGGCCATGGCGGCGACGAAGGCGGGTTCGGTGAACTGGAAGCCCCAGCCCGCGGCGCTGCCGCCCGCCCGCAGCGCGATCAGCGCGCCGCCGACCAGCGCGAAGCAGACCAGCACGCCGGCGGTGTAGCTGGCCGCATGCCACCGCACCTCCCGCGCCGCGCCGCCCGAGAGCCGCGCCAGGCCGATGGCCTTCATGGCCAGGACGGGGAAGACGCAGGGCATCAGGTTCAGGATCAGGCCGCCGGCCAGCGCCAGCAGCAGGGCGTTCCACAGCGGCAACCCGCCGGCCGCTTCCGGCGGGCCGCCCACGCCCGTTGCCACGTCGAAGCCCGCGCGCTGCCCGCCGCCATCGCGCAGCACCACCGTGCCCTCGATCGAGGCGGGGGTGGGAACACCCTGGGCCAGCGTCAGGCCGATGGTCAGCGACCCGTCCCGCACCGTCACCGCCTGGGGCGCGGTGTTGTCCAGCACGCCGGGCTCGGCGGGAAAAAACAGCGCGTCCTTCACCGCGGCCGGGCCGATGCCGGCGCCGGTCAGCGTCAGGCTCGCCCGGCCCGCCCCGGCACCGGCGCGCGCCTGCCAGGGGGAGGGGCGGGCGAGCCGCGCCTCCGCGGCCTCGAACCAGGGGCTCGCGATCGGCGAGGGCACGGCGCGGGGCGCGACCGGGAGCGTCAGGGTGAAGACCCCTTCCTCCGGGATGCAGACATCGGCGCAGACGAGCCAGGTCGCCTCCGCGCGGATGGCCAGGCTGTCGCCCGTGAAGCCGGCGGGGACGGTGACCGGCAGGGGCAGCAGCACCTCGTTCTTGTAGCCGTAGTTCACCAGCGGGCCGTAGGGGATGCGGTCAGGGATCGGCCACTGGATGGGGCCGGCCGCAACACCCTCCGGCAGCGACAGCGTCACCTCCGGCGGCGCGCCCGCATCGCCGGCATTGCGCCAGTAGCTGTGCCAGCCCTCCGCCAGGCGAAGCCGCAGGCCGAGCCGGAAGCCCTCGCCCGGCGCCACGGCGGCGACATCGGCGGCGAGGCTGACCGTCGCGCGCGGGGACCGCACCGGCGTGCTCTCCACCGCCTGGGCGGCGAGGGGCAGGGCAGCCAGGGTCAGGCCGAGGAGGAAGGCCGGGAAGCGCGACATGGGCGCGGTTCTAGCACGGAATGCGCACGGGGCAGCGTGGGCGACAATCTCGGCTTGTAACCATGCGGGGGGCGCTGCCCCCCGCGCCCCCCGCCAGGGTCGAGACGACCCTGGACCGTCTTCGGTCAGCCGCGGCGGCCGGCGCAAGCGGCGGCGACCACGCGGCAATTGGCCTGGGGGTCGCGGGAGCGGCACTCGGCCAGGGCTTGGCGCTCCGCCTGGTCCTGCGTCCCGCCCGAACCGGCGGAGAGGCTGGTGATGACATAGGAATTGGGGTCGCTGGTCACGAACAGCGCCCATTGGCTGCGCTTGTAGCCCTGCGCGGCGGCGCCACAGGCCTCCGTGAACTCGGCCAGCACCCGGCAGCCGGGGCCACCCGCGGCGCAGGTCCGTTCCGCGGTCCGGTGCGCGGCCAGGCGATCGGTCTCTCCCACCACCATCCCGAAGGCCGGGGAAGGCGTGCGCGCGCCGTAGATCACGCCATGCGTCGCCGCCGGACGGGCCATGCGGGTGGTCGCGATGGGCTGCACCAGCGCCCCGCGCCCCGTCGCCTCCGCCGTGCCCCGCTCCCCCTGGCTGCGGAGGTAGGAGACGGCGGCATCGCAGCGCACCGAACACGCCTGCGCGGCATTCGGCGCCGCGCCGCCGGGGCGGGAGGCGGCGGTGGCCAGGCATTCCGCGCGGCACAGCGCGGCGCTGTCCCGGTGCGGGCCGGGCGTGCGGCTGGATTGCTGGGAAGCAAGGGCCGGCAGGGCCATCAGGCAGAGGGCGGCGGCAAGGCTGGCGATACGCATGGTCTTCGTGTTCCTGGCGGTGCGGCGGTCACGACCGCCTTCGTCGCCGCCCTTCTGCACCACGCCGTCCGCCGGGCGACTTCGCGCCATGCCGCCGGGTTGCACCGCCGCTTCGCGCGTTTCATGGCATGTGACATCTGTTTCGCGGGGCATTACGCCACGCGCCATGGACCTGCCCGATCTCCCCGTCACCGAAGCCCTGCCGCGTCTGGCCGAGGCGCTGCGCGCCGGCAGCAACGCCGTGCTCGTGGCACCCCCCGGCGCGGGCAAGACCACGCTGGTGCCGATCGCTCTGATGGCGGAGCCCTGGGCCGAAGGGCAGAAGATCCTGGTCCTCGAACCCCGCCGCGTCGCCGCCCGCGCCGCTGCGCGCCGCATGGCGGACCTGCTGGGCGAAGGCCAGCCCGGCGGCACCATCGGCCTGGCGACACGGCTCGACCGGCTGGTGTCCGACCGCACGCGGGTGGAGGTGGTGACGGAGGGGCTGCTGGTGCGGCGCCTGCAATCGGACCCGGGCCTCGATGGCGTGGCCGCCGTGCTGTTCGACGAGGCGCATGAACGCAACCTCGACACTGACCTGGCGCTGGCCTTCTGCCTGGACCTGCAGCGGGAGTTGCGGCCGGAACTGCGGCTGCTGGCGATGTCGGCGACGCTGGATGTCGGGCGATTCGCGGCGCTGCTCGGCGGCTGCCCCGTGGTGGAAAGCCTCGGCCGTGCCTACCCCGTGACCGTCGAGCACCGGATGCGGGACTTCCAGGACCCCCGCGACCTGCCCGAGGCGATGGCGAGTGCGATCCGGGGCGCGCTGTCGGACCACCCCGGCGACGTGCTGGCCTTCCTGCCGGGCTGGGGGGAGATCCGCCGCACGGCGGAGCGCCTGTCCGGCATCGCGGCGGAGGTGCTGCCCTTGCACGGGGAGATGCCGCCGGCGGAACAGGACCGGGCGCTCAACCCGTCGGACCGCCGGAAGGTCGTGCTCGCGACGTCGATTGCCGAGACGTCGCTGACCGTGCCGGGGGTGCGCATCGTGGTGGATGGCGGGTTTCGGCGGACGCCGCGGCTCGACCCGGCCTCGGGCCTCGCGCGGCTCGTCACCACGCGGATCAGCCGCGCCGCCGCCGACCAGCGCGCGGGCCGCGCGGGCCGCACCTCGCCCGGCGTCGCGATCCGGCTGTGGACGGAGGCGCTGCATCGCGGCCTGCCGCTGCAGGACCGGCCGGAGATCCTGGAGGCGGAGCTGTCCGGCCTCGCGCTGGATTGCGCCGCCTGGGGAGCGGACCCGTCCCATCTCTCCTTCCCGGACCCGCCGCCCGCCGGCGCGCTGGCGGCCGGGCGGGCGCTGCTGCGGGACCTCGACGCGCTGGACGAGGAAGGGCGCATCACCGCCATGGGCCGCGCCATGGCCCGCATGGGCACGCATCCCCGCCTCGCCCGCATGCTGCTGGCCGCGGCGGATGAGGGGGAGAAGGCGCTGGCCGCGGACCTGGCCGCGCTGCTGGAGGAACGCGACCCCATCCGGGGGCGGGAGGCGCCGGCCGACATCAACCTGCGACTCGTATTGCTGCATGGCGGCGACCACCGGGATGCCGACCGCGCCACCATCCACCGCATCGCCCGCGCCGCCGCGCTGCATCGCCGCCGGCTGCGCCTGCATGGCAATGCGCTGCCGGGTGGCGAGGCCGGGCCGCTGCTGGCCGCCGGCTTCCCCGATCGCATCGCGGCGCGGCGTGGCACCATGGAGGGCGCCTTCCGCCTCGCCTCGGGCCAGGGCGCGCGGCTGCCGGCGACGGATCGCCTTGGTAAGGCACCGCTGCTCGCCGTCGCGGACCTCGAACTGCAAGGCACGGAGGCCCGCATCCGCATGGCGGCGCCGCTCGATCGCGCGGCGCTGGAGGCGCGCTTCCCCGACCGGCTGCGGTGGCGGGAGGAAGCCGCCTTCGATTCCCGGGCCGGCGCCGTGCTCGCCCGCCGGCGCCTGACCTTCGGCCCGCTGGTGCTGGAGGAACACATCCTCGCGAGCCCGGATGCGGAAACGGTCGCGAAGGCGCTCGCCGCCGCCATCGCGGAGCGGGGGTTCCGGGACCTCGACTGGTCGGAGGCCGCGAAGCAGCTCCGGGCGCGGATCGGCTGGATGGCGAAGGTGGAGCCCGGCGAATGGCCGGACCTGTCGGATGCCGCGCTGGCCGCGACGGCGGCGGATTGGCTCGCGCCGCACCTGCATGGACGGACGAAGCTGTCGGAGGCCAAGGCGCTCGACCTTCCCGCCATCCTACGCGGCCTGCTGCCGCATGCGCAGGCGCGGCGGCTGGATGCGGCCTTGCCCGCCCGCCTCGACCTGCCGGCCGGCCGCAGCGCCGCCATCGACTACGACCGGGAAACGCCGACGCTGGAGGCCCGCGCGCAGCACCTGTTCGGCGTCGCCTCGCTCCGCCCGCTGGCGGAAGGACGCGTGAAGCTGAATGTGGCGCTGCTGTCGCCGGCCGGGCGGCCGGTGGCGGTGACGGCGGACCTTGCGGGCTTCTGGCGCGGCGGCTGGGCCGATGTGCGCAAGGACATGCGCGGCCGCTATCCGAAGCATCCCTGGCCGGAGGAGCCCTGGGCCGCCGCGCCGCCGCCGCCGCGACATCAGGCGTGAACGGCGCGGAAGGCTCTGCCAGCATGGCGTGCGGGGCCGAACCGACTATATCCGCCCTGGTTGCTGCTCTCGTTCCCTGATCCCGGAGCCCGCATGTCACAGCGTCTCAGCCGTCGTGCCCTGGCCGGCCTCGCCCTGGTTCCCGTCGTCGGCTGCGCCAGCCCGCCCGCCCAGGCCCAGCGGGGCGCGCTGCTGCCGGATTTCGCCGACCTGGCGGAGCGCGTGCTGCCGGCGGTGGTGAACATCGCCGTCACCTCCGAACAGCGGGGCGAGATCCCGCCCGAACTGCGCGGCACGCCCTTCGAGCGCTATTTCCGCGACCGCTTCCGGGGCCGCGGCCAGCCTGTCTCCGGCGCCGGGTCGGGCTTCATCATCGACCCCTCCGGCCTGGTGGTGACCAACAACCACGTCATCGGCAATGCGACCCGCGTCGTCGTCGCGCTGCAGAACGGGCAGGAATACCAGGCAAGGCTGGTCGGGGTGGACGACCTGACGGACCTTGCCCTGCTGCGGGTGGAGGCGCGCGGCGCGCTGCCCGCCGTGCCCTGGGGCAGTTCGGCATCGATGCGCGTCGGCAACTGGGTGCTGGCCGCGGGCAACCCGTTCGGGCTTGGCGGCTCCATCACCTCCGGCATCGTCTCCGCCCGGGGGCGGGAGATCGGGGCCGGGCCCTTCGACGACTTCATCCAGACGGATGCGCCGATCAATCCCGGCAATTCGGGCGGCCCGCTGTTCAACACGGCCGGCGAGGTGATCGGCATCAACACCGCCATCTACTCGCCCTCCGGCGCCTCCGCCGGCATCGGATTCGCGGTGCCGTCGGACCTGGCGCGCGGCGTGATCGACCAGCTGCGCACCAGCGGGCGGGTGGAGCGTGGGTGGCTCGGCGTCTCCGTCCAGGATGTGGGCGGGCCGGAGGAGGCGCCGCGCCGCGGCGGTGTCGCTGCCGCCGCCGCGCCCCGCGGCGTGCTGGTGGCGGGGGTGGAACGCGGCAGCCCGGCCGCGCGCGCCGGGCTGCGGCCCGGGGACCAGGTGCTGGCCATCAACGGCGACAAGGTCGAGACCTCCCGCGCCCTGGTGCGCGGCATCGCGGCCATCGCGCCGGGGCAGACCGTGCGCCTGTCCATCCTGCGGGAGGGAAGGCCGAGCGAACTGCCCGTGCAGGTCGGCCGGCGTCCGGCCCAGCCGCAGGGGTAGCCCGCGGCTGCCCCGCCACAGGGATGACCAGAGCGGCCCCGCCGCAGGGATGATTTGAAGGCGGGGCGCGTCCCTGGCAGGCTGCCCGTCCCGGGATGACAGGTGCCGCATGAGATTCGCCCGCCTTCTGGTCGCCCTCGCCGCCCTGGCGGCGCTGAGCCTGCCCGCAAGCGCGCAGCAGCCGGGCCTCCGGTGGCGCGCGGTGCTGGTGGCGGGCGATCCCTCGCTCCCCGTCTGGGACAATGCCGCGCGCGCCATGTCGGAACGCCTGACCGCCGCGGGCATCACCGTGCCCGGCCAGGTCACGCGGCTGTCCGCCCGGCCGCAGGAAGCGGCTTCCGGCGCGCGTCCCGGCGGGCTGCTGCAGGCGGTCGAGGCCATCCAGTCGCTCCGCCCGGCGGCGGGGGAGGGGTGCCTGGTGTTCCTGACCATGCACGGGGCACAGAATGCCGGGCTGGTCTTCGTGCCGGGCAACCAGGTGCTGACCCCCAACCTGCTCGACAAGGTCCTGCAACTGGGCTGCGGGAACGCGCCGACGCTGGTCGTCGCCTCCGGCTGCTTCACCGGCGACTTCGCCACCGGGAACATGGCGCGGGAGAACCGCGTGGTGCTCACGGCGGCGCGGCCGGACCGGTCCTCCTTCGGCTGCGGCGCGGGGTTCGAGCTGACCGTGTTCGATGACTGCCTGCTGCAATCGCTCGCTCAGGGCGGGCCGGTGCTGGGGATCCGGGAGCGCACGCGGGACTGCGTGCAGGCGGAGGAGGCGCGCCGGCGCGTCGCCCCGCCCTCCGAACCCGCCGCGCATCTGGGCGCCGGGCTGCGGGACCTGGTGCTGCCGCCGCTGCCGGCCGCGGCCGCCTCCACCGCGCCTGCGGCACCGGCGCCAAGACGTTCCAAGACCGGGTGAAAGCCCGCTGTAAGCTCTTGCTTTCCGGGACGTTGCCGCTGGGCGGTCCCGGCATTAGTGTCCGGCATCTCTCTGGATTGGTGCGAACGGCATGAGAATCCTTCTGGTGGAGGACGACGCCGAAGTGGCCCGCTTCGTGAAGAAGGGGCTGCAGGAGGCGGGGCATACGGTGGAGCACGCGCCGAATGGCCGTGACGGGCTGTTCATGGCGGCGTCCGAGAGCTTCGACGTCCTGGTCCTGGACCGCATGCTGCCCGGCGGCGTGGATGGCGTGCGCCTGGTGGAGACGCTGCGCGGCCAGGGCAACCGGACGCCCGTGCTGTTCCTCTCCGCGCTGAATGCGGTCGATGAGCGCGTGAAGGGCCTGAAGGCCGGCGGCGACGACTACCTGACGAAGCCTTTCGCCTTCGCCGAACTGCTGGCGCGGGTGGAGGCGCTGGGCCGCCGCCCGGCGGCGGAGGTGCCGACGACGCGGCTGAAGGTCGCGGACCTGGAGCTCGACCTGCTGTCGCGCACCGTGACGCGGGGCGGGCGCAAGGTGGATGTGCAGCCGCGCGAATTCCGCCTGCTGGAGCACCTGATGCGCCATGCCGGCCAGGTGGTGACGCGGACCATGCTGCTGGAGAAGGTCTGGGACTACCATTTCGACCCGCAGACCAACGTCATCGACGTGCATGTCAGCCGCCTGCGCCACAAGCTGGACAAGGGCTTCGACAAGCCGCTGATCCATACCGTGCGCAACGCCGGCTACATGATCCGCGCCGAAGCCTGAGGATCGTTCCAGGCCCTCAGGCGCCGGGCGCGGCCGCTGGCCGCTTGGCTCGCCGCAGGGGCGGCGGCGCCCATCCGGGCGCTCGCCCGCCTTCGGCGTGCGCCGGGTGCCGTTCTGCCCCGGAGGATTCGTGGTGCCCACTGCCTCCCCCGCCAACCTGCCGCTGATCGGCCTGCTGCGCAGCGCATCGGGCCGCTTCGCGCTGCTGTTCACCGCCATGTTCGCCGCCGCCGCCACGGCGGCCGCGGTGGTGCTGTGGTGGAACACCGCTGGCGCGCTGGACCGGCAGACTGATGCCGCCATCCGCGCCGATGCCACCGCGCTGGTGGAGCGCCAGCGCGATGCGGGGCTGACCGGCCTGGTCGCGGCCATCGAGGACCGGCTCGCCCTCGATGTGCAGAATGAGAGCCTCTATCTGCTGCTGACGCCGGATCGCCGCGTGCTGGCCGGCAACCTCGCCGTCTGGCCAGCGGAGGCGCAGGGGGACGCGCCCTGGATCCGCATGCCCCTGCTGCGCGACGGGACGGAGAGCGAGGCGCGGATGCTGCGCGTCGAGCTGCCGGACCAGCACCGCCTGCTGGTCGGGCGCGATGTCGCGGAAAAGCTGCGCCTGCGCGGGCTGCTGAGCGAGGGCATCGCCTGGGCGGCCTCCTCCTCCGCCGCCATCGCGCTGCTGGGCGCCTGGCTGCTGCGGCGGTCGCTGGAGCGGCGGCTGATGCCGGTCTACGGCACGGCGGCGGCGATCGCGGCCGGCGACCTGTCCCGCCGCGTGCCGCTCTCCGAACGGCAGGACGAGTTCGACCGCCTCGGCATGACGATGAATGCCATGCTGGACCGCATCGCGACGCTGATGGAGGGCGTGCGGGGCGTCTCCGACGCCATCGCGCATGACCTGCGCACCCCCATCGCCCGCGCGCGGGCGAAGCTGGAGGAGGCGCTGGGCGACGCGGCGGATGAGGATGCGCTGCGCGCGGCGGTGGAGCAGGGGATCGCGGACCTCGACGGCATCGCCCGCGTCTTCAAGGCGGTGCTGCGCATCGCGGAGGTGGAGGCCGGCGCCCGCCGCGCCGCCTTCGCGCCGGTGGACATGGTGCCGACCCTGGCCGATGCGGCGGACCTCTACGGCGCGGCGGCGGAGGCGCGGGAGCAGGAACTGGCGGTCGATCTGCCGGAGGCGCTGAACCTGGTCGGCGACCGCGACTTGCTGCTGCAGGCGGTGGCGAACCTGCTCGACAACGCCTTGAAGTTCACCCCGGATGGCGGCCGCGTGGCGCTGTCCGCGCGGGTGCTGGAGGGGCTGGTGGAGATCGCCGTGGCGGACAGCGGGCCGGGCCTGGCGCCCGATGATCGCGCCCGCGCCGGGGAACGGTTCTTCCGGGCCGACACCTCCCGCAACACGCCGGGATCGGGGCTTGGCCTGTCGCTGGTGCGGGCGGTGGTGGCGCTGCATGGCGGGCAGGTGGTGCTGGAGGATACGGAGCGCGGGCGCCAGCCGCCGGGGCTCACCGTCCGGCTGCGCCTGCCGGCGGGATGAGGCGGCGGGGCAGGACCGTTGCGCGATCGGACAGCCGAATGACGGCACTTTCACGGGCAGGCCACCGCTGGACCCGGGTGGTGTTTGCCATGATCCGGGCATGCGCTTGCCGTCCCTCCTCCTCGGTGTCGCCCTGGCTGCCCCCGCCATCGCCGACCAGCCGCTGCGCGTCACGACCGACAGCCCCGAATATTGCGGGCTGCTGGCGGCGCGGCTCACGACCCAGCAGGGGGCGGACCAGCAGGCGATGGCCCTGGCGGCGGAGGGGCTCCGGCTGTGTGACAGCGGCCATATCCGCACCGGCATCGCCAAGCTGCGCCGCGCGCTGCGGGCCGTGCACGCCCAAGGGGGCTAGGACCCGCCCTTCGTCATGACCTGGTGGCGGCCGGCGGTCGCGGGCTGGGGGGCGATCTTCGCCAGCATCGGGCTCGCCCGCTTCGCCTATGTGCCGCTCTTCCCGGCCATGGTGGCGGCAGGCTGGGTGGATGGCGGGGGCGGTGGGCTGCTCGGCGCGGCGAACCTTGCGGGCTACCTCGGCGGCGTGATGGCGGGGCGGGGGCTCGCGCGGCGGGTCGGCGTGCCGCGGGCGCTGGATGCGGGCATGGCGCTGGCCGCACTGTCCTTCGCCGCCTGTGCCCTGCAGGCCGGGCTTGCCTGGTTCTGCCTGTGGCGCGCGCTGGCAGGTGTGGCGGGCGGCTTCCTGATGGCGCTGTCCGGCCCCTCAGTCCAGGCGAGCGTGCCGGCGGAGGCGCGGGGCCTGGCGGGCGGCATGGTCATGGCCGGGGCGGGCACCGGCGTCATGCTGGCGGGGCTGCTGGTGCCGCTGCTGCTGGGGGGCGGGCTGCCGGTGGCGTGGCTTGGCCTGGCGGTCGCCGTGCTGGCGATCTGGCTGGTGGTGCGTCCCTGGTGGCCGAACCCCGCCGCTGTGCCGGCGCCCGGGCCCGGAGAGGCGGTGCCGCGGGCGGTGCGGCTGCTGCTGGCCTATGGGCTGTCCGGTGCGGGGATGGTGGCGCCGATGGTCTATCTGGCGGATTTGGCGGTGCGGGGGCGGGGGCTGGCGGTCACGGCGGGCAGCTTGGTCTGGGTGCTGTTCGGCGCCGGGGCGATGGCGGGCACTCTGCTCGGCGGGCGGATCGCGGGGCGCATCGGCGGGCGTCGCGCGCTGCCGGCCTGGATGGCGGTGCAGGTGGCGGCGCTGGCGGCCGCGCTGGTGCCCTGGTGGCCGGCCCTGCTGCTGGCTGCGCCGCTGGGTGGCTTTGCCGGCGTCGGCGCCACGGCGGTGACGCTGGTGGCAGCGCGGGAGGTTGCGGGCGTGCAGGCTTCCGTCATCTGGGTCCGGGCGACGGCGGGCTATGCGATCGGCCAGGCGGGCACCGCCTTCGCGCTGGCCGGGCTCTTCGCCGCGACGGGGGACAGCCATGCCGCCGTCTTCGGCGCAGGCCTGTTCCTGTCCGCGGCGGCGTTGCTGGTGGCCTGGCTGGGCCGGGACGGGTGACAAGAAAAAGCCGGAGCTTCCTTGGGAAGCCCCGGCTCAAGTTGGTGGGCGCCGGCAAGATCGGGGGGAAGTGGCCGGCACCCGGGAGGGAGAGACGGGCTGCGAAGATCGGCAACCCGAGGGTGTTATCGCCTGGCGTGGTTTCTCGATCCTTTCCAGGGGCGCATCTTTTCGCGGATGTCGATCGATTTCGCGTGAGCACCGATGCGGCCCCGTCCGGTGGCGGCGCGGACGCTTTGCGGTAAGGAGCATCTGCATGCCGGGACGAGGAAGCGAATGACGACGCCGCGGAACCTGCCCCTGTCGGGCCTTAAGGTGGTGGAACTCGGCCACTACATCGCCGGCCCCTTCGCCACGCGGCTGCTGGCCGATCTCGGTGCCGAGGTCATCAAGGTGGAGCCGCCGGAGGGCGACCCGATCCGCGGCTGGGGCAGCCGGCACAATGGCCATCCCGTCTGGTTCAGCATCCATGGCCGCAACAAGCTCTCCGTCACGCTGGACCTGAAGAAGCCGGACGGGCGGGAGCGGCTGCGGAAGCTGTGTGCGCGGGCCGATGCGCTGGTGGAGAATTTCCGTCCCGGCTACCTGGAACGGATCGGGCTGGGGCCGGCGGCGCTGCATGACGCGAATCCGCGCCTGATCATCGCGCGCGTCTCCGGCTACGGGCAGGACGGCCCCTATCGCGACAAGCCCGCCTTCGGCGCGATCGGGGAGGCGATGGGCGGGCTGCGCCACCTGACGGCGACGCCGGGCGTCACGGAACACGCGCCGCCGCGCTGCGGCGTTTCCATCAGCGACGACCTGGCGGGGATGTATGCGGCGCTCGCGGTGGCGTCGGCCTGCTGGGGCGTGAAGGGCGATCCGGCGGCGAAGGGGCGGGTGATCGATGTCGATCTCGTCTCCTCCGTCTTCTCGCTGATGGAGGGGATGCTGCCGGAATACGGGCTGACGGGGGCGATCCGGCAGCCCGCGGGATCGGCGATCCTGACGGCGGCGCCGACCAACACCTATCTCTGCGCCGACGGGAAGTGGCTGTGCGTGGCGGGCAATTCGGACCTGATCTACCACCGGCTGATGACGCTGATCGGGCGGGAGGACCTGCGCGACGACCCGCGCATGGCCGACAATCGCGGCCGCTGCGCGAACGCGAAGGAACTGGATGCCGCGATCGGCGAATGGACGCGGACCCTGCCGGCGGCGGAGGCGCAGGAGAGGCTGGAGGCGGTGGATGTGCCGTGCTCCCGCCTCTACGACATGCGCGACTGCGCGGAGGATCCGCATTTCCGCGCGCGGCAGACGGTGATGGAAGTGGCAGACCCGCTGGTGGGGGAGACGCTGCTGCACCCCGCCGCGCCCTTCCGCTTCGACGGCATCGCGCCGCGCGAGATGGTGCGCTGGACGGGGCCCGCGGTCGGCGCGCACAACGACCATGTGTTCCGTGAATTGCTGGGAGAGGAATGACGCCATGGACGCCGTGATTTCCGAGGTCGCGCCGCGCGACGGCCTGCAATCCATCGGGCCCTTCGTGGCGACGGAGACGAAGATCGAACTCGTCCGGAAGCTGCACGCCGCCGGGCTGCGGCGGATGGAGGTCGGCAGCTTCGTCAACCCGAAGGCCGTGCCGCAGATGGCGGATACCGGCGCGGTGCTGAAGGCGGCCCTCGCCCTGCCGGGGCTGGAATGCACGGTGCTGGCGCCGAACCGCAAGGGGTTCGAGATGGCGCGCGACGCCGGGGCGCATCGGGTTGGCGTCTTCATGTCCGTCACGGAAAGCCACAACAAGGCCAATGTGAATCGCAGCTGCGAGGAGAGCTTCGCCGACCTCTCCGGCATCGTGCGGGATGCGGTGGCGTCCGGGATGAAGGTGCGGTTCAACCTCTCCTGCGCCTTCCACTGCCCGTTCGAGGGCGTGGTGCCGGAGCGGGATGCGCTGGACTGGGTGGAGCGCGTCGTGGCGCTCGATCCCACCATCGAGATCGCGATCTGCGACACCACCGGCAATGCGGCGCCGGACCAGGCGGGGCGCGTCTTCGACCATGCGATCCGGTCCTGGCCGGGTGCAGACGGCAAGCCGCGCATGGCCTTCCACGGGCATGACACCTACGGCATGGGCGTCGCCAACTGCGCGGCGGCCTGGGAGGCCGGGTGCCGCGTGATCGACAGCGCCGCGGGCGGGCTCGGCGGCTGCCCCTTCGCGCCGGGCGCCACCGGGAATGTGGCGACGGAGGACGTGGCCTGGCTGATGCGGCGCATGGGCGTCGCCACGGGCATCGACTGGACGGCGCTGCTGGCCGCCGCCGACTACGCCGCCGCCATCCCGGGCGCTCTGCCCGGTGGGCGGATGCGCGCGGTGCCGGCGGCGCGCGCCGCCTGACATCGCCGTGGCGCCGCCCTGATTGCGGCGCTAGAACAAGCGCATGCGTGCCGTCCTTGCCATGCTGCTGCTGCTGGGCCTGGCCGCCTGCGGGTCCTCCCGCCAGGCTGGCCCGGCGACGGGCGCGCTGGCGCCGCACAGGCCGGAACTCGGCGAGCCCATTTCCTGCGTGCCCTATGCGCGGGCACGGTCCGGCATCAGCCTGGCGGGCGATGCCTGGCAATGGTGGGACGCGGCGGCGGGGCGGTATGACCGGGGGCGGGCGCCGCGGCCGGGCAGCGTGCTCGTCATCAACCGCACCGCGCGGATGCCCTCCGGGCACCTGTCCGTCGTCACCCGCGTGGTGAACAGCCGGGAGGTGCTGGTGGACCACGCCAACTGGGCGTCGGGCGCCGCGCGCGGGCGGATCGCGACCGACCAGCGCGTGGTCGATGTCTCCGACCGCAATGACTGGTCGCTGGTCCGCGTCTGGTATCCCCGCATCAACGACCTCGGCACCACCGCCTTCCCGGCCCGGGGTTTCGTGCATGCCCGGATGGCCATGGCGGGTCGCTGAGGCCGCTCCGCGGCGGGCCGCTGACAGGACGCGGCTGGCAGGGCATTCTCCGCCCAACATTCCGGGAGGATTCTCCATGCGCCTGACCCGCCGAGGCCTCGTCGCCGCGACGGCCGCCCTTGCCACCGCGCCGCGATGGTCCGCAGCCCAGCCCGCCTGGCCGGACCGGCCGGTGCGCGTCATCGTCGCCTTCCCTGGCGGATCGACGCCAGACATGGCGGCGCGCGCCGTCACCGGCCATTTCGCCACCGCCTTCGGCCAGCCCTTCGTGGTGGACAACCGCGCGGGCGGCGGCGGCGCGATCGGGACGGAGGCCGTGGCCCGCGCCACGGATGGCCACACCATCGGGGTCACGATCGGCGGGCCGGGCAGCACGGCCAAGGTGCTGAACCCCGCGCTGGGCTACGACCCGGCGACGGACCTCGCCCCCATCTCGCTGCTCGCGCGGCTGCCGTTCGTGCTGGTGGTGCATCCCTCCGTCCCCGCGCGGACGGTGCGGGAGCTGTTCGACTACGCTCGCGCCAATCCGGGCAAGCTGAACTACGGCTCCACCGGGCCCGGCACGCTGTCCCACCTCGCGACCGAGGACCTGGCGGCGGCGGAGCGCTTCCAGGCGGAGCACGTCTCCTATCGCGGCGTCGCACAGGCGGTGCTGGACCTGGTGGCGGGGCGCATCCAGGTCTTCATGGCGCCGCTCGCCGGCGTGGCGGGCCAGGTGCGGGAAGGGACGCTGCGGGCGCTGGCGGTCACCGGCCCGGATCGCATCCCCCAGCTGCCCGACGTGCCCACGATGCGGGAAGCCGGCGCGCCCGGGGAGCCGGTGGTGGCCTGGATCGGCCTGTTCGGCCCGGCCGGCATGCCCGCCGACCGTATCGCGCGCCTGGCGACCGAAGCCCGCGTCGCGCTGCAGAACCCCGACCAGCGCCGCATCCTGGAAGCCGCGGGGTTCGAGCCCGTGGGCAGCAGCCCCGCCGATTTCGCCGCGCTGCAGAAGGCGGAGATCGAGCGCTGGGGCGGGCTGATCCGGCGGCTCGGCGTGCGGCCGGAAAGCTGAGGCAGGCGCCGCCCCGGACTTCATTGCCCGGTGGGCGGCGCTCCGGTAAGAAGGCAGGCAGTAGACCTTGCACCGGAGATGCCGGATGACTGAGGCCGGCCATCCCGACGACATCCTGCCGCGCAACCTCCGCTTCGGCGTCCGCGAGAATGCGGACCGGGCCTGGCTCGGCGGCGATCCCGTGCTGTCCGCCCTGTTCGACGGCTTCGCGGTGCTGCTGCCGCTGGGCGAGCGGTTCTTCATCCGCTCCCTCCGCCCCTTCGAGCCGCATGTCACCGACCCCGCGCTGATCGAGGCCATGCAGGCCTTCGCCGCGCAGGAAGCCTTCCACACGCGGGAGCACGAGGGATACAACGACGCGCTCCGCAGCCTCGGCCACGATGTGGCGGCGATGGAGGCGAAGGCGGCGAAGCTGCTCGGCAGCGTCAAGGACCCGGCCATGCGCCTGGTCGTCACCTGCGCGATCGAGCAGCTGACCTTCGCCCTGGCCCGCTTCATCCTGCAGCGTCCCGCGCTGATGGATGGCGCCGCGCCGGCCTATCGGCGGCTCTGGCGCTGGCATGCGCTGGAGGAGGTGGAGCATGCGTCGGTGGCGCTGCAGGTGCTGCGGGCGGCCCGGCTCGGCATCCCGGCGTGGCGCCTCTATGTCACCCGCGTCGTCTGTCTCTGGGTCACCGTATCCGCGTTGACGACCTTCGCGCTGCAGAACGTGGCGATGATCCTGCAGCCCGGCGGCGGGCGGCTGCCCTGGCGTCGGCGCCTGCGGCTGCTGTGGGCGCTGCTGGGATCGCCGGGCTTCATGCGGGGGCTCGTCGTCCCCTGCCTCGCCTATCTTCGCCCCGGCTATGGCGGCGGCGGCGGCGCGGGCGATGCGGGGCTGGTGGCGGAAGGGCGGCGACTGCTGGCGGCGGACCCGCCGATGGCCGAACCCCGGCCTGCCTGATGGCCAACGCGCTCTTCACCCGCATGCTGCAGGCGACGGAGCGCGGCGCCTTCCCGCGGGTGCGGCGCGCGGCCTGGAAGGCCAGCTACACCGTCATCTCCAGCGTCTGGCGGCGGCCGCGCTGGCGCTTCATGAACTACGGCTACATCCCCGCCGGCCCCGCTTTCCCGCTGGCGCCGGCGGAGGAGGCGGAGCGCGCCTTCATCGGCCTCTACCACCAGGCGGTGGAGGGGCTCGATCTGCGCGGCAAGGCGGTGCTGGAGATCGGGTCGGGCCATGGCGGCGGCGCCGCCTGGCTGGCGCGCCAGGGTGGGGTGGCCAGCGTGACCGGCGTGGACAGGGCCGCGGCCACGGTGGCGCGCGCGCGGGCGCTGAATCCGGGCGTCCCGGGCCTCCTCTTCCGCGTCGGCGATGCGGAAGCGCTGCCCTTCGCCGATGCCGGCTTCGACGTGGTGGTGAACATCGAATCCTCCCACTGCTACGGCAGCATGGATCGCTTCGTGGCGGAGGTGGCGCGCGTGCTGCGGCCGGGGGGTGTCTTCACCTGGGCCGACATGCGGAGCCCGGCCATGCTGCCGGCGCTGGAGGCGGCCTTCGCCCATCCCGCGCTGGAACCGCTGGCGACGGCGGAGCTGAATGAGGGCGTGCTGGCGGCGCTGGAGGCGATGGAGGTCGACAAGGCTGCGGAGATCGCGCGCCAGAAGCTGTTCCGCCCGGTGCTGCGGGAGTTTGCCGCCATGCGCGGTTCGCTGCTGCGCACGGCGCTGGAGACGCGCCAGACCCTCTACCTCGCGCGTCGCTTCCGCCGGCGCTGACGCCGGCGCGCCTTGTCAGGCGGCGATCGCGCCGGTGACGGCCTGCGCGACGCGGCGGCCGAATTCGGTGACGAAGACGCGGTGGACGGCCTGGGCGGCGCGCACCAGCACCAGGTTGCGCCGGGCCTCGTCGTCATCGGCGAACCACAGGATGAAGCTGTCGTCGCGCCCTCGCTTCAGGATGTCCGCGGGGCCGAGCAGGGGGCGCACCGCGTCTTCCACCAGCGTCGTGGCGCGCTGGACGATCCGGGGCCAGTCATCGGGCAGCAGGTCCCGGTAGCGGTGGAGGCTGAGGGTGCGGACCTGCGCGACGGTCGGTTCCGCCACGCCGCGGCGGCTGCCGCAGACCGGCAGCAGCGTCAGCACCCGCACCTGCCGGTCGCTGGTCCCGTTCAGGATGGCGGCGTGCTTCACGGCCTGGAAGCGCGACCCGTCCTTGCCGATGGCGGTGATCTCCATCTGGAAGGGCTTGCCGTCCACCATCTGCTGGGCGCGCGCGGCGCGGACGGCGCCGGCGGGATCGGGCGGCAGCAGGGCATCGATGTGCAGCCCCTGCAGGTTGCTGCCGCCATAGCCCATCGCCTTCTGGAAGGCGGCGTTGGCCAGCAGGATGAAGCCGTCCTGCCGCACCACCACCACGGGCGTGCTGAGATGCATGAAGACGGAGGCCAGCATGCGCTGCGCTTCCGTACGGCGCATCACTTCCCGCCGCGCCTCCGTCAGCTCGCTGACATTCTGCACCACGGCCATGAAGGTGCCGGCATTGATGCGGGTGACGTCGAGCATGAGGGTGCAGCGCGGCTCCTCCAGGCTGACCGTCACCTGGTCCAGGATGCGCCCGGCCGGTTCCTGGAAGCGCTGCACATGGTCGCGCAGGTCCGGCGCGGCGCGGTCGAGCAGGGTGAAGATGTTGGCCATCTCCCCGTCCCGCGACAGCGGCATCAGCAGCGCGGCCGCGGCCGGATTGGCCATGTCGATGGCGCCGTCGGGCCCGAACTTTACGATGCCGATCGGCACGAGGTAGAGGAACTCGATCAGCGTCTCGTAGCTGGCGTCGTCCGGGGCTGCAGGCGCGTCCATCTCAGACCCGCCTCTCGATCACCAGGTACATGCGGGGGGCGTCGGCGCGGCGCAGCAGGCGCAGCTTCACCTTGCGGGGCGCCATGCGGAGCGTGAGGACGTAGTCCACCACGGCGTCGAGGTCGGGTTCCGTGGCGAAGCGATGGGCGACGAGGAAGTTGTTCATGCAGGGGGCGACGGTGCCGAAGAAGTCCCGGCCCAGCACGCGGTCGCGGCCGAGGCCGCTGAGGCGCGATTCGGTGGCCCCGTAATGCTCCACACGGCCATCGGTGCCGAGCGTGGCGACGCCGTAGGGCAGGTTGTCCCTGGCCTCCGGCGAGGCTGCTTCCAGCCAGTCGAAGAGGCCGGGATCGAAGGGAGAGGGGCCGGCCCCGTCCGCCGCATCGGCCGCGGGATCGCGGGACGCCCCATGGGACACCGCCCTGTCGATCGCATCGCTCATCGTCTGTTCGTCCTCGCCGGTCCGGCCTTCCTGGCGGGACGGTGATAGGACGCAGGCGGTGACAAATCGCTTAAGGGCCTGAAGGCGGAAGGGCCGCCCGGCGTTCCCACCGGACGGCCCCCGATTGCTGTCGCCCTGCGGCCCGGCCGTCAGGCGGACTTGCCGGCCCCGGCGGCGTCGGCGGGCTCCACCGGATCGTTGCGGGTCTTCCACAGGCTGTAGAAGACGCCGCCCGCGATCAGGGCCAGGGTCACGCCGAGCGAGATGGCCGGGTCCACCTTCCCGAAGATCTGGTTCCAGAAGATCTTCGCGCCGATGAAGACCAGCACCAGGGCCAGCGCATACTTCAGGTAGTGGAAGCGGTGCACCATGGCGGCGAGCGCGAAGTACAGCGCGCGCAGGCCGAGGATCGCCATGATGTTCGCGGTGTAGACGACGAAGGTGTCGGTCGTGATGGCGAAGATCGCCGGCACGCTGTCCACCGCGAAGATCAGGTCGGCGATGTTGATGACGACCAGCGCCAGGAACAGCGGCGTCGCCCACAGCACGACCTTGCCGCCCTTCGACGCATCCGGCTGGCGGATGAAGAACTTCTCGCCATGCAGCTCGTCCGTCACCCGCATGTGCTTCTTGAAGAAGCGCACCACCGGGTTCTTGGAGACGTCGGTGTCGCCTTCCGGCACCACCAGCATCTTGATGCCCGTGCCGATCAGGAAGGCGCCGAAGACGTAGAGGATCCAGCTGTATTCCTGCACCAGCGCGGCGCCGACGCCGATCATGATGCCGCGCAGCACGATGACCGCGATGATGCCCCAGACGAGCGCGCGGTACTGGTACTTCCGCGGGATGGCGAAGAAGCCGAAGATCAGGCTGATGACGAAGACGTTGTCGATCGACAGCGCCTTCTCGATGAAGAAGCCGGTGAAGTAGGTGATGCCGGCATGGGTGCCGTCTTCGGTGGTGATGTGGCCGGAATCATAGGCCCACCAGATGGCGCCGCCATAGACGATCGCGAAGCCGATGTAGAAGGCGGAGAGCTTCAGGCTCTCGGCGATCCCCATCTCCTTGTCTTCCTTGTGCAGCACGCCGAGGTCGAAGGCGAGCAGCAGGAAGACGATGGTGAAGAAGCCCGCCCACATCCAGACGGGTTTGCCGATCCATTCGGCGACGAGGAATTCCATGGTCGTTCGCTCCGGGCGCCCCTCGACGACCGCTTCCGCGGGCCGCAGGGCATGGTTGGGGTGTCCCGGCGCGGACACGATCCGGGCCGGGTCGTGTGTGGTCTCTCTGACGATCCGACATCGCGACGGGCGGCGCGTGCTTTCGGCACGCGATGCCCGGACGCCAGAGGGGCCCGGATCGGGGGCGATATAGGTGATGAGTTACAGGATGGCAATCACAAATCCATGTTCCTGCGCCCTCCTCCGCCGGCGCGGCGGGGGCAGGATGCACCGGGGATATGAACCGCCTGTGCATGGCCGGGCGCCTTCGGCCCGATCTCCACGGGCCCTGGGGACGGCGCGCGCCAAAATGGGCCTACCCCCGTTGTCTCCAGATGACGGACGCGCCATGTGTCGGTTTGCGCCGGGCGGGGACGCGCACTAGTGTTCCGCCTGGAAATTGTCCGGTCCGCCCCAAAGGGGCAGGCCCCTTTGGGATCGAGGCGTCACGATGGGTTCCTTCAGCATCTGGCACTGGCTCGTGGTGCTGCTGGTCATCCTGCTGCTGTTCGGCAGCGGCAAGATCAGCGGCCTGATGGGCGACCTGGCCAAGGGCATCAAGTCCTTCAAGCAGAACATGAAGGAGGACGAGGTGAAGGACGCCTCCATGGCGGCCGACCCGGCGGCGCAGACGCCGGCCCAGCCGGCCGGCTCCATCGCCGCCCCCGGTGCGCAGACGACCGGCACGGCGACCGCCGCCAACCCGTCCCGCCCCGCCGCCTGATCCCGGCCGCGCCCCGCCGGGCCATCCCGGGGGCGCGGTTGATGCGATCGGCCGCGGGCCCTAGGCTCGCGGCATAAGGTCGAGCCCCGCCCCATGGCGGGGCCGCGCGCCGACCCCGTCACCGGGGCCGGCGCGTCGCATTTGGGGGGCGTCCATGGTCAATCAGCCGGCAACGAACGGCACGGGGCAGGCTGTGCCCAGCGCCACCGACGGCGTCGTGGCGATCGACGACATGGAATTCGCCTCCGCCCGGCGCGACCTGGCGGGCTGGCAGGGCCTGGCGTGGCGGGCCGCCGCCGCTGCCTTCGTGCTCTGGCACCTCTGGATCCTGCTGGTCGATCCGGTCGACCCCACCGTCTCCCGCGCCGTGCATGTCTTCCTGGGCGCGGCGCTGGGCTTCGCGCTCTTTGCCCCGCGCGCGGTGGATGCGGGCGAGGTGGAGCGGCGGGTGCCCTGGTATGACTGGGCGCTGATGATCCCCTGCATCCTGGTCCCCGCCCACTACATCCTGGACGCGGACGGGATCGAGATGCGGTCCTTCATGGGCCCCAACTGGCAGGACCTGGCGGCGAGTGGCGTCGGCATGGCCCTGGTGCTGGAATTCGCGCGCCGCACGGCGGGGGCGGTGATGCCGCTGATCGCCATCGTCTTCATCGCCTACTGCTTCGTCGGGCCCTGGATGCCCGGCATCCTGTACCACCGCGGCGTCGGCTGGGATCAGGTGCTGGTGGAGCTCTTCGGCAATAACGGCGTGCTGGGCACCATCATCCAGGTCTCCGCCAGCTTCATCATCCTGTTCGTCACCTTCGCCGCCTTCCTGCAGGCGTCCAAGGCGGGTGACTACTTCAACGATTTCGCGCTGGCGCTGGTCGGGCGCGCGCGGGGCGGGCCGGCCAAGGTGACGGTCGTCTCCGGCATCCTCTTCGGCACCATCTCCGGCAGCGCGGTCGCCAATGTCGTCGCCTCCGGCGCCTTCACCATCCCGATGATGCGCCGCGTGGGCTATGACCGGGAGACGGCGGCGGCGGTGGAGGCGACGAGTTCCACCGGCGGCCAGATCACGCCCCCCGTCATGGGCGCGGGCGCCTTCATCATGGCGGAGGTGCTGGGCCGCGCCTATGCGGAGATCGCGCTGGCGGGGCTGATCCCGGCGCTGCTCTTCTACCTCGCCAACTACATCCATTGCGACCTGAACGCCCGCAAGGCCGGCATCCGCGGCCTGCCGCGGGAGGAGTTGCCGCGGTGGGTCGATCTCGGCCGCCGCGCCTATATGGCGGCGCCGCTGGTGCTGCTGATCGTCATCCTGCTGATGGGCTATTCGCCCTTCCGTGCCGCCGCGATCGGCATCGCCGCGACCATCGTCATCATGCTGGCCACGGCGCTGGTGCATCGCATGGCGCTGCGCGGGGAAGGCATCGGCGCCGCGATCGGCGGCGCGGCGTGGGAGACGCTGAAGGCGATCGAGACCGCGCTGAGCGGATCGGCCAAGGAGACGATGCAGCTGATCGCCGTCTGCGCCGCGGCCGGCATCGTCGCCGGCGTCATCGGCCTGACCGGCGTGGGCGGCCGCTTCGCCACCATGCTGCTGGACATCGCCGGCGCCTCCGTCTTCCTCGCCATGGTCTTCGCCATGGTGGTGGCGATTATCCTCGGCATGGGGGTGCCGACGACGGCGGCCTATGCCATCGCCGCAGCGGTGGTGGCGCCGGGGCTGATCCGGATCGGCGTCGATCCGCTCGTCGCCCACATGTTCATCTTCTACTTCGCCATCCTGTCCGCCATCACGCCACCGGTGGCGCTGGCCAGCTTCGCGGCCGCGTCGATGGCGGGCGCCGACATGTGGCGGACCAGCGTCATCGCAGTGAAGCTCGGCCTCGCCACCTTCATCGTGCCCTTCATGTTCTGGCTCTCCCCCGCGCTGCTGGCGCAGGGGGACCTGCTGCCCATCCTGCAATCCTTCGTCACCGCCAGCCTCGGCGTCTGGCTGCTGGCGTGCTCGACGGAGGGCTGGATGATGAACGGCCGCCTGCCGCTGCCGCTGCGGCTCGCCGCCGCCGCCGGCGGGCTCGCGCTGATGATCCCGGAGGGCTTCACGGATGCGCTCGGCCTTGCCATCTGCGCCGGCCTGGTCTTCTGGCAGCGCCGCAACTTCCCCGAGGAACAGCTGGCGTGATCCCTGACCATGTCGAGGTCGCCATCATCGAGGTCGGGCGCCGCCTGGACCGCCAGGGCCTGGTGCCGGCGACCGCGGGCAATTTCTCGATCAGGCTCGATGCCCGCACGCTCGCCGTCACCGTCTCCGGCCGCCACAAGGGCTTCCTCCGCCCCGGCGACGTCATGGTGGTGGACATCGACGGGCGGCCGCTGACGGCGGGCAAGCGCAGCTCAGCGGAGACGCTGCTCCATTGCGGCATCTACCGGAAATTCCCGGAAGCCGGCGCCGTGCTGCACGGCCATTCCATCGCCAACACCGTGATGTCCCGGGCGGCGGAGGGGGAGGGCATCCGGCTGGCGGGCTATGAGCTGCTGAAGGCCTTCCCCGGATTGCCGACGCATGAGGCGGAGATCACCGTGCCGGTGGTGGACAACGACCAGGATATTCCCCGCATGCAGCGGGGCCTGGACCTGCTGTGGGATGGCATGGCAGAGCCTCCGCCGGGCTACTTGATCCGCGGCCACGGTTCCTATGTCTGGGCCGCCGACATGCCGGGGGCGCTGGCGCGCCTCGAAGCCCTGGAATTCATGCTGGCCTGCGAGATGCAGGAAAGGAGGATGCGATGAGCCGCCTGACCATCTGGGACGCCTCGTCCAACAGCCAGGTCCTCGCCACCGAGGACCCTGCCGAGATCGCCACCAACCTCAAGGCGATCGGCGTGCGGTTCGAGCAGTGGCCGCGGGCCGACCTGCCGGCCGATGCGGATGCGGAGGCCATCCTGGCCGCCTATCGCCCGCACCTCGATGCCTTCCTGGCCAGCACGGGCGCAGGCACGGCCGATGTCATCAAGCTGACGCCGGACCACCCGATGAAGGATGCGATGCGTGCCAAGTTCCTGTCGGAACACACGCACACGGAAGACGAGGTCCGCTTCTTCCACGCCGGCACGGGCAACTTCGTGCTGCACATGGATGGTAAGGTCTTCGACGCCCATTGCGGTCCGGGCGACCTGATCAGCGTGCCCGCGAACAGCAAGCACTGGTTCGACGCCGGCGAGAATCCGAACTTCGCCGTGGTGCGCGTCTTCACCGACACCACCGGCTGGACGCCCCACTACACCGGCACCGACATGGCGGAACGCTTCCCCGCGAAGACGGCCTGATGCCTCAAACGCCGGCGTGCGCTCCGCGCACTTGGCTTTCGCGCAGGCGACTGGTGTGCCCGGATGCGCCGCCGGGTTGTGCCCGGGCCGCATTCGCGGCCTCGGCCCGCGACGCGGGCCGCCTGCCATGATCTCGACGGTCCTGACGGACATCGAGGGCACGACCAGCGCCATCGCCTTCGTGAAGGAGACGCTGTTCCCCTTCGCGGAGCAGGCGCTGGACGGCTTTCTCGAGGCGCGCCGTGGCGACGCGGAGGTCGCGGCGATCCTGGCCGAGGTGCCCGGCCCCGACCCTGCCGCGACGCTGCGGGGCTGGATGGCGGCGGACGTGAAGGCGACGCCGCTCAAGACGCTGCAGGGCATGATCTGGGAGGCCGGCTTCCGCGATGGGCGGCTGCGCGGGCACCTCTGGCCGGATGTCGCGCCCTGCCTCCGCACCTGGCACGCGGCGGGGCTCAGGCTCGCCGTCTATTCCTCGGGCTCCGTCGCCGCGCAGAAGCTGCTCTTCGGCCATAGCGAGGCCGGCGACCTGCTGCCGCTGTTCTCCGGCTTCTTTGACACGAAGGTCGGCCACAAGCGGGAGGCCGCTTCCTACGCCGCCATCGCCGCGGCGCTGGACAGGCCGCCGACCTCGATCCTGTTCCTGTCCGACGTCGCGGAGGAGCTGGACGCGGCCGCCGCGAGTGGCCTCGCCACCTGCCAGCTGATCCGCGCGGCGGATGGCACGAAGCCCGCGGGCCGGCATCGCGAGGCCGTTGATTTCCCCGCCGTGGCGCGCCTGTGCGGCCTTCCGGCAACGCCCTGACGCCCTCTGACGCGATGCAGCATCCGGGCGGGTGACAGGCCCCGCCCGGGCGCGCTAGATGCCGCCGGCTCGAGACGGGTAGGCCCGGGGCGGGAGTACGCGACATGATGACGACCTACACCGTCGCGGAAGGCCGCCTGACGCTTCGGGACGGCATCCTGCCGTTGCCGGACGTGGCGGGCGCCGTCTGGATCGACCTGCTGAACCCGACCCCCGAGGAAGGCCGCGCCGTCAAGGACGCGCTGAAGCTCGAGATCCCGACCCGGGAGGAGATGCAGGAGATCGAAAGCTCCTCCCGCCTCTACCGGGAGGAGGAGGCGCTCTTCCTCACGGCCAACTTCCTCTATGGCGTGGAGGGCGGCGAATACGGGTCGACGCCCATCACCTTCGTGCTGTCCAACAGCGCCCTGGTGACGGTGCGCTACGCGACCCCCAAGGCCTTCAGCGTCTTCGCGCTGCGCTGCCAGCGGACACCCGGGCTGCTGGCGACGCCCGATGCCGTCATGCTCCATCTGTTCGAGCAGATCGTGGACCGCCTTGCCGATATCCTGGAACGGGTCGGCAGCGACATGGACCGTGCCTCCTCCGCCTCCTTCCGCTCCGCGCGCAGCAAGGTGAAGGCGAATGCGCGCGACCACGACCTGCGGGAAGCGCTGATCACCCTCGGCCAGGTCGGAGAGGTGACGACGCGCGCGAACGAGACGCTGCTCGGCCTGACCCGCATCCTGTCCTTCGTGGGGGCGGAGAAGGCGACGGCGGTGCGGAAGGACAACCAGAGCCTGCTGAAGACCCTGGTGCGGGACGTCCGCAGCCTGGTCGATCACGCTGCCTTCCTGAACGGCAAGGCGAACTTCCTGCTCGACGCCGTGCTCGGCATCCTGAACGTCGAGCAGAACGCGATCATCAAGACCTTCACCGTGGCCTCCGTCGCGCTGATGCCGCCGACGCTGATCGCCAGCATCTACGGCATGAACTTCCAGCACATGCCCGAACTCGCTTCCGAATACGGCTATCCGGCGGCGCTGGTGCTGATGGTCTTCTCCGCCGTCCTGCCCATCCTCTACTTCAAGCGGAAGGGCTGGCTCTGAACCTCCTGCTGGCCTTCGTCGCGGCGTTCCTCCTGCTCTCGGCCGGTGCGGCCCTGGCCCAGCCCGCCTGCCCGCCGCGTGGCACGCCGGCGCTGAATGTCAGCCTCTCCGATCCCGAACCCCGGGTGCTGCCCCCGCTGCCGGCCGCGCAGCTGCGCCAGATCGCGGAGGGCGGGGAGGTGGAGGTCGGCCCGCCGCTGCATCATCTCGGCCTGACGCTGTCGCGCGTGGAATGGCGGAGCGAGATCACCGCTCGCAGCGGCACGCCCGGCGCGGGCGGGGTCTGCGCCGTGCCATCCGAGATCCGCCTGACGCTGGTGCATGCCGAGCACATCATCCGCCTGGCGCGGGAAATCCCCCGCGCCGGGTGCCTGGCGGGGGAGGTGCTGGCCCATGAACGCCGCCATGCCGAGGTGAACCGCCGCACGCTGCGCGACGCGGCGGAGGGGCTGCGCAGCGCGGCGCGGGCCTGGGCCGCGCGCGCCGAGGCGCGGGCGCCCGATGTCGGCGCCGCCGCCCTGATGCTGCAGGACCAGCTGGCCGCGGCGGTGGAGCCGGTGCTGGAACGGCTGCGCCAGGCCCGCGCCGCGCAGCATGCGGTGATCGACAGCCCTGAGGAGTATCGCCGCCTCGGCCAGGTCTGCCCGGGCGACCAGCGCCGCATCCGCTTCACCTTCGGGGCGCATTGAGCCGCCGCCTGCCCGCGGCTTGGGCACAGCGGCGACAGCTGGCCTGAAACCCCGCCCGCCCCCGGATTGACCGGCGCTGTCCCCGGTGGGAAGTGCGAGGACAGACACCGCAAGAGGTCCGTCCATGCCCGAGACACGCTGCGTTCCCGCCACGCCCGAGACCATCCGCTGGGGCGCCTTCGATGCCAGCTTCGCCCCGGTGGCGACGGTGCAGTCGGGCGACCTCGTCGTCCTCGAATGCGTCTCCGGCGCGCCGGAGGTGATGCCCCCGGCCTCCTCCGGCCTGGTGCCGCCGGCGGCGCTGGCCGCCATCCATGCCAGCAAGCCGCCGCGCCTCGGCCCGCACATTCTGACCGGCCCGGTGGCGGTGGCGGGCGCCGAGCCCGGCGATGCGCTGCGCATCGACATCGAGCGCATCGACCTCGGCTGCGATTGGGGCTTCTGCGGCTTCCGGCCGCTCGGCGGCACGCTGCCGGAGGATTTCCCCTATCACCGGATGCTGCACATCCCGGTCGACAAGGCGACGATGACGGGCAAGGTGCCGGTCGGCCCCGGCGTGACCCTGCCGCTCAGCCCCTTCTTCGGCGTCATGGGCGTGGCGCCGCCCCCGGAATGGGGGACGATCAGCACGAAGGAGCCGCGCGCCCATGGCGGCAACATGGACAACAAGGAACTGACGGCCGGCACCACGCTGTGGCTGCCCGTGCATGTCGCGGGCGCCAATTTCTCCGCCGGTGACGGCCATGGCGTGCAGGGCGATGGCGAGGTCTGCATCAACGCGCTGGAGATGTGCCTGACCGGCCATTTCCGCCTGACGCTGGAAAAGGGCGGCGGCGCCAAGGACCCCATCCTGAAGTTCCCGAAGGCGGAGACGAAGACGCACTACGTCTCCATGGGCATGCATGAGGATCTCGACCTCGCCATGAAGCAGGCGCTGCGGGAGATGATCGCCTTCATCGTGGCGCGGATGAACGTCTCCGCCGCCGATGCCTACCAGCTGTGCTCGCTCGCGGTGGATTTCCGGGTGACGCAAACCGTGAACGGGGAGAAGGGCGTTCATGGCTTGCTCAGGAAGGGTCTTCTGTTCTGAGATTCTGCCCAGCCTGAAGGCAGGGCGGGAGATTCGTCCCGCTCTGTCCACAGGATTCATGCGCCGGTGACCACTCCACAACTTGTGGTCACCCCCCGCGTTGCACTACCCTATCTTGTGTCTGGGGCGCAGCGGGAGACTTCGATGGATTGGTCTGCGGAAGCGATCGAGCGGCTTCGGGCGCTCTGGGCGGAAGGCCATTCGACGGCCGAGATCGGGCGCCGCATGGGCGTGTCCAAGAATGCCGTGGTCGGCAAGGCGCATCGCCTGAACCTGCCCGCGCGGCCGAGCCCGATCCGTCGCGAAGCGGTGGCCGAGAAGCCGGCGGTGGCGCCGGTGCGGGCCGCGCGCCCCGCCAGCCCCGCGCCGCGCAGCACCCTGGCCCCCGCTTCGGCCCCCGTCGCCACCACGGCAACGCCGGCGCCGGCTGCACCGATGACGGCTTCTGCCGCGCCCACGGCCGTGGTGCGGGCCTTCCCGCGCCTCGGCGCTGCCCGGACATGCTGCTGGCCGATCGGGGAGCCCGGCACGGCGGATTTCCGCTTCTGCACGGCGGAGGCGACCTCCGGGAAGCCCTACTGCACCCAGCACGCCGCCGTGGCCTATGTGAAGGCGCGCGACCGGCGGGAAGACGCCGCCTGACCAGCGCGGCTTTTCTCGAACGGGGCCGGGTGCCGGAAGGCCCCGGCCTTTTTCATGCTCAGCTGATCGGCGGCCGGATGCCGACGATGGCGGCGGTCGATTCGAGAAAATTGTTCGCGTAGCCGCTGTCCTTCCAGTACTTGTCGAGGAAGGCCGCGATCAGCGTGTGGTCCCGCACCACGAAATGCCCGTTATTGGCATCGAAGAAGTGGAAGCGGTTGTCCTTCGCGTGGCGCACCGCGACCGCATGCGTCCCGCCCGTGCCCGTCACGGTGATGCCGTAGCAGCCATAGGCCTTGGCGGCGATGGAATGGATGAAGGCGCCGGTCAGCATGGTGGCGCGCGTGGCGCGCAGCCCGTCCGACAGCGTCATCTGGAAGGGGCCGGAGGCTGCCGTCCAGTAGTCGAGCCACTTCGCCGCATTGGTCGTATCCGACAGCGTCTGCGCCATGGTGGATTGCCAGGGCGGATTGTCGCAGGCCTTGGTCCCATCCACGGGGAAGTTCTTCCCCTGGTACTGCCAGGCGATCCATGTGGCCGCGAGCCCGATGCAATAGCCGTCGGTCGAGGTGCCCCAGGGCCCCGGCTCCGTCATGGCTGGCGTCTGGGACTGGTTCATCGCGAAGACCAGCGTTCCCTTGGCCTTGGCGGCGTTCTGCAGCGCGTTCCATTGCATGGCGATCGGCCTTCGCGGATGCGGCGCACCATTGCGGCGGCGCAGCCTATCGCCACCTGCCGCCACCCGCGATGGCGCCTCCGTTTCGGCTGTTTCGCGCTGGTCAGGCCGCCGGCAGCGTGACGATGAAGCGCGCGCCGGTCACGTGGCCGGCCGCGTCGCGCTTGTTCTCGGCGCTGATGCGTCCGCGCAGCCCTTCCACGATCTGGCGGCTGATCGACAGGCCGAGCCCCGAATGCTGGCCGAAGCGCTCGCCGCTCGGCCGTTCCGAATAGAAGCGGTCGAAGATGCTCTCCAGCTTCGCGTCGGGGATGCCGGGCCCTTCATCCTCCACCACGAACTCCACCATCTGGCCGGTGGGGCGCGCGCGGACCGTCACATGGCCCTTGGCGGGGCTGAAGGAGACGGCGTTGCCGATCAGGTTGCGGAAGACCTGCACGATGCGGCCTTCGACGCCGCGGACGATCAGCCCGTCCTGCGGCGCCTCGATCTCCACCGTCGGGTCATCCTCCTCCCGCGTCGCGGCGTGCAGCTCGCCGAGCGCGCCGAGGATGGGCGCGACATCGACGGGCTGGGCGATGGTGCGGGAGAGTTCGGCATCGACGCGGGAGCTGTCGGCGATGTCGTTGATCAGCCGGTCCATGCGCACCGCATCGTCGGAGATGATGGCCAGCAGGCGCCGCTGCTTCACCGGATCCTCGATCCGGCGCAGCGTTTCGATCGCGCTGCGCACGCTGGTCAGCGGGTTGCGGAGCTCGTGGGCCACATCGGCGGCGAAGCGCTCGTTGGCGTCGATCCGCGCCCAGAGCGCGCGCGCCGCCGTCTGCAGGTCTCGCGCCAGCACGCCGATCTCGTCGGGCCGGTCGAGCAGCGGCTTCGGCACGCTGCCGCCGCGGCCCTCGCCCTCGCGCATCGCCGCCGCGGCACGGGCCAGCTGCAGGATCGGCGTGGCCAGGGTGCGGTTGAGGTAGGTGGAGAGCAGCACCGTCAGCACCAGCGCCGTCGAGAACAGCGCGAGGACGGAGACGCGGATGTCGAGCAGCCGGGCATCCACCTCCCGCGCCTCCCGCGTCAGCAGCACGATGCCGACGGAGGCAGCGCCGCGGCGCGCGGGTTCGGCGACGGAGACGAGCAGCCGGCCATCCGCCGTGCGGCGGATATAGGGGCGGACGCCACCCTCCAGCGCCAGGCGCAGCTCCTCCCGCCGGTCGGACCCTGCCTGGCCGCCACCGAATTCGGGTTGCCAGTCGAAGGAGGGGGCATCGGGGTTCACGTCCACCACCACCTCGTCCCGCGCCTGGCGGGGCAGGATGGTCAGCAGCCGGTCGTAGAGCCCCGCCACCGTGCCGGCGAAGGCGCCGCGGGGTTCCGGCGGGGGCAGCGGTTCCGTGACGATGGCGCCGCCCGGGCCTTCCCGCACGCGGCTGTCGGCCACCATCAGGCCGGTATTGTCGAAGAGCCGAGCCTGGGTGTTGGGCGATGGCTCCACCAGGCGGCGCAGCAGTGGCCGGGCGGCTTCGGGGACCAGGATGGTGCGGTCGTCCCGCGGCCTGGTCGCGGCTTCCCCGATCGCGGCGGCGTAGATGCGGGCCTGGGTGCGCAGCGCCTCCACCTCCGCCGCCAGGAGCCCGTTCTGGTACTGGTCGAGGTAGAGCAGCGAGGCCGCCAGCAGCGCCGGCGGCAGCGCATTGAGCAGCAGGATGCGGCGCAGCAGGGGCGAGAGCCATCGCCGCTTCTGGCGTTCCGTCGTGGGAAGGGCGGGCGCGCCGCCGGCATCCGGCATGGTGGGTCAGGCTCTCCTTCGGGCCTTGAGAGTAACGCCGATCTCCGTGGCGGCGCCATGGCGACCGGGGGGCCACCGGAGGGAGACAGGTTGCGCGGGGCGCGGCTTCGGCCAAGACTTCCGGCAAAAGGAAGACAGAGGGGGGACGCGCATGCTCGGGCTGATGCAGGACTGGCCGCTTCGGATCCATCGGCTGATCGACCATGCGGCGCGGCACCATGGCGGGCAGGCGGTGGTGAGCCGGAGCGTGGAGGGGCCCTTCCACCGCACGGACTACCGGACGCTGCGCGCGCGGTCCCTGCAGCTGGCGCAGCGCCTGGTGCGGGAGGGGGTTCGGCCCGGCGACCGCGTGGCGACGCTGGCCTGGAACACCTGGCGGCATATCGAGGCCTGGTACGGCATCACCGGCGCGGGCGGCGTCTACCACACGCTGAATCCCCGGCTGTTCCCGGACCAGATCGCCTGGATCCTGAACCACGCCGAGAGCCGGCTGATGATGCTGGACCTCACCTTCGTCGCACTGGCCGAGAAGCTGGCTCCTGTTCTGCCGCATGTGAAGCGGTACATCATCCTCACCGATGCGGCGCATATGCCGCAGACCTCGCTGCCCGGCGCGATCGACTACGAGACCTGGCTGGCGGAGGCGGACGGAGATTTCGACTGGGTCGCGGGCGAGGAGAATGACGCCGCCGGGCTCTGCTACACCTCCGGCACCACCGGGGAGCCAAAGGGGGTGCTCTACTCCCACCGCTCCAACATCCTGCACGCCATGGCGAGCACGGCGGCCGACATGTTCGGGCTGCGATCGGTGGACAAGGTCATGCCGGTGGTGCCGATGTTCCACGCGAATGGGTGGTGCCTGCCCTTCAGCGCGGCGCTGACCGGGGCGGGGCTGGTGATGCCGGGGCCGAAGCTGGACGGTGCCTCCATCCACGAGGTCATCATGCAGGAAGGCGTGACCTTCACGGCCGCCGTGCCGACCGTGTGGCTTTCCCTGTTGCAGCACCTGGAATCCACGGGCGCCGGGCTCGGCAGCCTGCAGCGCGTGATCATCGGCGGCAGCGCCTGCCCGCGTGCGATCACGAAAGCCTTCGCGGATCGCGGCGTGAAGGTGATGCATGCCTGGGGCATGACGGAGACCTCCCCCATCGGCACGATCTGCGGGATCAAGCCCGCCGTCGCCGACCGGGACGCCGAGGGGATGCTGGACCTGCAGGAGACCCAGGGTTTTCCTCCGTTCACCGTGGACATGCGGATCGTCGGCGACGATGGCGCGGAGAAGCCCTGGGATGGCGAGACCTTCGGGAACCTCCAGGTGAAGGGGCCGACGGTGACGAAGGGCTACTTCAAGGCAGCGCGCGATTCACTGACCGAGGATGGGTGGTTCGAGACCGGCGACGTCGCGACCATCGATGCGAATGGCTACATGCGCATCACCGACCGCACCAAGGATGTCATCAAGTCCGGCGGCGAATGGATTTCCTCGATCGAGCTGGAAAACCTGGCGGTGGGGCACCCGGATGTGGCGGAAGCCGCGGTGGTGGCGGCACGGCATCCGAAGTGGGATGAGCGGCCGCTGCTGATCCTGGTGCCGAAGACGGGGCGGGTGATCGAGAAGCAGTCGGTGCTGGACCACATCGCGCCGCATGTCGCGAAGTGGTGGATGCCGGACGACGTCGTGGTGGTGGAGGAGATTCCCCATACGGCAACGGGGAAGATCCTGAAGACGAAGCTGCGGGAGCAGTTCGCGGGGCATTTCGGGGTGGCGTAGATCGGGGAAGGCGCTGCCTTCCCCGTGCCCCGTCAGACCTTGCCGCCATCCACGACGAAGTACTGCGCCGTGACCATCGCGCTGTCGTCGGCGGCCAGCCACAGCACCATGCGCGCGACGTCGGCGGGCATCAGCTTGCTGTGCAGGCACTGGCCCTCCAGGTGCTTCGCCACCCCTTCCGGCGTCGCCCACAATTCCTCCTGGCGACGGGTGAAGATCCAGCCGGGGACGACCTCGTTGACGCGGATGCCGTCGCCGCCGAGGTCCCGCGCCAGGCCACGCGTCAGGCCGCGGATGGCGGATTTCGCGGCGACATAGGCGGGCATGCCGCCCTGCGCGCCCATCCAGCTGGTGCTGCCCATGTTGATGATGGAGCCCGCCTTGGCCGCGCGCATGCCGGGTGCCACGGCCTGGGCGCAGAAGAAGACATGGCGGAGGTTCGTCGCCATGCGTTCGTCCCAGTAGTCCGGCTGCACCGTATCGAGCCCATGCCGGTCGTCGCGCGCGGCGTTGTTCACCAGCACCTGCACGAGGCCGAGCGCTTCCGCAATCCGGGCGATGGCCGCGCGGAGCGCCTCAATGTCCCGCAGGTCACAATGGACGAACATCGCGCCCGTCTCGGCCGCCACCGCTTGGCCGCCGGCATCGTCGAAATCGAGGAAGGCCGGCTTCGCGCCCTGGGCGGCGAAGGCGCGCACCATCTCCGCCCCGATGCCGGAGGCGCCGCCGGTAATGAGCACCACCTTGCCGGCCAGGCTGGGGTAGCGGGCGTATTGGTCGTCGGCCATGCGCTTGTCCTCGATGCGGGGCGCCAACGCGCGCGCCCGCCTATTGTTGCTGCGCGGGCAGCGCGGGCTGCGGGTCCAGCCAGGTCTGGTACCAGGACAGGCTGAAATGCAGGTGCGGGCCCGTCACGCGGCCCGTGGCCCCCATCAGCGCGATCTGGTCGCCGCGGGCGACCGTGGCGCCCACCTCCACCAGGCGGCGGGAGAGATGGGCGTAGAGCGTGTTCACCCCATGCCCGTGATCCACCACCAGCAGATTGCCGAAGAAGAAATGCTCGTCGGAGAGGGTGACGCGGCCGCCCAGCATGGCGTGGATCGGCGTGCCGACGGGCCCCGCGACATCCAGCCCGTAATGCGGCTGGCGCGGCTGGCCGTTCAGCACGCGCTGGCTGCCATAGATGCCGCTGATGCGGCCGCGGGCGGGCCAGGCGGGGCTGTCTGCGAAATCGGTGAGGGTGCTGTCGGCGGCGCGGGCGGCGGCCAGCTTCTCGCGCTCCGCCAGGATGCGGCGCAGCGCCGTCTCATCGGGTGTGACCTGGGCGGGGGGCAGGCCGGTGATGGACTGCACGTCCCATTGCCGGCGCTCCACCGCGATGGTCCGCGTCTCTGCCCTGCCGCCGGGATGGGTGATGAGCAGGGTGGAGGTTGCGGCGTGGTCGCGCCCGAAGCCGAAGGCGAATTTTCCCGCGTTCGAGACGCGGATGGCGCGGCCATCCAGCGCCAGCCGCGTGCCAGGCGCGGCATCGCCCACGATCAGCGCGCCCTGGCGCGCGGCCATGGTCCAGGTGACGGCCTGGGCCGCGCGGGCCAGCAGCAGCGCGGGCGCGGCCAGCAGAAGGCGGCGGACGATCACAGCAGGCTCTCCTGCGCCGGCGGCTTCGGTTTCGCGCGGGGCGCCTTGGTGGCGGGGCCGTCCGCGGTGGCGCCGACCGCCCCATCGGCGAAGGCGATGGAGAGCTTCCCGCCGGCCGCGACATCCGCCGCCCGGGTCAGGGGGTGGCCCTCCGCGTCGCGCACCAGGGCGAAGCCGCGGGCGAGGACGGATTGGTAGGACCCGGCCTCCAGCCGCGCGGCCAAGCCTTCCAGCCTTTCGCGCTTCTGGCGCAGCAGCGCCTCCACCGGCGCGGCCGAGAAGGCCTGGAGCGCCCGGGCGCCCCGGCTGCGCTGGACGGCGCGGGCGAAGGCGGCGGCCTTGCGGCCTTCGAGCAGCGCGATGGCGTGGCGGCGGGCCTCGATCCCCGCGCGGGGATGGGGCACCACCAGGGGCGCGAGGGCCGCGCGCCGGTTGGCGACGAAGCCGGTGAGCGCGCCGGGCAGGCTTTCGCAGGCCTCGTCCAGGCGGCGCCGCAGGTCCAGCACGCGGGCCGGCACGTCCGGCAGGCGGCGTTCCAGGCGGAGGAGGATCGTCTCCGCCGCGCGCAGCTGGCGCACCACGGCGCCCCTCAGCCTCGCCTCCCGCTGCGCCAGGTCGGCCAGCAGATCCGCGCGGGCGGGCACGGCCAGCTCCGCCGCTGCCGTCGGCGTTGGCGCCCGGCGATCGGAGGCGAAGTCGATCAGCGTGGTGTCGGTCTCATGCCCCACGGCGGAGATGAGCGGGATGGGGGAGAGGGCGGCGGCGCGGACCACCACCTCCTCGTTGAAGGCCATCAAATCCTCCAGGCTGCCGCCGCCGCGCGCCACGATCAGCACGTCCGGGCGCGGGATCGGGCCGCCGATGGGCAGGCGGCCGAAACCCTCGATGGCGGCGGCGATCTTCTCCGCCGCGCCCTGGCCCTGGACGGGCACGGGCCAGAGGATGAGGCGGCGGGGGAAGCGCCGGAGGATGGTGGTGCGGATGTCCTGGATGACGGCACCGGCCTCGCTGGTCACGACGCCGACGACCAGCGGCAGGCGGGGCAGGGGGCGCTTCCGCGAGTCTTCGAACAGGCCTTCCGCCAGCAGCTTCTTGCGCAGCATCTCGATGCGGGCGAGCAGCGCGCCCTCGCCGGCGAATTCCAGCCGGTCGATGACCAGCTGGTACTTGGAGCGGTCGGCATAGGTGGTCAGCTTGCCGGTGGCGATGACCTCCACCCCGTTCTCCGGCTGGACGGAGAGGCGGCTGACGCTGGTGCGCCAGACCACCGATTCCAGCTTCGCATTCTCATCCTTCAGCGACAGGTAGATGTGGCCGGAGGGGTAGCGCTTGCACTCCGTGATCTCGCCCCGGACGCGCACGCGGCCGAAGGCGCCCTCCAGCGTGCGGCGGATGGCGCCGGCGATCTCGCTGACCGCGTATTCGGGAACGTTGCTGGTGGTCGGGGGCGGCGTGTCCATGGGCGGACCCTATGCTATCCGGAGGTCAGCGCGGAACCGGCCGTGCGGTCTTTTCTGTGTGTGCGGGGGCGGGCGGGATGCAGGTGCTGGTGGTGGGCGGCGGCGGGCGGGAACACGCGCTGTGCTGGGCGATCTCGGTCTCGCCCCTGCTGGGCAAGCTCTACTGCGCCCCGGGCAACCCCGGCATTGCGTCCCTCGCGGAATGCGTGCCGATCGGGGCGGAGGACATTGCCGGCATCGTCGCCTTCGCGGTGGAACGGAAGATAGACCTGGTGGTGGTGGGGCCGGAGGCGCCGCTGGCGCTGGGGCTGGCGGATGCCTGCGCGGCGGCCGGGATCAAGTGCTTCGGGCCGGTGCAGGAAGCGGCGCGGCTGGAGGGCAGCAAGGTCTTCACGCGGGAAGTCGCGGAAGCCGCCGGCGTGCCGGGAGCGAAGTGGAAGCGCTTCGATGATCCCGCCGCCGCCCGCGCCTATGTCCGGGCGGAGGGCGGACCGATTGTCGTGAAGGCCGATGGGCTCGCCGCCGGCAAGGGCGTGGTGGTGGCTTCCACCGTCGAGGAGGCGGAGGCCGCCATCGCCGACATCATGGAAAGCCGCATCCATGGCGCGGCCGGCGCCACCGTGCTGATCGAGGAATGCCTGATCGGCGAGGAGATCAGCTTCTTCGCCCTCTGCGACGGGGAGACGGCGCTGCCGCTCGGTGCCGCGCAGGACCACAAGCGCGTCGGCGATGGCGACACCGGCCCCAACACCGGCGGCATGGGCGCCTATTCGCCCCCGCCCGCCTTCACCCCCGCCCTGCAGGCGCAGGTGATGGCGGAGATCGTCCAGCCGACACTGACAGAGATGTCGAAGCGGGGGACGCCGTTCAAGGGCGTGCTCTTCGCCGGGCTGATGCTGACGGCGTCGGGGCCGAAGCTGATCGAGTTCAACGTCCGCTTCGGCGATCCCGAATGCCAGGCGCTGATGCTACGGCTGCGGTCGGACCTGCTGCCGGCGCTGTTCGCGGCCTGCGACGGCAAGCTGAAGCTGTTCAACCTCAGCTGGGATTCGCGGCACAGCCTGGTGGTGGTGATGGCGGCGGAGGGCTATCCCGGCACGCCGCGCAAGGGCACGCCGATCCGCGGCCTGGACGCGGCGGCGCAGGTGCCGGGCGTGCAGGTCTTCCACGCCGGCACGGCGCGGCAGGCGGATGGGACGCTGGTCGCCAATGGCGGCCGGGTGCTGGCCGTGGCGGGCACGGGGAAGACGCTACAGGAAGCGCGGGACGCCGCCTATGCCGCGGTGGACGCGATCGACTGGCCGGGCGGCTTCTGCCGCCGCGATATCGGCTGGCGGGCGCTGTAGAGGCGCCCTGGAGCACGAACTGGGTTCATTTGAACGCAGCTTGTGCTCCAGAAGTATTTGAATTTAGAGCAAGAAATGCGTTCAGATGTGTCCATCTGAACGCATGTCGCTCTATCCCTCGGCCTCCGGCCAGGTGAAGCGCTGGTGCTCCAGGTAGTCGAGCCGCGCCAGCAGGTCATCCGCCCGGCAGGCCATGACGGAGATGAGGCCGACGCCCACTTCCCGCCCCGCGGCGCTGCCATCGGGGGCCAGGGATTCGGGGGCCGAGGGCGCCTCGATGCCGAGGTCGATCACCCCCTCGATCCCCGCCACCTCCAGCGCGGCGATCGCCTCCTCCCCGGGGGCCAGCGTCATGGCCAGGGGCTCGGCGCCGCGGGGCACCAGGCGGATGGACTGCGGCGTGGCGGGGGCGCGCAGCAGCAGGTGAAGGCGGATCCGGCCGGTCGTGCCGGGGGGCAGCGCCAGGCGCAGGGCGGCGTGGCCGGCGACCTCCGCCGGACGCGTCCAGCAGCCCCAGCGTTCCGGCACGTGCCATCCCTCGCCGGATCGCAGCGCGTCGCCCAGCAGGGATTGGAGGGTTGGTGCCGTCTCCCCCCCGATGCCCAGGCGGATGATGGTGCCGAGCGGGATCGCGGGGGGCGCGGGGCGGGGCGCGCCGCCCTCTCGCCCCAGCCGCCCCAGCACGATGTCGCCGATCGCCTGCCAGCTGCGCAGAGTCACCGCGGCGGATTTCGTGGCGGCCGCCGCGCGGAAGCCGGCATCGAAGGCCAACTGCTCGACCTTCGCGGTGAAGTCGGGTTCGCTCTGCGGACGGAACAGGATCGCGGCGCCGCGGCCGGCTTCCGGCAGGGCGGAGTGGTCGGGGGCCAGCACGGCCTTGCCATGCGCCACGGCCTCCGTCACCGGCAGGCCCCAGCCTTCGTGGTCGGAGTTGTAGAGGACGAAGAGCGCCCGGCGGTAGAGCAGCGGCAGCGCGCTGTCCGGTACGTCCTGCAGCAGCACCACCGCATCGCGCAGCGCCGGCGCACTGCGCAGCAGCGTCAGCGCGGGTTCGCCCATGAAGCCGGTCCGCCCGGCCAGCACCAGCAGCGGCAGCTTCCCCGGCCCGTGCTTCCGGATCAGCGCCAGCCAGGCGTTGAGGACGAAGAGGTGGTTCTTCCGCGATTCCAGCGTGCCGAGGAACAGCGCGTAGCTGCGGCCCGCCAGGGCGGCGACGCCGGGATGCGCGCCGGCGGCGGGCAAAGGCTCCGCGGGGGCGCCATCGAGCCCCACGGTCAGCATCGGCGGCAGCGTCATCCCGGGCAGGTGGCTGTCCTGCAGCCGGCGGATGTCCTCCGCGGTCGCGGCGGAGACGGGCAGCAGCAGGTCGGCATGGGCGGCGAGGCCCGCGAACCAGCGGGCGAAGTCGGCGACCGTCTCCCGCGGCGAATGCTCCGGCACCACCAGGGGCCCGCAATCATGCACCAGCGGCGCGTAGCGCAGGCCGAAGCGCGCCTTCGCCAGCCGCACCGCCAGGTGGTAGTTCGGCAGCCACCAGCAGGATCCCGGGACGACCAGCCAGGCGCCTTCGGGGAAGGCCAGGTCCGGCGCGGCCTCCACCGCCTGGCGGGCGACGGCGACGGCCTGTTCCCAGCCCGCGTCGCGCGGATCGGCGCCCGTGCGGGACAGGCTGGCGAGGCGGTTGAAGGCCTCCCGCGGCAGGGTGCGCCAGCCGAGCGTCGCCGGGTTGTACACCGCGAGGATGACGCGCGCCGCCGGCCCGCCGCCGCGCAGCGCGGGACCCACCAGTTCCATCTGCACGCGCTGGATGCCCGTCGGCGCCCGGTTGGCGCCGAACCAGGACAGCAGGTCCGTCAGGTCGAAGACGACGCAGAGGTCGCCGAGCAGGGACAGCGTCGCCTCCGGCGCCCCCGCGGCCGCGACGCTGGGCTGGCCGAGCAGCAGGGAGACCTCGCGCCAGGCGGAGTCGTTCGCGGGCTCGGCTTCCAGCGCCCGGGCATAGGCCTGGCGCGCGCCGGGCAGGTTGCCCAGCAGCTTCAGCGCGTGGCCGATCTGCATCTGCAGGTCGGCATCCCCCGGGCGGCCCTGTTCCGCGCGGCGATAGGCGCCGAGCGCGGCTTCGGGATCGCCGGCTTCCTTCAGCGCATGGCCGTACTGGATCCAGGCGGGCCAGTCATGCGGCCGGCCGGCGAGCCAGGCGGCATAGGCGGAGGCGGCGCCCGGCCAGTCCCGCGCGTCGCGCAGGCGGTCCGCCTCTCGCAGCGAAGCGGACGGGGCGTGGCGCGGGGTCGTTCCTTCCGGCCCGGGGCCCATGCCGCCATCCCTTCCCGCGTCAGGCCCGGCCGTAATTGTCCTCGAGCCGGACGATGTCGTCCTCGCCGAGGTAGGGGCCCGATTGCACCTCGATCAGCGTCAGCGGGATCATGCCGGGGTTTTCCAGGCGGTGGACGCAGCCGAGCGGGAGGTAAACGGATTCATTCTCCCGCAGCAGGATGCGCTCGCCATCACGTTCCACCACGGCGGTGCCGGCGACGACGACCCAGTGTTCGGCGCGGTGGTAGTGCTTCTGCAGGCTGAGCTTGCGGCCGGGGCGCACGGTGATGCGCTTCACCTGGAAGCGGCTGCCATGGGCCACGCCCTCATAGGCGCCCCAGGGGCGATAGACGCGGCGGTGTTCCGTCGCTTCCTTGTGGCCGCTGGCCTTCAGCTGCTCCACCATCTTCTTCACGTCCTGCGCGCGGTCGCGATGGACGGCGAGGACGGCGTCGTCGGTCACGACCAGCACCACATCCTCCAGCCCCACCACGGCGGTCAGGATGCCCTCCGACCGGACGTAGCAGCGCTTGGAACCGAGGACCGCGGCATTGCCCATGGCGGCGTTGCCGTCCTTGTCCTTCGGCGCGATCTCCCACAGCGAGGCCCAGGACCCGACATCGGACCAGCCGGGATCGCAGGGCACGACGGCGGCGAGCGCGGTGCGCTCCATCACCGCATGGTCGATGGAGATGGACGGCGCTTCGGCGAAGCTGGCGCCGAGGCGCACGAAGCCGAGGTCCCGCGCCCCATCCGCGACCGCGGCGCGCGCGGCGGCCAGCACGCCGGGCGCATGGGCGGCGAGTTCCGCGATCAGCGTCTTCGCGGTCGCGACGAACATGCCGCTGTTCCAGAGGTGGCGGCCGCCGGCGAGGAAGCCCTCCGCCGTCGCGGCGTCCGGCTTCTCGACGAAGCGGGCCACCTGCATCGCGCCCTCGACCCCTGGCAGGCCGGCGCTGGCTTCGATGTAGCCGTAGCCGGTCTCGGGCGCGGTCGGGCGGATGCCGAAGGTGCAGATGCGGCCTTCGCGCGCGGCGAGCGCCGCGGCGGACAGCGCGTGGCGCAGCGCGGGCACGTCCTGCACCGCGGCATCGGCCGCCATGATCCAGAGGATGGCGTCCGGCGCATCCTCCCCGATCAGGATGGCGGCGGCGGCGATGGCGGCGGCGCTGTTGCGGGCGCTGGGTTCCAGGATGATGCGGCTGTCTTCCGCGCCGGCCTCACGCAGCTGTTCGGCGACCAGGAAGCGATGCGCCTCCCCGCACACCACGACGGGGGGCGCGAAGCCCGGGGCGCGGGCGCGGGCGGCGGTTTCCTGCAGCATGGTGCCCTGGGACACCAGCGGCCAGAACTGCTTCGGATAGGCTTCGCGCGACAGGGGCCACAACCGGCTGCCCGTGCCGCCAGACAGGATGACAGGGACGATCAGGTCGACGGCACCCCTGGCGGAACCGGTGGAAGAGCCTGTCGGCACGGCATCGGTCGGCATGGATCGTGAACCCTGGTTCGCGGCGGTGGTCGCCGGACATGTCTGCGGTTGTGGCTGCCGGTATGTCGCACGGCTTTGGAAAAAGAAAGGCAACGTGGCGGCGGTGGCGTGTCGGCCCGCTTCGCGGCAGGCCGGTCAGCGCACCAGCAGCATGATCCCGATCACCACCGGGGCCGCCAGGATGGCGATCGCTGTGGCGCGCAGCAGCAGCGCCGCCGCATGGGCTAGGACCGGCCCGGCGCCGGAAGCGCTGCGCGCCTCCGGCATCTCCGCCTGCTCGATGTGATCCGTCGGTTGCATGGTGACCTTGGCCTTGCGCGCAGGGGGATCAAGCATCAACCGGCGGGCTGCGTCCAGCGCAAGCTTTGTTGCCGGAGGTTGCGCGCGACGGCGTGATCGGCGGGGATGGCAGGTTGACGGGGATGGCGCCGGGCGGGCTTAACCGCCGGAACCCGCGACGGGAGACGCTTGACGGTGCTGAAGCCTCGGATCGCCATCGATGGCTACAACCTAGCGCTGGACCAGGGCACGGGGGTCGCGACCTACTGCCGCAACCTGTCTTCCAGGCTGCGGGCCTTGGGGGCGGAGGTCGGCGTCCTCTACGGCCAGAAATCCTCCGGCGGGCCGGACGAGCTGCTGCGGGAGGTCGCGCTGTATGACGCGACGCCGCGGCCCCTGCCGCCCCGCCAGCAGGCCTATGAGGATTTCCGCGCCAGGCTGAAGCTGGCGCTGCGGCCGATCGCGAAGTCGGTGCCGCTGACGGACCGCGTGGTGCGGCGCGGGCTGGAGGCACGGCTGCCCGAGGCCGACCGGGTGTGGAACGTGCCATCCCTGTTCCGCGCCGCCGTGCAGCGCGCGGCGCCGGGGAAGAAGTTCAGCAGCGTGCGCCTGCCGGACCGGCAGGACGTGATGCACTGGACCTACCCGCTGCCGCTGAAGGTGGAGGGCGCGCGGAACATCTACACCATCCATGATCTGGTGCCGCTGCGGCTGCCGCACACCACGCTCGACAACAAGCGCCGCTACCTCGGCACCTGCCGGCGCATCGCGGCGGAGGCGGATCACATCGTCACCGTCTCCGAAGCCTCCCGCCGCGACATCGTCAGCCTGCTGGGGGTGCCGGAGGAGCGGGTTTCCGTGACCTACCAATGCGTGGAAGTCCCGCCGGCGCTGGCGGCGAAGCCGGAGGCGCTGGTCCGTGCCGAGCTGCAGGGCGCCTTCGGGCTGCAATGGGGCGGCTACTGGCTGTTCTTCGGCGCGATCGAGCCCAAGAAGAATGTCGGGCGGATCATCGAGGCCTACCTCGCCTCCGGCAGCCCCTGGCCGCTGGTGATCTGCGGCAAGCATGGCTGGCAGGTGCGCCAGGAACTGGCCCTGCTGTACGAGGATGACCACCGGCAGTACCCGGAGGATGTGCGGTTCGAGGGCCCGCAGGGCATGACGCGCAAGCTGCGGGACCGCGTGATCCTGCTGGACTATGCGCCCTTCCGCCTGCTGGTCAGCCTGATCCGCGGCGCCCGGTCGGTGCTGTTCCCCTCACTCTACGAAGGCTTCGGCCTGCCGGCGCTGGAGGCGATGCTGCTCGGCACCCCGGTGATGACCAGCAACACCTCATCCCTGCCGGAGGTGGTGGGCGACGCCGCGCTGACGGTCGATCCCTACGACACGCGGGCGATGGCGGAGGCGATCCAGGCGCTGGATGCGAATGACGAACTGCGCGCCGAACTCGCCTGGCGGGGGCCGCGCCAGGCGATGCTGTTCGATGCCGCGCATTACGATGCGCGGCTGGCGGCGATGTACGCGAAGCTCGGCATCACGCTGGGCGGCGGGGAAGCCTAAGGCCGCGCCGTCAGGCGGGGATCTCGTACCAGTCGCCCTTCGACTCCACCCAGACGTTGCGGATGGTCTTCATCCCCGTCGGCGGGTCGATGGTGCCGGCGGAGACCAGCAGGCGATCGCCCTGGCGCGGCCGCTTGAACAGCCGCCCGCCGCAGCGCGCGCAGAAGCCGCGTTCCGCCGCCGGGCTGGATTCGTACCAGGTCAGCGTGGCGAAGGCTTCCAGCACCACCGATTCCTTCGGCGCCGCCAGCATCGCATTGGCATTGCCGTGCATCTGCTGGCAGTCGCGGCAGTGGCAGACGATCACGCCGACGGCCTCGCCCTCGATGCGGTAGCGCACGCCGCCGCAATGGCATTGTCCGGTGAAGGGCATGGGGGTTCGGCTCCTCAGGGCTGGGCAGGGGGCTCGCGCCGCGGTTCAGCGCGAAGGCGAAGTCGCGGCCGAGACCGCGGCGCATGGCGAGGTCGATCCACAGCATCGCATGCGCTTCCAGCAGCCGCGCGGCGCGCAGCGGGCCGGCATCCACCGCCTCGAACCCGATATCGGTGGCGAGCTGGATGGCGATGGTCCTGGAATAGGCATCGTCGCCGGCTGCGAACATCACGGGCCGCGGCGTGAAGCGGGCCGCATCCGCCATGACATTGGCACCGGTGGTGTTGAACACCTTCGCCAGCCGCAGCCCCGGCATGGCGCGGGCGATGCGTTCCGCACCACTGTCGTCGAAGCCGAAGGCGAGGCCGAGGCCATCCGGGCCCATCGCCAGCGGGTTCGTCGCATCCAGCACCGGCACCGTGCCGGGCGCCACGGCGGCCAGCGCTTCCTCCGCCGCCGCATGCGGGGTGGCGAGGATGTAGGCCTCCGCCCCCGCCAGCGGCGTGAGGGGTGCGATGGCGCCGTCGCCCGGCGCTGCGTTGCGCAGCAGCATGGTGGGGGCATGGCCGGCGCGGCGCAGCGCGATGGAAAGCGCCTGCCCCACATGGCCGCCGCCGATGATGCCGATGCGCATGGAGCCCCCGTTCCCGTCGGGGAAAGGATGGGTTCCGCTGGCACTTTCCTCCATTGAATGTTTTGAATGGCGACATGAGCGAGATGAAACTGCGCCGGCTGGACATGACCCTCCTGCTGGTGCTGGACGAGGCGCTGCGCCACCGGAAGCTGGCGGAGGTCGCGAACCGCCTCGGCCTCAGCGCGCCGGCCGTCAGCCATGCCCTGGCCCGGCTGCGGGAGATCTTCGACGACCCGCTCTTCATCCGCCGCCCCGGCGGCGTGGAGCCGACCCCGCGCTGCCTGGACCTGGCGCCGCTGGTGGCCAGCCTGCTGGGTCTGGCGCGGGAAGCGGTTGCGCCGCCCCAGCCCTTCGATCCCGCGACCAGCGACCGCGTCTTCCGGCTGACCGGACTCGACTACGAGGCCTCCCGCTTCGGGCCACCGCTGCTGGCGCGCTTCGCGGCCGCCGGGCACGGGCTGCGCCTGTCCTTCCGCCCGCATGCCCGTGACGCCGCCATGACGGCGCTGGCGGAGGGGGAGGCGGACGTCGCCCTCGGCTTCTTTCCCCGCCGCCCGGCGGGGATCGTGGCGCGGCGGCTCTATGAGGAGAGCTACCTGGTGGCCGGATCGCCCGACCATCCCAGGCTGCGCCGGCGGCGGTCGATCGACCTGCCGCTGTACTGCGCGCTGGACCATGTGCTGGTCTCGCTCAGCGGTGGGCTGGAGGGGACGGTGGATGCGGCGCTGGCGCGGCAGGGGCTGAAGCGCCGGGTGGTGGCGGCGATGCCGTCATTCCTGCCGGCCCTGGCCGCCGTCGCGGCCTCGCCGACCATCGTCACCATGCCGCGCCGGGTCGTGGAGAACTACGCGCCGCGCTTCGGGCTGCGCGCCTTCGCGCCGCCGCTGCCGATCCGGCCCTTCGCCCTGTCGGTGGCCTGGCATGAACGGCAGGGGGGCGATGCGGGGCTGCGCTGGCTGGTGGCGCAGGTGGAGGCGGTGGCGGCGGAGGTCGCGGGGTAGCGATCAGCCCGCGCGCAGGAACACCACCCGCGCCGCGCCGTGTTCCCGCATGGCGACTTCCTCGAAGCCCGGCGCCGCCAGGGCCTCCTCCCGCCCCAGCTCCGCCACCACCAGCGCGCCGGGGGCGATCCAGCCGGCTGCCGCCAGGGCGGAGAGGGCGCGGGGGACCAGATCCTGGGCATAGGGCGGGTCGAGGAAGATCAGGCCGCAGGGCGCCGCGGCGGCGGGGGGCTTCAGCACATTGCCCGCGATGACGCGGCTGCGGGAATCCTCCCGGCAGGCGGCGATGTTGGCACGGAGTGCCGCCAGCGCCGCGCGGTCGCTTTCCAGGAACGTGGCATGGGCGGCGCCGCGGCTCAGTGCTTCCAGCCCCAGCGCCCCGGTGCCGGCGAAGGCGTCCAGCACGCGCGCCTCCTCCACCACCGCCCGGCCGGCCCAGGGGGCGTGCCAGAGCATGTCGAAGACGGCCTGGCGAACCCGCTCCGCCGTCGGGCGCGTGGTGTCGCCGGCGGGGGCGGCGAGCCTACGGCCGCGATGGCTTCCGGCGACGATTCGCAACATGCTTCGGCTTCGGCGGCTCCGCATTGCGGGCGCGGGGGATGTTCTCCGGCCGCACGCGCTTGGGCTTGGGGGGGATCGCGGGCGGCGGTGCGGCGGCTGCGGCCGCGGCGGCTTCCTCGGCCTCACGCCGCCGCTTCTTCTGCGGCGCTTCCCCGATGCCGAGCTGTTCGCGCATCACCTTGGGGTGCACTTCCTCCACGCCGCCCTTGGGCAGGGTGCCGAGCTGGAAGGGGCCGTAGGCCGTGCGGATCAGCCGCGTGACGTGCAGGCCGAGATGCTGCATCACGCGCCGGATCTCCCGGTTCTTGCCCTCCTTCAGGCTCACCGTCAGCCAGGCGATGGCGCCGCGGCGGCTGTCGAGCCCGGCCTCGATCGGGCCATAGGCGACGCCGTCCACGGTGATGCCGCGGGCCAGCGCGGCCAGCGACTTCTCATCCACCGCGCCATAGACGCGGACGCGGTAGCGCCGCAGCCAGCCATTGCTCGGCAGTTCCAGCTTGCGGGCCAGCTCCCCGTCATTGGTCAGCAGCAGCAGCCCCTCGCTGGTCAGGTCGAGGCGTCCGATGGAAACCACGCGGCCGATGGCCGGCGGCAGGCGTTCGAACACCGTCGGGCGGCCCTGCGGGTCCTTGTGCGTCGTCACCACGCCATCGGGCTTGTGGTGGCGGAACAGGCGGGTGCGTTCCGCGGGCTGCACCGGCTTGCCGTCCACGCTGATGCGGGCGCCTTCGGTGACGAAGGTGGCGGGGGTCTCCACCACCTTCCCGTTCATCTTCACCTTGCCCTCGGCGATCAGCTTCTCCGCATCGCGGCGGGATGCGATGCCGGCGCGGGCCAGGTATTTCGCCAGGCGCTCGCCGCGCTCGGCCTCGGGGGCGGTGTCTTCGGCGTCGTCGGTCACCGGCAGGCCTCCACGAAGGCGGCGAGGATCACGGGGTCCCGCGGATCCACCGCATATTCGGGGTGCCACTGCACGCCGAGGGCGAAGCGATGGCCGGGATGCTCGATGCCCTCCACCACCCCATCGGGCGCGCGGGCATTCACCAGCGCCCCGGCACCGGGCGTGGCGACGGCCTGGTGGTGGGAGGAATTCACCGCCAGCCGGTCCGTCCCGACGATGCGCGCCAGCAGCGTGCCGGGCGCTACCGCGACCTCATGCCCCGGCTCGTTCCGCGGGTTCGGCTGTTCATGCGCCAGCGCCCCCGGCACCTCGTCCGGGATGTGCTGGATCAGCGTCCCGCCGAAGGCGACCGCCATCAGCTGCTGGCCTCCGCAGATGCCGAGCACGGGCATGTCGCGGGCCAGGGCGGCGCGGGTCGCAGCCAGTTCGAAATCGGTGCGGCCGGGCTTCAGCGTCACCTTGGGATGCGGCGGGCCGCCGCCCCAGAGCGCCGGGTCCACGTCGAAGGCACCGCCCGTGACCAGCAGCCCGTCGATGGCGTCGAGGTAGTCGGCGGCGAGTTCGGGGTGGTGCGGCAGCGCCACGGGCAGGCCGCCGGCCTCGATGACCGCGGAGAGGTAGTTCTGGCGGAGCGCATACCAGGGCAGCTTCGACCAGCCGCCGGCGGGTTCCGCATCCAGGGTGACACCGATGACCGGTCGCTTTTTCATGCGCGTTGCTAGACCGCGCGCCCGTGCCGGGGCAAGCATCGCGGCCATGCCCAGCGGCCTGACCCCCATGGAAATCGCGCTCGACGCCGCCCGCGCCGCTGCGGCGCGTGGGGAGGTGCCGGTCGGCGCCGTCGTCACCGATGCCGCGGGCCACGTGCTGGCGGTGGCGGGGAACGAGGTGGAGGCCCGGCGCGACCCCTCTGCCCATGCGGAGATGCTGGCGATGCGGGAGGCCGCGCGCGTCACTGGCGACAAGCTGCTGCCGGAGGCGACGCTGACCGTCACGCTGGAGCCCTGCGCCATGTGCGCCCAGGCCATCGCCTTCTTCCGCGTGAAACGCGTGGTCTTCGGCGCCTATGACCCGAAGGGCGGCGCGGTGGAACACGGCCCGCGGCTCTACGGCCAGCCCACCTGCCATCACGCGCCGGAAGTCATCGGGGGGGTGCGGGAGAGCGAGGCCGCGACGCTGCTGAAGGATTTCTTCGCCGCCCTACGGTGAGGCGCGATGCACGCCGGTGGCGCGCGGGTCCCATTGCCAGGGCGGGTCGGGGCGGATGGGCACGGCACCCTGGAAGCGGGGCGGGGGGCGATGCCTCTCCTCACCGGCCAGGACGGCGCGGCCGCGATCGGTCAGCGCCCAGGCCTCGCCCGGGGCCAGCAGCCGCAGCGGGCCGGCGGACAGGCGGGCCCGGATGTCGAGCAGCATCAGGTCGGTCTGCGGGAAGGTTGGATCCGCGGCGTGCTGCGCCCGCATCACGGCGGGCATCGTCGTCGCCCCTTCGGCCACGGCGCGCAGCACCTGGCGTTCCGTCAGCGCCAGGCGGTCCGCCCGCCAGGGCAGGTCCTGCAGGTGGCGTCGCATGGCGTGCGCCAGGTGGGGCAGGGGTGTCGCGCGGCGCCACAGGCGGTCGAGCGCCTCCGGGTCCGGGTCCGCATAGGCGGCCCAGGCCTCGGCGCCCGCTTCCAGCTGCGCCAGCGTCAGGGGCTGCGGCTCCAGCGCGGCAAGCTCGGTATCGGACAGCGCCATGAAGGGGCGCTTCCCGTCCGCCGGCATCAGGAACAGCCTGCCCTCCAGCCCCCGCCGCCCCGCCAGCAGCGACAGCACGCGGATCAGCGCCGCCTGGTCCCAGAGGTCATGCTCGAACCACAGCAGCACGCGGTCGAAGCGGTCCAGCGTGTTGAGCGCCATGTATTCGCGACCCAGGCGGAGCCGCGCTTTCTGCAGATCCGTCTTGGCGTGCAGCGCGATGACGCGGGCGCGGAGGCCGAGATAGGCCATCAGCGGTTCGTCATTCACCGCGCCGACGCAGACGGGATCGCTGATCGCCAGGTATTCCCCCGCCCAGCCGCTGGCGGCCAGGCGGGGGCGAAGGTCATCGCCGCACCGGAGATGCGCGGTGGTCAGGGACGCCGTGCTCAGAGACGGAGGCCCAGCTTGCGGATCATCTCGCCTTCCGCCGCGAAGGTGCGGCGCGCGTCGGCGGCGTATTCATCCGGGCCGAGATACATCGGCGCCATGTCGAAGCGGTCCAGCACCGCGATATGCGCGGGATCGTAGAGCGCTTCCTTGAACGCATCGTGCAGCGCGCGCACGACATCGGGGTTCATGCCCTTCGGGCCGGCCAGGCCATAGGGGCTGGCGCTGACGATATCGATGCCCGATTCCCGCAGCGTCGGCACGTTGGGGAAGCGCTTGGCGCGATCCGCGCTCCAGGTCACGAGCAGCTTGAGCCGCCCGGCCTGCACCATCTCCGACCAGCCGGAACTGTCGGCGAGCGCGGTCGTCTGCCCAGCGAGGAGGGAGGTCACGTTCTCCGCGAAGCCGCGGAAGGGCACGTGGATCCATTCGATGCCGCGCGGCCCCGCGATCTGTTCCATGGTGATGTGCAGCGAGGTGCCGACACCCGGCGTGCCGTAGGTGACGCGGCCCGGATTGGCCTTCGCGTGGTCGAGGAACTCCTGGAAGGTGTTCCAGGGCGCATCCGGCTTCACCACCACGCCGAACAGGTACCCGGTGAGGTGGATGATGTAGGAGAAATCCTCCAGCGGGTTGAACAGCGCGCGCTGCGCCATCTGCGGATGGCGGAAGACGCTGATCGGCATCTGCGTGATGGTGTAGCCGTCCGGCCGCTCGTTCAGCATCTGCTGCGCGCCCAGCACGCCGCCGGCGCCGGCCTTGTTCTCGATGATCACGGGCTGGCCGAGCCGGCGCGCCGCCTGTTCGGCCAGCACGCGCATCTGGATGTCCGTGGTGCCGCCCGCGCCCCAGGGCACGACCAGGCGGATGGGCTTGTCCGGGAAGCGCCCCTGGGCGCGCACGGCCGGCGCGGCGAGGAGCGTGGCGCCGAGGCCGAGCGCCATGCGGCGGCCGAGGGTGTGATGGTGGTGCATGGTGCCTCCCTGGATGGTGCCGGCCTCTCTATGGGCCGGTGCTCTCTCCATCCTGCCTATCGCGGGCGCGGGCCGGCGGCAACAGAAAGGGCGCTGACCTTTCGGCCAGCGCCCCCTCCAGCCCCCGGCTTGCGGGAGTTCAGTTCAGGAAGACGCGCGCGGAGAGGGCGGTCTGGAAGATCAGGTTCAGCAGGTCGCGCGTCAGCTGGAAGTTCTTCGGGTCGAGCCGCGGCAGCGCGATCAGCTCGTCGCCGGGCTGCGGCGGCTCGGTCGGGTCCAGCACCAGCTCGCCACTCGCGCGGCGGATCATCAGCTGGTTGTCGCCGCCGCGTTCCGCCAGGCCGCCGGCCTGCCGGATGTAGTCCTGGATCGTCAGGTTCGGGCGCCAGATGATGGCCTGCGGCGCCGTCACCTCGCCCGAGACCAGCACGGTCTGCACGCGTTCCGGAATGACGACGACGTCGCCATCCTCCAGCCGCACATCGGCGCAGCGCCCGCCACGATCCATGACGACGAGACGCCCTTCCGGCCGCGTGCGGCGGGCCCGGCTGATGTAGCTCGACACCAGCTGCGCCTCGGAAGCCCGCACCTCCGCGACGCCCGTGGTGGGGGAGACGGTGAGGAAGAGCTGCCGCTCCAGCCGGTCCAGGGCCTCGTTCACCACGCGCGTCTGCTGCGCGGCGACGGAGGGGCGGAGCAGGAAGATCCCGCGCGTGTTGGCGAGGTTCGCGTCCACCGCGATGTAGTCAAGCAGGGTGCAGAGCGTGACGTCGCGGTCGGCGATGAGGACGGAGGGCCCGATGCGGCTGCCCTCGACGGAGACGCGCACCGTGGGCGGCGGCGCATCCGTGATGAAGGTCACCACGTCCTGGTCCATCAGCTGCACGCCGGCCAGTTCCCGGATGGTGGTGTAGCGGGAGAAGGGCTGGCTGTTGCGCGTGCCACGGATGACGGCGTTGGTGGCGGAGGGCAGGGGGGCCGACAGCCGGATCAGCTCCGACCCCGGCATGGAGCGGCCGGTCACCTCGAACAGGAAGTTGTTGCGGACGGCGCCATCGGCACCGACCATGGCCCCCTGCGCCGGCACCAGGACGGTGTCGCCCTGCTGGAGGGTCAGGCGCGGCAATTCGCCGGAGAGCAGGAAGCGGTAGAGATCGATGCGCGCGACCGTCTGGCCGCCCCGGACCACCGTGATGTCGCGGTAGGAGCCGCGGCCGGGATCCACGCCGCCGGCGCGGGCGAGGTAGTCGAGCACGCTTTCCGATGCGGAACCCAGGTGCCGGCCCGGCGTGCGCACCTGGCCGGTCACGAAGACGCCGACCTGGCCGGCCGACAGCAGCACGGCATAGACCTGGACCTGCTGGGAATAGACGCGGCGGACCTCGGTCTCCACCAGCCGCTGCACGTCGCCGGCGCGGGTGCCGGCCATGCGGACGGGGCCGATCTGCGGGATGAAGACGTTGCCGTCCGCATCGACGGTCGTGACAACGGACGCCTCGACGAAGCCCCAGACGGTGATCGAGATGCGGTCGCCCGGCAGGATCGTGTAGTTCGGGTTGGGCGTATCGGACGCCGCCGGCCCGCCCCGGGTGAAAAGGGACGCACCGAAGACCACGGTAGCCGGACCGGGCGCGCGCCCGGGCTCGCCGATCGGCCCGACCGCGACAGGCCCCCCTTCCGCCGCCGTGGATGACCCGGCGCGGGAGGTGGAGATCATGTCGCCGGCGTTGAGCGCCGGCAGGGCGGTGCCCTGCGTGGGCGTCGTGGCCGATGACGGGGCCGCCGGCGCGGTGGTGGTGGTCGGGATGTTGCCAGTCGTCAGGCGCGACGAGGGCAGCGACGGCGCGGTGATCTGCGCCTGAAGCGGCACCGGCAGCAGCAGCAGCGCCGCGAGCAGCCAGCGGGCAGCCGCCGGCACGATGGCCGGCGCGATGCGCGCCGGGTTCGTGGTGATGCAGGTATTCGTCATGTCAGCTCGCATGTTCCCGTGCACCGGCTATCAGGAGCCAGCCGATTCCGAACAGGACTGTCAGCCCGGCGAAGACGGTCAGCGTGTTGAAGACGGCCCGGGGATAGTTGGCCCGCTCGGGCAGGCTGGGTTCCACCACGCGTAGCAGGAACACGGCCTGGCGCTGCGCGTCGGCCCGCGTGCTTTCCAGCGACGAGATGGCGGAGGTCAGCTGCTTCTCCGCGAATTCGCGTTCCAGCTGCAGGCGTTCATAGCCCGAGAGCTGCTGCGTCAGGCCTTCCTCGCCGCGCGTGGACCGTGCCCGTTCCGCCCCCACCTGCGCGATCAGCGCGGCGATGCGGTTGTTGAGCACCTGGATCTGCGGATTGTCCGGGCGCATGAAGGCGCGCTTCTCCTGCAGCTCGGCACGGGTCTGGGCCAGCAGGCCCTCGAGCCGCGTCACATTCTCCACCGCCGCGCCAGCGGCGCGGGTGGGGTCCAGCGCCTGTTCGCGTTCGCGGAAGGTGTTCAGGGCTTCGCGGGCGGCGATGACGCGGCGTTCGGCGATTTCCACCTCCTCCCGCGCCACGCGCAGCTGGTCGGCGGCGGAGCGGGCGGAGAAGCGGTTCACCAGGTCTTCCGACAGCATGATCAGCGCATCGGCAATCTGCTTCGCGTCGCCCGGGCGATAGGCCTGGACACGCAGCGTGGTGATATTCGTCTCGATATCGTAGTTCACGTTCACGCGCCGGCGGTAGTAGCGCAGCAGCGACTCCGCCTTGGGATCCTCGGCTTGCAGGCGCGACACCAGGTCGGCTTCCGGGCGGCGCCAGATGGCAATCAGGTCGATGGTCCGGCGCAGCCCGGCGAGTGCATCGACGCTGTCGATATAGGCCGCCACCGCGCGGGCCTCATCCATGCCGCCACGCCCGCCGCCGCCGGTGGCGGCCGCGATCGCGCTCGCCGCGCCGCCGGGGTTGGCGCTGCCGGCGCGGCTGCGGACCAGCAGGCGCGACTCCGATTCGTACAGGTCCGCCGCGTAGAAGGTGTAGTAGGCGCCGACGAACAGGCTCGGCAGCACCACCAGCAGCATGAACCAGCCCTTCACGCTGCGCGGCAGCAGGCTTCGCTGCTTCTGCCGCTTCGGCGGCAGGCGCGGCGGCAGGCGCGAATCCTCGACCCCCGTGGCGGGAAGGGTCTCAGAGGGCCTTATAGGTGGCGACAGCTTCATCGATGTCCTCGAAGAAGGTCAGGCTGCCATGGTGCAGGACGGCTGCGGTACGGCAGTAGATCTTCAGGTGTTCAGGAACGTGGCTGACCAGGACCAGCGTACGGCCCCGCGTCTTGTTTGACAGCATTTCCTGCGCCCGCGCGACGAAACGTGCGTCGCCCGCCGCGGTGATCTCGTCGATCAGGTAGCAGTCGAAGTTCACGGCGAAGGAGAGGCCGAGCAGCAGCCGCCCCATCATACCGGCCGAATAGGTGCGGACCGGCATGTTCATGTAGCTGCCGAGCTCCGCGAAATCCTCCACCTGGCTGAGCACGTCATCGACGTCGTGATCGTAGATCCGGGCGATGAATCGGGCGTTGTCGGCGCCGGTGAGCGCCGCCTGCAGGCCGATGCCATGCGCCAGCGGCCAGGACACGGACATGCGCCGTTCGATCCGGCCGGAGGAGGGATGTTCCACCCCCGCCAGCATCCGCACCAGGGTGGACTTGCCGGTGCCGTTGCGGCCGAGGATGCCGACGGCGTCCCCGGGCCGGATGATGGCGTTGACCTTGTCCAGCACCGTCTTCCGCCCGCCACCGCGGACGGCGTAGTGCTTCGAGACGTTGTCGAGGATGATCACGGCCGCGCCCGTCAGAATTCGAGCTTCGGCCGGACCGCGCGGAGCGCCGCGAGGCCGAGCAGGTTCAGCACGACGACGCAGGAGACGGTGTAGAAGACATCGTAATGGCTGACGATCAGCTCGCCGAACATGCCTTCCCGCACCATCTCATGCATGTTGGGCTGCGGGTTCCAGAGCAGCATCTCACGCCAGCTCGGCGGCAGCCGGTCCATCATGATGAAGGCGCCGGAGAAAGGCAGCGAAATATAGGTGAGCGGGTGGACAAGCCGGTCGATCACTTCCCACCGCGCAGCCCCCGCGGCGGCCAGCATCGCCAGCCCGTTCGAGAACAGGAAGATCAGCAGCAGGCCGGAGAGGAGCATCGGGATGTCCGCCGGCGGCATGTCCACCAGCCAGGCGGAGCCGCCGATCACCAGGACAAGCACGCCGGTGACCGCACTGACTTCCAGGATGTTGCGTGCCACGACCACGTCGGTGAGGCGGACCTGCCGGTGGTACATCAGCGTCATGTTGGAGTGGAATGCCGTCGCCGCCCGGTTGATGATGGCGCGGAAGGCGAAATAGGGTGCGTAGCCGATGATGTAGTACAGGAAGATCGGCACCGGCCCGTTGCTGTCATGGTTGACGGCCCAGTGGACCATGCCGATGGCGGAGGCCAGCATCAGCGGCTCCAGCATCAGCCAGAGGAATCCCAGCTGGCTGCGGCCGAAGCGGGTGGTCAGCTCGCGCAGCGTCAGGGCGTGGATGACCCGGCCCTGGATGCGGAAGCCCTTGATGACCCGGGCGATTCCCTGCGGCCGGCTCGGCAGCCCGATGCCATCGTCGGCCGTGGTGCTCACGGGCGCGGGATCCCGCCGCCACGCAGCAGCGTCCGCGTCTCCACCCAGCCGCCTTCCGGCGTCGCGCAGACCACCCGCGCGCGCTCGCCCATGCCGGTCGTGACCGCGACTTCGCGGCATTCCCGCCCGCTGGCGGCATTGTAGGCGCGCACCAGCCGCGCGGTGGCAGGCTGGCCATCCGCCAGGATGATGCGATCCTGCGCGCCGGGCTGCGACCGCGCGGCGAAGGCCAGGACGGGGTCGGCCGGCGGCAGCGGGGCGGCCGCGGCGGCGGGCGCCGCCTGGCGGTTGAAAGGCCAGGCCGACATCAATCCGCTGCCACCCGCGCAGCCCGACAGCAGCAGGGCGACGGCCAGCATGCCTGCGGGCAGGGCCGGGCTGCCCCGGCGCGACGCGGCCCGGGAAGTTCCGATCACGGTGGCTTGCTTCATAGGGCAAGAGTTTAGCGGAACCCCAGGGGCGACGCAAAACGCAAACCGCCTGCGCAATGGCCGGTTGCAGGCCGTCACGACCGGGGCCGACGCCTGCCGCACCGGGTGCTAGGTTCGCACCGTGCCGAACCCAACGCCCGATCCTGCCACGCCGCTGCCGCTCCTGCTTCCCGCCGTGACGGCGGACGCCGCGCCCCTGGCCTCGACCCCGGGCCCCTTCCTCCCCGCCCCGGTGGGTGGGCGCGAGGTTCCGGTGCTGCTGGTGGTGGGTGAGGGTCCCGATCCCCTCGGCGCCGCCCTGGCGCGCCCGCCCGCCATGCCGGACCGGGCGCTGGCGCGGCGCGTGATGGCGGCCATGGCGGCCGGGCGGATCGGCGCGCCGGCCGGGCTGGACGATCCCGGCGCCGAGGCGCTCGGCCTGCCGGCCCGGGGCGCCGCCGTGGTGATCGGCTGGGCCGAACCGCCACGGCATCCCGGTGGGCAGCCTGTCCTCCGCGCGGCGGATCCCTTCGCCGAAGCAGCCCCGGTCCCGTCCGGCACCCTGCCGCGGCTGTCGCCCTGGACGCTGCTGGACGCCGCGGCATCGCTGCACGGCGCTTCCCGCCCCCTCGCCCTGCTGGCGCTGGCGGCGGGGGTGACGGTGGCGGATGGCCCGCTGGCCGGGGTCGATCCGGCCGAGGCCTGGGCTGCCATCCTCGCCGCCACGCGCGCCACCGATCCCTTCACCGGTGCGCCCTGCACGATCGAGCACGGCCTCTCGATCCTCGCGCTGTGGCGGGAGCGGGAGGCGGAGGCGCGCGGGATCGTCGCCTGCCTTGGCGTGCATCCCTACAAGCGGGACCGGGTGCGGGCGCTGCTGGCCGCCGCGCGGCCGGCCCCATCCTTCCACGCCCGCGCGCCCGCGGCGGTGGCGGCGGCGCGCGCGAAGGGGGGCGCGCTGCTGGCCTGGGCGGCCTCCGCGCCGCCCGACCTGCCGGCGCGCTGTGCCGCGGCGGGGGTGCCGCTGCGCTGGCTGGAGGATGGCTTCATCCGCTCCGCCGGCCTCGGCGCCGCCTTCCGCCCCGGCGCCTCCTTCGCGGTCGATCGAGGCGGTGCCTATTTCGACCCGATGGCGCCGAGCGACCTGGTGCGCCTGATCGAGGCAGGCGGCTTCGACGAGGCGACGCTGGCCCGCGCGGCGGCGCTGCGCCAGGCGGTCGTGGCGCGAGGGATCACCAAGTACAACCTGGGTGGCGTGGTGCCGGCCATCCCCGCGGCGCCCGGCCAGCGCGTGGTGCTGGTGCCGGGGCAGGTGGAGGATGATGCGTCGGTGCGCCTCGGCGGTGGGGCCATCCGGCGCAACATCGACCTGCTGCGCGCCGTGCGGGCGGCGGTGCCGGATGCCTTCCTGCTCTACAAGCCGCATCCGGACATCGAGGCCGGGTTCCGCCGCGGCCGCCTGCACCGGGCGGAACTGGCGCGGCTGGCGGACCAGGTGGTGGAGGGCGCGTCGATGGCCGCGCTGCTGGCGCGCGTCGATGCCGTCCACACCCTGACCTCCCTGACGGGGTTCGAGGCGCTGCTGCGCGGCCTGCCCGTGACCTGCTGGGGCATGCCCTTCTATGCGGGTTGGGGGCTGACGGAGGACCGCGCGACGGTGCCCCCCGGCGCGCCGCCCCGCCGGCGGCGCGCCACGCTGGACGAATTGGTGGCCGCGGCGCTGATCCTCTATCCCCGCTGCATCGACCCGCTGACCCTGCTGCCCTGCCCGCCGGAGGTGCTGCTGGACCGCATGGCGCAGCCCGAGCTGTTCCCGCCCGGCCGCTTTGCCGCCATCCGCGCGGCGGAAGGCTGGGTGCGGCGCGGGGTCGCGCGGCTACGGGGGTGGCGATGAAGGAAGCGCGGTCGGTCGTCATCAGCGGGGCCTCCCGCGGCCTGGGCGCGGCGCTGGCCCGGCGCTTCGCCGCGCCCGGCATGCGGCTGCTGCTGCTGGCGCGCAGCGCGGCGGCGCTGGAGGGCGTGGCGGCGGATTGCCGGGCGGCGGGGGCGGTGGCGGTGGCCGTCGCGATCGACGTCACGGATGCCGCCGCGGTCGCCACGGCCCTGGCAGTTTTCGAGGCCGCCGGGCCCGTCGACCTCGTCATCGCCAATGCCGGCACCTCCGCCGGCCGGGCGCCGGATGGAACGCCGGAGGATGGGGCGGCGGCGGCGCGGCAGGTGATGGTGAACCTGGTCGGCGCCATCAACCTCGTTTCCCCGCTGCTGCCAGGCATGCGGGCGCGGGGGGCGGGCCAGGTGGCGCTGGTGGCCAGCATCGCGGGCTTCCGCGGCCTGCCGGACTTCCCGGCCTATTGCGCCAGCAAGGCGGGGCTGATCGTCTGGGGCGATGGGCTGAGGGCGGCGGAACGCGCCCACGGCATCCGGGTGACGGTGGTGACCCCGGGCTTCTTCCGCAGTGCCATGGGGGACCGCTTCCACGGCGCCCGGCCCTTCCTGCTGGAGACGGAGGCGGCGGCGGCCAAGGTGCACCGCGCCCTGCTGCTCGGCGTCCCGCGGCTCGGCTTTCCCTGGCCGATGGCGCTGGGCATGCGGCTGCTCGGCCTGCTGCCAGCCTGGCTCGGTGACCCCGCGGTGCGGCTGATGCGCTTCCGCGTCAGCCCGGAGCCTGCACCACCGCGGCCGGAATAGCCGGCGGCAGGAAGGCCCCGATGCGGTCGGCGTGCAGCGCTTCCGTCGTGGCGGCGACGGCGATGGCCCGGCCCTCCGCGGCGTAGAAGACGCCGCGCAGCTGCGTCGTCGCCTGCAGCACCGAAAGGAAGTCGGCGCGGAAGGCGGGATCGGGCGGCGCGCCCTCGGTCCAGAAGCTGTCGAGCGTCCCCTGGTGGGCGAGCCCTGGCAGGTCCCACACCGCGGTGCCAAGCGCCTTGACCGGCTTGCCGAAGACGACCGCCTTCAGGCCCACCGTGCTGTTGATGGTGACGAGACCCCGCATCCCCCGCACCATGTCGTCCAGATTGCCGTTATGGGCCACGTGGACGCGGCCGGAGAGGTTGGCTGCCTCCGCCATTCGGCTGATCCGGTCGCCCCAGCGCTTCATGCAGGGGTCGAGGGGATGGACCTTCACCAGGAGATGGCCCCCGGCCGGCGCATGCGCGGCGAAGGATCGCAGCGTCTCCGCGATGGGGGTGTCGAGGTCCGGGTAGCGCGAATAGGCGCGGACGGAGAAATCGGTCTCCATCTGCATGGCGAAGAGCCAGAAGGGATTGTCCCCGATGGCGGCCAGCGCCCTGGCGCCTTCCGCCCGTTCCGCGCCGCGCCGCAGCAGGCGCCGCGCGACGCCCCAATAGGTGACCAGCGGGTGGTGAAGCTGGTGGGACTGGTAGTGCCGGAACGGCCAGGGGGCGAGGTTGGCCAGGTGGTAGATCACGTCCCAACTGGCCTGGCGGCCAAAATCGTCCCGCAGGCGCTCCGTCAGGTCCGCCGGGGGGAATGACGGCGCCATGGCGCGGATCAGGGCGGGGTCGCGCGGGAAGCGGCTGTCGCCCCCCATGCCATCGCGTTCCAGCGTGATCCAGTCCGGGCGGAAATAGCCGAAATCCGTCACCACCACGGCGATGTCGCGCGCCGCCGCCGCGGCGATGGCGGCGCGGTGATAGGCACGCTGCTCGCCCAGCAGCAGCACATCCGTGATGCCGTGCCGGTCCAGGTAGCCGGCGATGAAGGCCGGCCAGGCGTCCCGGCGGTCCTGGAAGTCCACCGCCGGCGGCTGGCCCTCCACCCGGCCCCAGAACAGCCGGTCGCCGAGGCTGAGATTGATGCGGTGGATGCCGTGGCCGCGGGCGGCGAGGCCGCGGGCGACTTCCAGGAAGAAGGGGCTGATCGGGCCCTGGAGAAACAGGAAGCGCCTCGGCCCGGGTCGCGGTGGCGCCGCCGTCGTGGCGAGGCCGCCGCGAATCGTGGCCGATGGCGCGGCATCGGACAGTGGCATGGGTTCCATAGCCACCACGGGGGCGGTCCCTGTCAATGCCGTGGCGGGGGCGATCCGTGTCGCGGCGCTTCAACCAACGGTGGGTGACGGAACGGGCATCCAGAACAGCCGCCAGCGGCCGGTGACCGGCGCGGGCAGCCGCGCCATGGCGTTCAGCATCGCCGCGTTGTCGTCGAGGATCCAGGAGATCTCGATGCGCTGCCAGCCCCGGCGCGCCGCGAGTTCGAACCCCGCATCCAGCAGCGCGCCCATGGCGAGGGCGGAGGCCGGGTGCCGCCTGAAGGCCCGCGTGATGCCGAGCATCGGGATGCGCGCATGGTCCGCCCCCGCCGGGATGCGGCCCGCCAGCGCCGCCACCAGCCGCACCCAGCCGAAGGGCACCAGGGCGCCGTCTGCAGGCAGGGCTGGCTCGATGTTCGGCACGAGGGAGAGCAGGCCGACCGGTTCGCCATCCCAGCACGCGAAGAAGACCTCGCCCCGCCACAGCAGCGGCTTCAGCAGGGTGGCGAGTGCATCGACCTCCGCCCGGTCGAGCGGCACCGCGCCCCAGTTCTCCGCCCAGGCATCGTCGAAGAGGGCGGCGACGAGCCGTACCTCGGCCGCGAAGTCGTCGCGACGCAGGGTGCGGATGGACAGGCGCGCCATGTCGGCGCCGCGGGCGGCGGCCAGCCGCGCGAAGCGCGCGCGGTGGCGTTCAGCCGCGAGATCGACCGTGCAGGCCAGCACGTCCTTCGCCGGGACCAGGCCCGCACCCTCCAGCGCCGCGGGCAGCCAGGCGGGGGTGCGGGGCATGCGCAGCATAAGCGGGCGGTCGAAGAAGCCGGCCTGGGCGCCGACCTCATGGTTGATGGTGAAGGAGAGCGGGCCGAGCATCCGGTCCCGCCCATGGGCGCGCGCTACACCGCGGGCTGCTTCCAGCAGCGCCAGCAGCGCGGCGTCATCCTCCTCCACCGCCAGGAAGCCGAAGGTCGCGGGCGCGCCGGCGGCATGCGGCACGCAGGCGGCGATGCGACCGACGGCGCGGCCTTCGCGCCAGGCGACGAAGCGCGTGACGTCATGCGTCGCGAGGAAGCCGTTGGTGGCAGGATCGAAGATCCGCCGCTCCTCCCACAGCAGGCGCGGGCTCCAGCCGCGGAGCCGGGCGGGCAGGGCGTGGAAGGCGGCTTGCTCCGCGCGGCTGCGGACGGGCCGGGCCTCGGTCACCCCGTCAGGTCGGCGGGCGGCAGCGCGTCATTCGCCGCGACCAGCGCGGCGACGGCGTCGCGCAGATCCCGCTCCTCATGCTCGGCGGAAAGGAAGAAGCGCAGCCGTGCCGCCTTCTCCGGCACGGCGGGGAAGGTGATGGGCAGCGCGTTGACGCCCCGCTCCAGCAGCGCGGCCGAAACGCGCGCCGCCCGCACCGAACTGCCCAGCACGATCGGCACGATGCCGAGGCCGGCGGAGGCGCCGGTATCGAAGCCGCGCGCCCGGCAGAGGTCGCGCAGCAGCGTCGCATTCGCCTGCAGCTTCGCCACCCGCCAGGGCTCCGCCTGCATCACCTCCAGCGCCGCCAGCGCGGAGGCGGCGAGCGGCGGGGAAAGGCCGACGGAATAGACGAAGCCCGGCACCGTGTGCCGCATCCAGTCGATCAACTCGGCCCGCCCGGTGATGTAGCCGCCGCAGGCGCAGAGCGTCTTGGACAGCGTGCCCATCCAGATATCCACCTGCGCGGGATCGATGCCCGTGGCCTCGAAGGCGCCGGCGCCGGTGGCACCGAGGACGCCGAGGCCATGCGCGTCATCCACCATCAGCCAGGCATCGTGCTTGCGCGCCATGGCGACGAAGGCGGCGAGGTCCGGCACGTCCCCATCCATGGAGTAGTGGCCTTCGACGACGATCAGCGCGCGGGCCGCGTTGCGCCGCGCCGATGCCAGTTCCCGCTCCGCCGCGCGCGCATCGTTATGGGCGAAGGCGATGCGCCGCGCGCCGGACAGCTTGGCGCCCTCCACGCAGGAATTGTGGATGGCGGCGTCGTGGATGATGACGTCGCGCGGCCCCATCAGGTGGCCGATGACGGTGACGTTGGTGGCGTGCCCGCTGACGAAGGCCAGCGCCGCTTCCGCCCCGTAGTGCCGCGCCAGCGCCGCTTCCAGCGCGCCATGCACCGGCCTTTCGCCGGAGACGAGCCGGGAGGCGGAGGCCGAGATGCCGTAGCGCGCCATCGCCCCCGCCGCCGCGTTGTGCAGCCGCCTGTCGCCGTTCAGGCCGAGGTAGTCGTAGGAGCCGAAATTGATGACGTCGCGGTTCCCGATCAGGCTGTGCGCGCCCGCGCGGCCTTCATGGGTGCGGAAATAGGGCGTCTCGATGCCGAGAGCGCTCATCCCCTCCCGCACCAGGCCCCAGTCCCGCAGGTTGGGGATGCTGCCGAAGCCGCGCAGATCCGCCGTGCCCTGCTGCTCCTGCCCCTCCCGCTGCCGGGCCAGGCGCTGGACGAGCGCGAGGCGCGCGGCGGTGGACAGGCCGAATCCGTGTCCCCTCGCCATGGGCTAGCGGCCCTGCTGGCGGGTGGATCGCTGGCCGATGGAAGCCTGTGGCGTTGCTGCCATGGTCGGGTGCCGAACTCCAATGCTGCACGGCCGGGCCAAGGCCCGGTGGCGCCGCCGCTATTCCGCGGCGCGAATATCCCCGGCGGCGGGCTCGAAGACCTCCATCAGGGTGGAGATGGTCGCCTCCGCATCCGGTGTCTCACAGGCTGCAGCGGCGATCTGCCGTGCCAGCGCCCCCACCGTCAACTCCTCGCTGAGTGCCGTGAGCGCCACCTGGATGCCCAGGCGCTGCTCCAGCCCGCCACGCAGTTCCATGGCGCCAAGGCTGTCGAGGCCAAGCGCCGTCACCGCCGCATCCGGCCCGACGCCTTCCGGCGGCAGGCGGAGGATGCGGGCGATCTCCTCCGTCACCAGGCGCAGCACCAGCGCCTCCGCCTCCGGCCGCGGCAGGCTGGCGAGATGCGCGCGCAGGTCCTCCTGCGGCGGCGCGGCCGATGCGGGGCCGGCCAGCGCGGCCAGCATCGGCTCCCGCATGATCGGCAGGGCGAGGCGCCCCTCCGCCGGGCCGAGGCGCACGACGAGCGGCGCGGCATCGCCCCCGGCCAGCAGCGGCGGCAGCGTCGCCAGGGCTTCCGCCGCCGTCATGGCGGCGACGCCGAGCCGCTGGTTGAGCCGCGCGGCCTTGCCGGCATCGGCGGCCAGCATGCCGACATCGGTGATGGGCCCCCAGGCCACGGCCAGGGCGGGGCGGCCCGCCGCGCGGCGCCGGCGTGCGATGGCTTCGAGCGCCGCATTGGCGGCGACGTAGTTGGACTGGCCGGGATTGCCGAAGGCGGTGGTGGCGCTGCTGAACATCAGGAACAGCGTCAGCGGGTCCTCCGCCGTCAGCCGGTCCAGATGCTCCGCCACCAGCAGCTTCGGCGCCAGCACGCGCTGGAAGCGGGCGGCGTCCATGGCCGTGGCGGCGCCGTCGTCCAGCACGGCCGCGGCATGCACCACGCCGCCGATCGGGTGGCCGGCGCGGATCTTCGCGAGCGTCGCGGCCAGCGCCTCGGCGTCCGTGGCGTCGCAGGCATGGATGGCGGCGCGGGCGCCGAGGGCGGCGAGGTCGCGCAGCGCCGTTGCCGGTTCGCCTCCGGCATCGATGGCGCCATGGCGGCCGATGAGTGCGAGGTGCGTGGCGCCGCGGGCGGCCAGCCACTTGGCGGTCGCGAGCCCGAAGCCCCGCGTGCCGCCGACGACGACGATGGTCGCGTCCTCCGGCGGCGCCCAGGGCCGGGCTGCCTCGGGCAGCGCCGCGGGCGGGCGGATGACCAGCTTGCCGATATGGGCGGAGGCCTGGAGGGTGCGGAACGCCGCCTCCACCTCCTCATGCCCGAAGGTCGCGTAGGGCAGGGGAAGGAAGCTGCCATCCTGCAGCCGGTCGCGCACCTGGCCGAGCAGCCGTGCCGCGACGCCCGGACGGGCCCGCGGCAATTCGTCCACATCGACCGCGAAGTAGCTGGCATTGCGCCGCAGCGGGCGGACCGGCGCGCGGCGGTTCTCGACGTAGTCGCGCTTGCCCAGCTCGACGAAGCGCCCGAAGGGCTTCACCAGCCCCAGGCTGCGCTCCATTGCCTCCCCGGCCAGGGAATTCAGCACCACGTCCACGCCGTCGGGCCATTGCGCGCGCAGCGCATCGGCGAAGCCGGGATCGCGGCTGTCCAGCACCAGCTCCGCCCCCGCCGCGCGCAGGAAGGCGCGCTTGGCGGGGCTGCCGGCCGTCATGGCCACGCGGGCGCCGATCTGCTGCGCCACCTGCAGCGCGGCCAGGCCCACGCCGCCCGCGCCGCCATGGATCAGCACGGTCTCCCCGGCCTGCAGCGCGGCGCAGGATTCCAGCGCGTGCAGCGCGGTCAGGAAGGCGACGGGGATGGTCGCCGCCTCGGCCGCGCTCAGCCCATCCGGCAGCGGCGCGATCGCCTCCACCCGCGTGACCGTGCGGGCGGCCAGCGCCGCGGGGGCGAAGCCGAAGACGCGCGTGCCGGGACGGATCGCGACATCAGGGCCGACGGCGGTGACCACGCCGGCGCATTCCATGCCGAGTGTCGGGCCCGCGAAGCCGGCTTCCAGCACCTCCTCCGGCAGCAGGCCCTGCGCCCACATCAGGTCGCGGAAATTCAGGCCTGCGGCCTCCACCGCGATCGCCACCTCTCCGCGTCCCGGCATGCGGGGGGGCGCCGCTTCCCAGCGCAGCGTGCCAAGCCGCCCCGGCTGACCGATGCCGAGGGTGAGGGGACCGGCGGGCGGTGCGGCCGCGACGGGCTGCAGGCGCGGCACGAGACGCTGGTCGGGGCCGAGGGTCACCTCCGGCTCCGCGGTCGGTGAATCGAGTTCGGCGGCCAACCGGCGGGCCGCGGCCGCGGGCGCCATGCCCGGGGCGAGGTCGATCCGGCGCGGGCGCAGCGCCGCCATCTCATTCGCCAGGACGCGCATCAGCCCGAGCAGCGCGGCGGCTTCCGGCGCGTGCCGGCCATCCGCGGGCTGCTGGCCGCCGCTGGTCACCAGGATGAACTCCCCGGCCTGGCCCTGCGCGGCTTCGGCGAGGCGCGTGACCGCGGCCAGCGTGGCGGGCAGCGCGGCGGCGTCGGGGCTGGCGCAGGCCAGCAGGCGGGCGCCGCGCAGCGCGGCGGGGGCGATCGCGGCGCCGAGTTCGTGCCGCGCCACGCTGCCGCCACGGCGCAGCAACCGGGCCGCCAGGGCATCCGCCAGGGGGAGGGAGGCCGCATCGGCCAGCAGCAGCGTGCGCGGCGGGGCGGGCGGCGCGGCCGCGGGCGGCGGCGGCGCTTCCGCGGCCAGCAGCAGCGCGGGCCAGGGGGTGCAAGCCAGCGGTTCGGCGGCGACGGCGCGGAACCCCGCTTCCGACAGGCGGCCCGACCACAGGGCGGCATCGGGCAGCGATCCACCGCCCGATCCGGCCTGGTCCGGGCCCAGGCCGCTCCACCAGGCCGGGTCCTGGCCGCAGACGAAGGTCCAGACGCGGCCGGGCAGGGGCTCGGCCAGCAGCAGCGCGCCGCCTTCGGCCAGTGCCGGGCGCAGCGCCGCCGCCATGGCGATGCCCGCCCGCGCGCGGGCGGCCGGCGCCAGGCCGATGACGAGGTCCGCGACCTGCGGCGGCGTGGCGCCCGACAGCGGGTCCCACACCGCCGAACTCAGGGCGCTGCCCGCCGGCAGCCCGGCCGGCAATTCGGGCAGCGCCACATGGCTGTCTCCGGCCGCGACATAGACCAGCGCCCGGCCGAGCGGCGCCAGCCGCGCCAGGACACGCCGTGCCAGCACGCCGCCCGCCGTGCCCACCTCCAGGATGCGGAGCGGCCGCGTCTCCGGCCAGGCGGCTGCCAGGGCGCCGACCGCGGCGGCCAGGGCTTCCGCCAGCTGCGCCATCGCCAGGCCCTGCGCGGGGGGCGGCACGGGGTTCTGCCGCTGGCCCCGCAGCGCCTCCGGCAGATGCTCCGCCGCTTCCGCGATCCAGGCGAGGTCGAGGGCGAGGCCCGGCTGTTCCGCCAGGACGGAGCGCCAGATCACCGCCGCCGGCGGCAGCGCGGCATCGGGCAGCAGGCGGATGCCGCCACGCGCCACGGGCTCCGCCGCCCCATCCTCCACCAGCGCGCGGCGCAGGAAGGCCTGGTAGGGCGAGGCCTCCGGCGCCGCATCCGCCGGGGCGGGATCGGCGGCGTAGATCGCCTGCGCCGCGGCGGTCACATGCGCTTCCAGCAGCAGGGACGCTTCCGTGAGGTCCATGCCGGCCGCCGCCGCCCGTGCCGCCTCCAGCGCCGGGGCCAGCGCCGGCACAGGGGGCGGGCCTTCCGCGGCGGGGGCGAGCGCGATGCGCCAGGCCGGATCGGCGGCGGCCATGGCGCCGGGCTGGGTGAAGAACTGGAAGACCGCGCCTTCGACCCGCGCCACAGCCTGGCCGGCCGCGTCCCGCAGCACGGCACGGGCGGTGACGGAGCGCGCGCCGCGTCGCACCACCTGCACCTCCGCCAGCACCGGCGGCACGCTGCCGGGCCGCGTCACCAGGCGGCCGATGCGCACAGGGGCCAAGCCGGTGCCCGGCGGCAGCATGGCCGGGTCCAGCAGCCCGAACAGCCCCTGCAGGGCGCCGTCCAGGCGGCTCGGATGCAGCAGGAAGCCGGCATCGGGCGGCGCCGCATCGGGCAGGGCCAGGCGCACCAGGGCGCGGCCCCCGGCGCGGTCCGCTTCCACCCGTTCCACGGCCGAGAAGGCCGGGCCATAGGTCAGGCCGAGGGCGGCGGCCTGGGCACGGATCGCCATGCCCTCGATCACCGCTGGCGTGGCCAGGCTTTCCCGCCCCGGCAGGGCGAGGGCGGAGGCCGTCACGGCATGGGCCTCGCCTTCCGCATGCAGGGTCCAGGCGTCACCGGACAGGCGGCGGCGGCTTTCGAGGCGGAAGGCGCCGCCCGCGTCCAGCGCGCTGCGCACCTCCCGCGTCCGGCCGGGCTCCAGCGCCAGCGGGCGGAGGATGCGGAACTCCGCCACCTCCAGCACCTGGCCCTCGGGATGGCGGGTGTGGGCGGCGGCCAGGGCCATGTCGAGCATGGCGGAGGCCGGCAGCACCGCATCCGGCCCCAGCCGGTGGTCGGCCAGCCAGGGCTCCAGGTCCGTGTCGAGCAGGCGCGACCACGTCCCCGGCTCCGTGCCCCGCCGGAAGCCGAGCAGCGGATGGTCCAGGTCGGGATCCACCAGCCGGATCGTCTCCGGCGTCGGCGCGTGCCAGGCGGGCTTGCGGTCGAAGGGCGTCAGCGGCAGCCGGCGCTCCGCCGGGCCGCGGAAGGCAGGCCCGCCGCGCGGGTCCGCGCCGGCCGCGACCAGCCGGTCCGCGATGACGGGGAAGGGGTCCAGGCCGTCCACGTCGCGCCGGCTCAGCGTCGCCAGCGGCAGGGCCTCCGCCGAGGCGGCACGGAACGTCTCCCGCAGGTAGGATTGCAGGACGGGGTGGGGGCCGATCTCCACGAACAGGCGGGCGCCGCGGGCGAGCGCGCTGCGGACCGCGCCCTCGAACCGCACGGGCTGGCGAAGGTTGCGCCACCAATAGGCGGCGTCCGCTTCCCCGCCCTCCAGCGCCTCGCCGGTCACGGTGGAGACCAGGGGCACGCGGGCGGCCGTGGCCGGCAGGCCGGCCAGGTCCGCCACCAGCGCATCCCGCACCGGGTCCATGGCGCTGCTGTGGAAGGCGAAGTCGAGGTCGAGCGGGATGAAGGAATGCCGCCGCGCCTCCGCCACCGAGCGCAGCGCGGCGAGTGCCTCCGCCGGGCCGGCCAGGGTGACGGCGGCGGGGGCGTTGAAGGCGGCGATCTCCAGCCCCGCGCCCGCCGCGCCCAGGCCCTCGATCATTGCAGCAGCATCGGCGGCGGAAGCGCCGAGCGCCGCCATGCGGCCGATGCCGCGCATGCGCTGCTGGTGCCGGCTGCGCGCCACCACCAGCCGGGCGGCGGCGGGCAAATCGAGCACCCCGGCCGCATGGGCGGCCGCGACCTCCCCCACCGAATGGCCCAGCACCATGTCCGGCCGGATGCCCTGCGTGGCCAGCACGCCGAGTGTCGCGGCCTGGATGGCGAAGAGCAGGGGCTGCGCGATGTCGGTCGCGGCCAGCTGCTCCGCCGTGACGCCCGCCCGCAGCATGGCGAGCGGCGACCAGCCGAGCAGCGGCGCGAGCGCGGCATCGACGGGCGCGAAGGCGCGCCGGAAGGCGGCGGATTGCGCCAGGGCGCCGCGCGCCATGCCGGCATGCTGCGCGCCATTGCCGCTGAAGACGAAGCAGAGGCCACCCGGGGCGGCCGGCGCGGTGCCCGGGGTGGCGCCGGTGGTGGCGGCATCGGGGCGTTCGCGCCAGGTGGCGATGGCCTCGGCCAGCGCATCGCCGTCCCGGCCCCGCAGCACCAGCCGCTGCGGCAGCAGGTCCCGGTGGCGCGCGGTGCCGCGGGCGAGGGCGGCGACGCTGGCGGCATCCGCCCCCCGCAGCCGGTCCTGCCAGCGCGCCGCCAGCGCGCCGAGTGCGGCGGCGGAGCGGGCGGAGAGCAGCAGCGGCGGCAGCGGCCCCGGCCGGCCGCGGGCGGACATGGCGGCCGGGCGGGGCGCGGCGGCGAGCAGCACGGTCGCGTTGGTGCCGCCGAAGCCGAAGGAGTTCACCCCCGCCACCGGAGTCCCCGCCGTGGCTTCCAGCGCTTCCGCCTGCGCCACCACGCGCAGGTTCAGGCGGCCGAATTCGATCACCGGGTTGGGGTTGGCCTGGTGCAGCGTCGGCGGCACCCGCCCGTGTTCCAGGACCAGCAGCGCCTTCAGCACGCCCGCGAGGCCGGAGGCCGGTTCCAGATGCCCGATATTGGTCTTGATGGAGCCGATCGGCAGCGCCTTCGCGCGGCCCGCGGCGGCGGCCTGCCCGATGGCCCAGGCTTCCGTCGGGTCGCCGACCTGCGTGCCGGTGCCATGCGCCTCGAAATAGGCGAGGTCGTCGGGCGTGACGCCGGCCTCCGCCATGACGCGGCGGATCAGCATGGCCTGCGCTTCCCGGTTCGGCAGCGACAGGCCGATGGTGCGCCCCGCGCTGTTCACGCCGCTGCCCAGGATGACGCCGCGCACCGCATCGCCCGCCGCCAGCGCCGCATCCAGTGGCTTCAGCAGCAGCGCGACCGCCCCTTCGGCCCGGACATAGCCATCCGCCGCTGCATCGAAGGCGCGGCAGCGCCCGGAGGGGGAGAGCATGCCGGCGCGCGAGAAGCCGCCGAAGGCGAAGGGCGAGAGCAGCATCTGCACGCCCCCGACCAGGGCCGATTCCAGCCGTCCCTCCGCCAGCGCGGCGCAGGCGGCGTGCAGCGCGACGAGGGAGGAGGAGCAGGCCGTGTCGATCGTCTGCGCGGGGCCGCGCAGGTCGAAGACATTGGTCAGCCGGTTGGATAGGATCGACAGCGCGTTGCCCGTCATGAAGTAGCGGTCGGCGCCGGCGGCGTCGGGCAGCCGCAGCTCCGCGTAATCCGTCGCGGACCCGCCGATGAAGACGCCGACCGCCTGGCCCGCGATGGCGGAGGGGCGCCAGCCCGCATCCTCCAGCGCCTCCGCCGAGACTTCCAGCAGGAGGCGCTGCTGCGGGTCCATCTCCGCCGCCTCCCGCGGGGAGATGCCGAAGGCGCCGGCATCGAAGCCGCGCGCATCGCCGATGGTGCCGGCGGCGAAGGTGTAGGACCGGCCGGGCTCGCCCCGCCGCGGGTGGAGGAAGGCAGCCTGCGTGAAGCGGTCGGGCGGGAGCGACGTGACGGCGTCGGTCCCGGCATCCAGCATGGGCCACAGCGCATCGAGGCTAGCGGCGCCAGGGAGCCGGCAGGCCGCGCCGACGATCGCGATCGGCGTCGCCGCCCGCTCGCCCGCCCTGCTGCGCATTCCCTGCCGTGTCGTGCCGGGCCGTGTCGTCCGTTCTGGACGATCGGCGCGCGTCATCGTGCCGCCCTCACCCTGGTCAGCGCGAGGCCTCGCACCGCGTGCGGGAAAGGGGCGGACCGGCCGGGGGGGCGCCCGGGGTCATGGATGGCCTTCATCGCGACGTCCGACGCCGGAGTCCGGCCGCGCCACCGCCGGGACGGCCGGCAGCAGGGAAGGCGGGCCCACCGGGCGCTGGGAGAGGCGGGCCATCAGGCGATCCACCTCGATGAAATGGCGTTCCCAGCTTGGCGGCCGCCACGTGGCGAGGCGGCCGAACTGGGCGCGGCGGCCGACGCTGTCGGACCGCGCATAGTCCAGCACCGCGCTGCGCCAGGCGGATCCGTCCAGCGGGTCCAGGTAGTCCGGCGCCGCGCCACCCACTTCGCGCAGGGCCGGCAGGTCGGACGCGATGGCGGGGACGCCGAGCGCCAGGGCCTCCGCCAGCGGCAGGCCGAAGCCCTCGGCAAAGGAGGGGAACAGCAGGGCGCGGGCGCCGCGCAGCAGGGATGCCACTTCGCGGTCCGGCAGCGGCCCGGCTTCCCGCACCAGGCCATCCAGGGCGCTGCAGCGCTCCAGCATGTCCAGCACGTTCTCGTTCTCCCACCCGCGGCGGCCGACGACGACCAGGCGCGGGGCCGCGGCACCATGGGTGCTGGCCAGCTGGCGCCACAGGTTCAGCAGCAGCAGGTGGTTCTTCCGCGGCTCGATCGTGCCGAGCACCACGAAGTAGGGACGCAGCGCGACCGGCGGCGCTTCCACCATCGGCGGCGTGACGCCGAGCGGCGCCACCGCGACCTGCGGGGGGGAGGGGCGGGCGCTCAGCCACGGCAGCAATTCGGCGGCGGTGGCGGCGGAGTTGACGATGATGGCGTCCGCCAGCGCGGCGGTGGTCACGATCCGGCGGCGATGCTTCTCCGCATGGCCTGCGCGGGCGAATTCCGGGTGGTGCAGCGGGATCAGGTCATGGATCAGCGGCACGAAGTGGCAGCCCTGGCGCCGCAGCGCGGCGATCCGGGCCGGGCGTTCCAGCGCGCGGTGCGACACCAGCAGGAAGCATTTCGGCCCCGGCCGGCGCAGCGCCTCCACCAGCGCCCCGCGACCGAAGGGCAGGGCGAGGCGGGCACGGCGGGCGGCACCGGTGGCGATCCGCGCCCCGTTCTCCCACGCTTCCTCCAGCGCCGTGACCAGTTCACGGACGAGCGAGGCCGGCAGGGCAGCGAAGCCCAGCAGGGGAACTTCAGCGACGAAAGTGCATTCCGTTGGCGCCAGGCTCGCCCAATGCCGGGCATAGGCCAGTTCCACCCGGTCGATCCCCGATGGGGCGGTCCGGTGCGCGACACTTAGCAACCTGGAGATGTCGAGGAATACGTGCATGCCTAGCGCTTCCCCTGCCAGGGAGACGCCCACCACCCGATAGAATCTGCCTGATGGCGGGCCAACCGTCTGATCTCCTTGGCAAGGAAGTCAACCATGTAGCGACCGACGCTTCCCTGCGGCACACATTACTGTGTGAGCATGTGCACTGCGTCAATCTCTTTTTTTCAACGGTACCGAAACTTTCGCGCAGTACGTGTGGAATGCGCGGCTTGGTTGCGCGTCGCGAGCCCAACCCAAAGCCGCAGGTTCCGGGGGCCGTCTTATGCCGGCGACCACAACCGGTTGCACGGGGTCAGTCCTGGTCCGGGCGGATCACGTTCGTGTCAAGGCCGAGAACCAGGACGTCCCGCATCGTCTCGGCGCTTTTCCGGCGGATGTCGTCCCAGGCATGCGGCGTGTGGAAGGCGCTGTGGGGGGTGATGACGACGCGGCCCTTCAGCCATTCCTCCCGCGCGCGATAGGCGGCCAGCAGCCCCGGCACCGGGTCCACGGGCGGCTCCACCGGGATCACGTCGAGCCCCGCGCCGGCCAGGTGGTTCGACCGCAGCGCGGCCTCCACCGCATCGATGTCGAGGCTGGTGCCGCGCGCGGTGTTCACCACCACGGCGCCCTGCGGCAGCCAGGCCAGTTCCTTTGCGCCGATCATGCCGCGCGTCGTGCGCGTGTCCGGCACATGGATGGACAGGATGTCGGAGCCCCGCATCAGCTCCTCCAGCGTCCGCGCCCGCTGGATGCCGAGTGCCCGGTCCACGCCGTTCGGCAGGTAGGGGTCGAAGAAGCGGACCTTGAAGCCGAAGGCCTTGGCGCGCAGCGCCACCGCCGTGCCGATCCGGCCTAGGCCGACGATGCCGAAGCCCTGTTCCTGCGCCCGCTTGATCAGCGGGCTGTCCACGTAGCGCCAGGCGGCCGGCGGCGATTCGCGCTGCAGGTCGTGGTGCAGGATGACGCCGCGGGTCAGCGCCAGGACCAGCGACATGGCGTGGTCCGCCACTTCCATCGTGCCGTAGTCCGGCACGTTGCAGACGGTGATGCCGCGGGCCGCGCAGGCCGCGCGGTCCAGCCGGTCATACCCCACGCCCATGCGCACCACGACCTTGAGCTTCGGGAAGCGCGCGATGTGCTGCGGGCGCAGCCAGTGGCGGAAGATCAGCAGGCCATCGACGCGGGCGCAAAGCTCGTCCGGCAGCATGTCGAGCGATTCGGTATGCGGCGCGCCGCCATGCAGCACCTCCACCGAAGGGCCGAGGATCTCCTGCTCCAGCGCCGTGTCGGGATACATGCCCTCGGGTTCGAGGACGGTCAGCTGCGCCACGCGATGCACTCCCCCTGCGCCGGTCCGCCCGGCTGGATGGGCGCACCATCACCGGTTGCCCGCGCGGCCGCAACCGGGGGGTCGGGGAGGCTGCCATGCGCCGCCCCGCGCCACGGCGCCGGGGCGCCATGAACGACGAAGCCGCCGGGATGGTCATCCCGGCGGCTTCGATCAGGCAGGCAGCGCGGTGCTGCGGATCAGCGGCGCCACCAGCCGCGCTTGCGCGGCAGGTCCACCTCCGTCCCCTCGCCCAGCACGATGGGGGCGACGGGCGGGGCGGCGACCACCTCCGGCACCCCCGCCTCGGCAGCGGCCGCAGGGGGAGCCGCCGGGGCCGGTTCCGGCGCGGGCTCGGCGGCCGTGAAGCTGGCTTCCGCGGTCACGGTGACGCTGGCTTCGACGGAGGCCGTTTCGACCACGGGCGCCGGGGCTTCGGTGGCCGGGACCTCGGCCGCCGTCTCAATGGCCGGGGCTTCGGCCTTGGGGGCCTCCGCCACCGGCGCGGCGGCCTCGGGGGCCGGGGCCTCGGGCTGCGGCGCCGGCGCGGGCTGGCGGCGCGCCGTCACGGCGCGGGCGGCCGCCTCCTCCGCCGCTTCCATGGCGGAGAAGATGTCGTCCATGTGCCCGGCGAAGGGGTCGGCCGGCGTCGGCGCGCGGCGCGGCGGGGGGGCAGCGGCGACCGGGGCTTCCTCGCCCACGCTCTCCTCGCCCTCGCGCCGGCGGCGGCCACCGCGGCGGCCGCGGCGGCGGCGTGCGGCGCTCTCCTCCTCGGCGGCGGCGGCGGCATCGGCATCGGCATCGGCATCGGGCGTTCCCGCCTCCGCCATCCCGGCCTCCGGCGACGCGGCTTCCGGCGATCCGGCCTCGGCGGTGGCGGGCTCCGCCTCGGCCGCGGCCTCGGCGTTCACCTCGTCCTCCTCGCCCTCCTCGTCGCCACCGGCATTGGCGCCATCGGCAGTGCCTTCCGGACGGCCTTCCATGCCCTCGCGGCGACCGCCACGGCGGCGGCGGCGGCGGCGGCGGCGCTGGCCCTCGGCGGAGGATTCACCCTCGGCCTCCGGCACCCCCTCGCGCGGCGCGCGCGGCTCGGCGGCATCGCCCCGGGGCTCACGCGGCTCCCGCGCTTCGCGGGGCTGGCGAGGCTCGCGCTGCTCACGCTGGCGCGGCGGGGGCGGGGCCTCCTCCTCGATCTCCTCCAGCGTATCGACCTCGGGCTCCTCCGGCTCCGGCGCATAGTCCATGCGCAGCGCGGAGGGGCGTTCGGCGATGGCGTCGGGATTCTGCGCGCGGGTGCGCTCGATGCGCAGCGCTGGCGGGATCAGCGTGTCATCCGGCTGCACCAGCACGGACATGCTGTACTTCTGCTCGATCTGGCCGAGCCGTTCGCGCTTCCGGTTCAGCAGCCACAGCATCACCGGCATGGCGACATGCACGACGATCTCGGCGGCGCGGCGCTTGGCGCCTTCCTCCTCGATCGCGCGCAGCACCTGCAGGCCGCTGCTTTCCACGCCGCGGACCAGGCCGCGGCCCTGGCAATGCGGGCAGGCGACATAGGCGTGTTCGACGACGCTCGGGCGCAGCCGCTGGCGCGACATCTCCAGCAGGCCGAAATGGCTGATGCGGCCGACCTGGATGCGCGCGCGGTCCTGCTTCAGCGCTTCCTTGAGGCGGCGCTCCACCATCCCGTCATGCTTGTTCGACTCCATGTCGATGAAGTCGATGACGATGAGGCCCGCCAGGTCCCGCAGCCGCAGCTGGCGCGCGACCTCGTCGGCCGCCTCCAGGTTGGTGCGGAGCGCGGTGTCCTCGATGTGCCGGTCGCGGGTGGCGCGGCCGGAGTTTACGTCGATGGCGACCAGCGCCTCGGTCTGGTTGATGACGATGTAGCCGCCGGACTTCAGCTGCACGGTCGGGCTGTGCATGGCGTCCAGCTGCGCATCGACGCCGTGGCGGGCGAACAGCGGCACGCCGTCCCGCACCGGCCGCACCTTGCTGGCATGGGCCGGCATCAGCATGCGCATGAATTCGCGCGCGTCGTTGTAGGCGTCCTCGCCATCCACCAGCACTTCCTCGACGTCCTTGCCGTAGACGTCGCGGATGGACCGCTTGATGAGGTCCGCCTCCTCATAGATCAGGGCGGGGGCGGAGGAGGCGAAGGTGCGTTCCCGGATGCCGTCCCAGAGCCGCAGCAAATATTCGCAGTCGCGCTTGATCTCGGGCTTAGGCCGCGCCGCGCCGGCGGTGCGGACGATCAGCGACATGCCCTGGGGCAGGCCCTGCTCGTCGATGATCTCCCGCAGCCGCTTGCGGTCGGCGGCGGAGGTGATCTTGCGGGAGACGCCGCCGCCGCGGGGCGAGTTCGGCATCAGCACGGAGAAGCGGCCGGCCAGCGAGATGTAGGTGGTCAGCGCCGCGCCCTTCGAGCCGCGCTCCTCCTTCACCACCTGCACCAGCATGATCTGCCGGCGCTTGATGACTTCCTGGATCTTGTAGTGGCGCAGGAAGCGGGGCGGGATGCGGCGTTCGCGCGCGTCATCCTCGGTCGTGCCGCCCACCGTCTCCGGCGGGGGCGCATCGGCATTGCCGACGCTCTCGTACTCGTCCTCGCGCCGATCGTCCTGGCCCCGATCGTCCTGGCCCCGGTCGTGATCGCTGCGTGCGGCGTCCTCGGCCGCGTCGGCGGCGGCTTCGGCGGCGTCGCTCTCGGCGGCGGCGGCATAGGCGTCGTCGGCGGCAGCCTCGGCGGCCTCCGCGCTCTGCCCGGCGCCGGCCTCGCTGCCTGTCTCGCTAGCCTGGGCGTCGGCAGCCTCGGCGGGCTGCTCGGCCTGGGCGGAGACCTCCTCATGCCGGATCTCGGCCGGGGCTTCCGGCTCGGCGGCACCGGCCTCGATCTCCGCCGCGGCGGCGGCTTCGAGAGCGCCGTTCAGCGCGGCATCGATGTCACGCGCCGCGTCCTCGGCGTCCTCGCGCTCCTGCTCCTCGCGCGCCTCGGCCTGCTGCATCTCGATCAGGCGCTGCCGGTCGGCGACGGGAAGCTGGTAGTAGTCGGGATGGATCTCGCCGAAGGCCAGGAAGCCGTGCCGGTTGCCGCCATACTCGACGAAGGCGGCCTGCAGGCTGGGTTCGACCCGCACGACGCGGGCCAGGTAGATGTTGCCCTTCAGGGGCATCTTGTTGGCCGACTCGATGTCGAAGGCTTCGAGCCGGTTGCCGTCCAGCACCACCACCCGGGTCTCTTCCGGGTGGGATGCGTCGATCAGCATGCGCTTGGTCATGGGTGAGGGGACTCCGCACCGCGCTGGCCTGGGATTCCACCCAGGGGCCGGCAGCGGCGGCAGGTGGTGGCGGGGCCCGGGAAGCGACGGAATCGCGGCAGGAGGGTTTCCATGCGGCGGCGATCCGGTCCTCTTCTCGGCGGGTCGGCCTGGGGGCACGACCCTGTGGGTTCAGTGGGATCGGTGCGGCCGGGGGAGACCCCTGGCTGACCGTTCCCGGCGGGCGCGCCTCGCGCTGCCCCGGAAACCCTTCAATCGGCAGCCCCCTTGAGCTGGTCTCCCGGACATGAGGTCCAGGCGGGGGCGCCGGTTGCAGGCGCAATCGGGCGGGCGGCGTGGGCATGGAACGCATCCCCGTCGGACCGTGCGCCCCGACTGCGTGCAGGGACCGGCCAACGGGAAGGATGCGCCGCATGCGCCGCGCCGGCGGGATCGGGGGCCGCGGCACCTGGCGAAACGCGGCAAGGGGCGGCGCCCACTCACCATGCCAGGACTAAGGCCACCACTGGCGCATCACCGGCCTCGATCTCGGGGCGGGATACGGGCCGGGCGGCCGCGCGAACACAAGGACCCTGCCGGCGGCTGACGCCACCGGGGCATCCCACCATAGGCGGTGCAACCGGGGGCCACAAGGCACCGTCGGAACAGGGACGGACCGCCGGCCCTGGCCGGCGCCGGCGCGGTGACCGCGCCGCCCCATCGCCGATTTGTGTGCGGCGCACAAGTGGCGGGCCTGCGCCGCTTCGGTCGTTGCTGCGCGCCTGGGTTGAAGCGCGCTCTCAACGGATGCTGGCAAGTGCCGGGTCCGACATGGCATCATGCCCATGTTCCGGCGCCGGGGGGCGGTGCCGGCGCCTGCGGGGGACTACCCGACATCATGCTGGGTCGCCGTGCCTTGGCGAGCCTCGCGCTCGCCTTCGCCGCCCTGCCGCCGCCAAGGCCGGCCGAGGCCGCCGTGACCGATGCCACGCTGGAACCGGCGGGGGACGGCGCGCGCCTCACCCTGACGCTGCCGGCCGGCACGCGCTGGCGCCTGGTCGCCGCCGCCCGCCCGAATCGCCTGGTGCTGACCACGCCAGGGTCGCCCTGGCGCGGGCCGGCCAGCCTGGCCGCCGCCGGGCCCATCCGCCGCGGCGTCGCCGAACGCGGCCAGCTTCGCCTCGACCTGCTGCGCCCCGCGGCGCTGCGGCGCGTGAACGAGAATCGCGGCCGCCTGGTCATCGAGCTGGAACCGACGACAGCCGCCAGCTTCGCCCGCCTGGCCGCCGCTGGACGGCCCCTGGCGGAAAGCGCCACCGCCACCGCCTCCAACCTCGGGCGGTCCCAGCCCGGCGGGGGCGCCACCCGCAGCCCGGCCCGCGCCGGGCCGCTGCCCCTCGTCGTCGTGGACCCCGGCCATGGCGGGCGCGACCCGGGCACCATCGGCACGCAGGGCACGCTGGAAAAGCGCATCGTCCTGGCCGCGGCCGAGGAGCTGAAGAAGGTGCTGGAGGCCGGCGGGCGCTGCCGCGTCGCCATGACGCGCAGCAACGACCGCTTCGTGCCACTCGGCGACCGCGTCGAATTCGCGCGCCGCCGCCAGGCCACCCTCTTCGTCTCCCTGCACGCGGACAGCGCGCCAGGCGCCCGCGGCGCCTCCGTCTATACCCTGGGCGACAACTCGGACGCCCTGGCCGGCGCGCTGGCCCGGCGGGAGAACCTGGCCGACCGCGCCGGCGGCCTCCGCCTGCCCTCCGTCTCGCCGGAAGTGCAGGCGATCCTCCTCTCCCTCATGCGCGCGGAAACCCGCGCCGGCAGCGCCCGCATGGCCAGCCTGGTGGTGGATGAACTGGGGGAGGACGTGCCCCTGCTGCCCAACACCCACCGCCAGGCCGGCTTCGTGGTGCTGAAGGCGCCGGAAATCCCCTCCGTCCTGGTGGAAATGGGCTTCCTCAGCCACCCCGCCGACGAAGCCGCCCTCCGCCGCCCCGACCACCGCGCCAAGGTCGCCCGCGCCCTCGGCCGCGCCATCCATGGCTGGCTGGCCCGCGCAGGGACGGCGGAGGCGCTGGCGGCGGGGTAGCGGGGTGGCGCGAGTGGCCCCGGAGAGGGGCTGCGCGCCCCTCTCCGGACCTCTCCCGCGCCAGGGGCCTCGGGCCCCTGGACCGCGAGGTGTTGGTTGGTGAAGGGAGGGGCATGGTGGGCGTGCCGAACAAGCGGTCGCGCCGTGCCCCTCCCTTCACCAACCAATCTCATGGGTTCCCAAGGGCCCGCTGGCCCTTGGCGGGAAGGGGTATCGGGGAAGGGGCGGAGCCTTTTCCCCGGGCAACCAGCACCCCCCGCCTACACTCGCCGCCAACGCCTTCGCCCGTATCCTGCGCTGCACAACTGGCCGTGACGGCGGTGCATGCCCATCTGGTGCGTTGCGCATGTGCCCCTTTGGCCGGGGTGGTGTATGGAGCGCCGCATGGATACCCCTGATCTTCGCGCCGAAGGCCCCATGGTGGGCGGGAGGCCTGCTGCCGCTCCGGAACCCGAGGCGCCGCCGCCGGCCAAGCCGCCGCGGCGCAAGCGTCGCTGGTTCGTCGGCACGGTCGGCTTCCTGATGAAGACCGCCATCGTGCTGGTCGTCGCGGCTGGCTTGGCGGGGGCGGGGGCGGCCTGGTCGCTGTACCGCAATGCCGTGGCGGAGTTGCCGGATTATCGCTGGCTGGCGGATTACCAGCCGCCGCAGATGTCGCGCATCTATGCCGCGGACAGCCGCCTGATGGCGGAGCTGGCGCAGGAACGCCGGGTCTTCATCCCGATCGAGGCGATCCCCCAGCGCCTGCAGCAGGCCTTCGTCTCGGCGGAGGACCAGCGCTTCTGGACGCACCAGGGCGTCGATCCCATCGGCATCGCCCGCACCGTGCTGACGAATGTCGAAGCGATCGGCAGCGGCCGGCGCCTGGCCGGTGCCTCCACCATCACCCAGCAGGTCGCCAAGAACATGCTGGTGGGGGCGGAGCGGTCGCTGACGCGCAAGGTGCGGGAGGCGATCCTGGCGCTGCGCATCGAGCAGGCGATGCCGAAGTCCCGCATCCTCGAGATCTACCTGAACGAGATCTTCCTGGGCCAGCAGGCCTATGGTGTGGCGGCGGCGGCGCAGAACTACTTCAACAAGTCGCTGGATGAGCTGTCGCTGGCGGAGGTCGCCTTCCTGGCCGCGCTGCCCAAGGCGCCCAACAACTACAACCCGATCCGCTTCCCCGAAGCCGCCAAGGCCCGCCGCGACTGGGTGCTGGAGCGCATGGCCGAGGATGGCGCCATCACGCGGGATGAGGCGACGCGCGCCCGTGCCGAGCCCCTGATCCCCCGCCCGACGCGGCGGCCGGACATGGTGGCGGTCGGCCAGCACTTCACCGAGGAGGTGCGGCGGGAGCTGATCACCCGCTTCGGCGTGGACCAGACGACGATGGGCGGCCTCGTGGTCCGCACCTCGCTCGACCCGAACCTGCAGGCGGAGGCCGAGAAGGCGCTGCGCACGGGGCTCCTCGACTATGAACGCCGCCGCGGTGGCTGGCGCGGGCCCGTGGCGCGGATTTCCGCCAATGCGACGGAATGGCTGCCGGCGCTGCAGGCCGTGGCGCGGCCGCCTGGCATCCAGCCGGGCTGGCGCCTGGCCGTGGTGCTGGAGGTGAGGGAGCGCGAGGCTCGCCTGGCCTGGCTGGAGCGGCCGGACGCGCGTACGGCGCCGCAGCCCCGCACCGGCGCCATGTACCTGGAGGATATCGCGACCTGGGCTCGGGCGGTGCGGGATGGCCGCATGGCGCCGCCGCTCCGCCGCATGCAGGAAGCGCTGAACCCCGGCGATGTGGTGATGGTGGAAACGTTGCCCGCCGTCGCCGCGCAGGGCCGCAACCCCGCCCGCCCCGAACGCCTGATGCTGCGCCAGCTGCCGGAGGTGGAGGGCGCGGTCGTGGCGCTCGACCCCAATACCGGCCGCGTGCTGGCGATGGTGGGCGGCTTTTCCTTCGAGCGGTCCTGGTTCAACCGGGCGTCGCAGGCGATGCGGCAGCCGGGTTCGTCCTTCAAGCCCTATGTCTACCTGGCGGGGCTGGAGGCGGGGATCCCGCCCAACCAGCTGCTGCTGGACGCGCCGGTCGAGATCATGACGCCGCAGGGCATGTGGCGGCCGGGCAACTATGGCGGCGGCGCGGCCCAGGGCTGGGTGACCATGCGCAGCGCGCTGGAGCGCAGCCTCAACCTGGTGACCATCCGCCTGGCCCAGCAGGTGGGCATGCCGGCGGTCGCCGATGTCGCCAACCGCTTCGGCGTCATCCCCAACATGCCGCGCGTGCTGGCCATGTCGCTCGGCGCCGGGGAGACGACGGTGCTCCGCCAGGCCGCGGGCTATGCCAGCTTCGTCAATGGCGGCCGGCAGGTGATCCCGACGCTGATCGACAGCGTGCAGGACCGCCATGGCCGCCTGGTGTGGCGCACCGATGCGCGCGAATGCAGCGGCTGCAACGCGGACCCGACGGGGCAGCCGCCCCGCCTGGCCGACACGCGCCGCCAGATCGTGGACCCGGTCACCGCCTTCCAGATGACCAGCCTGCTGCAGGGCGTGGTCCAGCGCGGCACGGGGACCCGGGCGGCGGAGGGGCTGAACCGCCCCGTCGCCGGCAAGACCGGCACGACGGACGACTACAAGGATGCCTGGTTTGTCGGCTTCACGCCGGACCTCGTCGTCGCGGTCTGGGTCGGCTTCGACGAGCCGCGGACGCTGCGGCTGCTGAGCGAGAACGGTGCGGATGTCACGGGCGGGCGGCTGGCCACGCCGATCTTCCGGGACGTGGTCGCGGCCGCCACCCAGGGCACGCCACCCATTCCCTTCCGCGCGCCGCCGGGCGTCGCGCTGGTGCGGCTGCAGCTGGATAACGGCCAGACCATCCTGGAAGCCTTCCGCCCGGGCACGGAGAACAGCGCGCGGCCGCCTTCCGACCCTCTGGCGGGGGCTGGCGGGCCGGGGACGGCGGCGGCTGGCCTCGACAGCAATCTGGGCGGGCTCTACTGAACCGCTCATGCGCGCAGACGCCGAAAAGCTGAAGACCGAGATCGCGGACAGCCTCGCGCTGCTCCGCGCCCATCTGGACTGGGACGCCGCCGTGCGGCGGCTGGAGGAGCTGAACGCCCGCTCCGAGGACCCGGACCTCTGGAACAAGGCCGATGAGGCCCAGGCGGTGATGCGGGAACGCAACCGCCTCGCTGCCCAGATCGAGGGCGTGCTGAAGCTGGAGCGCGACGTCGCCGATGCGGTCGAGCTGGTGGAGATGGCGGAGGCCGAGGGCGATGCCGCCATGGCCGATGCCGCGGTGGCCGACATGAAGGGCTACGCCGAGGAGGCGAAGCACCGGGAGATCGAGAGCCTGCTGTCCGGCGAGGCCGATCCCAACGACGCCTACCTCGAAGTCAACGCCGGCGCCGGCGGCACGGAGGCCCAGGACTGGGCCGAGATGCTGCTGCGCATGTACACGCGCTGGGCGGAGCGTCGCGGCTACAAGGTGACGATGACGGAGCAGTCGGAAGGCGAGCAGGCCGGCATCAAGTCCGCCACCATCCAGGTCACCGGCTCCAACGCCTTCGGATGGCTGAAGACGGAGACGGGCGTGCACCGCCTGGTGCGCATCAGCCCCTTCGACGCGGCGGCGCGGCGCCAGACCAGCTTCGCCAGCATCTACGTGTACCCGGTGATCGACGACAAGATCGAGATCGAGATCAACCCGGCCGACATCAAGACCGACACCTTCCGCGCTTCCGGCGCCGGCGGCCAGCACGTCAACAAGACCGAATCGGGCGTGCGCTTCACCCATATCCCGACCGGCATCGTTGCGGCCTCCACCCAGGACCGCAGCCAGCACCGCAACCGCGTCATCGCCATGGATATGCTGAAGGCGCGGCTCTACGAGCTGGAACTGCGCAAGCGGGAGGCGATCACGGCCGGGATCGAGGCCGGCAAGACCGATATCGGCTGGGGCCACCAGATCCGCTCCTATGTGCTGCAGCCCTACCAGATGGTGAAGGACCTGCGCACGGGCGTGGAGAAGGGCAACCCCGACGCGGTTCTGGACGGCGAGATCGACGAGTTCATGGCGGCCGCGCTGGCGCAGCGCGTCGGCGCCACGCGATCGGACGCCAGCGCCAAGGCGGATTGATGAGCGCCGCCGCACTGGTCGAGGCCGCGCGGGCGCTGGATGCGGCGGGGTTCATGCCGCAGAAATCGGGCAACCTGTCGCTGCGCGATGGCGATGGCTTCGTCATCACGCCCTCCGGCCTGCCCTATGCCGTGATGACGGCGGATGACCTCGTGCGCTGCGGGCCGGATGGCCGGGTAGCGGGGGCGGAGCGCCCTTCCTCTGAATGGCGGCTGCATGCGGCGATCTATCGGGCTCGGCCGGACGCGATGGCGGTGGTGCACACCCACAGCCCGATGGCGACGGCCCTGTCCTGCGCGCGCCATCCCATTCCGCCCCTCCACTACATGATCACCCTGGCCGGCGAGGGCGGGCGGCGCGGCATCCCTTGCGCGACGCATGCGACCTTCGGGACGGAGGCGCTGGCCCAATCGGCCGTGGCGGCGCTGGGCGAGGGGCTGCGCGCCACGCTGCTGGCCAACCACGGCGTCGTCGCGCTGGGCGCGACGCTCGCCGGCGCGGTGGCGCTGGCGCGGGAGGTGGAGAACCTCTCGGCGCAGTACCTGGCCCTGCGGGCCGCGGGCATCGCGCCGGTCCTTCTCTCCGAGGCCGAACTGGCGGAGGCCGCCGCGATGCTGGGCGATTACGGGCGTCCGGTGTGAGCCCTGCCTGGCAGGCGGCGCCGGCGCGGCTGGATGACGGCGTGCGGGTCTATGCCATCGGCGACGTGCATGGGATGGCGGGGCGCCTGGCCACGCTGCACGGGATGATCGTGCAGGACCTGGCGGCGCGGCCCGTGGCGCGCGCCGTCGTGGTCCATCTCGGCGACTACGTGGACAAGGCCGGTGACCCGGCGGCGGTGCTGGACCTGGTCGCGGGCTTCCGGCCGGCGAGCGCCACCGTCGTGACCCTGATGGGCAACCATGAGGCGATGATGCGCGATGCCCTGGCCGGCGACCGCGCGGCAGCGGATGACTGGCTGTGGTGCGGCGGGCGGGCGACGCTGGCGAGCTATGGGGCGGCGGCGGAGGCCGGACCGGCGGCATGGGCGGCCGCGATCCCCGCCGCGCACCAGGCGCTGCTGCGGGACGGCTTGGCGCTGTCGCACCGCGAAGGCCCCTATCTATTCGTCCATGCCGGCATCCGCCCGGGCGTGGCGCTTCAGGCGCAAACGGCCGAGGATCTGCTGACCATCCGCGGCCCCTTTCTGCATCACGAGGCGCCGCACCCCGCCGTGATCGTGCATGGGCACACCGCGCGCCTCGCCCCGGAAATCCGGCAGAACCGCATCAACCTGGACACCGCTGCCCATTGCGGGGGCGTGCTGACCTGCGGGGTGCTGGAGGGCGACAGGATCGGCTTCCTCACGGCATAGCGGGCTGCCCCGCCGCCGGCCGCAGCACCGCGCCGCCCGCCAGCCACAGCGCCAGCGCCGCCAGTGCGATGACCGCCAGCACCAGGAAGGCGGCGCCATAGCCCGCCTGCTGCGCGACCACGCCGCCGACCGTGGCACTCAGGGAGGCCCCGATGCCCTGCATCGTCATCACCGCCGCCAGCCCCGCCGTGGCGTGGCCGCTGCCATCCAGGATGCGGGCGACGATCCCGGGCACCGCGACGCCCAGCAGCCCGGCGCCCACGCCATCCAGGACCTGCACCGGGATGATCGCCAGCGGATTGTCTACGACGCCCGCGATCAGCCCGCGGATCGGCAGCGCGGCCAGCGCCAGGATGAAGACCAGCCCATAGCCCCGCCGCGCCGCCAGCCCGGCGGCCAGCAGCGCCATCGGGATCATCGTCGCCTGCGCCAGGATCACCGTCGCCGCCGTGTAGCCCGCGGCATCCACCCCCGTGCCGCGCGCCACCATCGCCTGGCCCAGCAGCGGCAGCATCGCGGCATTGGCCAGGTGAAACAGCATGACGGTCCCGGTCACCAGCCGCAGGGGCGCGGAGCCGAGCAGCGTGCGCAGTACGGGCGTGGCCGCCGCACCCTCCGTCGCGCCGCGGGCCGCGGCGTGGTCGATGTCGCGTGGGTTGATCAGCAGCACCGCGACGATGGCGGCGATCGCCATGGCGGCCATCAGCACGAAGACCGCGACCAGCCCGAACCACCAGCCGAGCAGCCCCGCCAGTCCCGCGGCTGCGGCATTGCCCGCGTGGTTGGAGGATTCGTTGCGGCCGAGCTGCCGCGCATAGCCCTGCTGCCGCACCAGGCCGAGCGTGATGGCGGCGATGCAGGGTGCGACGGCCGCCGCGGCGATGCCCGCGATCATCTGCGCCGCGACCGTCACCGCGAAGACCGGCGCCAAGTAGTTCACCGCGCAGGCCAGGACGATGAGCAGGGCGGCGATCACCAGCAGCGCCCGCTTGCGGTGCGTGGCATCCACCAGCAGGCCGATCGGCGTGGTCGCCGCCATTCCCGCGGCGCCGCCCAGGCTCATCGCGATGCCGATCGCAGCCGGGGACCAGCCATGCTGCTGGAGGAAGACGCCGAGGAAGGGGCCGAGCCCGTCCCGCACATCCGCAATGAAGAAGTTCAGCGCGTTCAGCGCGGAGAGGGAGGACATCGGCCGGTCGTATCCGGAAGGGTTCGGCCTGATCGCGCGGGCCGCGCGCGGGTTCCCGAAACAGCGAAGGCCCCGGGGGTCGCCCCCCGAGGCCTTCCATTGCTGCCGGCGAACCGGCTGCGGTCGTCTGGTGACTCGCCTACGCGATGGCGCCGGCGATGATCCAGGCTGCAGTCTCGGTGGACGCCTTGGGGCAATGAGACACTGGATCACCTCCTTTCGGTTGTTGCGGGACAGCCAGGAGGATGGGGTGCCCGGGCGGGGGCTGCAAGGAAAGATTCGCAGCCGCTTCGCTTCAGCCTTCCCTGGCCTGCGCGCGCAGCACGTGCTTCTGGATCTTGCCGGTGCTGGTCTTGGGCAACTCCGCGAAGACGACATGGCGCGGCACCTTGTAGCCCGCGAGGATCGTCTTGCAGTGGGCGATCAGGTTTTCCGCCGTCGCGGTGGCGCCGGGCTTGAGTTCGATGAACGCGCAGGGCGTCTCGCCCCATTTCTCGTCGGGCCGCGCGACGACGGCGGCGACGGCGACGGCGGGATGCTTGTAGAGGGCATCCTCCACCTCGATGGAGGAGATGTTCTCGCCCCCCGAGATGATGATGTCCTTGGAGCGGTCCTTCAGCTGGATGTAGCCATCGGGATACGTCACAGCGAGGTCGCCGGTGTGGAACCAGCCGCCGGCGAAGGCCTTCGCCGTGGCGTCCGCGTCCTTGAGGTAGCCCTTCATCACGACGTTGCCCTGCATCATCACCTCGCCCATGGAGGTGCCGTCAGCGGGCACGCGCTCCATCGTCTCCGGGTCCATGACGCAGAGCCCTTCAAGGGCGATGTAGCGCACGCCCTGGCGGGACATCAGCGCGGCCTGCTCGGCGGCGGGCTGGACGTCCCAGTCGCTGTTCCACTCATTCACGACGGAGGGGCCGTAGCATTCGGTCAGGCCATAGACGTGGCAGACGGCGAAGCCCGCTTCCTTCATCGCGGCCAGCACGGCGGCAGGCGGAGGCGCGCCGGCGACGACGAACTGCACCTGGTGGGGCAGGGGCTTCTTCTCCGCCTCGGCGGTGCCAAGCAGCGTCGCCATGACGATCGGCGCGCCGCACATATGGGTGACGCCCTCCTTCGACATCAGATCCCACATCGCATTGCCGCGCACGGCGCGCAGGCAGACATGGGTGCCGGCCTGCGCCGTGACGGTCCAGGGGAAGCACCAGCCGTTGCAATGGAACATCGGCAGCGTCCAGAGGTAGACGGGATGCTTGCCCATGCCGGCGGAGAGCACGTTGCCGACCGCCAGCAGCTGCGCGCCGCGATGGTGGTAGACCACGCCCTTCGGCCGGCCCGTGGTGCCGGAGGTGTAGTTGAGGCTGATGGCGTCCCATTCATCGGCGGGCATCGGCCAGGCAAAGGCCTCGTCGCCCGCTGCGATGAAGGCCTCGTAGGCGATGGCGCCGTCGAGGTGGTTGGCGCGGGCGGCCTCGCTGGCCTCCGCGTCATCGACCTCGATCACCAGCGGCTTCGCCTGGCATTGCGTGAGGGCGAGGCGCAGCAGGGGCACGAATTCGCGGTCCACCACGACGATCTTTGCCTCACCATGGTCGAGGCAATAGGCGATGGTCCCGGCATCGAGCCGCGTGTTCAGCGTGTTCAGCACGCCGCCCGTCATCGGCACGCCGTAATGGCATTCCAGCATCTCGGGGATGTTCGGCAGCAGCGCGGCCACGGTGTCGCCGCGCCCGATCCCCTTCTGACGCAGCGCATCGGCGAGCTTCACGCAGCGCGCGCGAAGCTCCGCATAGCTCCGCCGCACCGCCCCATGCACCACGGCGGTGTGGCGCGGGAAGACGGCGGCGGCGCGCTCCAGGAACAGCAGCGGCGTCAGCGGCTGGTGGTTCGCCGGGACGCGGGGCAGGGCATCGAAATCGGCAGCGGGCATGGCGGGCGGTGGTCCCTGGGTCTCTGGTCAGTGGTGGGCGGAGGCGCGCAGACCCCCACCCCGACCCTCCCCCGCAAGCGCGGGGGAGGGAGCGGCTTGCGCGATCGGCACTCCCTGCCCCGCGCTTGCGGGGGAGGGTCGGGGTGGGGGTATCACCTGCGCACTGTTGCGCATCATCGATCGCGCCAGACGGGCTGGCGCTTGGAGAGGAAGGCGCCGATGCCTTCGGCGGCATCCTCGGCCATCAGGTTCTCGGTCATCACCGCGGCAGCATGGGCATAGGCTTCGTCGAGTGGAAGCCCGCGCTGGCGGTGGAAGGCGGCCTTGCCGATGCGGACCGTATGCGCGCTGCGCGACGCGATGCGGGCGGCGAGCGATTCCGTCGTGGCGGCGAGATCAGCGGCCGGCACGACTCGGTTCACCAAGCCGATGCGCCGCGCCTCCTCCGCCCCGATCATCTCCCCGGTCAGCAGCATCTCCATCGCCGGCTTGGCGGCCACGGCGCGGGAGAGGGCGACGGCGGGGGTCGAGCAGAACAGCCCGATATCGACACCGGGCGTGCAGAAGCGGGCGGCATCGGAGGCTACCGCCAGGTCGCAGGTCGCGACCAGCTGGCAGCCGGCGGCGGTGGCGACGCCCTGGACCTCCGCGATCACGGGCTGGGGCAACGCGACGATCGCCTGCATCATCGCGGCGCAGCGCGTCATCGCAGCCTCGAAGAAGCCGCGGCCGCCATCGGGATCGGCGCGATGGGCGGTGATCTCCCGCAAATCATGGCCCGCACAGAAGACCGGCCCGGCGGCGGCCAGCACCACGACGCGCACGCCCGTATCGGCCGCGATGGCGCCCAGCTGCTCCAGCACCGCGCCCATCATGGCGAAGGACAGGCTGTTGCGGCTCTCCGGCTTGTTCAGCGTCAGGCGCGTGACGCCGGCCTCGCTGTCCTGGCGCAGCAACAGGGGCGTGGAGCCATCCGGCATCGCTATTTCTCCGCCTGCTTCAGCACATCCGCGATCTCGTCCAGAATCAGCGGATCGTCGATGGTGGGGGGCACGGTGTAGCTCTCGCTATCCGCGATCTTGCGGATGGTGGCACGCAGGATCTTGCCCGACCGCGTCTTCGGCAGGCGCTGCACGACGCGCGCCTCCCGGAACGCGGCGACGGGGCCGATGCGGTCGCGCACCATCGCCACCAGCTCCTTCGCGATGTCGGCCTCCTGCTTCGTCGTGCCGGCCTTCAGCACGACCAGGCCGAGCGGCGCCTGGCCCTTGAGCGAATCCTTCACGCCGACCACGGCGCATTCCGCGACATCGGGATGGGCGGCCAGCACCTCCTCCATCGCGCCGGTGGACAGGCGATGGCCCGCGACGTTGATGATGTCATCGGTGCGGGACATGACCCAGACATAGCCATCCTCATCCACCATCCCGGCGTCGGAGGTGTTGTAGTAGCCGGGAAAGGCCTCGAGATAAGCCTCGCGGAAGCGGGCATCGGCGTGCCAGAGCGTCGGCAGGTTGGAAGGCGGCAGCGGCAGCTTCACGGCCAGCGTGCCGATCTGCCCGCGCGGCACCTCCTGCCCCGCCTCGTCCAGCGCGCGGAGGTCGTAGCCCGGCGCCGGCTTGCCACCGGAGCCCGGCCGGTTCGGGAAGAGGCCGAACCCGCGGAAATTGCCGCTGATGCTCCAGCCCGTCTCGGTCTGCCACCAATGGTCGATGACGGGCTTGCCGAGCAGTTGCGCGGACCATTCGGCGGTCGGCGGGTCGCAGCGCTCCCCGGCCAGGAACAGGGCTTCCAGCGCGGAGAGGTCGTACCGCGCGGACAGCGCGCCCTCCGGATCCTCCTTGCGGATGGCGCGGATCGCAGTGGGGGCGGTGAACAGCACCTTCACGCGGTGCTCGGCAGCGACGCGCCAGAACGCTCCTGCATCCGGCGTGCCGACGGGCTTGCCCTCGTACATCACCGTCGTGCAGCCCGCGAGCAGCGGCGCATAGACGATGTAGGAATGGCCGACGACCCAGCCGACATCGCTCGCCGTCCACATCACGTCCCCGGCCTTCAGGCCGTAGAGCATCGCCATGGAGTTCATCAGGGCCACGGCATGCCCGCCATTGTCCCGCACGATGCCCTTGGGCTTCCCGGTCGTGCCGGAGGTGTAGAGGATGTAGAGCGGGTCCGTCGCCGCGACATCCGTGCAGGGCGCGGGCGCGGCCGCCGCCTCGGCCTCCAGGAAATCGACGTCGCGGCCTGATGTCAGCTCGCAGGGGTGTTCGGGCCGCTGCAGGATCAGGCAATGCGCGGGCTTGTGCGGCGACAGCGCGATGGCGGCGTCGAGCAGCGGCTTGTATTTCACGATGCGCCCGGGCTCGAGCCCGCAGGAGGCGGAGATGATCGCCTTGGGTTCAGCATCCGCGATGCGCGCCGACAGCTCCGCCGCCGCGAAGCCGCCGAAGACGACGGAATGGATGGCGCCGAGCCTGGCGCAGGCCAGCATGGCGATCGCGGCTTCCGGCACCATCGGCATGTAGATGATGACGCGGTCGCCTGCGCCGATGCCGCGCGCCGCCAGCGCGCCCGCGACCTTCGCCACGCGGCCGAGCAGCTCCGCGTAGGTATAGCGGGCGGCTCTGCCGGTGATGGGGCTGTCCCAGATCAGGGCGGCCTGATCGCCCCGGCCGCCGCCCACGTGCCGGTCCAGCGCGTTGAAGCAGGTGTTCAGCCGGGCATCGGGGAACCAGCGGCCATAGACGCCGGCCTCGGCGTCGAAGATGCGCGTCGGCGGCACGGCCCAGTCGATGCCTTCCGCCGCGCAACGCCAGAAAGCCTCGGGATCCCGGCGCCAGGCGCCATAGGCCTCGTCGTAGCGGCTCGTGCCGGTGCTGCCATCCATGGTGCCGTTTCCTCATTCCTGCCGGGTAGGTCCCGGTCCTGCTTGGCGCTGAGAGTGCCGCCGGGGCGCCCTGCCGCGCAACCATGCCTGCGCTGGCCGCCGGGGCCATTGACGCAGCGCAAGAAAAAAGGCGCCGGGGGTGATTGCCCCCGGCGCCCTGGAAGCCCAGGCCTGCGGCCCGGATCAGCGGCCCGAACGGTAATCCGCCGCGCTGGCGGAACCGTCGGCATTGGTCGCGAAGATGTCGCGATCCTTCGTCTCCGGCACCATGAAGAAGCCGATGACGACGGTCGCGAGCGCGATCACCACCGGGTACCAGAGGCCGAAATACACGTCGCCGGTCTGCGCGATCATCGCGAAGGCCGTCGCCGGCATCAGGCCACCGAACCAGCCATTGCCGATGTGATAGGGCAGCGACATGGAGGTGTAGCGGATGCGCGTCGGGAACAGCTCCACCAGCGCCGCCGCGATTGGGCCATAGACCATGGTCACGTAGACCACGAGCAGCGTCAGGATGAAGATCAGCACCGCCGGCTGTTCGCGGAAGATGTCGAAGGGACCGGACATCTTGACCACGGTGGGGTTCGACGCCGCCGGGTAGCCCGCCGCCGTCACCGCGGTGCCGAGGGCGGCCGCGAAGTTCGGCTGGTCAGACGTCACGGTCTGGTTGCCGATCGTGACCCGCACGCCGGTCTGGCCCGGCTTGTTCTCCACGGAGTAGTTCACGGACAGCCGCGCCAGCGCCGCCTTGGCGATGTCGCAGGGCTGGGTGAAGCGCGCCGTGCCCGTCGGGTTGAACTGGAAGGAGCAGGTGGCCTTGTCCACCTCCACCACCGTGGTGATGGTGCGGTGGGCCTGCGTCAGCGCCGGGTTTGCCTCCGCGCTCATCAGCGAGAAGAGCGGGAAGTAGGTGACCGCCGCGATCAGGCAGCCGCCGAGGATGATCGGCTTGCGGCCGATCTTGTCGGACAGCCAGCCGAACAGCACGAAGCCGCCGGAGCCCAGGATCAGCGACCAGGCGATCAGCATGTTGGTGGTGAAGCCGTCCACCTTCAGCACGGAGCCGAGGAAGAACAGCGCGTAGAACTGACCCGTGTACCAGACGACCGCCTGGCCCATGACCAGGCCGAGCAGGGCGAAGAGCGCGATCTTGGCGTTCTTCCACTGGCCGAAGGCCTCGCCGATCGGCGCCTTGGAGCCCGTGCCCTCCTCCTTCATCTTCTTGAAGGCGGGGCTTTCCTGCATCTGCATCCGGATCCAGACGGAGATGCCGAGCAGCACGATCGAGATCAGGAACGGCACGCGCCAGCCCCAATCCGCGAAGGCGGCTTCGCCGGTGATGGAGCGGGTGGCGAGGATGACGATCAGCGACAGGAACAGGCCGGCCGTCGCGGTGATCTGGATGAAGCTGGTGTAGAAGCCGCGGCGCCCGTTCGGCGCGTGCTCCGCCACGTAGGTCGCCGCACCACCATACTCGCCGCCCAGCGCCAGGCCCTGCAGCATGCGCAGCACGATCAGGACGATCGGCGCGATGATGCCGATCTGGTCGGAGGTGGGGAGGATGCCGACGATGAAGGTCGAGGCACCCATGATCACGATGGTGACGAGGAAGGTGTACTTCCGGCCGACGAGGTCACCGAGGCGGCCGAAGACCAGCGCGCCGAAGGGGCGCACCAGGAAGCCGGCGGCGAAGGCGAGCAGCGCGAAGATGTTGCGCGTGCTCTCGTCATACATGGAGAAGAACTTGGCGCCGATGACGGCGGCGAGCGAACCATAGAGGTAGAAGTCATACCATTCGAAGACGGTGCCGAGGGAGGAGGCGAGGATGACCTTCCGCTCCTCCTGCGACATTGGTCGCGCGGCCCCGCCGGCCGCGGCGTGCGATGCAGACATCCCCCATCCCTTCATTCGCGGGCACGCCCGCCCGCGGGTCGTTGTTGCGGTGCCACGCGCCATGCGCGTGACGCGCGAAGGGTTTGATCCCCGCGCATGCCTATCTTCTTACGGAACCGACATGCGCTTTCAACGCGCGATCCTGTTGATTCGTGTCCATGAAACGGGTCAACCGCGAAAACGGTGTAACACATTAACATCCGTTAAATTGATCTGGCTCAAGGATCATCTCGGCGGCAGGGTCCCACGCCCTGGTCCGGCCGCCAGTGCCGCATCGCCGGCGAACGGCCTGCACCCGGCCGAAACCCGCCAGAATCCCTTGTTTTGCGAGGGCTGGAGTGCCGTCGCATCACATCAGGCGCAGGGCGCTGATCGGCGCGATGCCGCGCCCCCGCCGCGGTCGGGTGGCCAGGCCGCTGGACCGTCAAGCATGACGACCTGGCCACCTCCGTAGAAAATAAGTGAGTGATTTTTAATGTCTATCGAGACGCTCAGCGCCAGACAAAGTCGTTCACGCTGCAGGTTTCCACCCGCCGGCGCTCATTGGCCCGGCCATCCGCATAGACGACGCGCATGTCCACCGTGCAGACCCGCCCGGCCGGCAGGCTGATCTGGAGGCGCTGGCCGGGCTGCAGCACGTTCTGCCCCAGCCGGTCGCCGCCCCAGTTGCTGTCGGTGGACAGGGAGACATAGACCTCCCGGATCGTCAGGCCCGTGCCGTTGACGAAGTAGAAGCTGGGATTGCCCGCGATGGAGGCGCCCGCGCCGGGGCCCACGCCGCCGACGCTCGCCCCCGCGCCCGCCCCGGAGCGGCCGAAGACGATCTGGCTCAGGTTGCAGGCGTTCACCTGCATCCGGCTTTCCTCACCGCCGCCCTGGTAGGTGACGCGCAAGTCCAGGATGCAGTCGCCGAAATTCGGCGTCACCCAGACCCGCTGGCCCGGCGGCAGCACGGAACTGCCCAGGATGTCCGGCCCCCAGTCCGACACGCGGGAGGAGGAGACATAGGCACGCTCGATCACCCGCCCGGTGTCATTGACCAGCCAGAAGCGGTTCTGTGCCTGTGCCTGGCCGGCGCCGATCATCCCGGCAACCAGGGCAAGCAAGGCAATCAGGTGGCGACGCATGAGGACCTCCTGGAATGCTTGAGGTATCGAAAAGTATCGGGACAGTTCTGGCAACACTCGGCATCGGTCGCGGCTGCGCGATCGATCTGTCCCAGGCACCCTGGGCGCCACGGGCCGGCTCCGGGCGGCGGGTCTTGCACCGGCCGGTCGGCGTCATCAGATCGTCACTCCGGTTTGATGCACTTCCAGGTTGAATTCACTCGCCCTTCGGAGCATGGTCGCCGCCGCTGCCATCGCGCCGATGTTGGCGCGTCCGGGGTCCCCCATGTCGTCGCCCATGTCGATGGATGCCACCCACGCCGAGGCTGCCGAACGGCTCTCCGCCGCCATCGATGAGATGCGTGCGGAGGTCACCGCCACGCGCGCGGTCCTGAAGGCCGTCCTGGCGGATGACCGCGCGGCGGCGGGACCCCTGGCCGAACTCGCGGAATCCGCGAGCAGGCTCGTGGGCTTTGCCGGCGGCGATTCGGGGCGGGAACCGGCGGCGGAACCGCCCGAGCCTGCGAATGGGGATGCATCGGCGCCCTCCCACCCGATGCGCCGAATCACGGATTGGGCGGAGGGCGTCCTGCACGCCCTGCCGCCCGGCAGCCACATTGTCACGCGCCGGCGGTCCGAGCAGTACTGACGGCGTCGCGGCCCGCCCCGCCCTCGACCGTGATAAATCAGCATCGCCCTGGCGCCACGTGTTGCAGCCCCGCCACGCCATGGTGGCGCGACCCCGGTGTCCCCGGCTAGGCTGCGTCCAATGATCAGGCTCGTGCCCCCCCGCCGTGCCGTCCTCCTCGCGGCGGCCCTGCTTTCGGCCTGCGCGGCGGCGGGCACGCCCGTCCCCGCCACCGCGCCCGCCAATGCCCAGCCCGCCGAGCCCGGTGGCGTCTTCGGGACCTACCTGGCCGGTCGATTCGCGCAATCCGAGACCGATACCCGCACCGCCGCCGACAACCTGCTCGACGCGCTGCGGCGGGAGCCGGACCAGCCGGAACTCATCAACCGCGCCTTCGCCGCCGCCCTGCTGGATGGGCGGCCGGATGCGCTGCGCCTGGCGCGGCGCCTGCCGGACAACCAGGCCGCGGCGCTGCTGCTGGTCGGTTCCGAAGCCGTGGCCGGTCGCTGGGACCGGGCGGAACAGCGCGTCCGCGCCCTGCCGCGCCAGGGGCCTTCCCAGATCCTGCAGCCCCTGCTGCTGGCCTGGGTGCAGCAGGGCAAGGGCCAGACCGACGCGGCGCTGGCCACGCTCCGCCCGCTGGCCGAAAGCGGGCGGCTGCGCGGCATCCACGCCCTGCACCTGGCGCTGATCGCCGACGTCGCCGGCCGGCCGCGGGAGGCCGAGCGCGCCATCCGCACCGCGCTGTCGGAGACGCCCGAACCGTCGCTCCGCCTGCTGCAACTCGCCGCCGGCATCCTGGCCCGCAGCGGGCGGGAGGCGGAGGCGCTGCGGCTGATGGAGGCGCTGGGCCGCGGCCTCGGTGACTTCGCCATCGCCGCCGGGACGGAGCAGGCGCGCCGCGCGGTGATCGCCCAGCGTGGCGTCGCCTCCGCGGTGGAGGGCATCGCCGAGGCGCATCTCGCCCTGGCCGCGGCGCTGCGCCAGCAGGGGGCCGGGGAGGGCGCGCTGATCCTGGCGCGGCTGTCGCTGCGCCTCCGCCCCAACTTTGCCCCCGCCCTGCTGCTGATCGCCGAATCCTATGGCGAGGAACGGCACCCCGACACCGCCTATGCCGTGCTGGAACAGGTGCCGGCCGGCGATCCGCTGGCCCGCGTCGCCGCGCTGCGCCGCGCCGCGCTGCTGGACCGCTTGGACCGGGTGCCGGAGGCAGAGGCCGCCTATCGCGCCATCGCGGCCGACCTGCCGGCATCCCCGCAGCCCCTGGCGCGGCTTGGCGACCTGCTGCGCGCGCGCAACCGCTTCGCCGACGCCATCGCCGCCTATGACGCGGCGCTGGAGCGGGTCGGCACGCCGACGGCGGCCGAATGGCCGCTGCTCTATGCCCGTGGCATCGCCCATGAACGCGCCGGTGCCTGGCCGCGCGCGGAGGCCGATTTCCAGCAGGCGCTCGAGCTTTCCCCCGAACAGCCCTACGTCATGAACTACCTGGCCTATACCTGGGTGGAGCAGGGCAAGGACCTGCCGGCGGCGCGCCGGATGCTGGAACGGGCGGTCGAGCTTCGCCCGAATGACGGCAACATCGTCGACAGCCTCGGCTGGGCGCTGTTCAAGATGGGCGACCTGCCCGGCGCCATCCGCTGGCTGGAACGCGCCGTGGAGCTGGAGCCGCGCAACAGCGTCATCAACGACCACCTGGGCGACGCCTACTGGGCGGCGGGGCGGGAGCGGGAGGCGCGCTTCCAGTGGAGCCGCGCGCTCGGGCTGGAGCCGGAGCCGGGCGACCTGGCGAAGATCGAGGTGAAGCTGCGGGACGGGCTGCCGGTGCCCCCGGCCTCCACCGCGCAGCGCACGGACTGACCGGGGGCGCCCTTTCCGCATGAGCGGCTTCGCCCCTGCCAAGGTGAACCTGACGCTGCGCGTCACGGGCCGGCGCGCCGATGGCTACCACCTGCTGGACAGCCTGGCGGTCTTCGCGGGCGTCGGCGATGTGGTGCGGGCCGGACCGGCCGGGGAGTTGACCCTGGCGCTGTCCGGGCCCGGGGCGGCGGCGCTGCGGGCGGAACCTGACAACCTGGTGCTGCGCGCGGCCCGCGCCCTGGCGGCCGAGGCCGGCATCGCGCCGGCGGCGGCGATCACGCTGGAAAAGCACCTGCCCGTCGCGTCCGGCATCGGTGGTGGTTCGGCCGATGCGGCCGCCGCGCTGCGGGTGCTGGATGCGCTCTGGGGCACGCGGCTCGGCACCACGCGGCTGCGCGCCATCGCCGCTGGACTCGGCGCCGATGTGCCGGTCTGCGTCGAAAGCCGGCCGATGCGCATGCGGGGCGTAGGGGAGGTGCTGGACCCGGTGCCGCCGCTGCCGCCCTTCGGCCTGCTGCTGGCCAATCCGCGCCTGGCGCTGGCCACGCCCGCGGTCTTCAGGGCGCGAGCGCCGGGCTTCTCGGCGGAAGCGGACTATCCCGATGGCTGGCCCGATGCGGCGGCGCTGGCGGATTGGCTGCGGCCGCTCGGCAACGACCTGCAGGACGCCGCAATCACGCTCTGCCCGCCCATCGCCGATGTCCTGGCCGCGATCGCGGCGCGGCCCGGCTGCCTGCTGGCGCGGATGAGCGGCAGCGGCGCCACCTGCTTCGGAATCTTCGCAACACCCATCGAGGCGGAAGCCGCCGCCGCGGCCCTGCCCGCCGCCTGGTGGCGCTGGGGCGGCGCTACCGCCCCAGCCACGCCTTGAGCCGCGCCGGCGCCTGCACCATCGCGGCTTCCGGTCCGCAATAGCTGAAGCGCAGGAAGCGGCTGCCCCTCTCCCGGTCGAAATCCACGCCGGAGGATGCCGCGATGCCCGCGCCTTCCAGCATCCGGGCGCAGAAATCGAGGCTGTCATTGGTGAGGTGCCCGACATCGCACCACAGGTAGAAGGCGCCATCGGCCTCCGCGATGCGGTCGAAGCCGGCCCTGGGCAGGCCTTCCAGCAGCGCCGCGCGCGCGCGGGCGTAGCCGGCCTTGTTGGCTTCCAGTTCCGGGACGCAGTCGAAGGCGGCCTCGGCGGCGACCTGCGCGACATGGGGCGCGCTGATGAACAGGTTCTGCGCCAGGCATTCCACCGGGCGGATCAAATCTTCCGGCAGCAGCAGCCAGCCGATGCGCCAGCCTGTCATGGAGAAGTACTTGGAGAAGCTGTTCACCACCACGGCGCTGTCGCTGAAGGCGGCCGCGGTGCTCTCCGCGACCGTGCCATAGGACAGGCCGTGATAGATCTCGTCGGAGATCAGCCGCACGCCATGGGCGTGGCACCAGCGGGCGATGGCCGCCAGTTCCGCCGGCGGCAGCATGGTGCCGGCGGGGTTGCAGGGGCTGGCGACGATCAGCCCGGCCGGCAGCGGGTCCAGCTTCTCCAGCATCGCGAGCGTCGGCTGGAAGCGGGTCGAGGCATCGCAGGGCAGCAGCTGCGGCACCATGCCGAGCGCCGTCAGGATATTGGCATAGGGCGGGTAGAAGGGGGCGGCCATGGCGACGTGGTCGCCCACGTCGAAGGCGGCGAGGAAGGCCAGCGGAAAGGCGCCCGACGCCCCGACCGTCACCGCGATGCGCCCCGGCGCGACGGTGACGCCATACTTGTCACGGTAGTGGCCGGCGATGCGGGCGCGGAGAGAGGCGAGGCCGAAGGCCTCCGTGTAGCCCATCGGGTGGCCCGCCTGCAGCGCCCGGATCGCCGCTTCCGCCGCGCCGCGCGGCGCGCCGCTGCCGGGCTGCCCGACCTCCATGCGGAGGATCCCGGGCGCACCGGGCGGCAGCGTCGCGGCGCGCGCATTGGCCGCCGCGATCACGTCCATCACCATGAAGGGGGGCGCTTCCGCGCCCCGCCCGGTCTTCAGCGCCATCAGCGGTCCACGGCGCCGATGGCGAGGCCCGTGCCCCGCGGATCGGTCTCGGAGAAGCAGCTGGTGGGGTCGCCCGGCAGGTAGCGCGGGCAGGCGAGCGCGTTGCCGCGGCCGGGATTGGGTACGGCGGCGAAGAGGTCCGGCGCCTGCGGCTGTGCCGCTGCCGGGGTGGGCACCGCGCCCGGGACGAAGCGCGGGGCCAGCGGCAGGCTGAAGCGGAGCGCCGCGGCCATCGACTGGGCGGTGGCGATGGGGGCGGCGTGTTGCCCGCTGCCGGCCGTGGCGGCGCGGAAGCTGCGCAGCGGCGCATTGAAGGCGATGGCGGCGGACAGCAGCGCGGGCCGGACCTGACCGATGTTGGGGGCCGCCGCCAGCAGCATGCCGGTGGTCGGCGCCACGCGGCCCGTGCCGAACAGGTTGTTCATGGTGAAGGCGCAGCTCACCGCCATGCCATCCCGGTCCACCACCACCAAGCTGGTGGAGGCCGGCAGTACCGGCCAGCCCTGGTCGGCCGGCACTTCCGCCGTCACCAGCGCCATCGGGTCGCCACCCCGCTCCCGCCAGGCGCGGGTCACGGCGACGCCGCGCAGCGACGCCGCATCCGGCGTGGCTCCGGCGCCGAGCGCGGTGAAGGCCGCCGCCGCGGCCAGGCCGCCATCGGCCGGCGGCGGCAGGAAGGCCACGCTCTCATTGCCGGACCGCAGGATCAGCGGCGCCGCGATGCTCGGGACGGCGGCCCGCATCTCCGCCACCGTCAGCCCGCCGCCGGCGGGGATGGAGGCTTCCGCCACGCGCCGGGCGAGCGCGCCCTGGTGCAGGTCGCCCACGCCCGCGGTGCGCAGCGCCGCCAGCGTGGTGCCGAGGTCCGGCTGCACGATGGTGGCACCTGCCGCCAGCGGCTGGCCGCCGGGGCCCGCGAAGATGGCGGCGGCCGCGGGGTCCGCCAGCAGCGGTCCCGCCACGGCGGCCAGGTCGGCCGCCAGGCCGCGGCTCACCTCGACCCCGAAACGGGCGGCCTGTTCGGCGGGGGCGATCAATTCCTCGAAGGGGCGGGACCCGCCGCGGGCATGCAGCGCGAAGAGGCCGCGGGCCATCATCGGCACGGCGGCGGGGCGGTCGGCGCCCGGCGGCGTCGCGTCCCGCGCCCCCGGCAGGAACAGGATCGCCTCGGCCTCCGCGCGGCGGGGCGCGAAGAGCAGGCAGGCGCCGCCACCGCCGAGCGCGGCGCGGGAGGGCTGGGTGACCGTGAGCATCAGCCCGGCCGCCACCGCCGCATCGGCGGCGGACCCGCCGGCGGACAGCGTGTTGCGCGCCACCAGCGCGGCGCGCGGGTCATCGGCGACGGCACCGCCCAGGAAGCCGCGGACGAAGCCGGGCTGGCCGGGCTGGATCGCATTGGGGTCGGGCGCGAAGGCGGAGCAGCCGGACAGCGCGAGGCCGGCCAGCAGGGCCAGGGCCGGGCGCGCGGGGTGGGAAGCGGTGGCCGTGCGCGGTAGGCTGCCCGCCATGCCGCGACGTTCCTTCATCGCCAGGCCCCCGGTTTCCGCCAGACCAGCTTCCGCCATGGTCTTCCCGGCCATGGTTGCCGCCCTGAAGCTGGTCGTCATGCTGGTGGTCCTTGCCCTGCTCGCCGCGCTGGTCGTCCCTGGATCCGCCTCGGCGCAGTCGGCGGCGTCACGCATCGTCACCATCCGGGACGCCGAGACCGAAAACCTGGTCCGGCGCCTGTCCCATCCCCTGCTTCGCACCGCGGGGGTGGATCCCGGCCTGGTTCGGACCACGCTGATCCAGAACCGCGCCATAAACGCCTTCGTCAGTACCGGCAACCGGCTGTTCATCCACACCGGCCTCATCCAGCAGTCCAGCAGCGCCCTGGAACTGGTGGGCGTGCTGGCGCATGAGACGGGGCATATCGCGGGCGGCCACCTGGCCCGGGTGCCGGAGGAGATGCGCAACGCCATGCTCCGCAGCATCGGCGCCATGCTCCTCGGCGGGGCTGCGGCGGCGGCGACGGGGCAGAGCGGCGCGCTGGCGGCCGGGATGCTGGGCGGCCAGGCCAGCGCGATGGGGGAGTTCTACGCCTTCACCCGCAGCCAGGAACAGGCGGCGGACCAGGCGGGGGTCAACTACCTCGACCGGCTCGGCTGGTCGTCCCGCGGGCTGGAAAGGCTGCTGGAGCGGCTGCTGGACCAGGAACTGCTCGCCGTCGGCCGGCAGGACCCCTATTTCCGCACCCACCCTTTGTCCCGCGACCGGCTGGAGTTCATCCGCGAACACCTGGCGCGGTCCCGCTTCGCGCAGGCGCCCTTTCCGCCGGAGCTCGAGGCCGCCTTCGCCATGGTGCGGGCCAAGCTGGACGGCTTCATCGATTCGCCGCTGCTGACGATGCGCCGCTACCCCGAGACCGACACGAGCGCCCCCGCCCGCTATGCCCGCGCCATCGCTCAGTTCCGCTCCGGCCGCATCGCGCCGGCGGTGGAGATGGTGGAGGGGCTGATCGCGGAGCAGCCGGCCAATCCCTGGCTGCATGAGCTGAAGGGCCAGATCCTGTTCGAGGGCCATCGCCTGGCCGATTCGCTGGCGCCCTACGCCACCGCGGCCCGGCTGGCGCCGGAGGAAGGGCTGGTCCGGCTGGGCCATGCGAGGGTGCTGATGGAACTCGGCCAGCCCGCCCAGCTGCGCCTGGCGCTGGCGGAGCTGGATGCGGCGATGCGGACGGAACGCGACAGCGCCTTCCTGTGGCGCCAGCGCGCCGTCGCCCATGGAAGGCTGGGGGAGATGCCGCTGGCCGATCTGTCCCTGGCGGAGGAGGCGATGCTGCTCGGCGATCCGGCGGCCGCGCGCATCCTGGCCGCGCGGGCGGAGGCCGCGCTGCCGCCCGGCCCGATGCGCCTCAGGGCCTCCGACCTCCGCAACGCCGCGCAGCCGGAGAACCTGCCACGCCGTCGCTAGGGAGCGCGTCGGTGACAGCGGGGCCCCTGCCGCGATAAGGACAGGCATGACCCGATCGCCCCTGCGCCTTCTCCTCGCCGCCGGCCTTTGCTTTCTCGCCGGCGGAGCCCCGGCCCAGGAAGCGCCGCCCGGCTTCAGCGCCGCCCAGCGCGCGGAAATCCTCGGCATCCTCCGCCAGGCGCTGCGGGAGGATCCGACCATCCTGCGCGACGCCCTGGCCGGGCTGGAGGAGGCGGACCGCCGCGACCGCAGCGCGGCGCAGCGTGCCGCCATCGCCGACAATGCGGAGGCCCTGTTCCGCGACGCCGCCGACCCCAGCAAGGGCAATGCGCGCGGCGACGTGACGATCGTCGAGTTCTTCGATGCCCGCTGCGGCTACTGCAAGCAGATGCAGCCCGCCATGGACGCGCTGCTGCGGCGCGACCCCAACATCCGCGTGGTGCTGAAGGACCTGCCGATCCTCGGCCCCAACAGCGTCCTCGCCTCCCGCGCCCTGCTCGCGGCGCAGCGGCAGGGCCGCTACGTGCCCTTCTACGACGCGCTGCTGGCGCTGCGGACGGAACCGACCGAGGCCGTGCTGCGCCAGCAGGCCGAACGCGCGGGGCTCGACTGGGCCAGGCTGCGCCGCGACATGGACGATGCCGCCATCGGCGCGCGGATCGAGCGCAACCTGGCGCTCGCCCAGCGCCTCGGCATCGAAGGCACGCCCGCGCTGGTGATCGGCAACACGCTGGTGCCCGGCGCGATCGAGCTGCCGGCGCTGGAGCGGCTGGTGGCGGAGGCCCGCGCGGGACGGTAGTCCTCAATCCCTGGTAGAAGATGGACTTGATTTCAGAACCGTTGCGGCCGGATTGTCCCCCGGGGAGGGGCGTATAGACTGCACTCCCAAGGGGGAGTGCGATGGGGGCGGGACCGCAGGCGGTCGAGGTTCTGGCACGGCTGGTGGCCTTCGATACCACCAGCGCGCGAAGCAACCTGGATCTGGTGCGCTACGTGCAGGCCGAACTCGCCGCGCAGGGCGTGGAGAGCCGGCTCGTCCACGACCCCGTGCAGGACAAGGCCGCGCTGCATGCCATCCTCGGCCCTGCCGTGCCGGGGGGCGTGGCGCTTTCCGCCCATAGCGATTGCGTGCCGGTGGCCGGCCAGGCCTGGACCGGCGATCCCTTCGCGCTGCGCCAGCAGCAGGGCAGGCTGGTCGGGCGCGGATCGGTGGACATGAAGGGCTTCTGGGCCTGCGCCATGGCCAGCGTGCCGGGGCTGCTGGCCAAGGGGCTGAAGCGGCCGGTGCATCTGTGCCTGAGCTTCGATGAGGAGACGACCTTCGCGGGCGCGCCGCTGCTGGTGGACAGCCTCGGCCAGGCCGCGCCCCCGCCCGCCTTCTGCGTGGTGGGCGAGCCCACCGGGATGACGCCGGTCGTTGCCCACAAGGGCTATGCCTCCTGGGACGTGCGCGTCACCGGGCGCACGGGCCATTCCAGCCTGACCCACCGCACCGCCAACGCGCTGGAAGCGGCGGCGGAAGCCGTGGCCTGGCTGAAGCGGGAAGCAAGGCGGATCGCGGCGGAGGGCGCGCGGGCCGACGGCTTCGAACCGCCCTGGAGCACCATCCACACCGGCACCTTCCAGGCCGGCACCATCCTCAACATCGTCCCGGACCTCGCGGAATTCGTCTTCGAGGTCCGCAGCATCCCCGGCGAGGATGGCCGCCTGGTGCGCGGCGCGCTGGAGGCCTGGCTGGCGGAGGAGGTGCTGCCGGGGCTGCGCGCCGCCGCCCCCGATGCCGGCTTCACCTTCGCCACGCGCTGCTACGCGCCCCCCTTCGAATTGCCGGCGGGATCGGCTCTGCTGCCGCTGGCCCAGGATTGCGGCGCGCGGGGCGGCGCGGTGCGGGTGCCCTATGGCACCGAAGCCGGCGTGTTCCAGCGCGCGGGCATCGACAGCATCGTCTGCGGCCCCGGCCAGGTGGCGCAGGCCCACCAGCCCGATGAGTGGATCGAGGAGGCCGAGATGGCGGCCTGCTGCGCCTTCATCGACCGGCTGGGTGATCGACTCGCATCATGAACATGGCGACCGGCGACCTCAGCCAGGGCCTGCCCCGGATCGACCTGCCGAACCTCGCGGTGCGCCTGCCCGTGCCGGACATCGCGCCCTGGCGCGACGGCAATGCCGGCATCCCCGGGGTCTGGACCCTGGCGGCGCAGGAGCCGGGGCCGCATCTCCTCATCGGCACGCTGGTGCATGGCAACGAGATCTCCGGCGCCCTGCTGGCGACGCGCTGGCTGCGGGAGGGGGTGCGGCCGCGGCGCGGGCGCCTGACCTTCCTCTTCGCCAACCTCGCCGCCTTCGACCTGTTCGATCCCGCCGACCCCACGGCCAGCCGCTTCGTGGATGAGGACATGAACCGCCTCTGGTCGCCGAGCGCGCTGGCCGGCGGGCGGCGGTCCGCGGAGCTGGAGCGGGTGCGGGCGCTGCTGCCGGTGGTGCGGCAGGCGGATGTGCTGCTGGACCTGCATTCCATGCTCTGGCCGTCGGACCCGCTGTTCCTGGCGGGGACGGGGCTGGAGGCACGGTCGCTCGGCCGGCTGGTCGGCACGCCGCCGCTGGTGGTGGGGGATGACGGCCACGCGGCGGGGCTGCGCATGATCGACCACCCCCGCTTCGCCCAGGAAGGCGCCCGCGGCCTGCTGCTGGAAGCGGGTCCGCATTGGCAGCCGGAGACCCTGGCACAGATGGAGGTCGCGGCCGCGCGCCTGCTGCGGCTGCTCGGCATGGCGGAGGAGGGCGCGCCCATCGCCCCCGATTCCTGGCCCGCCCCCGGCCGGGTGGCGCGCGTGACGCGGACCGTGACCGCCGCGACCGGCAGCTTCGCCTTCCTGCGCGACTATCGCGGGGGGGAGGTCATCCCCCGCCGCAACACGCTGATCGCCCTCGACGGGGAGGCGGAGATCCGCACGCCCCATGACGACTGCCTGCTGGTAATGCCGAGCCCGCGCGTGATGCGGGGGCATACGGCGGTCAGGCTGGCGCGGTTCGAGGGGTAGCGGGTGGGGAAGGCGCTGCCTTCCCCAAACCCCATCCGCCAGGGCCGAGCCGGCCCTGGACCGTCGTCAGTTGGCCATTCCGTCTGCCGCCTCGATCAGCGGCTTCCACCGCGCGATCTCCGCCCGCCAGAAGGCCTGCGCCCCCTCCGGCGTCGTACGCTCCCCGCTCGCGGGCCCGCTGCCGAGGTCGCCCATGCGGCGGATCACCGTCTCGTCCCGCAGCGCGACATGCAGCGCGCGATTCAGACGTTCGATCACCGGGCGCGGCGTGCTGGCCGTCGCGAACAGCATGTTCCAGCCGGACATGCGCATGGCGGGCAGCCCGGCCTCCGCGGTGGTGGGCACGCCAGGCAGGGCGGCGGCACGCTCCGGCGTGCTGATGGCATAGGCGCGGATCGACCCCGCGCGGATCTGCTCGGCGTTGTTCGTGGTCTGGTCGCAGCCCATGTCGAGCGTGCCGCCGACCAGATCGTTCATCACCAGCGCATTGCCGCGATAGGGCACCAGCGTCACCGGGGTTCCGATGGAGGCCATCAGCAGCAGGCTGCAGAGATGGCTCGTGGACCCCACGCCGGCATTGCCGAGGTTGAGGCGCCGCCCGTCCCGCCGCACCAGCGCCACCATCTCCGCCAGGTTGGCGGCGGGGAAGTTGGGGCGGGCGATGATCGCCATCGGCACCTCGTTCACCAGCCCCACGGCCTCCAACGCCAGGGGATCGAAGCTGAGCTGGCGGTAGAGGGTAGGGATGGTGGCCTGGGCCAGGCTGCCGAACAGGATGGTGTGGCCATCGGGCCGCGCCTGCGCGACGCGCGCCTGGCCGATCGAGCCCCCGGCGCCCGAGGCATTCTCCACCACCACCGTCTGGCCGAGATCGGCGCCGAGGGAGGGCGCGATCAGCCGCGCGACCACATCCGCGGGACCGCCCGGCGCGAAGCCGACCACCATGGAGATGGGGCGGGTGGGATAGGCGGGCTGCGCCGCGGCGGTGCCGGCGGCCAGCAGCAGGCCGATGACGCCGCGGCATGCGGTCCTGAACATGCGAAGTCCCTCCCGTTTCGTTGCCGGGAAGGTTCGCAGCATTGGTCGCGCCCGCAAGGGCGAAAATCCGCCCGATGGCGGGAACGCTTGCGTGAGGCGCTCTACCCCCGCCGCGCGCCCCGCAGCGCCAGCCAGCAGGCACTCCCCGTCGCCGCCATGGTCAGCGCCGTGCCGATGCCCGCGCCGTATTCGACCAGCCCCACCACGAAGGTCATCAGCGCGCCGAAGCCCATCTGCAAGGCGCCGACGAGGGAGGAGGCCGTGCCCGCGAGTTGCGGCCGGGCGCTCAGCGCGCCGGCAATGGCGTTGGGCTGCGTCATGCCGTTGCCGACGCCGACCATCGCCATGGGCACGAAGAAGACCAGGATATGCGGCGGGAAGACCAGCTGCCCGACCACGGCGCCGATGGAGCCCGTGACGGTGATCGCCGTGCCGACGCTCAGCATCTTCAGGATGCCGAGGCGCTTCGACAGCACGCCCGCCAGCCAGTTGCCGCTGGCGAAGAAGATGGAGATGGCGGCGAAGCCGATGGCGAACTGCACCGGGCTGTAGCCCATGCCCTGCACGACGACATAGGGCGCGCCGCCCAGGAAGGCGAAGAAGACACCCGTGGCGCAGGCCGTCAGCGCCGCATAGGCGCGGAAGACCGGGATGGACCAGAGGCTGCGATAGGCCGCGAGGATGGCGAAGAAGCCCGGCAGCGGCTGCGGCGCCGGCAGCGTCTCCGGCAGGCGCTTCCAGCTGATCAGGGCCAGCGGCAGGCCGAAGAGAAGGCAGGCCCACATGCTGGCGCGCCAGCCCACCGTCTGGTCGAGGAAGCTGCCCAGCAGCGGCGCCAGCATCGGCGCGATGGTCATGCCCATGGTGACGTAGCCGAGGACGGAGGCAGCCTCGTCCCGCGCCCAGACGTCGCGGATCACGGCGCGCGCCAGCACCACCCCCGCACAGGCACCCATGGCCTGGAAGGCCCGCGCCACGACCAGCGCGCCGATCCCCCCCGCCATGGCGGCGCCGAGCGAGGCGACGGCATAGAGGGCGAGGCCGCCCATCAGCAGCGGCCGCCGCCCGAAGCGATCGGACAGCGGGCCGTAGATCAGCTGCCCGACGCCGACCGAGAGAAGGTACAGCGTCACGGTCAGCTGGACGGCGGTGGTCGAAGCGCCGAGGTCCCGGCCCATCGAGGGCAGGGAGGGCACCAGCACCTGCATGGTGAAGGGCCCGATGGCGATCATGGCGACCAGCAGCCAGATGGGCGGGCGGGGCTTCGGGGGCGCGGCGGGCGTCAGGCCGGGCGCCGCGATCGGCGGCGGGGAGGGGGCATGCTGGTTCACCGGGCCTAGAGTAGGCAGCGCCGCCGTGCTGCACAGGGCACTTTCTTTGCAGGGCGCCCCCGCGCCGGGCGGGACGCGCGCGAAAGTGAGCGCGCTGCCAGCGCAGCCCGGCCTATGCGCTACCAGCGCAACCCGGCCCGTGCGCTACCAGCGCAACCCGGCCCGTGCGCTACCAGCGCAGCCCATTCCGTGCGCTACCAGCGCAACCCGGTCAGCGCCGCCACCGGCGTCACGCCCTCCGCCGCCGCGACGGCAGCGAGCCGATCCGATTCCGGCGTGTCTCCATGCGCATGGGCGGCGAGGCCCGTCAGCGCCCAGACCGCATCGATCCCCGCGGCCTGCGCGCCGGCGAGGTCCGTGTGCGGGCTGTCGCCGATCGCGACCAGGCGGGCGCGATCGGTGATGCCCAGCGCCTCGATCACCGGGTCATAGACGGCGGGATCGGGCTTGCCGATCTCGATCGCCCTGGGCCCGCCGAGCGTCACGTAGAGATCGGCCAGCGCGCCGGCGCAGATGATGTGCCGGTCGCCGACCATCACGTGCCGGTCCGGGTTCACGCAGACCATCGGCAGGCCGCGCGCCGCGCAGGGGGCGAGCTGCGGCGCATAGGCCTGCGGATCCTCCGCGCCGCGATCGGGGTCGGGGCCGGTGTTCAGCACGAAATCGGCCTCGGCCAGATCCGTCACGATGCTGACGCCGCTGTCCCGCACGACGGAGAGGTCGCGTTCCGGCCCGATATGGATGGCCCGCGTCCCCAGCGCCTGGAAGGCCGCCGTGTCCCGCCGCGCCAGGTGCCGCCAGGCGATCTCGCCGGAGGTGACGATGGCCGTCCAGCTCGCGGGGTCGAGCCCCATGCCCGTCAGCAGGTCCTGCACCACGAAGGACCGTCGCGGCGCGTTGGACAGGAAGACGATCCGCTTGCCCTCGGCCGTCAGCCGCGCCAGCGCATCGGCCACGCCGGGATAGGGGCGGCGCCCGTCATGCACCACGCCCCAAATGTCCAGGATGAAGCCGTCATAGCGCGGCGCCAGGGTCCGCACGCCATCGAGGATCTTCATCGCGCGTCCACACCCACCGCCTCGGCAACCGAGGAAAATCCTTCGCGCCGCAGGGCGGCGGCGAGTTCGCGCTTGATGCGGGGGATCAGCGCCGGGCCGTCATAGGCGAAGGCGGCGTAGAGCTGGACCAGGCTGGCGCCGGCCTTGATCTTCTCCAGCGCCTCCGCGCCCGAACCGACGCCGCCGCAGCCGATCAGCGTCAGCCGTCCCTGCGTGACCTTGGCTACGCGCTTCAGCAGCGCGGTGGAGGCCTCCCGCAGCGGCGGGCCGGAAAGCCCCCCCGCCTGCGACTTCAGCGCGGATCGCAGCGGCGCGGGGCGCGCGATGGTGGTGTTGGAGACGATGAGCCCGTCGATCCCATGCGCCAGCGCCGATTCGACGATCGGCTCCACCGCGCCGGCCGAGAGGTCGGGCGCGATCTTGACCAGGATGGGCGGGCGCGGGCCCTCCACCGCGGCGCGCGCGGCGGCGACGGCGGCCAGGATCTCCCGCAGCTGCTGCTCCCCCTGCAGGTCGCGCAGCCCCGGCGTGTTGGGGGAGGAGACGTTGATGGCGACATAGCCGGCATGGGGGGCGACGGCCGTGTAGAGCGCGGGATAGTCCCGCAGCGGCGCGGCACCTTCCTTGTTGATGGCGATGTTGCAGCCCAGCACCGCGGGGCGCGGGCTCGGCAGATGCGCCAGCCGCGCCAGGAAGGGCGCGATGCCCGCATTGTTCATGCCCATGCGGTTGATCACCGCCCGGTCCTCCGCCAGGCGGAACAGCCTTGGCTTCGGGTTGCCGAACTGGGGCTTGGGCGTGACCGAGCCTGCCTCCACGAAGCCGAAGCCGAGCCGCATCAGCGGCCCGATCGCGACCGCCGATTTGTCGAACCCGGCGGCGAGGCCGATCGGGTTGCGGAAGCGCAGGCCCAGCGCCTCCGTCGCCAGGATCGGATCGTCCGGCGACCGGTCGGCGCCGGCCAGGCCGAAGCGGAGAGCGCGCAGCGCCAGGTCATGCGCGCGTTCGGGATCGATGCCGCGCATCAGCGGCATCAGCGTGGAGGCAATGCGGGTGGTCATCGCCGCGGCTAATGCCCCGTCCGGTCGGGCTTGGGAAGCCGGAAGCTGGGGCAATGGACAGGCGGCGCGCGCCCGGCCAGAAGGGCGCCTTCGATCCCGGGGGGAATGACGTGCGCGGTCCCGCGCTGATGTTCGGCGCGATCCTGCTGTTCGGCGTGCTCGACGCGAACAGCAAGCTGCTGTCGGGCGCCCATCCGCTGGCGCAGGTGCTGACGGTGCGCTTCGTCGTGCTGCTGGCGCTGGTGGTGCTGCTGCGCCGCCTGGCGCCGGCGCTGATGGGCAGCCTGTCCACCCGCAACCCCCGGCTGAACGCGGCGCGGGCGGTGGTGATGCTGGGCAGCGCCTGCTTCTTCTTCCTCGCCTTCCGCGACCTGCCGCTGGTGGAGGGCTACCTCGTCTTTTTCACCGCGCCGCTGATCGTGCTGCTGGCCTCCGCGATCCTGCTGCGGGAAAGGGTGTCGCCCATCGCCTGGGCCTGGTGCGCGGTGGGGTTCGGCGGCGTGGCGCTGGCGCTGGCGCCGGGCTTCGCGGATGGGCTCGGGCGGGGGCCGCTGATGGGCTACGTCTACGCCCTGCTCGGCACCGGCTGCTATGCCGCGGTCTTCCTCCTGAACCGGCAGCTGCGGAACGAGCCCGGCATCGGCCGCGTGCTGTTCTGGCCCGCGCTGCTCGGCTTCCTGGTGATGACGCCCTTCGGCATCGCCGAATGGCAGCCGCCGACGGCGCTGGCGCTCGCGCAGATGATCGGCGCGGGGGTGGCCGTGGCGGCGGCGACGGTAATGGTGGCGGAGGCCTTCCGCCACGCCCCGGCCGCCCGCCTGGCGCCGATCAGCTACACCGGCATGATCTGGTCGATCACCTTCGACGCCCTGTTCTGGGGCCATGCGCCGGCGCTGGTCACGCTGGCGGGGGCGGCGCTGGTGGTGCTGGCCTGCGTAATGAGCGAGCGGGCGGCGCGGCGGTAGCGCTACCGCGGTGCCCCCGGGGGCATCGCGTCGAAGACGTAGATCCGCGTCCGCTCATCCTCCGGCGCGAACCAGAAGCGCAGCCCGTTCGCGCCCTGCGCCGCCACCGCGAAGGGGTTCTGCGTCATCGGCAGGCCGCTCTCGGTCCAGTGCTCCACCGGCAACTGGAACACCGGCGCGCCGCGCGCCAGGTCCACCAGCTCGATGCCCCCCAGCGCGAAGACCTGCCCCTGCGGGCCGCGCGGGCGATAGGCGTTGAGCCCGCCGCACAGCGCGAGCCCCGGCCCCACGGAATGGCAATCCTGGTAGTCGATGTAGTGGGACGGGTTCGGGCGCCGCAGCGCCTCCGCCGAGGTCGCCAGGTTGGTCGGCCGCCCGCTGCCATCCAGCGGCCAGGCGTAGAAGCGGCGGGAGCCCCAGGAGACGCCATGCAGCGTGTTGGACGCCACGTCCCGCACCAGCCCGCCGACATGGTCGCCGAAGCGGAAGACGGCCTCCGCCTGCATCGTCGCGGGATCGACGCGGTAGATGATGGACCGGCTGTTGGGCCGGTATTCCGCGACGGGCACCCAGAGATGCGTGCCGTCGAAATCGATGCCGCCGGGGTGGTAGATGCTGCCCTCGCCAAGGGTAATGGAGCGCAGCAGCCTTCCCTCCGCATCGACCTCGAAGAGGTGCCCGCGGCCCTCGCCGGCGCTGCGGTCCAGGCCCTCACGCGGCTCGGGGTAGCGTTCGGTGCGGGCGATGATCTCGACCGAGGAGAGGAAAAAGCGGTCGCCGATCCGCGCCATGCCCTGGGGGTGGTGGGTGTTGAAGGCCAGCGGGATCTCGCCCGCCTTCTGCCAGGCGGCGCCGCGGTTCAGCGCGGCCAGCCGTTCCGGGATGCCGCGATCCTGCGCGGCGGCGGGGGTGGCGAGGAGCAGGGCAGTCAGGGCGAGGCGGAGGATCGGGCGCATGGCGGCATGGGACACCCGCCGGCCGCGCCCCCGCAAGCGCCAACCGATGACATTCATACCAACGGCCGCTTTCAGCGACTCGTTGGTATTCTTGTTTCGTGCCTCAATCGCCGGCGCCCGCTGCGCGGCATTGGCCGCGGGCCGCATCCGCGGCCTCGGCCGGCGTCGCCGGCCGCAAGTCGCTCACTGACGTCGTTGGTATCAGCGCGGCAGGAAGGGATTGGTCCGCCGTTCCTCGCCGAAGGTCGAACCCGGGCCATGGCCGCAGAGGAAGCGCATCTCGTCGCCCAGCGGCAGCAGCTTGGTGACGATGGAGCGGATCAGCGCCTCATGGTCGCCATAGGCGAAGTCGGTGCGCCCGATGGAGCCGCGGAACAGCACGTCCCCCACCAGCGCGAAGCCGAGCGCCGTGGAGGTGAAGACCACATGCCCCGGCGCATGCCCCGGGCAGTGCCAGACATCGAAGTCCTGGCCGGCGATGGAAACGGTGTCGCCCTCCTCCAGCCAGCGATCGGGCGTCACAGATTGCAGGTCGGGCGCGCCGTATTGCGCGCCCTGGGCGGGGATGTTGGCCAGCAGGGGAGCATCGTCGCGATGCGGACCCTCCACCGGCACCGGCGCGCCCTGCTTCGCCTCCAACGCCGCCTTCAGGCCAGCAGCGCCGCCGGCATGGTCCAGGTGGCCATGGGTGATCAGGATGCGGTCCACCGTGCAGCCCGCGCGCTCGATCGCGGCCAGGATGCGGGGGACGTCGCCGCCCGGGTCGATCACCGTGCCGGTGTTGCTCTCCGCGTCCCAGATCAGGGCGCAGTTCTGCTGGAAGGGGGTGACCTGAATCTGGGCGGCTTGCAGCTTGGGCATGGGGCAGGGGTGCCGTGCGCCAGGGCCCGCGTCAACCGGGCGCCTGGCCGTCCCGCGGTTCGCTGGCGATGCGGGCGAAGACGCGGCGGGCTTCCTCGGCCGAGGCGGCCGAGGGCGCGCCGGCCCGCACCTCGTCGCGGTTCCACATCCAGGACCGCGCCGGGTCCTCCAGCATGTCCCAGTCGGGGAAGCTGCGGAACGGCGCGTCGCCGCACCACAGCAGCGTCACGTCGATGTGGCGGTCATCGCGCAGGATGCGGCCGAAGGTGGCGGTGACCTTGGCACGGGGGCCTTCCAGCATCTGCATGAACAGGTCGTTGCGGCAGATCAGCGCGCCCGTGATGCCATCCGCCCGGTTGCGGCGCCGCGCCGACATCAGGATGTCGTCCAGCGTGTCGCCGCTGAAGCCGAAGGGGCGGGAGGCGTAGATCAGCTGCATCAGACGCATGGGCCAGCGGTCCGGACATTTCCGACAGTGTGCCCATGAAGCACGCGCCGCGGCCAGTCGTTCCCCACGCTTTCACCGGGGGCGTCAGCGCCGGCCGAACAGCTTCTCCAGCTCCGCCTTGCCGAGGCGCAGCACCGTGGGCCGGCCATGGCTGCAGGTGGCGGCCCGCGGCGTCGCCTCCATCTGGCGGAGCAGCGCCGCCATCTCCGCACCCTTCAGGCGGCGCCCGGCGCGGATGGAGCCGTGGCAGGCCAGCCGGGCCACCGCGGCATCGAGCCTGGCTTCCAGCGCCAGCGCCTCATCCATCTCCGCCAGTTCGGCCGCGATGTCGCGCAGCAGCGGCGCGGGTTCGGGGTTGCCGAGCAGCGCGGGCAGGGCGCGGACCAGGATGGCGCCCGGGCCGAAGCCCTCCACCTCCAGCCCCAGCCGGCCGAGTTCCGCCGCGCGGTCCAGCAGCCGCGCCACGTCGCGGGCCGGCAGCTCGACCACGGCGGGCAGCAGCAGCGGCTGGGCGCGCACGCCGCCTTCCACCAGCTGCGCGCGCAGCGCCTCATGCGTCAGCCGTTCATGCGCCGCGTGCTGGTCCACCAGCACCAGCGACCCATCGGGTGCCTCCGCCAGGACGTAGGTGTCGAGGATCTGCGCCAGTGGCCGGCCGAGCGGCCCGTCCTCGGGAAAATCCGGCAGGGGTGCCGGCGGCGGCGGGGGCGCGAAGCCGAGCGGGAGGGAGGGCGGACGCGCAGGCCGCGCCACGGGCCCGGGCGGCGGGCGCCAGCCCGGGAAGACCGGCACCGGCGCCTCTGCGAAACCGGGGGGCGCGAAGCCGCCGGTCGGGGCAGGGATTGGCACCGGGTCGTAGGAGGGCACGGCGACGGGCTGCACCTCGAACCCCCCCGCCAGCCCGTCCGGCGCCGCGCCCTGCGCGCCCACCGCCAGCGCGCGGCGCAGCGCGGAGATCATCAGCCCGCGGACGCCATCGCTGTCGCGGAAGCGCAGCTCCGTCTTCATGGGGTGGACGTTCACGTCCACCGCTTCCGGCGGCACCTCCAGGAACAGCGCCGCCACCGGGAAGCGCCGCGCCGGCACCAGGTCCCGGTAGGCGACGCGCAGCGCGGTCTTCAGCTGCGGGTCGCGCACCGGGCGGTTGTTAACGACGAGGTGCTGCGCCTCCCCGGTCGCGCGGTGATGGGTTGGCAGGCTGGCCAGGCCGGAGAGCGTGATGCCGTCCCGCGTCGCCTCCACCGCCACCGCGGCGGCGGCGAAATCGGCGCCGAGCAGCGCCGCGATGCGCCCCGCGCGATCCGCCGGCGCCAGGTTCAGCGCCTGGCGGCCATCGACGGTGACGCGGAAGCCGACGCGCGGCCAGGCCATGGCGAGGCGCTCCACCGCGGCGACCGCGGCCTCGGCCTCGCTGCGGGGGGATTTGAGGAACTCCCGCCGCGCCGGGGTGGCGTAGAACAAATCCCGGACCTCGACGCGCGTGCCCGGCGGGCCGGCGGCGGGGGCGACGGCGGATTTGCGCCCGCCCTCCACCGTGATGGCGTGCGCCGCCCCGCTGCCGTTGCGCGACGTCAGCGTCAGCCGCGCCACGGCGCCGATGGAGGGCAGGGCCTCCCCCCGGAAACCCAGCGTCGCGATGCGGAACAGCGCCGCTTCCTCCGGTAGCTTGGAGGTGGCGTGGCGCTCCACCGCCAGTTCCAGGTCATCCGGGCCCATGCCGCCGCCGTCATCCTCGACCAGGATGCGGCCGATGCCGCCTTCCTCCAGCGTCACGGCGATGCGGGTGGCGCCGGCATCCAGCGCGTTCTCCACCAGCTCCTTCACCGCCGCAGCCGGCCGCTCCACCACCTCGCCCGCCGCGATGCGGTTGGCGGTGGTCTCCGGCAGCAGGCGAATCCGGGGGGCGGTGGCCATGGAAGAGAGATGCGCCGGGGCAGGGGTAGGCGGCAAGCTCCGCGAGGATCAAACCCAGCGGCCCGCGCCCAGGCCGTCAGCGCAGGGCGCGAAGGCAAGCGGCCGAAGGCCGCGCTCGCTGTCTGAGAACAAGAAAAAACCGGCCCGCGCCCTTCAGCGGGCCGAGGCCGCGAATGCGGCCCGCCGGCAGTCCGGCGAGCCAAGCCGGCGGAGCCGGCGCCCGGCGCCTGAGGGCATGCCGTCAGGCATGTCCGGCAAAGCCGGACAACGCCGCGGGGTCCACGTGCAGCTTGCCCAGCGCCTGGCGCCAGAGGTCGCCGGCGTTCTCGCCGAACAGCAGCGATTCATCCGCCGGCACGTTGAGCCAGGCATTCTGCTGGATCTCGGCCTCCAGCTGGCCGGGGCCCCAGCCGGCATAGCCGAGCGCCAGGAACCCCTCCTTCGGCCCGCCACCGCCGGCGATGGCCTTGAGGATGTCCACGCTGGCGGTCAGCGCCACCTCCTCGCTCACCCGCAGGCTGCCCTCCGTCTCCCAATCCGCGGTGTGCAGCACGAAGCCGCGGCCGCCCTCCACCGGGCCGCCGGAGACCAGGCGGATGCGGCGCTGCGGCGGCACGGGGTCGAGGCCCAGCTGGCCGAGCAGGTCGTCGAAGGACAGCCCCTCCAGCGGCTTGTTCAGCACGATGCCCATCGCCCCCTCCGCCGAATGGGCGCAGAGGCAGATGACCGTGCGGGCGAAGCGGGGATCCTCCATGGTCGGCATCGCGACCAGGAGCTGGCCCGCGAGGTAGCCATCCCCCATCAGGGACGGGCTGGGCCGGGAAGGGGTGCGGGGGGCTCGGCGTGCCATGGCTTCGCAGAACATGGCGGCACCCCTGCCGGGCCGCAAGCAGGCGCCGCCGCGCCGTGCTTCACGGAAGCGGGTTGAATCGCCCGGTTCCATCGCCGGCACGCATGCCGGCCGCGCATGGACGCGCCCCCCCGATCCGCCGTATGTCAGGGGTTACAGAGGGAGATTCCACATGACGATCCAGGTTGGCGACAGCATTCCGGCCGTGAAGCTGATGCAGGCGACGGCGGAGGGACCGAAGGAGGTCTCCACCGAGGAGCTGTTCAAGGGCAAGACCGTGGTCCTGTTCGGCGTACCCGGCGCCTTCACCCCCACCTGCTCCGCCAAGCACCTGCCGGGCTTCGTGACGCAGGCGGAGGCGCTGAAGGCCAAGGGCGTGGACACCATCGCCTGCATGTCCGTCAACGACGCCTTCGTGATGGGCGCCTGGGGCAAGGACCAGGGCATCACCGACCAGGTCGTGATGCTGGCCGATGGCTCCGCCGTCTTCACCAAGGCGCTGGGGCTGGAGCTGGACCTGACGGCGCGCGGCCTCGGCGTGCGCAGCCAGCGCTTCGCCCTGGTGGCGAAGGACGGCAAGGTGACGCATGTCGGCGTCGAAGCCGCCGGCGCCTTCGAGGTTTCCAAGGCGGAAGCCATCCTGGCGGTCCTCTGATGCCGCCGGCCGCCTACGCCTTGTTCGCCTGGCAGGCGGGGTGGGTCTTCACCCTCCGCAGCCTGCAGCTGGCGACGGACCCCGTGCAGGCGGCCTCCACCCTGACCGCCATGGTGGCGGAAAAGCAGAAGGCCTTCGCCGACGGCGCCATCGCCGCCGGCGCGGCCATGATGCAGGGCGCGCGGCCCGATGTGGTGGCCGCCGCCGCGCTGCGCCCGGCCCAGCGCCGGGTCGCGGCCAACATGCGGGCGCTCAAGAAGCCCGTCTGAGGCCCGCCTCGCCGCGCCGCCGCGCGGGCCAGCACTCCGCCGGCCGATGTCCCGTGCCTTTCGTGTCATCGGCCTTTCGAGGAGTGCCCGCCATGCGCATCAGTGCCGGCTGCGAGATCACCTATGACTGCCCGCAGCCGACGCCGATGGCGTTGATGCTGCACGCCCATCCGTCCCGCGTCGGGGACCTGATCGGCCCGCAGGAGATGCGCTTCGACCCGCCGGTGCCGTCGCGCACCTACCACGACAGCTTCGGCAATTTCTGCACGCGCATCGTGGCGCCGGCCGGGCGCATCACCATCAGCACCAGGCTGCTGATCCAGGACAGCGGGCTGGTGGAGGCCACGCTGCCCTCCGCGCGGCAGTGGCCGCCGGAACAGCTGCCGGACGAGATGCTGCTCTGGCTGCTCGGCAGCCGCTACTGCGACACGGACCGGCTTTCCAACCTCGCCTGGTCGCTCTTCGGCCAGGGGCCGACGGGCTGGGCGCGGGTGCAGGCGATCTGCGACTACGTCCACAACCACATCGCCTTCGGCTACGAACACGCCGATGCCACTCGGTCGGCGTCGGAGGCCCATGCGGCCGGGCGCGGCGTGTGCCGGGACTACGCGCACCTCGCCGTCGCGCTGTGCCGCGCGGTCAACATCCCCGCGCGCTACTGCACGGGCTTCCTCGGCGACATGGGCACGCCGCCGCCCTGGGGCCCGATGGACTTCGCCGCGTGGTTCGAGGTCTATCTCGACGACAGCTGGCACACCTTCGACGCCCGCAACAACACGCCCCGCATCGGCCGCATCCTGATGGCGCGCGGGCGGGACGCCACCGATGTGGCGATGGTGACGAGCTTCGGGCCCTGCACCCTGTCCGGCTTCAGCGTCTTCACCGACGAGGTCGCGTGAATCCTGTCGCCTGGGTGGAGAACGAGGCCGGCGCCGGCCCCGTGCTGCTGGTCTGCGAGCATGCGTCGAACTGGATTCCGCCGCTTCATGGCGACCTCGGCCTGTCCGAGGCCGATCGCCGGCGGCACATCGCCTGGGACATCGGCGCGGCCGCGCTGGCGCGGGGGCTGGCGCGGCGGCTCGACGCAAGGCTGGTGCTGTCCGGCGTCTCGCGCCTGGTGATCGACTGCAACCGGCCGCTCGGCGTGCCCTCCTCCATCCTGCTGCGCAGCGAGGATACCGACATCCCCGGCAATGCGGGCCTGACGGCGGATGAGATCGCCTTCCGCCAGCGCGAGTACTTCGAGCCCTTCCGGGCGCTGGTCGCCGCGCAGATCGCCGCACGACGTCCGGCGATGCTGGTCGGCGTGCACAGCTTCACCCCGGTCTTCCGCGGCGTGGCGCGGCCCTGGCATGCGGGGGTGCTGTTCGCCGGGGCGGAGGCGCTGGGGCAGCGCCTGGTGGCGGGGCTGCAAGCAGACCCGGCGCTGGTGGTGGCGGCCAACGAGCCCTATCGCATCGAGGCGGAGGAGGACTTTACCGTCCCCGTCCATGGCGACGCCAATGGCATCCCTGCCGTGCTGCTGGAAGTGCGCCAGGACCTGCTGGCGGAGGACGCCGGCGCCGAGGCCTGGGCCGCCCGCCTGGCGCCCTTGCTGGCGGCGGAACCGGGCGCCCTCAATCCTTAGGCGGATTATGCCCTTTTAGCACTTTTAGCACCGATTTCGGGGGTGTTTCCCCGCTGGAGACGGCGCCGATGGGCTGAGGATCGCGCCGAACATACCAGGAACGATCGCCCCGGCGCCAGCGCTTTCAGCGCTGCCCGTCCCACTGCGCGATATCCTCCTGCCGCAGCCCGCCGACCCGCGCATGGGGCCGGCCGCCGGTCGTCATCGCCAGCGCAAACAGGATCTCCTCCGGCCGCGGCGCATCCGGCACCACGCAGGAGATGCCGTCGAAATGGCTGCGGACATAGGCGGCGTTGCGGTGGTGGATGGGCAGGTCGAGCATGGCGCCCATCGGTCCGACCTTGGTCATGGAGGGCACGATGGCCAGCGCCTGGCCGAGCAGGCCGCGCATCGCATAGCCCCCCGCCACATGCCACAGCGCGCCGTGCTCCAGTTCCCCGGCGCTGCCGACGATGCCGCCCTTGCCATAGGCCTCGATCCGCGCGGGATCGCCGCCGAGCGCGGCCAGCAGCTTCTCCGCCACCATCAGGCCGATGGGCTTCATCGCCTCCATCATCCACATGAGGTCGGGCTCGTAGCGGCCGGCGAAGGGGTTGCGCAGCACAACGGCGCACCAGCCCTTCAGGATGGGCGTGGCGAGCACCGGCCCGCCATCATGACGCACCTCCTCCACGCCCAGCATGGTCTTGCGGATGACGATCTCCGGATGGCTCATGCGGGGGACTCCAGCGCGAAGGGCGCGCCCAGGATGCGGCTGCGGCCGGCCAGGCGCAACGCGGCGGCGATGATCAGGCCGTCGCGCAGGAAGGCGCCAGCGGTGGCGGCGCCGGCATCGAGGGCGGTGGCGACCTCCGCCTCCGTCAGCGCGCCGACCGCGGTGGTGACCAGCCGCGCGCCGAGATCGCTGTCAGGGTCGAGGGAATCGGCCGGCGCGCGGGTGACGGCGGGGCTGTCCACGTCCACCGCATTGGCGATCAGCGTCGCCGCCGCATCCGCCGCCGCGGCATCCCGCGCCAGCACCGTGACGGCATCCGCGATGCCCATCGAGAAGGACCGGCCATGCCGGCCGGAGGTCGCGATGCCGCCAACCCCATCGCCGCCCCGCAGCCGCAGCGCGCCATCGAAGGTCGCAAGGCGCGGGTCCAGCGCCAGGCCGATGGCGAGGCTCTCGCCGGGTGCAGCGAAGACGGCAATGTCGCCACCATTGTTGACGAAGGCGCGGGTGAGACCCGGCGCGGCCGCGCGCATCGCCGCCAGCAACTCATCCGCGACGGAGCCCGCCACCGCCGCCATGGGCGTGATGAAGGCGCCGCGCGCGGCGAAGGGCGCGCAGGCCGCGTGCATGCGCCGTGCGACGGGGCCCTGCGGCGTGTCGCCGACGGGCCGGCGCAGCAGAGTCAGTTCATCGACCAGGACTGGCAGGATCGAGGGAAAGCGCGTCAGCGCCGCCTGCTCCGCGAGCGCGGCGTCCTGGCCCCAGGCGCGCAGCACGACATCGATCGGCCCGTGGTTGAGGTGCAGCCGCCCATCAGCGAGCCGCGCGGCCTGAATCTCCCTCCCCCGCGCTTGCGGGGGAGGGTCGGGGTGGGGGTCGTGTGGGCCTTGTGGGAACAAGAACCCTTACCGCTGGAACGGCCAGGGATTGGCCGCGTCCCAGGGCGCGACGCGCAGCCCGTCCCCCAGCCCGCGCAGCAGCGCCTCCACCGGCACCACATCGCCCATATGCCCGCCGAGCCGCGCATAGAGGTCGCGCGGCAGCGTGAACTCGATGGGCGCGACGAGGGCCGGCGTCGGCACATGGCCGAAGCTGCCGCGCGGCATGCGCAGCACATCCGCCATGATGGTGATGCCGCCGCCAGGCCAGAGATAGACGGGCGCGCCGCCCATGGTCACGCGCACCTCGCCCGCCGCGACGGCGCGCGTCAGCAGCACGGGGTTCTCCGTGACGCCGGCGCGAAGCGACCCGCCCGCACCCGCCATGAACAGCACGGTGCAGAGCGACGGTTCGCAATTCTCCCCGATTCGGTCCACCACCTGGCGCACGGCGGCGGGCATCTCGGCCGGCCGGGGCTTGAGGTCGTCATCCAGCACGCACCAGAGCGCATCCTCGCCGGTCGTGGACGTCATCAGCAGCCGCAGCCCGGGCCAGGCGATCTTCGGGTCGATGCCCTCGATGATCGCGAGCGGATCGGTGATGTCCGTGCCGCCCCAGCCCATGCCGGGCTGCGCCACCTGGAAGTAGCGGCCTGGCGTGGAGCGCCGCCCGCGCACGCGGATGCCGGCCGCGCGCATGCCCAGCACCTTGCCGGCCTGGTGTTCCGTCAGCACGCCGGTGATGTGATCATCGACGACGATCACCTCATCCACATGGCCCTGCCATTGCTGCGCGAAGATGCCGATGGCGGCGCTGCCGCAGCCGACGCGCATGCGCCGCTCCGCCACGCCATCCACGATCGGCGCCTGGCCGGCCTGGACGACGACGCCGTGGCCGCCATCGATGGTGAGCTCGACGGCCTCGCCCTCACACAGCTTCAGCAGCGTCTCGCACGTCACGACGCCTTCGCGCTTGCTGCCACCGGTGAGGTGATGGACGCCGCCGAGGGAGAGCATCTGCGAGCCGTATTCGGCGGTGGTGACATGGCCGACCTGCTCGCCCTTCGCGCGCACGGCGGCGGTTTCCGGGCCGAGGTGGCGGTCCGTGTCGATCTTCACCTTCACGCCGCAATAGCTGAACATGCCCTCCGTCACGACGGTGACGGTATCGACGCCCGCATGCGTCGCGCCCACGATGAAGGGGGCCGGCTTGTAGTCGGGATAGGTCGTGCCGCTGCCGATTCCGGTGATGAAGGCGCGCGAGGGATCGAGCAGCTTGCCGTCCCACTCGGCCTCCGCGAAGGGCACGACGGCGCCGCCCGCATCGACGACATGGGCGAGCGCCAGCGCGGGATCGGTGCGGACCAGCACGCCATCCTGGTTGGCATAGCGCGAACAGGCGCCGGCGCGGCCCGGGCGGATGCGGCACAGCACGGGGCAGGCATCGCAGCGGATGATGCCGCTATCCTCCGCCGCCCCGAATTTTTTCGAACGTGCCTCGGCGGAAACGTGGTCCTGGCTCATCGGGGAAGCGCCTCCCACAGGCGGTGCGGCAGGACGGGCACGCGGTCGATCCGCACGCCGGTCGCGTGGCGGATGGCGCCGAGGATGGCGGGCGCGGTCGGCACCAAGGCGGGCTCGCCGACGCCCTTGGCGCCATAGGGGCCCTCGGGCTCCGGATCCTCGATGAGGTGGACGCGTATGGGCGGTACGTCGCCCGCGGTCGGGATCAGGTAGTCGTGGAGGTTCTCCGTGCGGCCGGGGATGTATTCCTCCATCAGCGCCAGGCCGAGCCCCTGCGCGATGCCGCCATGGATCTGGCCGAGCACCAGGTCCGGGTTGATGGCGCGCCCGACATCCTGCGCGGCGACGATCTCCTCGACTTTGATGGTGCCAAGCTGGGTGTCCACGCGCACCAGCGCGATCTGCGCGGCGAAGCCATAGGTGGCGTAGGGGATGCCCTGGCCATCGGCATCGAGCGCGGTGGTGGGCGGGTCGTAGCGGCCTTCCGCGTCGAGATCGGCAGGCAGGGCGGCGAGGTCGATGGCGCGCGTCGCGCCAGCCTGGTCGGTGACGGTGAGAACCGTGCCGGCCAGCGAGAGGCGCGCATCGTCGCCGGCATTGGCCAGCTTCAGGATCTGTGCCCGCAGTGCCTGCCCCGCGTGCATCGCGGCGCGGCCACTGACAAAAGTCTGGCGGGATGCGCTGGTCTTGCCGGCGTCATGCGTCAGGCCCGTGTCGCCTGTGACGACGGTGAGGTTGTTCAGGGCCAGGCCGAGCGAGTCGGCAAAAATCTGGGCGATGACGGTGGTGCTGCCCTGGCCGATATCGACGGCGCCGTTGAACAGCGTGAGCCGCCCGTCGCGCGCCAGCACGGCCCGCATGCGGGACGGGTTGGACATGGAGGTATTGCCGCAGCCATACCACATGCAGGCGATCCCGGCGCCGAGGCGGTGGCGCGGGTTATCGGCGTTATGCGCGGCCACCTTCGCCAGCATCGCGTCCCAGTCGGGCTTCAGCGCATCCAGGCAGTCGGGCAGGCCCGCGGAAGCGTGCAGCACCTGGCCGGAATGCGTGACATCGCCGCGGCCGAGCGCGTTGCGGCGCCGGATCGTCCAGCGGTCGATCCCGAGTTGCAAGGCCAGGTCATCGACGAGCGATTCGGTGGCGATCGCGGCCTGCGGCACGCCGAAGCCGCGGAAGGCGCCGGAGGGCGGTTCGTTGGTGTGCACGGCGCGGGCCTGTGCCCGCACATGCGGCACGCGGTATGGCCCGGCGGCATGGACGGGTACGCGGTTCGCCACCGTCGGGCCCCAGCTCGCATAGGCGCCGGTGTTGAAGTCGCCCTCCAGTGTATAGGCGAGGAAGTTGCCGTCGCTGTCGGCGGACATGCGTGCGTGCATCTTCGCGGGGTGGCGCTTCGTCGAGGACGCCATGCTTTCCGTGCGGCTGTAGGTCACGCGCACGGGGCGGTTCACGAGCCGCGCCGCCACCGCCAGCAGCGGCTGCACGGAGACGTCGAGCTTGCCGCCGAAGCCGCCGCCGCAGGCGGAGGGGATGATGCGGACGCTGTCCTCCGGCGTGCCGAGCACGCGCGCCACTTCCTCCCGGTCCATGTAGGGCGCCTGGGTGCAGGCGGTGATGTCCATGCCATCCGCGTGCGGGATGGCGTGGCCGGCCTCGGGCTCGATATAGGCGTGCTCGACGAAGCTGGTGGTGAAGGCGCCCTCCGCGGTGGCGGCGGCGCTGGCATGGGCGTCGTCGGGATTGCCGCGGGCCAGGCGGCCCTGCACCAGCACATTGCCGGGGGCATGGGCGTGCAGCAGCGGCGCGCCCTCGGCCCGCGCGGCCTCCACGCCGGTCAGCGCGGGGAGCGGCTGCCAGGTGATGGGCAGGTCCGCGTCGCGCACCGCCTCCACTGCCGCACGTTCACCGATCAGCGCGAGGACCGCCTCGCCGCGATATCTGACAAAACCGTCGGCCAGCACGGGCTGGTCCTTCAGCGCCGGCATGATGCCGAAACCGTTGAGGCCGGGAACGTCCGCGGCGGTCAGGATGGCGTGCAGGCCGTGCTGCACGCGCGCGGCCTCGATGTCGCCGAGGGTGAAGCGCGCGCTGGCGTGGGGTGAGCGGACGACGCGAAGCCACAGCGCATCCGCCGGCGCCGCATCCGCGCCGTAGCGTTCCGTGCCGAGCACCTTGGGCCAGCCATCCAGCCGCGCGAGGGAGGCGCCCACGGCCTCGCCCGCCGGCGCCTCCTGCTCCACCGGCGCGAAGCCCTGTGCCGCTGCCAGCACGGCCTCCACGATCTTCTGGTAGCCCGTGCAGCGGCAGAGCACGCCGCCGATGGCGTCCCGCACGGCCTGCGCATCCGGGCTGGCGTCCCGCAGCAGCAGGTCGGCCGCGGCCATGATCATGCCGGGGGTGCAGATCCCGCATTGCGCGGCGCCATGGGCGAGGAAGGCGGCGCGGAGGCGGGCCAGCAGCGCCCCCATCTCGCCTGACTGCATCTCGATCGTCGTGATCGTGGTGCCCTCCGCCTGCGCGGTCGGCACCAGGCAGGCGCAGGCCTGGGCGCCGTCCAGCAGCACGGTGCAAGCGCCGCAATCACCGGCCTCGCAGCCCACCTTGGTGCCGATCAGGCCGAGCCTCTCCCGCAGCGTGTCCGACAGCGGCGCGAAGGGCGCGGCATCGGTGGCGGCGGGCGCGCCGTTGAGCGTGAAGGCGATCATTCGCCGAGATCCCAGAGCAGGTCGCGCAGCAGCCGCAACGCCGCGTCGCGGCGATAGGCGCCGGTGGCGCGGATGTCGTCGATGGGCGAGAGGTGATCGAGGTGCCGCGCCTCCGGCACCTTGTCCGCGTGATAGAGCGAGGTGCCGCGCAACTCGGCCTCCAGCCCGGGCAGGCGCTGCGCGGTGGCGGAGCAGGCGCCGATGGCAAGCCGCGCCATCAGGATGCGGCCATTCTCGTCGATGTCCACGATGCCTGCCGCCATGGCGATGGAGATGACGAGGTAGTGCCGCGCGCCAAGCTTGCGGAAGCCGCTGACGGCGCGGGGCAGCTTCGGGATGTGCAGCGCCACCGCGATCTCATCCGGCGCCAGCGCCGTGGCGCGGTAGCCCGTGAGGAAGTCGACGACCGGCAGCATGCGCGTGCCCTCGCGCCCCGCGACCTCGACATGCGCGTTCAGCGCGAGAAGGTTCGGGATGCCGTCGCCGGCCGGCGAGGCGGTGACGAGGTTGCCGAGGATGGTGCCGCGGTTCTGCACCTGCACGCCGCCGACCTGCCGCGCCGCCTGGCGCAGCCCGTCGAACTGCTTCGGAAGTTGCGCGCGCGCGATGTCGGACCAGGTGACGAGGCAGCCGAGGCGCCAGCCATTCGCGCCTTCCTCGATGCCCCGCAGGCCGGGGATCGCGGTGATGTCCAGCACGTCCTTGTGCGTCGGATCGCCCCAGGCGCGGCGGTTGGCGGCGGCGGGATAGATGTCGGTGGCGCCGGCGAGGATCGCGACATCCTCGCTCGCGCGGATCACCAGCGCCTCCGTCAGCGTCGTGGGGCGATGGTAGCGGATCATCGGGCGGCGCGCCGTGCAAGCGTGGCGCCTTCGTCCACCACGCCATCGCGCAGCACGACGCCCCAGAGCGATTCCGCCTGCGCGGTGGTGTAGGTGCCGCGCATCACATCGCGCGCGACGAGGGCGGGATCGCGGGTCAAGGGATCGCCATGGCCGCCACCTCCCGGAGTCATGACCTCCACCCGGTCGCCTTCGCGCAGCAGCAGGCCCTGGTCCTTCGAGAGATGCGGGGGCGTGGTGGTGGTGCCATCGCGATGCAGGCGCACGACATTCCGCGCGCCATCGCCGCCGCCGCGCACGCCGGGCGGGCCGAAGCGGCCATGGTCCATCACGAAGCTCGCGCGGGCCTCGCCCCGCAGAAGCTCCACCTCGTAATGCACACCGAAGCCGCCGCGATGCGCGCCGGTGCCGCCCGAACCCTCATGGATTGCGAAGCGGCGGAAGAGGATGGGGTAGTACTGCTCCATCACCTCGACCGGCGCTGTCTTGCTGATGCCGATGGTGGAGCAGCCATTCGTCAGCCCATCCGCATCCGCCGTGCCGCCATAGCCGCCGCCGGTGATCTGGTACATCACATAGCCGGCGTTGCGCGCGGGATCGAAGCCGCCCAGCGCGAAATTGCCGGAGGTGCCGGCGGGCGCGGCCCAGATGTCGAGCACGGGGGCGAGGGCCAGGAACACCGCCTCCGCCACGCGCTGCGAGACCTCCGCCGCGCAGCCGGAAACGGGGCGCGGATAGCGCGCATCGAGGAAGGTGCCCTCCGGCCGCTTGACGCGGATGGGCTCGAAGGTCCCGGCATTGATCGGCACATCGGGGAAGATGTGCTTCATGGCGAGATAGACGGCGGAACAGGTCGTGGCCCAGACGGAATTCATCGGGCCCTGGCAGGGCGGCGAGGATTCCGAGAGATCGAAGTGCAGCTCATCGCCCGCGCGCGTGACGGTCAGCGCGATGCGCAAGGGTTCATTGATGACGCCGTCGGAATCCACGAAGGCCTCCGCGCTGTAGCTGCCTTCGGGGATGCGCCGGATCTCGGCCCGCATGCGCTCCGCCGCACGGTCGCGGATGCCGGCGGTGGCGTCCCGCAGCGTGGGCATGCCGTGGCGCGCCACCATCTCCCGCAGCCGCTGCTCGCCGACCAGCAGGGCCGCCGCCTGCGCCTTGATGTCACCGATGCGCTGTTCGGCGACGCGGATGTTGGACTGGATGATGGAGAGGATTTCCCGGTCCAGCACGCCGCGCTTGAAGAGCTTCACGGGGGGCAGGCGCAGGCCTTCCTGCTCGACCTCGGTCGCGTGCGCGCTGAAGCCGCCGGGGACCATGCCGCCGATGTCCGGCCAATGGCCGGTGTTCTGCAGCCAGCAGAACAACTCGCCATCTACGAAGAAGGGCAGGGCGAAGCGCACATCCATGAGATGCGTGCCGCCGAGATAGGGATCGTTGACGATGTAGATGTCGCCGGGCTCGGGCGGCGCCACCGCGCCTTCGCGGATCAGCCGCACGAGATGGGCCGCGGAATGCGCCATGGTGCCGACGAAGACGGGCAGGCCCAGTTCGCCCTGAGCGATCAGCGCGCCATCCGCCGCGGCGTAGATGCCGTCGGAGCGGTCATCGGCCTCCGCAATCACGGGTGAGAAGGCGGCGCGGGAGAAGGCGATGTCCATCTCGTTGCAGACCTGCTGCAGGCCCGCCTGGATCACCGCGAGGGTCAGCGCATCCATCATGGCGTCACCCGGAGATTGCCGATGGCATCGACGATGGCGCGCGATCCGGGTTCGAGCACCGTCGTCGCATCCGCCTGTTGGATGATGGCGGGGCCATGCAGCACGGCACCCTCCGGCAGGCGTTCGCGCTGCCACACCACTGCCTGGTGCCAGGCACCATCGGCGTAGAGCGCGCGCGCGCCGATCCGTGCGGCCTGCACGCCACCCTGCCGCGCCTCCGGATCGAGCAGCGCGGAAAGCGGGAAGGACGGGCGCCTGTCGATGACGGTGGTCAGCAGGTTGACCAGGACGGCGCGGATTTCCGGCAACTCCACGCGGAAGCGGGCGAAGTAGGCGGCCTCGAAGGCCTTCTGGATGTCATCCAGCTTCATCTCGGCGTGCGGGAGCGCGACGCGGATGAGGTGCGTCTGTCCGCGGAACTGCATCTCCGTGCTGTGCAGCACGACGATGTCCTCCAGCGCCGGCGCATCGGCCTGGATCATCGCGATGCCGCGATCCCGCTGCGCCGTCAGCGTCGCTTCGATCTCGGCCTCGGGAATCTCGAACAACCCGCGATTGATCGTGTTGACGAAATCCTGGCGGAGATCGGCGACCAGGCAACCCAGCGCATTGGTCAGGCCGGGGCGCGCGGGCACCAGCACTTCCGGGATGCCGATTTCCCGCGCCAGCGCTACCGCATGCAGCGGCCCCGCGCCGCCGAAGGCGAAGAGGCAGAAGTCGCGGGGGTCATGGCCCTTGGAGAGCGAGACCAGGCGGATGGCGCCGGTCATGTGGACATTGCCGAGCCGGATCACCGCCTCCGCCGCCTGCTCCACGCTCATGCCGAGCGGCCGCGCGAGGTCGCGATCGAAGATTTCCCTGATGCTATCGAGCGAGACGGCATCCTTCACCGCCAGCAGCCGCGCGGGATCGAGGCGCCCCAGGATGATGTTCGCATCCGTGATGGTAGGCCGCATGCCGCCCCGGCCATAGCAGATCGGGCCTGGCGTGCTGCCGGCACTCTCCGGTCCCACGCGCAGCATGCCCGCGCGGTCGAGGCTCGCGATGGAGCCGCCGCCGGCGCCGACGGTCCGCACATCGACCATCGGCAGGTGGATCGGCAGGCCATAGGCGATGGAGAGTTCGGCCGAAACCTCCGGCACGCCGCCCGCGATCAGCGCCACATCGGTGGAGGTGCCGCCCATGTCGTAGGTGATGGCGTTGCGCAGCCCCGTCTGTGCCAGTGTCGCCGCCGCCGCCATCACGCCGGAAGCCGGGCCGGACATCACGGTCTTCGCCGCATCGCGCGACACCAGGCGGGCGGAGACGGTGCCGCCATTGCCGTTCATCACCAGCAGGTCGCGCTTGTGGCCGCGAGCCGCCAGCTGTTCCTGCAGCCGCGTCACGTAGCGGTCCAGCACCGGCTGCACGGCGGCGTTCACGGAGGCCGTCGTGCCGCGTTCGTATTCCCGGAATTCCGAGAGCAGCTCATGCCCCAGCGTGACATAGGCGTTCGGCCAAAGGGCGCGCGCAATCTCCCCCGCGCGGCGCTCATGCGCGGGGTTGGCGTAGGCGTGCAGGAAATGGATCACCAGCGATTCGCAGCCGGCCGCGAGAAGCGCGCGCACCTCGCGCTCGACCGCCGCTTCATCCAGCGGCGTGACGACGGCGCCGCGGGCATCCATGCGCTCCGGCACCTCCCGCCGCAGTTCCCGCGGCACCAGCGGCTCGAAGCTGCCCTTCAGACCATAGGGGTTGGGCCGCGTGCGGCGGCCGAGCTCCAGCACGTCCCGGAACCCCTGCGTGGTCAGCAGCCCGACCTTCGCGAGCTTCCGCTCCAGCACGGCATTCGTCGTCGCGGTGGTGCCGTGGATGATGAGGTCGAGCGTCGCGGGGGTCGCGCCGGCGGCCTCGATCGCGGCCAGCACGCCATCGGCCTGGTTGGCGATGGTCGTCGGCACTTTCGCCAGGTGGATGCGGCCATCGGCCCCGCGCAGCAGCAGGTCCGTGAAGGTGCCGCCGACGTCGATGCCCGCGATCTGCATGCCCTCAGGCGCCGGGCGGGCTGTCACACCGTCAGCCATGTCGCCCGCACCTGCTCGTCGTTTTCCAGCGCTTCCATCGTGCCGGTCCAGCGGATCTCGCCGCGCTCGATCACCAAAGCGCGGTCGGCGACGGCGGCGGCGAAGTCCAGGCTCTGTTCGGAAAGCAGCACCGCGATGCCTTCCTCCTTCATGCGCAGCACGGCCTCCGCCATCTGCTCCACGATGACGGGTGCCAGGCCCTCGCTCGGTTCGTCCAGCAGTACGGCATCGGGGTTGCCCATCAGCGTGCGGGCGATGGTCAGCATCTGCTGCTCGCCCCCTGACATCGCGCTGGCGCGGCGGCCGCGCATCTCCGCGAGGTTGGGGAAGAAATTCCAGAGGCGCTCCGGCGTCCAGGGCGCGCGGCCGCCGCGGCCAGCGCGGCGGCCGACCTCCAGATTCTCCGCCACCGTCAGGTCGGTGAAGATGCGGCGATCCTCCGGCACATAGCCGAGGCCCGCGCGCGCGACCTGGTAGGGCGCCTTTCCGGTGATGTCCTGGCCCGCGAAGCGGACGCGCCCCGCGCGCGGTGGCAGCAGGCCCATGATGGCCTTCATCGTCGTGGACTTGCCGGCGCCGTTGCGGCCCATCAGCGCCGCGACCTCGCCGCGGGCCAGCGTCAGGTCCACGCCGAACAGCACCTCCGCCGGCCCATAGCCGGCCTTGAGGCCCGTGACCTCCAGCACCAGGTCAACCATGCAGCACCCGCCTGGCGCGCAGCGCCGCCTTGTGGCCGCTGGTGCCGAGATAGACGCGCTGGACCTCGGGATTGGCGCGCACCTCCTCCGGCGTGCCCTCCGCGATCACCTCCCCGCGCACCAGCACCAGGATGCGGTCGGCATGAGCGAAGACGGCGTCCATGTCGTGCTCCGTGAACAGCACGCCGATGCCGCTGCCGCGCGCGATACCGGCGGTGAGCTGCATGAGCGCGGCGCGTTCGCGCGGCGCCATCCCCGCGGTCGGCTCATCCATCAGCAGCAGGCGGGGCGAGGCGGCCAGCGCGATGGCCAGTTCCACGCGCTTCACGTCGCCATAGGCAAGTTCGCCGATCGGGCGATCAGCCTCGCCTTCCATGCCGACGCGGGCGAGCAGCGCGATCGCGTCGTCGCAGTAGAGGCGCGCGGCATCCGCCACCATGTCCCGCGTACGGCCGTGATGCGCGATCAGCGCCATCTGGACATTGCCGGCGACGGACATGGAGAGGAAGGTCTGGGCGACCTGGAAGGTGCGGCCCACGCCCATGCGGCAGACTACCCGCGGCGGCTTTCCGGTGATGTCCTGGCCGGCCAGGACAACGCGCCCGGTATCGGGGCGCAGCTGGCCGCCGACCATGTTGAAGGTGGTGGATTTGCCGGCGCCGTTCGGGCCGATGATGGCCAGCATCTCCCCGGCCTGGAGCGCGAAAGTCACGTTGCGCGCCGCGACGACGCCGCCGAAGGCCTTGTTCAGACCCTCCACCGCCAGCAGCGTCATGCGCGCCTCCCGGCGAAGGCGCCGCCGAGGCCGCGCGGGAAGACCAGCACCAGCGCGATGATCGAGGCGCCGAGCAGGAACCGCCAGCTATCCGTCAGCGGCATGACGATGTCCTTGATGGTGTGGAAGGCCGCGGCGCCGGCCACCGCCCCCATCACGGTCTGGATGCCGCCCAGCAGGATCATCGCCAGGAAATCGACGGACATGGGGATGGAGAGCAGCGTCGGGTCGATGGAGCCCTTGGAGAAGGCGTAGAGCCCGCCTGCGAGACCGGCCGCCGCACCGGCGAGCGTGAAGGCGATCCAGCGATGGGTGCGGACATCGATGCCGATGGCGTCCGAGCGCTGTTCCGAATCCCGCGCCGCCCTGAGCGTCGCGCCGAAAGGGGCGTAGATCACGCGCCTCAGCGCGATGATGGCGAGGATCGCGCAGCCCGCGACGACGTAGTGGTAGACATGGCGGGATGCCGCCCAGCGGCTCGGCCAGACGCCGACCACGCCATTGTCCCCGCCCGTCACCTCCACCCATTGGAAGCAGACGGCATAGGCGATCTGCGCGAAGGCCAGCGTCAGCATCGCGAGATAGATGCCGGACAGGCGCACGACGAAGAAGCCGAACAGCGCGGCGAAGAGCGCGCCCGCGATGGGGGCCGCGACCAGTGCTGGCTCCATCGCGAAGCCGCCCTTCGTCACCAGCAGCCCCGCGGCATAGGCGCCGAGCCCGAAATAGGCGGCGTGGCCGAAGCTGACGATGCCGCCATTGCCGACGAGGAAGTTGAGCGAGAAGGCGGCGAGGGCGAAGACCAGCACCTCCGTCGCCACCTTCACGGTATAGGCGTCGCCGAAGACCGGCACGGCGAGCATGGCGGCGGTGGCGATACCGGCGATGATCCGTTCCGGCACACCGAAGGCGCGAACTGACAGAATGCCTTCCGGCAGGGCGGCGCGGCCCGCGGCTGCTTCCGGCCGGCCGAGCAGGCCCCAGGGCTTCACCACCAGCACCGCCGCCATCAGCAGGAAGACCAGTACCAGCGTGATCTTCGGGAAGACCAGCACGCCGAAGGCCTGGAGCTGCCCGATCAGCACGGCGGCGAGGAAGGCGCCGGGCACGCTGCCCATGCCGCCGATGACCGTCACCACGAAGGCCTCCGTGATGATGGAGAGGTCCATCTGGGAGGAGGCGGAGACGCGGGGGATCTGCAAGGCGCCGCCGAGCCCCGCCAGGGCCGCGCCCAGGAACAGCGTGCCGGTGAAGAGCATCGCCTGGTTGACGCCGAGCGCACCCACCATCTCCCGGTCCCGCGTCGCGGCGCGGATCAGGATGCCGAAGCGCGTGCGGTGCATCAGCAGCCAGAGCAGGCCGAGCACGGCGGGGCCGATGACGATCAGGAACAGCTCATAGGCCGGGAAGCGCTGGCCGAGGATCTCCACGCCATGCCGCAGCCCCGGCGCGCGCGGGCCCGGGATATCGATCGGCCCCCAGATCTTCAGCACCGCGTCCTGCACCATCAGCACGACGCCGAAGGTGGCCAACAATTGAAACAGCTCTGGCACCTTGTAGAGGCGGCGGAGCAGCAGAAGCTCCATCAGCACGCCCAGCACGCCGACCGCGATGGCGGAGATGATGACGCCCGCGAAGAACAGCGTGGGCGAACGGTCGAACTCCAGCAGCCAGGGCACGACCGTCACGGCGATATAGGCGCCCAGCATGTAGAAGCTGCCATGCGCGAAGTTGACGATGCGCGTGACGCCGAAAACCAGCGTTAGGCCGGAGGCGATGATGAACAGCGCGGAGGCGCTGGCCAGTCCCGAGAGGGACTGGACCACGATGAAGCCGAGATCCATCTAGAATGCCCGGGACCAAGATGCGGCCGGCTTTTGCCGGCCGAGCCGCCGAATGGCGGCCGCCGGTAGTCCAGCGAGCCAAGCGCGCGGATGCGCGCGCGTCGCGCCGAAGGCGCGCCTTCGGCGCGACGCGCTTGAGGGCATCACTAAATTCTCCGGGCGGCGCGCACTTCCGCTTCCGGGAACAGGAAGTCCGCACCATCGGCGTAGCGGATGTTGCGCATGGCGCCATTGCGGCCACGCAGCACCGTCTCCCCCACCCAAGTGCCCATGGTGCCCTGCTGGTCGAGCGCGCGCATGGTGACGTTGCCGACGACGGTGTCGGTGCGGAGGTCCTTGAACGCCTCGACAAGGACTTCGCTGTCGATGGAGTTCGCCTTGTTCAGCAGGTTGGCCACCACCTGCGCGGTGACGTAGCCCAGCAGCGACCCCTTGCGCGGCGTGTCGTTGAAGCGGGCGCGGTAGGCGTCGATGAAGGCCTTGTGGGGGCCGTCCGTGATCTGCTCCCACGGATAGCCCGTGACGATCCAGCCCTCCGGCGTCTCGTCGCCCAGCGGGATCATGTATTCGGGCTCGCCCGTCAGCAGGGAGAGGACGAAGCGACGCTCGAACAACCCGCGCGTGTTGCCCTCGCGGACGAAGGCCGTGAGGTCCGGTCCGAACAGCACGTTGAAGATGCCATCGGGCCGCGCCTGCGCCAGCGCGCCGACGGTGGCGCCGGCATCGACGCGGCCGAGTGCCGGATACTGCTCCGCCACGATCTCCGCCCCCGGGATGCTTTCCGTGATCAGGCGCTTGAAGTTGGCGGCGGCGGACTGCCCGTATTCGTAGTTGGGCGCGACGATCGCCCAGCGCCGCGTGGTGCGGCCCTTGGCCGCTTCCGTCAGCATGCGCGTCTGCATGTAGGTGCTGGGGCGCAGCCGCCAGGTGTAGCGGTTGCCCTGCGCCATGGTCAGCGCATCGGTCAGCGGCTCCGTCGCCAGGAACAGCTTCTTCCGCTGGTTCGCGAGGTCCGCGACGGCAAGCCCGACATTGGAGAGGAAGGTGCCGGCGAGGAAGGCGCAGCCCTCCCGCGTCAGCAGGTCCTCCGCCACGCGCACCGCGTCACCGGGGGTCGAGCCGTCGTCGCGGAAGACGAATTCGAGGGGCCGGCCGCCCATCACGCCGCCGGCGCGGTTGATGCCGTCCACCGCCAGCTGGATGGCGTTGCGGTAGGGGACGGAGAAGGCGGCCATGCGGGCGTAGGAGTTGAGCTCCCCCACCTTCACCGGCGCGCCCTGCGCCGCGCTGCCCCGGGCACCGATCAGCGCCGCGGTCGCGAGGCCCGAGCCTGCCGCCAAGGTCGCGCGGCGGGTGAAGGAAATGCCAGCCATGCCAAGCCCCCATCAATACGTTCGGGGGTGAGCATCGCGCGGGCGCAGGTCCGCCGTCCAGACGGTTCCGGCGCGGGGTTGGCGTCCGGCGCCGCCGCGCTGCATGGTGCGTCATCAACCTGTAGGGGGAACGACGTGATGCTGCGCAAATGGCTGCTGGGGGCCTGCCTGGCCCTGACGGGGATCGGGACGGGCATCGGGCCGGCCTCGGCCGGTGCGACCTTCGATGCGATCAAGGCCCGCGGCAGCGTGACCTGCGGCGTGAACCAGGGCGTGGCGGGCTTCTCCGCCCCCGACAGCCGGGGCGAGTACCGGGGCCTCGACGCCGATTTCTGCCGTGCGCTGGCGGCGGCGGTGTTCGGCGACCCGACCAAGGTGCGCTTCGTCGCCACCTCCTCCCAGAACCGCTTCACCATGCTGCAATCCGGCGAGATCGACGTGCTGGCGCGCAACGCGACCCAGACGCTGGTGCGCGACACCTCGCTCGGCCTCAACATGGCGGGGGTGAATTTCTATGACGGCCAGGGCTTCCTGGTGCGGCGCTCCTCCGGCGTCACGGCGGCGCGGCAGCTGGATGGCGCGACGGTGTGCATCCAGCCCGGCACGACCAGCGAGCTGAACATCGCGGACTACTTCCGCGCCAACAACATGCGCTTCACGCCGGTGCTGATCGAGCGGCCGGACGAATTCGTCGCCGCCTATGCCGCCGGGCGTTGCGACGCGATGACGCAGGATGCGAGCCAGCTGGCTTCCTACCGCGCCACCGCGCTGCAGAACCCGCAGGACCATGTCCTGCTGCCGGAGCGCATCAGCAAGGAACCGCTCGGCCCGATGGTCCGCCACGGCGATGACCAGTGGTTCGACGTCGTGAAGTGGGTGCTGGCCGGGCTGGTCGAGGCCGAGGAGCAGGGCATCACCCAGGCGAATGTCGAGGCGCGGCTGCGCGACCCGAACCCGACCGTGCAGCGCATGCTGGGCGTGACCGCGGGCTTCGGCCGGGCGCTGGGGCTGGAGGAGCGGTGGCTGTTCAATGCCATCAAGGCGGTCGGCAATTACGGGGAGAGCTTCGAGCGGCATCTCGGTTCCGGCAGCCCGATCGGCCTCCAGCGCGGGCTGAATGACCTCTGGACCCGCGGCGGCCTGATGTACGCGCTGCCGCTGCGCTGAGGCCGGTCAGGCGCGGGCGCGGGCCACCCGGGCCAGCGCCTGCGCCCAGCCGAGCCTGAGGGGGCGGCTGACGGCCAGCCCCAGCAGCGCGGGCAGAAGCAGGGTCCAGAGGGTGCCGATCATCAGCACCAGCTGGCCCTCCGGCGGCGCCAGGCCGGTGGTGGCGCCCCAGAGCAGGCTGACATTCCGCACCGCGCCGCCCAGCGCAAAGCTGGCGGGCTGGCCCGTCGCCGCCAGCCGCGCCACGGCAAGCCCCAGCGCCGCGCCGACCAGGGATGCCAGGACGAGGCCGATCATGGCCTGCTTCACCACCGCCGGCGCGATGCCGAGCGTGGGCAGCCCCGCGGCGAGGGAGAGGGTGATGCCGCACATCGCCAGCACGCCGAGCCCGCGCATGGGCCGCGCCAGGCGGAGGCGCCGCTTCTCCCCCAGCAGGCGGCACAGCAGGTAGCCGAGCAGCGCCGGCCCCGCGACCATCAGCAGCACGCGCCAGAGCAGCGCGACGGGGCTGATCACCGTGCCCTGCAGCACCAGCCAGGCGACCAGCGGCGCCGTCACCGGCAGGGCGAAGAAGCATAGCAGCTGCGTCAGCAGCAGCGGCCGCACGGGCAGGCGCAGCAGGGACGCCGCCAGCACCGCGCCGCCGGAAGCCGGGCAGGCCGCCACCAGCACCAGCCAGCCGCCGGCCTCCTCCAGCCCGGTGGAGAGCGCGATGGCATGCACCAGCAGCGGCGTGCCGATCAGGTTGCAGCCCGCCAGCAGCAGCACCGGCAGCCATTCCTGCCTCTCGATCCGCCCCGGCTCCGCCAGGCCGACGCTCATCGCCTGCAGCAGGATGACGCAGGGGATCAGGACCAGGAGTGCGGCCTGCGCCAGGGATGGCAGGGCGATGCCCAGCAGGAAGACGAGGGGCGGGACGTAGAGACCCGCATCGCCGACGCGACCGAGCGCGCCGGTCAGCGCCGCGAGGGCGGGTGGGGGGCGAGCAGCCTGGCCGTGAAGAAGGCCGGCACCGCCGCGGCCCGCAGCGCCGCGGGCGACGGCTTCGGCCCGCGCTTCGGCAGGGGCGGTGGCGCGCGCCGTGGCCAATCCGGCGGCCTGGCCAGGGCCTTGCCTGCCCCGGCCGGCGGCATGTCCGCCCCGGCCTGCGGCCGATGCGAAGCGCGGAAGCCGGGCTTCACGGCCATTCTCTCCACGCAATCCGGGCTTCCATCCTGGAACAGCGCCGCGCGGCGGGGCGCGCCAGCCCCACCCTTCGCGTATCGCTCCCGGTCGCAGGGTCGGGCCTGCGGCGCTCAGCTTCTATCCGTATCGCGCAAGGAAAGGTCGTTTCGCGCAATTGTCGCGCGAAGGCGCCTCAGCGACGGTCGCGGCCTGCCTGGCGGCGCGTGGCCTGGGGGGCCTCGCCGAAGGCCGCGCGGTAGGCGGCGGCGAAGCGGCCGGGATGGGTGAAGCCGAAGCGGAGCGCGATGGTCGTCACCGTGTCGCCGGCCCCGGCCTGGGCCAGCGCGTCGCGCGCGGCGGCCAGGCGCGCCTGGCGGATGGCGGCCAGCGGCGTCGTGTCCCGGAACCGGCGGAAGCCGATCTGCAGGCTGCGCACGCTGCAGCCCGCGGCCTGGGCGATGTCGTGCAGCGCGATCGGCGCTTCCAGATGGGCGCGGATGAAGTCCTCCGCCCGGCGGATGATGCCGGGGGTGGCGGTGGGCGTCGGGCGCAGCAGGTGGCGGCTGTGGCTGTGCTGCGCGGCGTGCAGCAGCGTATAGAGCAGGAGGTCGGCGAAGGAGCGGCTGGCGATCTCGCTGCCGGCGAAGGGCAGGGGGCCGGCCAGTTCCTCCTGCATCAGCCGCAGCAGGCGGCGCAGCCCCTGCCCATGCGGGGTGTCCCAGGCGAAGACGGGGTCGAAGACGACCTCCTGCCCGATCGGGCCATCCAGCAGGGCGGCCAGGCGCTGTCCCAGGCTGCCGGCACCGATCCAGAGCGCGGTGCGTTCGTGCGCCGCGGCCGCGGCCAGGATGGTGCCGGGCGTGCCGCGATAGATGAGGCCGACCCGGTCATCCACCGCCGCCACGTCCCGCACGCCGGCCCCGCCGGAGAACGCGAGGCTACCGCGGCTGATGGCGGTCAGGCAGTAGCCCGGGATGCCGTCCTGCTCGATCGTCATCCGCGCCGCGAGTCGGTCGGCGATGTAGGCGACCTCGATCCCGCCGATCCCGCTGGCGCCCCGCACCGCCACGGGCCGGCCGGCCGCCTCCACCCCGCGCGCGGCACCGTCCAGGCGGTAGCGCAGCGTGCGGAACTGCGGATGGGCGAAATGCGGCTGGAGCTGCGGCCAGTAGGTCCCGCCCTCCAGCTCCCGGAGGTCGCCGATGCGGGCCAGCCGGAACCCTGCCGGGCCGCCCTGGTCGCGGGCTTCGTCCAAGACTTCCCCTCCCGCCGCCGCCTTGTGTCTCGACGAACGGGATGATGATGGCTCCCGCCCGGGTTGAATGTCTCCATCCTCCGGGTGGGTCCGTCAATGTTACAATGGTCGGCGCCAAGGCGCCGGGGGACGCTACGCCCCCTCCACCCTCGCCCGCGTCGCCAGCACGTCGGCGCGTTCGTTCATCACGTCGCCGGCGTGGCCGCGGACCCATTTCCACTCGATGTCATGCGGCTTGGCGGCGGCCAGCAGGCGCTGCCAGAGGGGGTAGTTCGCCACCGGCTCCTTCGCCGCGTTCTTCCAGTTGTTGCGGATCCAGCCCTTGATCCAGCGCTCCATGCCGTTGCGGACATATTCGCTGTCGGTGTGCAGCACCACGCGGCAGGGGCGCTTCAAGGCCTCCAGCGCCGCGCAGGCGGCGGTCAGCTCCATCCGGTTGTTGGTGGTGGCGGGGTCGTGGCCGGTCAGCTCCTTCTCCGTCTCCCCGAACTTCAGGATGGCGGCCCAGCCGCCCGGGCCCGGGTTCGGCTTGCAGCCGCCATCGGTCCAGATCTCCACCAGCGGGCGGTCGTCAGAGTCCGAGGGCACCGGCGGTCTCGGCCTGTGCGAAGAAGCGAAGCTTTCTCAGGTATTCCAAGGGGTCCTTCCGGGTCACCAGCGCATCGGCCGGCGTATGCGTCCAGTCATAGAGGCGGGTCAGCAGGAAGCGGATGGCTGCCCCGCGGCACAGCACGGGAAGCGCCGCGCGCTCCGCCGCCGAAAGCGGGCGCACCCGTTCATAGGCCTGCAGCAGCGACCGCGCCTTGGTCACGTTGAACATGCCATCGGCCTCGAAGCACCAGGCGTTCAGGCAGACGGCGACGTCGTAGGCCAGCAAATCCGTGCAGGCGAAGTAGAAGTCGATCAGGCCGGAAACGCGCGGCCGCCCCGCGGCATCGTCCAGGAAGAAGACGTTGTCGGGAAACAGGTCCGCATGGATCTGGCCGACCGGCAGCAGCCCCGGTGCGGGCCAGGCGGCCAGGATGGCGGCGAGGTGACGGTCCAGCTCCGCCACCAGGCCGGGCGCGACCTCATCCCCCCGGTCGCGGCAGCCTTCCAGCAGGGGCGGCCAGCCCTTCGGTCCCAGCGCATTGGGGCGCATGCCCGGGAAATCGCCGCTGGCGTCGTGCAGCCGGGCCAGCGCCTCCCCCAGCGGGGCCAGGTGGTCGGGGCGGACGCGGCGGGGCCAGACGCCTTCCAGGAAGGTGCAGATGGCGGCGGGGCGGCCGGCCAGCTCCCGCAGCGCCCCGCCGTCCCGCCCGCGCACGGGCACCGGGCAGGCGAGCCCGCGCGCCGCCAGATGGTCCATCAGGCCCAGGAAATAGGGCAGCTCCGTGCGGTCCACGCGCTTCTCGTAGAGCGTCAGGACGTAGTCGCCGCGTTCGGTCCGCAGCGCGTAGTTGGAGTTCTCGACACCCTCCGCGATGCCGCGGAAGGCGACCAGCCCGCCGATGTCGTAATCCCCCAGGAAGGCGCGCAGCGCCTCGTCCGAGACCTCGGTGTAGACAGCCATGGGAAGGGCGCTATTCCGCGGCCAGCCCGGCGGGCAGGCGGAAGACCACCTTCTCCTCCGCCACCACCACTTCCTCCACGGCGAGCGTGAAGCGCGTGGCGAGCTTGGCCAGCACTTCCTCCACCAGCACTTCCGGCGCGCTGGCGCCGGCCGTAAGCCCGATGGTGGTGCAGCCATCCGCGATGGCGGGGTCGAGCGCCGCGCCGCGCTGCACCAGCACGGACCGCGCCGCGCCGGCGCGCTTGGCGACTTCCGCGAGGCGCACGGAGTTGCTGCTGTTCGGCGCGCCGACGACGATCACCAGCTCCGCCCCCTTCGCCGCGATCGCCTTCACGGCAGCCTGGCGGTTGGTGGTGGCGTAGCAGATGTCCTCCTTGGCCGGGCCGGCGATGTCGGGGAAGCGGCGCTGCAGGATCGCGACGATGCCGGCCGTGTCGTCGACGGACAGCGTGGTCTGGGTGGTGTAGGCCAGGGGCAGGCCGGCGGGGGGCTCCACCGTCTCGGCATGCGCCGCATCCTCCACCAGCGTCACGGCGCCGGGGGGCAGCTGGCCCATGGTGCCGATCACCTCCGGATGGCCGGCATGGCCGATCAGCAGGATGTGGCGGCCGCGGCCGAAATGGCGCTCCGCCTCCCGGTGCACCTTGGAGACGAGGGGGCAGGTGGCGTCGAGGGCGAAGAGGTTCCGCTTCGCCGCCGCTTCCGGCACCGCCTTCGGCACGCCATGGGCGGAGAAGACGACGGGGCGCCCGTCATCCGGGATCTCGTCCAGCTCCTCCACGAAGACGGCGCCCTGGCGTTCCAGGCTTTCGACCACGAAGCGGTTGTGGACGATCTCGTGACGGACATAGACGGGCGCGCCGTGGCGGCGCAGCGCCTCCTCCACGATCTTGATGGCGCGGTCCACGCCGGCGCAGAAGCCGCGCGGGCCGGCGAGCAGCACGTTCAGCCGGGGCTTCGTCTCATCGGGCATCGGGGCTTCGGCGTCTCGGCTGCTGGCGGTGTGGCGGGATGGGCCCTTGGGATGGGCCCTCGGGGATGGTCTGGCGCCGTCCGTGATGCGATAGACGCGGCGGGTGGCGCGGCGCCACCTTACCGGCCGCGGGGACGGGTTCAAAGGGGGAGTGCTCCGGCATGCTGAAGCCAGGGTTCCGGTCCATGGTGGCCAAAAGGCGGGCGGCGTGTGCGGCGGCGGTGGCGCTGCCGGTCATGCTGGCGGCCTGCGGCGGGTCCAACACCAACACCAACATCCTGACCGCCGGCCAGGCGCCCTGTCCGCGCATCACCATCCTGGCCGATGGCGCCGACCTGACACAGTACGTGGCCGGCACGCCCGCGGACCTGACGACGATGGTGCTGGATGCGCGCATCGCCGGCTTCGACGCGGTCTGTGACTACGCGTCCCGCGACCGCCGGGCGCTGGAGGTGCGCGTGACGCCGCGCTTCCAGGTGGAACGCGGCCCGGCCGCGACCGGCCGGGTGCTCGACATTCCCTGGTTCGTCGCCCTGTCCGATGCGGGGGACAGCGATGTGCTCGACCGGCAGGCCTATACGGCGCGGGCGACGCTGACGGCGAACCAGACCCGCATCAACACCAACGGCCAGGCGGCGCGACTCCGCCTGCCGATCGGCGACGGCGTCTCCGCTGGAAACTACGTCGTGCGGCTCAGCTTCCAGCTGACGCCGGAGCAGCTGGCGCAGAACCGCAGCCGCGGCCCGCGCTGAGGCGGGCCACGGCGCGGGGGGGCCTCAGCCCTCCCGCTGCTTGCGGGCGGCGACGGCCGCGGGGCGGCTGACGCAGGCGTCGAGCCAGGCCTTGGCCTTCGGGAAGGGCCCGAAATCGAAGCCGTTGGACCAGGCGCCATAGAGCACGGCGGCCAGGTTGCAGTCGGCGATGGTGTAGTGGCTGCCCAGCAGCCAGGGCCCCGTCTTCGCCAGATGCCCTTCCAGCACCGCGAGTCGCGCGGCCACGCCCTCCGCCCCCGCCTTCGCCGCGGCGGGGTCGCGCTGGTCGGCGGGCTTCAGGTAGGTGTTGTAGGCCCATTGCCCGGCGGAGGGCTCGACCTCGGTCGCGGCCCAGAAGCTCCATTGCAGGACGCGGGAGGCATCGTCGCCGGCCGGCATCAGCGGCGCGCCGGCCTTGGCGGCGATGTGCAGGTTGATGGCCAGGCTCTCGAACAGCACCAGGTCGCCATCGGTCATCGCCGGGATCTTGCCGTTCGGGTTCACGGCGGCGATGGCGTCCTTCAGCCCCGGGCCGAAGCCGACAGGGATGACTTCGTAGGGCAGGCCGGCTTCCTCGGCCGCCCAGATGCAGCGAAAGGCACGGCTTCGCGCAATCCCGTGAATCTTCAGCATGATGCGTATCCTATCCCCCTCGGGTTGGGGAAAGGTTTGCTCCGCTTCGCGCAGGACGGCAACGGGGCGGCTACGAGTCCCCCGGCCCCCGGCGGCGGAGCCCTGGATAGGGCGTGCCGTCGCGCCGCGTGTACATGGCGGGCTGCGCATGGGCGGGCGACAGCATGTCGATGTCCGGATAGACGGCGCCGTCGCCCTCGAGGCGCGTGCCGATCTCCAGCAGCAGCGCGTCCTGGCCGGTGTGGTTGCGGAGGTGATGGCCATCCGGGTCGCCGGCCTTGAAGCCGGCGGCCTCCCCGGCGCGCAGCACCTCCTCCCCCGCATCGGTCACCAGCGTGACCTCGCCCGCCAGGACGAAGACGAATTCATCGGACAGGGTCTGCCAGTGCCGCTGGCTGGACCAGGCGCCGGGCGGCAGGCGCAGCAGGTTGACGCCGAACTGCGTCAGCCCCGCCGCATCGCCGAGCCTGGTGCGCGACCGCGCGAGGCAGGGCGTGTGGAAGGGCGGCGGGTAGAAGGTGCCGACCACCGCGGGCAGGGTGGCGGGGTCGATGCGCTTGGCCATGCCGTGGGCTCCTCCTCGATCGGAGGCCGCATCACAGCATGGCCGGGCGCCATCGCGTCAGTGGTGGTGGCCGCCCGCCGCCGGGGCGCCCGCCGGGCCGCGCGCGCCGGCGGATTCGACGGAAAGCTCCACCGTCACCTCGCCCGCCCGCTCGAAGACCAGCGTGACGGGGATGCGCTCGCCCTGCCGCAGCGGCGCGGCCAGGCCGATCAGCATCAGGTGGAAGCCGCTCGGGCGCAGCTGCACCTCGCCCCCCGCCGGGACCTCGATCACCGGCACGGGGCGCATGCGCATCACGCCGTTGTCGTTGGTGTGGCTGTGCAGCTCCACCGTCCGGGCGATGGCGGCGCGGGCGGAGACCAGTCGGTCCGGCGCCGTGCCGGCATTGTGCAGCGTCATGAAGCCGGCACCGGTGCCGCCCTGGCCCGCGGCGCGGGTCCAGGGGGCGGCAACGGTGACGCCGGGCTGCTGCGCGGCGGCGATGCCGGGGACGAGCAGGAGCGCCGCGCCGAGGGCAGCGCGGCGGGTGAGGATCGTCATGGGTGTCTCCTCAGCCCAGCAGGTCGAGCGTGAGGCTCTGCACGCCGGCGCGGCCCTCGATCCGGCCCGCGAGGCGCGCCAGGTTGGCGGCGATGCGGGCGCCGGCGACGGGGTCGCCGGTGGTGCAGGTGGAATTGGCGATGGTCAGCGCGCGCTGCATCGCCATCCGCTCCTCCGGCGTCGCGTGTTCCATCGCGGCGGCCAGCGCCTGGCGGGCGGGTTCCAGTGCGCCGTCGCAGACGGCGGTCAGGTGGGCTTCCATCGCATCCGCGTCGCAGGCGGCAGCGGGGCGGGGGGCGAGGCTGGCTGCACCGGCGGCGAGGGCGGCGAGCGGCAGCAGGCGGCGGGTCTGGTCCATGGGATCGAACCTCCTCAGTTGCGCGGCGTCAGGCGCACGGCCGGGGCCGGCATGCGGTAGTCGGTCACGCGGCGTCCGGGCTCGGGGATCTCCACCCAGGCGGCCTGCTTGCCGTCGGGGCAATCCTGGACGACGGGGATGTAGAACAGCTCGCCCGGCCGGTCCGGCAGGCGGAGGCGCAGGATGAACTCATCATAATGAGCATCCTCCAGGCTGCCACCTTCCCAGATCACTTCGGCGATGGCGGGCGCGGCGCCGTGGCCGGCCGGGGCTGCGGTGCCGGCCCGCGGCACGGTGCGGAGCGTCCAGCCCGCCTTCGGCATGGGGCGGGCTTCTGTCACGCCTTCCGGCAGCCGGACGGTGAAGCGGGTGGTGGGCGCACCCTCGCAGCCATGGGGCACGCGGAAGACGGCGCGGTAGGTGGAGTTGGGCGGGGCCTGCTGGACTTCCAGCGTGACATGGGCGGTGGCGGACAGCGGCAGCGCCGCCAGCAGGCCGACAGTCGCGGCCGCGATGATCGAATGGGACATGGGGTGTTCCTGATACCGTGAAGGCATGCCGGCGGGTGCCGGCGCGTGCGGACGGGATCAGGAGGTCGGTGGCGCCCGGGGCTGGGGCTGGCAGCGCGGCGGGGGCGCCGGGCTGGGGGTCGAAGGCGGCGGTGGCTGCGGCGCCTGCACCAGCAGCAGCGGCGCCACCAGGCTGACCGGCGGCGGCGGCAGGGCCACGGAGGCCGGGCCGGCACAGGCGGGGCAGATGACGGCGGGCGGATGCGCCGGGCTCGGCGCCACCGGGTCCGCGCCATCCTCGCCGGACGGATCGGCCAGGGCCGGCATGGCGATGCGCTGGATGCCGTCCGGGGTGCAGATCTCCAGGTGGAGCAGCGCTTCCGGGGAGGCCATGCGCAGGCAATGGCCGAACGCCGTGCCCCACTGCAGCAGCAGCAGGACGGTCAGCAGGCGGATCAGGGCGGGGCGCAGGCGCACGGCGGTGCCATAGCATCGCGCACCCCGGAAACGGAAGCGGCGCGCACCCGGGGGGGATGCGCGCCGCCGTCATGTCGCCCCTTCCGGGACTGCCGGGCTATTCGCGGCGGACGCCGACGAACTGCAGCAGCAGCTGGAAGATGTTGACGAAGTTCAGGTAGAGGCCGAGCGCATCGAAGACGCTGCGCTTGCCGGCTTCATCCGTGCCTTCGGCATAGGCGTATTCCAGGTAGTCCGCCTTGATCCGCTGCGTGTCGTAGGCGGTGAGGCCGACGAAGACCACCACGCCGATCACGCTGATCGCGAAGTGCAGGGCGGAGGACTGGAGGAACATGTTCACCAGGCCCGCGATGATGATGCCGATCAGGCCCATCATCATGAAGCTGCCCATGCGGGTCAGGTCCGCCTTGGTCGTGTAGCCGTACAGGCTGACCGCGCCGAACATCGCCGCCGTGATGAAGAAGGTGGAGGCGATGGAGGCGCCCGTGTAGATCGCGAAGATGTTGGACATCGACGCGCCCATCACGGCGCAGAAGACCCAGAACAGCGCCTGCGCCGTCGTCTTGCTCATCCGGTTGATGCCGAAGCTCAGCACCAGGATGAAGGCGAGGGGCGCGAACATCGCGATCCAGCCCAGCATCGTCGGCACGGTGGCGATGCCACGCGGGGTGCGGACGACCTGGTAGAACAGCGCGGCCACGTCGGGGTTCGAGGCGATCAGGTAGGCCACGATGCCCGTCATCAGGAGGCCGGAGGCCATCCAGTTGTAGACGCGCAGCATGTAGCTCCGCAGCCCTTCATCGAGCTGCGCCTGGTCGACGGCCGCGGACCGCCCGAAGGGCTGGGTCCAGGCCGACGCGCCCGTCTGGAAGCGGTTGTCGGGACCGAAAGCCATGGTTGCCATTTCTCCTGCGGGGCGAGGGTGAGAGCCGCCCCGGCATGCGCCATCATATGGAGTTTTCGTAATCCAGATCAACCGGGCAGACGCGGCCTTCGGCGGGCCGGGCGCCTTCCCGATGTAAAATCTGGTAACGGAAGTGGCTTACGGGGACCTTACGGGCCGCTCAGGCGGCGCCCTGGACCCAGTAGCCCTGGTGGGGCACGGCGCCCTCCGCCTCCAGCGCCGGGCCCACCACCTCCACCGATTCGGCTGCCGTCGCCAGCACCGCGCGGCAGGAGAGGTTGAGGCCCGCCGTGTGCGGCTGGGCGTTGCGCAGGTGCAGGATGGCGGCCGCCGAGAGGCCGTACACTACCCGGCCGATGCCCGTGTAGAAGATGGCGGAGGAGCACATGGAGCAGGGCTCGCCCGAGGAATAGATGGTGGCGGCCCGCAGCGTGGCGCGCGGGATGCCGGCGGCGATGACGGCCTGGCAGGCATTCATCTCGCTGTGAGCCAACGTGCCACCGCCGCCCGTGCCCTGGGTAGACAGCCCCTCCGCCAGGATCGTGCCATCGGCGGCTACCACCACGGCGGAGAAGGGCCGGTCGCCCCGCGCCCGCGCCTTGCCGGCGAGCGCGAAGGCGTGGCGGAGGCGGGCGGCATCATCCGCCGAGAGGGCGGCTTCGGGGAAATTCTCCATGCGCCGATGAAGCCTGAGGTCTACTCGTTCCGCAACAGCGGCGCCGGCCGCGCGCGCAGCGCCAGCGCCGTTCCGACATAGCCGAGGCCGAGTGTCAGCAGCACGCAGCCCGCGACCGTGACGGCGAGCGTCCCCGGCAGGAAGACCCAGGGCGCGTTCATCACGAAGCGCATCACGGCCCAGGAAGCGGCGGAGCCCGCCGCGGCGGCCAGCAGCCCCGCGACCAGCCCGAGCAGCCCGAATTCCACCAGCCAGGCGCCTCGGATCTGGGACCGCGTGGCGCCGATGGTCTTGAGGATCACGGCATCGCGCACCCGCGCCCGCTGCCCGGCCGCGACCGCGCCCGCCAGCACCAGCATCCCCGCCAGCAGCGTGACGGAGGAGGTCGCCTGCAGCGCGACGCCGACGCGGGACAGCAGCGCCGTCACCGCCTCCAGCGCATCGCGCACGCGGATGCCGGAGACGTTGGGCAGCGCGTCCGTGATGGCGCGCAGCACCGCCACCTCCTGCGCCTCCGACGCCCGCACCGTCGCGATGTGGGTGTGGGGGGCGGCGGAGAGCAGGCCGGGGGAGGCGACCATGACGTAGTTGATGCCAAGGCCGCGCCACTGGATCTCCCGCAGCGACGCGATCTTCAGGTCGATGTCGCGGCCGAGCACGTTGACCGTCAGCGTGGAGCCGATGCCGATGCCCCAGCCGCGCGCGATGGCGGCGTCGAAGGAGACGAGGGGCGGGCCGCTGTAGTCGGCGGGCCACCACTGGCCCTCCACCAGGCGCGTGCCCTCCGGCGGCGTCGCGGCATAGGTCAGGCCGCGGTCGCCGCGGAGCGCCCAGCGCGTCTCCTCGGTCGCGTTCACCTGCTCCGCCGGCGTGCCGTTCACGGCGACGACCCTCGCCCGGAGGGATGGCACGCGGCGGACATCGTCCACGCCGGGCTGGGCGCGGGCCAGGCGGTCGAATTCCTCCGCCTGGTCGTTCTGGATGTCGATGAAGAAGAAGCTGGGCGCGGAGCGCGGCAGCTGGTCGGCGAGCTGGGCGCGGAGATTGCCCTCGATCGTCGCGATGGCGGCGAGCGTGGTCAGCCCGATGCCGAGCGCCACCAGCATGGTCGGCGTCGGCGCGCCGGGGCGATGGAGGTTGGCGAGGCCGAGCCGGAAGGCCGGGCGGCGGATGCCGCGCAGCGACCGTGCGAAGCGCATGAGGCCGGTGGCGCCGAGCCGGAACAGCAGCAGCGTCACCGCCGCGCCGCCGCAGAAGCCGAGCGCGAATTTCGGCTGCTCCGCCGTGCCCACCACCAGCGCCACCAGCGCCAGCGCCGCCAGCAGGTTGGCCAGCAGGATGGGCCGGGACGGCCAGCCGGGATTGGCGGTGACGAGGTCCCGGAACAGCGCCGCGCCCGGGATGCGCTGGGCGCGCCCGAGCGGCCAGAGCGCGAAGGCCAGCGCCGTCAGCAGCCCATAGAGCGCGGCAAGGCCGAGCGCCCCCGGGTAGAAGCCGAGCCTCGGCGGCACCGGCAGCGCGCCGGCCAGCGCCTGCGCGGCCATCCAGGTCACGGCCGTGCCCGCCACCAGCCCGATGGCGATGCCGATCGCGGCCAGCACCAGCACCTGGATCAGGTAGGTCGCCAGGATGGTCCCGGACGGCGCGCCGAGGCAGCGGAGCGTCGCGATGGTGCGGCCGCGGGCCTCCAGCCACGCCCGCACGCCGGTCGCGACCCCGATGCCGCCGACCAGCAGGGCGGTGAGGCCCGCCAGCGTCAGGAAGGCCGCGGCGCGGTCGAGGAAGCGGTTCACCCCCGGCTCCGCCTGGTCCGAATAGCGGACGCGCCAGCCGCCATCGCCCATCGCCGCCTGCCAGGCGCGGCCGAAGGCGCGGGCCTCGGTGCCGGGCGGCAGCAGGGCGCGGGTGTCGTAGTTCACCAGCGACCCCGGCTGCACCAGCGCCGTGGCGGGCAGGGAATCGGCCAGGATCAGGGCGCGCGGGCCGAGCACGGCGGGGCTCGCGACCCGGTCCGGTTCCTGCGCGATGGTGCCGACGAAGGTGAAGCTCGCCTCCCCGATGCGGACGGCCTGGCCGGGCTGGATGCCGAGGCGATCCACGACCGAGGCCTCTAGCGCCACCGAGGGGCGGCCATCGCGCGGCGCGAGCGTGGCGCCCGTGACGGTGGAGAACTCCCCGATCAGCGGCCAGGCGGCGTCCACCGCCTTCAACTCGACCAGGCTGCGCTCCCCGTTGGGCGCGACCGCCATGGCGCGCATCTCCACGACCTCGGACACGCGGGCGCCGCGGCCGCGGGCCCAGGCCAGGGCCTCGGGGGAGAGCGGGCGATAGGCGACGCGGACCTCCACATCGCCGCCGAGCAGCCGCGCGCCATCGGCGGCGAGCCCGGCCTTGGTCGCGGATTGCAGCGTGCCGACCGCGGTGATCGCGGCGACACCCAGGGCGAGGCAGGCGAGGACGATGCGAAGGGACGAAAAGCCGCCGCGCAATTCACGCCGCGCCAGGCGGAACCCCTGGGCGAGATGGGTCATCATGCGCGGCTACTCCGCCGCCATGCGCAGGCCATTGCCGCTGTCATCGGTGATGCGCCCATCCTCCATCCGCACCTGCCGCCCGCAACGCTCGGCCAGCGCCGGGTCATGGGTGATGAGGATGAGGGTGGTGCCGAGGCGTTCGCGCAGGCCGAAGAGCAGGTCCATCACGACGCTGCCGGTGGCGCGGTCGAGGTTGCCGGTCGGCTCGTCCGCCAGGATCAGCCGGGGTTCCGCCACGACGGCGCGGGCGAGCGCCACGCGCTGCTGCTCGCCGCCCGACATCTGGCCGGGGTAGTGATCCAGCCGATGGCCGAGGCCGACATCCCTGAGCGCCGCCGCCGCGCGGTCGAAGGCATCCCGCCGGCCGGCGAATTCCAGCGGCACCGCGACGTTCTCCAGCGCCGACATGGTGGGGATGAGGTGGAAGGCCTGGAAGACGATCCCCACCTCGTCACGGCGGAAGCGGGCGAGGGCATCCTCGTCCATGGCGCCGAGGTCGCTGCCCGCGACCCGGAGCGATCCCGCGGTGGGTCGTTCGAGCCCCGCCAGCAGCATGAGGAGCGATGTCTTGCCTGAGCCCGAGGGACCGACGATGCCCACCGCCTCTCCCGCGCCCACCGAGAGGTCGACGCCACGGAGCACGGGAACCGGGCCCGAAGCGGCGGCCGCGGTGAAGACGAGCCCGTTGGCGGCCACCAGCTTCTCAGGGTCTGACATGAAGTCCTCGCAAGGTTTGGCCGGATATGGGCGTCGCGCTGCGCTGCAAAAGGCCGTGGCGGGTTGCGGAGTGTTGCTGGCCGCCGGTTCCGCGCGCGCCCAGGGGGGCATACCGGGGCCGGAGATCCGCCTGCTGATGCTGGGGGATTCCATCACCGCCGGCTACGGCCTGGCGCGGGGGGAGGGCCCGCCGGCGCGGATCGAGGCGCTGCTGCGCGCCCGCGGCCGCAATGTCCGCGTGCTGGATGCCGGCGTGTCCGGCGACACCACGGCGGGCGGCCGGGCGCGGCTGGAATGGGCGCTGGCGGACCGGCCGCAGGCGGTGATCGTGGCGCTTGGCGGCAATGACGGGCTGCGCGGGCTGACGCCGGCGCAGATGCGGGCGAACCTGGTCGCCATCCTCGATGCGCTGGCGCGGCGGAACCTGCCGGTGCTGCTGGCGGGGATGATCGCGCCGCCCAACCTCGGCGCCGATTACGGGCGGGAATTCGCCGCCGTCTTCAGCGACCTGGCGCGGGACCGTCCCGACATCGTGTTCTATCCCTTCCTGCTGGAAGGCATCGCCGGCGACCCCGCGCTGAACCAGCCCGACCGCATCCACCCCACGGCGCGCGGCGCACAATTGCTGGCGGAGCGCATCCTGCCTGCCATCGAAACGCTACTGGACCGGGTGCGGCCTTTGGCTTCAGGCTGAAGCCGCCCCGGATTCGGAGCGCCTGCCGATGCCGCGTCTCTTCGTCGCCCTTGCCCTTCCCTCCCTGGTCAAGGCCCAGCTTTCCGCCCTGTCCGGCGGCATCCCCGGCGCCCGCTGGGTGCCGCCGGAGAACTACCACCTGACGCTGCGCTTCATCGGGGAGGTGCAGGGCTGGCAGGCGGAGGAGGTGGACACGGCGCTGGCCGCCATCCGCTGCCCGCGCTTCGACCTGGCCCTGGCCGGTGTCGGGACCTTCGAGAAGGCGGGCCGCATCCAGTCCCTGCACGTGACGGCGGAGCGTTCGGAGGCGCTGACGCGCCTGCAGAACAAGGTGGAGACCGCTCTGCAGCGCATCGGGATGGAGCCGGAGCGCCGCCGCTTCGCCCCCCATGTGACCCTGGCGCGGACGGACCGGGCGGAGACGCACAAGCTGGTCGGCTTCGTCCAGGCCCACAGCCTGTTCCGCACGCCGCCGGTGACGGTGGAGTGCTTCACGCTGTTCTCCTCCTTCCTGGGGAAGGAGGCCGCGCATTACGTGCCGGAGGTGGAGTACGAGTTGGCGTGAGGGGGTCGAAGACGGACTCACCAAAAGCCCCCACCCCGACCCTCCCCCGCAAGCGCGGGGGAGGGAGTGCCCGCGGCGCAACCGGCTCCCTCCCCCGCGCTTGCGGGGGCTTGCCGCACCGCGGCGAGGCCGGAGGCTGGCTGGGGTGGGTGTCCCAGCGTCAGAAGTAACCCTCTCTTTTCTTCCGCTCCATCGACGCCTCCTGGTCGCTGTCGATCAGGCGGCCCTCGCGTTCGCTCTTCCGGCTCTCGCGGAGTTCGGCGAGGACCTGGTCGATCGTCTCGGCGCGGCTTTCATGCGCGCCGGTCAGCGGCCAGTCGCCCATGGTGCGGAAGCGGACCCAGAGGTTCTCCACCTTCTCCCCGGGCTCCAGCGCCATGCGGTCGTCGTCGCGCATGATCAGCGCGCCGGACCGGCGGACCATCGGGCGTTCGGCCGCGAAATAGAGCGGCACGACGGGGATGCCCTCCGCCGCGATGTAGTCCCAGACGTCGAACTCGGTCCAGTTGGAGAGGGGGAAGACGCGCATGCCCTCGCCGGGGTTGAGGCGCGTGTTGTAGAGGCCCCAGAGTTCCGGCCGCTGGTTGCGCGGTTCCCAGACATGGCCGGCGGTGCGGTGGCTGAAGACGCGTTCCTTGGCGCGGGCCTTCTCCTCGTCCCGCCGCGCGCCGCCGATCGCGGCGTCGAAGCCGTGCCGGTCCAGCGCCTGCTTCAGCGCCTCCGTCCCCATGACATTCATGTGGAGCTGGGAGCCGTGGGTGAGGGGCCCGATGCCGCGCGCCAGGCCGTCGGGGTTGGTGTGGACGATGCAGTGCAGGCCGAGTTCGGCGACGCGCCGGTCGCGGAATTCCAGCATCGCCCGGAAGTCCCAGCCGGTCGCGATATGCAGCAGCGGGAAGGGCGGCTTGCCCGGCGCGAAGGCCTTCATCGCCATGTGCAGGACGACGGAGCTGTCCTTGCCGATGGAGTAGAGCAGGACGGGGTTGCGGAAGCTGGCCGCGGTCTCCCGCAGGATGGCGATGGCCTCGGCTTCCAGCCGCCGGAGGTGGGGGCTGAGCCGGCTGGCTTGCGGGTCAGGCATGCGCGCGCTGTCCGGAGAGAAGCCCGGGGGCGGGTGGCGCCCCCGGGCCCGCCCTTCAGGTCACGGTCTTGAGGAAGGTCTGCAGCTTGTCGGCCGCGGCGTTCTTGTCCGTACGGTCGATGGCGGCGAGTTCGGCCGCCAGGCGATCCAGCGCCTGCTCGTAGATCTGGCGCTCGGAGAAGGACTGGTCGGGCTGGCCGGCGTTGCGGTGCAGGTCGCGCACCACCTCCGCGATGGCCAGCGGGTCGCCGGAGTTGATCTTCGCCTCGTATTCCTGGGCGCGGCGGGACCACATGGTGCGCTTGATGCGGGCGCGGCCGCGCAGCACCTCCAGCGCTTCGTTCATCATCTCCTGGCTCGCCAGCTTGCGCAGGCCGGAGGAGGCGGCCTTGTTCACCGGGACGCGCAGCGTCATCCGGTTCTCCTCGAAGGTCACGATGATGACCTTGAGGGACATGCCGGCCACCGGCATCTCCTCGATCCCCTGGACCTGGCCGACGCCATGGGTCGGGTAGACGACATGGTCGCCCGCCTTGAACTCCACCGGCGGCCCCTTGGGCTTGGGCGGCGGGGGCGGGGAGGGGGCGTCATCCTCGTCCATCGGCGGGCGCTGCTGCGCCGGGCGGGGTGGGAAGACCGGCGGGCGCGCGGAGGCTGCGGCGGCGGCGGCGGGGCGGGGCGGGGGATTGCGGTTGGGCATGGGGGGCGCCGGGCGCGGCGCGGCTTCGGGCGCGCGGGCGGGCGGCGTGGGGACAGGGGCGGCCTTGGCGGGCGCCGGCTTCGCGGCGGCTTCCGGCGCCTCGGCCGGCGGCTTCGGCGCGGCCGGCTTCGCGGCAGCCGTCTTCGCGGGGGCCGGCTTGGCGGCGCTGGTCCTGGCCGCCGGCGCCTGGGGCGCCGGGGCGGTGCTGGCTGGGGTCTTGATGGGGCTGGCCTTGCTGTCGGATGGCTTGGGGGCGGCGGGCTTGGCCGCGCTGGCCTTGGCGGCGGGCGGCGATGCGGCCGCCTTGGCGGGCGCGCTGTCCTTGGGCGCGCTGTCCTTGGGTGCGCTGTCCTTGGGTGCGGGGGTCTTCGCGGTGGGAGTCTTCGCGGCGGCCGCCTTGGCGGGCGGCTTCGCGACGGCGGCGGCCTTGGCGGTGGCGGGCCGCGGGCTGGTGGCGGCGCGGGGCTTCGCCCCACCTGCCTTCCCTGGAGTCACCTTGCCTGCCTTCACCGAGTCCGACTTCGCCGCGCCTGATCTGGCCTGGGCGGTTTGCTTCATCACGCCACCCGCTTTCCATGCCGCGTCGCGGGCGGCCCTGCGCGCGGTACCCGCCGGGGGGTGGCACCGCGGGCGAGGCCCGGTCGCGGGCTTGTCATGAACCCGATGAGGGGGAAACGCGCGGCAGTCCGTGTCGTTTTCCCGATCCCATTGATAACATAACACAAAGAGGCGCGCCTTTCCACCCCCGCCCCGACAGGGCTGGGATGGCGGCTGCTGTCCCTCCGCGATGCCTCAGGGCTTGCCGGGCGCGGGGTCGAAGAGGTCCTTCTTGCCCGGCTTGTCCTTCCACTCATCCGCATCCGCCGGCGCCTGGCCCTTGCGGGTGATGTTCGGCCATTGCGTCGAATAGGTGCGGTTCAGCTCGACCCAGGGCGTCGCCTTGTCGTCGCTGTCGGGCAGGATCGCCTCCGCGGGGCATTCCGGTTCGCAGACGCCGCAATCGATGCATTCATCCGGGTGGATGACCAGCATGTTCTCGCCCACGTAGAAGCAGTCCACCGGACAGACCTCCACGCAGTCCATGTACTTGCACTTGATGCAGTTCTCGGTGACGACGTAGGTCAACTGCGCCTCCGGCGGAGATGCGTGCCGCGGCCCCTGCGGCGGCTTTCGTCCGCGCCATGCCAGCAGCGCGGAGATGACGACATGGCCCGGCGCGCGACGCAAGGCAAGCGGGTGTGTCAGCCGGGATCGGAGAGATCCTCGTAGAGGCCTCGTGCCTCGCTCGCCGGGCCGCGGCGTTCCGCCAGCGCCAGCACGCGCCAGACGCGCACGCGGCCGCCGAGCGCCAGCGTCAGCACATCGCCGACGCGCAGCTTCGCATGCGGCTTGTCGGTCGGCAGGCGGTTGATGCGCACCCGGCCGGCCGAAACCTGCCGGGCGCATTCCCCCCGCGTCTTGGCCAGGCGCGCGCACCAGAGCCAGAGGTCGAGACGCTGGAAATCGCGCCCTTCCCCTGCCTCCATGCGCGCCTCAGTCCTTCTTCAGCTTCAGCTGGGCCAGGACCGCGAAGGGCGAATCGGGCTTCGGCGCCGCGATCACCTCCCGCGGCCGTTCGTCACGGCTGAAGCGGCCCCGGTCACCGCCGCGATCCGGGCGCGGCCCATCGAAGCGCGGCCGGTCGCCCTGCGGGCGCGGGCCGTCCGGGCGGCGGTCCGGGCGGGGGCCGTCGAAGCGCGGGCGGTCGCCGCGCGGACGCTCCCCCTGCGGCCGATCACCCTGGGGCCTGTCGCCCTGGGGGCGATCACCCTGCGGGCGCTCTCCCTGCGGCGGTGCGCCGGCGGGCGCGCCATCGCGCGGCGGGCGGCCGCCGGCATCCCGGCGCGGGCCGAAATCGCGGCGCTGGCCGTCCCGGGGCGGGCCGTCACGGCGCTGGCCGTCACGCGGCGGGCCGTCGCGGCGGGGACCGCGGTCGGGGCGGGGCTGGCGCAGCTCCGGCGGGATGGGCGGGCCGAAATAGACGGGGCGGGGCGCGCCATCCGCCGTGCCCTCCGGCCGGGGGCCTTCAGGGCGTGGACCACGCGGACGATCATCCCGCCTGGGGCCACGCGCCTGGTCGGGGCGGCCGTCCGGCCGCGCCTGGTCGGGGCGCCGGGGCCCGCGCGGGGCTTGGCGTTCGGGGCGGTGGACGCTGATCCGCGGCGGTGCCGGCGGGCCGAACTGCCCCTCCTCAAGCTCGCCGCCCGGGATCAGGCGGAAGCCCATCGCTTCCAGCGCCATGGGCAGGGTGTCGCCCTTCACGCCAAGGCGCGACGCCAGCCCCTCGGGCACCGGCGCCGGGGCGCGGCGGGTCAGGTAGCCGAGTTCACCCGCGATGCGCTCCGCGACGTCGAGGCGCAGCAGCACGCGCCCGGCCGGCAGCCAGCCCGCCATGAGGGCGAAGCCCGAGGGCCAGCCCTCCGGCCCGCGCGGGGTGTTGGGATCGGCCGGCGGCGGCAGCGGCACTTCCGGCAGCGTCACCGCCACCAGGCCGGGATTGGGCAGCAGCGGCGTCGGGATGTTGCGGCGGAGCGCCCAGAGCTGGGCGCGCAGCTGCATCGCCCGCGGCTTCAGCACGTCCGGCAGGTACAGCGCATAGCGCCCGGCGCGGATGCCGATGGCCTTGAGGCGCGTGCGGAGGTCGGCCGGCACCTCCCGGTCCGTGGCGCCGGGGGCGAGGCCCATATTCTCCCGCAGCCGGAAGGCGGGGCCGCGCAGCGTGTTGTCCTCGGCGGCCTTGGCTTCCATGGCCTCCAGCCCGCCGAGTTCCTTCTTCACCAGCGCATCGAGCCAGAGGGCGAGCTTCGCCCGCACCCGCTCACGCTGCGTGTTGTCGAGGAATTCGGTGGCGATGACGTCCACATGGGGCTTCAGCGGTTCCGGCCCCGGGCGCAGGCGGGCGACCTCCGCCCCGTCCCACATCACGCGGTGCTGCGGCGTCAGGGTGAAGGCCTCGTCCTTCGCCATCTCCAGCGCGGCAAGGCGGCGGGGCATCTCCTCCCGCAGCGCGCGGCGGGCGGCACGGAGGACGAGGCGCTTCTCCTCCTCCTTCGTCGCATCCGGGTCGGGGTGGAAGTGGAAGCCCTGGATGCGGCCGACCGTGTGGCCTTCCACCAGCACCTCGCCCTGGCGGGTGACGGCGGAGAGCAGCTCCTTCTCCGTGTCGTCCAGGCTGCGGATCAGGTGGGCGGCGCGGCGGTCCACGAAGCGCGCGATCAGGCGTTCGTGCAGCGCGTCGCTGACAGCTTCCTCGGCGCGGCGGGCCTCGGCCTGCTGCGTTTCCGCATCGGCCAGCCAGTCCGCGCGGGCGGCGATGTAGGCCCAGATGCGGATATGGGCGAGGCGCGCCATCAGCGTGTCGAGGTCGCCCTCCACATTGCCGAGGGCGGCGATGTTGCCCGCGACCCAGTCGGTCGGCAGCCGGCCTTCCTGCGCCAGGTGGCCGAAGATCTTGCCGCAGAGCCTGGTGTGGCTGTCATCCGACATCTTGCGGAAGTCGGGGACCTGGCAGGCTTCCCACAGCAGCCGCACGCGGGCGCGGCCCTGCGCCAGGCCGCGGATCTCCTGCTCCCGCGCCAGCGCGTTCAGCGTGATGTGGTCGACGGCGTCGTTGCCCTTGGCCAGGCCGGGCTGAGGCGGCGGCGCGGCCAGGCTGTCCAGCAGCCCGTCGATGCTCGCGAAGTCGAGGTCGCTGTTCCGCCAGGCGATCTGGGACAGCGCCTCGAAGTGATGGCCCTCGATCTGGTGGGCGAGTTCGTCCGGCAGGGGCGGGCAGTCGGCGGTGGTGCCGAAGCTGCCATCGCGCATGCCGCGGCCCGCGCGGCCGGCGATCTGCGCGGCTTCCTGCGCATTGAGGGCGCGGAGGTTGTGGCCATCGAATTTTCGCAGGTCGGCGAAGGCGACATGGTCCACGTCCATGTTCAGGCCCATGCCGATGGCATCGGTGGCGACGAGGAAGTCGACCTCGCGGTTCTGGTACAGCGCGACCTGCGCGTTGCGGGTGCGGGGGCTGAGGCGCCCCATCACGACCGCGCAGCCGCCGCGGCGGCGACGCACGGCCTCGGCGATCGCATAGACCTCCGTCGCGCTGAAGGCGACGATGGCGGAGCGCGGCGGCAGCTTCGTCAGCTTGGCCTGGCCGGCATGGGTCAGCTGCGACAGGCGCGGGCGCGTCTCGATCTCGGCCTGCGGCACGAGGCGCTGCAGCAGGGGGCGGATCGTCTCCGCGCCCAGGAACATCGTCTCGACCAGGCCGCGGGCATGCAGCAGACGGTCGGTGAAGATGTGGCCGCGATCCGCATCGGCGCAAAGCTGGATCTCGTCCACCGCCACGAATTCGGCGCGGCGGTCGAGCGGCATCGCCTCCACCGTGCAGGCGAACCAGCGCGCCTCCGGGGGGACGATCTTCTCCTCCCCGGTGATGAGCGCGACGTAGCGCTCGCCCTTGGCGGCGACCATCCGGTCATAGTTCTCGCGCGCCAGAAGGCGCAGCGGGAAACCGATGATGCCGGAGGCATGCGCCAGCAGCCGCGTGATCGCGAGGTGGGTCTTGCCGGTATTGGTGGGGCCGAGCACGGCGCGGACCCGGGGTGCGAACATCTGGCCGTGTGACCTTATCGTATCGGACATCGTGTTGGTCGGCATGGTCCGTGGGGGAGGAGACGGGTGGCACGCCGCCGCGGGCTTGGCAACCTTTGGGCCGGTCACGCGGCATCGCCGCCTTCCCGCCAGGCGATCATCGCCCTGGAAACGAAGCGTCAACCTTCCTGCGCCAGCCTGGGCTCCTGGCCGGATCCCCCGCCGTGCCAGCTGGGGCAGGAGGCCCTGCATGACTGATCCGCGAGGCACCGCCGCCATGTCCGGGCGGTCCGTGCTGCTGGCCGCGCTGGCCGTGGCCGCGCTGGGCCTGGTGATGATGGGCCTGGCCGCCGGCACCGTGCCGGGGGCCGAGGCGGCGCAGGCGGAACGCCTGGCGCTCACCATGCTGGCTGCCGGCGTCGCCGCCCTGGCGATCCTGGCCGGCATCGCGGCCCTGGCGCTGGACCGCAGCCTGGAGGAACCGCCGCCCACCGCCAGGCCGGGCCTGGCCGTTTCGCCCCTGCGCGCCCCGCCGGCGGAGGTCCTGCCCCCGGCCATCGCCCCGCTGCGAAAGGCGGCCTGAGCCCCTTCCGCCGCCCGTCCGCAACCGTCAGGTTGCGGGCCGTGACCCTCGCCGCGCGCCATGCCCTGATCTTCGCCACGCAATTCGCCGCGGTCGGTGTCATCCTCCCCTTCCTGCCGGCCGTGCTGGCGGGGCATGGGCTGTCGGCCGAGCAGGTGGCCGCCGTGCTGGCGGTGGGCTCCGCCGTGCGGCTGGTGGCGGGGCCGCTCGGCGGGCGGATCGCGGATGGGATCGGCAATGCGCCGCTGGTGCTCGCGGCGTCCGCCGCCATCGCGGCGCTGGCGGCCTGCGGCTTCCTGCTGCCCGCGGGATTCGTGGCGCTGCTGCTGGTGCAGGCCGTGCACAGCGCGGCCATCGCGCCGATCGTGCCGCTGACGGATGCGGTGGCCGTCACCGCCGCGCGCGGCCGGCCGGGGTTCGACTACGCTCGCGTCCGCGCGGCGGGCAGCATCGCCTTCATCCTGGCGGCACTCGCCGGCGGGCAGGCGGTGGCGGTGGCGGGCACGCAGGGGGCGGTGGTGGTGCTGGTGATCTGCCTCTGCGGCACCGCCGGGGCGGCGCTGCTGCTGCCGCGCGCGGCCCCCGGCGCCGCCCGCGCCGCGCGGGGCTGGGCGGGGTTCCTGGCGCCGCTCCGCATCCCCGCCTTCCGGCGGCTGCTCGTCGTCTCCGCCCTGATCCAGGCGAGCCACGCGCTCTACTACGCCTTCGGCACGCTGCACTGGCAGGCGGCGGGGCTCGGCGCCGGGCTGATCGGTGCGCTCTGGGCCACGGGGGTGGTGGCGGAGGTCGCGCTGTTCTGGTGGGGCCGCGGCATCGTCGCGCGCCTGGGCCCGACCGGGCTTTCGGTTGCCGCGGCGCTGGCGGGCGTGCTGCGCTGGGGCATCACGGCCGTCACGGTGGACCCCTGGCTGCTGTTCCCGGCGCAGGTGCTGCACGCCGCCACCTTCGGCATGCAGCACCTGGCGGCCATGGCGGTGCTGGCGCGGATCGTGCCGCCGCCGGAAGCCGCGACGGCGCAGACGCTGCACGCGGCGCTCGGCGTCGGGCTCTGGATGATGCTGGTGACGCTGGCCTGCGGCCCGGCCTATGCCGCGCTGGGCGGCGCCGGCTTCTGGGGCATGGCGGCGCTGTGCCTGGCGGCGGTGCCGGCAGCGCTGGCGCTCGGCCGCGCGCTCAGGACGCCGTGACGGGGGCGGGCGCGTCCCGCCAGGCGCTGCCGTCCCAGACCCGCGTCGTGACGCGCGCCTGCCCGCCCTCCACCGTGATGCGGTTATAGGCGTTGGGCGTGCCGCGCAGCCGGGTGGAGGTCGCCGTCGCCGCCTGCACCAGCAGCATCCCCTTCTCCCCCACCGGCCGGATGTCACCGAGGTGGAGGTGCCCCGTCAGCACCAGGCCCACGCCATGCCGCGCGAAGGCCTCCAGCGCCGGCGCGGCATTGCCGACCAGCCTGGCGCGCGGCGACAGGGCCGGCGCCACGAAAGGGTGGTGCGCGACGACGATGCGGAACAGGGCTGGCGGCAGCGCCTGCAGCCGTGCCTCCGCGCTGGCGAGGCGGGAGCGGGAGACGCGGCCCCGTGCCCAGTTCAAATAGAGCCCGCCGCGGCGCGCGGTGTTGAGCCCGACCACCGCGATCTCCGCATCCGCGAAGACCGGCTCCGTCTCCGGCGAGACATGGCGGCGCCACCTTCCATAGGGATCGGTGAAGCGCTCGATCACGTCATAGGGCGTCATGTCGTGGTTGCCCGGCACCGCCAGCATCGGCACGGGAATGGCGCGGAGGAAGGTCATGGCAGCGATGAATTCCCGGTGCCGCGCCTGCTGTGTCAGGTCGCCGGAGACGGCGAGCAGGTCGGGCGGGTTCAGCGCCAGGTCGGCCGCCAGCGCCGCGACGACGGAGGGATCCTCCGCGCCGAAATGCAGGTCCGAGAGATGAGCGATGCAGCGGGCCATGGTCAGGCGATGGCGGCGCCCGGCGGCAGGGGCTCCTCCAGCGGTGCGTCCACCGTCACCGGCGCCAGGCGCGGCGCGATGACGCGCAGCGCGCCGGGATGGGTGCGGTAGACCAGCGGCGGCGGCAGCAGCACCGCCTCCCCGTCATTCATCACGCGCAGCGCGGTGCGTGGCGTGTGGATGGTGACGCCGCGGGCAGTGCGTTCATGCACCAGGCGCGCGCCGCGCCAGGTGCCGAGGAACATGCCCACCATCAGCCGAACCCACCACCAGGCGCCGTAGCGCCGCGCGACATAGAGGGCGAGTTGCCCGCCATCCAGCACGGGCTTCGCCATCACCTGGCCGAAGGCCTCCGCATAGGGGTTGTTCGCGACGGACAGCGCGCGCGTCCAGAGCCGCACGCTGCGCCCGCCATCCAGCGCGACGCTGAGCCGCATCGGCCGGTGCTGCCAGCCCGACCGCAGCGCGGCCATCGCGAAGGCGATGCGCGTCCGCAGCGAGGCCTTGCCGCGGTGCTTCTCCCGGTGCCGGCCGAGCCAGGAGGGTGATCCGATGACGGAGGAGCAGAGGAAGACGTGGCCATTCACCTCCGCCACGTCGATCTCCCGGATCGCGCCATGCGCCAGCGCCTCCGCCGCCTGGTCGAGCGACAGCGGGATGCCGAGGTCCTTGGCCAGCATGTTCATGGTGCCGAGCGGCAGGATGCCGAGCGCGGTGGGCCCGCCCATCAGCCGCGCGGCGGCGGCGGCGATGGTGCCATCCCCCCCGCCGACCACCACGGCATCCGCCCCATGCGCCACGGCGGCGTCGAGCCGTGCGAGGAGGCCCCCCGGCATGTCGGGGATCAACTCGGCCTCCAGCCCCGCAGCGGCGAGATGGCGCGCCACCTCCTCCGCGATCTGGTCGCGGCCGAGGGCGGAGCCGGAGGCGGAGTTGATCACGACGGCGATGCGCATGCCGGGCGTAACGGATGCGGGTGCGTCGGGTTCGATGGCCTCAGGGGGTGAGGTGCTGGGTGGGGTCCATGGCGGCGTGGAGGATGCGGAGGATGGCAATGCCCTCGCCCTCCCGGGTGTAGACGAGGATATGGGGGGAGGCGCCGAGTCGCCGGGCCGTGATCCAGACGGGAAAGGCCCTGAACCCCTCCGCGATGTCACGACGGTCGATGCTGCCGATCCTGTCGGGTTCGCGGGCGACCTGCAGGGCCGCGTGATGGATCAGGGTGGCGTAGCTGTCGTGTTGGATCGTCCCGAACTGGCGCAGCGTGTGCCGCAGGATGGCGGCCAGGTCATCCGCCGCCTGGGCGGCCAGCCGGTAGCCTGGCGTCGTCACGCGATGCGTTCGGCCTCGGCGCGCACCTGGCGGGCGATATCCTCGACGGTGAGGTCCGAGAACTGCCCCGCATCGGCCTCGATCGCGCCCCGCCGCACCTCACGACGCAGCGTCGCCATCTTCTGCCCATGAACCTGGTTCTCCTGGCGCAGGAGGAAGAGGGCGTCGCGCAGCGCGGCGCTGGCGTCGGGGTAGTCGCCCCTCGCCACGGCTTCCTCGACGAAGCGGGCTAGGGGTTCGGTCAGTTCCACGGTCAGGCTCGGCATCGCGCCCTCCTCCGCCGCCACTGTCCCGAAGCCGGGGCGGCGGTGTCAACGCAGATGGCGCGCCGCCCCCGCATGCGAAAGGGGCGCGGCCCCCGCGGACCGCGCCCCTTCCAACCCTGAACCGATAGCGCCGCGGCAGCGCGACCTGCGGCCGACGAAGTCGGCCGAGGCCGCGAATGCGGCCCGCCGGTTGTCCGGCGAGCCAAGGCCCCGGAGGGGCCGCCCATCACGCCGCAGGCGTGCCTTCGGCACGACGCTTGAGGGCAGGCGGCTTATGCCGCCTTGGCCATGCCGCGCAGCACGTAGTGCAGGATGCCGCCGTTCTTGTAGTACTCGACCTCATCCGCCGTATCGACGCGGCACATCAGCGTCGTCGTGTGCGTCGTGCCGTCCGGGCGATGGATCACCATCGTCACGTCCATGCGCGGCGACAGGTTCTCGATGCCCAGCAGGTCGATCGTCTCCGCGCCGGTGATGCCGAGGCTCTTGCGGTCCTCGCCATTCTTGAAGACCAGCGGCAGCACGCCCATGCCAACCAGGTTGGAGCGGTGGATGCGCTCGAAGCTCTCCGCGATCACCGCCTTGGCGCCCAGCAGGAAGGTGCCCTTGGCCGCCCAGTCGCGCGACGAACCCGTGCCGTATTCCTTGCCGCCGAAGATGACGAGGGGCACGCCCTCGTTCTTGTACTTCATCGCGGCGTCGTAGATCGGCATCACCTCGCCCGAGGGATGGTGCTTGGTGACACCGCCCTCGGTGCCCGGCGCCAGCTCGTTCTTGATGCGGATGTTGGCGAAGGTGCCGCGCATCATGACTTCATGGTTGCCGCGGCGGGCGCCGTAGCTGTTGAAGTCCGCCTGCCGGACCTGGTGTTCCAGCAGGTAGTCGCCCGCGGGGGACGCCTTCTTGATGGAGCCGGCCGGGGAGATGTGGTCGGTCGTGATGCTGTCGCCCAGGCTCGCCAGGATGCGCGCGCCGTGCACCGACTTGATGTCCGCCACATCCATCGTCATGCCCGTGAAGTAGGGCGGGTTCTGGACGTAGGTGGAGCCGCTGTTCCAACGATACGTGTCGCTGTCGGCATCGACGCGAATCGCCTGCCACTGCGCCGGTCCCTTGAAGACGTCGCCGTAGCGTTCCATGAACATCTTGCGGGTGACGACGGCGTGGACGGTGTCGTTCACCTCCTGCGTCGTCGGCCAGATGTCCTTGAGGTAGACGGGCTGGCCGTCGCTGCCGGTGCCGATCGGGTCGGTCGTCAGGTTCAGCTTCACCGTGCCGGCCAGCGCATAGGCGACGACCAGCGGGGGCGAGGCCAGGTAGTTGGCGCGGACATTGGCGTGCACGCGGCCTTCGAAGTTGCGGTTGCCGGACAGCACGCTGGCCACGACCAGCTTGTTGTTCTCCACCGCATCGACGATCGCATCCGGCAGCGGGCCGGAATTGCCGATGCAGGTCGTGCAGCCATAGCCGACGGTCTGGAAGCCGAGCGCATCGAGGTCGGCGGAAAGCCCCGCCTTGTCGAGATACTCGGTGACGACCTGGGAGCCAGGCGCCAGCGAGGTCTTCACCCAGGGCTTCGGCTTCAGCCCCTTGGCCCGCGCCTTGCGGGCGACGAGGCCGGCGGCGACGAGGACGTAGGGGTTGGAGGTGTTGGTGCAGCTCGTGATCGCGGCGATCACGACGTCACCATGGCCGAGGTCGTAGTTGGCGCCATCGACGCCGACGCGGAGGTCGGCCTTGTCGCCCGGCACGCCCATCGTGCCCGCCGCCAGGTCCTTGGAGAAGGAGGTGGCGATGTTGGACAGCGCGACCCGGTCCTGCGGCCGCTTCGGCCCGGCCATGGAGGGCTCGACGGTCGAGAGGTCGAGTTCCATCGTGTCGGTGAAGACGGGATCGGGCGTCGAGGCATCGCGCCACATGCCCTGCGCCTTCGCATAGGCCTCCGTCAGCGCGATGCGGTGCTCGTCGCGGCCGGAGATGCGGAGGTAGTCGATGGTGGTCTTGTCCACCGGGAAGAAGCCGCAGGTGGCGCCGTATTCCGGGGCCATGTTGCCGATCGTCGCGCGGTCGGCCAGCGGCAGCTCATCGAGGCCCGTGCCGTAGAACTCCACGAACTTGCCGACGACGCCCTTCTTGCGGAGCATCTGCGTGACCGTCAGCACCAGGTCGGTCGCGGTGATGCCTTCGCGCAGCTTGCCCGTCAGCTTGAAGCCGATGACGTCGGGGATCAGCATCGCGATGGGCTGGCCGAGCATCGCGGCCTCAGCCGCGATGCCGCCCACGCCCCAGCCCAGCACGCCGAGGCCGTTGACCATCGTCGTGTGGCTGTCGGTGCCGTAGCAGCTGTCGGGGAAGGCGTAGGTGTCGGGGCCGTCCTGCGACGTCCAGACCACCTGCGCCAGGTATTCCAGGTTCACCTGGTGGCAGATGCCCGTGCCCGGCGGCACGACGCGGAAATTCGCGAAGGCGGACTGGCCCCAGCGCAGGAACTCATAGCGCTCGCCGTTCCGCTCGAACTCGATGTCCACGTTCTTCTGCAGCGCGTCCTTGCTGCCGGAGACGTCCACCATGACGGAGTGGTCGATGACCAGGTCCACGGGAACCAGCGGGTTCACCTTGCGCGGGTCGCCGCCGAGCGTGTCGAGCGCATCGCGCATCGCGGCCAGGTCCACCACGGCCGGCACGCCCGTGAAGTCCTGCAGCAGGATGCGGGCGGGGCGGAAGGGGACTTCCTTGGTGGAGCGGCCCTCGGCCAGCCAGCCAGAGATCGACTTGGCGTCGTCCACCGTGTAGCTGCGCCCATCCTCGAAGCGCAGCACGTTCTCCAGCAGCACCTTCAGGCTGTAGGGCAGGCGCGTGATGTCGCCGATCTTGGCCGCCGCCTCGGGCAGGCTGAAGTAGTTGTAGTCCTTGCCGTCCACCGTGAGGGTACGGCGGGTCTTCAGGCTGTCCTGCCCGATCATCCGCATGGTCCGGTTATCCCCGTCGTGGCACCGGGACCGGTGCGACCCCGGAAGCGGGGCGCCTTCCGCCGACCCAGGCGCGGTTTCGCCCGCGGCGCTTTCGCGACCGCAGCATTGGGCTTAAACCACAGGGAAGGGGGCCGGTCCATCCGGTGCGGCGGGGTTGAAGGGGCGCTGATGCTGGAAGGTCGGGACCTCGCCTGCTGGCGGGGGGAACGCGCGGTCTTCGCCGGCCTGTCCTTCACGCTGCCGCCTGGCGGCGCGCTGCTTCTCGTCGGCGCGAATGGTGCGGGCAAGTCATCCCTCCTCCGGTTGCTCGCGGGCCTCGTGCCTCTCGCGGAGGGCGAGCTGCTCTGGCAGGGGCAGGATGCGCTGGCGGACCGCGTGGCCCATGCCGCCAGGCTTCGCTACCTCAGCCACCAGGACGCCCTGAAGCCTTCCCTGAGTGCGCGGGAGAACCTCTCCTTCTTCGCGCAGCTCTGGGGCGGGGATACGGAGGCGGCGCTGCAATCCGTCGGCCTGCTGGAACTGGCGGAGTTGCCGGCGCGGGTGCTGTCCTCCGGCCAGAAGCGGCGGCTGGCGCTGGCAAGGCTGGCGCTGGCGCCGGCGCCGCTGTGGCTGCTGGATGAGCCGACGGTCGGGCTGGATGCGGCCTCGGTCGAGCGGCTCGGCCTGCTGCTGGCGCGGCATCGGGAGGCAGGGGGCGCGGTGCTGGCCGCGACGCACCTGCCCCTGCCGCTGCCGGGCGCGCAGGAGCTGCGGCTGTGAGAGGGTTCCTCGCGGTATTGGGGCGGGAGGTGCGGCTCGCGCTCCGTCACCCCGGCGATGCGCTGGCCGCCGTGCTGTTCTTCGTCCTGGTCTGCGCGCTCTTCCCCTTCGGCATCGGGCCGGAGCCCCAGATCCTGGCCCGCATCGCGCCGGGCGCCCTGCTGGCCGCGGCGCTGCTGGCCGCGCTGCTGCCGCTCGACCGGCTGTTCGGGGCGGAGGCGGAGGACGGCTCGCTCGACCAGCTCCTGCTCTCCGGCCTGCCGCCGGCGCTTCTGGCGGCCGCCAAGGCGGCCGGGCACTGGGTGGTAACGGGCCTGCCGCTGCTGGTGGCCTCCCCGGTTGCCGCCGCGCTGCTCAACCTGCCGGTGGAGGCCTGGGGCGCCGCCATGGTCGCGCTGGGGCTCGCCACCGCCATCCTGTCGCTGTTCGGCTCGGCGGGGGCGGCGCTGACGCTGGGCGCGCGGCGGGGCGGCGTGCTGCTGCCGCTGCTGGTCCTGCCGCTGTCCATCCCCGCCGTGATCTTCGGCGCCGCCGCGATCGAGGCCGCGGCCGGCGGCATGGAGGCACGCCCCTACCTGCTGCTGCTGGGCGCCCTGCTCGCCCTGGCGATGCCGCTGGCGCCCCTCGCGGCCGGGGCCGCGTTGCGCGGCGAGTAGTGACGGCGAGCACCGCAACCGCCGGTCGCTTGTTCTGACGAGAACGTGAATTTAGAACGAAGGGGTGCGCCAAATCGCTTGGCAGCATCTCAATTTTGTTCTTGGCCGGCAGGACGCCGAAGTGGCTCGGCCGCCACGTCACGGAAGGGGGCGCGACCCCGCATGCGGTTGTGGGGCTACCCGCGCAAACCCGCGCGGATGGCAGGAAATTCAGCCATGCCGGCCGCGGGTGATGCCGCGCCGGGTGCCGATCCCGCGCGCCCGACTCGCTTCCCCTGGGAATCGGCCCGGCCGGGCGGGGTCTCTGCCCGCCGGCCCGAACCCGTGGCGCCGCGCGCCAGCCCCGCCCCGCCGCAGCCCATCATCATCGACGAAGCCAGCGCGCCCGGCTTCGCGGAAGCCCCGCCACCGCCGGAAGCGCCCCCCCTCGGCGCGCCGCCGCCATCCGCGGCCCCCCCCACGCCCGACCCCCCCGCCGCCCATGCCCGCCCCTGGCGGGACGCGGCGGAGGCGCTGCTGAACCGGCTGGACCCGCCGAGCCTGGCCGAACTCCGCGCCCATTGGCCGGCCTGGACGCTGCGCGCCGTCACCTATTCCGGCGCCATCCTGCTGGCCGGCAGCCTGCTGCTGGCCACCCTGCCGCCTCTGCTGTCCGATACCTCCACCCGCGCCGTGGTGAACGCCCCGATCGCGCTGGTCACCGCGCCGATCGACGGCGAACTCGACCGCCTGCTGGCCCAGCCCGGGGAGGCGGTGGGGCCGGGGCAGGTGCTGGCGCATCTGCGCAACGAACGGCTCGACCGCTCCACGCTGATCGGCCTGCAGAACCAGACGGCCGGCACCCGCGTCGCCCTCGCCGGGCTCGAACAGCGCCTGGCCATCGCGGAGTCCTGGGTGGTGACGCTGGAAGCCGCGCTCTCCACCCACCGGGCGCATGCCATGCGCATGGCGGAGGAAGGGGAGCGCGAGGCCCGCGCCAAGGCCGCCGCCGCCGGCGCCGCGGTGGCGGAACAGGCGGCGCTCGCCAACCGCCAGCGCATCCTGTTCGACCGCGGCGTGGTGACGGAAACCGTCTACCGCATCGCCCAGATGCGGGAACGTGGCGCGCGGGAGGAGCTGATCGCCGCGGAGGCCACGCTGGCGCGGCGCGTTGCCGAACGCATCGCCGTCGATACCGGCAGCTATGTGGGCGACGGGCAGGGGGCGCTGGGCGCGCTGGTGGAGCGGCGGCGGGACACGATCCTCGAGATCAACCGCATGCGCGTCGAACGCCAGCAGCTGATGACCAGCCTGGCCAGCCTGGAAGCGCAGACGCGGGTGGAGGAGGAGCGCTTCAACCAGCAGCGCGCCGCGCAGGCGGTCTCCGCCAATGGCGGCCATGTGCTGCGCGCCTTCGCGAGCGCCGGGCAGCGGCTGTCGGCCGGCGACACGATCGCGGGCACGGTCGAATGCGGCCGCGCCTTCGTCGTCGCCATCTTCTCCGTCCGCCAGGCGCACCGCCTCGGCCTTGGCACCCGCGTGCGGATCGAGGCCGATGGCTGGGCGGAGACGCGCCACGGCGTGGTGGTGCAGGTGCTGCCGCGCACGACGGACCGCGTGGATACCGGCTACGCCGTGCCCTTCCCGCCGATGGAGCGGCGGGAGATGTACGTGCTGGTGGAGTTCGACGAGAGGTCGCCGCGGCGCTGGTCGCGCGGCTATGAAAGCCAGCTGGCGCCGTCGGTCCCCTGCGACATCGGCCGCTGGGTGAATGTCGAGGTCGATGGCAGCTTCTTCGGCGACGTCACCACGACGGCCTGGCGCTGGACGCGCGGGCTGGTGGCGACGCTGTTCGGCCGGGCGGAAGCGTCGCCGGCGCAGGCAGTCTCCGCGCGTTGATCGCGGGCGCGCCCTGGGACCTGCAGGCCGCCCTGTCCTGGGGGGCGGGCTTCGCCCTGGCCGCGCTGCTGCTCGCCCTGCTGCTCGACCGGTCCCGGCCCTTCGACCGGGTGCTGTTCACGGGCTGCGCCATGCTGCCCATCCTGGTCTACCTGCACTGGCGCATCACCCAGACGCTGCCCTCCTTCGACATGGCGCTCGAGCCGATCTGGGCGCGGCTCTTCCTGCTCTTCGAGAGCATCTCCATCGCCTACACGCTGGGTGCCGCGCTGATCATGACGCGGTGTTCGGCGGAACGTGTCCGCACCCAGGCCGATGCGGCGGAGGCGCTGCTGGCTCGAACCGGCGACTGGCCGGCCGTGGACATCTTCATCTGCACCTACAACGAGAAGCTGGAGGTGCTGGAGAAATCCATCGTATCCGCCCTGGCGCTGGATTACCCGCGCGACCGCTTCACGGTCTGGGTGCTGGACGACACGCGCCGCGCCTGGCTCAGCGGCTATTGCGAGGAAGTGGGGGCCCGCTACCTGACGCGGCCCGACAACAAGGGCGCCAAGGCCGGCAACCTCAACAGCGGCTACCGGCAGACCGCGGCGATCACGGGCGCGCCGCTGATCCTGGTGCTGGACGCGGATTTCGCGCCGCAGCGGCAGATGCTGAAGCGGATGGTGGGGCTGTTCCTGGACCCCAGGGTCGGCGTGGTGCAGACGCCGCAATTCTACTTCAACCCCGACCCCATCCAGCACAACCTCGGCATCGCCGGGTCCTGGGTGGATGACCAGCGCGTCTTCTTCGACCTGTTCCAGCCCGCCAAGGATGCCTGGGGCTGCGCCTTCTGCGTCGGCACCGGCTTCATCGTGCGGCGCGACCTGCTGGACCGCATGGGCGGCTTCCCCGAAGGCGCGGTCAGCGAGGACATCTACCTCACCTACTCATTGCTCCGCCGCGGCTACGAGACGCGCTGGCTGAACGAGCGCCTGTCCATCGGCCTGTCGGCGGAGGACATGGCGGAATACTGCACGCAGCGCGCGCGATGGTGCCTCGGCACCATCCAGGTGGCGCTGCTGCGGGACGGGCCCTTCGTCGGCTCCGGCTACACGATCGGCCAGCGCCTGCACTACCTGCACGGGATGCTGCACTGGCTGTCCAAGCCCTTCCTGCTGCTGCTGCTGCTGGGCCCGGCCATCTACTGGGTGCTCGGCGTGCCGGCCTTCCAGGCGGACCATGTGGACTTCGTGACCTACGGGGTGCCGGCGCTGGCCTGCTTCTGGGTGCACAGCGCCTGGATCTCCGGCGGAAGGTCGCTGCCGCTGTTCACGGAGGTATCGCACGCCGTCGCCGCCCTGCCCGTGACGATGTCGCTGCTGGCCGCCGCCATCCGCCCCTTCGGGCGGCCCTTCAAGGTGACGGCGAAGGGGCGGTCCCGTACCGCCATGACCTTCAACCGTGGATTCGCCATCGGCTTCGGCGTCATCCTGGCCGCCAACCTCGCGGGCATCGCCTGGTCGCTCATCGGTCCCGACAACCCGGTGGAGGTGGCGGCGGAGGATGTGCTGAACATCGTCTGGGCCTCCATCGCCATCGTCCTCGCCCTCGTCTGCCTGCTCGTCTCCTGCGAATTGCCGCGGCCGAGGGGGGAGGAGCGGTTCGAGGTGGGCTGGCGCCTGCCGGGCCTGGTCGTCGAGGATTGCTCCGTCAGCGGCGCGCGGCTGCGCTACGAGGACGCGGCCGCGGCCCCCGCCACCGGCGCGGTTCTGGACCTGGTGCTGCCGGAAGTGGGCGCGGCGCGGGGGGAGGTGGTGCGCCAGGGCGGCCCGGGTGTCGTCGGCATCGCCTGGCGGGTGGATGCCGCGACGCGCCGCCGCCTCATCGCGCTGCTCTTCTCCCGCGCCCCCGACAACGTCGCCCGCGCCGGGCGTCTCGGCGTGGCGCTCGGCGGCCTCTGGCGGCGGGTGCGCGATCCGGACGGGCGGAAGGCGATGCGCCGCCCGGGGTGAGGGAACTCCGCGGCCGGCTGCGGCGTCTTTCCCCGCAACACCGCGTGAGGCCCATCATGCCGTTCAGGGGGAAGCCGCCGGGGTCCGGATCGGGGGAGATGTCGCGGCGCACGGCCGCACTCCGCCCTGCCATCGCGCTCGACCCCGCCGCCGCCACGCGCGCTCGCTCGCTCCGCCGGCAGGGGATGGAGCCGGAGGCCATCGCCGCGCGCTTCGGCGTCCCGATCGAGGAGGTGGAGAAGGCGCTGGTGCAGATGCGATCGCCTCGGCCCGAGACGACACGCGGCACGCTGAACGTGACGCTGGACGCGCATCGCCTGGTGATGGCGGAACGCCGCGGCGACGAACCGCTGTGGCGCACCATCGACCGCATGCTCGACGAATTGCTGCGCCTTCGCGCCGCTGCCGCGCGGCGCGGACAGGCGCGGCGGCGGGTGAAGCCGCCGCCGGCGCTGCCGCTGCTGGACGCTAGCCCGGAACGATGAAGGGCTTCGCGGCCTCGTCATAGGCACCGTAGCCGAGCGTCGCCTGGTGCACCGCCGGCGGCAGGGCCAGGTCGCTCGCCGCCTTGCCCGCCTTCAGCGCGGCCAGGCCGGACTGGATGCCGGCGATGGAGGGCGACAGCATGCCCGTCGGGTAGGTGCCGATCTTGATGCCGATCTGCTCCGCCAGCGTGCGGTCGGGGATCAGGCGGTTGCCGCCGGGCGAGAGCACCGCGAAATGCGGCCGGCCCTTGGAGGCCTCCACCGCGCGGCGGAACTCGACCTCATCCGCCGGGCTGTCGAGGAAGAGGATGTCGGCGCCTTCCTCCACATACATCTCGATCCGCGCCACGGCTTCGTCGATGCCGCGCGTCGGGCGGCAATCCGTGCGGGCGCAGATCAGGATTCCGCTTTCCTTCGCGGCCTTGACGGCGGCGCGGATCTTCATGCGCGCCTCCTCCCGCGGGATGCAGGGCTTGCCGGCGGCGGTCAGGGCGCGGGGCGTCACCTTGTCCTCGATCAGCACGGCGGCGGCGCCGGCGCGGCCATAGGCGCTGACGGTGCGCTGGACGTTCATGGCGTTGCCGTAGCCATGGTCGCCATCCGCCAGGATCAGCGTCTTCGGCGCGGCGTTCCGCACCATGGTGAAGCTGTCGAACATCTCCCCGAATGAGATCAGGTCGAGGTCCGGCCCGCCGAGCCGGCTGGCCGCGACGCAGGAACCGGAGAGGAACGCCGTCTCGAACCCCGCTTCGGAGGCGAGCCGCGCGGAGATCCCGTCCCAGACTGCGGGCATGGTGACGAGGCCAGGCTTGGCCAGCAGGGCGCGCAGGCGATCGGGCGGGGTCATGGCGGCTTCCTCACGGATTTCCTGCCAAAGGCTAGCCCTGCCGCCGCCACGGACCAAGCCGCGCCACCCGCCAAAAAAGAAGGCCGCCAACCCTTTCGGGTAGCGGCCTAGTCAAACAGGGAGGCTTCACGTCTGGGAGACGAAGGGGTTCGGGAGAGTGTCCCGAGTGACCCTGAGCCAGCGTCGCCGCCGGCACACCCAGAACATAGTGCTGCGTTGCGGCATGGAGGATTGGTAAATTGACGGTAGCCGACATGCACCGAACGCATGGGTAAGCGGGAGGCCTGCGCGGCTGGAAAAATACCGGCGAGTTTTCTCACCTCGCGGAACTTCCTCCGCAATTCGCCCCGCCCCCGGCTGAGGTCAGGCCGCGCCGTTGATCCGCGACGGCGCCGCCAGCTCCGCCACCAGGAAGTCGCGGAAGACGGCCACGCGCTTGGAATGCCGCAGCTCCTCCGGATAGACGAAATAGGCCTCGATCCGCGGCGCCTTCAGCTCCGGCAGCACCTGCACCAGGCCATCCAACTCCTCTCCCATGTAGTCGGGCAGCGCCGCGAGGCCGAGGCCGCTGCGGACGGCCGCCAGGATGCCGGGCAGGGAGTTCATCTCCAGCACCGCGCGGCGGGAGGAGCCGGGGCGGCGCCCTGCCTCGCTCAGCCAGTTCACGCTCTCCACCGGCGGGCGGTAGTCGCCATAGACGATCATCCGGTGGGCATCGAGGTCCTCCGCCCGCTGCGGCATTCCCGCCGTCTTCAGGTAGTCGGGCGCCCCGCAGACCCGCCAGCCGAAGGTGCCGAGGTTCCGCTGGATCAGGTCCGGCTGCCGCGGCGGGTGCATGCGGATGGCCACATCAGCCTCCCGCATCGCGAGGTCGAGGTCCGCATCGTCCAGCAGCACCGTCAGCGTCACGTCCGGGTGCATGGCCATGAAGCGGCGCAGCCGGGGCGCCAGCCAGACGCTGCCGAAGCCCGTGGTGGTGGTGACCTTGAGCCGCCCGGTCGGTCTTTCCCGGCTTTCCGTCAGCAGGGCCTCGGTCATCGCCAGCTTGGCGAAGACCTCCCTGACGGCGCGGTTCAGCGTCTCCCCCTGCTCGGTCAGGATCAGGCCCCGCGCATGGCGATGGAACAGCGGAACCTGCAGCGCCTCCTCCAGCGCCTGGATCTGGCGCGAGACGGCGGATTGGGAGAGGTTCAGCGTCTCCCCGGCATGGGTGAAGGACCCGGCCTCGGCGACGGCGTGGAAGACCCGCAGCTTGTCCCAGTCCAGCGGCATGCCCGCGCCATCTCCCAGCTCTCGATTCGGCGCGCAGGCTGCCATGCAATGATGGCGCTTGAGTAGGCTTTGCCTGTCTTTCGTGACAGGTTTTTTCCACGCCCCCTTCAGGAGCGCGAAAAGGGCCTCAATCCCAGGCGGCCAGGGCCGGCGCGTCGGCCGGCACATGGGCCAGGAACTTCTCCGCCTCCAGCGCCGCCATGCAGCCGGTGCCGGCCGCCGTCACCGCCTGGCGGTAGATGCGGTCCTGCACGTCGCCGGCCGCGAAGACGCCCGCGATGCTGGTCTGCGTGGTGCCGGGCTTCGTCGTGATGTAGCCGTCCCCGTCCATGCCGATCTGGCCCTTGAACAGCGCCGTCGCCGGGTCGTGCCCGATGGCCACGAACAGGCCATGCACCGCCAGTTCCGACCGCTCCCCGGTCTTCAGGTTCCGGAGCGCCACGCCGCGCGCCACCGGCACGCGGCCGGACGGGTCGGCCAGCACGCTCTCCACCGCCGTGTCCCAGACGCAGGTGATGTTCGCCTTCGCAAACAGGCGCTGCTGCAGGATCTTCTCGCTCCGCAGCGAGTCGCGCCGGTGGATCAGCGTGACGTGGCGGGCGAGGTTAGAGAGGTAGAGCGCCTCCTCCGTCGCGGAATTGCCGCCGCCGACCACGGCGACATCCTTGCCGCGGTAGAAGAAGCCGTCGCAGGTGGCGCAGGCGGAGACGCCGAAGCCCGACAGTTCCTTCTCGCCCGGGATGCCGAGCCAGCGGGCCTGGGCGCCGGTCGCGATCACCAGGGCCTCCGCCACATAGGTCACGCCGCTGTCGCCCACGCACCGGAAGGGGCGGCGGGAGAGATCGACGGAGGTGATCACGTCCTGCTCGATCCGCGCGCCCACATGCAGCGCCTGCGCCTGCATCTGCTCCATCAGCCAGGGGCCCTGGATGGGGCCGGCGAAGCCGGGGAAGTTCTCGACCTCCGTCGTGATGGTCAGCTGCCCACCGGGCTGCATCCCCGCCACCACCAGCGGCTGCAGCCCGGCGCGGGCGGCGTAGATCGCGGCCGTGTAGCCGGCGGGGCCGGCGCCGAGGATCAGCAGGCGGGTCGTGACGGTCTGGGACACGGGCGGGGAATCCGTTGCGGTCTGGGTCTTGGGGGCAGGATATCGGCGTCCGCGGGCGAATGCTCAACCTCCCCCCATCTCCGCCGCCGCAGCCATCTTGCGGACAAGGTTCAACGCAAGGATATTGCGCGCATAACGCTGACCGGGACATTTCACCGCGCCATGACGGACGCCGCTGCCCAGGACATCGACCAGGTGGACCGCCACATCCTGGCGGAGCTGCAAGGCGATGGCCGGATGACGAATGTGGAACTGGCGCGCCGCGTCGGCCTTTCCGCGCCCCCCTGCCTGCGCCGCGTGCGGCGGCTGGAGGAGCAGGGCGTGATCCGCGGCTACCACGCGGACCTCGACCCCCATGTGCTCGGCTGGGAGATCACCTTCTTCGCCCTGGTGGGGCTGGAGACGCAGAAGCAGGCCGTTCTCCAGGCCTTCGAGGCGATGGTCTGCGAATGGCCGGAGGTGCGCGAATGCCACATGATCCGCGGCGGCGGCGACTTCATGCTGCGGCTGGTGGCGCGCGACACGGCGCATGAGAACCAGCTGACCTCCCGCCTGACCGGCGCGCCCAATGTGCTGCGGGTGCAGACGCTGCAGACGATCCACACCGCCAAGGACGTCACCGGCGTGCCGATCGACCGGGAGGGCGCCGAGGGGTGAGCCTCTCGCGGCTGGCGTGCCTGGCCTTCGCCCTGCTGCTGCCGGCGCTGGCGCGGGCGGAGGTGGCCCCGGCGGCGGGTGCGGAAGTCGCACCCGCGGACTGCCCGCCCGGCCTGCCCGCCGGCACCACCTGCCTCCGCGGCCAGGACCAGAACGGCGCCTGGCTGCTGCTGGCGCGGCCGGCCAACTGGAATGGCGGCCTCGTCACCCACATCTTCGGCGGCCCGCGCATGGCGCCGCCGATGCGGGAGACGACCGACGAGGACCTGATCCGCTACCAGGAATTCCTGGCCGAGGGCTGGGCCTGGGCGTCCTCCAGCCGCCGCCGCGAAGGCTTCGGCGTGCGCCGGGCAGGGGAGGACACGCTGGCCGCGACGCGGGCCGCTGAAGCTGCCTTCGGCCGCCCGCGCCTGTCCGTGCTCCATGGCCAGTCCTGGGGCGGGGCGGTGGCGGCCAAGGCGATCGAGACGCTGAACACCCCGGACGAGGACGGCCGCCGGCCCTGGCAGGCCGCGCTGCTGACCTCCGCCGTGCTGGCCGGGCCGACGCGGGCCTATGACATGCGCGTCGACCTCCGCGCCGCCTTCCAGGCGATCTGCGGCACGCATCCCCGGCCGGAGGAGGCGCAATACCCCGTCACGCTCGGCCTGGCGCAGGGCCAGGCGATGACGCGGGAGGCGCTGATGGACCGCTACCTCGCCTGCACCGGGGCGGAGCTGGCGCCGGAAGCGCGGACGCCGGCGCAGCGCCAGGCGCTGGCGGACCTCTCGGCGGCCAGCCGCATCACGGAATGGGCCATCCCGGGCCACCTGGTCTGGGCCACGACGGTCTTCGCCGACATCGCCTGGCGCATGATGGAAGGCCGCAGCGCCTTCGGGAATGCGGGCGTGCGCTACACCGGCACCAGCGACGACGCCGCCTTCAACGCCCGCGTGCCGCGCATCACGCCCGATCCCGATGCGCGGGCGAAGCTGGCGGCGGATGGCGACCCGACCGGCGCCATCGCCATCCCCGTGCTGACCCTGCACGGCATCGCCGACAGCACGGTCTTCGTCGAGAACGAGGCGGCCTATCGCGCGACGCTGGAGGCCGCGGGCACCGCGCACCTGCTGGCGCAGGTCTTCGTCGATGACGGGGAGCACAACAAGCTCTCGGCCGCGCTCTACCCCGCCGCGCTGGCGGCGCTGGCCGACTGGGCGGAAACCCGCCGCCGCCCCACGCCCGGCGAGGTGCGTGGCCGCTGCGAGGCGCTGCGCGCCCGCCATGCCGGGGAATGCCGGGTGCTGTCCGGCTACACGCCGCCTTCCTGGGAGTCGCGGGTCAATCCGCGTTGAAGGAGGCCGCGCTGATCACGGCCTGCCGCCGCGCCAGGCTTTCCGCCGGCCAGTATTCCTCCCGGTCGTAGTATTCCGGCACCGCCGGCACGCCCGGCGGCAGCACCACCCAGGGCTGCTTGGAACTGGTGAAGATGTGGATGTCCGGCGGGAACAGGTCCGGATTCTCCAGCGTGCCGACGCGGAGGAAGGCGAAGCGCGGGCCGGCGCCGGGATAGTGGCTCCAGACCGCGACGCGGCAGCTGGGGCAGCGCATGATCTTCTGGCCGCGGCCGCTGGCCGACGGCGTGTCCACCAGCTCCGGCGCATCGGCCGTCAGCAGGATGCGGTCGGTCTCGATCATCGCATTGGTGGCGAAGGCCGACCCCGTCTCCCGCTGGCACCAGCGGCAATGGCAGCCATGGACGAAGAGGGGCTTCGACGTGATCTCGTAGCGGATGCGGCGGCAGGTGCAGTGCCCCCGCACCGCCTCAGCCCCGCCGCACCACGTAGGAGGCCGCCTGCAGGGCCGCGATGATGGCGTTGCCCTGCGCGCCGTCGCGCACCTCCACCATCAGGTACAGCTCGGTGGACTGCACCGTCGGCGCGCCGAAGAGCTGCTGGTGGTTCACCTCGATGACGTTGCCACCAAGGGCGGAGATGCGCGCCGCGATGTCGGCAAGCATGCCGGGGCGGTCGGGGATGTCGAAATGCAGCCGCAGGATGCGGCCATCCCGCAGCAGCTGGCGCAGCAGCACGTTGGACAGCGCGCGGGCGTCGATGTTGCCGCCGCAGACGGGAATGCCGACGGCCTTGCCCGCGAAACGCCCGGGATAGGCCAGCACGGCGGCGAGGCCCGCGGCACCCGCGCCCTCCGCCACCAGCTTGGCGCCCTCGGCCAGCATGGCGATGGCCTGCTCCACCGCGCGTTCCGGCACCACCAGCACTTCGGTGCCGAGTCGCTTCAGCATGGCGTAGGGCACCTCGCCGACATCGCGCACGGCGATACCCTCGGCGACGGTCGGCCCGCCCACGGCCACGGGCTCCCCGGCCAGGCGCTGCGCCATGGCGGGATAGCCCTCGACCTCCACGCCGAAGACCTGGATGCCGGGGCGGAGTTCGAGGGCCGCGGTGGCGCAGCCCGCCAGAAGCCCGCCGCCGCCGACCGGGATCGCCAGCGCGTCCAGCTGGGGAAAATCCTCCAGCATCTCGAGCGCCGCGGTGCCCTGGCCGGCGATGACGCCGGGATCGTCATAGGGGTGGACGAAGGTCAGGCCATCCCGCAGCGCCAGTTCATGCGCATGGGCCGCGGCCTCGGCCAGCGTCTCCCCATGCAGCACCACCTTGGCGCCCCAGCCTTCCGTCCGCGTCACCTTGGTGGCCGGCGTGAAGCGCGGCATGACGATGGTGGCGTTGATGCCGGCCAGCGAGGCATGGCGCGCCACGGCCTGGGCGTGGTTGCCGGCCGACATGGCGATGACACCAGCCGCCTTCTCCCGCGCCGTCAGCAGCGCGATGCGGTTGGCGGCACCCCGTTCCTTGAAGGCGCCGGTGGCCTGCAGATTGTCGAGCTTCAGGTGGATGGTGGCACCCGTCGCACGGGACAGCGCATCGCAGCGGATGGTCGGCGTGCGGATGACCGCGCCCGCGATCCGCGCCGCCGCCGCGCGCACATCCGCGAGCGTGAGGGAGGCGGGGGCGGGATGCTCCATCACCGGGGCGAGCGCGCGGACAGGCGACATGGGCGGGCCTTATCAGACGAAGCGGACGCCCGCGATCTCATACACCTTGGCGCCGCCGGGGGCCGGGACCTCGACGCTGTCGCCGACCTTCTTGCCGATCAGCGCCTTGGCGAGCGGCGAGGAGATGGAGATGGAGCCCTTCTTCATGTCGGCCTCGTGCTGGCCGACGATGCGGTAGGTCTTCTCGTCCTCCGTCTCCTCATCCACCACCGTCACATGCGCGCCGAAGCGCACCTGGTTGCCGGTGAGCTTGGAGGTGTCGATGACCTCCGCGGAGGGGATGACGGATTCCAGCTCGGCGATGCGGCCCTCGATGAAGGACTGCTTCTCCCGCGCCGCGTGGTACTCCGCATTCTCGGACAGGTCGCCATGCGCACGCGCCTCCGCGATCGCGCGGATCACGGCGGGGCGTTCCTCGGCCTTGAGCTGACGGAGTTCCTCCTCCAGCCGGGCGAGACCTTCGGCGGTCATGGGGAACTTCTGCACGTCGCGTCTATCCTCCAGGCAACTGACAGCGGTGACAGACTAGAGCAATATACGTTCAGATGGCATCATCTGAACGTATTTCTTGCTCTAGTTTCAAAGGCTTCTAGGGCACGAGCTGCGTTCAAGTGAACGCAGCGTGCCCTAGCGGGCCCTGCCTCGCCCGGCACCGATCCGCCAGCGGTGCCGGACCCGGAAGAGCGGGCTGGCACCATGCAAGCATGTTCTGGCCGGGGCTGGAACAGGCAAGCGGGGCGGGAGCTTCCGCCCCCACCCCGCCCGCTCAGAATGAACCCGCAAAGTAGGACTGGAGGGGCGCTACATCAAGGGTTCCGCCCTTCAGCGCCGCGATGGCGTGCACCGCCGCCCGGGCGCCGGCCAGCGTCGTGTAGTGCGGCACGCCATGGGTCAGCGCGCTGCGGCGGATGTCGAAGCTGTCGGCGACGGACTGCCCGCCGCTCGCAGTGTTGATCACCAGCTGGATCGCGTCGGACTTGATGGCGTCCACGCAATGCGGCCGGCCTTCCGCCACCTTGTTGACCACGGAGCATTCGATGCCGACGTCGCGCAGCCGGGCCGCCGTGCCGCGAGTCGCCATCACCTTGAAGCCCATCTCCGTCAGCCGCCGCGCCAGCGTCACCGCGCCGGCCTTGTCGCTGTCCTTGACCGAGAGGAAGGCCGTGCCGGCTTCCGGCAGCTTCACCCCGGCGCCGAGCTGGGACTTCAGGAAGGCGCGTTCGAAGCTGAGGTCGAGGCCCATCACCTCGCCGGTCGACTTCATCTCCGGGCCCAGGATCACGTCCACATTGGGGAAGCGGTTGAAGGGGAAGACCGCTTCCTTCACCGCGACGTGCCGCGAGACCGCCGTGTCATCCAGCCCGAAGGCCTTGAGCCTGGCGCCGGCCATGACGAGGGCGCCGATCTTGGCCACCGCCACGCCCGTCGCCTTGGCGACGAAGGGCACGGTGCGGCTGGCGCGCGGGTTCACCTCGAGGACGAAGATCTCGCCATCCTTCACCGCGTACTGGACGTTCATCAGGCCCTTGACCTTGAGGGCCTTGGCCATCGCCTCCGTCTCCGCCTTCAGCTCCGTCACGATGGCGGGCGGCAGCGAATAGGGGGGCAGGGAGCAGGCGCTGTCGCCGGAATGGATGCCGGCTTCCTCGATGTGCTCCATGACGCCGGCGACATAGACCTCGCCGGCCTCGTCGCAGATGCAGTCCACATCGACCTCGATCGCATCGACCAGGTACTGGTCGATCAGGATCGGGTTCTCGCCGGAGACCTTCACGGCCTCCGCGCCGAAGCGCCGCAGCTGTTCCTTGTTGTAGGCGATCTCCATCGCGCGGCCGCCGAGCACGTAGGAGGGGCGCACCACGACCGGGTAGCCGATGCGCTCGGCCTCCACGATCGCCTCCTCCAGGTCGCGGGCGATGCCGTTCTGCGGCTGCTTCAGGCCGAGCTGCTTGAGCAGCAGCTGGAAGCGCTCGCGATCCTCCGCGATGTCGATCGCCTCCGCCGACGTGCCGAGGATCGGGATGCCCGCCTTGTGCAGCGCCTGGCTGAGCTTGAGCGGCGTCTGCCCGCCATACTGCACGATGCAGCCGAGCAGTTCGCCGCTCTCCTGCTCCTTGCGGATGATGGCGATGACGTCCTCGCCCGTCAGCGGCTCGAAATACAGGCGGTCGCTGGTGTCGTAGTCCGTCGAGACGGTTTCCGGGTTGCAGTTGACCATGATGGTCTCGTAGCCCGCGTCGCGCAGCGCGTAGCAGGCATGGACGCAGCAATAGTCGAACTCGATGCCCTGGCCGATCCGGTTCGGCCCGCCGCCGAGGATGATGACCTTCTGCCGCGTCGTCGGGCGGCTTTCGCAGACCGGCGTGCCGAAGCCGCCCTCATAGGTCGAGTACATGTAGGGCGTGTCGGAGGCGAATTCCGCCGCGCAGGTGTCGATGCGCTTGAAGACGGCGTCGACGCCGAGCGCGTCGCGCGCCGCGAAGACCGCGGATTCCGTCACGCCCGCCAGCTTCGCCAGCCGCTTGTCGCTGAAGCCGAGCGCCTTCAGCGCGCGGAAGGCCTGCGCCGTCTTCGGCAGCCCCTCCGCCTTCACGACGTTCTCGGCGTCCACGATCCGGCCGATCTCGCGGATGAACCAGGGGTCGAAGCGGCAGGCCTCGTGGATCTCCTCCACGCTCATGCCCGCGCGCAGCGCCTGCGCCACGACGAGCGCGCGATCAGGCTTCGGCGTGGCGAGCGAGGTGCGGATCGCGGCAAGGGAGCCATCGCCTGGCAGCTCGATCTCATCGAGGCCGCTGAGCCCCGTCTCCAGCCCGCGCAGGCCCTTCTGCAAGGCTTCCGCGAAGGAACGGCCGATCGCCATCGTCTCGCCGACCGACTTCATGGAGGTCGTCAGCGTCGCCGGCGTGCCCGGGAACTTTTCAAACGTGAAGCGGGGGATCTTCACCACGACGTAGTCGATCGTCGGCTCGAAGCTCGCTGGCGTGACCATCGTGATGTCGTTCTTGAGTTCGTCGAGCGTGTAGCCGACGGCCAGCTTGGCGGCGACCTTGGCGATGGGGAAGCCGGTCGCCTTGGAGGCCAGCGCGGAGGACCGCGACACGCGCGGGTTCATCTCGATGACCACCATGCGGCCATCGACGGGGTTGATGCCGAACTGGACGTTGGATCCGCCGGTATCGACGCCGATCTCCCGCAGGCAGGCGATGCTGGCATCGCGCATGCGCTGGTATTCCTTGTCCGTCAGCGTCAGCGCCGGCGCGATGGTCACGCTGTCACCGGTATGGACGCCCATCGGATCCAGGTTCTCGATGGAGCAGACGATGATGCAATTGTCCGCGCTGTCGCGGACCACTTCCATCTCATACTCCTTCCAGCCCAGCACGCTCTCCTCGACCAGCACTTCCGTGGTCATGGAGGCATCGAGGCCGGAGGCGACGATCTGCTCGAATTCCTCCCGGTTGTAGGCGATGCCGCCGCCGGTGCCGCCGAGGGTGAAGGAGGGGCGGATGACGCAGGGCAGGCCCACCACCTCCAGCCCCGCGCGGGCTTCCTCCATCGAATGGGCGATGGCGGAGCGCGGGCTCTCGATGCCGATCTTGCTCATGGCATCGCGGAACTTGAGGCGATCCTCCGCCTTGTCGATGACGTCGGCCTTGGCGCCGATCAGCTCGCAGCCATACTGCTTGAGGACGCCGGCGGCATCGAGCTTCAACGCTGTGTTCAGCGCGGTCTGCCCGCCCATGGTCGGCAGCAGCGCGTCCGGCCGTTCCTTGGCAATGATCTTCTCGACGATCTCGGGCGTGATCGGCTCAATGTAGGTCGCATCCGCCAGGCCCGGATCGGTCATGATCGTGGCCGGATTGGAGTTCACCAGGATGACGCGATAGCCCTCCGACCGCAGGGCCTTGCAGGCCTGCGCGCCGGAATAGTCGAATTCGCAGGCCTGGCCGATGACGATCGGGCCCGCGCCGATGATGAGGATGGACTTGATGTCGGTGCGCTTCGGCATGTCAGGCTCCGGTCGATCTGGCTTGGCGCCGCGCGCTGAACAGCAGCAGCGGCAGGATCAGGGCGTGGGGCACGGCCCAGAAGAAGAAGGCGAGGGTGGCGGCATCGCCCATCATCAGCGTCGTCGCGCCATGCACGGTGACGGACAGCACGAAGGCCAGCACCGCCGACCGCACGGGCGGATAGAGCCGCCGCAACGACGACGCGACGGTGAAGAGCACCAGGCCCGAATAGGCCAGCGCGAACAGCCCGAGGGCGATGTCGTTCATGCCCGGCTCTCCGTCGCGAGTTTCACCGCCAGCAGCGCCAGCGCGCCGCCCAGCACCCAGCGCTGCACCGCCATCCAGAGCGGCTTGGTCGAGAGGAACCGCGCCGTGCCCGCCGCGCCCCAGACCAGCACCGCATCCCACAGCGTGCAGACCGCGATCTGGACGAAGCCGAGGATCGCCGCCTGGACGAAGAGGCTGCCGCGATCGGAATCGAGGAAGGGCGGCAGCACCGCCATGTAGAACAGCGCCACCTTCGGGTTCAGTGCCGCCGTCGCGAAGCCCACCATGAACAGCCGCGGCGCGGGCTCCCGCGGCATCGCGCGGGGCGCGAAGATCGGCTGCCCGCCGGGCCGCACGCATTGCCAGGCCAGGAACAGCAGGTAGGCCGCACCGCCCAGCCGCAGCACGTCCCACGCATAGGGCACCGCCAGCAGCGCCGCCGTGATGCCGGCCGCCGCGCAGACCATGATGGTCAGCGAGCCCACCTGACACCCCGCGAGCGACACCATCCCCGCCCCCGTCCCCCGCGCGAGCGACCGCGAGACGAGGTAGAGCATGTTCGGCCCCGGCGTGACCGCCAGGCCGAGCGAGAGCAGCGCGAAGACGAGGAACGTGTCGGCGGAGGGCATCGGCCCGGCCCTTAGCCCGCCTTGCGCGTCTCGATCATGCCCACGAAGCGCTTGAAGAGATGGTGGCTGTCCGTCGGGCCGGGCGAGGCCTCCGGGTGGTACTGCACGGAGAAGGCCGGGTACCGGCTGCTCGCGATGCCCTCATTGGTGCCGTCGAAGAGGCTCCGATGCGTCACCGTCACGCCGTCGGGCAGCGTCTTATCATCCACCGCGAAGCCGTGGTTCTGGGAGGTAATCTCCACCTTGCCCGTCACCAGATCCTTCACCGGCTGGTTCGCGCCGCGGTGGCCGCGATCCAGCTTGAAGGTCTTGGCGCCGAGCGACAGCGCCAGCAGCTGGTGGCCGAGGCAGATGCCGAAGACGGGCACGCCCTTCTCCAGCACGCCCTGGATCGCCGGCACGGCGTATGCGCCGGTGGCGGCGGGGTCGCCGGGGCCGTTGGAGAGGAAGACGCCATCGGGATTGTGGCTCAGGATGTCCTCGGCCGTCGCCGTCGCCGGCACGACCGTGACGGCGCAGCCGGCGGCAGCCAGGCAGCGCAGGATGTTGCGCTTGGCGCCGTAATCGACGGCGACCACCTTCACCTTCGGCGCCGTCTGGGTGGCGTAGCCCTGGCCCCAGGCCCATTCGGCCTCGTCCCAGCCATAGGTCTGGCGGGTGGAGACCTGCTTCGCCAGGTCCATCCCCTCCAGCCCCGGCCATTCCTTCGCCATGGCGATCAGGGCCGGGATGTCGAAGGCGCCGTCGGCGGGGTGGGCCAGCACGCCGTTCGGCGCGCCGCCGTCGCGGATGCGGGCCGTCAGCGCGCGGGTGTCGATGCCCGCGATGCCCGGCACGCCATGCGACTTCAGCCAGTCATCGAGGTGCCGGGTCGCGCGGTAGTTGGAGGGATCGGTGACGTCCTGCTTGACGATCAGCCCCCGGGCCGCGGGCGTCACCGCCTCGATATCCTCGGCATTGGCGCCGACATTGCCGATATGGGGGAAGGTGAAGCAGATGGTCTGCCCGGCATAGGAGGGATCGGTCAGCACCTCCTGGTACCCGGTCATGGAGGTGTTGAAGCAGATCTCGGCGACCGTCGTGTTGTGCGCGCCGAAGCCGCGGCCCCAGAAGACGGACCCATCGGCCAGGACGAGGGCGGCGGTGGCGCCTTCGGGGGCAATCGGGGTCGTCTCGGTCACCGGGGCGGTCTCCATGCGGGTCTTGCGGGGGGCGTTGTCAGCGACTTGGGGCAGGTCGGCCAGGGACAATCCCGTGGCGCCCAGGATGGCGGGCCAGTGCTTGGCCGGGATGGCGCGGGCCTGGCGCCACTTGCGCACGGCCTCCGTCCCGATGCCGAGGCGCTGGGCCGCCGCTTCCGCGCCGCCCAGCAGGGTGATGACGTCATCGACCGTGCGCATGCCGCGTCATATGTGGGAAAAAACTTCCGGCCGCAACCGGAGTCGCGGGCTGGGAAGATTTTTCCCAGCCGCCCTCCCGTGCTACAGCGCCCCCACCCCAGGAGGATTTCCCATGGCCGACGATCTCCGCGCCCGTTTCACCGAGGCCCTCAAGGCCGCCATGATCGCCAAGGATGCGCCGAAGACCTCCGCCATCCGCATGATCACGGCCAAGCTCAAGGATGTGGACATCGCCGCCCGCCCCTCGGGCGTGGACAAGGTGCCGGACGACCAGATCGTCGCCATGCTGCGCGGCATGGTGAAGTCCCGCGCCGAGAGCGCGACCATGTACCGCCAGGGCGGCCGGCCGGAACTGGCCGAGAAGGAGGAGTTCGAGATCGCGACGATCGAATCCTTCCTGCCCCAGCAGATGGACGGCGCCGCCATGGAAGCGGCCGTCGCCGACGCCGTGGCGGAATCCGGCGCCACCTCCATCAAGGAGATGGGCAAGGTCATGGCCGTGCTGAAGGCAAAGCACGGGGCGGTGCTGGACATGGCCAAGGCCGGCCCGCTGGTGAAGGCCAAGCTCGGGGGCTGAGGCCGGAGGGGCCAGCCCTCCCGCACCCGGCGGAACCACCCCCGCGCCCCCAGCGGCGCGGCGGCGATCTCCGCCGCGAAGCACGGCATGCAGGCGCTGGCCAGTACGTCTCGCCAATGCGGGGCCCGCTGGCCGGCACGCTCGGGCCGGAAGCCCCGAAGAATTCTTGGCGCCCGTCCTTGCCCCCGCGTTCGGCATGCTAAGGGGCCGGCATGGCGCTGCCCCCGCAATTCCTGGACGAGTTGCGCGCCCGCACCCCGCTGGCGCCGCTGATCCAGCGCAAGACCCGGCTGACCAAGTCAGGCCGGAACTGGAAGGGCTGCTGCCCCTTCCACGGGGAGAAGACACCCTCCTTCTACGTCTATGACGACCACTTCCACTGCTTCGGCTGCGGCGCGCATGGGGATGCCATCACCTTCGTCATGAAGGCGGAGGGCCAGGGGTTTCCCGAAGCCGTCGAACGCCTGGCGCAGGAGGCGGGGCTGGAGGTGCCGAAGCCCACGCCCGAAGCCGCGGCGCGGGAGAGGGCGGCGCGGGACCTCTATGGCGTGCTCGAAGCCGCCGCCCAGGCCTTCCAGCGGCGGCTCAGGATGCCGGAAGGGGCGGAGGGGCTGGCCTATCTCCGCCGGCGCGGGCTGAGCGAGGAGACGATCGCGCGCTTCGGCCTCGGCTGGTCCGGCGGCGGGCGCGGGGCCATCGCCGCCGACCTGAAGACGGATGGCATCACCCAGGAACAGCTGGCGGAAGCCGGTCTGATCCGCGAACGCGAAAGCGGTGAGGGTTATTCGGACCTTTACTTCAACCGGGTCATCTTCCCAATCCGGGACCGGCGCGGGCGCGTCGTGTCCTTCGGCGGGCGCATCCTGGGCGATGGCCAGCCGAAGTACGTGAACGGGCCGGAGACGGCGGTCTTCTCCAAGCGCCGCAACCTCTACGGCGTGGACCTGGCCCGGGAAGCCGCCTTCCGGGGCGCGGCGGTGGTGGCGGTGGAGGGCTACATGGACGTGATCGCCCTGCACCAGGCCGGCTTCGGGGGCGCGGTCGCGCCCCTCGGCACCGCGCTGACGCCGGAGCAGATGGAGGAGCTGTGGCGCCTCAGCCCCGAACCCGTCCTCTGCTTCGACGGCGATGGCGCGGGCGCGCGGGCGGCGGCAAGGGCGGCGGAGGCCGCGCTGCCGCTGCTGACCACCGAACGCAGCCTGCGCCTGGCCACCCTGCCGGCCGGGGAGGATCCGGATACGCTGGTCTCCCGCCGCGGCGCCGCCGGATTCCAGGCGGTGCTGGATGGCGCCCGGCCGCTGTCGGAAGCGCTCTACGGCCTGCTGACGGAAGGCCGCCCGGCCGCCACGCCCGAACAGCGCGCCAGCCTGCGCAACCGGCTGGCGGAGGTGGCGAACCAGATCGCGGACAAGTCCCTGGCCGCCGAATACCGCCGCGCCCTGCTGGAGCGGTTCTTCGAGAGCACGCGCGCGCAGAAGCCCGCCTTCGGCGGCGCCCCCGGCCGGCCCGGCGCGCGCAAGGTGGTGGTGCCGCGCATCCGCCCCGCCATCACCCCGGGGCGCGTCCGCATCGCCCAGGCCCGGGCGCTGGTCGCCATCACCATCCGCCATCCCTGGTTGCTGCCGGAGGTGGAGGAGGTCTTCGCGGGCCTCGATCTCGGCGACCCGCTTCTGGCGGATTGCCGGGCCTGCCTGCTCCGTTGGCTCGCAGGCGGCCATGAACTTGACTCCATCGGCCTGATGGACCAACTCGCCCGGGACGGGTGGGGGGAATTGGTGACGGCCTTGCTGCGGGACCCCGGCCTTCCGGAAGCCGCCGGCCCGGAGGCCCAGCCGAAGGACGCGCTGGAGGCCTGGTGGCACTTCTTCGGGCTTCTGCGGGGCGAGGCCGAGCTGGAGGAAGACCGGATGGCAGCGCAGCGCGACTGGGACGCGGCCAGCGACCCAGCGGCGCAGGCCCGGGCGCAGCAGCGCCTGATCCGGCTGAAGATGACCCTGGCCGCGCTGCGACGCGGCGAGTGGACGGAAACGGATGGCGCCGAGGCCGCGGGCGACGCGGCCATCGGTGGTGGGCATTGAAGGTGAAGGTCTTAACGCGCTTCGGCGTGCCACGGGCAAAACCCCGCGGCACTGCGTTGCGCCGTTGACGGAGCGGATGAAGGCATGGCGAGCAAGGTCGCAGGTGGCGCCGAAACGGCAGAAGGCCGTGACGAGGCGGTTGAGGGCGTGCTGCTCGATACCCTGACCGCCGCGGTCAAGAAGCTCGTCGCCCGCGGCAAGGAACGGGGCTACGTCACCTATGACGAGCTGAACGCCGCGCTGCCGTCCGAACAGGTGTCCTCCGAGATGATCGAGGACACCATGGCGATGCTGAGCGAGATCGGCATCAACGTGGTGGAATCCGAGGAATCGGAGGATGGCGAGGCCGCCGCGGACAAGCCCGTCGCCAAGGCCGATGACGACGAGAAGGATGACGAGGAAGGCGGCGGCAACGTCGATGAGGCCAATCTCGGCCGCACCGACGACCCGGTCCGCATGTACCTGCGGGAGATGGGCTCGGTCGAGCTGCTGTCGCGCGAGGGCGAGATCGCCATCGCCAAGCGGATCGAGGCCGGCCGCGACATGATGATCGGCGGGCTGTGCGAAAGCCCGCTGACCTTCAAGGCCATCGTCGCCTGGCACGACGCCGTCAACAACGGCCGCATGCTGCTGCGCGACGTCATCGACCTGGAAGCCACCGCCGGCGCGAACACCCCCGAAGGCACGCCGCCGCCCGAGGAGGAATACGAGGAAGGGGACGAGGCCGCGGAAGGCGTGGGCCTCTCCCTCTCCGCGCTGGAAGAGAAGCTGAAGCCGGAAGCGCTGAAGGCCTTCGAGGAGATCGAGGCCGCCTACAGCAAGCTCAACAAGCTCACCTCCAAGCGCATGGACGCCTATACCTCGGGGGGCGAGCAGTCAGCGCGCAGCGAGAAGACCTATGAGAAGCAGCGCCAGGAGCTGGTGGCGCTGGTGGAGAAGGTCCACCTCCACAACAACCGGATCGAGGAGCTGGTCGACCAGCTCAAGGGCCTGAACCGCCGGCAGACCATGCTGGAGGGCCAGGTCCTGCGCCTGGCGGAGGCGCAGAAGGTCAAGCGCGACGAGTTCATCGAGCAGTGGCGCGGCAGCGAGCTCGATCCCGCCTGGTTCGACCGCATCTCCAAGCTGCCCGGCAAGGGCTGGAAGGCCTTCGTCGCGCGGTCCAAGGACGATGCGGAAGCGGTGCGGGCGGAGATCGCCAAGGTCGCCGCCGACACCGGCCTGCCGGTGCCGGACTTCAAGCGCGTCTATGCCACCGTGTCGCGCGGCGAACGCGACATGACGCAGGCAAAGAAGGAGATGATCGAGGCGAACCTCCGCCTCGTGATCTCCATCGCCAAGAAATACACTAACCGCGGCCTGCAGTTCCTGGACCTGATCCAGGAAGGCAATATCGGCCTAATGAAGGCGGTCGATAAGTTCGAGTATCGCCGCGGCTACAAGTTCTCGACCTACGCGACCTGGTGGATCCGGCAGGCCATCACGCGCTCCATCGCCGACCAGGCGCGGACCATCCGCATCCCGGTCCACATGATCGAGACGATCAACAAGCTGGTCCGCACGTCGCGCCAGATGCTGCACGAGATCGGCCGCGAGCCGACGCCGGAAGAGCTT
>JAIXWG010000005.1 GCA_027482245.1 Acetobacteraceae bacterium | reverse complement strand
GCGGGCCGCCGGAAAGCCGCCCAAGGTCGCCCTCGGCGCCGTCATGCGCAAACTCGTCGTCACGCTGAACGCCATGATGCGCAACCGACAGCCCTGGTCCGCCTGCAAACACCAGACCGCCTGACCCCGCCACGCTCTCCGCAAGACGGTTGCTCAGAAGCGGAGCGTCAGATTCGCCCGCGCGCCCAGGCTCTGCGCCCCGTCGGCGAACTGGCCGTTGACCGTCACGCCGAAGGCCAGCGCCTCCGTCAGGCTGGCGGAGAGGCTGGCCTCCGCCACCGCCGCATCCTTCGCGATCGGCGTGCCGCCGACGATGAAGGGGGCGGAGCCCGCCAGCCGCAGATCGGCCGTCGGCGTCACGTCGCCCCAGGCATGGCGCCAGCCCAGCATGCCCGCGAGGCCGAGCGTCGTCTCCCCCAGCTGCGTGCCGGTGGCGGTGCGGAGCCCGAGCGTGCCGTAGTTCACCCCCGCATTGCCGCGTTCCGCCGACAGCGCCGCGCTGCCGCCGCGCTCCGTGAAGCCATCCTCCCGCACATCCGCCCGCGCCAGGCCGGCGAAGGGCTCGATGGCGGCGGCGCCCAGGTCGATGCGCCAGCCCAACTCGCCGAAGGCCTGGGTGGTCTGCGCGTTGGTCTTGCCGGTCAGCCCATCGGCGAAGCCGGCGAAGGCCGGGCTGCGGCGCGTCGAGATCTCGCTCCATCCCTGGGTCGCGCCCAGCCGCAGGCCGAGCGCCCCCCATTGCCGCCCGCCATAGAGGCCGATGGTCGTCGTCTCCGCCGATCCCTTGGCCGCGCGCGCGCCGGATTCGAAGCCGGCATCGCCATAGGCCGCCAGCAGGCCGAAGCGCCAGCCATCGCCGGCCGGCATGTCCGCGCCCACCACCAGGCCACCGCTGTCATGGGACAGGGTGGCGGCATTGCCGTCCCCGGCGCTGCGCCCCCAGGCGCCATAGCCCTGGGACCAGAAGGTCAGGCCCGGCGTGTTCCCGGCCACCGCCTCCACGCCCCCGCCGCCGATGCCGCCCAGCGACACCCGAACCCGGTCCAGCGCCGCCTGGCGGGTGAAGCGCGTCTCCTCCAGCATCGCGCCGCGGATGGAGGCGTGGATCTCCCCCGACAGGCTGTCATAGGCGACCCGCGCGGCCGCATCCGTCTGCTGCGCGGCGATGGTGGTGCGCAGCGTGCTGTTGGCCGGCAGCGCCTGCATCGCATCCGCCACGCCCCGCTGGTTGCGCGTGGCCGCCGCGGCGCTGAAGCCGCGGGACTGCGCCGGCACCAGCGTGACGCCATTGGCACCATAGGTCGCGTATAGCTGGTAGAAGGTGGACAGCTCCGGATCGCCGGTGACGACATAGGTGCCGGTGACGCCGCCTGTGGCGCTCAGCACGGTATAGACGGTGTCGAGCGAGACGGCCCCGCCGCCGGCGCGCACCAGCTGCAGGATGGCGCCCGGCTGGATGGTGGCGGTGCCGTTGACGACCAGCCGGTCGGCGGTCACGCCCGGCACCACCTCCGCCAGCAGGATCGCCCCCGCGGCCTGGGTGTAGTTGCCGGAGACGGTCAGCGTGCCCGGGCTGTTGCCGGGGGAGACGGTGCCACCGGCCTGCACGGAAAGGTTCGCGACGGTGCCCGAACCGCCCAGCGTGCCGCCGCGGCCGACGGTCACCGTGTTGCCCGCGGCGCCGAGGGTGCTGTTCACGACCAGCCGCCCGCCCGTGACGTTGATGGCGCCGTCATAGCTGCCGCCATTGCCCGAATAGATGGTCGTGCCGGCCTGGTGCAGGATCTGCCCGCCACTGCCGAAGATCCGCTGGTCGAAGGCATAGGCGGTGCCGGTGTGGTTGAAGAGCAGCGTGGCATCGCCGGCGCCGAAGAAGATGCCGTTGGCGGCGCTGATCGTGCCGGGCGCCTGCGCGGCCTCCCCCAGCGCGCCGCCGATGGCCAGCACGCCGCGGCTGCCGCTGTTGGTCGCGATGTCGATGATGTTGGCGGCGCCGAGGTATCCGCCGTTGCGCACCGCCACCTGGCCGTCGCCGTTGAAGCCCACGCGGAAATTGCCGTTGAAGCCGCTGCGCCGCAGGCTTTCGTAGCGCGACCCCTCACCGGTCACGACCATGGTGCCGAAGGCGCCGGCATCGGTGCCGACCGCGCCCGTATAGGCGGTGACGACGGCGCCATCCGCGATGGTCAGCTGCCCGTAGCCCACCACGCCATTGCCGTTGCCGCCGACATAGACGTTCAGCGCGTTCTGCAGCGTCGTGCCGCGGCCCGTGACCGTGACGGTGGCCTGCGCCGGCCCGTTGCCGATGTAGGTCGCATCCGCGATCACGCTGGCGCCGTTGGCGATGACCAGCGTGCCCTCATTCGGCTGCAGCCAGCCGGCGGCGGAAGCCCAGTCCGGCGGCAGGGTGACGGTGCGCGTGCCGATATCGACCGTCGTGCCCGGCCCGGTGATGGTCACCACGCCCAGGGACCCGAGGGTGAGCGAGCCCTCATAGGTCGTCAGCCGCGCGCCATCCCGCACCGTCAGCGACCCCGCATTGCCGAAGCCCACATCGATGCTGCTGGTGCTGGCCCAGCTGGTCCCGGTGCCGGAGACGGTGACGCTGCCCGCCCCGCCGCCATTGCCGATCGTGGTGGTGGAGGTGAGGGCCAGCCCCGCCCCGCCGGAAAGGCCGAGCGTCCTCCCCCCCGTGACCGTCACGGTGGAGGCATCGGCGGCGCCGCCATTGATCACGGGATCGGCCGGCGGCGTGCCGCCGATGGTCACCGCATCCGCCGCGCCCGGCACGGCGCTGGTCCAGTTGCCCGGCGCGAACCAGTTGGCGCCGAGGCTGCCGTTCCAGGCCTGCTGCGCCAGCGCGGCGCCAGTCAGCGCGGTGGAGGACAGAAGAATGCCGGCGAGGATCGAGCCAAGACGCAGTGACGGCGCGCCCTGCCGCAGCAGAACGGCCTTGTCCGACCGCTGCCTGGTCATTGATTGCAGATTCTTCATTGAGTGGCACCGCTGCGTGACTGGTCGTGATCGGGAGGGATGGGCAGGAGGACTGTCCAATTCCCGCGATTCGTCGCCGACGACATCGCAACCGCCACGGTAGCGACGGGACGTCTTGTCTCAAACATCCCGTTTCTTCGACGTTCCGACCGCCTGTCGGGTCATCGCCCGCCCGGCCGGGGCGGGGTCGCGGCGGTGGCGCCAGGCGGGCAGGCCACCCGGTCCGGGGCGAAAGCCGCGGATTTCCGCCGCGATCCCCACCACCGGTTGATCGGCATCAAGACCGCGTCAACACGCCACGGGCAAGATCGCGGCCGCACGGGGCGATGGCGCGAGGTCCGGAAATCCAGGCCCGGCTGTGCCGGGATCGCGAAAACGTGATCGCAGACACGCGGCACCCCGATCGCGAGACCGGTTCGCGGGCCGGCGAACGCCAGCGCCCTGGAAGCGTATAGTGCGATGCAGCATACACGAGCGGAAACCGAGACCCCGATGACCAGCAGCCCGACCCGGACCACCGTCACCGCCATCGCCGGGGACGGCATCGGACCGGAGGTGATGCGCGCCACGCAGGCCGTGCTGGAAGCCGCCGGCGCGCGTATCGCGTGGGAGGATGCGGTCGCGGGCGCGGAGGCCTTCCGCAAGGGCGTCGGATCCGGCGCGCCGCGGGAGACGCTGGACAGCATCGCCACCCACCGCGTGGCGCTGAAGGGCCCGCTGGAGACGCCGGTCGGCTTCGGGGAGAAGTCGGCCAACGTCACGCTCCGCAAGGTGTTCGAGATGTACGCGAACATCCGCCCGGTGCGGGAAATCCCCGGCATCCGCACCCCCTTCGCCGGGCGCGGCATCGACTTCGTCGTGGTGCGGGAGAATGTCGAGGACCTCTATGCCGGGGTCGAGCACATGCAGACCCCGGGTGTGGCGCAATGCCTGAAGATCATCACGGAGGCGGGGTGCGAACGCATCGTCTCCATGGCCGCCGCGCTGGCGGAGGCCGAGGGGCGCCGGAAGGTCACCGTCGCCACCAAGGCCAACATCATGAAGCTGACGGAAGGCCTGATGAAGCGCGTCGGCGAACGCGTGCTGAAGGACCATCCCGGCCTCACGCATGAGCACATGATCGTGGACAACGCCGCGCACCAGATGGTCGTGCGGCCCGAACAGTTCGACGTCTGCGTCATGACCAACATGAACGGCGACATCCTGTCGGACCTCGCCGCCGGCCTGGTCGGCGGGCTCGGCGTCGCGCCCTCGGCCAATATCGGCGACGAGGTCGCGATGTTCGAGGCGGTGCACGGATCGGCGCCCCAGATCGCCGGCCAGGGCCTGGCGAACCCGACGGCGCTGCTGCTCTCGGCCGTCATGATGCTGCGCCATATCGGCGACTTCGCCACGGCGCGGCGGGTGGAGCACGCGCTCTACGTGACGCTGGAGGAGGGGCGGGACCTGACGGGCGACATCGCCGCCCCCGGACAGGGTGTCGGCACCGATGCCTATGTCGCGCGCGTCATCGCCAATCTCGGCCGTGAATCCGCCCGCGTGCCCGCGCGGGACTACCGCCCGATCGCCATGCGCCACTGGCCGGCCGCCCCCTGGGCGAAGCCGGCCGGGAGCCGGGAGGTGGTGGGCGCCGACGTCTTCATCGAGACGACGCAGGCGCCGGAGGCGCTCGGCGCCGCGCTGGCCGCGCTGGCGGAGGGGACGCCCTTCGCGCTGCAGACCATCGCGAGCCGCGGCGCGCAGGTCTGGCCGCCGCAGGGCGGCACGACCTTCCTGGTGGACCAGTTCCGCGCCCGCTTCCTGCTGCGCGCGCCGCTGGCCGATGCCGGCCCGGCGGTGCTCGGCCTGCTGGCCCGGATCGGGGAGGGCCATCGCTGGATGCATGTGGAGATGCTGCAGCGCTTCGACGGCGTGGACGCCTTCAGCAAGGCGCAGGACGAGATCCGCGCGGCCTGATGGCGCTGGCCATAGGGGGCGTGTTCCTGGTATGTTTCGGCAGCCACGGCCCCCTTGCGCCCGCCTTGCGCCCCCCTTGGCGCCGCCCGGAACACCCCGGAATCGGTGCTAAAAGTGCTAAATAGGGTTAGTCGGCCTAAAGATTGAGGGCCGGTGCCTCAGCTGCCGGGGATCCAGATCTCGATGGTCTGGGGCGAGGGCTGCGGCTGGTAGGCGCGGAAATCCTGGATCGCCCAGCCGCGGCCGAGCCGGCCCGCGATGCGCGCCGCGGCCGCCTGGTCCTCCTCATGGAAGTAGCGGACCACGGGGGTGGAGGGCACGAAGGGCGCCGTCCGCGTCGCCTGCACCTCCATCCCCGCCTCCCGCAGCCGCCCGGCCACCTCCTCGGCCGCGGAGGCGCCCTGGGCGGAGCTGGCGCGGTGGTGCAGCACGATGCGCAAGGGCGGGTCCTGCGCCGGCGGTGCGGCGGCAGGGGGCGGTGCAGGGGGCGTGGCGGGGGTCAGGCGCGTGAGCTGCGCCGGCGCCGGGCCTGCGGGGGCCTCCGGCGTGGTCTTCTGGGTCGAGAGGGCACGCGCAGCGGCCTCCCGCTCCGCCCGCAGGGCGGCGATGTCGCGCTCCAGCGCCCCACGGATGTCCCGCAGCGCCGCCAGGCGCGCTTCCTCCGCCGCGATCTCCGCGGCGCGGGGGGATGCCGTGCTGGGCTGGGGGGTGGGCACCAGGGGCGTGGCCAGGGGGGTAAGCGGCGGCACCATGCCGGCGCCGGTCAGGCGTGACGGTGGCCTGCCATCGGCCGCGAACAGCGTGATGCCGACAACCACCGCCAGCACGCCTGCCCCGATCCAGGGCAGGCGGCGATAGGGGCTGGCGCCACCGCGCCGCCCTGCCTCCTGCCTGCCGCCACGCTGCCGCATCCGTCCCGTACCCCCGCCACGCCGCCCGTGATGGGCCGCGACGCGGAGCGAACGCCCGGGGAGCCCGCCTGTTCCGGCGGCCTCAGCCGCCTTCGCGTTCCGCCTGCGACTGGGCGGCCAGGGCGCGCGCCATCTGGGACAGCGCCTCCTGGTGCTTCTCGTTGTCGATCAGGGCGAAGTTGCGCGCCAGCTCCAGGCACATGCGCTGGCGGGGCGACGCTTCCTGCCCCGCGCCTTCCACCGCGAGCCCGTCGAAGAACCAGGAGACGGGGACGCCCAGCACCTGGCCGATCTCGAACAGCCGTCCGGCGGAGATGCGGTTCAGGCCGCGCTCATACTTGTGCGCCTGCTGGTAGGTGACGCCGATCATCTTCGCGAGCTGCTGCTGCGACAGGCCCATCATGACCCGGCGCTCGCGGATGCGGGCGCCGACATGCCGGTCGGCCGCGTTGGCGCGCTGCCCAGGCCTCTCCCCCGGCGTGTTCCCCTGGGGGGATGCCTGGGGGGCCGCCTTCGCGCCGCCGTTGCGCCGCTCGGTCTCTGTGATGGCCATGATGTCGATCCCTGCCGGTGTTTGACGCACCGTGCAATGCGATAGATGCCCATGCGTTCGCGCGAGGCGCGCATGACAACAGTGTGAGTATCGACTTTCCGGAGCGTTCACGCGGGCAGGAAACCGTTTCGCCCATGCGCCCACGCCGGTTGGGTCTCACGCGCCGGTTCTCGGTGCGGCGGCGGATCCCGTCGATGCAACCGAATTCATAAACCGCTGGTTGGTGCCTGGCAAACGCCAGGCCAGCGCGGCCCGGCGCGTGGCCGGGCCTGCTACTCCGCCCCGCCCTTCTTCCCGCCGCGGAGCAGTTCCACCTGGCGCCGCAGCATCTCCACCTCCGCCTGCAGGGCGGCGAGGCGCGCGGATTCCGGGTTGGGCTCCGGCGTCTCCGCCCCGGTGCGGAAGGGGGCGAAGAGGTTCATGGCGCGTTCCATCATCGCCATGTTCTGCTTGCCCACTTCCTCCAGCCCGCCGAAGGGCATGAAGCCGCCCATGGTCTGTTCGACCGTGCGCCGCACCTGGTCATGCTGGCGGGAGAAGGCGCCCATGACGCTTTCGAGGTAGCGGGGCACCAGCGACTGCATGCTGTCGCCGTAGAAGCCGATGATCTGCCGGAGGAAGCTGGTCGGCAGCAGGTTCCGCCCCTTCGCCTCCTCCTCCACGATGATCTGGGTCAGCACGCTGCGGGTGATGTCCTCGCCCGACTTGGCGTCATAGACGACGAAGTGCCGGCCGTTCCGCACCATCACGGCCAGGTCCTCCAGCGTGACGTAGGAGGAGGATTCGGTGTTGTAGAGCCGCCGGTTCGCGTACTTCTTCACGACCACCGGGGGGGGCGAGGGGCCTTCCGTCTCCGCCGTCGCCTGCGTGGTGTCGTTTGCCATCCGTTTGCCTTCCCGAAGCGGACGCGCCGCCGCCGATGATGCTAACATGCTGAATGATGCAGTGCGAAAGCCCTGATGCGTAAATATGCGACCGGAATGCGGCCCCCCCTGGCTCCGTCCTGCCCCGCCCCTGCGCCGCCCCTTGGGCGGCCACGCGCCATGCCCGGCCGTCCGTGATGGCGGGCGACCGGCCGGAGGACGCGGCCCATCAGGATGCGGAGCTGGAACGGCTCGCCGAGGACTGGATCACGCTCTGGCAGACCGAGATCGCGGGCCTGGCCGCGGACCGGGAGGTGGCGGAGGGCATGGCGGGCATGGCTTCCGCCTGGGCGGCGCTGGGCGCGGCCTGGCTGCGCGCGGCCACCGCGCCGCCCTTCGGCCGGACGCCGCCTGGCGGTGCCGACCCCTTCGGCGCCTTCCGCGCACCGGCCGCCGGCTGGGGCTGGCCGCCCCATGATGGCGCCGGAGCCCCGCCACCGCCGCCGGGGCCCGCGCCCGCTGCCGCTGCACCTGATGCTGGGGGCGGGGCGCGGGATGGCGGCGATCGGCAGCGCGATGCAGATGGGCTCCCCGACCGGATCGCCCGGCTGGAACGGCGGCTGGCCGATCTCGAAGGCGGCGCGGGCGGAGATCGCCCGGATCAGCGCCGCCCTCGCCGCCGGGGGCCACGCGCCTGAGGCGTTCCGCGCCGCGGTGATCCGCCGCCTGCTGCGCGCCGACCGCGCGCTGCTGGCCGGCATCGCCGCCTATCGCCGCCACCCCTTCGAACGCGACCTGCCGGACCCGCCCGCGATCTGGACGGAGGGCGATGCGCGCGTGCTGGACTATGCGCCGGGCGGGGACGGCCCTGTCGCGCTCTTCGTCCCTTCCCTCGTCAACCGCGCGCAGGTGCTCGACCTGATGCGCGGCCGGTCGATGATGCGCTTCCTGGCGGGGCAGGGGGTGCGGCCCCTGCTGCTGGACTGGGGCTGGCCCGGCCCGGCGGAGCGCGCCTTCACGCTGACGGACTACATCGCCGGGCGGCTGGAACGCGCGCTGATGGCGCTGCCCGGGCCGGTGGTGCTGGTGGGCTACTGCATGGGCGGGCTGCTGGCGCTCGCCGCGGCGCTGCGCCGGCCGGACCGGGTCCGGGCGCTCGGCCTGCTGGCCACGCCCTGGGACTTCCACCCGACGCCGGAGGATGCGGAGCGTGCCCGCGCTGCCGCCGCCCTGCTGCCGGGGTTGGAGCCGCTGATGCAGGCCAGCGGCACGCTGCCCGTCGATGCGATCCAGACCCTCTTCGCCGGGCTCGATCCCTTCGGCATCCCGCAGAAGTTCCGCGCCTTCGCCCGCCTCGACCCCGCTTCCGACCGGGCCGCGCAGTTCGTGGCGCTGGAGGACTGGCTGAATGACGGCGTGCCGCTGGCCGCCCCGGTGGCGAGGGAGGCGCTGGGCGGGTGGTATGGCGCCAATACGCCGATGCGCGGCGCCTGGCGGGTGGCGGGCGCGCAGGTGGACCCGGGGGCGCTGGCGATGCCGGCCTTCTGCGCCATCCCGCATCGGGACCGGATCGTGCCGCCGGACAGCGCGCGGGCGCTGGCCGCCCGCCTGCGGCAGGTCACGGTGCATGAAGCCGCGGCCGGCCATATCGGCATGGCGGCCGGCGGCAATGCGGAGCTCGCCTTGTGGCGACCCCTGCTGGGCTGGCTGGGAAGCTTGTAGCCGGGCCCGGCTGGGAAGCTTGTAGCCGGGCCCGGCTCGGAAGCTTGTAGCCGGGCCCGGCTCGGAAGCTTGTAGCGGGGGCCCGCCCGCCCCACACTGCACCGCAATACCCAGTCACGCCTGATCACCAAGGAGTCCCAGGACCCATGACCGAGATCGTCATCGCCTCCGCCGCCCGCACGCCGGTGGGCTCCTTCAACGGCGCCTTCGCCAGCCTCTCCGCCCATGCGCTCGGCACCGTTGCCATCCAGGCCGCGCTGGCCCGCGCCGGCGTGAAGGCGGAGGAGGTGGATGAGGTGATCCTGGGCCAGGTGCTGCCCGCCGGCGCCGGCCAGAACCCGGCCCGCCAGGCGGCCGTCGCGGCCGGCATCCCGGTGGAACGCACCGCCTTCGGCATCAACCAGCTCTGCGGATCGGGGCTTCGCAGCGTGGCGCTGGCGGCGCAGCAGATCGCCTGCGGGGACGCCGCCATCGTCGTCGCCGGCGGCATGGAGAGCATGACCCAGGCGCCGCATTGTGCGCAGCTTCGCGCCGGCCAGAAGATGGGCGGGCTGGAGCTGGTGGACACGATGCTGAAGGACGGCCTCTGGGACGCCTTCCAGGGCTACCACATGGGCACGACGGCCGAGAACGTCGCGCAGAAGTACCAGCTGACGCGCCAGGAGCAGGACGAATTTGCCGCCGCCAGCCAGCGCAAGGCGGGCGAGGCGATGAAGGCCGGCCGCTTCAAGGACGAGATCGCGCCGGTGACGGTGAAGGGCCGCAAGGGCGACGTGATCGTCAGCGAGGACGAGTACCCGAAGCCCGAGACGACGATGGAGATCCTGGGCAAGCTGCGCCCGGCCTTCGACAAGAACGGCACCGTCACCGCCGGCAATGCGTCGGGCATCAATGACGGCGCGGCTGCGATCGTCGTGATGTCGGCGGCCGAGGCCGCGAAGCGCGGCGTGGCGCCGATGGCGCGGATCGTGTCCTGGGCCACGGCGGGCGTCGATCCCTCCATCATGGGCACGGGCCCGATCCCGGCCAGCCGCAAGGCGCTGCAGAAGGCGGGCTGGTCGATCGACACGCTCGACCTGATCGAGGCGAACGAGGCCTTCGCCGCGCAGGCCTGCGCGGTAAACAAGGATCTCGGCTGGGATCCGTCCAAGGTGAACGTGAATGGCGGCGCCATCGCGCTCGGCCATCCCATCGGCGCTTCCGGCGCCCGCGTGCTGAACACCCTGCTGTTCGAGATGCAGCGCCGCGGCGCGAAGCGCGGCCTGGCCACGCTGTGCATCGGCGGCGGCATGGGTGTCGCGATGTGCGTGGAGCGCGCCTGACGGCGAGAGCAACGTTGGGCGCGCCTCACGGCAACAGCAACGTTGGGCGCGCCTCACGGCAACAGCAACGTTGGGCGCGCCTCACGGCAACAGCAATGTTGGGCGCGCCTCACGGCGCGACGTGCGTCGAGCGCGCCTGACGCGCTGACCCCTGCCCCGGTCCGCGTCCACCCCGCAGCGGGGTGACGCGGCCGGCGGCGTCACATGTTCAGCAGCGCGTCGATGTCGTCCTGGCCGAGGTCGCCGCCGGTCGGCGCTTCGACGGTGCGGATGGCGGTCGCGACCTGCACGGTCGGGCGCGCGGTGTCGGGCTTCGTGCCGTCCGGCACCATGGTCTCCAGCATCGTCTCCACCTGCTGAAGGTGCTGGATGGCGCGGCGGATGCGCTGGCCGGTCACGTCCTGGAAGCTGCAGGCCTCGAAGATCGAGTTCACGCGCGCGGCGATGACGGCGACCGCGGCCGCATCCTGGCCGCCACCGGCCACCCAGTCCTGGATCGCCTCGGCCGCTTCCATGATAGTGTTGGCGGCGGCTTCCGTGGCCTGCACCACCGCTTCCAGCTCCAGCCCGCTGTTGCGGGTGGCCGCGGCCGGCACGGCGATGAGCTGGGAGATCTGTTCCTGGATGCGGGCGAGTTCGCCGGCCATGCGCGATTCGCCCATATCCGCGATCTCGACGCTGGCATGAAGTTCGGCCGACAGCTCGGCGATGCGGCGGTCCACGAAGCTGTGGAGGGCCGAGAGCGCAGGGTCGAGTTCAGCCTTGAGGGCCGCGCGGATGGCGGCTTCCGAGACCTCGGCACCCCGGTCGATCGTCATGGACATGCAGCATCATCCCCGTCGCGCCGGCCCTCACCAACGGTGGCGCGGTAGCCAAGGGATGACATGGTGGAATGAACAACCCGTTGCCGGGAGCCGAATGTGGTGACCTCCGCGGCGCGGTCAGGCGGCCGCGGGCACCATCACGCGCCGCCGGCGCAGCGCGATGGCCCCGGCCGGCATCGCGGAGAAGAGGTCCTTCTCCGCCTCCACGATCGCGACGCCGGCGATGCGCGGGCAGAGCGTGCGGCCCGCGCGTTCCACGGAAGGGGCCGCCGCGCGCAGCAGGCGCAGCCCGTAGGGCGGCAGGAACAGCGCGGCGTCCCGCGCCTCCACCCTGAACAGGTGGCGGGCCAGCAGGCGGGACAGCTGTCCGGTGGAATAGGGCTGGCCATGGCCGAAGGGCGTGCGTTCCAGCTGCGCCCAGAGGCCCAACCGGTTGGGCACAACGATGATCAGCCGCCCATCGTCGCGCAGCACGCGCCAGGCTTCCCGCAGCAGCCGCCGGACATTCTCCGCCCCCTCCAGCCCATGGACCAGCAGGATGCGGTCGATGCTGGCATCGGCGAAGGGCAGCGCCTCCTCCTCCGCGACCAAGGCGGCGAGACTCGCCGCCGGGGCGGCGGAGGGGCGGGCGGCGCCGGGCCAGGGCCTTGGCAAAAGCGGCGGCCACGCCGGGGCGTGGTGGCCATTCACGGCGTGGGCGGGCGTCAGCGCCAGGCAGGCGCGCGCCTCCGCCTGCCACAGGCCGAGATAGGGCGCGGCATGGCCGATGCCGAGCACGGTCATCCCGGGCAGCGAGGGCCACAGGAAGGCCAGGCGCGCACGCACCAGGCGCGCCGCCGCTTCCCCGCCGGGGGAGGCATAGAAGGCTTCCAGGGCATGGACCTCGGTCGTCATGCCGGGGATATAGGGGATGAAGCCCCCGGTTTGGACGGGGGCACAGGACCGGGAGCCGGATTGCCATGTCGGTCAAGGTTGAGGCGGTCCCCTGCCTCGAGGACAACTACCT
>JAIXWG010000068.1 GCA_027482245.1 Acetobacteraceae bacterium | reverse complement strand
GATGCGCCGCATCTGGGCAGGAGTGAGCAGGAACGGGACGGACATGGCAACACCTCCCCCCGTTCAGAATCACGCCAGACCGCGTCGGTGCAAGCTGATTAATGGGTCCTGAGCCTAGCCGAGAATTCCGAGAAATCCGAGTTCGGCTGCAAGATCGGGACTGTCGGGATCACGACGACTGCCGATATGCCGATCAGTCGGTTTGATCTTCGGATGCGGCAGGGTCTTATGTTTTGTCGCCACATGAACAAGGATTGGGCGATGAATAAACACCGGAACCAAGCGGCAGTGCGTGCCGCAGTCTATGCTAGTCTTGCATGTGCCACCATGATTGCTGATAAGGAAGGAAGTGCGAGCTTCCATTACTTGATTTTGGCGATCTCATATTTCCACATGGCGCGGTCGGAAACCTAACCAGAAACGTCTGCCCCGCCTGCGGCGGCTTTGGGAAGCGAACGGATGGCGGCGCTCCAGTCTTGGACAAGGGAGTCGATTTTCTGACGGGGGCGGGAGGGGGCGTAATGCCCCCCGGTCGGTGTCCAGGGGCGGCGCCTCTGGCCTTCCCCCTGGACTTTCACCCCGCCAACGGACTATCATCCTATCACTCTTTGAGCCCGTCCATCCGCTCCCCCACCACCGAACGGACCGTTCGTCCAGAACGCCCCCCGTTGATTCGGTGCTAAAAGTGCTCAATCGGCATAATCCATAGTACCCGCCCACCCCCGTTGACGCCCCGCGCCCCCGCTGCCACGTCTCCTGCAAAGGATTGCGGGCAGAGACCCGCGCCAACGGGAGTTCGTCCATGCCGCCTCGCTTCACGCGTCGCGCCCTCACGCTCGTGGCGCTGACAACACCGGTCATCGCCCGCGCGCAGGACTACCCCTCGCGCCCCGTCCGCATCGTCGCCCCCGTCGCGCCGGGCGGGTCGACGGACCTCATCGGGCGCGTGCTGGCCGAGGAACTCAACCGCCGCTCCCTCGGGCAGTTCTTCGTGGAAAACCGCCCTGGTGCCGGTTCCAACCTGGCCTATGCCCATGTCGCGACGCAGCCGCCGGACGGCCACACGTTGCTGATCGGCCTCGACAGCCTGACGGTGAACCCGACGCTCTACAGCCGCGTGGAGTACGACCCCGTCGCCTCCTTCGCGCCGGTCACCTTGATGGCGCGCATCCCGCACATCCTGGTCACGCATCTCCGCAGCCCGATCAACGACTTTGCGGAGTTCATGCGCGTTGCGACGGCGGAGCCCGATCGGCTGAATGTCGCGGTTTCCGGCATCGGCTCCGGCGGGCATCTGAGCGGCGCCGTGATCCAGCACCAGACGCGTGCGCGCTGGACCATCGTGCCGTATCGCGGCGGCGCGACGCCGATCAACGACCTCATCGCCGGCAATGTCGATGCCGCCTTCGTCACGCTGGGTGCCGTCATCGGCCATGTCCGCGGCGGCCGCCTCCGCGCGCTGGCCATCACCACCCCCAACCGCTTTCCGCTGCTGCCGGATGTGCCGACGGTCGCGGAAGTTGCGCTGCCTGGCTACGACGTTCCGAACTGGTACGGCATGCTGGCGCCCGCCGGCACGCCCGCGCCGATCGTCACGAGGCTCAACACCATCATCAACGATGCGCTCACGGAGCCACGCGTCCGCGCCACCCTGCTCGACAACGGGTTCGAGATCGTGGGCGGCCCGCCAGAGGTCCTGGGCAATCTGATCCGGGAGAGTGTCCCCCGCTGGGCCACCCTGGTGCGCGCCGCCAACATGCGCGCGGAATGAAGGAGAGAATGCGAGACATGCCCGACATCATCGGCGAGGATCACTGGACGCAGCGCGACGGCGTGAAGCTGTCCGTCTACCGCAAGCGCCTCGCCTCGGCCCCCGCCGATGCGCCGGTCTTCATGCTGGTCCATGGCAGCAGCTTCGGCGGCAAGAACGGCTTCGACCTGCAGGTGCCCGGCAAGCCCGGCTATTCCTTCATGGATGAGTTCGCCGCCCGCGGCTTCGATGTCTGGACCTTCGACTTCGAGGGTTATGGCCGTTCCGACCGCACCGCCGGCTATTCCGGCTTCGACACCGCGGTGGCCGACACGCATGCGGCGATGGAGGTCGTGCACCAGGTCACCGGCCAGTCCCGCGTCGCCTTCTACGGGTCGTCCTCGGGCGCCATCCGCGCGGCCCTTTACGCCGAGGCCAAGCCCGACCGCGTCAGCCGCCTCATCCTCGATGCCTATGTCTGGACCGGCTGGCAGGCGCCGACCCTGATCGCGCGCCGCCGCAACATCGCGAAGTGGCGCGACACCAATTGCCGCCCGATCAACCAGGCCTTCTTCCACACCATCTTCAACCGCGACCATCCCGGCACGTCGGAGGAAGGCGTCGCCGATGCCCTCGCCGCAGCGGAACTGGCCGATGGCAACACCGTGCCCAACGGCACCTACCTCGACATGTGCTCCATCCTGCCGGTGAACGACCCCGCCAAGATCACCTGCCCCACGCTGATCCTGCGCGGGGAGCATGACGGCATCGCGACGGAGAAGGACCTGCTGGAGTTCTACAGCGGCCTCGGCACCACGGACCGGCAGTTCGCGGTCCTGCCGGGCATGGCGCATGTCAGCTACCTCGGGAAGAACCGCGCCATCTTCCACCACGCGGTCCACAGCTTCCTGACCGCGCCCGCGCGTATCGACACGCACTGACCCGGGCCACATAAGGCGCCCGCCGAAAGGCGGGCGAGCGCCCGAACGGGCGCCGCGGCCAGTGCCGCGAAGCCAAGCCCGCGGAGCGGGCGCCCGGCGTTTGAGGGGTTGAAAAGGTCCTACCCGAACACCTCTTCCCACGCCGCCATCAGCGCGCTGTCCGCCTCCTCCATCGTGGCCAGCACGCCGAGCCGGTGCAGGCTGGTCACGCCCAGCCCCTGCTCCGCGATCCCGCAGGGCACGATGCCGCCGAAGTGGCTGAGTTCCGGGTCCACGTTCAGCGCGACGCCATGCCAGGACACCCAGCGCGTGACGCGCACGCCGATGGCGCCGATCTTGTCCTCGGTGCCGCGTGACCGGTCCACCACCCAGATGCCGACGCGCCCCTCCCGCCGCTCCCCCTTCACGCCGAAGCGGTCGAGCGCGCGGATCATCCACTCCTCCAGCCCATGGACATAGGCGCGCACATCCCGCGCCTTCACCGTCCCATGGTCCCGGTTCAGGTCGAGCATGACGTAGCCCGTCCGCTGCCCCGGCCCGTGATAGGTCCATTGCCCCCCGCGCCCGGCGGCCACGGCCGGGAAGCGCGTTTCCAGCAGATCCTCGGGCCTGGCGGAGGTGCCGGCCGTGTAGGTCGGCTCATGTTCCACCAGCCACACCGCTTCCGGCTGTTCGCCCGCGCGGATGGCGGCGACGCGAGCCTCCATGGCGCCCAGGGCCTCGGTGTAGGGAAGCCGCCCGGGCGTGATTCGCCATTCGAGTGCGGAACCGGGGAGGGGGGGCGTTGTCGGGGGCGCTGTCATCGGTTATAGCGCGGGCCTCTACCTGATATGCGGTCGTGGCGGAATGGTAGACGCGCCAGCTTGAGGTGCTGGTGGGGGCAACCCCGTGGAAGTTCGAATCTTCTCGACCGCACCATCGCCCTCCTCGTCGCGGGGTGGCATCGCGCCGATCACTACCAACTCGGCTCGTCGAACTCCCTGACATCAGCATGGGTGCGGCCCAGCCTGATCGACCGCACGGTCGATGGCGTGACGCCGTGAATCCGGGCCACCTCGGCATCCCCCACGCCGAGCAGGATGGCGATCTTGATCTCCCGCGCCCGCTCCGGGCTGAGCCGCCCGGGCTGAAGGCGGTGCCACTTCCGGTCCTGGGTGTTTCGCGACCGGCTGCCATAGCTGAGGTTGCCGGCCCGGTTGTCGGAGGGATCGCCATTGAGGTGCCGCACCTCTGCGCCCTCGAAGGGTGGCGGACCATGGAAGGCGAGGGCGACCAGGCGATGCACGTAATGCTGGCCGCGCCCGGCCAGGTTCACGACCAGATGCCCTGATCGTCGTCGCCCCGGCCGCAGCACCGTGCCCTCGACCCGGCGCCAGCGCATCCGGAACGCGTCGGCCAGCAGCAGGTGGCGCGACAGGCTGCGGATACGCCCCTGGTCGCTCGCCTCGTACAGGCCCTCGAAGCCGGGCAGTGGGCGCCATTCCTCCTCGGCGCCCTCCATCTTACCCCGCCGCCTTCGCCGCCTGCCAGGCCGCCAGCTTCGCCCGCGCGCCGTTGGTCCGCGGGTCCATGGCGGTGTCATGCTCCGGCGTCTTCGCCGTCAGCTCGATCACGTAGCCATTCGGGTCGCGGAAGTAGATGGAATTGATGACGCCGTGGTCGGAAGGCCCCCGCGTCTCCACCCCCGAGGCCCGGCCCTTCGCCAGCATCGCCTCCAGCGTCTCCATGGAGACTTCCATCGCCAGGTGCAGGTCGAAATCATGCTGGTTGTGGAAGTCGAAGGGGCTTTCCGGCACCTCGAAGAACGCCAGGTAGCTGCCATCCGCCAGGCGGTAGAAGGTGTGCAGCACCTGCGCCGTGCGGCCCGTGGCGGTGGTGCCGATCGGCATCGCCTCCGCCAGTTCGAGCCCGAGGAACTCCTCGTAGAATTTCCGGGTCTCCTCGGAATCCCGGCAGCGATAGGCGATGTGGTGGAAGCCCCGGATCGCGCCCATCACGCGGCAGCCTGCGACAGCACGTGGTCCCGCCAGCCTTCCCAGGCCCCATGCCCCGCCTTCCAGCCCGGCCGGGCCTTCATGGCGGCGATCCAGCGCTGCACGCGGGGGTAGGGCGCGTAGTCGAAGCGCGCCATCTCCCCCAGCGTGGCGTAGGCGACGCCCATGTAGTCCGCCAGGTTGGGCTCCGCGCCGCCCAGGAAGGGCCCCGGATCCTTCAGCATGTCCTGGTCCAGGATGCGCATGAAGCGCTCCCCCTTCGCCGTGCAGCGGGCGTTCACCGCGGCCTGCACCGCCGGGTCTTCATAGCCGAGGTGCGGCATGACCCGCGGATAGATCGCGCCGTAGCAGAATTCGCGGGAGAAGCCGGTGTTGAACCAGTCCAGCTGCTCATCCACCCGCGCCCGCGCCTTCGGCTCCTTCGGATAGGCCGGGCTGTCGCTGAGGGTCGCGAGGTAGCGGAGGATCGCCGCATTCTCCGTCAGGACGAAGTCGCCATCCTCCAGCGTCGGCACCTGCTGGCTCGGGTTCTTGGCCGTGTAGCCGGGGCCCACATGCTCCCCGGTCATCAGGTTTACCGGGATGAGCTGAAGCGCGATGCCGGCCTCGGCCGCGAACATCTCGACCGGCCGGCAGGTGGTGGAGCCGGCAAAATGATACACGCGCATGGATTGTCCCTCCGTCGCGTCGCCCCTGTATCGCCACGCGCCGGCGGGGCGCAACCGATTGCCATCCGAACCCCGGTCGCGCCCCGCCCACATCTCCCCTAAGGTGAAGGCGGAGGTGTTTTGATGGACGAGGATTTCCGCAAGGCCGCGCTGGACTATCACCGCCTGCCAAGGCCGGGGAAGCTGAGCGTCGAGCCGACCAAGCGCATGGCCACCCAGCGCGACCTGGGGCTCGCCTATTCGCCCGGCGTCGCCGCGGCCTGCGAGGAGATCGCGAAGGACCCCAACGCCGCCTTCGAATACACCTCCCGCGGCAACCTCGTCGCCGTCATCACCAACGGCACCGCGGTGCTGGGCCTCGGCGCCATCGGGGCGCTGGCGTCCAAGCCCGTGATGGAAGGCAAGGCGGTCCTCTTCAAGAAGTTCGCCGGCATCGATTCCATCGACCTGGAGGTCGAGGAACGCGACCCCCAGAAGTTCATCGATGCCGTCGCCGCGCTGGAGCCCAGCTTCGGCGCCATCAACCTCGAGGACATCAAGGCCCCCGAGTGCTTCGAGATCGAGCGCACGCTCCGGTCCCGGATGAACATCCCCGTCTTCCATGACGACCAGCACGGCACGGCCATCATCGTCGCCGCCGCGGTCCGCAACGGCCTGCTGCTGCAGGGCAAGCGGCTGGAGGATGTGCGCGTCGTCAACACCGGCGGCGGCGCCGCGGCCATCGCCTGCCTCGACCTGCTGGTGGCGATGGGCCTGAAGCGGGAGAATGTGACGATCTGCGATATCGACGGCGTCGTCTGGAAGGGCCGTCCGAACACGGACCCCTACAAGGCCGCCTATGCGCAGGACACCAACGCCCGCACGCTGCAGGACGCGCTGCCTGGCGCCGATGTCTTCCTCGGCCTCTCCGCGCCCCGCATCCTGAAGGCCGAATGGCTGCCCCTGCTGGCGCCGAAGCCCCTGGTCCTGGCGCTGGCCAATCCCGAGCCCGAGATCCTGCCGGAGGCCGTGCGCGCTGCCCGCCCGGACGCCATCGTGGCGACGGGCCGCACGGACTACCCGAACCAGGTCAACAACGTCCTCTGCTTCCCCTTCATCTTCCGCGGCGCGCTGGATGCGGGGGCGACGACGATCAACGAGGCGATGAAGGTCGCCGCCGCCGACGCCATCGCCGCACTCGCGCGGATGGAGGCGAGCGAGGTGGTCGCCGCGGCCTATGGCGGCAGCGCGCCGACCTTCGGGCCGGACTACATCATCCCGAAGCCCTTCGACCCCCGCCTGATCCTGGAGATCGCGCCCGCGGTCGCCAAGGCGGCGATGGAATCGGGCGTGGCGCTCCGCCCGATCGCCGACATGCAGAAGTACCGGCATGAGCTGGAGCGCTTCGTCTTCCGCTCCGGCAACCTCATGCGCCCGGTCTTCGAGGCTGCGCGCAAGCGCCTCTCCCGCGTCGTCTACGCCGAGGGCGAGGACGAACGCACGCTCCGCGCCGTGCAGACCGTGCTGGACGAGGGGCTCGCCGAGCCCATCGTCATCGGCCGCCGCGACGTCATCGCCGCCAAGTCCCGCGCCATGGGCCTGCGCATGGATTTTTCGGAGAGCGTCCGCATCCTCGACCCCGCGGCCGATGAGGCGACCTTCGGGCCCTTGGCGAAGCTGTACCAGGAGAAGGTGGGCCGCCGCGGCATCCCGCCCGACGCGGCGGCCCGGCGCATCGGCAACCGCCCGACCGTCGCCGCCGCGCTGCTGCTGGAAGCGGGGCTTGCCGATGCCTGCCTCTGCGGCGGTACCGGCGACTGGTTCCGCCACTGGCACCACGCCTTCGACGTGATCGGCAAGCGGGAGGAGGTGGACCGCGTCTATGCCCTCTCCGCCCTGATCGTGCCGAACGGCCACCTGTTTTTCGTCGACACCCACCTGACGGTGGACCCGACCGCGAAGCAGATCGTGGACATGACGCTGCTGGCCGCCGAGCAGATCCGCGCCTTCGGCCTGGCCCCCAAGGCCGCGCTGCTGTCGCATTCGAGCTTCGGTGCCTCCGGCGCGCCATCCGCCCGCAAGATGCGGGAGGCGCTGCGCCTGCTGCGCGCCCGCAACCCGGATTTCGAGGTGGATGGGGAGATGCACGCCGACGCCGCGCTGGTCCCCGCCATCCGGGACCGCGCCGTGGCGGACAGCACGCTGACCGATGCGGCGAACCTGCTGGTGATGCCGAGCCTCGATGCCGCCAACATCGCCTTCAACCTGCTGAAGGCGGCGGGCGAGGGGTTGCAGGTCGGCCCCATGCTGCTCGGCATGGCCAAGCCCATCCATGTGCTGGTGCCGAGTGTGACCGCGCGCGGCATCGTCAACATGACGGCGCTGGCGGCGGCACAGGCGAATGGGATGCTCGTGGCGGGGTAGGCGGCGATGCGGGCAGCCGGGCGACTCGGAAAGGCGATGCGCTTGGCCCTGCTGCTCGCCATGCCCGCCCTCGCCGGCTGCGCCTCCGGCGATGCGCATTCCTTGCGCGTCCTGTATTCGCGCGGCCAACGGGTTGCGGAGGCTGAGGGCCTGCCGCCGCGTGACTGGGTCTGCGGTATCGAAGACATCGACGCCATGGGGCCTTGCTTCGCGCGCACCGTTGAACGCGGGCTGTCGTCGCAAGTGATGGCGCGCCTCGGGCTGGACGCCATGGAGGCGCGGTATCTCCGCGCCGAGTTCGGCCTGGACTGCGCGGCGGCGGCGCCTCCCGGCGCCTTGTCCTGCCAGCGACGATTTACAGCGCGGATGTCATGCTTGCTCCAACCGATGGTCCCTTTTATCCCGGTGATCTATCACGGCCCCTGGCGGTCCGGCGTCCTGACGGTCGATGTACCGCCAGGCGTGGACGGGGCGGCGCCGGTCGTCTCCAGCCGGCTGGTATTCGATCCGCACCCCGGCGACGACAATACCTGCTCACGCCGATGATGCACCGTCCCGGCAGCGCGCGGCGCGCTCCGGTAACCGCGATGTTCCCGACCGTGCCTGATCGAGGCAGGCCATAGGCCGCGACGCAGGGCCCCATGCTCACCGCCGGTCCTGCCTCCCGTGCCAGATGCGCAGGATCAGCACCCCGTCGCGCGTCACCTCATAGACGACGATGTACGGCGGCAGGGCGACCAGTTCCCGCGTCCCCGGCACCCGGCCTGGACGTCCGCGGTAGGGGAACGTCTCCAGGCTGTCGGCCGCCAGGACCAGTTCCTGCGCGAATTCCTCGGCAAGGTCGGGCCTTTCCTCGGCGAGATAGGCGAAGACGCTGTCGAGATCGGCTGCCGCTGCCCGAGACCACCGGACCGGCAGGCCCCCATTCCTCAATCCCGCCGTGCCTTCGTCAGCTCGGCGGTCCGGCGCCGCGCCTCTGCGATCATGTCCACCATCCGCTGGCGCATGACCTCATGCGGGATCGTCCCGCCATCGGCGCGCGCCTCGGCGACCGCGGCTTCCAGCAGCAGGCGCTCGGTATCGTCCCTGGCCTCTGGGTTGTCGCTCATGCGTGCCTCGATGCCGGCTGGACCAGAGGATGGGTGTTGGCGCTGTGTCATGCAACGCCGGATGCCCTCCGCCCTATTCCGCCGCGGCCTCCCCCGTCGCCAGCCAGCGCGCCCAATCCTCCCGCCCATTAGCCCGCGCCCGCGCCACCGCGGCGGCGTGGTCATAGGCTAGCGCCACCAGATCGGCGGAAACCAGCCGCCCGTCCTCGACCTCCAGCACCGCGAAGCGCGCATGCGGCGCGCCCGTCACGCTGGCATGGGCAGGCGGTGTCCCGTCCTCATAGGCGGGCATGCCGACGCTGCCGGGGTTCACCACCACGCGCCCATCCGGCAGCTGGCGGATCGCCGCCTGGTGGCTGTGGGCGCAGAGCATCAGCGTCTCCGCGGTCGCGCCGAGCCGCGCCGCCACATCCGCGACCGGCGCCGGCACCAGCCGCCCGCCGGCGACGTCCTCCAGCAGATAGGCATCGTCGTCGCCGGGCCGGGCGTGGAATGCCAGCACGCCGGGCAGGGGACGGAGATGCATCGGCAGCGCGCCCAGCGCCGCGCGCTCCTCCGCCGTCAGCGCCGCCGCCGCGAAGCGGTCGGAGGCGCCGCCGCCGCCCTCCGCCACCCAGCGATCATGGTTCCCCCGGAGCGAGGGAATGCCCGCTTCCCGCAGCAGCGCCAGCGTCTCCGCCGGCCAGAGCGGGCTGGAGACGAGGTCGCCGAGATTCACCACCGTCGCCACCCTGCGCCGCCGAAGGTCGTGCAGCACCGCCTCCAGCGCCGCCGCATTGCCGTGGATATCCGCGATCACGCCGAGGCGCATTCACCCTCCCCTGCCTTCACCCGATGCTCGAAGGTCACGCGGAAGCGGCGGCTGGCCTGCATGTACGCCAGGAAGGCCAGGTGGAACGCCGCTTCCAGCACCAGGTCGCCGACCGGGTCCTCGCTCGCCGGCCCGGGCGGCGGGCCGATCGCCCAATCCGCCAGCGCCAGCAGCATGGTGCCCAGCACTGCGAAGACGGCATAGGCGGGCCGAAAGCCGGGCCAGCGGCGGAACCACAGCACCGCCATCGCCACCTGCGCGCCAAGCTGCAGCAGCGAGACCAGGTTCGACGCCAGCGCCGCGCCGCCGAGCGCGGGGTCCATCCATTGCTGCCAGACCAGCACCACGCCGCCCGGCACGGACAGCACCATCATGGCGGAGACGACGCGCAGCCAGCCGCCCAGGCCGTACAGCCGGTGCGCCTCCGCCTCCGCCTCGCTCACCCGCACCCAGCCCGCCACGGACCCGATTCCCTCAACGCGATCGTTCCTACCGGCGCGTGAAGCCCGGCGGAAGCGGCGGCGTTGACGGCGCATGGCCCTGCTCACCCGCGACGATCTGCGCCGCCATTCACCCTTCGCCTGGATCTGCCTGGCCGCGCTGGCGGGTGTGGCGGCGCTGCTCTGGTGGCTCGACAAGCGCAGCGCTGCCATGGGCACGGTGGCGGGGATCGCGGGCCTGCTCGGCGTCATCCTGCCGCCGCGGGAACGCATGCCGCATCTGCCCGCGCGGCTGCGCCGCCTGCCGCGATCCCTCGATGCCGCGCCGGTGCTGGCGACCATCCTCAGCACGCCGGGCTACGGGCTGAACTGGTTCCACGGCGCCAACCCCTATGACGAGGTCGTCCACCTCGTCTCCGGCCTGCTGGCCGGCGCGGTCTTCGCGGGGCTGGTGCTGGCGGATGGCGCGCCCCGCACCCGCCGCCGCATGGCCGCGCTCGGCCTGGCCTTCGGCCTCGTCCTGGCGATCGGGTGGGAGGTGTTCGAGGCCGCGACCGGCATCATCGGCAGCACCACCGACACGGTCTCCGACATCATCCTGACCACGTTCGGCGCCGCGCTCGGGGCGGCGTTGTGGCGGCCGGAGGCGTGATGCGCGTCGCCACCTGGAACATCCATCGCGGCCGCGGTGCCTTCGGCCGCTTCCGGCCGGACCGCATCACCGCCGTGATCGCGGAGCTCCGCCCCGACCTGATGGTGCTGCAGGAGGCGCAGCACCACCTGCGCCGCCGCGCCTCCATGCTCGACGCCGCGGCGATCGAGGCCGCGACGGGCCTCGTGCCGCTGCGCGTCGATCCGCTGCAGCAGGGCTGGCGCGGCAATGTGCTGCTGGTGCGCCGCGACGCCGTGCTGCACGCCGCCCCGCGGGGCCTGCGGCTGGGCGGGTGGGAACCGCGCGGCGGCATCCAGGCGGATCTCGACCTGGGGCAGGGGCCCTTCCGCCTGCTCTGCGCGCATCTCAGCCTCGGCCCTGCCCGCCGCCGCGCCCAGGCCTTGGCGCTGCTGGCCGCGACAAGGCCCGGCCTGCCGACGCTGCTGATGGGCGACCTGAATGAATGGCGCCCCGGCGGCAGCGCGCTCGCCGTCCTCGCCCCCGCCTTCGGCCACCCCGCGCTGGTGCCGAGCTTTCCATCGTTCCGCCCGCTGCTGCCGCTGGACCACATCCTGTCCCACCCCGTGGGCCTGGTGGCCGAGGTCCGGGCCCATGCGACGGAGGCCGCGCGCCAGGCTTCCGACCACCTGCCGCTCGTCGCGCGCTTCACCCCTTCCGGCTGAGCGCGCGCGGACCCATCTTCCGGGCCATGCCGAACCTGCCCGCGAAACCCGGCAATGCCGCCGTCGCCGTCTTCCTCGACCAGGTCGCGCGGCTGCCGGCCGTGACCGCGGCGCCGGGCCGTGCGGGCCGGCTGATCTTCGCCATCGACGCCACCGCCAGCCGCCAGCCCAGCTGGGACCGCGCCTGCCATCTGCAGGCGGAGATGTTCCAGGCGGTGGGGCAGACGGGCGGCCTCGCCGTCTCGCTCGCCTATTTCCGCGGGCACGGCGAATTCGCCGCCACGCCCTTCCTGACCTCCGCCGCCGACCTCGCGCGCCGCATGGCGGGCGTCACCTGCCTTGGCGGCCACACCCAGGTCGTGCGCACGCTGCGCCATGCGCTCGCCACGACGAAGGCGGAGCGCGTCAACGCCCTCATCCTCATCGGCGATGCCTTCGAGGAGGATGTGGACGAGGCCTGTCACCTCGCCGGCGAATGCGGCCTGCGCGGCCTGCCGCTGTTCTGCTTCCTGGAGGGCCCGAACCCGGTGGCGGGCAATGCCTTCCGCCAGATGGCAAAGCTCTCCGGCGGCGCCTTCGCGCCCTTCGATGCCGGCAGCGCCACCGCGCTGGCCGACCTGCTGCGCGCCGTCGCCGTCTATGCCGCCGGCGGCCGCCGCGCGCTGGCGAGGCTCACCAGCCCCGCCGCCCGCGGCATCGCGGGCCAGCTGCCCGCGCCGGCCTGATGGCGGGCCTCGCCCTCGGCGCGCTGGCGCTGGTCGCGCTGCTGGGCCTGGCGCAACTCTTCGCCAGCGCCCGGCCGGCGCAGGTGCGCGCGGCGCTGGTCTGGGGCGGCGCCGTGCTCTGCATCGGCCTGATTGTCCTGCTGGTCGCGACGGGCCGGGGCGGGCAGTTCTTCTGGGCGCTGGCGCTGCTGGCCCCCGCCGCCTGGCGCTGGTGGAATGGCCGCCGCGCCGCCGCCACCTTCGCCCGCGGCGGCGCCGCCGCACCGGGCCAGGCCTCGGATGTCGAGACCGGGGCGCTCGCCATGACGCTCGACCACGACAGCGGGCGCATGACGGGGCGCGTGAAGGCGGGGCGCTTCGCGGGGCAGGATTTGGCGGACCTCGACCTTGCCGCCTCCCTCGCCTTGCTCGCCGAACTCGCGGCGCTCGATCCCGATGGCGTGCCGCTGCTGGAAGCCTGGCTCGACCGCGCGCATCCGGCGTGGCGTGAGGCACCGCCGCCCCCCCGCAGCGACGGCAAGCTGACGCGGGCGGAGGCGCTCGACATCCTCGGCCTCGCCGAAGGTGCCACCCCCGCGGAGATCAAGGCCGCCCATCGCCGGTTGATGCGCGGCGCCCATCCCGACCAGGGCGGTTCCGACTGGCTCGCCGCCCGGTTGAACGAGGCGCGCGACATCCTCCTTTCAGCGTGAGACGGTGGACGGTCCCCGCCGTCCATGGCATGGCTTCGCGCATCACCGCCAAGGGAATGCCCACCCGTGCGCAAGCCGCTCCGCAAGGCCGTCCTCCCCGTTGCCGGCCTCGGTACCCGTTTCCTCCCCGCCACCAAGCAGATGGCGAAGGAGATGCTGCCCGTCGTGGACAAGCCCCTCATCCAGTACGCGGTGGAGGAAGCCCGCGCCGCGGGGATCGAGCAGTTCTGCTTCGTCACCGGCCGCGGCAAGACCATGCTGGTCGACCAGTTCGACGTGGCCTATGAACTCGAACGCACGCTGACCGAGCGCAACAAGACGAAGGAGCTCGACATGCTCCGCGCCCAGGCGCTGCCGCCGGGCTCCATCGTCTCCACGCGCCAGCAATCGGCGCTCGGCCTCGGCCACGCCATCTGGTGCGCGCGGTCCTTCATCGCCGACGACCCCTTCGCCATCCTGCTGCCGGACGACCTCATGCTCTGCGACGTGTCCTGCACGAAGCAGCTGGCCGACGCCTACAACGAGACCGGCGGCAACGTCGTCGCGATCGAGGAGGTGCCGATGGCGCGCGTCTCCTCCTACGGCGTCATCGCGCCAGGCGAGACGAGCGGCAAGCTGGTCGAGGTGAAGGGCCTGGTCGAGAAGCCGAAGCAGGAGGAAGCGCCGAGCAACCTCACCGTCATCGGCCGCTACGTGCTGATGCCGGAAGTGATAGCCCATCTGTCGAAGATGGAGCGCGGCGCCGGCAACGAGATCCAGCTGACGGACAGCATGGCGAAGCTGATCGGCACCCAGCCCTTCCATGGGCTCCGCTACGAAGGCCGGCGCTTCGATTGCGGCGACAAGGCCGGCTACCTGGAAGCGCAGGTCGCCTTCGCGCTGTCGCGCCCGGACATGGCGCCGGCGATGAAGTCCATCATCCAGAAGTACGCCTAGCGGTGTGCGTTGACGCGAAGGCGTCAACGCCCCTCAGACGCCGGGCGCGGCGCATCCGCGCCGCTTGGCTTCGCGGCACTTGCCGCGGCGGCCATTCGGCCGCTCGGCCCGCTCCGCGGTCCGCCAGTGCCCGTGACAATGGTTCGAGCCAGGGAATCCCATGCCGATGACGGCCTTCAACCACCGCTTCGACCCCACCTCGCTCCGCGAATACGACATCCGCGGCATCGTCGGCGAAACCCTGAAGCCGGAGGACGCCTTCGCCATCGGGCGCTGCTTCGGCTCCATCGTCTCCCGCGGCCAGGGGACGAAGGTCGCGGTGGGCTATGACGGCCGCCTCTCCTCCCCCGAACTCGAAGCCCAGCTCGTCGCGGGGCTCCGCGCCTGCGGGCTGGAGGTGCTGCGCATCGGCTGCGGGCCGACGCCGATGCTCTACTTTGCCTCCTACGCGCTGAAGGCCGATGGCGCGATCATGGTGACGGGCAGCCACAACCCGCCCAACTACAACGGCTTCAAGATGATGCTGGGGAAGAAGCCCTTCTTCGGCCCGCAGATCCAGGAGATCGGCCGCATGGCCGCCGAAGGGGATGTGGTCCCCAGCAGCGTCGGCACGGACTGGGAGGTCGATGTCTCCGAGGACTACATCGCCCGTATGATGCAGGACTGGGATGGCGGCGATCGCGCCCTCAAGGTCGTGTGGGATCCGGGTAACGGATCCGGCGCCGAGATCACCAAGCGCCTGGTCGCGAAGCTGCCCGGCACGCACTACGTCATCAACGGCACCATCGACGGCACCTTCCCGGCCCACCACCCGGACCCGACGGTGGCCAAGAACCTCGAGCAGATCATCGCGGAAGTGGCGAAGAACGGCGCCGACCTCGGCATCGCCTTCGACGGCGACGCGGACCGCATCGGCGTCGTGGACAATGAAGGCCACATCCTGTTCGGCGACCAGCTGTTGATCGTCCTCGCCCGCGATGTGCTGAAGTCCCGCCCCGGCGGCACCATCATCGCCGACGTGAAGGCCAGCCAGGTCCTGTTCGATGAGGTCGCGAAGGCCGGCGGCACGCCGCTGATGTGGAAGACGGGCCACAGCCTCATCAAGTCCAAGATGGCGGAGACCGGCAGCCCGCTGGCGGGCGAGATGTCGGGCCACATCTTCTTCGCGGACAAGTGGTACGGCTTCGACGACGCGCCCTATTCCGCCGTCCGCCTGCTCGGCATCGTCGCCCGCATGTCCGGCAAGTTGTCGGAGGTCCGCGCCGCCCTGCCGCAGGTCATCAACACGCCGGAACTGCGCTTCGACTGCCCGGACACCCGCAAGTTCCAGGTGGTGGCCGAGGTAAAGTCCCGCCTGGCCGCGGAAGGCGCCAAGGTGCAGGACGTCGATGGCGTCCGCGTGCTGACGGATGACGGCTGGTGGCTGCTCCGCGCCTCCAACACCCAGGCCGTGCTGGTCGCGCGGGCGGAGGCGAGGAGCGCGGAAGGGCTGGAACGCCTCAAGGCCGGCATCGCCGCGCAGCTCCAGGCCTCCGGCCTCGCCGCGCCGGACTTCACCGGGGAGAATGCAGGCCACTGAGGACACCCTTGCGGGTCTTCCTCTACGGCACGCTGCTCGACCCGAGCGTCCTCGCCGCCCGTTCGGGGCGGCGGGGGTTGCGCGGCGTGGCGGCCAGGCTGCCGGGCTGGATGCGCGTCGCGCTGCGCGGCCAGCCCTATCCGACGCTGGTGCGCGCGCGGCGCCAGGCCGTGCGCGGCCTTCTTCTCACCCTCGCGGGCGCGCCGCTTCGCCGCCTGCGTGTCTATGAGGGTGCGGCCTATCGCCTGCTTCCCGTCCTGGTGCTCGGCCCGCGCGGCCGCACCGCCGCCCTGGCCTGGATCGCCCGGCAGGCGCTGGCAGATGCCGGCGCTCCCTGGCAAGCCTCCCATGATCGGTACGCGAAACACGCGAAATAGTGAGCGGGTTGATGACGGCCTCGGTGCTGGCGTCGGGGGGGACTTCGCGTGCATGGTGAACCGGCCACCGCGGCGATGCGTTGTCAGGATCATTGGTGGGATGGAGGGGCGGAGCATGCCAGCGGATGGACGAAGGGTGCTCGTGGTGGAGGATGAGGCGCTGGTCGCCATGCTGGTCGAGGATGCGCTCCTCGACGCCGGCTTCTCCGTCATCGGTCCCGCCGCGACGGTGGAGGAGGCGATGAACTTCCTCGCCACCGAACGCCCCGATGCCGTGGTGCTCGACCTCAACTTGGCCGGGGAGACCTCGACCCCCGTGGCCGATGCCCTGGCGTCGCGCGGCATCCCCTATGTCATCGCCACGGGCTACGGCGCCTCCGGCTTGCCGGCGGGGCACCAGCAGGCGATGGTGCTGGCCAAGCCCTACGACCCGAGCGAACTGACCGCCATGCTGGGCCGCATCTGCACACCTGCGTGATGGATGCGCGCTGGCACCATTCCGCATCGTTCCGATCGTTGGCAGGTTCCAGCTCCCTCGACTAACCTCGGCGTGATGACATCCATCGCGCAGGTTCCGCACATGAAGGCGTTTCGGCTGTCGCGCAGGACGGCGGGGCGCCTGGCCGGTGCGGCCTCCCTCTCCCTGATCACCACACGCGACGCCCTGGCTGCGGAAGGCGATTCCCTCCAGGTCGCGGCGCGGCTCACCGCCTCCGCCCTGGCGCGAGAGCTGGACCGGCAATGGACGCGGCTGCGCGCCCTGGCGGTGGAGGTCGAGCGTGGCCAGGCGACGCAGCCCGTGGCGGAGCTGCGCCGCATGATCAACAGCACGCAGCAGGCGGCGCCGCACACGATCTGGATCGGCGTCGCCAATGCCCGCGACGGCAAGGTCATCGCGGCCTCCGGCGGCGTGCTGGAAGGTACCGATGTGTCGGAGCGTCCCTGGTTCCAGGCCGGCCGGCAGCGCAACTTCGCCGGCGACGTGCATGGCGCGCAGCTGCTCGTCACGGCCTTGCGGCGCGATCCGCGCGATGAACCGCTGCGGCTGATCGACTTCACCACCCCCGTGCGCAATGCCGCGGGGCAGGTGGTGGGCGTGCTGGGATCGCATGTCGATTGGCGGTGGGTGATCGCGATCATCGCCAATGCGCCCATCCCGCCCGGCTCCCAGGTGGCGCTGCTGTCGCATGAGGGGAACACACTGTTCGGCCCCCAGGGCCAGTGGATGACGGCCAGCCCCCGCCCGCCACTCTCCCTGGTGATCCAGTCGGCGGAGGCACCGAGCCTCGGCTGGCGCGTGGTCGGGCTGCCGTCCAGCACGCTGCGCGGGCCCGGTTGACCCGCGCGGCTCAGACCGCGGCGCTGTGCCGCGCCGGGCCGCCGCCGAGATAGGCGTCGAAGGCCGCCGCGATGTGGCGCACGAAGCGGCGGCCCGCTTCCGTCGCCACCAGCCGCCCTTCCTCCACCGCCGCCAGCCCGTCCGAGACCAGCGGCTCCATCCGCGCCTCCGCATCCCGCCACACCTTCAGCGGCACGCGGCGGAGGTCGAGGGAGAGGTCGCACATCACCGCCTCGATGATGCCGCGGCGCAGCCGGTCATCCCGGCTCAGCGCCAGGCCGCGCCCGATGGGCAGGCGGCCTTCCTCCACCGCCGCCAGCCAGCCCCGCTCATCCGGCAGGTTCTGCGCATAGCCCTGCGGCAGCGACCCGATGGCGGAAGCGCCGAGGCCGAGCAGCACCGGCGCGCGATCCGTGGTGTAGCCCTGGAAGTTGCGGCGCAGCGCGCCGGCTTCTGCGGCGACGGCCATCGGGTCTTCCGGCCGCGCGAAATGGTCGAGGCCGATCGCCACATAGCCCGCCGCCAGCAGCGCGCGTTCCGCGGCCTCCGCCTGGTCCATGCGGGCCATGGCGTCGGGCAGCAGGGCCTCCGGGATCGCCTTCTGGTGCGGCTTCATCCAGGGCACATGGGCGTAGCCGAAGACCGCCACGCGGTCCGCCCCGGCTTCCGCCGCGAAGCGGGCGCTGGCCTCGACATGCGCGGCGGTCTGGCCGGGCAGGCCGTACATCAGGTCGAAATTGATGCCCTTGATGCCGCCCGCGCGCAGCTTCGCCACCGCGCCTTCCACCAGCGCCGGCGGCTGGATGCGGCCGATCAGCGTCTGCACCTCCGCCGCCATGTCCTGCACGCCGAGGCTGGCGCGCGTGAAGCCCTGCCGCGCCAGCACGCCGACGATGCCGTCATCCAGCAGCCGCGGGTCCAGCTCGACGGACAATTCGGCATCGGCCGCAAAGGCGAAGCGCCGGCGCAGCCCCTCCATCACGCCCTCCAGCGCCTCCGCGCCGAGGGCGGAGGGCGTGCCGCCGCCGAGGTGGAGTGATTCGACCGGCGCCGCCACGGGCAGGGCGGCCGCCAGCAGCGTCGCCTCCGCCACCAGCGCCTGCGCGTAGCGGCTGGTGCGCGCGATGCTGCGCGTCACGCTGGTATGGCAGCCGCAATACCAGCAGAGCGACTTGCAGAACGGGATGTGGAGATAAAGGGACAGCCGGTCCCCCGGCGCCACCGCGCCCAGCCATTCACGGTAGGTCGCCTCCTCCAGCGCCTGGAAATGCGGGGCGGTGGGGTAGGAGGTGTAGCGCGGCAGGTTCTGGCGCGCGTAGCGGGCCAGGACGGCGCGGGAGGGGTGGAGGCGGGAGGGGGGGAGGGCGTCCATGCCCCATCCTTCCCCGTCTGGAAGCTTCGGCGCCTTGCGGCGGATCAAGTTTCGGAAGCGATTCCGGCGCCGTGTTGCGCTTGCGGCCGACGGATTGTTCCTGGTATGTTCGGGTCATCAAGGGGCAATCCGCGCCCGCTGCCCGCGATGGGGGCCCCGGAACACCCCGGAATCGGTGCTAAAAGTGCTAAAGGTGGTAAAGGCGCTTTAGGTGGCCGCCGGCCAGCGTGGCGCGGGCGCCGGGGCGCGCGGGGCGGGGCGGGGGCCTTCCTCCTCCGCCGCCAGCGGGGCGCGTCGGAACACCAGCGTGAACTCCGCCCCCGATTCGCTGCCCTGTCCCCGGTTCTCCGCCGTGATCCGCCCGCCGATGCCTTGCATGATGGTGCGGGAGATGGACAGGCCGAGCCCGGTGCCGAGGCCCGGCGGCTTGGTGGTGTAGAAGGGCTCGAACAGCTTCTCCTGCACCTCCGGCGCCAGGCCGGGGCCGCTGTCCTGCACGCGCAGCGTCACCTCATCCACCAGCGGGCCGATCTCCGCCTCGATCCGCAGGCGGCGACGCTCCGCCGGCCGTTCCAGCAGCGCGTCGCGGGCGTTCAGCACCAGGTTCAGCAGCACCTGCTCCACCAGGATCGTCTGCCCCACCACCGGCGGCAGCACGTCCGGCAGGCGCAGCTGCACCTGCACGCCGGCATCCCGCAGCGCCTGGCCCGCCAGCACCATCATCCCGTGCACGGCGGCGCCGAGGTCGATCGGCTCCAGCGCCGAGACATCGACGCGGGAGAAGGCGCGAAGCTGGGTGACGATGGCCTTGGCGCGGTCGGCCTGGGCCATGATGCGTCGCAGGCGGGTCAGCGCCTCCTCCACCCCGTCCTCGCCCGCCTCCAGCGCCTCCGCCGCATTCTCGGCGGCGAGGGACATGATGGCGATGGGCTGGTTGAGTTCATGGGCGAGCCCGGCCGCCATCTCGCCGAGGGTGGCGAACTTGGCGGCGGTCGCGGCCTGCAGCGCGAGTTCGCGCTCCGCCGTGATGTCCTCCAGCACGCCGGCGACCTCGGTCCCCGCGGCGCCGCGGGCGGTGACGCGCGCGGTCTCCCGCAGCCACATCCACGCGCCATCGGCGCGCCGGAAGCGGTATTCGGTGCTGGCCTGGGTGTCGCGGCGCAGCCGGTCGGGCAGGTCCGGCCCCAGCGGCAGCGTCTGCGCATCGATGCCGCGCTGCCGCCAGCCCGGGCGCAGCGCGGCTTCCGGCGACCAGCCCGTCAGCCGCTCCACCCCCGGCCCGACCTCGGTCAGCCGCATGGCGCCGCCGGTCTCGACCACGGCGCGATAGGCGATGGCGGGCAGGGTGTCGTCCAGCCGGTCCGGCGTGGCGGCGGCGGGGTGCTGCCCGCGCAGCAGCGGCAGCCCGATCGCGCCGGCCCCGACGACGGTGGCGAGCAGCCAGCCGAGCCAGGGGTTCTCCGCCGGAGGGGGCTCCAGCGCCGCCACCAGCATCAGGTCGCCGCCAGCGGGCCGGCCAGCCAGGGCGAGGGGCGGCAGCCCGTCCGATCCCGGGCGCCAGGCCGGCGCGCCGCCGGGTGCGGGCAGCGGCCAGGCCGGGACGGGCAGGGGGGCGCCACCGGTGGCCAGCGGCAGCCCATCCGCCCGCAACAAGCCGAGCCGCAGCCCCGGCAGCACCGCGGCATCGCCCAGCGCCCGGTCCAGCCGGCGCGGATCGAGCGCCGCGACCGCGATGCCGGCGAAGCCGCGCGGATCGGCCAGCGGCCGCGTCGCCAGCAGGCTGCGCGGCCCGCCGGGCAGGTCGAGCAGGGCCGGGGCCATCAGCACCTCCGCCCGTCCGGCGCGGTGCAGGCCGAAGCTCTCCCGGTCCGAGAGGGAGGTGCCGATCAGCGGCGGATGCGTGGCCCAGAGGATGCGGCCCTGCGCGTCGGTAACGGCGGCGAATTGTAGCGCGTCGCGCCGGATGCTCTCGGCCAGCTGGCGCTCCGCCACCGCCTGGCCGGCGCGGTCACCCCGGGCCTGGGCCTGGTGCCGCTGCTCCGCCGCGGCCAGCGCATCCGCCAGCCCATGGAGGGGCTGGGCGACGAGGGTATGGGCCCCGCGCGCGGCGCGTTCCGCGGTGGTGACCGCGCCGGCCTGGCGCTGCGCCGCCTGGCCATCCGCCTGCATCCATGCCGCCGCCAGGGCGAGGCCGGCCACGGCCACGCCAGCCAGGGCGCCGCGACCCCCTGATCCTGCCGCTGCGGGATGCCTTTCGCGCTTGATGGGACCGCCGCCTCTTGATGGGGGAAGCCCCCGAGTCCGTGACCAAGCGGTCCCTGCATCTCACGCGATGCGCGAATCCCGCCGAGTCGGATAGAAACTTACGGCACGCGTCACGATGTGACATCGTATGCAGGGCAAAACGGACGAACGTTACGCTCACGTCAATCCGGCCGTGACTTTCCTGCATCACGACATGCTGGCCAATGGTTTAGCCCATACCCTCCAGCACGCCCTCGGCCCGTTCCAGCGCGGCGAGGCGAGAGGCCAGGTCATCCTCCCGGCACGCCATCAGCGCCACCACGCCGACGCCCACCATGCGGTTGCCGCGGTCGCCGAGCTTCACGCCATCGCCGGCATCGATCTCCACCACCAGGCCGCCCGGCCCGGCGCGGCCCTGGAGGACGCAGGCGATGCGCTGGTCGGGGCCGATCGCCAGGCGCCGCCAGCCCTCGCCGCCCGCGCCACGGAGGCGGAGGCGGAGGGCATGGCCGCCGGGCGGGCCGCGCAGTTCCAGCACCACGCGCATGGCGGTGCCTGCGGGGACATCGGCGGGCAGGGCCAGGGTCGCGACGCCGTCGCGGGTCCAGCAGCCCCAGGCCTCCTGCCACCACCAGCCGAGGCCCTGGCGCAGGCGCTCCGCCCAGGCGGCGGCGAGCGTCGCCGCCGGCGGCCCCCCGGTGCCGAGTGCCAGGCGCTGGCCGAGCGGCAGGGCGGGCTCGGGCTCCTCCCGCCCCGGCTGCATCAGGGCGTCCATCGCCTCCGCCGCCGCCTGGTCCCAGCGCCGCCCGGCCGCCTTCCGGTCGATCCTCGCCTCCAGCGCCGCGCGGTGGCCGGCATCGGTGATGAGGCGCGCCAGCGTCTCCACCAGGGCGGGCTCGTCCTGCGGCGGGAAGAAGACGGCGCCCGGGGCGCCTGATTCGAGCAGGCCCGACTGCGCCGGCACCACCGCGAGCTTGCCCGCCGCCAGGCTCTCGCTCACCGGCAGGCCCCAGCCCTCATGGAAGGAGTTGTAGATGGTAAAGTCGCAGCGCGCGTAGAGCCCGGCCAGCGCCAGGTCCGACACGTCATGCAGCACGGAGACCTGGCGCCGCAGCGCCGGCGACCGTTCCCGCAGGCCCAGCGCCGCCTCCGCATGCCAGCCGGGCTTGCCGACGCAGACCAGCCGCGGCACCGCCGCCGCGCCGAGCTGGCGGATCAGCGCGAGCCAGGCCTGGAAGACCAGCAGGTGGTTCTTGCGGGATTCGAGGGTGGCGACGAACAGCACGAAGCGCTCGCCGGGCAGCGGCGCGGGCAGGGCGGCGGCGGCCACGCGCGCGGCCTCGGCCTCCGCCGGCGGGCCCAGCCCTTCCGCCGCCAGGCGCACCACCGTGGCGGGGCGTTCCGGGCCGAGCGGTGCCGCGAATTGCCGCACATCCCGCAGCGTGCTCTCCGAATTCGCCAGCAGCGCATCCGCGTGCAGGGCGAGGGCGGCGAACCAGCGCGCGTAGAGCCGCACGGTCAGGTCCAGGCAATGCTCCGGCATCACCAGCGGCACGCAGTCATGCACGAAGGCGACGTAGCGGAAGGGCACGCGCGCGCGCAGGGCGCGCAGGCCGCGGAAGTAGTCCTCCACGCCCCAGGCATTGCCGAGCGTCGCCAGCGTCGCCCCTGGCTTCAGGGCCGCATCGGGCCGCCCATCGGCATGGCAGAGCACCGCCGTCGCCGCGCGCCAGGCGGGGTCGTCCGCCCGTGCGCCGAGCCGCGCCAGGCCCAGCACCTCCCGGAACGCACGCTCATCCACATGCCACCAGCGCCAGGTGGAGGGCTCGAAGGCCATCAGCAGCAAAGGCGGCAGGCCGGGGGCGCGGCGGGCGGCCAGCATGGCGCCCAGCATGCCCATCTGCACGCGCTGGATGCCGGTCGGCGTCCGGGCCTCCCGAAGATAGGCCAGCAGGTCGCTGACATCGAAGGCGAGTTGCGTCGGCACGCCGCCGGGGCGCGGCGGCGCGGGCTGGACCGCGCCGTCATCCGGCACCAGGCGCCGGTGGCGCAGCAGGGCATCGGCGCGGCGGAGGAAGGCGTTGTAGGGCGCGATCGCCAGCGCGCGCGCGATCGCCGCCGCGGCCTCCGCCCCCCGTCCCAGCATCCGCAGCGCGTGGCTGATCTGGAGCGGCGGGTCGAAGTCCCGCGGCTCCAGCGCCTCCGCCTCCCGGTACAGCGCCAGCGCGCCCTCCAGGTCGCCGCGTTCCTTCACGCAATGGGCGAGCTGGACGATGATCTCCCAGTGCCTTGGCCGTTCGGCGAGGTAGGCGCGATAGGCGATCTCCGCCTCCGCCCAGCGGCGCTGGTCGCGCATCGCATCCGCTTCGGCGCGCAGCGCTTCCGGCCGGGGCTTCGAGGTGTCCATCGGGGCGAGCCTAACCCGCGATGGGTTGAGCGGCCATTGCCGGCGTGGCGTCCAGCGGCAGGTCCCAGACCTCTGCCACCAGGTCGTGGCCGAAGGCGCGGTGCGGACTCGCCTCCACCAGCCGGAAGCCCGCCCGGGCATAGATACGCCGCGCGGCCAGCAGGTTGGCATGGGTCCAGAGCGTGACGCGGCGATAGCCATGGGCGCGGGCGAAGTCGATGCACGCCGCGACGAGCGCCGCGCCGATGCCCGCGCCGCGGGCGGAGGGCTCCACATAGACCAGCCGGATCTTGGCCGTGTCGTCCGACTGCTTCACAAGGAAGGCGGAGCCGACGATGGCGCCGGCCTGGTCGGCGATCCAGCAGGCTTCCCGCGCCGGATCGAAGTCCCGGAGGAAGTCGGCGGCGATCTCCGCCACCAGCGCCTCGAACCCGCTGTCCCAGCCATATTCGGCGGCGTAGAGCGCGCCGTGGCGGCTGACGACATGGCCGATGTCGCCCGGCCGCGGCGGCCGCAGCGTCACGGGGGAGGGGGCCGCGCCGAGCAGCCGTTCCGCGGTGCCGAGTGAGGCCACGAGGCTCGCCTGGTCCACCGCCGGCAGGGGGGCGACGAGGCCCGCCACCTCCGCCCGCGACTGGCTGTCGATGGCGCCGAAGGCGGCCTGGCCGGCGGGGGTGAGGGACAAGAGGCTGGACCGCGCATCGCCAGGGTCGGGGCGGCGCGCGACCAGGCCGCGTTCCTCCAGCCCCTTCACGAGGCGGCTGAGATAACCGGCATCGAGCCCGAGTTCGGCCGCGAGCCGCCCCGGCGCGGCCGTGCCGCGATCCGCCAGTTCCCAGACCAGCCGCCCCTCCGGCAGCGTCAGCGACGTGCCGAGGTAGCGTTCATGCAGCAGGCCGATCCGCCGCGTGTAGAAGCGGCTGAAGCGGCGGATGGCGGCGACGGGGTCTTCCTGCATGACCCGACGTTACGCCGATACTTGCTTTTGGCAAGCATCACCCGCCGATGCGCACCCCGCCCGCGTCGAAGACATGGAAGGCGCCGGCGGGCAGGAAGAGGGGCAGCACCGCGCCGATGTCGCTGGCCGGGATCGGCAGGCGCGCGACCAGCACCTCATTCCCCGGCAGGCGGCCATGGATGACGGTCTCGGAGCCCAGGGGCTCCACCAGGTCCACGGTCAGCGGCAGGCCGGACGGATCCACCGCCACATGCTCCGGCCGGATGCCGATGGTGAGCGCGGTGCCATCGGCGCCGGGGCGCGGGCCATCGGCGAAGGCGATGGTCGGCCCCGCCTTCAAAGCTGCGGCCGTGCCGCCCTGCGCCAGCGTGGCGTGGAGGAAGTTCATCGCCGGCGATCCGATGAAGCCGGCGACATAGGTGTCGGCCGGCCTTCCCCAGACCTCCATGGGGGAGGCCACCTGCGCGGCGCGCCCGGCATGCATGACGACGAGCCGGTCGCCGAGCGTCATCGCCTCCACCTGGTCATGCGTGACGAAGAGGCTGGTGACGCCGAGCCGCTTCTGCAGCCGCCGGATCTCGGCGCGCATCTGCACGCGGAGCTTGGCGTCGAGATTGGAGAGCGGTTCGTCGAAGAGGAACAGCTTCGGCTCCCGCACCACCGCGCGGCCCATGGCGACGCGCTGGCGCTGGCCGCCGGAAAGCTGCCTCGGCTTGCGTTCCAGCAGCGGGCCGATCTCCAGCATCTCCGCGGCCTGGGCCACGCGGCGCTTGATCTCCGGCATCGCCATGCCGCGGATCTTCAGGCCATAGGCCATGTTCTCGAAGACCGACATGTGCGGGTAGAGCGCGTAGTTCTGGAACACCATGGCGATGTCCCGGTCCGCGGGTTCCAGCGCCGTCACGTCCCGGCCATCGATGCGCACGATGCCGGAGGAGGGTGTCTCCAGCCCCGCCACGATGCGCAGCAGGGTGGACTTGCCGCAGCCGGAGGCGCCGACGACGACGATCATCTCGCCATCCGCGACCTCGAGGTCGATGCCGTGCAGGACCTGCGTCGCGCCGAACTGCTTGCGGACGGCGGAAAGGGTGAGGGTGGCCATTACTTTTCCGTCTCCGTCAGGCCCTTGACGAACCAGCGTTGCATGAAGACCACGACGGCCACGGGCGGCAGCATCGCCAGCACCGCGGTCGCCATGATGATGTTCCACTCGTTCTGGCTGTCGCCGGTGCCGATCATCTTGGTCATGCCGACCACCACCGTCTCCAGGTCGCGGTTGGAGACGATGAGCAGCGGCCAGAGATACTGGTTCCAGCCATAGATGAAGAGGATGACGAAGAGCGCCGCGATGTTCGTGACCGACAGCGGCAGCACGACATCCTTGAAGAAGCGCAGCGGTCCCGCGCCATCGATCTTCGCGGCCTCCACGTATTCATCGGGGATGGTCAGGAAGAACTGGCGGAACAGCAGCGTCGCGGTGGCGGAGGCGACGAGGGGCACGACGAGCCCCGTCATGGTGTTGATCAGGCCGAGATTCACCATCACCTCGAAGGTCGGGATGATGCGCACCTCGACCGGCAGCATCAGGGTGATGAAGATCAGCCAGAAGGCCACCATGCGGCCGGGGAAGCTGAAGAAGACGACGGCATAGGCGGAGAGCAGGGAGATCGCGATCTTCCCGACCGCGATCAGCACCGCCATGTTGGCGCTGTTCCACAGCATCAGCCAGGCGGGCACGCCGCCCGTGGTGCGGATGGCGGACCCGCCGCGCGTCCAGGCGCTGACGTAGTTCGCGATCGCCTCCGACCCGAACCACAGCGGCACGTCGCCGCGGCCGATCGTGTTCACGTCATGGGTGGAGCCGACAAGGGTCAGCCAGATCGGGAAGGCGAAGACCAGCACGCCCAGCGCGAGCACGGCATGCGCCATGAGGCGCGAGCGCGCCTGGCGTCGCGCCGTCGCGCGGGCGAGGGCGGCGTCATCGAAACCTGCCATCAATAATGCACCTTCCGCTCGATGAACCGGAACTGCACCGCGGTCAGCAGGATCACCAGCACCATCAGGATCACGGATTGCGCGGCAGAGGCGCCGAAGTTCAGGTTCTCCACGCCATCGACATAGACCTTGTAGATCAGCGTCGTGGTGGACTGCCCCGGGCCGCCCTTGGTCAGCGCGTGGATCGTGCCGAAGGTGTCGAAGAAGGCGTAGACGAGGTTCACGACCAGCAGGAAGAAGGAGGTGGGCGCCAGCAGCGGGAAGATGATCGTCCAGAAGCGGCGCACCGGGCGCGCGCCATCGATGGCGGCGGCTTCCAGCACGGCGCGCGGGATCGACTGCAGCCCCGCCAGGAAGAAGATGAAGTTGTAGGAGACCTGCTTCCAGGCCGCCGCGATGATGACCAGCACCATCGCCTGGTCGCCATTCAGCTTGTAGTCCCAGGGGATGCCGGCGCCGTTCAGCATCCGGCCGAAGATGCCGATCTGCGGGTGGAACATGAACAGCCACAGCACGGCGGCGATCGCCGGCGCCACGGCATAGGGCCAGATCAGCAGCGTCTTGTAGGCATCCGCGCCGCGGATCGCCTTGTCCGCCTGCACCGCCAGGAACACCGCGACCGCAAGCGCCGAGAAGGCGACGGCGGAGGAGAAGATGGCCGTGTTCCAGGCCGCGTTCAGGTAGAGCGGGTCCGACAGCACATCGGTGAAGTTCTCGAAGCCGACGAAGTCGCGGTTCAGCCCGAAGGCGTCTTCCCGCAGGAAGCTGCTGTAGATCGCCTGGCCCGCCGGCCAGAAGAAGAAGACCCCGGTGATGAGCAGCTGTGGCAGCAGCAGCAGCCAGGGCAGGGCGATGCCCTTGAAGATCACCTTCTTCCGCAAACGGGCCTCCTGCCGCCAGATCAGCCGAAACAAGAAGGGGGCGGGCGCAGGGCCCGCCCCCGATGGTCACGCCAGCCTGTTCAGCCGCCGCGGTTCTGACGCTCGAAGTTGCGCAGCACGACGTTGCCGCGCGTCGTCGCCGCGGCCAGCGCCTGCTCGGCCGTCTGCTGGCCCTGGAACGCCTTCTCCATCTCCTCCTGGATGATGTTCCGGATTTCCACGAAGCCGCCGAGGCGGATGCCCATCGTGTTGCCGGTCATCTGCCCGCCGCCGCGCAGCAGCTGCTGGATCGGCAGGTCGGCGCCGGCATTGTTGGGCTGGGCGTAGAAGCCGGAAGCGCGGACCTGTTCGAAGGCCGTGCGCGTCACCGGCAGGAAGCCCGTATCCGTGTGCCACTTGGCGGCGACGGAGGGCTGCGCCAGGAAGCGGAAGAACTCCGCCACCCCCCGCAGTTCCTCGGCCGAACGGGTCGCGTTCGGGCCGCGGTTCATCGTCCAGAAGCTGGCGCCGCCGATGATGGAGTTGAAGGGCGCGCCCTGGACGTTCTCGTAGTAGGGCAGCATGCCGACGCCCCAGGCGAACTGCGCTTCCCGCTGCACCCGGCCGCGATAGCCGGAGGAGGTGAAGATGATGGCGCATTCGCCGTTCGGGAACAGCGCCTCGCCCGCCGTGTCACGGCCGCCGTAGCGGAAGATGCCCTCGCGCTGCCAGGTCACCAGGTTGTTCAGGTGGCGCAGCATCAGCGGGTTGTTGATCGCGAGCTCGGCGTTCATCCCGGTGAAGCCGTTGTCCTGGGTCGCCAGCGGGATGTTGTGGATGGCGCTGAACTGCTCGACCATCAGCCAGGTCGGCCAGGCGGTCGTCATCGGGCAGGCATGGCCCGCGGCCTTCAGCGCGCGCGCGGCGGCGGCGACGCCGTCCCAGGTCGCGGGGAACTGGTCGGGGTTGAGGTTGGCGCGGCGGAAGGCGTCCTTGTTGTAGAAGGCGACCGCCGTGCTGCTGTTGAAGGGCATGGACATCAGGCGGCCGTCGCGCAGGCTGTAGTAGCCGCGCACCGCCGGCAGGTAGTCCTGGAAGTCGATGGTCGTGTTGGTCTCGGCCAGCAACTCATGCAGCGGCTTCACGGCGCGGCCGGCGGCCATCATCGTGCCCGTGCCCACTTCGAACATCTGCACGATGTGCGGCGCGGTATTGGCGCGAAAGGCGGCGATCGCGGCGACCATCGTCTCCGGGTAGGAACCGCGGAAGGACGGCACCACGCGATAGCGGGTCTGGCTGTTGTTGAAGTCGGTGGCGATCTGCTCCAGCAGCCCGCCATTGGGCTGGGTCAGGCCGTGCCAGAACTGGATTTCCGTGGGTGCCTGCGCCTGGGCCGGCGCCCCGAAGGCGGCGGCGAGCGCGACGGCGCCCGCCATGATCGTGCGGCGGAACATGATGTGACCTCTCCCCATGAAGCGTTGGTGGCGGGCACGTAGACGGCCCGCGTTGCGACTGTTTTACAGTTATATGACAGCCCGGTGAAGGCCCCGCGTCGCCTACTCGACGGCGGTGGCGGCCCGCAATCCCGCGATCATCGAGGATTTGAGCAGGTGGTCGCGCGCCCGCACGGGGTCCCCGGCCACCGCCTGCAGGTCCGCCAGCAGGGCCGCGCGCTTCGCCGGATCGCGTTCCCGCATCCGGGCGCGGTTGCGGTCGGCCTGGGCGATGATCTCCCGCTTCGCGATGGGCTGGCGGCGGCGGGTGTAGCGGTCGAGGAGCGACTCCGGCGCCTCACCCCGCAGCACGGGCAGCAGGGTCGCGGCCAGTTCCATCGCGTCATGGATGCCGCCATTCATGCCCATCCCGCCGGACGGGCTGTTGAGATGCGCGGCATCGCCCGCCAGCAGCAGGCGCCCCGTGCGATAGGTCTCCACGATGCGCTGGTGGATGCGATAGGGGCGGAGGTCCGGCACGTCGTAGGCGCCGTCCTTGGGGTGGATCGCCTGCAGCTTGCGCTCGATCGCCGTGGGTTCCAGCGCCTGCTCGATCGTCTCCCCGGGCGCGGGGTAGAGGCTGGCGCGCCACTTCCCCGGCACGCGCAGCAGGCTGAAGGTGCCGCTGAAGGCCGCGTGCTCCGTCCAGATGTAGTTGACGTTGGACAGGCCCTCGAACACCTCGTGGAAGGGGAAGGTGGTGGTCGCGAGGATCGTCGTCTCGGGATAGGTGTCGCCGGGGAAGTCGATGCCCATGGCCTGCCGCACCGCGCTCCGCGCGCCGTCGCAGCCCACGGCATAGGGCGCGCGGAGGGGATCGAAGCCCTGGCCCGACAGCGTCACGCCGTCCGCGTCCTGCGACACGCTCTCCACCTTGCAGCCGAAGCGGATCTCGACCGCGCCGGCATGCTCCGCGGCCAGCTTCGCGAGGATGAGGCGGGACAGCTTCCACTGCTCCGCCTGCAGCCGGTAGGGATGCGCCGTGTCGTCCCTGAGCACGCCGAGGTCGAAGACCGCCCTCGCGCCATCCTCATGCCGCCGGATCTGCCAGGTCGGCGTCACCAGACCCTGCGCGATCAGTGGCTGTGCAAGGCCGAGTTCGTCCAGCATGTCGAGCGAGGGCGGGTGGAAGGTGCTGGCGCGCAGCGCCTCGCTGATATCGGCCTCCGCTTCCAGCACGACGGAGGGGATGGAAAGGGTGGCCAGGCGGAGGGCCAGCACCAGGCCCACCGGCCCGGCGCCCACGATCGCGATACGGTCTGTCATGCCGGGGATCGTGCCCCGGCGTCCTCAATCCCGCAACGCGCGGCGGAGCGAGTCGCGGATCGGCGACAGGAAGTAGGCCAGCGCGCTCCGCGTCTCGCCGAGCACGAAGAGCTCCACCGGCATGCCCGCCTGCAGCTGCAGCCCGGGGATGGCCGAGAGTTCGGAAGGCGTGATCTCCGCCCGTGCCAGGAAGAACAGGTTGCCCTGCTGGTCGGCCTGCTGGTCGGCGGAGACGTAGGTGAGGCGCCCGGCCAGCAGCGGCGTGGTGCGCTGCCGCAGCGCGGAGAGGCGGACATTCACCCGGCTGCCGACATGCAGCTGCTCCACATCGGTGGGCGCGACCTTGGCCTCGATCACCAGGCGATCGTCCAGCGGCAGCAGGTCCAGCACGGGCACGCCGTCGCTGATGCTGCTGCCGGGGGTGACGAAGCGGATGTCGGTGACGATGCCGGCTTCCGGCGCCACCAGGTCCCGGCGGCCGCGGACGTTCTCCGCCGCCAGCACGCGCTGCTCGGCATCCAGCAGCTGCTGCTGGTTGTCCTGCAGTTCCCGGGCGATGTCCTGCGCGCGGGTCAGGCGGAAGGTCGCCATCTCCGCCTCCGCCTGGGCGATGGCCTGGCGGTACTGCGCTTCCTGCGCGGTCAAGGAGCCGGAGAGGCCGACCAGCTCCGCCTCCATCCGCTCCAGCTCCCGCACACGGCTCATCAGCGCGAAGCCCTGCTGCGCCAGCGGCCGCTGCCCGGCCAGATCCGTGCGGACGGAGGCGATGCGGCTGGTGGCGGAGGTGCGCTGCGCCGTCGTCGCCTGCAGCTGTTCGCGCTGCACCGCGACCCGGCGCTCATAGACCGCCATGTTGCTGTCATAGGCCTGCCAGCGCGCGGCGAAGAGGCGCTGTTCCGACACGACGATGGTGGCGAGCCCCGGATCCTGTTCCGCCGCCCGCAGGATGTCCGGGGGGGCCGCGAAGCGCCGTTCATCCTGCTGTTCCGCCCGCAGGCGCACGACGCGCACCGCGAGTGCCCTTGCCTGCGCGCGGGCCTGCGCGGCCGCGGCCTCCGCCGTGGTGGGGTCGAGCCTCAGCAGCACCGTGCCGGCCTGCACGCGCTCCCCCTCCCGCACCAGCAGCTGCTGCAGGGTGCCGGGTTCGCTGAGCAGGATGGATTTGCGCCGGCCCTCCGCGACGAGCGACCCGCGGGAGACGACGGCACGCTCGATCGGCGTGATGGCGGCCCAGAACAGCAGGCCGCCGAAGCCCACGAAGAGCAGCAGCAGCGCGGCCAAGCCGATGCGCCGCACGCTCGGCATCCGCGCGGCCTCATCGGCTTCGGCGAAGCTGATCGGGATGGATTTGGGGCCGGAAAGCCGTGCCGTGGTCATGCGCTGCGTGCCGCCGGCTTGTCCGGCGCCTCCGTCTGCCAGCCGCCCCGCGGGGCCAGGCGCAGAAGCTGGTCCACCTGGCCGTGCCAGAGCCCCGGATCGTGGCTGACGATGAGGCAGGCCGCGCCCTGCGCCCGTGCCGCCAGCACCGCGGCCAGAACCGCTTCCCGGCCCGGCCGGTCGAGCCCGGCCTCCGGCTCATCCAGCACCAGCAGGGACGGCGCGCCGAACAGCGCGCGGGCCATGCCGATCATCCGCTTCTGGCCCATGGACAGGCCGGCGGTCGGGCCGGCTTCCGTCGCATAGCCCTGCGGCAGGCGCCCGATCATGTCATGCACCCCGGCCATGCGGGCGGCGGCGACGGCGGCTTCCGCATCCTCCGGCCCGAAGCGGCTGATGTTGCGCATCACGCTGCCATCCAGCAGCTGCACATCCTGCGGCAGGTAGCCGATCCGCGGGCCGATCACGTCGCGCGCCACGCGGCGCGTGTCCTGCCCCTCCAGCAGCGCGGTGCCGGCATCGGGCTGCATCAGGCCGAGCGCCAGGCGCAGCAGGGTGGACTTGCCGGTGCCGTTCGGGCCAAGCACCAGGGTGATGCTGCCGGGCGGGCAATACACCGTGGTGCCGTCCAGCACGGGGCGCGTGCCTTCCGGCGGCGTCCAGGTAATGTCCCGCAGCCAGAGGCCGGGCGGGCCATCGGCGGCGGGCGCCTCGGCAACGGGGGCGGCGTGGTCCGTGAACAGCTCCTGCAGCCGCCGCCAGGCCAGCGCCGCCATCGACCAGTCCCGCCAGGACAGCACGACGCGCGCGATGGGGGAGGTGGCGGAATTGGCCAGCATGGTCGCCGCAATGATGCTGCCGGGGGAGACCTGGTGGTGCGTCGCCAGGATCACGCCCGCCACCACCATCGTCCCCTGCGCGAAGTAGGAGGTGAATTCGGTGATGCCCCGGATCGCCCGGGCGCGGCCCTGTGCCTGGTCACCCTCCGCCAGCGCGGTGGCCTGGGCGGGTTCCCAGCGGCGCACCACCGGGCCCAGCATGCCAAGGCCCTCCAGCATGTCGGCCTGGCGCAGCCGCCCCTGCAGCTCGGCGGAGGTCTGCACCTGCCGGTCGGAGGCGCTGCGCATCATGCCCCGCGTCGTCCGGTCCAGCACCACGCCGAGCGCGCCGATGGTGACGCAGGCGCCGAAGGCGATGGTCGCGTAGACGGGGTGGAGCATCCACAGCACCACCAGGCCGATCGGCGTCGCCGTCATATCGAAGAGGTCGGCGATGGTGCCGCCGCCGAGGAAGCGGCGCAGCTCCGCCGTATCCTGCAGCGCGGCTAGGCCGGGCCGCCGGCTGCCGGCCAGCGCGCTGCGCACGGCGGCCTCCAGCGCCTCCACCGTCAGGCGCCGGGCCAGGCTTTCCGCCAGCGCCGCCATCAGCATGGCGCGCATCGCCCGCATCACGCCGCCCATGACCAGGGCGACGAAGAAGGCCAGGGCCAGCACCGTCAGCGTGTCGAAGTTGTTGCCTTCCACCACCCCGTCGAAGATGTGCATGGTCAGCAGCGGCATGCCGAGCAGGCAGGCCTGGCGCGCGACGGACATGCCGAAGGCGGTGGCCAGCACGCCGCTGAAGGCGGGGGCCCGGGCGAGCGCCTGCGCGACTTCCGCCGCGGTCGATCCGGCGCGGATCATGCGGCTTCCCCGGTCTGCCGCCGCGGGGCGGGGCCGGCGATGGCGGGCGTGACGGGGGCGGGGGCCAGCTGCCCGCCGCGCAGCAGCAGCACCCGGTCCGCCGCCGCCAGCAGCGCCGGGCGGTGGGAGGTGAAGAGGATTCCCATCCCCTCCGCCGCCAGGCGCCGGATCAGGCGTACCAGGCGCTGTTCCCCTTCCGCGTCCAGGAAGGCGGCGGGTTCGTCCATCACCAGCAGCTTCGGCCCGCCATAGAGCGCGCGGGCCAGCGCCACGCGCTGGCGCTGGCCGGCGGAGAGCGGACCCTCCGCCCGGATCGACGTGGCGTAGCCCTGCGGCAGCGCGGCGATCATGGCCGCGGCATCGGCCAGCCGCGCGGCCTGCATCACCGCCTGCATGTCCGGCGTGGCGAGCCGCGCGATCGCCTCCGCCACCGTGCCATCGGTCAGCAGCGGGTCCTGCGGCAGGTAGCCGACATGGCGGGCGAAATCCTCCCGTTGCCACTGGCTGGTGGCCTGGCCATCCAGGAAGCAGCCGCCGGCGGAGGGCCTGACCATGCCGACCGCGATGCGCAGCAGCGTCGTCTTCCCCGCGCCCGCCCCGCCGGAGATGGCGACGGCGCGCCCCGGCTCCACCACCAGCTGCACGTCCCGCAGCAGGGCGCGCGGCGCGCCGCGATGGGCGTAGCTGACGCGTTCCATCACCAGCCGTGCGTCGCGGCAGGGGAAGGCGATGCCGGTGTCCGGCCCGCGGTCGGACTGCGCCAGCGACTGGAGGCGGCGCCAGGATGCCAGCGCGCCGGCCCAGTCCGATGCCGCGCCGCCCAGCCGGCTGAAGGGGCCGACGATCTGCGACATGGTCAGCATGGCCACCAGCGCGCCCATGCCGATATTGGCGCCGTTCGCCGCCAGCACGGTGCCCAGCACCAGCGCCCCGCCGGTCCCGATGCCGGATACCGTGGTCAGCGCCGCGCTGATCCAGCGGCCCGCATTCTGCGCGCCCCGCAGCGCGGTGGCGCTTTCCTCCATCCGCGCTTCCCACCGGGCGGCGAGCGCCGGGCGCATGCCCATCGCCTCCACCGCTTCCGCGCAGCGCATGGCGTCCGCGACCAGGCCGCTGGTCTGCGCATGCGCGTCGTTGGAGGCGACGAGCGCGCGGCGCGTCAGCCTCTCCCCGGTGATGGAGAGGATGGCGGCGAGCAGGCAGAGGCCGAGCGCGAAGACGGCGAAGGCCCAATGGAAATAGAGCAGCAGCAGGATCAGCAGCGGCACGATCACCGCATCAACCACGCCGGTCAGCACCGGCCCGGCCAGGTTGCGGCGCAGCTCCTCCACATCCCGCAGCGATTGGCCGGCGCTGATGTCGGACCGCCCGGGCTGCTGCGCCGCGGCCATGACGAGCGGCGCCGCCATGCGCCGCGCCAGGCGGTGGGACACGGCCAGCAGCCCCACTTCCCGCAGCTGGTCCAGCGCCACGTTCATGGTGATGGCGATGCCGAGCAGCACCGCGAGCCCGGCCAGCGTCCAGGGATTGCCGGTCGGCACGACGATCTGCCAGATCATCATCTTGCTGACCGTGAGCCCGAAGCCCGCCAGCGCCAGCACGATGCCGAGCCAGAGCGTGAAGCGCGCCGCGACGCCCATCTCCGACCGCGCCACATCCATCACGCCGAGCGCACTCGGCGCCGCGGCGCCCGGTTGGGTGGCGGCGCGGGGCGGGCCGGGCAGGCGCCGTGCGGCCATCAGAGCGCCAGGATCAGCGCGAAGGCCGTCAGCGCCCCGAAGCTCGTCAGGCCGAGCAGCGCCATCAGCACCACCTGCCAGGTATCGGGCCCGGCGCGGGTGGCGCGCGGCGGCGGCGCTTCCGCCTGGATGGCGGCCAGCCGCTCATCCAGCCGCGCCACCCAGGCCTCGAGCACGGCGATCCGCTGTTCGGTCTCCTCCGGCATCGCAGTCGCGGCTTCGGCGGGCGCGCGGGCGGCGACTTCCTGCAACCGCTGTTCCAGCGCGCGCTGGCCGGCGACCAGCTGCTCGATCGCCTTGATCACCTGCGGGCTGGCGGCGGGCGGCGCCGCCGGCGTGGTCGCGGCGGGGCGGGCTTCGGCGGGCGCCGGGCGGCGGAAGACCTGCAGGCGGGTCTCGCCGCCCTCCGCCCCCCGGGCCACGACGGCCAGGTCGGACCGGCGTTCGGCCCAGGCGGGCTTCAGGGGGAAGCGGAAGCCGTGGAAGGCGTCCCCGATGCCGGCGCGCACCAGGTCCGTGCGGTGGCGGTCCGCGACGGCGGTGGCCACGGCCTCCCCATCCAGCCGCAGCTCGACGACCACGCGTTCCGTCGGATGCGCGGGCTCGAAGGCCCAGCCATCGATCTGGTTGCCGCTGAGGCCATCGATGAAGCCGCGGACATCCGGCACGGCGCGGGTTTCAGCTGGCCCAGACAAGCGCCTCGCCCCCCGGTTGGCGCTTCGCGGTCAGCGGCACGGCGCCGGCGGCCGGTGGCAGCGCTTCGGCAGGCGGGGCCGGGGCCAGCAGTCGGCGATACAGGGCCAGGTGCTCCACCGCCGCCTGGTCGATCAGCCGCGGCGGCGTGATGCCGGCCACCAGCCGTTCCCAAAGCCCGGGCTCCTCCGCCGCGCGGCGCATCACGGCCGCCATGCCGGCGGCGTCGCCGATCGGGAAGTGCAGGCCATCGACGCCGTCGCGCACCGATTCCGCCATGCCCCCGACATTGCCGCAGATCACGGGCCGGCCGTGGCGGAAGGCCTCCATGGCGACGAGCGGCGCGTTCTCCCACCAGATGGAGGGCATGACGACCCAGTCCACCGATGCCATCCGCGCCGGCATGTCCCGCGCCGTGAACAGGCCGTGGTGACGCGCATCGGGCGCCGCTTCCAGCGCGGCCTTGAACTCGCCGAGGAACTCGTCGGGCTGCCAGGCCGTGCCACCATGCAGCGCCAGGTCGTGCGGGACGCCCTGCTTCGACAGGCGGGCGGAAGCGCCGAGCGCCACCATCGCGCCCTTGAAGCGGTTGATGTGGCCGAAGAAGCCGAAGCGGTCCCGCCGCCCATCCGCCGCCACGCGATGCGGCGCGGCCGGGCCGAGGGCGATGCCGTTGCGCAGCACCTCGATCCGCGCAGGGTCCCAGCCGGCCTCGATGAACCGGTCGCGGAGGAAGTCGGAGGGCGAGAGGATCAGATCGACGCCCGCGAAGGCGCCGCGCACGCCGAGGTCCCGCAGCACCAGGTCCGTGCCGCCTCGGCCCGGGAAGCAGCGCCGGCAGCCATCGGGGGAGGGGCCCTGGCACAGCCGCCCATCCACCGTCAGCAGCTGGCCTTCCTGCGGGCAGATGGCGAAGAAGTCGTGCAGCGTGACGACGATCTTCGCCCGCGGCGCCACCCGGCGGACCAGGTCCAGCGTCTCCAGCCCGAAATAGAGCAGGTGGTGGAAGTGGATGACATCCGGCTGGAAGCTGGCGACGAAGGGGCCGATTTCCTGCAGGCCCCAGGTATCCAGCTGCGCCAGGTGGAAGCGGTCGAAATGGCTGAGCCAGACCAGCATCTCATCCGCATGGCGGCCGGCGGCCTGGAACAGCGTGCCCGGGCGGCGTTCGCGGTGCTGGCCGGTAACGGCGCCGAGGAACAGGCCCTCGACCCCATGCCGGTCACGCAGCTCCCGGAACAGGCCGCGCGCCACCACCTCGGTGCCGCCGGGCTGCAGATCGGGATGGTTATGGCAGAAGACGAGCAGGCGCATGGTTCGGGGACGCTAGCACCTTGAGTGGATCGGCGGGCGGGCCTCTTCGCCCCGATGCCGCAAAAACATGCCTGCGGGAAGGGGTATTCGACGGTCGGCGCCCCTCCGGGTTGTTCCGGCCGGGGGAGGAGTTGGTCATGCCGCGGCGAAGGTCTCGCCCTGGCGGGTGAAGCCGGCCATGAGCGTCTCGATCGTGCTGTCCCAGCGCTGGTGGTGCAGGCGCCGGTTGTAGGCGGCGGCGACCGTGCCGGCGTAGCCGCCATGCTGCGCGATCGACTGCCGTTCGAAGTGGAACAGCTCCGCCGCCGGTTCATAGACGATGGTGCCGCCGGCCTGGCGCAGCCGCAGGCAGAGGTCGCTGTCCTCATAGTCGCCGACGATGTAGCCGGCATGGAAGCCGCCGACCTCGTCCCAGGCGCGGCGGCGGATCAGCATGGCGGCGCCGGTGACGCCGGGGACTTCGCGCGTGCGGTTCGCTTCGGGGTAGTGGCGCGGAAATCCCTTGAAGTAATGGCAGTTGAACCAGTCATTCCCGGGGCCGCGGGCAAAATACAGCCCGGCATGCTGCAGCGATCCGTCATCGAACATCAGCTTCGGGCCGACGCAGGCGATGCGCGGATCACTGCCGAGGCGCGCGACCAGCGGCGCCATCCAGCCCGGCCGGTCCGGGATGACGTCGGAATTCAGCATCAGCAGCAGGGGCGCGGTGGCGATCGCCGCGCCGGTGTTGCAGGCCGTGGCGTAGCCGGCATTGCGCCCGTGCAGCACCAGCGTCACGCCGATGCCCGCCAGGCCGCAGGTGCCGCGCAGCAGGTGCTCGGCCTCTCCCCGCTGCTCGGGGCTGTCGAGCACATAGATGATCTCCGCATCCCGCAGCAGCGGATCGCGCGCGAAGGCGGCGATCTGGTGGCGGATGAAGCGGAGGTTCCGGTAGAGCGGGATGACAAAGGAGACGCTGGGTGCCGCGGGCCTCTGCCCGATCTGCACGACCTCCTGCCCCACCGGGTCGGCGGAGGCGGCGGCATGCAGCCGCGCGGCGGCGGGGGCCAGCACCTCATCCAGCAGGGCGGGGCCGACATCCAGCGGGTTGACGCTGCGCAGCACCGCCTCTCGCGCCTGGGCGGCAGGGACCAGGGCGGGGCCGGCGACGAGTTCGATGGCGTCGCCGGAGCCGAGCGCCACTTCCATCCGCCACTGCGCCACGGGGCCGGGACCGGCATCCGGCACATGCACGACGAAGCCCGGGCGCGGATCGGCATCGCCGAAGGGCGCCTGTTCGAACTTCTTCACCACGTCGGGCCGGCTGACACGGAAGATGCGGTCCGGCGGCACGGGGATGGCGCCGAAGGGGCCGCGCAGCGTGAAGCCCCGCGTCAGCCGCAGCGGGTCGTGCAGCCAGCCCACGACGAAGACGCCGCCGCCATGGTCGGAGATCGCGCGGTCCACGGCGGCGCCGACGGCATTGGCGGTCTCGGCGGCCGCGCGGGGCGGCGCCATGGCCAGCACCTGCGCATCCCGCACCGAGTCCCGGCACCAGGGTTCCTGGACGTGGCGGCGCAGCGCGATGAAGGCCTGGCGAAGCAGGCCGCGCTGCGGGCCGGTGGCCTGGCGGGCCAGTTCCACCAGCGAGGGCGGCGTGGAGGGTGCTGTCGGCAGGCGGATCGGCGCGCCGTCGGGCCGCAGCAGCACGGCGCCGGCGGTGCCGGCGGGGAAGGGGGCCAGGCCGCCTTCGGGATCCGGGATTCGGGCCAGGCCCTGCGGCGTGACCAGCCAGCCCCCCTGATCCACGCGCCAGAGGGCACGGCCCTGGCCCAGCAGGACGAGCGGGCGCATCGCCTCCGGCCCCGCCTGTGCGACGGGTTGCGCGAGGGAGAGCAGGTCCCGCGCGAGGCCGGCATCGGAGGCGGCGCGCAGCGGGCCGGCCGCCTTGGCGGCGAGGAGCGCGAGGAGCCGCGGCGCCGACGCGACAAGGGGGCGCAGCCCGTCGAGGGGCCGCGCCGCACCGAGCGGGCTCCATGGCCCATCGCCGAGGCGGAGCGAGATGGCGGAGCCGCCCTTGGCCCGCAGCAGCAGGATGGTTCCGCCGCCGGCATCGTCGGGCATCGGGATCTGGGAGAGGGGGCGGAAGGGCGCGCCGCCATCGAGCAGGAGTTCCGCCGCTTGCGCTTCCGGCGCGCTGGCGGGCAGGACGAGCAGCGCCGCGTCGGCGCCGAGGCGCATCCACCAGCAATCACCGGCCGGTCCGGGGGCAGGCGAGGCGGAGGGGGTGGCGGTCACTGATGTGCCCTCATGCTGGGGCGCATCAATGACGCGATTGTGATGATCTGCAAGCGCGAAAGCGCCCTGGCAACGATAAGGTTATCGACCGGCAGTTGAGCCCGAGGCTCATCCGCCCGCCACGACCAGGGGTAATCAGACGATCTGGACGATGGTGTCGATATGGCTGGTCAGGTCGGCGACCGAGATGCCGTGCAGGGTGATGGTGTCGGTGCCGAGGGTGATCACGGCGTTGCCGAAGCTGTCCGCGCCGACATGATTGCCGGAGAGGAGGTCCTGCGCGGCGGTGACGCCGGAGCCGTTGATGCCGCTCGCGATCTGGAGCGTATCGGTGCCGATGGCGAAGCCGATGATGAGGTCGTGGCCGAAGCCGTTGTCGAAGGCGAAGACGTCGTCGCCCGTGCCGCCCAGCGCGGTGTCGTCGCCGCCGCCGCCGACCAGCAGGTCATCGCCGCGGTCGCCGGAGAGGTAGTCATCCCCCGTGCCGCCATCCAGCGTGTCGTCGCCGTTCTGGCCATAGGCGGTGTCATCGCCGCTGCGGAGCATGACGTTGTCATCGCCGGTGCCGGCGAGCACGAAATCATCACCGGAGCCGGTGTTGACCGTGTCGTTGCCGCCGCCCGAGACGATGGAGTCGTCTCCGCTGCCCGTCTGGATCGCGTCGTTGGCTCCACCATAGATTGACGCGAAACCTGACATGTAAACCTCCACGCACCTGGCCGACGATGGCCAGCACGATTCTCACCAATTCATATTTGAAACTGTTCGCCTTCGAAGTCAACGAAAGAGGTAACGGGGCATTACGGAGTCAACCACAGCGCGAACCAAGCAAGCCGATGAGAATCCAGCAAAGACAGAATTTTGGACACGCAATACGAAAGATTACATCATGTCCATGATCGCAGGCTGAGGGACCGCCCGACCGCCAAAAGCCACCGCCTGCCTCGACAAACCTGGGGTTCACGCCGCGCTACGGCCGGAACCCCCGCCGCCCGCCGGGCCTGTTCCCCCGCGCGCTGCCGCAGCATCTCCTGCGCGTGATTACTTCACAATTCTGCGACAGCTGTCCCGTTTCAAAGTATTCGCGCTGCATCGGCGTTTGAGAGTGTCGTATCGGTTATTGAGACGATGCCCTGGCGATCGAGGCCGTCACGGCTGCCGGCCGCGCCGCTGACGCACCGTGGGCTCCGGTCGCTTCGCCGGCGCGCCGGGCAGGCGCAGCACCGCCACCTGCTCCACGGTCGCGCAGGCACGGCCCCGCAGCGCCTCGGACTCCGAGGCCGGCGCCGGCGTGGCGGAAAGGGCAGCTTGCAGGGCGGCACGGCGCCACAGGACGGCGCCGGCCAGGCTGCTGCCCGCGCCGTCGCGGAGCGCGGCGGCATCCGCATCCGGCTCCGCCGCCAGCGCGGCGACCGCACGGCGCAGGAAGGCGGCGCCCGGTGCCACATCCGCATCGGCCAGCCAGACCAGAGCGGCTTCCGTCTCCGCCAGCGCTTGCCTGGCGAAGGCGTGCCACCCGGGCGCAGGCGCCGCCACGCAACGGCCATGGCGGTGCCAGCGGGACGTGGCCTCCGCCAGCCCGGCCGCCACCAGCGGATCCCGCCCGTCATCCATCACCAGCACCTCGGCCACCGGCTGGTCCTGGCGGAAGACCGCGTCCAGCCGGCTGGCGAGCATGCGGCCCCTGCCATCCCCGGACATCGCCACCGCCACCGCCGGCAGGCCCGGCATCAGCCTGGCCAGCAGCGCGCGCGCCTGGCGTGCCTCGTCGAAGCGGGCCCGGGCCGCCAGGTGACTCGCGTCCCGCGCGGCTAGCGTCGCCGGCTGGTTCAGCAGCCGCGCGGCGGCCTGGGCCATCGCCTCCCCATCGCCGAGCGGCACGGCGGCGCCCCCGAACTCCAGCGCCAGGGAGCCGGCGCCGCCGGCTTCCTCGAAGGCCAGGATCGGCAGGCCGGCGCTGGCGGCTTCCTGCGCCAGCACTGGGAAGGCGGCCTCCCGCGCCGTCAGCGCCAGCAGGTCGGCGGCGGAGAGCAGGGCGCCGGGATGCGCCAGGTGCTCTACCAGGTGGAAACCCTCCCGCGCCGCGGTCGTGATCTCGCTGCCCATCCAGGTCCGGATGGCGGGATCGAGCGGCCCGACCCAGGCGGCGGCCAGGCGCGGATGGCTGGCGCGCAGGCGCCGGAAGAGCTGCAGGAACAGGTCGATCCCGTGCCGCAGGTCACCGGGCCCCGCGCCCAGCAGCAGCGGCGCGTCGGGCTCGATGCCCAGCGCCTCCCTCGCCGCGCGGCCGGCGGCCGGATCGGGGCGCGGGGGCTCGGGCAGGCCGGGTTCCAGCACGTCCACCGCCGGCGCGCCGCGCCATTCCGCGGCCAGCGCATCGCGCACCGCCGCGGCGGGCACCAGGCAGCCGCCCAACTGCCCGAGCACCGCCCGCAGGGTGCCGGACAGGCCGCGCGCGCGCAGCGTGGCGGGCATCTCCTCCAGCATCAGCGTGGCGTGGATGCCGGCGCGCTTCGCCGCGCGGGCCAGGCGGGACGCGGCTTCGGCATCCATCACGGCGTGCCGGATGCCGGAAGCACGGGCATTCGCCAGCGCCGACTCCGCCGTGGCGGAGGCGACCGTGACCGGCCCGAGCCGCGCGAAATCGGGCTCCAGCGGCCCGCCCGCCAGCAGCAGCACCTCCATCCGCAATCCGGCATGCCGCGCGATGGCGTGGAGGGAAGCGATCAGGCGGCGCGTGCCCTCCCGCTCCTCCGCGTCGCCGGCGACGACCAGCAGGGCCGGCGCGTCCTGCGCGGGGCGGCCCACCACGGCGCGCGCGGTCGCGTTCAGGAAGGCGTGGCCGTAATGCAGGTCGGGCTCCAGATAGGCGCCCTCGCACCATTCGTTCCAGGCATTGACGCAGACGAAGGGCTCCGCGCCCATGAAGGGCTTCGCCGCCGCGCGCTCCACCAGTTCGCCGAGCCAGGCTTCGTAGGTGGCGGGCGTCGATCCGTGGATGATGACGGTGTTGGTGCCTTGCTTGCGCGGGTCGTTGTCCCAGCCCGGCACCGCGCATTTGATCAGCGGGAATTCGGGCTCCGGCTCCTCCAGCGACACGCGGGCGATGTCGTCATAGCTGAAGACGGTGCCGGTGAAGTCGGGGTCGAGGTAGTCGAGCGCCGCGCTGATCGGCATCGCGCGCTTCGTCACCTTGTGCGGCGGGAATTCGATGGCGGCGTCGAAGCCGACGTCGCGCGGGTCGATGTCGTCGAAGCTCTGCGCCATGACGAAGACGGGGTCTTCCCCATGGTCGTCGCGGAAGCGCTGCCGCCAGCCCGCCACGATCTCCTTCGGCTCCGGCATCAGCCCGGCACGGTACATCATCAGCAGCGGGCGGCCGTTCACGCGGATGTAGCGGGGGGCCCGGAAATGCCGGGCGAGTTCCGCCATCAGCGCGGCTTCCTCCTCCGGCCGGTAGTCCTGGCTCATCAGCACGTCGTTCTCGGCGCCGTCCCAGCGCCGGGTCCAGTTCTCGTTCGCCCACATCAGGGCGAAGGGCATGTCGAGGCTGCTATCGGCCAGGAAGGCATCGACCGGCTTTTCCAGCAGCCGATGGCCGTTGAACCAGTACCAGTAGAAGACCCAGCCGAAGACGCCGCCGCGCTTCGCCATCTCGATCTGCCGGCGCATCACGCTCATGTCCGTCAGCGCATAGGGGCCGAGGTCGCGGGGGATGCGCGGCTGGTAGTGGCCGGCGAAGCGGGGCAGGGCGCGCGGCAGGTTGGTCCATTCGGTGAAGCCCTTGCCCCACCAGGCGTCGTTCTCCGCGATCGCGTGGAACTGCGGCAGGTAGTAGGTCAGCACCTTGGCGCGCGGTCTGGCGCCATCCGGCAGGGGCTTCGCGTCCTCGAAATCCTCGCCGGCGCGGGTGTTGCGCTTGACCATGCGCGGGATGGTCGGCGTTTCCTGCGGCATGCGCGGATGCACGCCCGGCTCGTGCCGGTGCGCCAGCCAGTGCAGCAGCGGCGCCATCTCCGCCTGGCCGCCCATGTGCCGCTTCACGTAGTAGCGCGTCTCGAAATCCGGGGAGGGTTCGCGCCCCTCCTGCCAACCCAGCGTCACATAGTGCTCGAAGGCATCGGCGCCGGCGCGGGCCACGTCGCGATAGGTCGAGAGGTAGAATTCGGCATCGAATTCCGGGATCGGCGCGGCGCCATAGGCGCGGCTGCGCAGGTAATGCGCCAGCGCCGGCTCCGCGGGATCCAGCCCGTTTCGCACGCGGTACCAGCCCGTGTCGAAGCAGGGGCCGGGCTGCCGGTTCTCGACATCCCCGTGCATGACGTAGTGCAGCACGGGATCGAAGCCCGCATCCCGCACATCGGGATTCTGCGCGAGGTACCAGGCGGGGTCGAGGTAGTAGTTCGGCCGCCGTCCCTCCCGCCATCCCTGCGTCAGGAAATGCGTGACGGGGTCGAGCCCGCCATGCGCCACATCGACGTTGTTCGCGGCATACCAGGCGGCATCGAGGATGCCGCTATCCACCAGCGCCTGGATGTCCGGCGCCAGCCCTTCACCAGCCGGCGCGCCGTCCATCACTGGTCCTCGCGCGCCAGCAGGCCTTCGAGGTAGGTGCCATACCCGCTGTTGCGCAGCGGCTTCGCGAGCGCGCGCAGCTGGTCGGCATCGATGAAGCCCATGCGCCAGGCGATCTCCTCCGGCGAGGCGACCTTCTGCCCCGTCCGCTTCTCGATCGCGCGCACGAACTCGCCCGCTTCCAGCAGGCTGTCATGCGTGCCGGTGTCGAGCCAGGCATAGCCGCGGCCGAGCCGCGTGACGCGGAGCGACCCCTCGTCGAGATAGGCGCGGTTGAGGTCGGTGATCTCCAGCTCCCCGCGCGCGGAAGGCTTCAGCGCGCGGGCGATGGCGGGGGCGCGCCCGTCATAGACATAGAGGCCCGTGACCGCCCAGTTGGATTTCGGCGCCTTCGGCTTCTCCTCCAGGCTCAGCGCCGTGCCCTCGCTGTCGAACTCCACAACCCCGTAGCGTTCGGGATCGGCGACGCGATAGGCGAAGACGCCGGCGCCCGCGCCCTGGCTCGCGGCCTCCCGCGCTTCCTTCAGCCGTGTCTCCAGGTCATGCCCGTGGAACAAATTGTCGCCCAGGACGAGGGTGCTGGGCGCGCCCGCGAGGAAATCCTCCGACAGCGTCAGCGCACGGGCGATGCCGTCCGGCTTCTCCTGAACCGTGTAGTCGAAGCGCAGCCCCCAGCGCGCGCCGTCGCCCAGCAGCCGCTGGAACAGCGGCATGTCGTGGGGCGTGGAGATGATCATGATCTCCCTGATGCCGGCCAGCATCAGGACCGACAGCGGATAGTAGATCATCGGCTTGTCGAAGACGGGCAGCAGCTGCTTGGAGACCGCCAATGTCGCGGGGTGCAGCCGCGTGCCGGATCCTCCGGCCAGGACGATGCCCTTCATGGCGCGCCTTCCTTCAATCCCGCGCTTGGCGGGCCCATCAATTCATCCAGGCAGCGCGCGAGCGAGGCGCGCCAATCCGCGGGCGCGATGCCATGCACCCGCCCGATCCTCGTGCAGTCGAGCCGCCCATCCGCCGGACGGGTCGCGCGCGTGGGGTAGTCGCTGGTGGCGATCGGTGTCACGGGCGGCCGGCGATGGCCGCGCATCGCCGCCTGCGCCAGGATCTCGGTGGCAAAGCCGTGCCAGGTCGTGTGGGGGGCGCCGGACAGGTGGAACAGGCCGAAGGCCTCGTCCCCCGCCGCCGCTGCCAGCAGACGCGGCGCCATGGTGAAGACGGCATCCGCGAGGTCGGCGGCGAAGGTCGGCGCGCCGTGCTGGTCGGCCACCACGCGCAGCTCGTCCCGCTCCGCCGCCAGGCGCAGCATGGTCTTCACGAAGTTGCCGCCGGTCGGGCTGCAGACCCAGGCGGTGCGGAGGATGGCGCTGCGCGGATTGGCCGCCATCACCGCGCGCTCCCCTTCCTCCTTGCTGCGGCCATAGACGCCGAGGGGGGAGGGGACGTCATCCTCCGTATAGGGCGTGCCCTTGCGGCCATCGAAGACGTAGTCGGTGGAGAAGTGGATGAAGGGCAGCCCGCGCCCGGCCGCCGCGGCGGCCAGGTTGGCGGCGCCGTCGCGGTTCACGGCGAAGGCCAGCGCCGAATCATCCTCCGCGCGGTCCACGGCGGTATAGGCGGCGGCATTGACGACGAGGTCGGGCGCCGCCTGCGCCAGGGCCGCGGCGATGGAGGCAGGGTCGGTGAGGTCGAGTTCGGGCGGCTCCAGCGCCGTGACCGCATGGCCGGCGAAGCGCGCGGCCAGCGCCCGCGCCACCTGGCCTTCCCGCCCCGCGACCAGAAGGCGCATCAGAAGCAGCGCCCGAGTTCGGCGAGGCGGGGCAGCACGCGGTCCTTGTCGGACAGCCGGGCCTCCCCGGGATCGATGCCCCAGTCGATGCCGAGCGCCGGGTCGTTCCAGGCGATGCCCTTGTCGCAGCCCGGCGCGTAGAGGGCGGAGACCTTGTAGGCGACCTCCGTATTCGCTTCCTGCGTTGCGAAGCCATGGGCGAAGCCGACCGGGATGTAGAACATCAGCCCGTTCTCCGCCGACAGCTCGGCCGCCACGTGCCGGCCGAAGGTGGGGGAGCCCGCGCGCAGATCGACCGCGATGTCCATGATGCGCCCCCGCAGCACCCGCACCAGCTTGGCCTGCGGCGCCGGCGGGACCTGGAAATGCAGCCCGCGCACCGTGCCGGCATGGACCGAGAGGGACTGGTTGTCCTGCACGAACTCCTCGGCGATCCCGACCGCGGCGAAATCCCGGCGGTTGTAGGTCTCGATGAAGATGCCGCGCGAATCCTCGAACCGGCGGACGGAGATCAGGAGCGGCCCGGCGATGCCGAAGCCCTGTGCCTCCACATTGCCGGCGCAGCGGAGTTCCGCGAGCGGCGCGCTCAACCCATCCAGCATCGCCGTCATCGCGCCGTCATCCCGCCTTCGTCCCCTTGGGGCTGAAATATCAGGCCCCTGCATAATCCAAGGTAGTGCCCCGCGAAAGGCCGCAGGCCTTCGGCCGGGCTGTGCCGGCATGACGGGCCGGCATGACGGGAAAATCTTTCGGGACCGTAAGCGGAATGGGTGGCGCCGTCACCAGCGCCCGGCGTCGGGCTCCGGCGCCGGCTCCCCGCCGGCCGCGATCGTCTCCAGCAGCTCGATCTGACGGGGCAGGCAGATGGTCGCCAGGTCATAGCGCTCGATCACGCTTCGCCGGCCGGCCGCGGCCAGGGGGGCATGGGCGTCGGGGTCGGCGACGGCGGCGACGACGGTGCGCGCCACCGCGTCCGGGTCGAAGAAGGGCACCAGCAGGCCGTTATGGCCGTGGCGGATCGCCTCGCTCACCGGGGGCGTGTCGCTGCCGATCACCAGGGCGCCGCAGGCCATGGCTTCCAGCATCGACCAGGACAGGACGAAGGGGTAGGTCAGGTAGACATGCGCCCGCGTGACGCGGAACAGGTCGTGCAGCGCGTCATGCGGCACGCGGCCGGTGAAGTGGATGCGGGTGAGGTCGAGCGAGGGCCCCACCTCCTCCATCATCCGCTCCTTCCAGCTCTCCGCCCCCGCCGGCTTCTTGCCGTAGGACACCTCGTTCCCGCCGACGATCACCGTGTGCAGGTCGGGCCGTTCCCGCTGGATGCGGGGCAGGGCGCGCATGAAGGTCGGGAAGCCGCGATAGGGCTCCAGGTTGCGGGCGACGTAGGAGATGACGGGATCGCCGCGGCGGAATTCCCGCCCCTCCGGCGTGCGGAAGACGGCGCCGGCGCGGGGCGCGCAGCGGTCGGTGTCCACGCCCTCATGCAGCACCGTGATCCGCCGCCGCGCCCAGGCGGGGTAGCGGCTCCATTGCCAGCGGGTGGGGGAGACGCCCCAGTCCGCGGCCTGGAGGGAGACGAGCTGCGCCGAGTTCAGCACCCGCACCCGCGCCGCATCGTCCAGCGTCACGGGCTGGGCGGGATCGAAGCCAAGGTCCTGGCCCTGCGCGTTGTAGAAGAATTCCCAGTAGAAGAGCGTCCGGGCGGCGGGGAAGACGTCCTTCAGGAACAGGCCCTCACCCCAGCCGGGATGGCAGACGATGAGGTCCGGTCGCACGCCCTGGTCCCGCAGCTTCACCAGCGCATTGGCCAGGTGCTGCCCGCGGCGGAGCGATCCCTCGAAGGGGCGGAGGTAGCGGTGCGTCTGCTCGCCCGCGCCCTTGGGCGGGCCATAGGCGACGTAGGTGATGCCGGGCGCCTCGTAGCCCGGCTTCTCCCCCACGCACCACACCTGCACCCCCTCCCGCTTCGCCATGGCGGGGGCGAGGTAGGCGTACTGCCCCGGGAAATTCTGGTGGATGAACATCACCCGGAGCGGGCGTTTCTGGGGTAGCGCGGCCATCATGTCTCCGGCGTCGGTGGCGGAACGGTGGGCGACCATCCTGCCCCGGTCAAGCGCCGGACCCCGCCGGAAGCAACCCCGCCGGGGCCTGACGGGCTGGTCGGGCCGGGCCCCGGATGGCAGGCTGCGCGCCGCTCGACCAAGGGGGGATCCGCAGCATCATGGGCACTCGCAAGCGGCCGGAGGAACTTCGCAGCCATCGCTGGTACGGGGTGGATGACCTCCGCGCCTTCGGCCACCGGTCGCGCATGCTGCAGATGGGCTTCTCGGAGGCTGATTTCCGCGGCAAGCCGGTGATCGGCATCATCAACACCTGGTCCGAACTCAGCCCCTGCCACTTCCACTTCCGCACGCGGGCGGAGGAGGTGAAGCGCGGCGTCTGGCAAGCCGGCGGCTTCCCGGTGGAACTGCCGGCGCATCCGGTGACCGAGCAGTACATGAAGCCCACCAGCATGCTCTACCGGAACATGCTGGCGATGGAGACGGAGGAGCTGGCGCGCAGCCAGCCCTGCGACGGGCTCGTGCTGCTGGGCGGCTGCGACAAGACGCCGCCGGGCCTGGTGATGGGCGCACTATCCATGGGCCTGCCCTTCATCTTCGTCCCCGCCGGCCCGATGCTGCGCGGCAACTGGCGCGGCAAGACGCTCGGCTCCGGCTCCGACGTCTGGAAGTACAATGCCGAACTCCGCGCCGGGAACATCACCGAAGCCCAGTGGAAGGACATGGAGACGGGCATCGCCCGGTCCTTCGGCACCTGCATGACGGCCGGCACCGCCGCCACCATGATGCTGGCCTGCGAGGCGATGGGCCTGACGCTGCCCGGCGCCTCCTCCATCCCCGCGCCCGACGCCAACCACCCGCGCATGGCCACCGATTCCGGTCGCCGGATCGTCGACATGGTGTGGGAGGACCTGACGCCGGCCGCGATGCTGACGCAGGGCAGCGTGGACAATGCGGTGGCCGCCACCATGGCCTTCGGCGGTTCCACCAACGCCATCATCCACATCATCGCCATGGCCCGCCGCGCGGGGCTGGAGCTGGACCTGGAGCGCTTCGACACGATCAGCCGCCGCGTGCCGCTGATCGCCAACCTCCGCCCCAACGCCGGTGAGGCGCTGATGGAGGACTTCTTCTACGCCGGCGGCAGCCGCGCCTTCCTGAAGCGCCTGTCGCCGCACCTGGACCTGACGGCGAAGACCGTCTCCGGCCGCACCATGGGCGACGACATCGCGGATGCCGAGGTCTTCAACGACGAGGTCATCCGCCCGCTCGACCGGCCGATCCAGGCGGAAGGCGGGCTTGCGGTGGTGAAGGGAACGCTGGCGCCGAAGGGGGCGGTCATCAAGACGAGCGCCGCCGATCCGCGGCTGCTGACGCATACCGGCCCCGCCGTCGTCTTCGACAACTACGCGGATCTCAAGAAGCGGCTGGATGACCCGGACCTCGATGTCACGGCGGACAGCGTGCTGGTGCTGCGCTCCTCGGGCCCGCAGGGCGGGCCGGGCATGCCGGAATGGGGGATGATGCCGATCCCGCAGAAGCTGCTGAAGCAGGGGGTGCGGGACATGGTGCGCCTGTCCGATGCCCGGATGTCCGGTACCAGCTACGGCACCTGCGTGCTGCACGTCGCGCCGGAAAGCCATGTCGGCGGGCCGCTGGCGCTGGTGCGCGATGGCGATCTGATCCGCCTCGACGTGCCGAACCGCAAGCTCGACCTGCTGGTGGATGAGGCGGAGATGGAACGCCGCCGGGCCGCCTGGACGCCGCCCGTCCGCCGCTACGAACGCGGCTGGACGTCCATGTACCTGGACCAGGTCACTCAGGCGGATGAGGGTTGCGACCTGCGATTCCTCGAAGCCGGGGCGCCGACGCCGGAGCCCGACATCTACTGATCCTGCCATGCCCGGGCGCCGCCGCCGGCGCCCGGGGCCGCCCCGGGCTCACGCCCCGTTCCACAGCCGGCGGATGCCGCCCGCCATGGTGTTGCGGGGTGGCGGCGCCGGCGGCGGCGGGCCGCCGGCCATCAGGTTGCGCGGATTCTCCCGCAGCGCGATGCGGGACAGGATGGCCAGCGCCGCGGAGTAGTAGTCCGGGCTCCGCGCCACGCTTGGCAGCTGCTTGGAAATCCCGCGGTGCCAGCCCGTGGCCGTCGTCACCTCCGCCACCGCATTGATGCCGGCCGGCGCGGAATAGGGCGCGACCTGCCCGGTGCGGAGGTCCGTCCAGGCCGGGCGGACGGAGAAGCCGGGGTCGTTCCAGAAATTGTTGGAGGCCCGCACGGCGGGTTCGTCGGTCATGCCCGCCCAGGCCATGTGGAGCGGCACGCGCACCGCGTCATAGCTGAAGCGCGTCGGCCACCCCGCCGCCGGGCGAGCCTGGCTGCCATTGCCGCGGGCGATCTCCACCCAATCCGCCGGCAGCCCCCAGCGGCCGAAGCGCATGCCGCGCAGCATCTGCACGCCATCGCCCATCACCCGCTGCCAGGCCCGGTCGGGCACGGCGCGGCTCAGCGCGAACAGGGCGGGGAAGGCGTAGTAGGACGGGTTCACCACGACGCGGTCATTGTGGTTGAAGCCCTGCATCGCCGGCAGCAGCACCATCCGGCCATTCACCTCCACCACCAGGCGGGACAGCACGGCCTGGCCGATCGCGATGCCGTCGCGCCGGTATTCGGCGTCCCGCCACCGGTCCGCCGCGCGCAGCAGCGCCCAGGCGATGTAGAGGTCGCCATCGGTGGCGTTGTTGGGGTCATCCACCTTCACGCGCTGGTCGGGGCGGAAGCGCCAGGCATGCAGCCCGTCCGGCCGCCGAAGGGTCCGCCGAGCCCACTGGTAGACGCGGTCGAAGGTCGGGCGGTCGTCGAAGGCCTCCGCGAACAGCATGGCGTAGCCCTGGCCCTCGCTGTGGGAGATGCCCTGGTTGCCCGTATCCACGACGCGCCCGTCGCTCATCACGTAGCGGTCGCGGAAGGCGCGGTACTGCGCGGCGGGGTCGTCGGGCCCGGTCGCCTCCTCCCCGCCGCTCGTCGCCGCGCCGCAGGCGGGCGTCAGCACCAGGGCGGCGGTCGCACCGGCCAGCAGCAGGCGGCGCGTGACGGGGGAGAGGGTGGGCTCCGTCGTCGCATCCCGGTCGGGCAGGGTCAGGGCTTCGCTCAGCATGGCGGGAATCCTCTGGAAGGCTTGGGGCGGTGCGTTGCGGAAGGGCGCGCGCGGGTCAGGCGCTGCGGAGGGCGATGCGGGCGCGGAGCCCGGTGCCGGGCGGGGCCCAGATGTCGATCCGGTGGCCCTGCGCCTGGACGAGGCGACGGGCGATCGCCATCGGCAGTTCGCGCACCAGGCGCGATCGCGCCCCCGGTTCCAGGGTGCCGACGGAGACGCGCTGCACGACGAGGTCCATCACCGTGTCGCCCTGGTCCACCGTCACCGACAGCTCCGCCCGGGCGGGGCCGGCGCAGTTCGCCTGGCCGTGCAGGGCCAGCAGTTCCATCGCCCGCAGCAGCCGCGCGGTGTCCACGAGGCAGGTGCGCTCCGCCGGCGCCAGGTTGCGCAGGCCGCAGCGGATGCCCTGTTCGGCGAGCGTCGCCACCACGTCCCAGGCCAGGATGCGCACCAGTCCCGGCGCCACGCCGGGCGGGGTATCCGCCGCCGCGCCGACGGCGGCGCCGAGCAGATTCTCGACCAGGGAGAACAGGCTCGGCAGCGGCGGCTCCGCGTCCCACGCCGTCAGGGTGATCGGCGCCGCTTCCTCCCGCCCCGCGGCGTCCAGCACGGCGGACATCTCGCCGCGCAGGCGCTGCATCATGGCCTGCAGGCCGGTTTCCGATCCGGCGCGCGGCATCGGCAGCTGGACGCGGCGGTCACCGGGCGCGGGCTCCGCCCAGCCCTGGCGGGGGGCATCGGACCGGCGGCGGCCATGCGGCGGGCGCCAGGACGGCAGCGGCTGGCGAAGCGCTTCCGGCAGCGGGCCGGGCTGCGGCAGGGGCGCGTGCGGGGCGGGCATCAGGGCTGGCATGGCGCCAGGCATGGAAAGGGCGTCGGCGAACATGGGTGTTCTCCCTCGTCGTCATCGGCGGTGTGGTGATGGGTGGCCGGCCGCGTCCGCGGCGGGCGCGCGGGCGGGCTATTCGGCGGGGAGCAGGATGCGCACCCGCAGCCCCCCCGTCGGCATGCTCCAGGCATCGAGCCGCCCGCCCAGCGCGGCCACCAGGCGCCGCGCCACGGTCAGGGTCAGGTCGCGTTCCGGCCGCGGCTCCGCCTCCACCGCCCCCTCGGGCCGCAGCAGCAGGTCGAGCCGCGCCTGGCCGGCCCCGGCATCCAGCGAGAGTTCCGCGCCGCCGGGATGCCCGCCGAAGGCGCGGCGGCCCAGCAGGTCGATCGCGCGCAGCAGCCGGGCATTGTCGATCTCGAAGGCGGGGTCCGCATCCGGCTGCAGCGTGATGCGGCGGGAGCAGCGCGCGCCGAGCGCCCGCAGCCGCGCCGCGACCTGGCCCATCAGCGCATGGGCGGAAACCGGCGCGGACTGCGTCAGGGCCAGCCCATCCTCCAGCGCCCGCGCATCCGCCAGTTCATCGGCCAGGCCCTCCGCCAGGCACTCCTGCTCCCGCCCTTCATCGGCAAGGCGCGGCACCGCCCGGCGTTCGAACGGCCTGCTGGCGACATCGGCATGGGTCCAGGACGCCTCCCGCGCCGCCAGGGAGATCAGGGGCAGGCCCATCGGCTCGGCGGAAGCCATGTGGTGAGGCGGCGCCACCGGCTGCCAGGCGGCGCGGCGTGCCGCGGCGCTGGCCAGCGCCTCCGCCGCCATGCGGGCCAGGTCGGCGCCGCGCATCGGCTTGTGCAGCACGCCGAAGGCACCGACGCGGCTGGCCGCCAGGCCCTGCCCGACGGAGGCGTAGCCCGTCACCAGCAGCACCTCCAGCGCATCCGCCTCCCGCCGCCCGGCCAGCGCGGCTTCCGCCAGCGCGATGCCATCCATCCCCGGCATGCGGATATCCGTGATCAGCGCGCCCACATCCGGCCGGCTGGCCAGCAGCGCCAGTGCCATCCGCGCCGAACCCGCCGACAGCACCGACAGCCCCCGCCGCCCGAGCGCGAGCGTCAGTTCCTCCAGCACCTCCGCCTCGTCATCGACGACGAGGATGGAGAGCGAGTCCGGCATCGCGGTGGTGAAGGGGAAGGGCAGGCCGGCCGCGACGCCACGGTGGTCACGCGCAATGCCGTTGCCGATCGGTAGAGTCATGATGCGGTTCCATCCTTCATCCGGTGGAGGGCGGAGGCCGCTGGTCCGGCGCCGCCCCGTGGTGTCGGACCGATGAATGAGACGGGGACGCGTCGTCGTGTTGTCGCCTTTCGTGTTAACTATTCTCCCACTGACTGAGACGGACTCTCGACGTCATTCGGCGTCTTCCGCTAGACACCATTGTCGAGGAGGGTCTCCATCAGCGGAGACATCCTGCGTCTGGGGAGACGAAGGATGACATCGCGGACGGCGGATCCACGGCGTGACGGCGCGGCGCGGGGCTTCGCGGAGCGCCAGGCCGGCATCACCGATGCCCGTCAGGCGGGCATCGCCGATGCGGCACCGGCCGCGACGGAGGCGTCGGGCGCGGCGCTGACGCCGCTCGTGCTGCTGGCCGATGACGAACGCGAACTGACGGACGAGATGGCGGCCTATCTGCAGCGCTACGGGCTGCGGACGCTGGTCGCCAATTCCTTCACCGCGGCGCTCGCCATCCTCGACACGCAGCGGCCGGACGCGATCATCCTGGACCAGCGCCTGGGCCCGGTGGACACGCTGCCGCACCTGCCCGAACTGCGCGCACGCACCGATGCGCCGATCCTGATCGTCACCGGCAACCGGGAGGAGACGGATCGCGTGCTGGGCCTCGAACTCGGCGCCGATGACTTCCTCGTGAAGCCGGTGTCGGGCCGTGAACTCGTGGCGCGCCTGCGCGCCCGCATCCGCCGCCCCGGCAATGCCGCCGCACCGGCGCCGCGGCGGGACCGCTGGCGCCTGCAGCCCGTGGAGCGGCGCCTGCTGCGGCCGGATGGCAGCGTGCTGGAGCTGACGACGGCGGAGTTCGACCTGCTGGCGATGATGGCCGCCCAGCCCGGGGAGGTGCAGACGCGGGAGGCCCTGACCCAGCTGGTCTTCCGCCGCCCCTGGCGGCCAGGCGACCGTGCGGTGGACAATGCCGTGCTCCACCTGCGCCAGAAGCTGGCGCCGGAGCTGGGGGAACGCTGCATCGTCACGATTCGTCAGGTCGGCTACGTCTTCATCGGCTTCCCGAATTCCTGATTTTTCGCGGTGTCTCAATAGTTTGAGGGGCGCCCTCGGGTTGTGCCGCGTCGCCTTCCCGGCGACGTGGCACGACAAAGCCGGCGGTTTCGCCGCGGCCTGGCGCTGGGCTCGACGACAAAGGGGCAGGTCAGGGCGCCGCCGGCGACAAAGCGGCCCGCAGGGCGCCTGAATCGGGGCCGGCGACGACAATCGGCCCCGTCGGCGACAAAGCCGCTAACATCCTGGCGATATCGCCGTCGATGATGTCTGCCCCGCCGGGGCCGTCCTTCCCGCCTGCAACCGGAACGGCGCGCGCCCCGGGGCGTTGCCCCACCCGGACCGAAGGGGGATCTGGATGCCGGGTCGACGCAGGAAGCAGGATGGGGATACGGCGCGCGAGCCCTTCTGGTGGCGCGACGCCGTCATCTACCAGCTGCACCCGAAATCCTTCATGGACGGGAATGACGACGGCATCGGGGATTTCGCCGGCCTGATCGCGCGGCTGGACCACGCCGCCGGGCTCGGCGTGGACGCCATCTGGCTGCTGCCCTTCTACCCGTCGCCACGCCGCGACGACGGCTACGACATCAGCGACTACCGCGCCGTCCATCCGGACTACGGGACGCTGGCCGATTTCAAGCGGCTGATCCGCGAAGCGCATGCCCGCGGGCTGAAGGTGATCACCGAGCTCGTCATCAACCACACCAGCGACGAGCATCCCTGGTTCCGCCGCGCGCGCCGGTCACCGCCGGGATCCTGGCAGCGGGACTTCTATGTCTGGTCGGACGACGACAAGCGCTACGACGGCACGCGCATCATCTTCCTCGACACCGAGAAGTCGAACTGGACCTGGGACCCCGTCGCCAAGGCCTATTTCTGGCACCGCTTCTACAGCCACCAGCCCGACCTCAACTTCGACAACCCCCGCGTGCTGGAAGCGGTGCTGCGCGTCATGCGCTTCTGGCTCGACCTCGGCGTGGATGGCCTGCGCCTCGATGCCGTGCCCTACCTGGTGGAGCGCGACGGCACGAACAACGAGAACCTGCCCGAGACGCATGACATCCTGAAGCGCATCCGCGCGGCGCTCGACGCCGACTACCCCAACCGGATGCTGCTGGCGGAGGCGAACCAGTGGCCGGAGGACGTCCAGGCCTATTTCGGCGCCGGCGACGAATGCCACATGTGCTTCCACTTCCCGCTGATGCCACGGATGTACATGGGCGTCGCGCAGGAAGACCGCTTCCCCATCACCGACATCCTGCGCCAGACGCCCGACATCCCCGATGGCTGCCAGTGGGCCGTGTTCCTGCGGAACCATGACGAGCTTACGCTGGAGATGGTGACGGATGCGGAGCGCGACACGCTCTGGTCCGTCTATGCCGCGGATCGCCGCGCGCGCATCAACCTCGGCATCCGCCGTCGCCTGGCGCCGCTGATGGAGCGCGACCGCCGGCGGATCGAGCTGATGAACGGGCTGCTGCTGTCCATGCCCGGCACGCCCGTCATCTACTACGGCGACGAGATCGGGATGGGCGACAACGTCTATCTGCGGGACCGTGACGGCGTGCGCACGCCCATGCAGTGGTCGCCCGACCGCAATGGCGGCTTCAGCCGCGCCGATCCCGCGGCGCTGGTCCTGCCCGTCATCCAGGACGCGACCTACGGCTTCCAGGCCGTGAATGTGGAGACGCAGGCGCGGGACAGCCACAGCCTGCTGAACTGGACGCGGCGGATGCTGGCCGTTCGCCGTCGCACCCGCGCCTTCGGCCGCGGCGTCATGCGGCTGCTCTACCCCGGCAACCGCAAGATCCTTGCCTATCTTCGCGAATTTGACGGGGAGGCGGCGCTCTGCGTCTTCAACCTCTCCCGCGCCGCGCAGGCGGTGGAGCTCGACCTCTCGGCGCATCTCGGCCGCGTGCCGGTGGAGATGCTGGGCGGCACGCCCTTTCCGCCCATCGGCCCGCTGCCCTACCAGCTGACGCTGCCGCCCTATTCCTTCCACTGGTTCCTGCTGGCGGAAGGCGCCGCGCTGCCGGCCTGGCACGTGCCGCCGCCGGAGCCGCTGCCGGAACTCCGCACCCTGGTCGGCCGCCCGGGCGGGGACTGGCTGCCCGGGGAAGCGCGGCAGGTGCTGGAGCGGGAGGTGCTGCCTGCCTGGCTGCCGCGCCGCCGCTGGTTCGGGTCGAAGGACGCGCCGGCAGCGGGCCTCGCCCCCCGCTTCGCCTATGCCGTGCCGCTCCAGACCGGGCCGGAGCCGATCATGCTGGCGGAGGTCGAGGCCGCCGGCGAGGGCTGGGCCCTGCCGTTGGCCCGGATCGGGGAGGAGGAGGCCGCGAAGCCCGCGGGCCAGCTGGCGCTCGCGCGGCTGCGGCACGGGTCGCGCATCGGCCTGCTGACCGATGCCGTCGCGACCGATGGCTTCGCGCGCGCCGTGCTCGCCGCCTGCCAGGCGGGACGGATCCTGGCGACGCCGGAGGGGGAGGTGCAGTTCCGGGCGACCCCCGCCCTGGCCGACCTGGTGCTGCCCGAAGCGCCGGAGGTGCGGCGGCTCGGCGTCGAGCAGTCCAACACCACGGTCATCCTGGGGGAGGCCGTGGTGCTGAAGCTGCTGCGCCGCGTGCAGCCCGGCCTGCACCCGGAAGCGGAGATGGCGCGCCACCTGACGGACGCCGCCTATCCCGGCACGCCCGCGCTGCTGGGGGAGGTGGTGCGCGTTGCGCCGGACGGCACGCCGCACACGCTGATGCTGCTGCAGGCCTTCGCGCGCAACCAGGGCGATGCCTGGGCCTGGACGCTGGACTGGCTGGCCCGCAGCGTGGACGACGCCGCGCTGACGGAGGCCGAGCCGGAGGATCCGCTGGCGGGCTACCTGCCCGTCGCGGAAGCCATCGGCCGCCGCCTGGCGCAGCTGCACCTGGTGCTGGCGCGACCGTCGGAGGATGCCGACTTCGCGCCGGTGGAGGTGGACGACGCCATCGCGCGGGGCTGGGCGGCGGAGGCCGCCGCGGGGCTCGACCGCGCGCTCCGCCGGCTGGATCGCCCGGGCCTGCTGCCCCCCGGCCCGGCGGCGGATGCCGCGCGGCGCCTGGTGGCGGACCGCGCCCGGCTGGTGAAGGCGATCGGCGCGCTCCGCCCTGATCCGGCCGGGCTCTCGGCCACGCGCTGCCATGGCGACTTCCACCTGGGCCAGGTCCTGGTCGCCACCGGCGACGCGGTGATCCTGGACTTCGAGGGCGAGCCCGCCCGGCCGCTGGCCGCGCGGCGAGCCAAGTCCAGCCCCTGGCGGGATGTGGCCGGCCTGCTGCGCAGCCTGGACTACGCCGCGGCGGTGGCGGCCGCGACGGAGGAAAGCGGCACCGCGACCGCCGCTTCCTCCACCCGGCGCCAGGCGCTGATCACCCGCTGGCGGGCCGCGGCGGAGACCGCCTTCCTCGCCGCCTATCGCGCGGCGTGGGAGGCGGAGGCCGGGCCGGCGCCCTCCGGGGCGGCGACGGTGCTCGACCTCTTCCTGGTGGAGAAGGCGGCCTACGAGGTTGGCTATGAACTGGCCAATCGCCCGGCCTGGCTGCCGGTGCCCGTGCTGGGGCTCGCGGCGGTGCTCGATCGGCTGGTGCCCTCGGCGGAGGCTGTGCAACCAGGGCGGGAAGAGTAACCTTGACGTGATTAAAGTATACACTTAGACGTGAGCGCGGTGCCTCTCATTCCCGTGAGGCGCTGGCGCTGCACCCTTCATGCGGCGTCCCTGCATCCGGCCCAGGGAGCCTGCCATGAACATCAACCTGCTCGTCCGCGGCCAGTCCAACGCGATCCTGCTGATGGAGAGCAACGGCTGGGCGGGCGCCGGCGCCATCACCCAGGAAGTCCAGCGCCTGCTGGGCTTCGATGGCGTGAAGGAAACGGTCTCGCTGGTCTATGACCGCTTCGACGCGAACAGCAGCACCGCCTTCGGCGGCACCGCGCTGATCGGGGATTGGCTGAAGCCCAACGGCGCCGGCTGGCAAGTGGGGTCGCAGGAACAGGCGCTGCTGAACGAGATCGCGTCCCTGCCTGCCGCGCAGAAGGCGGACCCGACCGCGGTGCTGTGGCTGCACAGCGAATACGACAGCGCGAATGCATCGCTGACGACCGAGCAATGGGTTTCCGCCGTGCGCTACGACGCCGCGCTGGTGCGCGCGGCGCTCGGGCAGTCCGCTTCCACCGTCTCCTACAACTTCGTCTCCGCCATGCCCTATTGGGGCACGGAGGAAGGGCACCAGGCGATCCGCCGCGGCATGGAGCAGTTGGCCGCCGATCCGGCCTTCAATGCCAGCATCGTCGCCCGGATGCAGGACATCAACGCGACAACGGATGACTGGGACAGCAATCCCGCCACGATCGAGTATGGCGGTGGCCACATCGATGCGGGCGATGCCGCGCAGACCGTGGCGCGCGCGGCGCGGGGCATCGCGGAAAGCCTGGCGGACTACGCCAAGGCAGGCTCCATCGTCGCGCAGGCCGGTGGCGACATCGACGACAAGGGCCCGCAGGTGATCCGTGCGGACCTCGTCGGCGCCAACCAGCTGCGCATCGACGTCGCGCATGACCACGCCGCCGGCTTCCAGGCGCTGGATGCGGATGCGGCGAAGGGTCTCGGCTGGTGCGTGCAGGGCGCGGGCGGCACCGTCTGGGGCAGCGCCGCGTCGCTGGTCGATGGCGATACGCTGCTCGTTACCTTCTCCGGCCCCGTGCCCGCGGGTGGCACGCTGTTCTATGGCTATGGCTATGGGCGGCTCGCCGGCGCGGATGGGTCGGGGCGCGGCAATGCGATCTATGACGACCAGGGCCTGCCCATCTGGGTCTCGGCCACGGGGCTGAAGATCGGCACGACGGCGACGCCGCAATCCCCCCTCACATCCAGCCCGACGCCGACCCCGGTAACCGACCTGACGCTGGTGGGCACGGTGGGCGATGACAGCCTGGCGGGCGGCGCGGGGGCGGACACGATCAGCGGCGGCGCCGGCGCGGACGACCTGCAGGG
>JAIXWG010000053.1 GCA_027482245.1 Acetobacteraceae bacterium | reverse complement strand
GCTGAAAAACTGGCGCCGTATCGCCACTCGCTACGACCGCCTCGCCCGAAACTTCCTCGCCGCCCTCGCTCTCGTCGCCAGCATCAGCGAGTGGGTCAAATGAGTCCCCTACCTAGGCCGCCGTGCGGACGTCGTGCTGTTCAGCCGCTGGGCCGGCCTTGGTGTCTTCTTCTGGCTGGTCTTCGCGCCGCCCGGCGTCTGGGACCATCCGGCCCGTTACACGATCCCGCGCAGCGACAGGGTGCTGCATGAGCCGCTGAACGGCGACGGCACCTGCCACGACGCCCGGCCGTCCTCACCGGGCGAGTTGCGCCGCCCCTGCTTCGAGCAAGCCTTGCGGGGCTGGGTGGAGGCGCGGCGCGACCTGTGGCCGGACGACCGCCCGATGCCGGTCGTCATCGTGGCGACGGCGGGCGGGGCGAGCCGCGCGGCATTGTGGACTCTTTCGGTCTTTCGCGAGCTCGATTCCGCCAGCGGCGGCGACTTCAGCCGGTACCTCTTCGCCGTCAGCGCGGTGTCCGGCGGCGCGCTGGGCGCCGTCACCTACATGCAGGCGCGGCATGCCTTTCCCGATCCGCCGGCCACTGCGCCGGCGCGCAGCCTGGGCGTGGATTGGGCGCGGACGACCGCGGCGCTGGAGGGGCTTGCATCGCGTGACCTGCTGTCGGCCAGCATCGCCACCTACTTCCTGAACGACACGCTGGCGGGGCCGCTGGGACGCCTGCTGCCGGCCGGGCATGACCGCGGCGCGATGCTGGAAGGCGCCTTCCGCCGTTACTGGGAGGCCAGCTTCCCGACGCGTCCGGCGCCCGGCCTGATCGGCGGGCTGAGGCCGCCGCACCGCGCCGACCTGCCGCATCTGCTGCTGAACGGCACGGACAACGCGACCGGCCGGCGCGCGATCACGGCGACGTTCCGCTTTCGGCCGGAGGACGAGATCTTCGCGAATGCCGATGACCTGCTGACGGAACTGCTGCCCCCTGATGGCGTCGTGCCACGGGACCGGCCATGCGAAGACGAACCGCGCTGGGCGACGGAGGCCGCCATGTGGGGCCAGGACATCGCGGCGGAGACCGCGGTACTGAACGCCGCCCGCTTCCCCTATCTGTCCCCGGCGGGCCGCTACAACAGTCGAACCATCGTCATCGGCTGCACGAAGCGGCATGACATGGAGGAACGGCGTAAGCTGCTGGATGGCGGCTATTTCGAGAATTACGGCGCAAGGACCGCGGCCGAGCTCGCCGAGGCGGTCAACCGCTTCTCGCACATCAGGCCAGGCCGGCTGGTTCCCGTCATCGTCGTGATCAGCAACGACGCGGATGGATGGGAACAGATCGAAAATGGCGGGACGAGGCCGGAGGGCGCGTACAGCCTGCGGGAGTTGACGGTCAGCTGCCAATTGGCGCAACGGCTGTCGGTCCTGCCGGACGATATCCTGGCGCGGCGCGGCGGCGCCACGGAGTTGACCCAGCTCCTGGCGCCGATCGCCGGGCTTGCCGCCACGCGCTCAGTCCATGGCCAGGATGCCCTCCACATCCTGCGCCGCGACCACTGTTCATCGCCGCATGCGGTTGACGGCGACATCCGGCAGCAACGCCGCTTCGTCCATATCGGCCTCCGCCGCCCGCAGCGTGAGGGTGAGGCAGCCCCCATGAACTGGGTCCTCAACGCCAGCGCGGCCAGGCTCATGCTCAAGGCCGGCTTCGAGTTGGACACCTTCAGCCACCAGGAAGTGCTGAGCTTCGCGCGCATGATGGATGCCATCGGCGCCGCACCGCCAACACGGTGACGACAGGCAGGGAGGTTGTCTGTGCGCCTTGCCCGCATATGCAAGGGCATCACGGGCTGCGGCTGATGCCTTCCATGCCCATCGCGCGGACCAGGCCGTCCACCGATCGGGTCGCGATGCCCTCGACCTGGGCCTCCTGGGTCAGCGCCTTCTGGGCGGTCATGCGGGGCTTCAGGAAGGCCGGGAAGCAGGAGCCACGCCGGGGCTTCGGGCTCCGTGGCTCGACGGTGCTGGCCCGGGTCTGCCAGTCACGGTCCGGGTAGCCATTGCGCTGCACCAGCCGGTCGGGGCTGCGCTCGCCATGCGCGGCGCCGGTCACCTCGCCCGCAAGAAGCTTGCGTCGGAGCCCGTCGAACGCCCTTGGCATCCAACCGAACGACCGCCGAAGGGCGATCCTGTCATCGACGTCGTGGCCGGTCCAAGATCAGGGTCGCAGGTCTCGACAACCCAACCCTGACGAACATCACCGCGGTAGTTGCCCGGGGCCCTGCGCCAGGCTCGCCCAGGAGCTTTGCCTCGCGCCGGGGCTCCGTCGCTTCTGCACCACCACCCGGGACGGGACCGCAACCTAACCCCTGAATCCTCAGAAGATGAAGTCGGCCGCTTGGAAGGCGTGGGCACCGAGAACGCGGATCACCATGTCCGCCGCGCCGCCGCTGCCATCATCCACCTGCACCTGTGTGATGTTGCCAGCCTGACGGATCCGGATGGAGGCGATGCCGCCGCCGATGAAGCTGCCGCCACCAAAGGCGAAGGCCTGGTCGCCGGGCGCCACGGCATCCGCATCGATGAAGGACAGGTCGATGCGATCGCCCTCGGCGCGGGAGAAGTCGAAGATGCGGTCGGTCGCACCAGCGCTGTCGGACAGTGCCATGAACCGGAACTCATCCGCACCGGCACCACCCTGCAGCACATCGGCCCCCTCGCCGCCGACCAGCGTATCGTTGCCCGAACCGCCATGGAGCCTGTCGGTACCGAGCCCGCCCGTCAGCAGGTCGCCACCGTCCTCGCCAAGCAGCAGGTCGTCATGGTCGCCGCCATCGAGGGTATCGGCGCCGTCGCCACCATAGGCGCTGTCATTGCCGGCGCCGCCCTCGACCGAGTCGTCACCAGCGGCGCCGTAGAGGCGATCCGCACCCAGGCCGCCCATCAGCAGGTCCGCCCCGCCTTCGCCTCGCACCAAGTCGTCATGATCACCGCCGTCGATGGTATCATCGCCCTCGCCGCCATAGGCGCTGTCCTCGCCAGCGCCGCCCTCCAGGGAATCGTTGCCGGCGCCACCATGAAGGCGATCGTCGCCAAGGCCGCCCTTCAGCAGGTCGTTCCCGCCATCGCCCTGCACGAGGTCATCATCAACGCCGCCATCGACGGTATCGGCACCGTCCCCGCCATAGGCGCTGTCGTTGCCGCCGCCGCCCAGGATCGAATCCGTCCCGGTCCCGCCGAGCAGACGGTCATCGCCGGTGCCACCATCGATCTGGTCCGCGCCGGCGGCGCCAACGATGACGTCCGCACTGGCGCCACCATCCAGACGGTCGTCGCCAGTGTCGCCGCGGAGCGTGTCGGCTCCCTCCCGGCCCGCCAGCGCATCGTCGCCCGCGGCACCGTTCAAGAGATCGGGACCGGGCCCGCCAGGCAGGAATCGCAGCGCCGCGGAAGCAACCTCTTCCACGGCACCCCGGCCATCGGTGTAGCGGGCGACCGCCCGCAACACCTCGGTCGTCTCGGGTCGGACAGTCGCCGTATCGGCGCCGGCAAGGTCTGACCAGGCACCGGTCACGGTGTCTTGGGCCTGCCAGCGCCAGGTGAGAGGGCCGACGCCATCGGCATCGCAGAGCCAGGCCGTCGCGCGCAGCCCGCCCTCGAAGGGCTCAAGCCAGACCGAGCCTTCCGCCGGCGCGTTGACGAGGCCAAGGGGCAGCGACGCGGTTCCGCGCGCGATCGCCCATTCACCGACCGAGCCCACGCCGAAGGTCGCGCGGGCGTCGACGACGCCGTAGGTGAGTAGCACGGGTCCCTGGTCGGCCCCCGGCGCGGTGAGCAGCCATTCTCCCTCCGCGGTCTGCGCCAGCTGGCCGCCCGAGGCGGTGAGATCGATGACTTTCAGCGAAGGGCTGTCGCGATCCGTCCAGCCGGCCAGAAGCTCCGCCGCAGTGATGCGATGGGATGCTGTGGCCGGGATCGGCGCCAGCGTGATCGTGCCTGGCCCCTCGGCCGCATCATCCACCGGCTGAAGCCGGAGTTGCGCAGTCACCATCCGCACGTTCTGTCCGTCGGTGACGAAGTAGCTGAAGGTCACGTCCCCGAAGGCATCCCGATCCGGCTCGTAGCGCCAGATGCGCAGGCTGCCATCGGTGGACGTCACGTTGAGAAGTCCGGCGTCAGCGGTCAGGCCCAGCACCGCCAGCGGGTCGCCATCCGGATCCCGCCAGCCCCGCAGCAGCGCAGCCTCGGTGATGATGGCAGGCGCATCTTCCCGCCAATCCTGGAGCTGGATCGCGAGGGGGCCGGTCGGCGCTTCCTGAACCGGCCGCAGGTCCATCCGCGCCTGGCCGACGGCGGAAGCCCAGCCGGTTTCGCCGTCCGCCGCGCGGCTGTCCGTCACGGTGTAGGTGAAGAGCACCTCCGTGTCGTCGTCGGGTGCCGGCACGAATTGCCAGCCTCCAGGCCCCAGCCTGGTGAGCGTGCCAGAAGAGGAAACGAGTTCCGTGATCTTGAGCGACGCGCTGTCAACATCCGTCCAGCCCGACAGCAGGTCGGCGGCGAAGATGGTGATGACGCTGTCCTCGTCCGCTGCGGGCAGATCGAGCCGGCCGGGCGGAACAGGCGCATCGTCAACGGGGATCAAGTCGACCAGGATGCTTCCGCGCTGCACGAACTGCCCATCGGTGACGTCGAAGGTGATGACCACCTCCTCGTCATCATCCGCGGTCGGCTGGAAGCGCCAGGCGGTGACGGCACCGTTCGCGTCCGCCAGCGCCGTCAGCGTGCCGCTGGAGACGCTTGGGCGCAGCACCGTCAGCACGTCGCCGTCGGGATCCGTCCAGCTGGCTACCAGCATCGCCGAGGTGATGACGACCGCCGCGTCTTCCGGGCTCGACATCAGGGACGATCGGTCCGGTGCCTTCGGCAGGTCGGGCTGCGCCAGCAGGTCGATCCGCGCCCGGCCGGTCGCGCCGACCTCCCTGCCCGCTACTTCGTAGACGAGGTCGATCGCGGTGTCGTCGTCCGTCTTCGGGACGATCATCCAGCCACCAGAAACCTCGCGGATCGAGACAGCGTTGCCGGATGTGTCGGCCAGGCGGCGAACGGTCAGCGTTGCATCGTCAGGATCGGTCCAGCCGGCAAGGAGCAGGCTGGCCGGGACGAAGATCTCCATGTCCTCGCGTGACGCGGGCAGTTCCTTGAATGCAGGACCGGATGGCGGATCGTCCTGCGGCACGATCCGCACCGCGATGGGCACGCCGGCCATGCCGGTGTTGCGCCAGACGCGCAGCGTACCATCCGCGCTGCCGGAGACGAGGTCGAGCAGCCCATCGCCGTCCACGTCGAAGAAGGCCGGCATGCTCCAGTCACCGGCATCAAGGGATGCAAACGGATCGGTGGCGCCGGCCAGCCGCTGCAGGGGGCCGGTGACGGGCATCCGCCAAGCGGTGAAACCCCCATCGGATTGCCCAAGCACAAGTTCCGCCCGTCCATCGCCGTCGAGATCCACGAAGGCTGGGGCGCTGAGGCTGCCGACGGAGATGGTGCCGGATTGATCGACGAGGCCGACATAGCGCCCGGTGTTGCTGGAGACCACCGGCAGGAAGCTGCCCAGGCCCGAATTCGTCAACGGAACGACCGTGCCGTCGGAGAGGCCTGCGAGAATGTCGATCCGGCCATCGCCATTGAGATCCGCGAAGGCCGGTGCGAACTTCTCACTCGGGAAGAACAGGTTTCTCCAGCCGGCAAGGGACGGCGGCGCCCAGCCTTCGCCGCTTTGCAGATACACAACGGATGCCGCGTCGCGCGATCCGACCATGATGTCGAGCCGGCCGTCGCCATCCAGGTCCGCCAGCGCAGGGGCAAGGCGACCGGCGGGCAAGGCAAGGCCGGCAAAGGGATCATCGGCGCCCGTCAGCCGCACGAAGACGCCGCCGGCATTGTGCCAGGCCTCCAGGCGACCGTCGCCAGTCCCGATCACGAGATCCGGCAATCCATCGCCATCGAGGTCGCCGAAAGCCGGCGCACTGCCACCTGACGTTTGTATGAGGGCAAAGGGATTGGCCAGGTCATCCATGGCCTCGTAGCGTGGCGTCGTGGCGGTGAGCGCCACCGCGCGTCCGGCGGCGTCGCGCAGTTCAAGCACCAGGGTGCGCGTCGCGGCCGGATCGTCATCGGCGTTGACGAAAGCCAGGCTGCGGATCAATGCCTGCAGCGCGGCGGCGTCCAGGGCACTGTCCAGGACGATGCCGAAGCTGCCGGGCGCGGGCGACTCCAGTGTCCCGATCCGGATGCCGCCATAAGTCACCTTATCGCCGTCGAGGTCGATGGCCGATACGCCCTCGCCGCCCCGCAGAACCACGATCCCGTCGCCGGGCAGCAGGCCGGTGACCAGGAGCCGTCCGCCAGCAAGCGAGTCTCCGGTCCGGAGCACGGCGTCGGATGCCAGCCGGACGCCCAGTGCCGCCGCCTCCTCGGCCAGGATCAGCGCAGGAGTAACGCCGAGGAGCGTCGGCGGCTCCGCGACATCCGCGACGCGGACCCGGAGCGTGACCGTGGTCGTCACCGGGCCACCGACGCTGCTGATCTCGAGCAGGTAGATGTTGTCGCCATCCGCGTCGCGCGGCGTCTCGAAATCGGGCGCATCGCGAAAGGCGATGGTCCCGCTGCCGACGAGCGTGAACAGCCCTGCATCCGGGCCACCCAGGCTGAGGCCCGTCGTGCGGCCGCTCCCGTCGAAGAGGCCGAAGCTCACGACATCACCCCAGCCGCCTTCGGCAAAAGTGACGCCGGCGGGGGCGGTAATGTCGGGTCGCCACAAATCGTGGATGCCGACCAGCGAGATCGTCGGCGCCGCCTTCTGCGTCCATGTGGCCAGGCCGATGAAGCTCGGCAGCACAAGCTCACCGCGGCCATCGCCATCGAGATCGCCATAGGCCGCACCCGACGCGTATGTCGCACCAGCGAGCCCATCCAGCGGATTGTCGGGACCGGAGACCTCCTTCAACCCCTCAGGTCCGCCGAGGAAGACAACGTGCCTCGTGATCTCCGATTTGCTGGCTACAACGAGGATGTCGGTGTAGCCGTCACCGTTGAAGTCTCCGGCCGTTATTCCGCCGATGCGTGCGAAGCGCAGCCCGTCGAAGGCAGCCTCGGCTTCGGCGAAGCGTGTGAAGCGACCGTCGAGGTTGCGGAAGACCTGCGGCGCATCGAGGCCACGCGTCGCGACGAGGTCGGTCTGTCCATCGCCATCGACATCCAACGCCAGCAGCCGGCCGCCATTGGTCAGCGCAAGGCCATCGAAGGGATTGGCCATGGCAGTGAAGCCGCTACCGGTATTCCGCCAGGCCGTCAGTCCACCCCCGGTAGCCACGAGGTCGAGCCGCCCGTCGCCATCGATGTCGATGAGGGTCGAGGCCACGCCGAGGCGGTCGCGCGGAACGCTGGAAACGGGGTTGGCGGACCCGGAGAGTTCGAGGAACCCATCGCCGGTGTTCCTGAAGAAGCGGGCTCGGGGGGCCGACAGGGAGTCGAACAGCAGGATGTCCGTCCGTCCGTCGCCATCCACGTCCCCAGCCGCGGCGGAGGTGTAATCGTTAAGCCCCAGGACGGTGAGCGGGGCGTCGGGTCCGACCAGCGGAACCCAGCTCGGCTTCACCTGCGCGGGCAACATCTCCCGCCCCTCCGCATCCGTGAGCGACAGCGTCAGCGTCCGGGTCGGCGGGCCGGCCAACCATGCGGTGAAGCTCAGGCCGCGCATCACGGCCTGTGCCGCCTCGGGCGTCGCGGCATCGTTGAAGGCGACGTAGAAGCTGGTGCTACCGGCCATGTGCCGATGCCAGCCGGCGCTGCCCACCACGATGCCGTCGTAGCGGACCATGCCATCGCCGCCGAGGCTGACCGCCGGTGCTCCCGGCTCGGCGGATGCACGCAGGTCGATCGTGTCGCCGCCATTCAGGCCATGCACGGTCAGGCGCCCGCCCGCAATCGCGTCCCCTGGCGTCAGCCGCACCTCCGGCGCCAACGCGGTCGGGCGGTTGGAGAAGGGCGCGGCCATCGGTCCCGGCAGGCCGGCGATGTCCCAGCCCTCGAACACGTTGGTGACCTGGATGGCGACGGGCTGATCCCGCGCGGCGCTTCCGTCAGTGGCGGTGACCACGATGTCGTAGCGGTTGTCGCCGCCGGCATCGGCCGGCGCCTCGAAATCAGGCGCGGCGCGAAAGCGCACGGCGCCGCTCGAATCGATGGTGAACAGCGCGGCGTCCACACCGCCAAGCGACCAGGTGATCCGGCCTGGCCCGTCGGGGTCCACCGCCATGGCCTGGTAGGCGATGCCGTCCCCGTTCTCGCCGAAGGTCGCCGCGGCCGCCGAGGTGATGCGCGGGGCATCGTTCTCCGCCCGCACGGTCACGTCCAGCCCGAGCGACGTCGTTCCCCCCGTGCTGCTGGTGAGAGACAACGTCAGCCGGCGCAATGCAGTCGGCGTGTCGCTGACATTGGCGAAGGTGAGCGATTCGATCAGCGCCTCAAGCTGCGACGCACCGACGCCCGAGGCGAAGGTCACCTGGAACGTGCTTCCCTGGCCGCCGGAGGCGGAGCCGATCACCTGGCCGGCGAACAGCATCTGCCCATCCCGCAGCGTGACCTGCCCCAGCCCACTGCCCGGCGACGGCAAGGAAACGCGATCCTCCGCGAGCAAACCGGAGACGGTCAGCCGGACGGGCGTGACAAAAAGCGGCACGAAGACGCCGACATCGGCGTCGAGCAGCGCCGGCGTCGCATTCAAGGCATTCTCGCCGAAGCTGACGCTGGGCCCGAAGCGGGAGATACTGATGCTCATCGTCGCGGCAGCCTCCGGCTCACGCTGGCGGGGCAGAGCCACCGCAGTTCATGTAACAATGAAAGTATCAGACGGCGGTGCGCTCGATAGCAGGCTTTCAGCGAGCTTGACCCGGCGATCACGGATCCGTGAATCGCATGCCAACGCGCAGCCCTGGTTCGGCTCGACGGTGGTGCCTCTGTGATGGGCGGTCGGCCCTGCTGCAGGATGCCGACCCGGATGGCGCCTCGGCCGCCTCCTGGCCCGACACGTTCCACGGGCGGAGACCTTGCGCTTTACCGTTGCGGCAAGGCTGCTTCGCTGACGCCTCGCGCCGCTACAGAGCCGCTAGACACCATGCGACACACCGATCTCGGTCGCCGCCGGCATGCTGCTGAAATGCTGGGATCATGGAGCTTGAAGGGGCGTGGAGTTCCCGCTCGCCCCCACCATCGTCGTCGGTCCCGGAAACGGAGAAGCGCGAAAGCAGCCCACGACACGGCGGGCTGCAGCCTGTCGCGGTGCCCGCTCGGCACCGCCGCCGGCTCAGTCGAGCGTCGCGCCCGAGGCGCGCACCACGTCCCGCCACATCGGCCGTTCCCGCGCCGCACGGGCGGAGGCCTCCTCCGGCGTCGTGCCGAGCAGGCGATTGCCGGTCGGCTGGAAGCGTTCCTGCGCGGCGGGATCGGCGGCCAGCGCCCGCATCGCCGCCGACAGGCGCCCGACGATGGCGGCATCCGTCCCCGCCGGCGCGCAGATCGCGCCCCAGGACGTCGCCACCAGCTCCGGCACACCCGCCTCCGCCATGGTCGGCACCTCCGGCAGGTCGGGCCAGCGCGCGGCGGAGGTGACGGCCAGCGGCCGCAGCACGCCGCTGCGGATGCCCGGCAGCGCCGTCGGGACATTGTCCACGACGAAGCCGAGATCGCCGCGCAGCAGCGACGTCATGGCCTCCGCGCCGCCGCGGAAGGGCACATGGACGCCCGTGATGCCGGCACGCCGGCAGAACAGCTCGCCGGACAGATGGACCGTCGTGCCCACGCCCGAACTGCCGAAGGAAACACCGCCCCGCTGCCGCCCCGCCCAGGCCACCAGCTCCGCCACCGTGCGCGCCGGCACATGCGCCGCCGGCACCACCAGGACCAGCGGCGCCTCCCACGCCAGCGACACGGGCAGCAGGTCGCGTTCGGGATCATAGGGAAGGCGGGCGAAGAGGTAGGGGTGGATGGAAAGGCTGTTCACCGCGACGGCGCCGAGCGTGTAGCCATCCGGCGCCGCCTGGGCGACGGCGGTGACGCCGATCGTGCCGCTGCCGCCGGGCCGGTTCTCCACCACCACCGCCTGGCCGAGCCTCGGCGCCAGCAGGTCGGCGATGAAACGTGCGGCGATGTCCACCGCGCCGCCGGGCGGGAAGCCGACGACGAGGCGCGGCGACCGCGTGGGCCAGCCCTGCGCGCGGACGGGAAGCGGCGCGGCGAGGCCGAGGAGCGGCGCGGCCAGCAGAGCCCGGCGTCGCATCGGGCTGCCGCTCACTGCCAGGGCGTCCTCTCCCAGATCCGCTGGTAGCGGGCGAGCTGCGCGGGCATCTGCGCCTCCCACTCGGCCCCGCGCAGGAAGGCCATGGCAAGTTCCAGCTGGCGCACCTTCTCCGCCCATTCGGGCGTCGCGATCACCTTGGCGATCGCATCCTCCAGCCGCTTCGCGATCTCGTCGGGGACGCCGCGTGGCGCGCCGATGCCGCGCTCGCTGCTCATCAGCACGTCGAAGCCTTCCTCCCGGAAGGTCGGCACATCGGGCATCAGCTCCCAGCGCTGCTCCCCCATGCCGGCGATGGCGCGCAGCAGCGGCGTCTCCTGCCCCAGCATGCCGATCTCGCCGAGGTTGATGCCGGCCACGTCGATCTGGCGGCCGAGCACCGCGTTGCGCACCGGGCCTGCGCCGGCGAAGGGGGCATGGATGAATTCCGTGCCGGACGCGGCCTCGAACAAGGTCAGGCCGAGATGGTCGTCGGTGCCGATGCCGGAGGAGCCGACGCTGATGGTCCCGGGGCGGCGCTTCGCCGCCTCCACCAGGTCCTTCAGCGTGCGATAGGGCGAGTCGCGGTGCACGACGAAGGCGCTGGGGTCATCGACCAGCCGCGCGATCAGGCGGATCTGCGCGCGGTCGTAGCGCACGCGGCGCTGCACGCCGAGCGAGAGGTAGCCCGGCGTGTTGATGGTGCCGAGCGTGTAGCCATCCGGCCGCGCGCCCTGCAGCGCCACATAGGCCGTCTCTCCGCCCGCGCCGGGGCGGTTGGAGACGACGAAGTTGGCACCCGGCAGCTCAGCCGAGAGGAACTGCGCCATGGCGCGGACCATCACGTCGGTGCCGCCGCCGGGCGCGAAGCCGACGATGACCTCGATGGGGCGCGCGGCCGGCCAGGGCGCCTGCGCCAGGGCAGGGGCCGCGAGGCCCGCGAGGCTGGCAGCCAGCAGGGTGCGGCGTGTGGTGGTGACGCTCATGGTGTTCCTCCCGTTGGTGGTGATGGCAGCGGTCAGGCGGCCGCGCGCAGCCCGCCCGCGACGACCACGGCGCCCGGCAGCGCGGGCAGGCGCCCGGCCAGGACAGCGACGATGCTCTCCGCCGCGCCGGTGGACATGCCGACGGCGCCGCGCGGCGTATTGGCGGCCAGATGCGGCGTCGGCAGCACGCGCGGATGCGTGCGCAGCGCGCTGTCTGCCGCCAGCGGTTCCTTCGCGAAGACGTCGATCCCCGCCCAGGCGAGGTGGCCTGACTCGAGCGCCGCCAGCAGCGCGGCCTCATCCACGATGCCGCCACGGGCGGTGTGGATCAGGATGGCGCCGCGCGGCAGGGCCGCGAGTTCCGCCTGCCCGATCATGCCGCGCGTCGCGGCTTCCAGCGGGCAGTGCAACGACAGCACTTCCGACCGCGCCAGCAGGGAATGGAGGTCGGCCACGCGCTCCCCAGGCCCTGGCAGCGCGCCCGGCGGCAGCAGCGGGTCATAGGCGGCGACGCGCATGCCGAAGGCATCCGCCAGCCGCGCGACCTTCGATCCGATGGCGCCGTAGCCGACGATGCCGAGCGAGACGCCATCGATGTCGCGCGTCATGCGCGACGTCTTCTCCCATTGCCCGTTCCGCATGGCGGCGGTGACGGAGGGCAGGTCCTTCAGCGCGGCCAGCATCAGCGCCATGGCGTGTTCCGCGACGGATCGCGCATTGGCCCCCGCGGCGCGCGTCACCGTCAGGCCGCGCGCCTCCGCCGCCGCCAGGTCGATGCCGTCCACCCCCGCGCCGTGGCGCGCGATGACGCGGAGCGCGGGCGCCGCGGCGTCCATCACCGCGCCGTTGATGAGGCCCTGGCGGTGCAGCAGCGCGATCGGGCGGTGCGTGGCGATGGCGGCCAGCAGTTCCGCCTCCGACGGGTAGGCGGAGGTGCAGGGCACGGCGTAGCCGGCTTCCTCCAGGATCGCGACGGCCTCCGGCGCGAGCGCCGCGGCGGTGACGAGGACGGCGGGCTTGGTGGCGGGCATGGTCGTGATCCTCAAGGGCAGGATAGGCAAAAGACGGAACTGGATTTCATTCTTTCCAGGCGCGCCGGTTCCACAAGGCCTGCAGCGCTGCCTCCCCGCCCAGCGCCGCCTCGCGATAGGCGGCGCCGACCAGGGGTTTCAGGGGCAGGCCCGCGCGGGCGGCGGCCTCCGGCCAGGCGGGGTCGGCGAAGATGGCCGCGAAGGCTTCCTCCAGCGCGCCCCGGATCGCATCCGGCATGCCGGGCGGGCCGAAGAGTCCCCGCCCGGCGGAGAAGACGACATCGACCCCGGCCTCCCGGTAGGTGGCGATGTCCGGCGCGCTCGAATCCCGCGCCTCGCTGGCCAGGGCCAGGCCGCGGATGGCACGGTCCCGCAGCAGGGGCAGGGCCTCGCTGATGTTGAAGGCGCCGACCTCCAGCTGCCCGCCGAGCAGCGGCACCAGCAGCTGGGAGGTGCCGTTGAAGGGGATGTGGTTCAGCCGGACCCCCGCCGCTTCCTCCAGCAGCAGGGCGGCGATGTGGTCGTCGCCGCCGATGCCCGCCGTGCCATAGGCGACGTCGCCCGGCCGCGACCGGGCCGCGGCCAGCAGGTCCGGCAGGCCCTGCAGCGGGCTGTCGGCGCGGACGAAGAGGCCGCAGGGATCCTCGACCACCTGGGCCAGGTAGGTCAGCTCCGCCGGGCGCCAGCGCACCGCGCGCTCGATCGGCTGGCTGAGGATGGTGGGGGTGGCGCAGGCGCCGAGCAGGAAGCCGTCCGGCGCCGCATTGGCCACCGCCTCCGTCCCCACCTGCCCGCCGGCGCCGGCGCGATTGGAAACCAGCACCCGCGCCCCCGGCAGCCTGGCTGCCAGGAAGGGCGCGACGGTGCGGGCCATGGCGTCCATGCCGCCGCCCGGCGCGAAGGGGACGATGATCTCGATCGGGCGCCCGGCGGGCCAGCCGCGCTGGGCCAGGGCAGGCGTCGCCAGGGCGAGGCCCGCAGCCGCCATGGCGCGACGGCCGAAGCGGATTGGCGGCATGGCAGCGATTCCTTCCCATCGATCTTGTTGACAAGCGTCTTGGGGAAAGGCTCATAGCGAAACGCCGTTTCGAAATGCAAGCCCAATCAACCGGGCCCGTCCAGGGAAGGAACCCGATCCATGCTCTCCCGCCGCCGGATCCTCCACGCCGCCCTCGCCGCCGCGCCGCTCGCCCTGCCGCGCGCCGCCTTCGCCCAGGCCGAGGCCTGGCCGTCCCGCCCCATCCGAGTCGTCGTCGCCTGGGCGCCCGGCGGGGCGGTGGACACGATCGCGCGACGCCTGGCGCCGAAGCTCTCGGAAAGCCTCGGCCGGCCGGTGGTGGTGGAGAACAAGTCTGGCGCCACGGGCACGATCGGCGCCGCCGACGTCGCCCGCGCGGCACCGGATGGCCACACGCTGCTCGCCATGGACAACACCTATGCGATGCTGCCCTACCTGTTCCAGCGCCTGCCCTTCGACCACGCCACCGCCTTCCGCCCCGTGACCGTCAGCGCCTTCTCCCCCGTCATGATCGCCGTCCATCGGGACGCGCCCTGGCGGGACCTCGGCGCGCTCGTCGCCGCGGCGAAGGCGGAGCCGGAGCGGATCACCTACGGCACCGGCGGCATCGGCAGCGCGCCGCATTTCGCCACCGCCGCCTTCGCCCAGGCCGCCGGCATCCGCATGCTGCACGTGCCCTTCCGTGGCGCCGGCGATGCCGTGACGGCGGTGATCGCGAAGCAGGTCGATGTGGTGATGGTCTCGCTCGGCTCCGCGCTCGGCCATGTGCAGGGCGGCGCGCTGCGCGTGCTGGCGCTGTCCGGCGCGCGCCGCAGCCCCGCCTTCCCCGATGTGCCGACCTTCCCGGAGGCCGGGCTGCCCAACCTCGGCCCGAACGGGGAAGGCGTGGTCAACTGGTCCGGCATCGCCGCCCCCGCCGGCACGCCGGATGCCGTCGTGGCCCGCCTGCAGGCGGATATCGCCAAGGCGCTGCAGGCCGATGACATGCGCGACTTCCTCGCCTCCATCGCCTCCGAGCCCGGCGGCATGCCGCCCGCCGCCTTCGCCGCCCTGCTGGCGGAGGAAACGCAGCGCTGGCGCAGCGTCGCCGAGACCAGCGGCATCGAGCGGCAGTAGCGCCATGGGCTATTTCGCGCCGCCGCCGCGCCGCGGCACGGAGGTCTTCACGCGCCTGCCGGACCGCTTCCGCCAGCCGCGCCCGACCGCCTGGGCGCGGTGGAACCGCGGTGGCCGGGCGATCGACAGCTTCCTCGAAGGTCCCTGCTTCGACGACCAGGGTCGGCTCTACGTCACCGACATTCCCTTCGGCCGCATCTTTCGCATCGGCGCGGATGGCGGGTGGACGCTGGTCGCGGAGTATGACGGCTGGCCGAACGGGCTGAAGGTTGCGCCGGACGGCATGCTGCTCGTCACCGACTACAAGCGCGGCCTGCTGCGCGTGGACCCGGCGAGTGGCGGCATCACGCCGCTGCTGGAGGATGCGCGGAGCGAAGGCTTCAAGGGCCTCAACGACCTCTGCCTCGCCCTCGATGGCAGCATCTTCTTCACCGACCAGGGGCAGACCGGGCTGCATGACCCCAGCGGGCGCGTCTATCGCCTCTGGCCCGATGGAAGGCTCGACCGGCTGATCGACACGGTGCCGAGCCCGAACGGCATTGTCGTCGCGCCCGATCTCTCGCACTGCCTCGTGGCCGTGACGCGCGCCAACCAGGTCTGGCGCCTGCCGCTGCAGGGCGATGGCGCGGTGACCAAGGCGGGCATCTTCATCCACCTGCATGGCGGCCCCGGCGGGCCGGATGGCCTGGCCTTCGCCCCCGACGGCCAGCTGCTGGTCGCGCATACCGGCATCGGCACCATCTGGCGCTTCAATGCGCGGGCGGAGCCGACGCTCGCCATAACCTCCTGCGCCGGTGCTTCCACCACCAATCTCTGCCTCGGCGGCGCCGATGGCCGCGACCTCTTCATCACGGAGAGCGAGACGGGGCAGGTGCTGCGCGCGCGCCTCGATCCGGGCTAGAGAGGGGCCGGGCAGCCGGAGGCGGGCATGGCGGAGAAGGCGAAGCGGCGACCGGCGCTGGAGGGCGTGGCCTCGGCTGATCGCGCGCTGACGGTTCTCTCCGCCTTCCGCAAGGGCGACCGCACGCTGTCGCTGGCCGAGCTCGCGGAGCGGACGGGGCTGGTGAAGAGCACCATCATGCGCCTCGCCATCTCGCTCGAGGAGCACGGCTTCATCGCGCGGGCCGGGGACGGATCCTACCGCCTGGATGCGGAAGTGCTGCGCCTCGGCACCATCTACACCCAGTCCTTCCGCATGGAGGCGCATGTGCTGCCCGTGCTGGAGGAGCTGGTCGCCCGCACCGGGGAGACGGCGGCCTTCTACGTCCGGCGCGGCGAACAGCGGCTCTGCCTGTTCCGCGTGGACAGCCCGCACCTGCTGCGCCTGCATGTGCGGGTCGGCGATGCGCTGCCGCTCGACAGCTCCGCCATCGCGCAGGTGCTGCGCGCCTTCGCGCCGCGGCCGCTGCCGGGCTATGCGGCGGCGATCGACCTGCCGATCGTCACCATGGGCGCGACGGACCCGCATACCGGGGCCATGGCCGTGCCGGTCTTTGGGCCCGGCGACGCGCTGGCGGGCGCGCTGGCGCTGTCAGCCCCCGTCATCCGCTGGACGCCGGAGGCGGTGGCCGCGGCGCGGCCGATCCTGGTGGAGGCGGCGGTGGCGCTGACGCGCCGCATCGGCGGCGAGAGGCCGAAGCCGCTGCGCGCCGCGGCGGAGTGACCCCCCCGGCCCGTTCCCTCAGAACAGCTCGATCGCCGGACCGCCGCCGGTCGCGCCCTCTCCATGCGCGGCGCGCTGCGACTGCATGACGTAGCCCGCCTGCATCGGGTCCAGCAGCGCGCCCTGCACCGGCTCCACCGGCCCCGCATCGCGCAGCGCCGCGGCCAGGCAGGCGGCATGGGCGCCGAGCCGGTCGAGGCTCAGCCCCACCTGTTCAAGCCGCTGGCGCACGATGTCCTGGAACTGCGTGCCGGCCAGCGCCTTGGTGACGTGGCCGGCCACGGCGCCGCCGGAGGCCTCCGCCGCCGCCAGCGTGCCCGCGGCCGTCTCGGCCAGGGCTGCGAAACCCTTCTCGGCGGCCTCCGCCGTGCGGCTTGCATTCGCCAGCAGCCTATCCTCGGCCTCGGTGTCCAGCGCATCCGACAGGCGCAGCTGCGTCAGCTGCCGCAGGCGGCCGAGTCCTTCTGCGACGCCATCAGCCACCTTGGCGGTCTGGCCAGCCAGGTTGCGGACCTCCATCGCCACCACCGCGAAGCCCTTGCCGGCCTCCCCCGCGCGGGATGCCTCGATGGTCGCGTTCAGCGCCAGCAGGCGCGTCTGCGCTGCGATGCGGCCGATCTCCGACACCGCGGCGGTGAAATCCTCGGCTTCCTGCGCGATGCGCTGGTAGGTGCCGCGGTCTGCCGCGATCTCCGCGGTGCGGGCCAGCACGCGGTCGCGCAGCGCCGTCACCGCCTCCCGCATCGCCACGACCTCCTGCCGGCCGGAGGTGGTCAGCGCGCCCGCTTCCTGCTGCGCCGTGGCGATGGCGCCGCGCAGGCTGCGCATGCCGCCATCCACCGCATCCATCTGGCCGACCAGCGACAGCGCCGCGGCCTCCGTCTCCGCCACCGCGCCCTGCACCTGACGCACCAGGATTTCCGCCACCTCCCGGTAGCGGTCGAGTTCCGCCGCCACGGCATCGCCGGGCCCGGCCTCCTCCGGCAGCGCGGCAGTGGGGAGCGGCGCCCCGGCTTCCGGCATGGCGACAACCGGGGCAGGCGCCCCGCCGCGCGCCAGCGGCAGCAGCGCCAGCGCGAAGCCACAGGCCCCGGCGAGATCCGCGACCAGGCCCGGCCCGGCCAGCCAGCGGGCGCCCCCGGCGGCCAACAGGCTGCACGCGGTACCCGCCACCGCGCAGCCCAGCAGGGGACCCCATCGGGTGCCGCGCGGCGTCATCGGGGGGGCAGCCGCATCGAAGGGCATGGCGCGTCTCAGGCCGGCGCCACTTGGCGCAGCACCGCCATCAGCTTCTCGCCATCCACCGGCTTGACGAGCCATCCCGTCGCCCCGGCCGCCCGCGCCTCGTCCCGTTTCGCCTGGTCCGATTCTGTCGTCAGCAGCAGGATCGGCAGGAAGCGGTAAAGGGCCAGCTTGCGCACTTCCCGCACCAGCGCCGCGCCGTTCATGCCGGGCATGTGGTAGTCCGTGATGATGGCGCGCAGTGGCGGCGCGGCCTTCAGCTTCACCAGCGCTTCTTCAGCGCTCGCGGCCTTCTCCACGGGCTGTCCGGCCTGCGTCAGCAGGCTGGCCATGCTCGCCAACATCGTCGCGCTGTCGTCGACGAGGAGGATGGACTTCATCAGGTCACCTGTATGGGCAGTGGGGCCGCCATCAAGGCGGCGGCCAGGACGGGATCGCGCGGCGGCGCCGCGATGCGGGGCCGGAGCGCGAGGATGAGCTGCGCCAGCGCGGCATGCAGCACGGAACAGGCCTGCAGGTCGATCGCCGCATCCGGCGTCTCCCGCAGCCAGGCCAGCAGGGGCTCGGCTTCCTCGACCGTGCAGGCGCCGTCGAACACCACCATGCCTTCATGCATCGCGACGGGCATCAGCGCATCAGCTCCGGCAGGTCGAGGATGAGCAGCACGCGGCCATCGCCGAGCAGCGTCGTGCCGCCGAAGCCCGGCAGCCCGGCCAGCACGCCTTCCAGCGGCCGCACGATCGCCTCCATCACCTCGCGGAAGGCGCCGACGACGAGGCCGGTGCGTTCGCCATTCACGCGCACGACCAGGATCGCCTCCTCCGCCGGCGGCTCGCCCTCGGGCTCCGGCAGGTCGAGCAGCCGGGCGAGGCGCAGCACGGGCACGATGCGGTCGCGCAGGACGAAGGCCTCGCGGTCTCCCACACTGTGCAGGCTGGCACGCGGCACGCGCACCGTCTCCGCCACCAGCCCCATCGGCACGCCGAACAGGCGTTCGCCGCAGGCGATGGTCATCAGCCGCGTCACCGCCATGGAGAGCGGAAGGATGATCTCGAAGCGCGTGCCCTCCCCCTTGCGGGAGGAGAGCGCGAGGTGCCCGCCCGCACCCTCGATCGTGCTGCGCACGACATCCATGCCGACGCCGCGGCCGGAGAGGTCGGAGACGACGGTGGCGGTGGAGAAGCCAGGCAGGAAGATGAGCTGGCACGCTTCCTCATCGGACAGCGCGTTAGCGCGATCGGCCGTCATCAGCCCCTTCTCGACGACGCGAGCCCGCAGCCGCGCTGGGTCGAGCCCGCGCCCGTCGTCACTCACGCGGATGACGACATGGTCGTTCTCCGCCGCGGCCGAGAGGCGCAGCGTGCCGTGTTCCGGCTTGCCGGCCGCGATGCGCTCCGCCGGCGTCTCGATCCCGTGGTCCAGGCTGTTGCGGACCATGTGCACCAGCGGGTCGGCCAGAGCCTCCACGATGGTCTTGTCGGCTTCCGTCTCGCCGCCTTCCAGCACCAGCTCCGCCCGCTTGTCGAGGCGCCGGGCGATGTCGCGCACCAGGCGCGGGAAGCGCTGGAACACCTGCTCCACCGGCAGCATGCGCACCGCCATCACGGCGCCCTGCATCGATTCGGCGATGCGGCTGACCAGCGCCTGGCGGTCCTTGATCTCCCGCGCCAATTCGCGCGGTGACAGGGTCTCCGTCTCCGCCCGCCGCGCCAGCCACGCCAGCGCGTTCTTGGCGACGATCAACTCCCCGATCAGGTTCATCAGCGCGTCGATCTTGGCCTGTTCGACGCGAAGCGTGGTCGGCGCCGCGCGTGGCGCCTCCGCGACCTGGGCTTGATCCTCCGACGGAATCGTGGCGGGCGGCTGCAGCCGGGCCTCCAGCGCCGCGATGGCGGCGATCAGGCCGGGGCGATCCATCGGCAGCGGGACGTCGTCCCAGCCGGCCTGGGCGGCGATCCGCGTGAGCGCGACGCGCGCCGCGGCAGCCCGACCCTCCGCGATCGGGTCGCGGGCGCCGCCGGCTTCCAGCAGCGCGCGCTGCGCGGCCAGCAGCACGCGCGGCAGCGCCGGCCCGACGGCCTCCGGCGTCGCCGGTTGTGGTGCCACGGCGTCCCAGCCCGGGGGCAGCACCGTCAGCTCCACCTGGTCCCGCACGTAGCGGAACAGCTCCTCCGCCGCTTCCGCCGGGGCCTCCGCGACGGCGAAATAGAGGAGCGCGCTGCGGAAGGCATCGACCTCCGCCGCGGCGGGCCAGGGCGCCGCTGGCACGAGGCGCAGCAGCAGCAGCCCCGGCAATTGCCGGATCAGGCCGAGCGGATCCTCGCCGCGGAAGAAGCAGTGTTCGTCCGGCGCATAGCGCAGCGCGAGCAGGCTGCGGTCGCGCGGCAGCGCCGCCCGGTCGGCCGCTGGCAGCGCCTCGATCCAGTCCGGCATCGCCGCCGGTGCCGCCGCCGTCGCGGCCGCGTCGCCGGTCGTCGCGCCGAGTGGCGCGCGCAGTCGTGCCGCGCGGCCATCCGATTCCGCATCGGCACCGGGCGGCAGCGCGCCGGTGGCTTCCAGCGCATCCACCCAGCGGCCGAGCTGGTCCAGCATGTCGAGCAGCAGGTCCGCGAGGCCAGGCGTCAGCAGCAGCCGTCCCGCCTGCGCGGCGCCAAGCAGATCCTCCCCGGCATGGACGAGGCGCGTGAAGGGCGCGATCTCGAACAGGCCCGATGTGCCCTTCAGCGTGTGCAGCGCGCGGAACAGCTCATTCATTGGCGCGCTGGCGTGCGGGTCGCGCTCCAGCAGCAGCAGGCCGCTGCCGGCCTGTTCCAGCAATTCCCGCGCTTCCGGGATGAACTGCAGCAGCAGCGGATTGGCCAGGCCGCTCATGCCGGCAGCCCCGCCAGGGTGCGGGCGAAGCCGCGCAGCGCTTCGGGGCGCACCGGCTTGCGCAGGAACAAATTGGCGCCCGCCGCGTAGCTGCGGCCCGCATCACTCTCCTCGCGTTCCGTCGTCACCATGATGGTGGGCACCGACGCCAGGGCAGGCTCCGCGCGGATCGCGGCGACGAAGGCGTAGCCGTCCATCCGCGGCATGTTCACGTCCACCACCAGCAGCGCCGGCGGGCTGGGGGCGAGGAGCAGCATCTCCAGCGCCTCCGCGCCATTGGACGCCTCCTCCACCATGAGGCCGGCCGCCTCCAGGATGTCGCGGTGATAGAGGCGGACCGTCGTGGCATCATCGACGACCAGGACGCGCGGTGGCAGCGGGTTCATGCGATGGCCCTCTGGTGCACGAGAGCATCCCGGAATTTCCGGATCGTGAATAATGAGGAGATGCGGCTCATCGACTCCGAATGGCCGAGGCAGACGAAGCCGCCGGGGCGCAGCGCCTCATAGATCGTCTCCGCCGCCAGGCGACGCGATACATCGTCGAAGTAGATGAGGAGGTTGCGGCAGAAGACGACGTCGTAGAGCCCGCGATGCCGCCGCATGTCAGCCGCATCGTGCAGGTTCACCTTGGTGAAGCGCACCACCGATTGCAGCGTGTCGGAAATGCGCCAGGCATCGCCGACGCGCGTGAAGTGTTCCGCGAGCAGCGCCGGCGGCAGGTGCTGCACGGCCCTTGCCTCGTAGAGGCCGGCGCGCGCCCGTGCCAGCACCTGCGTGTCGATGTCGGAGGCGACGATCTCCACGTCCACCCTGTCGAGCCCCGGCCAGTTCGCCAGAAGGTGCAGCGCGATCGAATAGGGCTCCTCCCCGGTCGAGCAGGGCAGCGACCAGATCCGCAGCGGCGCGCCGCCGCGCAGCGTGGCCAGTTCCGGCATGATCTCCGCCGACAGGGCGCGAAGCTGGTATTCTTCCCGGTAGAAATACGTCTCGTTGATCGTCAGCGCGTTGATGATCTGCTGCAGCTCGGCGCCTTCGCCATCCTCGAAGCGCAGCATAGCCAGGTAGTCGCGCAGCGACGCCATGCCGAGCGCCGCCATGCGTTCGGACAGGCGCCGGTCCACGAAGTAGCGCTTGCCGGCACCCAGCTGGATGCCCGTCCGGCGATGGAAGAAATCACTGAAGCGCCGATACTCGTCTTCCGACGCATCGACGGCCAGCGGTGGCGCCGCCTGATCGGCCGTCATCGCGCGGCGCCGAGCTGGGCTGCCGCATGACGGACCGCGAAACCGACCATCGGTTCCCCGGGGAAGCGGGCCGCGAAGCCACGCAGCGCGTCGAGGTCGGCGGCATCGCCGATCTCGACCAGCGCATCCACCGCGGCCAGGCCGACATTCACCTCCGTCTCCGCCGCCAGCACCGCATGGAGCAGGCCGCGCGCCCATGCCGCCTGGGCGGGGCCAAGCGCCTGGATGGCGAAGAGGCGACGATCTGGATCGGGATCGTCGAGCGCCGCGCGCAGCGGACCGGCGGCCGGTTTCCCGATCCGGCGCAGCGCTTCCAGCGCGTCGTTGCGAAGCCCGGTATCCTCGGCCCGGAGCAGCCCGACGAGCCCCGCCGCCGCTTCCTCCGTCCCGATGGTGGTGAGGGTCGTGACGATCGCCGCGCGCACTTCCCTCGATGGTTCGCCGGCCAGCATGGCGAGCAGCGGGCCAACCGCCGCGGGATCACCGGCGCGGGCCAGGGCCGCCGCACGCCGGTCGGCCGCGGTCGCGGCATCCAGGGCCAGTGCCGTTGCGGCGCGCGATGCGGGCGGTCGTCGCTTGACCAGCGGCATGATCAGCGCTCCCGCCGCGACCAGGCGATCAGCTGCCGCGCCACGCCATCGGCCGGCACCACGACCTCTGCCCCCCCGCGGCGGATGAGTTCGCCGGGCATGCCGAAGACGACGGCGCTCTGCTCCGCCTCCGCGATCGTCCGGCCGCCCTGGCGGCGCAGTTCCGTCATCGCGGCGGCGCCGTCATCACCCATGCCCGTCAGCAGCACGCCGGTGAGCGTGGCGATTGGCATGGTCTGCATGGCGCTGCGCACCAGGCGGTCGGCGCTGGGGTGCCAGAGCGAGCTGTCGGAGGCGACCGAATTCGCGACGACGCGACCGAGCCGCTTCTCGAGGACCAGGTCCGCATCGCCCCGCCCGATATAGATCGTGCCGGGCTCCAGCGGCGTGGGACGATCCACTTCCATCACCTGCAGCGCGCACAGGCCGTCCATGCGGCGGGCGAAGACGCCGGTGAAGGTGGAGGGCATGTGCTGCGCCACCAGCACCGGCCAGGGAAAGCCGGCGGGCAGCAACGGCAGGATGTCTTCCAGCGTGCGCGGCCCGCCGGTGGAGACGCCGATCAGCACGACGCCGGCAACGGCGGAGCCGAGCGCACCACGCGTCGCGGCGGCCTGCACCTTCGCGGCCCCACGCTCCAGCTCCGCCTGGCGCGCCAGCACGCGGTCCCGCAACCCTCTGGCCCGGCGCGGCCTGGCGCTGGCCGCGGCCCGCACCTTGCCCACCAGCTGCGGCTTGATGCGGTCGATGCTGAGGGAGACGGTGCCATCGGGCTTCGGCACGAAATCCACGGCGCCAAGTTCCAGGGCGCGCAGCGTGACCTCCGCGCCCTGCTGCGTCAGCGACGACACCATCACGACCCGGGCCTCGGCGCCCGAGCGCGTCAGCTGTTCGAGGCAGGAGATCCCGTCCAGCTCCGGCATGTTGATGTCCAGCGTCACGACATCGGGCCGGAAGCTGGCGACATGGTCCAGCGCCTCTCGCCCGTTGCGGGCGAAGGCCAGGTCGAAATCGCCCTCCGCCTCGAAGACCTGGCGGATGTGCTTGCGCATCAGCGCGCTGTCATCCACCACCAGCAACCGGATCGGCATGGCGCGGGGCGTCCTCAGACCTGCGCCAGCGCCGCGACTTCACCCGCGTCGAGAAGGCTGGACGGGTCGAGCAGCAGCACCATGCGCTTCTGCGCCTCCAGGTTCGCGACCCGGCGGATCAGCCGCGCCTGTTCCGTGGAAAGGGCGGGCGCGGGCCCGATCGCCGATGCCGGCAGCTTCAGGACTTCCGTGACCTGGTCGACGATGAAGCCGGTGCGGCTGCCGCCGATCTGCAGCACCATGATGCGCTGGCGATCGTTGCGCGCCTGGTCGGGCAGGCCGAAGCGGCGGCGCTGGTCGATCACCGGCAGCACGGTGCCGCGCAGGTTCACCACGCCCTCGATGAAGGCGGGCGTGCGGGGAATGTGCGTCAGCTCCTCCGGCACGCGGACGATCTCCTGCACCGCCTCGGTCGGCATGCCGTAATCCTGCCCCGCCAGGCGGAAGACCACGAACTGCTCCTCCACCGCCGCCACCGCCTGCGCCGCGCTGCCGTCCACGACCTCCTCCCCTTCCGAAGCCTGCCCGGCCAGCGCCAGTGCCGCCCGCAGCGCCGCATCACGGAACAGGCGTTCGGCCGAGAGGATGGCGGCGAGCCGCTGCCCCTGGTCGAGCCTGCAGATCGCCTCCAGCCTGCCTTCCGCGCCATCGGCCAGAAGCGCCGGCACGGGATCGACCAGGCCACGCGGGACGCGCAGCACTTCCCGCACCCGGTCCACCACCAGGCCGATATGCCCCGCCATGCCATCCGGCGGCGCCACGACGACGATGCGGGATGATTCCGAGGTATCGGCCGCGGGCAGGCCGAGCAGCCGGCGGAGCGACACCAGCGGCAGCAGCCTCTTCCGCAGCGTGATCACGCCCAGCACCGCCGGCGGCGCCTGCGGGACGCGCGTGATGGTCGCCGGCAGGTGCACGATTTCATGCACATCGGCGATGGGGAAGGCGTAGTCGTGGTCGGCGGCGACGAAGCTGACGAGCTGGATGTCGTCATGCGTCGCCGCGGCCTCCTCCGCCGTCGGCCCCATGCTGGCGCGCGCACCAGCCGCCTGTGGGCGGCCGACTCCGTCGCCTAGAAGCCGTGACGGCGCCAGCAGCTGGATCATCCCGTCCTGCCGCTTCACCACGCCGTCGAGCAGCCCGCCCTGCATGGTGCCATCGAGGGAGCCGGCTTCCTCGATCTCGGCGGGGTCGGCGGTGACGACACTCGCCATGCGGTCCACCACGAAGCCGGTCGGCCGGTCCTGCAGCCGCAGGACGACGACGCGCGTGGCATCGTCATGCGGCAGGTCCTCCACGCCGAAGACCCGCCGCAGGCTGGTGATCGGCAGGACCACGCCGCGCAGGTTGGCGACACCTTCCAGGCTTGCCGGCGCCAGCGGCACCTGCACCAGCGTCGGCACGCGGATGATCTCCTGCACCTCCCCCAGCGGCACGCCGAACAGGTCGGGCCCGATGCGGAAGGTCACGAACTGGCGGCCCTCGCCGCCACCTTCCGCGGGTTCGTTGGTCGCGCTCATCGCCGCGCGCTCCGCTCAGGCCGCGTCGCGCGTCTGGAGCTCATCGGCGAGGGAGGCGATCTCCTCGACGGCGGAGGCCAGTTCCTCGGCGCCCCTGGCCTGCTCGCGCGAGGCCTGGGCGGCCTGGTTGGCGGCGGCGGAAGCCTGCGCCGCGGCGGCGGCAACCTGCTCCACGCCCCGCTTCGCCTCCCCGAGGCCATCCAGGATCTCGCCCGACCCGCGGACGATGCTGCGGTTGCCGTCCAGCACCGCCTCCATGTCGGCACCGACCGCCAGCAGGTTGGCGGTGATGGCCTTGTTCTTCGCCACCTCGGCCGAGGCCAGCGCGGCGGTGTCGTCGAGGTCCCGGCGCACGACCACGATCTGGTCCTGCACGGACTTCACGAGGTCCTTGATCCGCTCCGCATTCTCGCTGCTGTCCCGCGCCAGGTTGCGGATATCGGTCGAGACCACCATGAAGCCCTTGCCGAACTCGCCGGCGCGGGCTGCCTCGATGGCGCCGTTCACCGCCAGCATGTTCGTCTGGATCGACACGGTGGTGATGGCATCGACGATCTTGTCGATCCGCCGGCTGACGCCTTCCAGCGCATTCACCTGTTCGCGCGACGCCGCATTGTCGCGGACGGATTGCTCGACGCCCGCGATCAGGCGCTCCACCGCCGCCGTATTCTCGGACAGGGAGGCCGTCATGGCCGTGCCCTTCTCCAGCGCCATGCCGGCGCGGTCGGAGGCGAGCTGCGCGCTCCTCTGCATCTGCGCGATGGCGGCGGAGGATTGCTGGGTCGCGGCCGCCTGCTGCTGCGCGCCGCGGCTGATCTGCTCGACCGCCGTCATGATTTCCGCCGCCGCGCGATTGATCTCCTCCACCGCCGCGGACAATTCCTCCGACGCCGCGGCGACTTCCTCGGCGCTCTTGCCGATATCGGTGCTGTTGCGGAGTTCCTCCGACAGTTCGGAGAGTTCGGCCGAGGCCTGTTCCGACTGTGTCAGCGCGGTCGTCTGCTGCTCGACCGTCTTCACCGCCTCCTCGCAGGCCGCGGACTGTTCCTGCGCCGCGGCGGAGATCGCCTCGGCGCCCCGCTGCGCCTCCCCGGCTGCCGTGTTCGATTCGTCGCTGGCGGCCAGGATCTCCCTGGCGCCATCGACGATCACGCCCATGTCGGTACGGATGGAGTCGAGCTGCTGCGTGATCGCGCGGCCATTCTCGGCCTCGTTCCGCGCGACATCGGCCGAAGCGGTGATGCCATCGGCGATCACCTTCACTTCCTGCTGGATCTGGCCGACCAGGTCCTGGATGTCCCGCGCGCATTTCTCGCTGGTCTCGGCCAGGGTGCGCACCTCATCGGCGACGACGGCGAAGCCCTTGCCATGCTGGCCGGCGCGGGCTGCCTCGATCGCGGCGTTCAGGGCCAGCAGGTTGGTCTGGTCGGCAATGCGCGCCACGGCCTTGACGATGTCGCCGATATTCGCGGCCTGGTGGTCGAGCTCTCCCACCCGCATGACGGAATCCGACTGGCGCTGCGCGGCCAGGCCGATGCTCTCGATCGACCCGTTGATCTGCGTGGAGACCGAGCCCAGCAGGTCCTGGAGGGTCGTCGTCTTCTTCAGGGACGTGTCGGCCGCTTCGGCCGATCCGCGGATGTTCACCGCGATGCGCGTGACGGCGCGCTGCGACTGCTCCGCCGCCGCGGCCGCCTGGGCGGCGCCGCTGGCGATCTGCGTCATGGCGGTGCGCAGCTGCTCGCAGGCGGATGACGCCTCGGCGATCCCGCTCGCCACCTGGGTGGTCGCGGCGGCAACCCGTTCGGCCGCCTTCTGCTGGCGGGCGAAGGTGCGCTGGCGGCGCTGCGGGTCGGCGGCGGCCCGGCGGGCGGGCGCTGCCGCCCGCGGCGATGGCGCCGGGGGAGTATCCGCCAGCCGCCCGTTGGCGTGTCCGTTGGCATGGCCATTCGCTTTGGAAACGGCCTTGGCCGGGACCGAGGTGACGAGAGGCATGACGTCTTCCATCCGGGGAGGGGCTTGGGTCCCCGTGGATGCGCCAAAGCGGTAACTTTCCCGTGAATGCGCGCGCGGAAAGGCGACCGCGCCGCTCGGTTTTGGAATCGCGGGCCCGCGCGGGTCGCGCTTCGGAAAGCCACCGCTCCGCCTGGCAAGGCCAGGCGGCAGCACGCATCGTCTTGCAGGCCGCGCCGTGTAGCGGGAGGGCCGGTGGCGGCCCGGCTCAGCTGCCGCCCGGGCCCGGCGCCGCATCCTCCGGCGTCGTGGCGGTGGCGACTTCCAGCCGGTAGCCCAGCCCGCGCACCGTCTGCACCACCACCCCGGCCTCGACGGAAGCGAGGCGCGCGCGCAGGCGGTGGACATAGACCTCCACCGCGTTGGGCTGCACGGCCCGGTCCAGCCCGGCCAGCCGCGCTTCCAGCGTGTCCTTCGACACGGCGCGGGGGGCGGCGCGGAGCAGCTCCTCCAGCAGCGTCCGCTCCCGCCGCGGCGGGTCGAAGTTCTGGTCCCGCACCGTCATGTTGCGGGACAGCCGGTCGAGCTTCAGCTCGCCCAGCGCCAGCACCGACGCCGTCCGCCCCCCCCGCCGCAGCACCACATTGAGGCGGGAGACGAGTTCCTGCAGCGAGATCGGCTTGACCATGTAGTCGTCGGCGCCGAGGTCGAGCCCCTCGCAGATCTCCGCCACCTCGCCACGCGCCGTCAGCACCAGGGCCGGCGGGGCGTCCGTGCGGTGGCGCAGCTTCTTCACCAGGTCGAGCCCATCCCCATCCGGCAGCCCCCGGTCGACCACCGCCACGTCGAACTCGACGCTGCCGATCGCGGCTTCCGCATCCGCCAGGGTGCCGACCGTCTCCACTTCCCAGCCCGCGCGGCGCAGTCCTTCCTTGAACAGCGCCGCCAGGCGGGCATGATCCTCGACGAGCAGGACGCGCATCGTCATGCTGTGCGGCGCCAATCGGCAGGGGGGGCGGCCTGGCCACGGGATGGACCGTGGCCCGGCCGGTGGTGGGGGGGAGCAGTCATGGCACGGTCATACAGCCTCATCGCCCGTCTGGCCTTGTGGCATGCGGGCATCGGTCTCGTCGCCCTCGGCATCGGCGGCGTGGTCCTGCACCGCACCGTCAACGAGGTGGTCTGGAACGAACATCGCCGTTCCATCATGGCCTCTGCCAGCGAGATCACGGAAAGGCTGGAGCGTGACGGTGTCAAGGGTCTGGCCCAGCCCCTGTCGATCGAGACCGCTCGGCGCTTCAACCCCGCCTCCGGTTCTCTCATGTACGTGATCCTGGACGAGAGCGGGCGCAAGGTGGCGGCATCGCCAGGCGCCGATGTCGCACTGCCGCGCTACGACGCCGTGGACGAGCCGGCGCATGATTTCCGCACCGGCCGGGACGGGTCCCATGTCTGGGGCGTGACGGCGGTGCTGCGGTCGCCGGACGGCCCGCTCACCTTCCAGGTGGCCCAGGACATGGACCGCAGCTACGTGGTGCTGGACGACGTGCCGGCCGCCGCCCTGCGCCCGGTGATGACCGTGCTCGGTGGCGGCGCCCTGGTGCTGTTCCTGTGCAATGTCGGCCTGCTGCTGATGATGCTGCGCCCGCTGCGGGTTGCGGCGCGGGAGGCGGAGCTGATCGGCCATGGCGGCCCCCCGCGCCTGAGCCGGGAGGGGCTGTCGGTCGAGATCGCGCCGCTGATCGACGCGGTCAATGGGGCGCTGGACCGGCTGGACGACGCGCTGGAATGGCAGCGCGGCTTCTCGGCCGAGGTCGCGCACGAACTCCGCACGCCGCTTGCCGTGCTGCATGCGGAGCTTGACCTGCTGGGCGGGGACGAGGTCACGGCCCGGCTGAAGAAGGATGTGCAGGGCCTGGCGCAGCTCGTCTCCGAATTGCTGGAGGCCGCCATCACGGCGCGCGACCTGCCCATGCGCGACGAGGTGTTCGACGTTGCTTCCCTGGCCGAGGAAGCCGGCCGCCGCCTGGCCGCCCTGCGTGGCGAGGAAGGGCATGAGGTGCGGGTGCTGGGCGCCGCGCAGCCCGTTTCCATCAGCGGCCATGCGGAGGCGATCGGCCGGGCGCTGCGCAACCTGATCGAGAATGCCATCGCCCATTCACCGGCCGGGGAGCCGGTGGAACTCCGCATCCTGCCGCCCCGCCGCGGCGCCGTGACGATCGAGGTCGCGGACCGCGGCAGCGGCGTGCGGGAGGAAGACATGGCGACCATCTTCCGTCGCCACTGGCGGTCCGGCGACACGCATCGCCGGGGCCTCGGCCTCGGCCTCTGGATCGCGGAGCGTGTCGTGCTGGCGCATGGCGGGACCATTGCCGTGCGGAACGAGAAGACGGGCGGCGCCGTCTTCGCCATCAACCTGCCGCTCGCCAGGCCGGCCTGACGGCGCGGCTCGAACATGACAACGCCAGGCCTGCGAAGCGCGGGCCTGGCGTCGGTCGTCTCGAAGGGCGCTGCGGCCCGGCGGTCAGTCCTGCGCGGCGCGGTCGATGAACAGGGCGCCGCCCGTCACCACGCGGGCGTCGGGGCGAAGGCCATCCACCACCTGGACGAAGCCATCCGCCTGCAGCCCGGTGCGGACCTGGCGCATGATGAAGCGGTCATCCGCTAGGGCTTCCCACAGCGTCACGGTTGTGCCGCGGCGGATCAGGGCGCCGACGGGCACGGCCAGGGCCTCCGGCGCGTCGCGCAGGGCGATGCGGAAGGTCGCGAACATCTCCGGCTTCAGGAGCTGGTCGGGGTCGCGGACGGAAGCGCGGACCGTCAGGCGGCGTGTCACCGGGTCGATCGCGCTGGCGACATGGCCGATGGTGCCCGGGAAGTGGCGGCCGGGCAGGGCATCCACCGTCACGTCCACGGCCTGGCCGGGGCGCATGGCGGGCGCATCCAGTTCCCGCACCTGGGCCACCATCCACATCTCGCTCAGGTCGGCGATGGTGAAGACCGGGTCGCCGCCGCCGGCCGTCAGCCACTGGTTCGGGCCGAGGCGGCGCTGCACCACCGTGCCGGCCAGGGGCGCCACCACGGGCACGGTCGCGTCGACGCGGCGCGTGCGCTCGATCTGCGCCACCGCTTCCGCATCCCGGCCCAGCACCCGCAGCCGGTCCCGCGCGGCGGCCAGCGCCGCATCGGCGGTCCGCTCATCGGCCTGCGCGCCGGCCAGGTCGGCCTGCGCCTGTTCCAGGTCGCGGCGCGCGGCGGCGCGGGCGGCGAAGAGGTCGCGCTGCCGCGCCTCGTTCCGCCGGGTCAGCTCCACCTGGGCGCGCGCCTTGGACTGGGCGTCGAGGGCCGAGAGCAGGTCGTTGGCGGCCTGGCTGAGATCGGTCGTCTCGATCTCGAACAGCACGTCACCGGCCTGGACCTGCTGGCCGGGCTGGGCGAGCACGCGGCGGACGCGGCCGGAATAGGGGGCGAAGACCGGCGTCGCGCGATCCTCGTTGTAGGAAATCCGGCCCTCCGCCACGCGTTCGTCGCGGAAGGGACGCATGGCCACGGGCTGGACGCGCAGCAGCTGCGCTTCCGCGGCCGAGACGCGGAAGGATCCGTCGGGCAGGCGGTTGCTGGTGGCGGCTTCCGCCGGGCGCACCACGGCGACGCTGCCGCCGGTCATCTCCTGCCAGGCGAAGGCGCCCACGCCCGCGGCGGCCACCAAGCCGCCCACCACCCAGAGCGCGATCCGCCGGCGCGGCGCGGCCGCCGGCTTCGTCGCCGTCGCATGCCCAGCCGCCCCGGGCGTCGCACCCTTGGCTCCGCCTTCCATGCTCACGCTGTCCGGAAGGCCGGCGGTCTGCGGAGGCGTCATCATGTTCATGGTCGGGGCAGTCCTCGTCCGAACGGAGTGCCGGCGATGCGGCGGGCCGGCGATCCTTTGGCGAGCATGTCCTACCCCCAGTGCCTTACACGCAGCTTACGGGTGTTGGAGCGCCCTTCCGGAAGCGCCGGGGACGGGGCAATCAACGGTTGACGGCGGCGTCCCCGCCGCCGGCCCCAGTCCGTTGCCGGAGTGCCAGCCTTGCGCTTCCTCGTCGCCGTGTCGCTCGAACGCCGGCCGCTGCTGCTCCTCTTCTTCGCGGTATTCCTCGTGGTGGGCGTGATGGGTTTCCGTCAGCTCAACATCGAGGCCTATCCGGACCCCGTCCCCCCCACCGTCGTGATCATCACGCAGAATGCGGGGCAGAGCGCGGAGGAGATCGAGCGCTACATCACGGTCCCGATCGAGGTCGCGATGTCGGGGCTGCCGAACCTGACCACGGTGCGCTCCACCTCCCTCTTCGGCCTGTCGGATGTCCGGGTCCAGTTCAACTTCAACTACACCTATGACGAGGCGGTGCAGCAGGTGCTGAACCGCCTGGGCCAGCTCGGCGATCTGCCGAACGGTGCGCAGCCCGGCATCTCCCCCGCCTCCCCGATCGGGGAGATCATGCGCTACCGGCTGGTCGGCCCGCCCGGCTACCCGCTGGAGGATCTGAAGACGCTGCAGGAATGGGTGATCGACCGGCGCTTCAAGCGCGTGCCGGGCGTCATCGACGTCACCTCCTTCGGCGGCCTGTCCAAGACCTACTCCGTGCAGGTGGATCTGGCGCGGCTGTCGGCCTACGGCATCGCGCTGCCCTCCGTGGTGGAGGCGATCCGCAACGGCTCCGTCAACGTGGGCGCCGGCACGCTCAATGTCGGCCCGCAATCCTTCGTGGTGCAGGGCATCGGCCTGATCCGCAGCGTGGCCGATATCGGCAACGTCGTGATCGGCAGCCGCGATGGCAATCCGGTTCTCGTCTCCGACGTCGCGACGGTGGAGATCGGCAACCTGCCGCGCCTCGGCATCGCGGGGCATGAGCGGGACGACGACGTCATGCTCGGCACCGTGCTGATGCGCCGCGGCGAACAGACCCTGCCCACCATCCACGGCGTGCAGCGGGAAGTGGAGCGCATCAACGCCGGCGGCGTGCTGCCGCCGGGCGTCCGCCTCGTGCCGCTCTATGACCGGGAGGATCTGGTCTCCACCACCACGGTGAAGGTGGTGAAGAACATCCTGGAAGGCGTCGCGCTGATCCTCATCATCCAGTGGCTGTTCCTGGGTGACCTGCGGGGCGCCATCGTCATCGCGGCCACCATCCCCTTCGCCTTCTTCTTCGCCGTGCTGATGATGCTGGTGCGCGGCGAGAGTGCGAACCTGCTTTCCCTCGGCGCGCTTGATTTCGGCCTGCTGGTCGATGCCACCGTCATCATGGTGGAGAACATCTTCCGCCACCTGCACCTGGCGCGGCACGGCCAGGCCGGGCAGTCGCCACGCCCCGTGCCGATGACGGTGCTGCGTGCGGCGAGCGAGGTGGACAAGGCGATCTTCTTCTCCATCCTCATCATCATGGCGGCCTTCATCCCGCTCTTCGCCATGGGCGGGATCGAGGGCCGGATCTTCGGCCCGATGGCCAAGACCTACGCCTACGCCATCGGCGGGGCGCTGCTGGCCACATTCACCATCACGCCGGCGCTGGCCGCCACGCTGTTCAAGCCGGAGACGGAGGAACGCGACACCTTCGTCATGAAGGGCATCAAGTGGGGCTTCGTCCGCCTGTTCGCCGCCGGCATGCGCCGCCGCGCCATCACGCTCGGCTTCGCCGGACTCATGCTGCTGGGCAGCGGCGCCGTGCTGACGCGGCTCGGCGCCGAATTCCTGCCGACGCTGGAGGAAGGCAGCATCTGGCTGCGCGCCACCATGCCCTCCACCATCTCGCTGGAAGAAGGCAACCCGACCGCCAACCGCATCCGGCGCGTGCTGATGGAGTTCCCGGAAGTGATCACGGTGACGTCCCAGCAGGGGCGGCCGGATGACGGCACGGACAGCGCCGGCTTCTTCAACGCGGAGTTCTTCGTGCCCCTTGTGCCCCAGGCGCAATGGAAGACCGCGCCGGACCGCGAAGGCCTGGTCGCCGCCGTGGCGGCGCGGCTGGAGCGGGAATTCGTCGGCATCGAGTTCTCCTTCTCCCAGACCATCTCCGACAACGTCCAGGAAGCCGCGAGCGGCGTGAAGGGCGCCAACGCGGTGAAGGTGATCGGCCCCGACGTGGAGATCACCTCGCGCCTCGCCGACCAGATCCGGCGGGAGATGGCGCAGGTGCCAGGCGTCGCCGATCTCGGCGTGCTGCTCAGCACCGGGCAGCAGACCGTGACCATCACCGTGGACCGTGCCCGCGCGGCGCGCCGCGGCCTCAGCGTCAGCGACGTGAACACGGCGCTGTCCGCCGCCATCGGCGGCCAGGCCGCCGGTGCGGTCTATGAGGCCGGTGGCGACCGCAACTTCCCCATCGTCGTCCGCCTCGCCTCCCGCTACCGCGACGGGATCGAGGCGATCGGCCGCGTGCCGGTCGGCGCCAATGCGGTGCTGGCCGATGTCGCGACGATCGAGCTGACCACCAGCCCGTCCTACATCTATCGCGAGAATTCGGAACGCTACGTGCCCGTCCGCTTCTCCGTCCGCGGCCGCGACCCCGCGAGCACGGTGGCGGAAGCCCAGCAGCGCGTCGCCAGGGCGGTGCAACTGCCGAACGGCTACCGGCTGGAATGGGTCGGCGAATTCCGCAACCTCCAGCTCGCCATCGCGCGGCTGATGGTGGTGGTGCCGATCACGCTCGTCATCATCGCCGTCCTGCTCTACGTCTCCTTCGGCCGGATACGGGAGACGGTGATGGTCTTCGCCATGCTGCCGCTCTCCATCTCCGGCGGTGTCTTCGCGCTTGCGTTGGCCGGGCTCAACTTCTCCGTCCCCGCGGCCATCGGCTTCCTGGCGCTGCTGGGCATCACGGTGATGGAGGCGATCATCTTCCTGTCCTACTTCAACCAGCTGCGGGAACAGGAAGGGCTGGCCTGGACGCCTGCGCTGAACAGGGCCGGGGCCGACCGGCTGCGGCCCGTGATGATGACCTGCTTCGCGTCCTTCTGCGGCCTGCTGCCGATGGCGCTGGCGCATGGCATCGGCGCGGACGTGACTAAGCCGCTCGCCGTGGTGGTGGTGGGCGGCATCGGACTCGTGCCCATCTTCATCCTGGTGGTACTGCCCGCCGCCGTGGACCTGTTCGGCCGCCACCTGGCCGAGCGGGACGACGCCATCGAGGAAGCGGCCGCGGCGAAGCGGCCCCGTTCGGCGTAACATGACCCTTCGACCTTCCGGATCAGCCGCGATGAAATCCGCCGCCGCTCTCTGCCTCGCCCTCCTCGCCGCCGGGCCCGCTTTGGCCCAGCGCCCGCCGGAAGCCCGGCCGGCGGCGTCCCAGACCGTCCGCGGCCTGTCGCTGGAGGAGGCGCAGGCGATCCTGCTGGAACGCAACCTGGCCGTTGTCGCCGCGCGCCGGGGCGTGGAGATCGCCCGCGCCCAGCGGCTGGTCGCCGATACCGCGCCGGCGGGATCCGTCAGCTACGGCCAGACTGCCGCGCAGATGAGCGAGGAGCGGCGCCTGTCCGGCTTCTATGGCGGCCGTGCCATCTCACCGCTCAACAATGCCAGCTTCACGCTGAACGTGCTGGTGGAGCGCGGCGGCAAGCGGGAGCTGCGGACACTGGCCGCGGCCGAGCAGGTGAGCGTCGCCGAGGCGCAGCTGCTGGACACGATGCGCGACCAGCTGTTCCAGCTGCGCCAGGCCTTCATCAACGCGCTGCAGGCGCGCGCCGATCTGCGCGTCGCCCTCGACAACCGCAACAGCCTCAACACGACGGAGACGCTGCTGGCCCGCCAGGTTCGGCAGGGCGGCATCGCGGAATCGGAACTGCTGCGCTTCCAGGCCAGCCGCCTGCCCTTCGAACAGCAGGTCGCCGCGGCCATCCAGGCGCAGGCCGCCGCCGTGGCGCGCGTGGCGGCGCTGCTGGGGCAGGATGCCGTGGCGCGGGGGGCGGCGCTGGAACTGGCGGGCAACCTGGCCGCGCAGCCGCCGCTCAGCCTGACCCAGGCGACGCTGGCCGCCGGCATCGGCAACCGGCCGGACGTCCTGGCGGCGGAGCGTGGCGTGGCCGCGGCCGACGCCTCCACCCGGCTGGCGGAGGCCGGGCGGTCGCGCGACGTCTCCATCGCTGGCAGCCTGACGCGCACCGAACTCAGCCAGGACCTGCCCTCCGCCAGCCGCGGCCTGCGGGCCAACAACGCCGTCGGCATCACGCTGTCCGTGCCCATCTTCACGCAGCGCATCACCGAAGGCAGCATCGCAGTGGCGATGGCGCAGCAGGCGCAGGCGCGGGCGCAGGCGGATGGCGTGCGCGCCAATGCGCTGGCCGACCTGGCCGCCGCCTGGGCGAGCTACGAACAGGCCCGCACGCTGCAATCCCTGACCACCGGCGCGGTGCTGCGACGGGCGGAGGAAGCCTATCGCGCGACGGAGACGGCCTACCTCGCTGGCGGGCGCAGCCTGCTGGATGTGCTGGATGCGCTGCGCACGCTGAACGCGACGCGCCAGGCCGCCAACGCGGCGCAGGCTGCGCATGCGCTGGCGCTGGCGACGCTGGAACAGGCGAGCGGCGTCGGCGGGATCATGCCGCGGCTGTAGAGTCTCCGGCCCTGAAGTCCGGGTCGTGGCGGCGGCAGAAATCCTCTGCCGACAGGGCGCGGATCCCGGGCAGTTCCTTGGCCAGCTTCTCCCGGCCCCAGTCCCACCAGGCGATGCGCAGCAGGCTTTCCCGCACCGCCTCCGGAAAGCGGAAGCGCAGCACGCGGCCGGGATTGCCGACGACGATGGCGAAGGGCGGCACGTCCTTCGTCACCACCGTGCCGGCGCCGATCGCGGCGCCGGTGCCGATGGCCACGCCCGGCAGCAGGATGACTCCATGGCCGAGCCAGACATCATGGCCGAGCGTCACGCGCTTCTGCCGCCGCCAGTCGAAGAAGCCGGCCTCGTCCTCGCCCAGCCCATAGGCGCTGGCGCGGTAGGTCACGTGGCTCAGCGCCACGCGGTCCAGCGGGTGGTTGCCTGGGTTCACCCGCACGTGGCTTGCGATGGAGCAGAAGCGCCCGATCGTCGCGTAGATGATCTGGCTGTCGTGGACGACGTAGGAGTAGTCGCCGAACACCGTCTCCGCGACCGTGCTGCGGGCACCGACTTCCGTGTAGATGCCGAAGGTGCTGTCACGGACGTTGGCGCTCGGATCGATGAAGGGATCGAGGCCGAGGCGCTTCGTCGCGCTGCCGGGGTCGCGGTATCCGGCCAGGCGCGGATCAGCCTCGGCTCATGGGGACGTAGCGCCTCCGCTCATCGTGCGCGCAGCAGTTCGGGCACGCGCAGCAGGATGAATTCGTTGTCGTCGGCGCGGAAGACGTGGCGGCCCGCGCTGAAGGGCAGGTTGTTGTCCATGGCGACGATGATGTGGTCGTCATCGACCATCGCCACGTCCTCGATGGTGAAGAAGGGGAAGGTGAAGCGGTCGCGCGGCGCATCCGCGGGCAGGTCGCCGCGCTGGCGCGCCAGGCCTTCGGTGTCGCGGATCGCCATCAGGTCGATATGGCCGATCTTGCGGACGAAGCCCTCGGCATCCGTCTGCGCCATGTCCACCAGCGTCACGCGCTTGATGCGGGCGGGCATCGGGAAGCAGGGCGCGGCGCGCGTCGGCTGCTGGCCCTGCGGGCAGGCGAGGCCGGGATCGCCCTCCCCGTTGTCACGCTCGATCACCAAAGCGCGCGTGGCGTCGATGAAGTTGAAGTCGCCGATCGCGGTCGCGCCCGGCTCCAGCCGGAAGCGCACCGTGCGGCCGGTCCATTCGCCGCGCGGCACGCTGTATTCCAGCACGCGCAGGAACTGGCCTTCCGGCTGGTCGGAGCCAGCCGCGAAAAGCGGCTGTTCCAGCATGGCCCAGAGCGTCTGGCCATCCGGCGTCAGCGCCATGCCCTCATAGCCGCCGGAGCGGCGCACACGGTAGGCAACGCCGGCCGTGGGCGTCGCCGCCACCTGCAGCGCGGGGTTGTCAGGGCCCATCAGCACCTGGCCCTCCATCCGCGTCTCGACCACGCGCAGCACGCGGCCATCCGCATCGACATGGACCAGGAAGGGGCCGAACTCCTCGCCGATCATGAAGCTGCCATCGGGCAGCGGCTGGATGCTCTCCGGGTCGAAATCGGCGCCCGTCAGGTAGCGGGCGTCTGTGGCCTCATAGGTGATGCGGAAGGGGATGCGGCGCTGGGGGTCGGAGAGGAAGATCGTGCGCAGCATCTCCACCTGGCCGCTTCGCCAGTCCGGGCGCACTTTGTGGAGCATCAGCAGCGTGTCGGGGCTGTTGCGCCGCGTGCCGAAGCCATTGTCGGTCAGCACCCAGTAGTTCCCGGGCTCCCCCGCCACCGGCTTGATGCCGGAGAAGCCCTGCACGGGCTGGCCGATGAAGGGGAAGGCGATGCCCGTCTCGCGCCGGCCATGCAGCGGGCCGGTGTCGCCCATTACGGCGCCGGGGCGGTCGATGCGGAGGTTGCCGGGCCCCGCGAACTTGCCGGAGACCAGCGCATCCCGCGGTGCATCGGCCGGCGGCAGCGCCATGGTGAAGGCGGGCAGGATCGCATGGCCCGCCAGCGTGGCGTCGAAGCGCTGGTCGGCCATGGCGGCGGGTGCCAGGCCGATCAGGGCCGTGGCGGCAAGAAGCAGGCGTCGCATCGTTGGTCCATCCCCGGTGTCCGGTGACGGGCCTGTTAAGGGCGCTGCGTTGCGCCTGCTTGACCGTCGCGTGACGTTGTCGTGGCGGCGTTCAGGGCTGGCCCTGCCAGGGCGGGCCATCGACCAGCCGGTCGATCCAGGCGCGTGCTTCCGCCATCAGCGTGGCGCGGCCGCGCGGCACGTTGTTGCGCAGCTGCACGGGGCGTGCGGCGACCGCGCTGGCCGGCGTGATGCGCACGGCCCAGCCACGCCGGCGGCGCGACACCCGGATGCAATGCCCGCGATGCAGCGTGGCCCCCGCCTCGCACCCTTCCGCCACGCCGCGACCACCCTTCCGCTGCCGTGGCAAGCCTCCGCGCAGCGCGTGCCGCGATCAAGCCGTGCGGGTGGCTCCTTCCGTGACGCTTGCGTGAAGTCTCGATGACATCAGGCCGGGCGCCAGCGCAGCAGCCGCAGCGCGTTCAGCGTCACGAGCACCGTCGCCCCCGTATCCGCCAGGATGGCCGGCCACAGCCCCGTGACGCCCGCCACGGTGGTGACGAGGAAGACGAGCTTCAGCCCGACCGCCACCGCCACATTCTGCTTCACGTTCCGCAGCGTGGCGCGCGACAGGCCGATGAGGTCGGGGATGCCGCGCAGCCTTTCCTGCAGCAGCGCCGCATCCGCCGCCTCCAGCGCCACGGCCGTGCCGCCACCCATGGCGATGCCGGCCGTGGCCGCGGCCAGCGCCGGCGCATCGTTGATGCCATCGCCCACCATCAGCACCGGGCCATCCGCCGCCAGCGCGCGGATGCGGGCCAGCTTGTCATCGGGCCGGAGCGCCGCTTCCGCCTCCAGCCCGAGCCCCCCCCCGATGGCGGCGGCGGTGCGGGCATTGTCGCCGGTCAGCATGATGGGCCGCAGGCCGAGCGCCTTCACCGTGGCGATGGCCTCCGCCGCGTCGGGCCGCGGTTCGTCGCGCAGCGCGATGAGGCCGAGCACCGCGCGATCCGCGGTGACGACGGCTACGGTACGGCCCTCGCCCTCCAGCCGTGCGCAGGCGGCCTCCAGCGCCGGCGGCAGGGGCGTGCCGGATTCCGCTGCCCAGGCAGGGCTGCCGACGCCGATGCGCCGCCCCTCGATGCTGGCCGCGACCGCCTGGCCCGGCAGCGCCACACCCGCGCGGGCGGGCGGGATACCGATGTCGCGCGAAGCGACCTCCGCCAGGATGGCGCGGGCGAGGGGATGGGCGGATCCCGCCTCCACCCCCGCGGCCAGGCGCAGCACCTCATCCACCCGCTCTCCCTCGGCGGCCACCACGTCGGTGACGCGCGGGCGACCCGCGGTGAGTGTGCCGGTCTTGTCGAAGGCGATGGTGCGGGCGCCGCCGATCGCCTCCAGCGCCGCGCCGCCCTTTACCAGCAGCCCGTGCCGGGCGCCTGCCGAGAGGCCCGAGGCCATGGCGGCGGGGACGGAGATGACCAGCGCGCAGGGGCAGGCTACCAGCAGCAGCGCCAGCCCGCGATAGATCCAGGTCGCCCAGTCGCCGCCCGCCAGCAGCGGCGGCGCCAGCATCACCAGCGCCGCCACCGCCATGGCGCCCGGCGTCCACCAGGCGGAGAAGCGCTCCACGAAGCGCTGGCTGCGGCCGCGCGTCGCCGTCGCCTCCTCCACCAGGCGGGCGATGCGGGACAGCGTGCTGGCCTCCCCGGCCGCGGTCACGCGGATTTCCAGCGCGCCATCGCCATTGACGCTGCCGGCGACGACGGGATCACCCTCCCGCCGCGGCACCGGCATGCTCTCCCCGGTCACGGGGCTTTCGTCGAGGGCGGATCGCCCTTCCTCGATGATGCCGTCGCAGGGCAGGCGGTCGCCGGGGCGCACCAGCACGCGGTCGCCGACGGCCAGCGCCGTGGCCGGCACCTCCTCCGTCCCCCCGCCCGGGCGCAGCCGCAGCGCGCTGCGGGGCATGAGGGCGACGAGCGCCCGGATGCCCGCCCGCGCGCGCCCCGCCGCGACCCCTTCCAGCCATTCCCCGACGGCGAAGAGGAAGACGACCATCGCCGCTTCCGCCGCCGCGCCGATGACCAGCGCGCCGAGCGCCGCCACGACCATCAGCGTCTCGATCGAGAAGGGCGTGCCCGCCCGCACCAGCGCGAGCGCCCGCCGCCCGAAGGGCCAGAGCGCCACCAGCGTCGCGGCCCAGTAGAGGGCATGCTCCGCCGCCGGCATCACCTGCGCGGCCAGGAAGGCGGCGGCAACCAGCAGGCCGAGCATCGCCGCCAGCCGCGCCTTGCCATTGGCCCACCAGGGCCCGGCTTCCTCGTCATGGTCGTGGTGGTGGTGATGGTGGCCCGGGGGCGCGGCGGCCGGCGCCTCCCCGATCTTCGCCACCCCATAGCCCAGCGCCTTCACCTGGCGCTCCACCGCCGTCTCCTCCCCTGGCGGGGCGAGGGCGAGGCTCAGGCGTTCGCCGACGAGGTTCACTTCCACCGCGGAGACGCCGGGCAGGCGTTCCACGGCGCGGGTCACGCTGGCCACGCAGGCCGCGCAATCCATGCCCTCCACCCGCCAGGACAACCGCATCGCGCCGCTCGGCGCCGGATCTTGTGCCATGAGGTATAGGAAGGCAGGGCAGGGGGGCGCCGCAAGGGCCCCCCTGGTGTGCGTTCAGCGGCGGCTGACGTTCCAGTACACCGGCGCGGGCGGGTTCAGCAGGCCCGTCAGGTTCGCCCGGTGGGCGCGCAGCTGGTACTGCACGCCGATCGGGATGTAGGGCACCGTCTGCAGTGCGCGGGCCTGGATCTGGGCCGCGATCTCCCGCTTCCGCGCCTCATCCGGCGTGTCGGCGAAGGCGGCGCGAAGCCGTTCGATCTCCTCGTCGCAGGGCCAGCCGAACCAGGCGCGGTCGCAGTTCGACCGCAGGCCGAGGTGGCTGACCGGCTCCATCATGTCGAGCCCGCCGGGGCCGGAGATGAAGACGCTCCAGCCGCCGCGGCCCACGGGTTCGCGCGACTGGCGGCGTGCCACGACCGTCGCCCAGTCCATCGCCTGCACATCGGTGCGCAGCCCGATGCTGCGGAAGAGCTGGTCGGCGACGAGCGTGAAGGCGTTGATGTTGGTGTTCTCCGCGGCGTTGAGGAACACCACCGGCGTCCCGTCATAGCCGCTTTCCCGCACCAGCTGCCGCGCGCGGTCCAGGTTCACCGCCGGCCAGCCCGCGGTGGAGTGGTAGGGGGAGGAGCAGACATAGAAGCTGTTGCACACCCGCCCCTGCGACGGATCGGTCGTGACGGCGCTGAGGAAATCCTGGCCATTCACGGCATGCAGCAGCGCCTGGCGCAGCATCGGGTTGTTGAAGGGCGGCTGCGTCGTGTTCAGGCGGATCTGCTGCGCGACACCCAGCTCATCCTGGTTCGCGACGGTGATGTTGCGGTCGCGCCGCAGGACGGAGAGGAGGTCGGCCGGAATATCCTCCGCGATGTCGATCTCGCCCTTGCGCAGCGCATCGATCGCCGTCGACTGGTCCGGCATGATCAGCCATTCCACGCGGTCGAAGCGCGCCACGCGGCCGCCGGAAAGCCCGGCCGCGGCTTCGCTGCGCGGGCGGTAGCCGGCGTGGCGGGCGAAGACCAGGCGGTCCCCCGCGCGCCATTCATTGGCGACGAAGCGGTAGGGGCCGCTGCCCAGCACTTCCGGCACCGGGCGGTTCGCCGGCGTCTGCGCCAGGCGTTCGGGCATGATGAAGGGTACCGGCGCGCCGGGCTTGCCCAGCGCCTCCAGCACCATCCCCCAGGGCGTGTTGAGCGTGAGGGTGAAGGCGCTCGTGCCCTCCGCCTCGAACACTGCGCCGCGGGCGATCAGCTGCTGGCCGAGCCCGTCATTCTGCGCCCAGCGGCGGAGCGAGGCGACGACGTCGGCGGCGGTGACCGGCGAGCCGTCCTGGAACACCAGGCCTTCGCGCAGCCGGAAGCGCCAGACGCGGCCGCCTTCCAGCACCTCATGGCTCTCCGCCATCTGCGGGCGGATGCGCAGCTGGTCGTCCACGGCGAAGAGCGTGTCATAGACCATGTAGCCCATGTTCCGGGCCATGCTGTCGGAGCCCAGATGCGGGTCCGTGATGCGCACATCGCCGGAGGGCTTCACGCGCAGCGTCGATTGCGCGGCGACGGGCCCTGCGAGTGCCGTGGCGGCCAGCAGCGCCAGCGCCAGGGTGACGGATTTCTTCATGCGCGTTCCTCTTGTGATGTCAGCCGGCGAGCTTGGCCGGCGGGGTTTCATCCGGCCGCGCAAGGCCACCCTGGCGCACCAGGGCGTGCACGGCGAAGGCCAGGGCGGCGGCGGGTTCCTGGCCGAGGGCCGGGGCGATGAAGCGGATGGCCTGGCGGGCGCCGCCGAAGAGGCTGCGGTCCATCCCCTCCGTCACCGCGTCGCGCATCGCCTCTGGCAGCGCGGCCGGCCAGCCACAGAGCACGACCCGCGCCGCCGGCATCAGGTTCAGCGCATTGCCGATGACGAGGCCGGTGCGGAACAGCGCGAGCCGGATCGCGGCCTCCCGCCGCGGCGTCATGCGCACCAGGGCTGGCCATGCGGCGCCAGCCGCCGCCAGCGCCGCCTCCTCCACCCCGCAGAGCAGCGCGAGCGTGACGGTGGAGGCACTGGCTTCCAGGCAGCCGCGATGGCCGCAGCGACAGGGATCGCCGGCGGGGTCGAGCACGACGTGCCCGATCTCGATCGGCTGGATGGGGTCGGCGGCCGTCACGGCATCCACCCAGGCGCCGCCGACGCCATGGCCGAGATAGACGAAGAGGTGCCGTTCCCCGACGGGCGTGACGCCGCGCCCATGCAGGTGCACGGCGGCGAGCGCGGCGACGCTGTTGGCGATGGCCACGGGCACGCCGGGAAAGGCGGCGCCGAGCGTCTCTTCCAGCCGGGCGGGATCGACGGGCAGGATGGGGTTGGGGCTGGCGCCATGCCCGGGGATGGAGACGGCGATCTGCCGTGGCGGCGCGCCGGTGCGGGCGCACCAGCCGCGCAGTTCCGCGATGGCCTCCGCGATCGCGGCCTCCACCGCTTCCGGCGTGCTGCCGGCGGGAAGCGCGAGGCGCGCGCTGCCATCAACCTCCCCGCCCAGGGTCGCGAGGCCGACGCCGAGGCGATCATTGGCGAATTCCAGCCCGGCGACGCGCTGATCCTTGCGCAGCGTAACCATGGCGGACGGGCCGCCGGGATAAGGGGCGGGGCGGCGCACCTCCTCGACCAGGTTGTCCTGCCGCAGCTCCGCCAGGATGCGGGAGATGCTGGCCTCCGTCAGGCGGCATTCAGCGGCCAGGCGCGGCCGGAACAGGCCATCGCTGGCCAGCAGCCGGCCGAGGATGGCGGCGCGCGTCTGTCGGCGGGAACGCGGTGGCTCGGACATCATCCTTCCCTCGCCCGGCGCGGTCGCCGGGCTGATTCATACTTAGGGTAAGGATCAGCCGAAAAGAAAGGCGGCGTCAACGCCGCCCTTCACGCTCAGCCCTTGGCGTCCACGCCTTCCCGGTCCACCCGGTAGGCATCCGCGGGGTCGGCATTGGCCGCCAGCCAGGCCGGCCCGCCCTTCGCGATCCAGCATCCGGCGGCGATGCGCGACGCCGCGACGATGATGGAAAGATCGACCGGCCGCATGGTGTGGCGCGCCTGCGCCGCCATGATCAGCTGCCCGTGGAACTCGCCCTCCCACATGATCGGCGCGAAGATCGTCGAGCCCATGCGGGATGTCTTGAGGTATTGCCGGAAGGTACCGTGCTCATCCGTGTTCTCCAGCAGCAGCTTGGAGCGGTTGGCATAGACCCAGCCGGGATGGCCGCCATCGATCGGCACCATCAGCCGGCGCTGTTCCGGCGGGAAACCCAGGCTGCCGACCAGCATGTGGTAGCGCCGGTCGGGCAGGACGAAGAAGGCGCCGGCGACGAAGTACTGGCGCTCCCCCGGCTTCAGCGCGCCGGGCTTCAGATGCGCCTCCCGGTCGCCCAGCAGGTCGAAGCAGCCGCGGGCGAGGGCATGCATCGCCTCCTCCGGCCCCGGCGCGTCCAGCGCCTCGGCGCCGGCCTTCTCCAGCATCGCCAGGCCGGCCTGCAGAAGGTCCATGCTCACAGCGCCTGAATCCGTCGGACAAGCGCGCGCCCGTCATTCCCCGCGCGTTCGCAGCGCTGGTACCAGTTGTCGAAGACCGCCTCCACATTCGCCGGCGCGAAGAGCTTCCCGAGTTCGTCGGCCGGCGCGACGTAGTGGTTCATGCCGGAGGCGACCAGGCGCTGGATCGCGGCCTCGCTGAACGGCGCGTGGTTGGCGAAGTGCTCGTCCTCGATCTTGCGGAATTCCGCCTGCACCACGGGCTTCAGCGCATCCGGCAGCCGTCCCCAGACCTGCGCGTTCACGACCAGCGACCAGGGCACGATAGTGCCGATGCGCCAGGTCGAGAAATCCTTGGTCACGTTGTGGAAGCCGAAGCCGCCGGCGGTGCCGACGCTGGTCATCACCAGATCCACGATGCCGCGCTGCAGCGCGGGCACGATCTCACCGAAGGGCACGGGCGTCGGCGCCGCGCCGAGCTTCTGCATCAGCGCGCCGGCTTCCGTGTTGTGCACGCGTACCTTCTTGCCCGTGAAGTCCGCGACGGTGCGGAGCGGCGCGCGGGAGATGATGCACTGGTCCTCGAACACGCCCGTCGCCAGCTGGACGGAGCGGTAGCGATCCCGCCAGACCTTCGCCATCTCGTCGCGCAGCAGCGGGTCCAGCATGCGCTGGTAGCGCGCGACATCGGTGATGAGGCCGGGGAGATGGCCGAAATTGATGTAGGGCGCCTCCGCGGACAACCACGGAGAGACGGCGAAGCTGCCATCGAGCCGCCCATCCCGCACCGCCGCCGGCTGCTCCGGCCCCGCCACCAGCGTGTCATACAGCTCGATCGTCAGGCGGCCGCCGGTGGCCTGCGCGATGCGCGCGGCGGAGGGGCGGAGCGTCTCGACATAGGAACTGCCGGTCGCGTTGACGTAGCCGATGTTCCAGCGAATGGGCGCCTGGGCGAGGGCCGGCGTGGCGAGGCCGACACCCAGCGAGGACACCAGCAAGCCGCGTCGCGTGACCATGATCGCCCCCTTGTCTTTGTCCGGACAAATCTTCACGCTGCCGCTTCATTGCTGTCAAGCGCGGGGAACGATGCAGGATCACGGTGGCACCCAAGCGGAATCGGCAACGCTCGGCGGGCGCATCGCCCGCGCGCTCTGCCACGCCATGCTCTGGATCGCCGTGGCCGGCGTGGTCGCGATGGCGCTGTCCACCACCTATGACGTCGGCGTGCGCTACGTCTTCAACGCGCCGACGGTCTGGGCGACGGAGCTCAGCACCTACTTCCTGATCGCCACCATCTTCCTCGGCGCCGGCGCCACGCATCTGGCGGGCGCGAATGTGCGGGTGGAGTTCCTGCCAAGCCTGCTCCGGGACGGGCCGCGGCGGGACCTGGAGATTGCCTGCGCCTGGGTGGGCCTGCTGATCGTGGCACTGGCCGCCTGGCAATCCGCGCTGATGGTGGCGTCGGACTACGTCAACGAGGCACGCGTCTTCTCCCTGCTGCTGACGCCGACCTGGATGCCGAAGCTGCCCATCGCGATCGGCCTCGGCGGCCTGGGGCTGGCGCTGCTGGTGGAGATCGAGACGCTGTCCGCGCACCTGCCGCGCTGGCGCCGCACGCTGCCCTATGGCCTGGTGCTCGCCCTCGCTGTCCTGCTGCTGGCCTTCGGGCGGGAAGTGCCGATGAGCGGCATCGGCCGCTTCGACCTCGGCAGCGTCGTGGCGCTGGTGGTGGTGCTGGCGGGCAGTTTCGTCGCGGGGCTGCGGCCGGGTCTGATGACGGCGGGAGGGTTGCTGGGCTGCACCGCGATCTCCGCCGCGGCGAAGGATTGGGGCACGGGCACGCTGGCGCTGCTGCTGTTCCTCGGCATCGCCGGCTTCCTGGCGACGGGGCTGCGGATCGCCTTCGCGCTCGCGCTGGTCGGGCTGCTGGCGATCTACTTCCTGCTGCCGATGCCCTTCCCGATGACGATCGCTGAACGCGCCTGGTCCGGCGTCAACAGCTTCTCCCTCACCGCCGTGCCGCTCTATGTGCTGATGGGCGCGCTGCTGGTGCGAAGCCGCCTGTCGGACGAACTCTTTGTCGTCATGGCGCGCGTGCTGGCGCCGCTGCCGGGTGGCTTGGCCCATGCGGCAACGGCGGGATGCGGCATCTTCGCCGCCGTCTCCGGATCCTCCGTCGCCACCGCGGCCACGGTGGGCTCCGTCGCCTGCCCGGAGATGACGCGCCGGCGCTACAGCCCAGCGCTGGCCTATGGCAGCGTGGCGGCGGGCGGCACGCTCGGCATCCTCATCCCGCCCAGCGTGCCGATGATCATCTACGCCACCACGGTCGGCGTCTCCGTGGTGGAGCTGTTCCTGGCGGGCATCCTGCCGGGCATCCTGATGATGCTGCTGTTCATGGGCGTGATCCTGGGCTGGGTCTGGCTGCGCCCGCAGGACGCGCCGGCGATCCGGCGGGGGGAGGGACCGCCCCTGTCCCGCGACAGCCTGGTCGATAGCGGCCTGGTGCTGCTGCTGATCCTGATGGTGATCGGATCGCTCTATGGCGGGCTGGCCACAGCGTCGGAGACGGGCGCCATCGGCGCCGCGGCCGCCTTCGTCTTCGCACTCGCGCGCGGCCGCCTCTCCCGCGCCATGCTTTGGGCCTGCCTGGAGGAGACGGTCGTCGTCACCTCCTTCATCTTCATCATCGTCGTCGGCGCCAACATCCTGTCCTACGGCTTCGACTTCCTGAAGGTGTCGCAGCAGGTGATGAGCCTGGCGACGGGCGGCGGGCTTGATCGCGGGACGGTCTTCCTGGCGATCATCCTGGTCTATGTGATCCTCGGCATGTTCCTCGACAGCATCTCCATGCTCGTGCTGACGCTGCCGGTCGTCTTCCCCGTCACCCAGGCGCTGGGCTTCGACGCGATCTGGATGGGCGTTATCCTGGTGATCATGGCGGAGGTCGGGCTGATCACGCCGCCGGTCGGCATGAACCTCTTCGTCTTGCAGGGCATCGGCAAGGATGTGGCGCTGCGCACCATCGCCATCGGCGCACTGCCCTTCCTGGGCGCGATGATGGTGACGGTGCTGCTGCTGTGCCTCATGCCCTCCATCGCGCTGGTGCTGCCGGCAATGATGAAGTGAGACCAGCGGACCGGTCACTTGACCGGTCCGAGCGCCCGAACGGGCGCCGCGGCAAGTGCGTCACGCCGCAGGCGTGCCTGCGGCACGACGAAGCCAAGCACACGGAGCGTGTGCCCGTCACGCCGCAGGCGTGCCTTCGGCACGACGTCTGAGGGCATGAAATGCTCAGTCCTCGATGACGGCGATCGCCTCCATCTCGATCATGAAGTCGGGATGGGTCAGGCGCTGCACCTGCACGCCGGTGCTGGCGGGGGGATGGGCGCCGAAGAATTCCTCCCGCACCGCCCAGGCTTCGGGCGCGCGGGACATGTCGGTCATGAAGGCCGTCAGCTTCACGATGTGGCGAAGATCGCCGCCGGCTGCGCGAAGGATGGCTTGCAGGTTCGCGATCACCTGCCGCGTCTGCGCCGCCATGTCGCCGCGGCCGATGATCGTGCCCGCCGCATCGCGCGACAACTGGCCGGAGACGAAGACCATGCCGTTCACCTTCACGGCCTGGCTGAAGAAGTTCGGTGTCGGCGCGCATTCCGCCGACTTCACAACCTCACGCGGCATCCACTAGGCTCCTTCACGGGGAAACGGGATATCATCGCATGAAAACCGCAGGCCGCATCATCGCCGCCGCGCTGCTGGCCGCGACACCAGCGCTGGCGCAGCCCGCCGGCACGCTGCGCATCGGCCTCGCTTCCGACATCGACACGCTCGATCCCGTCCTGTCCAACACCATCGCCGGCCGCAGCGTGTTGACGGCGCTCTGCGACAAGCTGCTCGACGTCGATGAGAATCTGAACTTCGTCCCCCGCCTGGCGGAGCGCTGGGCCTGGAGCGAGGATCGCCGCGCGCTGACCCTCACGCTCCGCGCCGGCGCCACCTTCCATGACGGCACCCCCGTAGATGCGGAAGCCGTGCGCTTCAGCCTCAACCGCGCCGCGACGCTCCCCTCCTCCCGCCGCCGCAGCGAGATCGCGGAGATCAGCGCCATCGAGGTGACGGATGCGCGCACGGTCGTGCTGCGCCTCGCCGCCCCCTCCGCGCCGTTGCTGGCACAACTTGCGGATCGTGCGGGGATGGTCATGTCGCCGACGGCGCTCCAGGCCAACGGCAACGACTTCACCCGCGCACCCATCTGTTCCGGTCCCTTCGCCTTCACGGCCCAGGTGCCGCAGGAACGCATCGATCTCCGCCGCTTTCCCGGCCACTGGAACGCGGCGGAAGTGCGGGTGGAAAATGTCAGCTTCCGCCCCATCCCCGACAGCACCGTGCGCATCCTCAACCTGCGATCCGGCACGCTGGATCTGGTGGAGCGCGTGGCCGCCAACGATGTCGCGCCGCTGCGGCGCGACACGCGCCTGCGCTATGCGGAAGCGCGCGGCTTCGGCTTCACCTCCATCATCGCCAATGTCGGCAATGGCCCCCGCGCCCAGAACCCCTTCGGCCAGGATGCGCGGCTTCGCCAGGCCTTCGACCTCGCCCTGGATCGGGAGGCGCTGAACCAGGTGGTGTTCGAGGGTGCGAACACCCCCGGCAACCAGCCCATCCCGCCCGGCAGCCCCTTCTACGCGCCGTCCTTCCCCATGGCCCCGCGCGACGTCGCGGCCGCTCGCCGCCTGCTGGCGGAAGCCGGGCAGCCCAGCCCGCAGGTCACCATGCTGGTCCCCAACATCCCGGAGTTCCGCCAGATGGCGGAGGTGATGCAGGCCATGGTGCGCGACGCCGGCTTCGACATGCGGATCGAGGTACGCGAGCTCGCGACCAGCGCCGGCATGATGAACCGGGGCGAGTTCCAGGCCTTCCTGATCGGCTGGTCCGGCCGTGTCGATCCCGATGGCAACATCTTCGCCTTCAATCACTGCCGCGGCGCCAACAATGACAGCAAGTTCTGCGACCCGCGCGTGGATGCCGCGCTGGAAGCCGCCCGCGCCAGCGTGGAGCCCGCGCAACGCGCGCGGCACTACGCGACCGCGCTCGGCATCGCGCTGCCCGACCGCCACCGCATCTACCTGGTGCATGAGGGCTGGCGCTTCGCGCACGCCGCGCGGCTCACCGGCTTCCGCGCGCTGCCAGACGGCATCATGCGGCTTGAAGGCGTGACGCTGAACTAATCCAGCTTCAGCCCCGTCCGCGCGCCGACTTCCGCCCAGTCTCGCGTTTCCGTCGCCAGCAGCTCGGCAAACTCGGCGGCGGAGGAACCGACGACTTCCAGCCCGGCCTCCAGCGCACGCCGGCAGAAATCGGGCACTGAGGAAACCTCCCGGATCGCGTCGCCCAGCACGGCGCGGATCGAATCAGGTGTGGCGACCGGCACCAGCACGCCGAACCAGGCGCTGGTCACGAAGCCGGGCACGCCGCTTTCCACCAGCGTCGGCACGTCAGGCGCCAGCGTCGTGCGCGTCGGCGCGCTGACCGCGATCAATCGTGCGTTGTCGCCGCGCGACTGCGCCAGCGCCACGGGCAGGCTCTCGAACACCAGTTGCACCAGCCCCGCCGCAAGGTCCGGATAGACCGCGCCGCTGCCGCGATAGGGCACATGCACCATGTCCACGCCGGCGATCAGCTTGAGGCGTTCCGCCAGCAGATGCGTGGCCGATCCCGTGCCGCCGGAGGCGATGTTCAGCGCCCCCGGCCGTGCCCGCGCCATGGCCAGCACCTGCGGCAGGTCGACCGCCCCCAGCCGAGGCGAGGCCAGCAGCCCGTGCCAGGCGCGCATCACCAGGCTGACCGGCGCGAAATCCTTCGCGGGGTCATAAGGCAGCCGCCCGCGCAGCGCCGCCGCGATCGACAGCACGCCGGACGACCCCCACAGCAGCGTCAGCCCATCCGCTGCCGCCTTCGCCACGCTGTCCGCGCCGATGGCGCCGCCCGCGCCCGTACGGTTCTCCACCACCACGGATTGCCCGAGCCGCTGCCCCAGCGGCTCCGCCAGCAGCCGCGCCGCCAAATCCACGCTGCCGCCCGGCGCGAAGGGCACCACCAGCCGCAACGGTCGCGACGGCATCCAGGATTGCGCGACCGCTGGCGTGGCCAGCGAGGCCAGCAGCAGGGCGCGCCGCTTCATGCGCCGGCCCGATCCCGCGCGAGTTGTTCGAGGATCGCCGGCATCCGCGCCGTCGCATCGGCGGCAATGCTTTCGAACACACTGTTGCCATGCGCGTCGATGCCGACGGTGACGGGACCCAGCCCCTCCACCGCCACGCGCACCAGGCGGTAATGCGCGACGAGGTCGTTCCACGCGACCTGCTTCACCGCCTTGATCGCCGCGGAGTGCAGCGGCGCGCCGCCGCCGAGGAAGGAGAAATAGACGCAGCCGACCTCCTGCATCGCCTCCCGGCACGCCGCATCCAGCCCGCCCTTGCCGCCGACGGCGGTCAGCCCGTAGTGGCGGATCAGCCGCGGCATCAGTGGGTTGAAGCGCGTGCTGGTGGTCGGGTTCATGTAGAGGATCTCAAGCCCGCCATCGGCCGCATCCTGGCTGTAGGAGCCGAGATGCAACAGCGACCCGCCCTGCAGGTCGATTGGCGGTGGTTCGCCCTTCTCCATGCAGGCGAGGATGCGGTGATGCGTCGGCAGCCCCGCCGTGATGACGATCTCCCCATCGAGCAGCACCATGTCGCCAGCGCGGAGACTGCGTGCATCCTCGCGTGAAAGAGGCATCGTCACTCGGCGATACTCGGAAAAATTCATTCCATGCGCTCCACGGAGCCATCCGCATGCAGCCGGGCGCGGGTGCGGCGGTTGATCCAGCAATTGAAGCAGACGGCGACGGGCGTGTAGCCATGGCCGCTGGCGTAATCGACATGGACAGCCAGCGCGGTCGTGTCGCCGCCCGTGCCCATGGGTCCGAAGCCGGTGGCGTTCACCGCGCGCAGCAGCCGCTCCTCCATCGCCGCCAGCACGGGGCCGGGATTGGTGCTGCCGATGGGGCGGTAGGTCGCCTTGCTCGCGATCTTCGCGGCGACGTCGAAGCTGCCGCCGATACCGACGCCGATGATCACCGGCGGGCAATGCTGCGACCCCGCCTGCATGACCACCTTCATCACATAGGCTTCGATATCGGCGAGGCTCGGAAAGCTGAAGGTCTCCGCCGCCGCCCAGCGGCCCGATCCCAGCGCCTTCGGCTGGCACGCGAATTCAAGGTAGTCGGCGCCGCTGATCATGTCCCAGCTCACCAGGGGCATGTCCTTGCCCTTGTAGCCGCGCTCATTCGTCAGCGGGTTGGTCACATGCTTCAGCAGCGGGGGCTTGATGGTCGCCACCAGCTCATCGAAGCCGTCCACGATGGCGGCCTTGATGTCGCCTTCCCATTTGGCATTGGTGCCGATGCCGACCTGGAAGACGGGCACGCCGGAATCGGAGCATACGAAACGGTCCGTCTGCTCGGCGCGCAGCGCGCTGCCCAGCATGATCTCCAGCACCCGTTGCGCGCCGGGGTGGGTTTCCGTCTGGCGTGCACGGCGCAGGCCTTCCTTCGTGTCCTCCGGGATGCGGCGCAGCGACCAGTCATAGAGCTGCGCCGTCAGGGTCTTAACGCCCTGGTAGGTGATCGCCATGGCGGCTGGCCTATCCTTCCCCTGGAAAGGCCACTACCCTGACCTTTAAGGCAGTATAGACCGAGGAAACACCCATGCCGCAACCCGCCGGGGAGAAAGTCCTCGCCATCGTGCCCGCCGCCGCCGACCTGAAGGCGGCGATCGAGGCGCAGGGGCATGTCGTGACCGACGTCGCGACCCTGCCGCCCGGCCCGGTGCCCGGCTTCCGCGTGCTGCTCGGCACCGCCATGGCCGGTGCCTCGGCCGAGACCTTCGCGCGCTTCCCGGATGCGAAGCTGCTGGCCAGCATGGGCACGGGGCTGGATCGCATCGACCTCGACGCCGCCCGCGCCCGCGGCATCGCCGTGCTGAATACGCCCGATGTGCTGACGGAGGATACGGCCGACTTCGCCATCGCCCTGCTCTACGGCATCGCGCGGCGCGTGGTGGAGGCCGATGCCTTCGTGCGCAGCGGCGCCTGGGCGAAGGGGCGCCTTTCCCCTTCCACGCGCCTGATCGGCAAGACCTGTGGCATCTTCGGCCTGGGCAAGATCGGCCAGGCGGTGGCGCGGCGGGCGCAGGGCATCGGGATGCACGTCATCTGGTCGGGGCCGCGGCCGAAGCCAGGGATCGCCTGGCCTTATGTCGCGGATCTGGCGGCCATGGTCGAGCAATGCGACGTGCTGGTGCTGACCTGCCCGGGCGGCGCGGAGACGGACCGGATCATCGATGCGGCGATGCTGCAGCGCCTCGGCCCCAAGGGTTTTCTCGTGAACATCTCCCGCGGCACCGTGGTCGACGAACCCGCGCTGGTCGCGGCGTTGAAGGCCGGCACCATCCGGGGTGCCGCCACCGACGTCTTCCGGTCCGAGCCCGTGCCCGACCCGGCAATGCTGGAGGCGCCCAACCTGGTCGTCGCGCCGCACTACGCCACCGTCACGCATGAGACCCGCGCCGACATGATCGCCATGCTGGCCAATGGGATCACATCCTTCGCCGCCGGCCGGCCCCACCACGACGCCACCAGAGGCTGAGACTGGACGGCGGCCTGGGCTTCGGCCATAAGGTCATAGTCCTGACCTTTTGACCGGGTCCGGATCGCGCCTGCCTGGAGGAAACCAACCGTGACGACCACCCCGCCGCCGATGACGCTGCATTGGTCGCCGCGCTCGCCCTTCGTGCGCAAGGTCATGGTCTTCGCGCATGAGGCCGGGGTGGTGGATCGCATCCGCACGGTCCGTACCCCCGTCGCCATGACGAAGCCCAACCACGATCTGCTGCCGATCAACCCGATCGGGAAGATCCCGACGCTGGAGGTGGCGGATGGCAGCGTCCTCTACGACAGCGGCGTCATCTGCGAATACCTCGACACGCTGCATGCCGGCCCGCGCCTGATCCCGGCGGAGGGCCCCGCGCGCTGGCTGGAACTCCGCCGCCACGCCATGGCGACGCTGTTCCTGGACACGCTGATCCTTTGGCGCAACGAGCGGGACAAGGAGCATCCGCTGCCCGCGCTGCTCGATGCCTTCGCGCTGAAGACGCAGCACGCGCTGCGGGCCATCGAGGCCGAGATCGGGGACATCGCCGCGCGTCCCATCGGGCTCGCGCAGGTCACGCTCGGCGTCGTTGGCGCCTATCTCGATTTCCGCTTCGCCGATATCGACTGGCGCGCCGCCTGCCCGAACTTCGCCGCCTGGCACGCGGAGTTCGCGAAGCGCCCATCGATGATGGCGACCGTGGTGGCGGAGGGCTGATCACCATGGCCGGACCCCTGTCCCACCTCCGCGTCCTCGACCTCGGCCGCATCATGGCCGCGCCCTGGGCGACGCAGATCCTGGCCGATCTCGGCGCCGACGTGATCAAGATCGAGCGCCCCGGCGCCGGCGACGACACGCGCGCCTGGGGCCCGCCCTTCCTGAAGGACCGCGACGGCAACCCGACGAAGGAGGCCGGCTACTACCTCGCCGTCAATCGCGGCAAGCGATCCGTCACCATCGACATCACGCGGCCCGAGGGCCAGGCGGTGGTGCGCAAGATCGCCGAGAGCGCCGACATCGTCGTCGAGAACTTCAAGGCCGGCGCGCTGACGCGCTACGGGCTGGATGCGGAGAGCCTGCGCAAGCTCAAGCCCAGCCTGATCTGCTGCTCGGTCACCGGCTTCGGCCAGGACGGCCCGCGGCGCGACCAGGCGGCCTATGACTTCATGATCCAGGCCATGGGCGGGCTGATGTCCGTGACCGGGGAGAAGGACGGCCCGCCGCAGAAGGTCGGCGTCCCCATCGTCGATCTCATGACCGGCATGTATGCCGCGACCGCCATCCTCGCCGCCGTCGCGCATCGCGACAAGACGGGGCAGGGGGAGACGATCGACCTCGCCATGCTCGACGTCCAGGCGGCCTTCCTGGCCAACCAGGCGATGAACTTCCTCGTGGGCCGCAAGGTGCCGCACCGCGCGGGCAACCGGCATCCCAACATCCAGCCGCAGGATGTCTTCCCCTGCGCCGATGGCTACATCGTGCTGGCCGTCGGCAATGACGGGCAGTTCGCCAAGCTCTGCGAGGCGATCGGCCGTGCCGACTGGGCGCAGGATCCGCGCTTCATCAAGAACGCCGATCGCGTGAAGAATGAGCTGGCGCTGACGCCGATGCTGAAGGAGCGCTTCGCCGATTTCACGCGGCTGCAGCTCACGACGATGCTCGACGCCGCCGGCGTGCCCTGCGGCCCGATCAACACGGTGCCCGACGTCTTCCAGGACCCGCAGGTCCAGCACCGGAACATGCTCCGCATGGTCCCGCATCCCCATGGGGAGGTGCCGCAGGTGGTCAGCCCCATCCGCCTCAAGGACAATCCGCTGAGCTTCGACCGCCCGCCGCCGCTGCTCGGCCAGCACACGGCGGAGGTGCTGCGCGAACTCGGCATCGGTGACGACGAACAGGCGGCGCTCGCTGCCGCGAAGGTGACCTGACCATGGCGCGCATTCCGCTCCCTTCCTCCCGTGACGAGCTGGATGAGGCGCAGCAGAAGGTCTGGGACAGCGTCGTCGCCGGCCCGCGCGGTCAGGTCATCGGCCCGCTGCGCGCCGCCATTCACAATGCGGAACTTGCCGGCCGCTGGTCCGCGCTGGGGGAGGCGCTGCGCTTCTCGACCAGCCTCGACAAGCGCCTGTCGGAACTTGCGATCTGCGTCACGGGCCGTCGCTGGAGCAGCCAGGTGGAGTGGTTCGTCCATGCCGCGACGGCCGCCAAGGTCGGCGTCTCCATGGCGGTGCTCGACGCCATCCGCGAAGGCCGCGCGCCGGCTTTCGACAAGCGGGACGAGGCCGTGGTCTATGAATTCGCCCGCACGCTGCAGGCCGATGGCCGCGTGCCCGACGCGATCTATGAGGAAGCCCGCGCGCTGTTCGGCGTGAAGGGCGTGGTCGAACTCACGGCGCTGGTCGGCTACTACACCATGGTCTCCATGACGCTGAACGCGCATGGCGTGCCGCTGCCCGACGGAGAGGCGGAGCCGCTGGTCGCACCGCCCACGGGCCTCTTCACCCTCGCGCCGCTGCCGTGAACGCGACCGTCGCCGCGCCCGGCCTTTCCGCCCCGCGCCACGCGGTGCCGGCGGGCGCCTGGGACACGCATACCCACGTCTTCGATGCGCGCTTCGCCGCCGGCGCCTCGCCCTATGCGCTGCCGGAGGCGATGCTGGACGTGCACGCCGCGATGCGCGCCAGGCTCGGCACCGCCCGCGCCGTGCTGGTGCAGCCCGCCCCCTATGGCCGCGACCCCGCCTGCCTGCTGGATGCGCTGCGGCGGGACCGCGCGCTGCGCGGCGTGATGATCGCGGATGAGAGCATCACCGACGCGACGCTGGCGGAGTGGCACGAGGCCGGCATCCGTGCGCTACGCTTCGTGGAGATGCGCGCGCCGGGCGGCACCGGCCGCTATCCCGGCGCGATCGGCGTCGATGCGCTGAAGGCACTCGCGCCGCGGCTGCGCGCCATGGGCTGGCAGGCGCATCTCTGGGCCAGCGCCTCGCAACTCGCGGAACTGCTGCCGGAATTGGCGCCGCTCGGCGTGCCCCTGGTCATCGACCATTGCGGCATGCCCGCTTCCGCGGATGATCCCGGCTTTGCGCAGCTGCTGCGCCTGCTGCGCGATGGCGCGGCCTGGGTGAAGATCACGACCTGCCGCCTGTCCTGCGACCCGCGCCCGGTGCAGGATGCGCTGGTCGCCGCCAATCCGGACCGGCTGCTCTGGGGCTCCGACTGGCCCTATGTGCGCATGGCGCCGCCGCCGGATGCGGGGGCGATGATGGATGCCTTCCTCGGCGCGCTGGGCGATGATGCGCTCGCGCGCCGCATCCTGGTGGACAACCCCGCCAGCCTTTTTGACTAGAACCAACGAAACAACAGCGGAGGAAACAACCATGAACATCGGACGTCGCGGCGCCCTTGGCGCCATGGGCCTGCTGGCCATGCCGGGCCTCGCCCACGCCCAGGCCGCCTTCCCCGACCAGCCCATCCGCATGATCGTGCCCTTCGCCGCCGGTGGCCCCGCGGACATCATCGCCCGCGTCGTCTCCCGCGCCATGTCGGAGCGTCTGGGCAGGCCCATCGTGGTGGAGGCCCGCGCCGGCGCCGGCGGCCTCATCGGCGTCGATGTCGCGTCCAAGTCGCGCCCCGATGGCCACACGCTGGTGATGGCGTCCTCCGGCGCCATCGTCATCATCCCGCATATGCGCAGCAACATGCCGTATGATCCGCTGAAGGATCTCACGCCGGTCACGCAGGTGCTCGCGGTGCCGCAGATCGTCTCCGTCGCGCCGGGCCTCGCGGTGCGGAACCTGGCCGACCTTGTCGCCATGGCGAAGGCGAAGCCGGGCGAGCTGACCTTCGGCTCGGCCGGCATCGGATCGTCGCTGCACATGGCGGGCGAGTTGCTGAAGCTGCGCGCCGGCATCGACATCACCCACATCCCCTATGGCGGCGCGGCGCCGGCGGTGACGGACCTGCTCGCGGGCCGCATCCAGATCCTGGCCGCCGACGTCCCCGCCTTGATCGGCCAGGTCCGCGCAGGCGCGTTGCGTGCCCTGGCCGTCACGGCGCAGGAGCGGCTGGCGATCCTGCCGGATGTGCCGACCGCCATCGAGGCCGGCGTGCCGAACATGATCAGCGAGACCTGGTACGGCCTCTTCGGCCCCGCCGCCATTCCGCAGGACCGCGTGGACATCCTCGTGAATGCTGCGCGCGCGGCCCTCGGCGATGCCGAAGTCCGCCGCGTGCTGGGCGAGCAGGGCGGCCGCATCGTCGGCAGCACGCCGACCGAGTTCAACGCCTTCATCCGCGAAACCAACGCCACCTGGGGCGATGTGGTCCGCACCACCGGCGCGCGGCTGGAGTAGCGCCGATGCGTCGTCGCCACCTCCTCGCCGCGCCGCTGCTGATGCCCGCGGTGGCGCGGGCGCAGACCGCCTGGGCACCCACGCGCAGCCTGCGCATCATCGTGCCGCAGGCACCGGGCGGCACGGCGGATACGCTGGCCCGGCTGGTGGCGGTGCCGCTCGGCACCGCCTATGGCCAGGCCGTGGTGGTGGAGAACCGGCCCGGCGGCAACCAGTCCGTCGGCGCCATCGCCGTCGCGCAGTCGCCGCCCGATGGCCACACCATGCTCTACGCGCCGCCCGGCGTGCAGATCCTGAACCCGCTGATGATGCGGAGCGTCCCCTATGACGCTTTCGCGGACTTCACGCCCGTCATCGCCCTGATGCGGGCACCGAAGCTGTTGGTGGTGCGCGGGGATTCGCCGGTGCGCAGCACCGCGGAACTGATCGCGCTCGCCAAGGCGCGGCCGGGGCAGCTCACCTATTGCAGCGCCGGCATCGGCTCCGCGGGCCACCTCGCCGGCGCCCTCTTCGCCCAGATGGCGGGGATCGAGATGCTGCACGTCCCCTATCGCGGCACCGCCCCCGGCGTGCAGGATTTGCTGGCGGGCCGCATCGACCTCACCCTCGATACCGCCGCGGCGCTGCTGCCGCTGGTGCGGGAGGGCAGGCTCCGCGCGCTGGCCGTCAGCACGCGGGACCGGGCGGAGGCCGCGCCCGACCTGCCGCCGATCGCCGACACGCTGCCCGGCTTCCACGACGCCAGCTTCAACTACCTCCTCGCCCCCGGCCGCACGCCGCCCGAGATCACCGCCGGCCTGAATGCCACGCTCGATCGCGTGCTGAAGGACCCCGCCATCCGCGCCCGCTTCGGCACGCTCGGCGCGGAGGCCATCGGCGGCACGCGGGAGGAGCTGGCCGCGATGATCCAGGAGGAGATCGCGCGCTGGCGCGGCGTCATCACCGCCCAGGGGATCACCCTCGAATGATCGCGCGCCGCACGCTGCTGCTCTCGACCCTGGCGCTGCCTGCGCTGGCGCAGCCTTCCTGGGCGCCGTCGCGCCCCATGCGAATGGTGATCCCCTTCGCGCCCGGCGGTGCCTCCGACACCGTCGGCCGCCTGCTGGCGGAGGCGCTGGGCACCGCGCTGGGCCAGCCCGTCACGGTGGAGAACCGGCCGGGCGGCGGCACGACCATCGGCGCGGTCGCGGTCGCGCGCGCGCCCGCCGATGGCCACACGATCCTCTACGCGACGCCCAATGTGCAGATCCTCAACCCGCACCTCATGCGGACGCTGCCCTATGATCCCGTGGCGGATTTCGCGCCGCTGATCGCGGTGATGAAGGCGCCGAAGCTGCTGGTCGTGCGCCCGGACTTCGCCGCGCGCGACGTCCCCGGCCTGATCGCGCTGGCGCGGCGGGAGGCGAATGCACTGACCTTCGCCTCGGCCGGTGTCGCCTCCTCCGGCCACCTGGCCGCCGCCATGCTGGGCCAGATGGCCAATGTCGAGATGCTGCACGTCCCCTTCCGCGGCACCGCGCCCGCGGTGCAGGAGGTGATGGGCGGCCGTGTCGATTTCATGATGGACAACATCGCGACGCTGCTGCCGCTGGTGCGGGACGGCCGCCTCCGCGCCCTCGCCGTCTCCACCGCCGAACCCGCCGCAGCGGCGCCCGACCTGCCGCGCGTGGCGCAGACGCTGCCGGGCTACCACGACGCCAGCTTCAACTACCTGCTGCTGCCCGCGCGCACACCGCCGGAGGTGGTCGCGGTGCTGAACACGACGCTGAACGCCATCCTCGACCAGCCCAGCATCCGCGCCCGCTTCGATGGCCTGGGCATCGAGAAGCTGGGCGGGACGCCGGAGGCGCTGGCCGCCATGGTGCGGGAGGAGTCGGATCGCTGGGGCCCGGTGATCCGGAGGGGAGGAATCACCGCCGAATGAGCATCACCCGTCGCGCCGCGATCGCCGCGGCCCTCGCCACGCCATCCCTGGCTTACGCGCAGGCCTTCCCGAACCGTCCGCTGCGCATGATCTGCCCCTTCGCCGCCGGTGGCTCCGCCGATGCCAGCGCACGCCAATTGGCGGAGGCGCTGACGCCCGTGCTCGGCCAGCCCGTGGTGGTGGAGAACCGCCCGGGCGGCGGCGCCACCATCGGCGCGCAGGCGGTGGCGCGGGCCCAGCCGGATGGCCACACGCTGCTCTACGGCACGCCCGGCCCACAGATCATCAACCCGCACCTGATGCGGAGCGTGCCCTATGATCCGGAGCGCGATTTCGCCCCCGTCGCCGGCTACAAGCGCGCGCCGAACCTGCTGGCCGTCCATCCCGGCCTGCCCGCCCGGAACCTGCAGGAGCTGATCGCACTGGCCAAGGCGCGGCCGGGCACGCTGACCTTCGCTTCCTCCGGCATCGGTTCCTCCTCGCATCTGGCGGGGGAGATGCTGAAGTTCCTGGCGCAGATCGACATCACGCACGTGCCCTATCGCGGCACTAGCCAGGCGCTGACGGACCTCATGGCCGGCACGGTGAGCATGGCGCTCGATACGCTCTCCATCCTGCTGCCCCTGTCGCGCAACGGCAATCTGCGCGCGCTCGGCGTCACCACGCCGCAGCGTTCCGCGCTGGCCTCCGATCTGCCGGCGCTGGCGGAGACGCTGCCGGGCTTCGATGCCGCGCCCTTCAACTACATCGCCACCACCGGCGGCACGCCGGCGCCCATCGTCGCGCGGCTGAACCAGGCCGTGGTCGGCATCCTCAATGACCCTGCCTACCGCGCCCGCATGGAAGCGCTGGGCGAGGAAGCCACGCCCTCCTCGCCGGAGGAACTGGCGGCGACCATCCGCGCGGAAAGCGCGCGGTGGAAACAGGTGATCGAGGCAGCGGGGATTCGCGCGGAATGAGCACTGGCTATGAAACCCTGACGCTGGAGGTGGCGGACTACGTCGCCACCGTCACGCTGAACCGCCCGCCGGTGAATGCGATGAACCTCGCCATGCGGCAGGAGATCGTGCGCGTCTTCGACGAGCTGCATGACCGCGCCGATGTCCGCGCCGTGGTGCTGACCGCGAACGGCAAGGCCTTCTGCGCCGGGGCGGATCTGAAGGAACGCCCGAACATCGCGGGCGAGCCCGGCGCCTATCCCCGCCACAACCGCCTGACGCGCGCCGTCTTCGACAGCGTCATGGAATGCGGCAAGCCGGTCATTGCCGCCGTCAATGGCCTCGGCATCGGCGCGGGCTGCGTGCTGGCACTCTGCGCCGACATCATCCTGGTGGCAGAGGACAGCTACCTCGCCATGACGGAGGTCGATGTCGGGCTCGCGGGCGGTGTGCGCCATGTGCTGCGCCACCTCGGCCAGTCCGATGCGCGGCTGATGATCTACACCGCGCGCCGCTTCACCGGCCCCGACCTGCTGCGCATGGGCGCGGCCTCGATGTGCCTGCCGCGCGACGCGCTGCTCGCGGAGGCACAGAAGATCGGGCGGGAGATCGCGGGCAAGGTGCCGCTCGCCGTCCAGGCCGCGAAGAAGAGCTTCCAGGTCACCGAATACATGCCGCTGCACGAGGGCTATCGCTTCGAGCAGTCGCAGACCGTGGCCCTGGCCTCCACGGAAGACACCCAGGAAGCCTGGAAGGCCTTTGCGGAAAAGCGGAAGCCTGTCTTCAAGGGACGCTGACATGAAGCGCCGCGCGCTCCTCGCCACGCCTCTCCTGCTGCCCGCCGTGGCAAGGGCGCAGGAATCCTGGCCGCAGCGCGCGGTGACGCTGGTGGTGCCCTTCGCGCCCGGTGGCCCGGTGGACAATGTCGCCCGCCCGGCGGCGGAGGGGCTGCGCCGCCACCTCGGCCAGCCGGTGGTGGTGGAGAACCGCGCGGGCGCCGGCGGCGTCGTCGGCGCGCGCTACGTCGCGGCAGCGCGGCCGGATGGCTACACGCTGCTCGTCGGCTCCTCCGGCCCGCTGGTCATCGCGCCGGCTGCCGGTGGGGCCGGCGCGCCCGATCTGCTCAACGCGCTGGCCCCCGTCGCGCTGATCGCGGACAGCCCGCAGATGCTGGTCGTCACGCCCGGCCTGCCCGCACGGAACCTGGCCGAATTCGTGGCGCTGGCGAAGGCGCGGCCGGGCGAGATCAACATGGGCTCCGCCGGCATCGGCACCACGCCGCACCTGGCGGCGGAGCTGCTTGGCCAGCTTGCCGGCGTGCGGCTGGAACACGTGCCCTATCGCGGCACCGGCGCCGCGCTGCCCGACCTCATGGGCGGCAAGATCGAGGCGCTGTTCGGCGACATCTCCGCCGTGCTGACCCTGGTGGAGAATGGCCGCCTGCGCGCGCTCGCCACCACCGCGCCCCGCCGCTCCAGCCTCGCCCCCACGGTCCCGACGACGGCGGAGGAAGGCTTCCCGGCCCTCGTCGTCCGCAACTTCCAGGCCCTGCTCGCCCCCGCCGGCACGCCGCGCCCGATCCTGGACCGCATCGCGGCGGCACTCGGTGAGGCGCTGCAGGAGGAGACGGTCCGCGGGGCCCTTGCCCGCCAGGGCGCGGAGCCCGCCGCCAGCGGGCCCGGACATTTGGCGGAGTACCTGGCGCAGGAACGCGCGACCTGGACGCCGGTGATCCGCGCCATCGGCCTGCGGCTGGATTAGTGCACGAAACGGCACGGCCCGCGCATTCTTTCCATTTGTCGCATGGGCTGCCCGGGGCCAGGATGCGCGGCTTGAAGGAGGCGGCAGCACGACCGCCCGACGGGAGAATGGAACGACCATGACGATCGCGCGGCGCGCCTGCCTCGCCCTGCCCCTGCTGGCGGCCCCGGGCCTTGCCCTGGCCCAGGCCCCCTGGCCGAACCGGCCCGTCCGCATCGTCGTCGCCTTCACCGCCGGCGGCACCACCGACATCATCGCCCGCCTGCTCGGCGCCCACCTGGCGGAGGCGTGGGGCCAGTCCGTCGTCATCGACAACCGCCCGGGTGCCGGCGGCAATATCGGCACCGAACACGTCGTCCGCTCCGCCCCCGATGGCTATACGCTGATGGTGGGCTCCGTCGGGCCGCTGGCGGTGAACCAGTCCCTCGTGCGCAACATGCCCTATGACACGCTGCGGGACCTGGCGCCGGTCACGCTGCTGGCGGGCGTGCCGAACATCCTGGTCGTCGCGCCGAACCACCCCGCGCGGGACGTCGCGGGGCTGGTGGCGGAGGCGAAGCGGCGGCCGGGGCAGCTCTCCTACGGCTCCACCGGCGTCGGCACCTCCTCCCACCTCTCCGGCGTCATGCTGGACCAGATGGCGGGCATCCGGACGGAGCACGTGCCCTATCGGGGCGCCGTCGCGCTGAACGACCTGCTTTCCGGCCGGCTCGACTTCATGTTCGCGACCATCCCCTCGGTCATGGAGCAGATCCGCGGCGGGCGGCTGCGGCCTCTGGCGGTGTCGTCCACCCAGCGGTCGCGGTCGAACCCGGAGGTGCCGACGATGGTCGAACTCGGCTACCCCGAATTCGACGCCTCCTCCTGGTTCGGCATGGTGGCGCCGGCGCGCACGCCGCCCGAGATCGTCCGCAAGGTGGCGGAGGATTGCCATGCGGCATTGCGCGTCCCCGCCATCGAACGCACCATGATCGAGCAGGGCGCCGACCCCGTGGGCAATGGCCCGGAGGCTTTCGGCGCCTTCATCGCCCATGAGATCCGCCGCTGGTCCGCGATCGTCCGCGCCTCCGGCGCAACCCCTGAGTAAGTGCGCCTCCGGCGCAACACCCGAACAGATCACGAGGGAACCGCCCCATGCCCGACAGCGCCGCCGAACGCTTCCAGATCCCCTCCATGCGGGACCGCGTCTCCCCGGAGGAATGGCAGGCCCGCATCGACCTCGCCGCCTGCTACCGGCTGATCGACCTCTACGGCATGTCCGACATGGCGGCGAACCACATTTCCGTCCGTGTGCCGGGCGAGGAAGGCGCCTTCCTCATCAATGCCTATGGCATGCTCTACGAGGAGATCACGGCGTCGTCGCTCGTGAAGATCGACGTGCACGGCAACGTCCTCGCGAAGCCCGACTTCCCGGGCGGCCTCTCCTACGGCGTGAATCGCGCGGGCTTCGTCATCCATGGCGCGATCCATGAGGCGAAGCACGACATCGCCTGCGTCATCCACACTCATACCTGGCCGGGCATGGCGGTCTCCTCGCTGGAATGCGGGCTGCTGCCGATGAACCAGACCTCCATGCGCTTCGCCAGGATCGGCTACCACGACTACGAAGGCGTGGTGCTGGACCTGGAGATGCAGGAGAGGCTGGTCCGCGACCTCGGCGACAACAACGCGCTGATCCTGCGCAACCACGGGCTGCTGACCATCGGCCGCACGGTGGGGGAGGCCTTCAACGCCATGCACCGGCTCGAACTCTCCTGCCGCGCGCAGCTGGCGGCGCAGGCGACGGGGCAGAAGCTGGTGGAAGTGCCGCAGGCCGTGGTGGATGCCACCTGGAACAACTACCAGCCCGGCACGCGCCGCCCCTATGGCGTGATGGAATGGCCGGGGCTGCTGCGGAAGCTGGACCGGCTGGACCCGTCCTACCGCGACTGAACCGCGACTGCCGTCACCGCACGAACGCCGCCCGGCCCGCCGGGCGGCGATGAGGATCGCCTTGCCCGTCACGACGCTTCGCGCCGCCATCGGCGCCTATCCCGAAACCGCCGCGCTGCTGGGCGGCCGCGTGGGGTCGGACCTTCTCGCGCTCGACAACATCCGCCACACGCCACCCAGCAAGGCCTTCCCGGCCATGGTGCGCCAGGCGGCCTTCCAGGTCAGCGAGATGGCGATCGCCACCTTCCTGATGGCCAAGGCCTATGGGAAGCCGATGGTGCTGCTGCCCGTGGTGCTCGCGGAACGCGCGCAGGAATCGGCGCTGCTGACGGCGGTGGATGGCCCGGTGCGCGGCCCCGCCGACCTGGCCGGCGCCCACATCGCGGTGCGCGCCTACAGCCAGACCACGGGCATGTGGCTGCGCGGCAGCCTGGCGGAGTTCCACGGCATCCGCGCCGACGCCCAGCGCTGGACGACCTTCGAGGACGCGCATGTCCCCGAATTCATGGATCCACCCTGGGTGACGCGCGGCGGGCCGGGCCAGGACCTGCTGGCGATGACACGATCCGGCGAGGCCGCTGCCGGCATCTTCGGCAATGACCTGCCCTCCGGCCTCCGCACCGTCTTCCCGGACCCGGAAGCCGCTGGCGAGCAGTTTCGCCAAGCTCACGGCTTCATCCCCGTCAACCACCTGGTCGTGGTCGCGCGGGATATCGCGGAGGCCCGCCCCGAACTGGTCGTGGAATTGATGCGGATGCTCGCCGCGTCCGGTGCGCGCATGCACACGCGCGAATCGCTGCGGCCCGCCCTGGCGCTGGCGATCCGCTACTGCACGGAGCAGGGAATGATGCCGCGGCCGCTTTCGGTGGAGGATGCCTGGGAAGGCCTGCCGGCGGCGATCCGGTAAAGGGGGGCGGCCGGTCAGCCCGGCCGCCCGATGCCTTAGCCCAGCCTGGTCAGCTCTGGGTCTTCAGATACGCGATCAGGTCGTTCAGCTGCTGCTCGTTCCGCAGGCCCGGGAAGGACATGCTGCCGCGCGGCAGGACTTCCTTCGGGTTGGTGATGTAGCGGCGCAGATTCTCCTCGGTCCAGGTCTGGCCCTGGCGCCACTCCTGCATGTTGGCGGAGTAGCGGAAGCCCTCGATGGACCCAGCCGGACGGCCGACGATGCCGTGCAGGTTCGGGCCCACGCCGTTGCGGCCGCCGGCGTCGATGGTGTGGCAGGCGCGGCACTGGTTGAACACGCGGCCGCCGGCGGCGGCATCCTGCGCCTGGGCGGCGAAGGGTGCGACGGCAAGGACCGTCACCATGGCCAGAGTCAGACGTCGCATTCGAGCGATCCTCCTTGAACGTGTCTCGTCCATACGGCCCCGCCGCAAGTCAGCCAGCCGCGACGCGGGTGCAACAAGCCTCAACGCTTATGGCCTCTTTCCCGCCCGGCGCAAGGTGGCGCCAGCGCCGGTTGGCGCAACCCTCCCAGCGCATGAAACTGCCTACAGGTTGCGCGCGCCCGCGTTACGTTTGCGTTGGGTTTGCCGGGTCGGGGCAGGGGACGGATGAATGGCCGAGTTTTTCGCAAGCGGCCGGGTCGCGGACCTGGTGCTGGTGGTCCTGGCGCTGGAGGCGCTGCTGCTGACGCTCTGGCATCGCCGCACGGGGCGGGGCCTGGCGCCCGCCGCGGTGCTTGGCCTGGCCCTGCCCGGCGTGGCGCTGGTTCTGGCGCTCCGCGCCGCGCTGGTCGGTGCGGGGTGGCGCTGGGTGGCGATGGCGCTCACCGCCGCCTTCGCCGCCCATCTGCTGGATGTCTGGCTCCGCCTGCGACGTTGAGCGTCAGCCGAAGATGTCGGCCGGGCTGTCCCGCCGGAGACTTTCGCCCAACTCACGCCCCAGCATCGCCGCATCCGCCCGCGCGCCCCAGAGCTTCCGCTTCAGCAGGAAGGACCCGTCCGCCCGTGCGACGAGGCCGGTCAGCAGCAGCTGCCCGTCCGGCATCACCTGCGCATGGCCGCCGATCGGCGTGCGGCAGGACCCGTCCAGCGTGCCCAGCAGCGCCCGCTCCGCCGCGCTGACGGAAGCGGCATCGCTATCCTCGATGGCGGACAGCAGTTCGCGCAGTTCCACGTCATCGGCGCGGACGGTGACGCCGACAATGCCCTGGCAGGCCGCCGGCACCATCGTCTCCGCATCCAGCACCACCGCGGCCTCATGCTCCATCTCCAGCCGCTTCAGGCCGGCGATGGCGAGCAGCGACGCCTGCGGCCCGCCTTCCGCCCGCACCTTGGACAGGCGCGACTGAACGCTGCCGCGGATGATCTCCACCTGCAGGTCGGGCCGCGCATGCAGCAGCTGGCTCTGCCGGCGGACGGAGGCGGTGCCGATCAGCGCGCCCTTCGGCAGGCAGGCATAGGGATCGTCGCGCGTCACGCCGGCGCAGTCGGGCCCGACGACGATGGCGTCGCGGCTGTCCTCCCGCTTCAGGGCGCAGGCCAGCACAATGCCGGGCGGCAGCTCCGTCTCCAGGTCCTTCATGCTGTGCACGGCGAAGTCCACGCGGCCATCCAGCAGCGCCTCATGGATCTCCTTCGCGAAGAGACCCTTGCCGCCGATATCGGCCAGGCGCTTGTCCTGGATCTTGTCGCCGCTGGTGGCGATGACGCATTCCTCGAAGGCCTTCACCTCCCGCAGCAGCGGGCAGACCTTGGTGATGAGGCCGAGGAAATGCCGCGTCTGCCACAGCGCGAGCGGTGACCCGCGGGTGCCGACCTTGAGCGGCAGCGTGCGCGTGGACTGGCGCTGATGCGGCGAATGCCCGTGCATGGCACCGCGATGGCGGTGGCCTTCAGTGGTCTGGTCAAGCGATGACAGCAGCATGCTCAGGCGTCTCCGCGCGCGGGGAGGAAGGGGAGGTGCGTCATGCCCGGGCGAAGCCGAACAGATGCGCGAGGTCCTTGAAGAAGATCCGCACATGCGCCAGCGGGTCGCGGCGCACGAGTTCCTTGTTCATGTAGGATTCCCAGGTCAGACGCTGCACGTCCTTGTCCTGGCAGATCTTGACGAACTTCTCCCGCCGCTTGTCGGAGGAGTACCAGAAGTACTGCATGATCCCGAGGATCCAGAAGACGCGGCCATGCGCCTTCATGAAGCGCTTGCGCGCGCCGGCCAGTGCCCGCGCATCGCCGGTGGCGACGAATTCCGCCGCCGCATCGGCGGCCAGCCGCCCGCACAGCATGGCGTAGTAGATGCCCTCGCCGGATGCCGGCGCGACGACGCCCGCCGCATCGCCGGCCAGCACCACGTCGCGGCCGTTGTCCCACTTCTTCAGCGGCTTCAGCGGGATGGGCGCGCCTTCGCGGCGGATGGTCTTCAGCTGGTCCATCCCCGTCGCCGCTCGCAGCTCGCCGACCGACCCGCGCAGCGAGAAGCCTTTGTGCGCCGAGCCCGTGCCGATGGAGACCTTGTCCCCGTGCGGGAAGATCCAGCTGTAGAAATCGGGCGAGAAGCGGCCGTTGTAGACGACGTCGCAGCGCTGCCCGTCATACTTCGCGATCTGGTCGCCCTTCGGCGCCTCCACGATCTCGTGGTAGGCGAAGACGCAGGGGATCTTCTCGGCGCCAGGCACGGTCTGCTTGCCCACCTGGCTGCGCGCGCCATCGGCACCGATCACGCAGCGCGTGCGCAGCCGGAGCGGCGTGGTGCCGTCCGGCGCACCCTTCGGCGTCCAGGTCACGACGGTGACGCCATCGGCGTCACGCTCCACCGCCTCGAATGTCCCGGTCAGGCGCTCCGCGCCCGCTTCCGCCGCGCGGACGCGCAGGAACTCGTCGAAGACGTCGCGGTCCACCATGCCGACGAAGCCATTCTCCACCGGCATGTCCACCTCCTTGTCGGTGGGGGAGATCATGCGCGCGGCGTTGATACGGGCGACGATGAGGTGGTTCGGGATGTCGAAGTCCCGGATGGCGCGGGGTGGGATGGCCCCGCCGCAGGGCTTGATGCGCCCCGCCTTGTCCAGCAACGCGACCGTGCGGCCCTGCCGCGCCAGGTCATGTGCGGCCGTGGCGCCCGCGGGCCCGCCGCCCACCACCACCACATCGAAGATTCCGGCGCTGTCCATGGAGGTCATCCTTCCGTTCAGTCGCCATTCGCCAGCCGCGCGTCGCGGCCGTTGATGGAAGCGTAATGCTGTGAGTTTTCCGTTGCCGGCCGCCCGATGCGCATGGCCAGCGCGGCGGAGGCCAGGAACAGCAGCCCATCCGCCACGAAGACGGTGACGTAGCCGCCGCCCGCGCTGCCCGTGACCAGCCGCCCGAGGTCCAGCACCACCGTGCCGGCCAGCCCGCCCGCACCGAAGGCGATCGCCTGCGCCGCGCCGAACATCCCCATCCGCACGCCTTCGCGCCCATCCCGCCCGCGAGAGACGAGTTGCATCATCGAGGCGATGGCCGCCGCGGCGAAGGCGCCATTGGCGACGCCGAGCGCGAAGAAGGCCTCCCGGATCGGGAAGCCGAGCCCCGCCATCCCTGCGCCCGCCAGAGTGGCGAGCAGCGCTGCCGCCGCCAGGCAGCCGCCGATGATCCAGCCGCGCAGCACCGCCACCCGGCCGCCCGACAGGCTGCCGACGATGGCGATGACGATCATCCCCGCCAGAACGCCGCCATGCTGCATGGAGGAAAGCCGCGTCGTCTCGCCGAGCGTCATGCCGAAGACGGTGCCGGCGAAGGGCTCCAGGATCAGGTCCTGCGCGCTGTAGGCCAGCATGGAGACGAAGACGAAGATGGTGAATTGCCGCGCCTCGGGCTCCGCCCAGACCTGCTTCAGCGCCACCATGAAGGGCGCCTGCGTCGCCTGCTCGGCGGCGCGCCGCGCCGGGCTCGGACCCTCGATCCCCGCCACCGCCAGCAGCGCCAGCAGGAAGGCGAGCACGGAGACGCCCGCGGCGACCGTCACCAGCCGCATCCCGGAATAGGGGTCCAGCAGCCGGCCGGAGATCGCCGTCGTGACCACGAAGCCCGCGATCATCATGATCCAGACCAGCGAGGCCGCCGCCGGCCGCCGCGCCGGCGCGACCCGCGCCGCCAGCAGCACGAGCAGTGAGGTCCCCGCCGCGCCCACGCCCACGCCCACCAGCAGGAAGGCCAGCACGGCCAGCGCGATGCCCGGCACCAGTGCCGTGCCCATCCAGGCCGTCGCCACCGCCGCCAGCACGCCGCCCAGCCCCAGCACCGCCATGCCGCCGATGATCCAGGGCGTGCGCCGCCCGCCCTGGTCCGACCCATGGCCGAGCCTCGGCCGCAGCATCTGCACGGCGTAGTGCAGCGCCACCAGCACGCCCGGCAGCGTCGCCGGCAGGGCGTGTTCCACCACCATCACGCGGTTCAGCGCCGCCGTCGTCAGCACGACGATCGCACCCAGCGCCGTCTGCACCAGGCCGAGACGCAGGATGCCAAGCCAGCCGAGCGGCGGCAGCGGGTTCACGGGAGACCTCCCGACAGCGCCACCGCCGACACCATCATGCCCGACACGTAGAGCGTGATGCCCGTGCCGTTGTACCAGGGCGCCAGGCCCCGCGGATCGCGCAGCAACTTGCGCATCAGCAGACCCTGCGCCACCAGCACGCCCGCGACCATCGCCGCCTGCAGCGGCGCGCCCCAGGCCAGCAGCAGCGCCACCACCACCGCCTGCGGCGCCGCCATGAACAGGCAGGCCACCTTGGCCGCGCGCTCCGCCCCCAGGATCACGGGCAGGGACCGCAGGCCGAAGCGCGTGTCGCCCTCGATCGACTTGAAGTCGTTCAGCGTCATGATGCCGTGCGCGCCGAGCCCGTAGAGCACGGCAACAACCACCACCTTCGGATCCGGCGCGCCGCCGGACAGCACCGCCGTCGCGGTGATCCAGGGCAGGGTCTCGTAGCTCATCCCGCAGGCCAGGTTGCCCCACCAGCCATTCTGCTTCAGGCGCAGCGGCGGCGCGGAATAGATCCAGGCCATGACCACCGCGAGCACCGTCGCGGCGAAGCCCCAGGGCCCGAGCGCCGCACCGACCAGCAGCGATGCGAAGGTCCAGCCGATGGCGACGTACAGCCCGCTCCGTCCCGGCATGCGGCCCGAGGGAATCGGCCGCTGCGGCTCGTTGATCGCGTCGACATGCCGGTCGAACCAGTCATTCACCGCCTGGCTCATGCCGCAGACCATCGGCCCCGCCAGCAGGATGCCGAGTGCGATCAGCGGATAGACATCGAGGAAGGTCGCGCCCGATGCCACCGCGCCGCAGGCGAAGGCCCACATGGGCGGGAACCACGTGACCGGCTTCAGCAGTTCCAGCACCGCCGAGGGCTGCAACCGCTGCCCGGCCATACGTCCTGCGATGTCGGTCCCGCTCGGCATGGGTCAGTCCTGCCCCTCATCCGCCGCCAGATCGCCAAGCCCGTAGCGCCGCAGCTTCACGTAGAGCGACTGCCGCGACAGCCCCAGCATCTCCGCCGCCGAGGCGCGGTTGTCGCCGGTGAGTTCCAGCGCGGCCTCGATGCACAGCCGTTCGATGGCGTCGGTGGCTTCCCGCACCAGGTCCTTCAGCGGCACGCGGCCGATGAGCTCCGTCAGCTGCTCGACGGACCGTGTCGCGCCTTCCTGCGCGCGCACCGGCGGGCGCAGCCGCGGGCCGATGTCGCGGATCGCGAAGCCGAAGCAGGGCTGGCCGCCATTCATCACGGAGACGGCGGAGATCTCGACCTCCGACTGCCCGCCCAGCTCGCCGCGCAGGGTCGAGGCATAGAGCCGGACGGAGCCGCGGCTGCGGAGCGTGGACAGCAGCACCTCCACCTCCACGCCCTGCCGGCCGAGCCAGCGGTCCAGCGGCTCGCCGCGCGCCTGCTCCTCGGTCGTCACCTGCGCCATGTCGAGGAAGGCGGCGTTCGCGGTCAGGATGCGGGCGGCGCTGTCGGTGACGACGAAGGCGTCCGGCACCACCTCCACCACCTTCAGCAGCTTGGTCTTGGCCTCCGGCAGCATCAGCGCCTGGCCTGCATCGCCGGCGACGGTGAAGCGCACCAGGAAGAGCAGCCCGCCTTCCTGCCGGAAGGTGGAGGCGGAGACGAGGACATCCTGCGCCCCCTCCGCCAGCCGCGCCCGCACGTCGTCACCGCGCCCCGCGCTGCGGACGGTGGCCAGCAGCGCCTGCACCGCGGCGCGATCCTCCGGCGCGAAGACATCGGACAGCACGCGCCCCGGCATCCGGCGCGCGGTGCGGCCAAACAGGCGCTGGGCGGAGGGATTGGCCTCCATGATCCGTTGCGACTCGGCGTCCAGGATCAGCACCGGGTCCACCGACATCTGGAACAGCAGGCGGTAGCGCGTTTCCGCCTGGCGGAGGCGGGAATAGTCCCGCTCCATGGATTGCTGGACCTCGACCAGCCGCTGCTGCAGCTGGGAGACGGGGCGGAGGTCCCGCCCGAAGACGACGCGTCGGCCCTGGCTGCCGATCGGCGCCACGGAACAGAGCAGGGGGATGGAGGTGCCGCGGGCGGAGAGCTGGTTCACATGGCGCCAGCGCGGCGCTTCGCGCGCCGGCGGCTGTTCCAGCATCGCATCCACCTTGGGCCGGCTGTCCTTGGCCACGGTGTCGGCCCAGGGGCGGCCGAGCCAGCCTTCATGCGTATCGAACTCGCGCGCGAGTTCCTCGCTGCTGAAGGCCAGGTCGCGAATCGCCCCGGTCTCGTCAAGCACGAGCGCGATGTCCGCCGCGGCCGCGATCAAGCCCGCGGTTGCATCCGCATCGAGCTGACCGAGCGACGTCCGTGGGGCATTGAACGATTTCACGAGGCATCCCGTCCTTCATCCCAGGGGCCCCCCTTCTCAACCCACCCCTCAGTGGTCGTCAACCTACTGATCCAATGCATAAAAACCGGCCAACCTTCCGGCCGGTCAAGCTTCCCGCATCAGCAGCGCCAGAAGCGTTTCCGCCTTCAGCGCCGCCTGCTGCCCGTCCGGCGCCGTGGCATCGGCGCCAACCAGCGCCGCCAGCTCCGGCCGATCGATGAACACCCGCCCGCCGACGAGCACACCGATCTGCGGATTCCGCGAGGCCCTGCGGACCTCCCGGATCGTCGTGGCCAGAACCTCCAGCCTGTCCTCGCAGGCGAGCGAGAAGCCCACCGCGGCGAACCATTGCCGCCGCACCATGGCGGCCAGCTCCTTGGTCGTGGTGCCGCTGCCGGACGTCACGTCCCAGCCCTGGCGGCGGAAGAATTCGCCGACCATCAGCAGCCCGAAGCTGTGCTGTTCGCCCGGCACCGGCGCCAGCAGGATGCGACGATCCACATCCGCCCGGCCGATGCGCGGCTGGAAGGCGGGGCTGTTCTCCAGCACCACCTGCTGCAGGCAACAGAGGCCGACGGTCACCGCCGTGAAGTCGCAGCGGTCCTGTTCCCACAGCTCACCGAGCCGCCGCGCCACCGGGGCGAGCAGCTGCAGGTAGACCATCTCCAGCGGCATGCCGCGGGCACGAAGGCCGCTGATGTAGGAAAGGGCACCGGAGAGGTCGCCGGTCATCGCCAGGCCGGCGACGACGGAAATATCCTCGGCCTGCGGGAACGCGCCGCCGGGTGTGTCGATATAAGCGGGGGAGTTCGCCTCGCGCCTCGCGAGGACGAGACGGGGGATCACCTCCGTCTCCAGCGTCCGGGCCAGCAGCGCCACGCGCCGCCGCTCGCCGCCCGGGGGCTTGGCCTGCCGCGGGGGTGCCCGCGGGCTGGCCTGCGGGCTTTGTCGGTCGCCGTCGCCGGCCTGGTCGCGCGACAGGCCCGCGGAGCCTGACGCCCCACCCTCCTTGGCCTGTGTGCTGACCTCGCTCATGGCGCTTCCCGTGGTACTGGGCTTCGGCGACATCGCCCTGCTCCCGTGCTGACACTTCAACCGCGCCGCCCCTCCATGTCAATCGCGATTTACGTCAATCTCGCTTGACACTGTGAGGTCCGGGCTTCTAGCCTCCCTGAACAAGCACGAGTGGGAGAGAAAGAAATGCGCGGTTTCCGGCCCTTGGGGCCAGCAGGCGCAAGCTTTCTCGGCTCTTCCTTCCCTCGTCGGTCGCCATGCAGGGGCAGTGGCGGCCTTGAACGGCCAACGGACCGCCTTTGACGGAGGGTTGTCAAGCAATGCTTACAACGAACGGTTTGGTTGGCCTGCTCGACGCGCTGGACGCATCCCCCTGGGGTGCAACCACGGGTCGTTCCGCCCGCCATGCGCGGGCCCAGGCGGGCCAGCGTCAACCTCTCTATACGGAGGAGGAGCGCCGGCGGCGTGACGCCTCTCCCTGGACGCTGGTCCAGGGCATCCTGGCGCCGCTGCAATTCGCGGTCTTCCTGGTCAGCCTCGGCCTGGTGCTCCGCTACCTCGGCACCGGGGATGGCCTGGCGGTTGCCACCGCCTCCGTCGTCGTCAAGACCGTCGTGCTCTACGTGATCATGGTCACGGGCTCGATTTGGGAGAAGGTGGTCTTCGGCCGCTGGCTCTTCGCCCCCGCCTTCTACTGGGAAGACGTCTTCTCCATGCTCGTGCTGGGGCTGCACACCGCCTATCTCGGCACCGTGCTGTTCGGCGTGGGTGACGGCCAGGGTCAGATGCTCCTGGCGCTCGCCGCCTATGCCGCCTACGTCGTCAATGCCGCGCAATTCGTCATGAAGCTCCGCGCGGCCCGGCGGGATGAGGCGCTGGCCCGTGGTGGCCCGGCCGGGATGTCAGCCGCATGAGCGCCGCCGCAGCCCTGCCCGCGGCACCTCTCTCCGGCTGCGGGGATGTCCCCGTCCTGCGGGAGCGGGGGCAGCGGGAGGTGTTCTGCGGCCTCACCGGCATCGTCTGGCTCCATCGCAAGATCCAGGATGCCTTCTTCCTGGTGGTCGGCAGCCGGACCTGCGCCCACCTCCTTCAATCCGCCGCCGGCGTCATGATCTTCGCCGAGCCGCGCTTCGCCACCGCCATCATCGATGAGCGTGACCTGGCGGGCCTCGCCGACTGCAACGACGAGCTGGACCGGGTGGTGACGCGTCTCATCGAGCGTCGCCCCGACATCAAGCTGCTCTTCCTGGTGGGCTCCTGCCCGAGCGAGGTCATCAAGCTCGACCTCTCCCGCGCCGCGCAGCGCCTGTCCCGCCGCTTCAGCCCCGGTGTCCGCGTGCTGAACTACAGCGGCAGCGGAATCGAGACGACCTTCACCCAGGGCGAGGATGCCTGCCTGGCCGCCCTGGTGCCGGAGATGCCGGCCGAGCCCGGCACCGCGCGCTCCCTCCTGGTGGTGGGCGCCCTGGCCGAGGTGGTGGAGGACCAGTTTCTCCGGCTTTTCGCCGCCCTCGGCGTCGGCCCGGTCCGCTTCCTGCCCAGCCGCCGCGCGTCCGAACTGCCGCCGATCGGCCCCGGCACGCGCTACATCCTGGCGCAGCCCTTCCTGAACGACACTGCCCGCGCCCTTGAGGCCCGCGGCGCCACCCGCATCGCAGCACCCTTCCCGCTGGGCGTGGAGGGCACGACGGCCTGGCTGACCGCGGCCGCGGAGGTCTGGGGCACGCCCGCCGCCCGCATCGCCGAAGCCATCTCCCCCGCCGCCACCCGCGCCCGCGCGGCGCTCGGCCGCATCCGCGAACGGCTTGCGGGCAAGAGCATCTTCTTCTTCCCGGACAGCCAGCTGGAACTCCCGCTGGCGCGCTTCCTGTCCCGCGAACTCGGCATGACGCTCGCCGAGGTCGGCACCCCCTACCTTCATAAGCAGCACCTCGCCGAGGAACTGGCGATGCTGCCGCCTGGCACGCAGCTGTCCGAAGGCCAGCATGTGGAGCGCCAGCTGGATCGCTGCCGCGCCGCGAAGCCGGACATCGCGGTCTGCGGACTCGGCCTGGCCAATCCGCTGGAGGCCGAGGGCATGACGACCAAATGGTCGATCGAGCTGGTCTTCACGCCCATCCAGGGCTTCGACCAGGCCGCCGACCTCGCCGAACTCTTCGCGCGTCCGCTGGTGCGGCGCGCCAAGCTGATGGTGTAGCGCCATGCAGCTCGCCGTCTGGACCTATGAAGGCCCGCCCCATATCGGGGCCATGCGCATCGCCACCGCGATGGAGGGCGTGCACTACGTCCTGCACGCGCCGCAGGGCGATACCTACGCCGACCTGCTGTTCACCATGATCGAGCGCCGGTCGAAGCGCCCGCCCGTCACCTACACCACCTTCCAGGCGCAGGATCTCGGTGGCGATACCGCCAACCTGTTCCGCGACGCGGTGCTGGACGCCTATGAGCGCTTCCGCCCGCAGGCGATGCTGGTCGGTGCCAGCTGCACGGCGGAGCTTATCCAGGATGATCCGGGCGGCCTGGCCAAGACGCTCGGCCTGCCCATTCCGGTCGTTCCCCTGGAGCTCCCCGCTTATCAGCGGAAGGAAAACTGGGGCGCTTCGGAGACCTTCTATCAGCTGGTCCGCGCCTGCGCGGGTCCGCATGTGCCCCCGCCCGGCACCAGGCGCGTCCGCGGCGCCGTGCCCCGCTGCAACATCCTCGGCCCGACCGCCCTCGGCTTCCGTCACCGCGACGACGTGCCGGAAGTGGAGCGGCTGCTGGAGACGCTGGGCATCGAGGTGAACGTCATCGCGCCGATGGGCGCGACGCCGGCGGACCTTGCGCGGCTCGGCGATGCCGACTTCAACGTCGTGCTCTACTCGGAAGTGGCGGGGCAGGCGGCGTCCTGGCTCAAGCGCAGCTTCGGCCAGCCTTTCACGACCATTGTCCCGATCGGCGTCGGCGCCACGCGCGACTTCGTGGCGGAAGTCGCGCAGATCGCCGGCGTGCCGGCCACCACCGCGAACGGCACGCTGCGCCTGCCCTGGTATTCGCGCTCGGTGGACAGCACCTACCTCACCAACAAGCGCGTCTTCATCTTCGGCGACGCGACGCATGCCATCGCCGCCGCGCGGGTCGCCTCCCAGGAACTCGGCTTCCAGGTCGTCGGCCTCGGCAGCTATTCCCGCGAATTCGGGCGAGATATCCGCGCCGCCGCCGCGACGCACGGTGTGGAGCCGCTGATCACCGACGACTACCTGGAAGTGGAGCAGCAGATCGCGGCGCTGCAGCCCGAACTGGTGCTGGGCACGCAGATGGAACGCCATGTCGCCAAGCGGCTCGGCATTCCCTGCGCTGTCATTTCCGCCCCCGTGCATGTGCAGGATTTCCCCGCCCGGCATTCGCCGCAGATGGGGATCGAGGGTGCGAACGTGCTGTTCGACACCTGGGTCCACCCCCTGATGATGGGGCTGGAGGAGCACCTCCTCGGCATGTTCCGGGAGGATTTCGAGTTCAACGACGGCGTGTCCCCTTCGCACCTCGGCGGGCATGCCATGCCCCGCCCCGGGCATGGCGCGCCGTCCGAGCTGGGTAAGGAGGCAGCGCCCGCCGCGCAGCCCCTGCCCGCGCCCGCGGCAGTGACTCCCCACGCTGCCGCGGGCGACCCCTCTGCTGCCGTTACCGGCACGCTGGCGGTCGCCTGGGGTGCCGATGCCGAGAAGGAGCTGAAGAAGATTCCCTTCTTCGTCCGCGGCAAGGCGCGTCGCAACACCGAACGGTTCGCGCAGGAACGCGGGATCGGGACCATCACGCTCGAGACGCTGTACGATGCCAAGGCGCATTACTCGAGGTGACATTCGACCACACACGCAGGGGGCACCATGCCTGAGGGCGTGAACAGAATCGGCACCACGATGCGCGTCGTGGTCGTCACCATGGACAGTCACCTGGCCGGCGCCATGATGCAGGCCCGCGCCACGCTGCGGCGGGAGATCCCGGGCCTCGAACTCTCCGTCCACGCCGCCGACGAATGGGGCAGCGATGCCGCGGCGCTCAATGAATGCCTGGCCGACATCGCACGCGGCGACATCGTCATCGCCACCATGCTGTTCCTGGAAGACCACATCCGCCAGGTCCTGCCCGCGCTGAAGGCGCGGCGCGATGCCTGCGACGCCATGGTCTGCTGCATGTCGGCCGGGGAGGTGATGAAGCTGACCCGCATCGGCCGCTTCGACATGGGCGCCGAGGCCACCGGCATCATGGGCATGCTGAAGCGCCTGCGCGGCGCCAAGAAGGAAGGCGCGCCGGCTTCCGGCAAGGGCCAGATGAAGATGCTGCGGGAGCTGCCGAAGCTGCTCCGCTTCATCCCCGGCACGGCGCAGGACGTGCGCATCTACTTCCTCGCGCTGCAATACTGGCTGGCCGGCAGCCAGGCGAACCTGGCGAACCTGGTTCGCATGCTGGTGAACCGCTACGCCGCGGGCCCGCGCGCGGGCCTGGTCGGCACGCTGAAGGTCTCGCCGCCGGTCGAATACCCCGAAGTCGGCCTCTACCACCCGCGGCTGCGCGCGCAGGTGACGGAACGCGTGGACCAGCTGCCGAGCGAGGGTCGCCTCGGCACCGTCGGGCTGCTCGTGATGCGGTCCTACGTGCTGGCCGGCAATGCCGCGCATTATGACGGCGTGATCGCGGCGCTGGAGACCAAGGGCCTGCGCGTGATCCCGGCCTTCGCCTCCGGCCTCGACAACCGCCCGGCCATGGAACGCTTCTTCATGCGGGACGGGGCGCCGGCCGTTGATGCCGTGCTGTCGCTGACCGGTTTCTCGCTCGTCGGCGGCCCCGCCTACAACGATGCCCATGCGGCGGAGGAGATGCTCTCCCGCCTCGATGTCCCCTACCTCGCGGCGCATCCCCTCGAGTTCCAGACCATCGAGCAGTGGAACGAGGATGCGCGCGGCCTGACGCCGGTGGAGGCGACCATGATGGTCGCGATCCCGGAGCTGGACGGCGCGATCTGGCCGATGACCTATGGCGGGCGATCCACCGCGGGCGCCGAGGATGTGCGGCGCGACATGATCCCGCACCGCGAACGCGCGGCGACGCTGGCGGACCGCGTGGCGAAGCTGGTGGCGCTGCGCCGCGCTGCGCGGCGGGACCGCAAGGTGGCGGCCGTCGTCTTCAACTTCCCGCCCAACGCCGGCAACACCGGCACGGCCGCCTACCTCTCCGTCTTCCAGTCGCTGTTCAACACGCTGAAGGCGATGAAGGCCGCCGGCTACACGGTGGAGGTTCCCGCCGATGTGGACGCGCTGCGCGATGCGATCATCGTGGGCAATGCGGCGCAGTTCGGCGCCATCGCCAATGTCGCCGCCCGCATCCCGGCCGATGACCATGTGCGGCGCGAACCCTATCTGCGCGACATCGAGCGTCAGTGGGGCCCGGCGCCCGGCCGCGCGCAATCCGATGGCGCGACGATCCATGTGCTCGGCGCCCGCTTCGGCAATGTCTTCATCGGCGTGCAGCCCGGCTTCGGCTGGGAAGGCGATCCGATGCGCCTGCTCTTCGAGCGCGGCTTCGCCCCCACCCATGCCTTCAGCGCCTTCTACCGCTGGATCCGTGAGGATTTCGGCGCCCATGCCGTGCTGCATTTCGGCACCCATGGCGCGCTGGAATTCATGCCGGGCAAGCAGGCGGGCCTCTCCGCCGATTGTTGGCCGGACCGGCTGATCGGGGATTTGCCGAACCTCTACCTCTACGCCTCGAACAACCCCTCGGAAGGGATGCTGGCTAAGCGCCGTGCTGGCGCCGCGCTGATCAGCTACCTGACGCCCCCAGTGACGAATGCCGGCCTCTATCGCGGGCTGCTCGACCTGAAGGCGTCGCTCGATCGCTGGCGGGCGCTGGAGCCGGACTGCGATGCCAGCGTGTGCGCCTCCCTCGCGCAGCTCGTCCAGGCGCAGGCCTCCGCCGTCGATCTCGCCCCGGCTGAGCCCGCCTGGGACGCCGATGCGGCGCCGGAGGCGATCCGCCTGCTCGGCAATGCGCTGCTGGAGCTGGAATACACGCTGATCCCGCACGGCCTGCATGTGGTCGGCGAAGTGCCGAACCGCGAACAGCGCGCCGCCATGCTGGATGCCGCCGGCGTGCCGGTTGGCGAGGAGCGCACGCGCCTCGACGCCCTGCTGGCCGCGGAGCATGAGATCCCCGCCATCCTGCATGCGCTGGATGGCGGCTACATCCGCCCCGCACCGGGCGGCGACCTGCTGCGCAACACGGCCGTGCTGCCCACGGGGCGAAACCTGCACGGCTTCGACCCCTTCAAGATCCCCTCCGCCTTCGCGGTGAAGGATGGCGCCCGCCAGGCGGACCGCCTGCTCGCGCGTCATCAGGCCGATGGCAAGGGCCTGCCGGAGACGGTGGCGATCGTCCTCTGGGGCACCGACAACCTCAAGACCGAAGGCGGCCCCATCGCCCAGGCGCTGTGGCTGATGGGCGCGGAGCCGCGGCATGACAGCTATGGCCGCCTGACCGGCGCGAAGCTGATCCCGCTGGAGGCGCTGGGCCGCCCGCGGATTGACGTGATGGTCACGCTGTCCGGCATCTTCCGCGACCTGCTGCCGCTGCAGACCCGCCTGCTGGCGGAAGCCGCGCTGCTGGCCGCGGAGGCCGAGGAGCCGGCGGAGCGCAACTACATCCGCAAGCACGCCCTGGCCTTCATCGCGCAGCATGGCGGCACGATGGAGCAGGCGGCGTTGCGCGTCTTCGGCAATGCCGAAGGGGCCTATGGCGCCAACGTCAACCAGATGCTGGATGCCGGGCTCTGGACGGATGAGGACGAGCTGGCCGAGGCCTATGTGAAGCGGAAGGGCTTCGCCTATGGCATCGATGGCAAGGCCGCGCGCCAGGACAAGGTGCTGGGCCACATGCTCGGCAGCGTCGATGTCACCTACCAGAACCTCGACAGCATCGAGGTCGGGCTGACGACGATCGACCAGTATTTCGACACGCTCGGCGGCATGTCCCGCGCCGTGCGTCGCGCCCGCCACGGGCAGGAAGCCGCCGTCTATGTCGGCGACCAGACGCGCGGCGAGGGCACCATCCGCACCGTCGCCGAACAGGTGGCGCTGGAGACGCGGACGAGGGCCCTGAACCCGAAGTGGTTCGAGGCCCTGCTGGCCCATGGCTATGAGGGCGTGCGCCAGATCGAGGCGCAGGTCACCAACACCATGGGCTGGTCCGCCACGACCGGCCAGGTCGCGCCCTGGATCTATCAGCAGATGGCCGAAACCTACATGCTCGACCCCGCGATGCGGGAGCGGCTGGCGAAGCTCAACCCCACCGCATCGGCCAAGATCGCAAACCGCCTGATCGAGGCGCAGGAGCGCCGCTATTGGGAACCGGATGCCGAGGTCCTGGAGGCGCTGAAGCGCGCCGGCGAGGAACTCGAGGACCGGATTGAAGGAATCACCGTGGAGATGGCCGCATGACCGTGATCATGAGACCACCGCCGGGCAGCAGCATCTCCCGTCGCGGCGACGGGGACGGCAGCGTCCAGGTTCACATGGACGACCCGCTGAAGATCGAGGGCGCGAAGGTCTTCGCGGTCTATGGCAATGGCGGCATCGGGAAGAGCACCACCAGCTCCAACCTCTCGGTCGCCTTCGCCAAGCTCGGCAAGCGCGTGCTGCAGATCGGCTGTGATCCGAAGCACGACAGCACCTTCACCCTGACGGGCCGCATGATCCCGACGGTGATCGACGTGCTGGACGGCGTCGGCTTCCATTCGGAGGAGCTGCGGCCCGAGGATTTCGTGGTGGAAGGCCGCCACGGCGTGATGTGCGTGGAGGCCGGCGGCCCGCCGGCCGGCACGGGCTGCGGCGGCTATGTCGTCGGCCAGACGGTGAAGCTGCTGAAGGAGCATCACCTGCTGGAAGACACGGATATCGTGATCTTCGACGTGCTGGGCGACGTGGTCTGCGGCGGCTTCGCGGCCCCGCTGCTGCACGCCGATCGCGGCGTGATCGTGGCCGCCAATGATTTCGACAGCATCTTCGCCATGAACCGCATCGTCGCGGCCATCAAGGCGAAGTCCGCGAACTACGGGGTCCGGCTGGGGGGCGTCATCGTCAACCGGTCGAAGGACACCGACCAGATCCAGAAGTACAACGACGCGACCGGCATGAAGATGCTGGCGCACCTCCCGGACCTCGACGTGATCCGCCGCTCCCGTCTCAAGAAGGCGACGCTGTTCGACATGGACAGCTCCCCGGAAGTGGAAGGCGTGCGCGCGGAATACCTGCGGCTTGCGGCCGGCCTGCTGGCCGGCGTCACGCCGCTGGACGCCACGCCGTTGAAGGACCGGGAGATCTTCGACCTGCTGGGGTATGACTGACATGCCGACGGCGACCTACCAGACGCGACGGGGCGAGCTTGAGACCTACTTCGACCGCACGGCGGTCAAGGCGTGGGAGAGGCTGACATCCGACGCCCCGGTGGGGCGCATCCGCGCCACGGTCCGCAAGGGGCGGGAGGAGATGCGCAACACGCTCCTCTCCTGGCTGCCGGCGGACCTCACGGCGCGTCGCGTGCTCGACGCGGGGTGCGGCACCGGCGCGCTCGCGGTGGAAGCGGCGCGGCGCGGCGCGGATGTGGTGGCGGTCGATATCTCGCCGACGCTCGTGCAGCTCGGCCGCGAACGCACCGCGGGGCGGCATGGCGCGGGCCAGGTCAGCTTCCATGTCGGCGACATGCTGGACGAGGGCTTCGGCCATTTCGACCACATCGTCGCCATGGACATCCTGATCCACTACCAGCCCGCCGACGTCACCCGCGTGCTGGGCATGCTGGCGAAGCGGACGGCATCCTCCATCGTCTTCACCTTCGCGCCGCGCACGCCGCTGCTGGCCGCCATGCACAATGTCGGAAAGCTCTTCCCGCGTGGCGACCGCGCGCCCTCCATCGTCCCCGTCGCGCCCGGGCATCTGCGGTCGCTGATCGAGGCCGATCCCGCGCTCCGCGACTGGACGATCGGGCGGGAGAGGCGGGTCGCCGGCGGCTTCTACATCTCCCAGGCGCTGGAGCTTCGCCGGCGATGAGCACGAAACCCGGCCGCGTCATCCGCCTCTGGCAGGGCATCGGGCCGCATATGCTGCCCTTCGCGAGCGCGACGTCGGATCGCCTGCCGATGTCGCGGTTGCTGCGCCTGTCGCTGTTCCAGATCTCTTGCGGCATGGCCGCGATCCTGCTGGTTGGCACGCTGAACCGCGTGATGATCGTGGAGCTGAAGGTGCCGGCCTGGCTGGTGGCCAGCATGGTCGCGCTGCCGCTGGTCTTCGCGCCGCTGCGCGCCCTGATCGGCTTCCGGTCGGACAACTACAAATCGGTGCTGGGCTGGAAGCGCGTGCCCTATCTCTGGCTCGGCACCACCATCCAGTTCGGCGGGCTCGCCATGATGCCCTTCGCCCTGCTGGTCCTGTCGGGCGATACCTGGGCCGATCCCTGGGCGGGGCAGCTGGCGGCCGCCATCGCCTTCCTGATGACGGGCGCGGGGATGCACATGGTGCAGACGGTCGGCCTGGCGCTGGCGACGGACCTGTCGCCGCGCGACCAGCAGCCCAACGTCGTCGCCATGCTCTCCGCGATGCAGCTGTTCGGGATGGTGCTGGCGGGCCTGATCTTCGGCGCGCTGCTGGCGGATTTTTCGCAGCTCCGGCTGATCCAGGTGGTGCAGGGCTCCGCCGCGCTGACGCTGATCCTGAACTTCGTCGCGGCCTGGCAGCAGGAAGCGCGCGACCCCTCCCGCACCGCGCAGACGGATGAGGAGGAGCCGGGCTTCCTGGAGAGCTTCCGCATGCTGCGCCGCACCGGGCCCTGGAATCGCCGCCTGCTCGGCGCCGGCCTCGGCACCGCGGGCTTCGCGATGCAGGACGTGCTGCTGGAGCCCTATGGCGGGCAGATCCTCGGGCTGTCCGTCGGCGGCACCACGGCGTTGTCCGCGGGCCTGGCGGCGGCCGCGGTCTGCGGCTTCCTCCGCGCCGCGCGGCGGCTCAGCCAGGGGACCGATGCGCATATGGTCGCGGCGCATGGCGGGTTGTTCGGCATCGCGGGCTTCACGCTGATCGTGCTCGCCGCTCCCTTCTCCACCACCGCCGTCTTCGCCATGGGGGTCGCGCTGATCGGCTTCGGCGCGGGGCTCTTCGGCCATGCGACGCTGACGGCCTGCATGGCCGCCGCGCCGGCGGAACAGACGGGCCTGGCGCTCGGCGTCTGGGGCGCCGTTCAGGCGACCGCGGCCGGCTGCGCCATGGCCTTCGGCGGCGGGCTTCGCGATGCGGTCTCCGCGCTCGCGGAATCCGGCGCGCTGGGCGATGGCTTCACCGGCCCCGCCACCGGCTATGTCGGCGTCTATCTCATCGAGATCGCGCTGCTCTTCGTCACTCTCGCCGTCGTCGGCCCCCTGGTGCGCAGGCAGCACCAGGCGGTCGTGCAGCGGCAAGGCGGTACCGGCATCGCCGGCCCCGCGCCCGTGTAACCCGAACCGTAGCCAAGGAAGCGGAGGCCGCATGTCCACGCCCGTCAATTTCGACATCGCCGCGATGTCGCTCTATGTCTTCTTCGCCTTCTTCACGGGGCTGGTGCTGTGGCTCCACCGTGAAGGGAAGCGGGAAGGCTATCCGCTGATCTCCGACCGGCCGGACAAGCCGCTCCGCGCGCCGATCCAGGGCTTCCCGGGCGTGCCGGACCTCAAGGTCTTCAAGCTGGCGCATCCCGAGCACATCCCGCCGCGGGAAGCGGAGCGTGACATCAGCGACGTCGTGGTCTCAGCCGATCCGTATCCGGGCGCGCCGGTCATCCCGACGGGCAACCCCATGAAGGACGGCGTCGGCCCCGCTTCCTGGGCGCATCGCGCCGACGTGCCGGACATGACCTTCGACGACAACGTGCCGAAGATCGTGCCGCTGCGCGCCGCGCCGGGCTGGGCGGTGAATGAGGACTGCCCCGATCCGCGCGGCAAGCCGGTCCGTACGCTGGATGGCAAGATCGCCGGCGTGGTGGTCGATCTTTGGGTGGACAAGTCCGAATACATCCTCCGCTACCTCGAGGTGGAGACGACGGGCAGCGATCGCCGCGTGCTGGTGCCGATGTTCCTGGCGACGGTGAACGGCAATGGCGTCGTCCGCGTCGTCTCCGTCACGGCGGAGCAGCTGGCCGACGCGCCCGGCATCAAGCATCCGGAGCAGATCACGCTGCTCGAGGAAGACAAGGTCGCGGCCTATTTCGGTGGCGGCCACATGTACGCGACGCCGGACCGGATCGGGCCCTTCGTATGAGCAACACGGCGAAGCTGCCCATCTTCGAGCATGACGGGGAGCCCGTTCCGGGCCTCCCGGCCATGCTGCCGGAAGGGGAGGTGATCCTCTGGCAGGGTGCCCCCCGCTGGGGCGGCATCGCCAGGCGGGCGCTGCATCTGCGCGGCCTCGCCCTCTACTTCGCGCTCATCGGCGTCCTGCGTGGCACGGCGATGGCGGCGGAAGGTGCCTCTACCGCGGATGCGGCGCTCGGCGGCCTGCTGATGCTGGTGGTGGGCGCGGTGCCCATCGCGCTGCTGGCGGGCTTCGCGATGCTGGCCGCGAAGACGTCTCTCTACACCATCACCAACCGCCGGGTCGTGATGCGCGTCGGTGTCGCGCTGCCCATGACCATCAGCCTGCCCTTCGCCCTGATGCAGAGCGCGGGGCTGGTGAAGCACGCCGATGGCACGGGCGACATCAGCATGGTGCTGGCCACGCCGCACCGCGTCGCCTGGATTGCGATCTGGCCCCACACGAAAAGCTTCCGTGTTGCGCGGCCGGAGCCCACACTGCGGGCGCTGGCCGATGCGGAACAGGCCGCGCAGATCCTGGCCCGGGCGCTGGCCGCCCATGCCGCGATGCCGGTCCCCGCGATGGCGGCCGGCGGCAACCGCCAGACCGCGCGCCCCGGCGCCGCGGCCCTGGCCTGAGAGGGGAGGAAGGCGCATGACACAGGCAGTCCGGCATCCGCTTTCCGGCAAGGGGCCGATCCTCGGCGCGGCGCTGCTCATCGCGGCCACGCTTGCGCTGACCACGGCGCCGCCCATTGGCGGTGGCGTGCAGTACCAGGGGGAGGTTTCCGCGCAGCGCGACCTCCTCTTCACCGATCGCGCCGATGGCGGCGTTATCGTGACCGATGCGCGCAGTGGCCAGGCGATCGGCGAACTGGCGCCTGGCGAGGATGGCTTCATCCGCGGCGCGCTGCGTGGCCTGGTCCGGGAACGCCGCATCGGCGGCATCGGCCAGGAAGCTCCCTTCCGCCTCACCGGCTGGTCCGATGGCCGGCTGACGCTGGAAGATCCCGCAACCCGCACGCGGCTGGACCTCGCCGCCTACGGCACGACCAATGCCGAAGCCTTCGCACGCTTCCTGTCAACCAAGGAGAACCAGAGATGAACGGCCACTGGGGAGTGGGCCGGGCGATCTTCGGTGGGAATGAAACCCTCGAAGTGCCCTGTTCAGTGGATATCGAACGCACCGCCGACAGCTTCCACGCCTATGCGGTGCCGGAGAACGTGTTCCTCAATCCCGGCGACCAGGTGATCGTGCACGGTACGACCGGCCGCGTGGAATTCGGCGAACGCTACACCTTCGAGACGAGCGCGACCGTCATCCGCGCCAACGCCTTCCAGCGCTTCTGGACGCAATGGGTGGCGATCTTCGAGCTGACCGAGCTGTACCACTGCGGATTCGAACCGAAGGAGGTGGCGTGATGGACTCGCTTCCCCCGAATGGCCTGACACCCAACGGAATGACGCCGGGCGGCCGCCCTGACGCCGATGGCGTCGCGACGCGCATGGCGCTGACGGAGACGGTGCTCTCGCCCCGCTTCTACACCACCGATTTCGACGCGATGGACAACATCAGCATCGAGCCCGTGCGCAAGCAGTGGGACGAGATGATGGCCGAGTTCCACGCCGACCCGAATCGCGGCCACTTCACCCGCACCGCGGAATTCGACGCCTTCGACCTGAAGTCGCTGCCGGAGCCGCTGCAGAAGGAGCTGCTGGAATTCCTGGTCAGCTCCGTGACCGCGGAGTTCTCGGGCTGCGTGCTCTACGCCGAGATCAAGAAGCGCGTCACGAATCCCGACATGAAGGATATCTTCAGTGTCATGGCGCGGGACGAAAGCCGGCATGCCGGCTTCATCAACGATGCGCTGAAGGACCTCGGCGTCGGCGTCGATCTCGGCTTCCTGACCAAGGCGAAGAAGTATCACTACTTCCAGCCGAAGTTTATCTTCTACGCCACCTACCTCAGCGAGAAGATCGGCTACGCCCGCTACATCACCATCTTCCGCCAGTTCGAACGGCACCCGGAGCTGCGCTTCCACCCGATCTTCAAGTGGTTCGAGAACTGGTGCAATGACGAGTTCCGGCATGGCGAGGCCTTCGCCCTGCTGATGCGCGCCAACCCGCACCTTCTTCATGGTTTCAACACCTATTGGGTGCGATTCTTCCAGCTCGCCGTCTTCGCCACCATGTATGTGCGGGACCATGCGCGGCCGGAATTCCACAAGGCGCTCGGCATGACGCCGACGGACTACGACATGAAGGTCTTCCGCATCACGGAGGAGATCTGCCGCCAGGTCTTCCCCGCCACCCTCGACATCGACAACCCGTCCTTCCTCCGCGGCCTTGAACGCCTGCGGAAGATCGCGGATGCGCTGGGCGAGGCGAAGCGGCAGGGCGGCGTGGTCGGCGGCATCAAGCGCATCGGCCTGTCGGCCGCGGCGGCCGCCAGCTTCGCGCGCCTGTATTTCCTGAAGCCCAGGCGCCACGCCCTGCCGGACGATGCCCGGCTGGCGCCGGCCTGGTAGGCGGGGCGAATCGCCATGGCGGAGCATGGACTGCCCGCGCTGTTCACCCTGTTCCTCTGGTGGTTCAGCACGGGCGTGATCCTCTACCTGGATGGCCTCCGGCAGGAGACCTTCCGGTGGACCATGCTCGGCGCCAGCACCCTGGCGCTGGCGGGCCTCGCGGGCCTGCATGCCACGGCCTGGGACACGACGACGCAGGGCGCCTATCTCGGCTTCGTCTGCGGCGTGCTGGTCTGGGGCTGGATCGAGACGGCCTTCCTGACCGGCATGGTCACGGGCCCGTCCCGCCTGGCCTGCCCGCCCGGCGCCACCGGCTGGGTCCGGCTGCGCGCGGCGCTGGCGGCGATCCTGTGGCACGAACTGGCGATCATCGCCGGCGCGCTGCTGATCCTGGCGGCCAGCTGGGGTGGCCCGAACCAGGTTGGTTTCTGGACCTTCATCGCCTTCTGGGTGATGCGGCAGAGCGCCAAGCTCAACGTCTATCTCGGGGTGCGCAACCTGGCGGAGGCTTTCCTTCCCGACCATCTGCGCTATCTCGAAAGCTTCTTCCGCCGGCGGCGGATGAACGCGCTGTTCCCGGTCTCGGTCATCGCCGGCACCGCGGCCTGCGTGCTGCTGTCGATGAAGGCGGCCTCGGCGGGGGCAACGCCGCATGAGGTGGCGGGGTATTCGCTGCTGGCGAGCCTCGTCGCGCTGGGGCTGCTGGAGCACTGGTTCATGGTGCTGCCGGTGCCCGCGGATGCGCTGTGGCGCTGGGGGCTTGCCTCCCGCTCCGCCGCCCAAGGGGCTGCGGCACGGGAAGGGCGGCCCACGCCCGCGCCCGTGGCTTGATGCCGCGCAAGGCCAGGGCGCCAGGCCCCTGGCAGGCTGCGCGGAAGACTAACCCGCCGGGGCGGTTCCCGGCGGCTGCCAGACCGGCCATGGGGGGTCCGAGATGAACTACGAGTCCTTCTTCCGCGCCCAGCTCGATGGCCTCCGGCGCGAGGGCCGCTACCGCGTCTTCGCCGACATCGAACGCCAGGCCGGCGACTTTCCGAAGGCCATCCGGCACCGAAATGGTCGCACATCGGAAGTGACGGTCTGGTGCTCCAACGACTATCTCGGCATGGGGCAGCATCCGAAGGTGCTGGCCGCGATGCATGCGGCGCTGGATCGCTACGGCGCGGGCGCCGGCGGCACGCGCAACATCTCCGGCACCAACCACGAACACGTCCTGCTGGAACGGGCGCTCGCCACCCTGCACGGGACGGAGGACGCGCTGCTGTTCAACAGCGGCTACATGTCCAACTGGGCCTCGCTCTCCACCCTCGCCTCCCGCATGCCCGGCTGCGTCATCGTGTCCGATGAGATGAACCACGCCTCGATGATCGAGGGCATGCGCCACAGCCGCGCGCAGCGCCGCATGTTCCGCCACAACGACGTGGAGGATCTGGAGCGCGTCCTGTCCGAACTCGATCCCTCCTGCCCCAAGCTCGTGGCGTTCGAGAGCGTCTATTCCATGGATGGCGACATCGCCCCGATCGCCGCGATCTGCGATGTGGCGGAGAAGTACGGCGCCATGACCTATTGCGACGAGGTGCATGGCGTCGGCCTCTACGGCGCGCATGGCGGCGGCATCACGGATCGTGACGGCGTATCCCACCGCCTGACGGTCATCGAGGGCACGCTGGCGAAGGCCTTCGGCGTCATCGGCGGCTACATCGCCGGCAGCAACGCCATGTGCGACTTCGTCCGCAGCTATGCCTCCGGCTTCATCTTCTCCACCGCCCTGCCGCCGGCCGTCGCCGCCGGCGCGCGGGCGAGCATCGAGCACCTGATGGTTTCCAATGTGGAGCGGGAGCGGCTGCACGAGCGCGCCGCCACGCTGCGGAAGCGGCTGGATACGATCGGGGTGCCGCATCTCGACAACCCCAGCCACATCGTCCCCGTGATGGTCGGCGATCCCGTGGTCTGCAAGGCGATCAGCGACATCCTGCTGGATGAGCACGGCGTCTACGTCCAGCCCATCAACTACCCGACCGTGCCGCGCGGCACGGAACGGCTGCGCATCACGCCCGGCCCCGTCCACAGCGATGCGGACATGGACCACCTGGTCGCCAGCCTCTCCGCCGTCTGGTCGCAATTCAGCCTCAGGCGGGCCGCCTGATGGACCAGGCGCCAGGCACCCTTCCCGCCAAGGGCGAGGGGACGATGACGAGCACCGCGGCGCGGCGCCGTCGTTTCGCGCCGGCGGCGCCTTCGGGGAAGCCCGTCTTCCCCTTCGACGCCATCGTGGGGCAGGACGAGATGAAGCTCGCCCTGCTGATCGCCGCGGTGGATGGCTCCGTCGGCGGCGTGCTGGTCTTCGGCGACCGCGGCACCGGCAAGTCCACCGCGGTGCGGGCGCTCGCCGCCCTGCTGCCGCCGATGGAGGTCGTGGCCGGCTGCCGCTTCGGCTGTGATCCCGCGAAGCCCGCGCGGGACTGCACCCATTGCCGCGGCCTGACCGCGCCGCCGGTGCAGACCGTGCCCGTACCCGTCGTGGACCTGCCGCTCGGCGCCACGGAGGATCGCGTGGCCGGCGCGCTCGACATCGAGCGTGCGCTGGCCGAGGGCGTGAAGGCCTTCGAGCCGGGGCTCCTCGCCCGCGCCCATCGCGGCTTCCTCTACATCGATGAGGTGAACCTGCTGGAGGACCATTTGGTGGACCTCCTGCTCGATGTCGCGGCCTCCGGCGAGAATGTCGTGGAGCGCGAGGGCATCAGCATCCGCCACCCCGCGCGCTTCGTCCTGATCGGCTCCGGCAACCCGGAGGAGGGCGAGCTGCGCCCGCAGCTGCTGGACCGCTTCGGCCTGAGCGTCGAGGTCCGCACCCCCACCGACCTGCCGACGCGGGTCGAGGTGGTGCGCCGCCGCGATTCCTTCGAGCATGACCCCGAGGGCTTCGTCGATCGCTGGCACCGCGCCGCGCAGGCGACGCGCAAGAAGATCCTGGCTGCCCGCCGCCTGCTGCCGCGCATCACCGTCCCCGACGCGACGGTGGAGAATGCGGCCCGGCTCTGCCTGGCGCTCGGCACCGACGGGCTCCGCGGCGAGCTCACGCTGATCCGCGCTGCCCGCGCGCTGGCGGCGCTGGAGGGTGACCGGGAGGTAGGACTCGCCCATCTCCGCCGCATCGCCGCGCCCGCGCTCCGCCATCGCCTCCGCCGCAACCCGCTGGACGAGGCCGTGGCCACCACCCGCGTCGAACGCGCGCTGACGGAAGTGTTCGGCGCGTGACGGAGGCGGCGGGCCACCCGCCGGCCGAGGATGCGGCCCGCGCCGCGCTTCTGCTGGCCGTGGATCCCGTCGGCCTCGGCGGTGCCGCGCTGCGCTGTGCGCCGGGGTTTCCCCGGGATCGCTGGCTCGGCCTGCTGCGCGTGGCGCTGCCGGAAGGCGTGCCGCTGAAGCGCCTGCCGACCGGCGTGCCGGATAGCCGCCTGCTCGGCGGCCTCGACCTGACCGCGACGCTCAGCGCCGGCCGCCCCGTGGTGGAACGCGGCGTGCTGGCCGACGCCCATGGCGGCCTGGTGCTGGCCGCGATGGCGGAGCGGATGGACAGCGCGACCGCCGCCAAGATCGCCGCCGTGCTCGATGCCGGGGAGGTTGCGGTCCAGCGCGACGGCCTCGGCGTGACCATCCCCGCCCGCATCGGCGTGGTGGCGCTGGATGAGGGTGCGGCGGAGGAGGAACAGCCACCGCCGGCGCTGCTGGAACGCCTCGCCTTCCGCCTGGCGCTCGATGAATTGCCGCAGCAGGCCGTGCTGCGCTGGCCGGTGCCGGACCGCGCCGCCATCGCCGCCGCCCGCGCGCGGCTGGCCGAGGTGGCCGTGCCCGAGGCGACGCTGGAGGCGCTGGTCGCCGCGGCGCTGGCCTTCGGCATCGACAGCGCCCGCGCGCCCCTGCTGGCGCTGCGCGCCGCCCGCGCCGCCGCCGCCCTGGCCGGGCGCGGAGAGGTCGGGCCGGAGGATGCGGGCCTCGCTGCGCGCCTCGTCTATGGCCACCGCGCGACCCGCCTGCCGGCGCAGGAAGACGCGCCCCCCGAGCCGCCCCCGCCCGAGCCCCCGCCGCCGGACGCCGAGAACAGCGCCGACCAGAAGCCGGAGGGCGGGCCGGACCCGCAGGCGCTGCAGGAAATGCTGCTGGCCGCGACCCAGGCCGCGCTGCCCTCCGGCCTGCTGGCAGCGCTTGGCGCCGATGCCCGCAACGCCGCGCGGCGCAGCGCCGGCGCGCAGGGGCGGGAAGGCCAGCGCCGCAAGTCGCAGCTGCGCGGCCGCCCCATCGGCACCCGTGCCGGCGCGCTGCGGGACGGTGCGCGGCTATCGATCGTGGAGACGCTGCGGAGCGCGGCGCCCTGGCAGCCGCTCCGCCTGCGCGAACGCGGCGGGCGGCCGGGGCCGCGCATCCTGGTGAAGCGCGACGACATCCGCCTGATGCGCTTCCAGCAGCACACGGAGACGACGGCCATCTTCGTCGTGGACGCCTCCGGCTCCGCCGCCCTGCATCGCCTGGCGGAGGCGAAGGGCGCGGTGGAGATGCTGCTGGCGGATTGCTACGTCCGTCGCGACCGCGTGGCGGTGGTGGCCTTCCGCGGCACGGTGGCGGAATTGCTGCTGCCGCCGACCAATTCCCTCGTCCGCGCCAAGCGCAGCCTGGCCGGGCTGCCGGGTGGCGGCGCGACGCCGCTGGCCCGGGGCCTCGATGCCGCCATGGCGCTGGCGGCGGAGGAACAGCGCCGCGGCCGCACGCCGCTGATGATCCTGCTGACCGACGGCAGGGCCAACATCTCCCGCGCCGGCACGCCGGGCCGGCCGCAGGCGGAGGCCGATGCGCTCTCCGCCGCCATCCCCGTGCGCCTTGCCGGGATCTCCGCCCTGCTGGTGGACACCGCGCCCCGCCCCGCCCCCTTCGCCAAGCAGATGGCGACCGCGATGGGCGCCCGCTACCTCGCGCTGCCGGCGGCGGACTCGGGCAAACTCTCGGCCGCCGTCACCGCCACCCGCGGCGCGGCGTGACGCGCCATGGCGCAGTATCCGGCATGGGACCGCGAGGGGCGGGACTGGCCCAACCGCCAGGCCAGCCGCTTCGTGCAGGCGGCAGGCTTGCGCTGGCATGTGCAGGTGATGGGGCAGGGGCCCGTGCTGCTGCTGCTGCACGGCACCGCCGCCGCGACCCATTCCTGGCGCGCCCTGATGCCGCTGCTGGCGGAGCATTTCACCGTCGTCGCGCCGGACCTGCCCGGCCATGGCTTCACCCAACCCGTGACGGGCGCGCGGCAGTCCCTGCCCGGGATGGCCGCGAGTGTCGGCGCGCTGCTGCAGGTGATGCAGGTGAAGCCCGCCATCGCCGCGGGGCATTCCGCCGGTGCGGCGATCCTGCTCCGCATGGCGCTGGACCAGCGCATCGCGCCCGCCGCCATCATCAGCCTGAACGGCGCGCTGCAGCCGCTCGGCGACCAGCACGCCGCCTTCTTCACGCGCACCGCGCGGCTGCTGGTCGGCCTGCCCTTCGTGCCGAGCCTGTTTGCCTGGCGCGCTGCCGACAAGGCCGTGGCGGAGCGGCTGCTGACGGACACGGGCAGCCGGATCGACGCGCAGGGCGTCGACTACTACGCGCGGCTCTTCCGCTTCTCCGGCCACCTCGCGGCGGCGCTCGGCATGATGGCGAACTGGGACCTGGTGCCGCTGCTGCGGGACCTGCCGCGCCTGGCGTCACGCCTGGTGCTGGTGGTGGGCGCCAGGGACCGCGCCGTGCCGCCCGCGCAGGCGGATCGCGTTCGCGCCCGCCTGCCCGCCGCCCGCATCGTCACGCTGCCCGGGCTCGGCCACCTCGCGCACGAGGAAGCGCCCGACCAGGCCGCCGCCATCATCCTGGCGGAGGCGGGCGCATGACCGTTTCACGCTCGCTTCCCGCCGTTCCGCGCGTTAGCCTGCCCCGGTGGCAGGGAGGTCCGACATGACGAACGCCGAGGACCTTGCCGTCTGCCACCGGCTGCTCTCCGGCGGGTCGAAATCCTTTCGCGCCGCCTCGCTGCTGCTGCCCGCGCGCATCGCCGATCCCGCCGCCGCGCTCTACGCCTTCTGCCGCGTCGCCGATGACGCGATCGATGAGGCCGTGGCGATGCAGGACGCGCTCGATGGCCTCTATCGCCGGCTCGACGATATCTATGCGGGGCGCCCGCAGGCCCATGCCGCGGATCGCGCCTTTGCCGGCGTGGTCACGGCCTTCGGTATCCCGCGCGTGCTGCCGGAAGCGCTGCTGGAAGGCTTCGCCTGGGATGCGGAGGGGCGGCACTACCGCGACCTTCCCGCGCTGCAGGACTACGCCGCGCGCGTCGCCGCCGCGGTCGGCGCGATGATGACGCTGCTGATGGGCGTGCGCGATCCCGTCGCCATGGCGCGGGCCTGTGACCTCGGCGTCGCCATGCAGCTGACCAACATCGCGCGCGACGTTGGCGAGGATGCGCGCAACGGAAGGCTCTACCTCCCGCTCGACTGGATGCGGCAGGAAGGTGTGAACCCCGCCGACTTCCTGGCCGATCCCGTCTTCACCCCCGCCCTCGGCCGCGTCGTACAGCGGCTCCTCGATGCCGCGGACGCGCTCTATGACCGCGCGGAGCAGGGCATCCCGCTGCTGCCGCGGGATTGCCGCGCGGGCATCGGCGCGGCGCGCCATGTCTATGCGGAAATCGGCCGCGCGGTCGAACGCCAGGGCCTCGATTCCGTCAGCCGCCGCGCCACCGTCTCCGGCCGCCGCAAGGCCTGGCTGCTGGCGCGCAGCATGTCGGCGCTGGCGCTGCGCCCCGCGCGCGATGTAGCGCCGCCCTTGCCCGCCACGCGTTTCCTCGTCGATGCCGTCACCGCCACGCCGGCGCCGAATGATCGCGTCGCGCCGAAGCGCCTGCCGGACCGCATCGCCTGGGCGGTCGAGCTCTTCGACCGCGTGGACCACGATCCCGGCCATTACGCGCGCTGACGCGCGTGCGTGTCATTCTGGATTGACACACATCAAGGCCGAATGAACTTCCCCTGCGCCAGACTTCGCCCGCCGGCCAACGGTGGGAGGCGTCGATGCGCATTGTCCTGGTCCATCCGAACTACCACTCCGGCGGTGCCGAGATCGCGGGCAACTGGCCGCCGGCCTGGGTCGCCTACCTCGCGGGCTATCTGAAGAACGCCGGCTACACCGACGTCACCTTCATCGACGCGATGACGGACCACATGACGGATGACCAGGTGCGCGATGCGCTGCGCCTGCTGCAGCCGGACCTGGTCGGCGCCACCGCCATCACCCCCGCGATCTACGCCGCCGAGTCGCTGCTGAAGTTGGCGAAGGAATGCTGCCCCAACGCCGTCACGGTGCTGGGCGGCATCCATGGCACCTTCATGTATCCGCAGGTGCTGACGGAAGCACCCTGGATCGACGCCGTCGTGCGCGGGGAAGGGGAGCAGGTGCTGCTCGACCTGGTGCGCTGCATCGACCGCGGCGTCTGGGCCACGGAACGCGGCACGGTGAAGGGCATCGCCTATCTCGATGACGGCAAGGTCACCGCGACGCCCGCCGCCAAGCCCATCGCGGATCTCGACCTGATCCAGCCGGATTGGGGCATCCTCGACTGGAAGAAGTACATCTACATCCCGACCGGCAAGCGCGTCGCCATCCCCAACATGGCGCGCGGCTGCCCCTTCACCTGTTCCTTCTGCAGCCAGTGGAAGTTCTGGCGCGACTACCGCGTGCGCGACCCGAAGAAGGTGGTGGACGAGATCGAGACGCTGGTCCGCGACCATGAGGTCGGCTTCTTCATCCTGGCCGATGAGGAGCCGACCATCCACAAGAAGAAGTTCATCCAGTTCTGCGAGGAGATGATCGCCCGCGGCCTGCCCGAGAAGGTGCAGTGGGGCATCAACACCCGCGTCACCGACATCCTCCGCGACGAGGCGCTGCTGCCCTTCTACCGCCAGGCGGGCCTCGTCCATGTCTCGCTCGGCACGGAAGCCGCCGCCCAGCTGAAGCTCGACCGCTTCAACAAGGAAACGACGGTCGCGCAGAACAAGCGCGCCATCCAGCTGCTGCGCGAAGCGGGCATCGTGACCGAGGCACAGTTCATCGTGGGCCTCGAGAACGAGACGGTGGAGACGCTCGAGGAAACCTACCGCATGGCGCTGGACTGGAATCCGGACATGGCGAACTGGGCCATGTACACGCCCTGGCCCTTCAGCGACCTGTTCCAGGAACTCGGCGACAAGGTCGAGGTCTTCGACTTCTCCAAGTACAATTTCGTCACGCCGATCATGAAGCCGGATGCGATGGACCGCGCGACGCTGCTCGATCGCACCATGGCGAACTACCGGCGCTTCTACATGCGCAAGGCCTTCCTCGGTTATCCCTGGGAGAGGGACAAGCGACGCCGCAGCTACCTGGTCGGCTGCCTCAAGGCCTTCCTCAAGTCGGGCTTCCAGCGGACCTTCTACGACCTCGGCAAGGTCGGCTACTGGGGGCCGCAGTCGAAGAAGAATGTCGACTTCCACTTCGACGAAAGCCGGACGCTGGCCGCGCGCAACCCCGTCGCCATCCCGCACAACGCCATGTGGAAGACGATGCACCGGCCGAAGGTGAAGCTGCCCGCCGCCAATGCCGCCGGTACCACCCACGCGGCGACCGCCGCGATGGCCTGCGGCGGCGGCAAGGAACAGCTGGAGGACGAGGATTCACCACGGATGAAGGCCTGCGGCGGCGGCACGCAGCAGCTGCCGGAATCCGTCCGGTCCGCGTCGCGGGAATAGCGCGATGGATGGCGGGGCCGCGATGGCTGGTGGCCGCATCGGCCCCAACGCCATCACCCGCATGGCGGAAGCCATGCGCAACTCCATCGGGGATGCGCGCACCCGGGCGATCTTCGCTGCGGCGGGCGAGGAAGCCTATCTCGACCGGCCGCCCGCGGCGATGGTGCCGGAGCGGGAGGTGACGCTGCTGCACCGCGCGGCGCGGGATGCGCTGGGCACCGCCCACGCCACGCAGCTCGCGCGGCGCGCGGGGATGCTGACGGGGCAGTACCTGCTGGCGCATCGCATCCCGAAGGTGGCGCAATGGCTGATGCGCGCGCTGCCCGCGCCCCTCGCGGCGCGGCTGCTGGTCGCGGCCATCGCCCGCCACGCCTGGACCTTCGCGGGCAGCGGCCGCTTCAGCGCGCGGCCCGGCAATCCGCTGGTGCTGGAGATCGCGGGCGGGCCCATCGCCCTCGCGGGCCCCGCCGAACAGCCGGTCTGCGACTTCTACACCGCCACCTTCGGCACGCTGTTCCGCGCCCTCATCAACGCCGAAGCGCAGGTGGAGGAAACCCAATGCACCGCCATGGGCGCCTCCTCCTGCATCTTCGAGGTCCGCTGGTAGCCCTAGAGCCTGTCAGGCGCGGGCAGAAGCGCCTGACAGACTCTAGGCTTCTGTTTTGACGCGCGATTCACGCCTTTCGGCGATTCCGCCTCAGGCGATCGCACTCTACGCCTCGACCACCATCCGATACAGGTGCCAGGTCGCATGCCCCAGCACCGGCAGCGCGACGGCGAGGCCGATGAACAGCGGCAGCGACCCCAGCAGCAACACGACGGCCACCACCAGGCCCCAGCCCAGCATCGGCACCGGATTCATCGCGAAGGCGCGGAGCGAGGCGCCGACCGCCTGCGCCAGGCCGCCATCGCGGTCCAGCAGCATGGGGAAGGACACCGCCGTCAGCACCAGCACGGCCAGCGCGAAGCCAAGCCCCGCCAGATTGCCCCAGAGCAGGAGCCGATGGCCCTCCGCCGTGCCGAACACCACCCGCATCGCATCACCTGGATCCGCGGGCAGCGTGCCGATGGTCGCCGCGAAGATCATGTGCGCCACCCAGAGCCAGGCAAGGAAGATGGCCGCCAGCAGCAGCGCCAGCCCCGTGATGCTGCCGATGGCCGGGGACCGCAGCACGTCGAAGACGTTGCGCCACCCCGCCGGCTGCCCGCGTTCCCGCCGCCGGCTGATCTCATACAGCCCGAGCGCCGCGACGGGCCCGACCAGCGCGAAGCCGGCCGCCATGGGGTAGAGCAGGTGCATCGCATTCCCGCCCGCCGCCAGCGTGCCCGCCAGCAGCCCGATCAGCGGATACAGCACGCAGAGGAACATCAACTGCGTCGGCGCTGCGACGAAATCCGCCCAGCCGCGCCTGAGCGCGGTGCCGAGCGCCTCCATCCCGATCCGACGCACGTCAGGGCGATCGGCCACCATCGATGCCGTCGCCGTGGTCCAAGCCTCAGCCATCGCGTGATCCTCCGGGGAGGGTTGCGCGGACGGCCCGCTGCCGGCGGGTCACCGGCCAGGGACCCCGCATGGCTGAGATTGGCGTGAATCGCGGCGGGGCTCGTTCAACCCGCCGTGATCGCCGTCAATGCAGCTTCACACCCGGCTCCGCCCGCTGGCTGACCAGCCCGGCCAGCGTCCGCCACAGCGTCGGCGCGCTGCCATGCAGCGCCGTTTGGTGCATCTTGTAGAGCGACCGGTACATGAGACGGGCAAAATAGCCCTCGATGAACATCGACTTGCCGACGAGGAAACCCATCAGGCTGCCGACGGTGCTGTATTTGCCGAGGGAGACCAGCGAGCCGAAGTCGCGATAGACGAAGGGCGCCGGCGTGCCGCCCGCGATGATGGTGTCGATCTGCGTGAACAGGTGGGCCGCCTGCTGGTGCGCCGCCTGCGCCCGCGGCGGCACCCAGGCGCCTTCGCCGCGCGGGCAGGCGGCGCAGTCGCCGATCGCGAAGACGGCAGGGTCGCGCGTCGATTGCAGCGTGGGCTGCACGACGATCTGGTTGATGCGGTTGGTTTCGAGCCCGCCGAGGTCCTTCAGGAAGTCCGGCCCCTTCACCCCCGCGGACCAGACGACGAGCTCCGCCGGCAGCAGCGCGCCATCGGCGAAGACCACGCCATCCGCGCGCACCTCGGCGACGCGCGTGCCGGTCTTCACCTCCACGCCCATCTGCTCCAGCAGCCTGGTCGTGGCCTCCGAGATCCGCTCCGGCAGCGCGGGCAGGATGCGTGGCGCGGCCTCCACCAGCACGATGCGGATGTCCTGTTCCGGCCTGATGCGGTCGAGCCCGTAGGCGACCACGGCGCGCACCGTCCGGTGCAGCTCCGCCGCCAGTTCCGTGCCCGTCGCGCCGGCGCCGATGATGGCGATGTGCAGCTGGCCCGGCCGCACCGGCTCCTCCTGCGCATTGGCGCGGAGGCACGCATTCACCAGGCGGCGGTTGAAGCGGCTGGCCTGTTCCGGCGTCTCCAGCGGGATGGCGTGGCGCGCGGCGCCGGGCGTGCCGAAATCATTCGTCACGCTGCCGACCGCCATGATCAGCGTGTCGTAGCCCAGCCGCGACGCGGGCGTGATCTCCCGCCCCTCATCGTCCAGCATGGCACCCAGCTCGATCGCCTTCGCCGCACGGTCCAGCCCCACCATCTCCCCGTACCGGTAGGTGAAGTGGTGCCAATGCGCCTGGGCCAGGTAGTTCAGCTCATGTTGCGCGCGGTCCATGCTGCCGGCGGCGACGGCATGCAGCAGCGGCTTCCAGAGATGGGTGCGCGCCTTCTCCACCAGCGTGACGGTCGCGCGCCGCCCGTCCCGGTATCGGTCGCCGAGCCGGGTGGCGAGTTCCAGCCCCGCCGCCCCACCCCCCACCACGACGATGCGATGGGGCGCGCCGGCAGCGCCTGCGGCCCTGGCACCTGCTTCCATGGGAAGGCTCCTCGGTGGCGCGCCGTCGGGTATCGGGGCGAAACCCGTTGACTTGGGTGTCAAGATAGACTGACAGTAGAAACTGACAAGCAAAGATGACGGCTCGCCTGTTCGCGACCCCATCGCCGCCCCGCACCGGGGTGGTTGACGCATGGAGGATAGCCGCATGGACGCCATGACGCGCATCGAATCGAGCCTGGCCGATGCGGTGCTCTACGCGGAGGCCGCGGGCGCGCCGCCCCGCCTGGCCGCGGCCCTTCGGCACGCCGTCTTCCCCAAGGGCGGCCGCATCCGCCCGCGCCTGACACTCGCCGTCGCCGCCGCCTGCGGGGACGACAAGCCGGCGCTCTCATCCGCCGCCGCCGCGGCGATCGAGCTGCTGCATTGCGCCAGCCTGGTGCATGACGACCTGCCCTGCTTCGACAATGCGGCGACCCGGCGCGGCAAGCCCAGCGTCCACCGCGCCTTCGGGGAGCCGCTTGGCGTGCTGGCTGGCGATGCGCTGATCGTCCTGGCCTTCCAGACCCTGGCCCGCGCCGCGCCCTGCGCGCCGGAGCGCCTCGGCACCCTGATGATCGCGGTCGGCGATGGCGTCGGCGTGCCCTTCGGCATCGTGGCCGGCCAGGCCTGGGAATGCGAACCGCGCGCCGACCTGTCCGAATACCAGCGGCAGAAGACCGGCAGCCTCTTCGCCGCCGCCACCATCGCCGGCGCCGCCGCCTGCGCCCATGCGGAACCCGAGGCCTGGCGCCTGCTGGGCGACCGGCTGGGGGAGGCCTACCAGGTCGCCGACGATTTGCGTGACGCGGTGGAGGATGAGGCGACGCTGGGCAAGCCCGTCGGCGTGGACAAGGCGCTAGGCCGGCCGAGCGCGGTCGCGGAATTCGGCCTGATGGGCGCCGTCGCCCGCCTGCGCCGCCTGTCGCAGGATGCGGTGGAGAGCATCCCCGAATGCCGCGGCCAGGCCATGCTGCGCGGCCTGATCCTGCAGGAGGCGGGGCGGCTCGTGCCGCAGAAGCTGGCCGCCTGACGCCAGGCATGTCCGACGTCATGGCCGCCTCCCCGGGCTGGCGGGACCGCTTCCGCGAATTCCGCGAAGGCGTCACCGCCAATCCGCGCTTCCGCGCCTGGGCGGCCCGCTTCCCGCTGACGCGCCCCATGGCGCGCAAGCGGGCGGGGCAGCTCTTCGACCTCTGCGCCGGCTTCGTCTATTCGCAGGTCCTCTTCGCCTGCGTGCGCCTCAAGCTCTTCGACCTGCTGCACGAATCGGGGCCGCTGGCGGAAGCCGCGCTGGCGCATCGCCTGTCGCTGCCGCCGGAGGGCGCGTCGCGCCTCCTCAACGCCGCCGCGGCCCTGCAGCTGACCCATCGCCGGGATGACGGGCTCTGGACGCTCGGGCCGCTCGGCGCCGCGATGATCGGCAATCCCGGCATCGCCGCCATGGTGGAGCACCACGCGCTGCTCTATGCCGACCTCGCGGATCCCGTCGGCATGCTGCGCCGCGAACGCGGGGGCAATGCGCTGTCGGCCTACTGGGCCTATTCCGGCGCCGCCAGCCCCGAGTCGCTGGCCCCCGACCGGGTCGCGGACTACTCCGCCCTCATGGCCGCCTCCCAGCCCATGGTGGCGGAGGAGGTGATCGCCGCCTTCGACTTCCGGCGCCACCAGGTCCTGCTGGATGTCGGCGGGGGGGAGGGCGCCTTCCTGTCCCATGTCGCCGCCGCCGCGCCCGCGCTGCGCCTGATGCTGTTCGACCTGCCCCCGGTCGCCGCCCGCGGCGCCGCGCGCTTCGCGGAGAAGGGCCTTTCGCCCCGCGGCCAGACCTTTGGCGGCGACTTCACGACGGACGACCTGCCACCCGGCGCCGACCTCATCAGCCTGGTCCGCGTGCTGCACGACCATGACGATGAGGTGGTGATGGGGCTGCTGAAGCGCGTGCGCGCCGCGCTGCCCCCGAATGGCCGCCTGCTGGTCGCGGAGCCCATGGCCGGCACGGCGGGGGCGGAGGCGATGGGCGATGCCTATTTCGGCTTCTACCTCCTCGCCATGGGCCGTGGCCGCCCGCGCCGGCCCGCGGAGCTGCAGGCCATGCTGGCCGAGGCCGGCTTCGCTTCCTCGCGCCTCATCCCCACCGGCACGCCGCTGCTGACGCGCGTGCTGGTGGCCGATGTGGCCTGAGCGACGCGCGTCGCAATTGCCTGACGGTTGAGTGTCAGTATTGCTTGACATTGCCCACCGTCAATTTACCCTGACAAACAACCAGAGGGAGCGGTCAGTCCAAGTGGACACCGTCGCAGTCATTCTCGAAGCGCCCGAGCGCCTCATCCTGAGCCGCCTCGAACTCTCGCCCCCGGGCGAGGAGGACGTGGTGGTGGATGTGGAGTGGAGCGGCATCAGCACGGGGACGGAGCGCCTGCTCTGGTCCGGCCGCATGCCGCCCTTCCCCGGCATGGGCTACCCGCTGGTGCCGGGCTACGAGACGGTGGGCCGCGTCAGCGCGGTCGGGCTGCGGGCCGATCGCCGCATCGGCGAACGCGTCTTCGTCGCCGGCGCCAAGTGCTTCGGCCAGGTGCGCGGGCTGTTCGGTGGTGCCGCGGCCCGGCTCGTGGTGCCCGGCGCCCGCGCCGTGCCCATCGATGAACGCCTGGGCGCCGATGGCGTGCTGATGGCGCTGGCCGCCACGGCCCGCCACGCGATCGCCGCGGAGCATGCGGTGCTACCGGACCTCATCGTCGGCCATGGCGTGCTGGGTCGCCTCGTCGCCCGCCTCGTCGTCGCGGCCGGTGGCAAGCCCACGGTGTGGGAGACGAACCCGACCCGCGCCGATGGTGCCATCGGCTACCAGGTCATGCAGCCGGAAGACGATCCGAAGCGTGACTATCGCTGCATCTGCGACGTCTCCGGCGATGCCGGGCTGATGGATCTCCTGGTGCAGCGCCTGGCCCCGCAGGGGGAGATCGTGCTGGCCGGCTTCTACAGCGCGCCGATCAGCTTCTCCTTCCCGCCCGCATTCATGCGCGAAGCCCGCTTCCGCATCGCCGCCGAATGGCGGGAGCCCGACCTGATCGCCGTGCGTGACCTGATCGCCGACGGCAGGCTCAGCCTCGAAGGTCTCATCACCCATACGCGCGACGCCGCCGCCGCACCGGAGGCCTATCGCACGGCCTTCGGCGACCCCGCCTGCCTCAAGATGATCCTCGACTGGAGACAGACGCAATGAACGGCCCCACCGCCATCACGCCCGTGCGTTCCGCCCAGTCCACCATGGCCGATGCGCTCCGCGCCGAAGCCGACCAGGGCCCGGACCCCGTGCACACCGCACCGCCGAAGAAGGAAACGCAGATCATCGCGATCTACGGGAAGGGCGGCATCGGCAAGTCCTTCACCCTCGCGAACCTCAGCTACATGATGGCCCAGCAGGGCAAGCGCGTGCTGCTGATCGGCTGCGACCCGAAGTCCGACACCACCAGCCTGCTCTTCGGTGGCCGTTCCTGCCCGACGATCATCGAGACCTCGTCCAAGAAGAAGGCGGCCGGCGAGCCCGTCGCCATCGGCGACGTCTGCTTCAAGCGCGACGGCGTCTTCGCCATGGAGCTCGGTGGCCCGGAAGTCGGCCGCGGCTGCGGCGGCCGCGGCATCATCCACGGCTTCGAACTGCTGGAGAAGCTCGGCTTCCACCAGTGGGATTTTGACTACGTGCTGCTGGACTTCCTGGGTGACGTGGTCTGCGGCGGCTTCGGCCTGCCGATCGCCCGCGACATGTGCCAGAAGGTGATCGTCGTCGGCTCCAACGACCTCCAGTCGCTCTACGTCGCGAACAACGTCTGCAGCGCGGTCGAGTACTTCAAGAAGCTCGGCGGCAATGTCGGCGTGGCCGGCATGGTCATCAACAAGGATGACGGCACGGGGGAGGCGCATGCCTTCGCGGAAGCCGCGGGCATCCCGATCCTCTCCGCCATCCCGGCCGATGACGACATCCGCCGGAAGTCCGCCAACTACGAGATCGTCGGCGTCCCCGGTGGCCCCTGGGCCAGCGTCTTCGAACAGCTGGCGACGCAGGTGGCGGAAGCGCCCCCGCTGCGGCCGAAGCCGCTCACGCATGACGCGCTGCTCGGCCTGTTCAAGGGCGATGCGGTCGGCCGTGGCGTGGTGCTGAACCCCGCGACGATGGAAGACATGTGCGCGGCGGATGTGCTGAACAAGCCGTCCCTCGAAGTGGTCTACGAGGGCGCCTGATCCCATGGACCAGCTCCCCCTCAACGCCGTGCCTGAAGCCGCGCCCGCAGGGGCGAGCGGTTCCGGTTGCCATGGCGGCCGGGAGACGCTGGACGCCGCGGCGCGTGCCGCCGGCAAGTCGGCGACGATGGACAAGCTGGCCGCGGACTATCCCCGCGGCCCGCATGACCAGCCGCAATCCATGTGTCCGGCCTTCGGATCGCTGCGCGTCGGGCTGCGCATGCGGCGCACGGCCACGATCCTCTCGGGCAGCGCCTGCTGCGTCTATGGCCTGACCTTCACCAGCCATTTCTACGGCGCCCGCCGCACCGTCGGCTACGTGCCCTTCAATTCCGAGACGCTGGTCACCGGCAAGCTGTTCGAGGATATCCGGGACGCCGTGCACGCCACGGCGAAGCCGGAAGACTACGACGCCGTCGTCATCATCAATCTCTGCGTGCCGACAGCGTCGGGCGTGCCGCTGGACCTGCTGCCGAAGCAGATCGACGGCGTCCGCATCATCGGCATCGACGTCCCCGGCTTCGGCGTGCCGACCCATGCGGAAGCGAAGGACGTCCTGGCCGGCGCCATGCTGCGCTACGCCCGTAACGAGGCCGAATCCGGCCCCGTCGCGCGCCCCCGCCAGATGGTGGATGGCGAACGCACCGTCGCGCTGATCGGAGAGCTGTTCCCCGCGGACCCGATGGGTGTCGGCGCCATGCTGGCCCCGATGGGCCTGGCGCTCGCGCCGCAGACCCCGGCGCGCGAATGGCGCGACCTCTACGCGGCGCTGGACTGCGAAGTCGCCGCCGCGGTGCATCCCTTCTACACCGCCTCCATCCGCGAATTCCGCGCGGCCGGCCGGCCCGTGGTGGGTTCTGGCCCCGTCGGGCTGGAAGGCACGGAGGCCTGGCTCGCCGGCATCGGCCGTGCCGCCGGCATCCCCGACAGCGTGGTGGATCTGGCGAAGCAGCGCGTGCTGCCCGCGATCCGTGCGGCGCTGGCGAATGCCCCCATCAAGGCGCGCGTCACCGTCTCCGGCTACGAAGGCTCCGAGCTGCTGGTCGCCCGCCTGCTGAGCGAGGCCGGCGCCGAGGTTCCCTATGTCGGCACCGCCTGCCCGCGCACGGAATGGAGCGAGGCGGACCGCCAGTGGCTCGAAGCCCGCGGCACGCATGTGCAGTACCGCGCGAGCCTGGAGCAGGACGTCGCCGCGATGCGCGACGCGAAGCCCGATCTGGCGCTTGGCACCACGCCGCTGGTGCAGAAGGCGAAGGAGCTCGGCATCCCCGCGCTCTACTTCACCAACATGGTCTCCGCCCGTCCCCTGTTCGGCCCGGCCGGTGCCGGCTCCATGGCCGCCATCGTCGCGGCGCAGACCAAGGGGCGCGAACGCTTCTCCCGCATGGTGAGCTTCTTCGAAGGTGTCGGCACGCCGGATGGCGCGGGCTACGGCTTCAAGGACAAGCCCGTCGATCCGCCCGGCTTCCGCGACCGCCAGCGCAAGCTGCGCCTGGCGAAGGCCAAGGCTGAAGAATCGGTGGGCACGTAAGACCATGCTCGTCCTCGATCATGATCGTGCCGGCGGCTACTGGGGCGCCATCTACGCCTTCTCCGCCGTGCGTGGCCTGCGCGTGGTGATCGACGGCCCGGTGGGCTGCGAGAACCTGCCCGTGACCGCGGTCCTGCACTACACGGACGCGCTGCCGCCGCATGAGTTGCCGATCGTCGTGACGGGATTGGATGAGGACAGCCTCTCCAAGAACGGCACCGAGGACTCCATGCGCCGCGCCGCCGCGACGCAGGATCCCGACCTTCCCGCCGTCGTCGTCACCGGCTCCATCGCGGAGATGATCGGCGGAGGCGTGACGCCGCAGGGCAGCAACCTGCAGCGCTTCATCTGCCGCACGATCGATGAGGATCAGTGGCAGGCCGCCGACCGCGCCATCATGTGGCTCTGGACGGAATTCGGCGCCCGCGGCCGCAAGATGCGCGCGCGCAACGCCAAGCTCGGCCCGAAGCCGCGCGTCAACATCATCGGCCCCATCTACGGCACCTTCAACATGCCCTCGGATCTCTCGGAGATCCGTCGCCTGGTCGAGGGCATTGGCTGCGAGGTCAACCTGGTCTTCCCGCTGGGAAGCCATGTCGATGACATCGCCAAGCTGCCGGACGCCGATGTCAACGTCTGCATGTACCGCGAATTCGGCCAGAAGCTGTGCGAGGAGCTTGAACGCCCCTGGCTGCGCGCGCCGATGGGCCTGTTCGCGACGACGAACTTCCTTCGCAAGCTCGGCGAGATGACGGGCCTCGATCCCGAGCCCTTCATCGAGCGTGAGAAGCACACCACGATCAAGCCGATCTGGGATCTCTGGCGCAGCGTCACCCAGGATTTCTACGCGACCGCCAGCTTCGCGGTGGTGGCGACGGATACCTATACCCGCGGCCTGAAGCGTTTCCTCGGTGAGGAAATGGGCGTGCCCTGCGCCTTCGCCTTCAGCCGCAAGGCGGGCGAGAAGCCGGACAACGCCGCGGTGCGCGACGCCATGAAGAAGACGCCGCCGCTGGTGCTGTTCGGCAGCTTCAACGAACGGATGTATGCGGCGGAGCTGCACAGCCGCGCCGCCTACATCCCCGCTTCTTTCCCTGGGGCGATCATCCGTCGCGCCACCGGCACGCCCTTCATGGGCTATGCGGGCGCGACCTACATCATCCAGGAGTACTGCAACGCGTTGTTCGACGCGCTCTTCCACATCCTGCCCCTCGGCACCGACCTCGATCGCGTGGAACCCACGCCGGTCAGGAAGGCGGAGCCCTGGGACGACGATGCGGTGGCGCTGCTGGACGCGCATGTGGATGCCGCGCCCTTCCTGCTTCGCATCTCCGCTTCCAAGCGGCTGCGCGAACAGGTGGAACGCGCGGCGCGCGAGGCTGGGGAGCCGCGCATCGTGCAGGAACGCGTGCTGGCAACACTGGGAGAGGCGCCCGTCGTCCCACCGGCTGCCGGCACCGAGAACAAAGCCGCCGGCGATCCTGCCGCGGCCAGTGTTGCGGAGGGCGTCGCGTGACGATGCCCCTGCGTCCTTCCGATCCCGTCGTCCCCAACCCTGCGGCAGCTTTCGTCGTCGGTACCAGGACCTCGGGTCGGCCATGGCGGTTTCCCGCCACGCCGTACCCTGCCGCGCGGGCAAAGCGCGGTAACGGCCGAAAGGCAAGTTGGAGGTCATCATCATGGCCGAAGGTTCAAGGACCGGCCTGACCGAAGGCGAAGCGCGAGAGATCCACCGCCTGCTCATCCAGGGCTGGGCGTTCTCCGTCTTCGCGTCGATGGGCGCGCATATTCTGACGTGGCTGTGGCGGCCGTTGGTTTACGGCAACTCCGTGGTCCCGCCGGATTGGCGCTTCTTCTGAGGCTGAGCCGGGCCACCGGCTTACGGCCGAAGGCCCGGACACGACGAAACGAAGGAGAGAAGATCCATGCATAAGATCTGGATGGTGGTTGATCCCCGCCGGTCGCTGTTCCTCGCGATGGTCGCGGTCCTCGCGGTCGCGGCGCTGCTCCACATCGTGGTGCTGAGCTCGCCCCGCTACTGCGACCACTGGGGCTGGTGCGCCACGAGCCCGACCTTCACCCCGGGGCAACCCGTGGGGCGATAGGCGGATCGCGCCAGTGTCGCTCCGCGACAGCGGGCGAGGCAAGCACAGCGGGCTTCGCCCGCTGTCGAGGACGGCACGGCACGGCGGGCACTCGTCCCGCCCTGATGGGAGCGTCAAGCGATGGCGATGCTGACTTTTGAGCGGAAATATCGCGTCCGCGGGGGCACCCTGGTGGGCGGTGACCTGTTCGATTTCTGGATAGGGCCGTTCTGGATCGGCTTCTTCGGGATCACCACGGCCTTCTTCACCTTCATCGGTGTGGGGCTGATCCTGATGGGGGCGTCGATCCAGGGGACCTTCAACCCGTGGCTCATCAACATCCCGCCGCCGGACCTGGCCTATGGCCTGCGCCTGGCGCCGATGCGGGAAGGTGGGCTGTGGCAGGCGATCACGGTCTGCGCGTGCGGGGCCTTCGTGTCCTGGGCACTGCGCCAGGCGGAGATCTCCCGCAAGCTCGGTATGGGCTACCACATCCCGATCGCCTACGGCGTCGCGGTGTTCGCCTATATCACCCTCGTCGTATTCCGGCCGATCCTGATGGGCGCCTGGGGGCACGGCTTCCCCTACGGCATCTGGTCGCACCTCGATTGGGTGTCGAACGTCGGCTACCAGCACCTGCATTTCCACTACAACCCCGCGCACATGCTGGCCGTGACCTTCTTCTTCACGACCGTCCTGGCGCTGTCGATGCATGGTGGCCTGGTGCTGTCCGCACTGAACCCGCCGAAGGGCGAGCCGGTGAAGACGGCGGAGCATGAGAACACCTACTTCCGCGACCTGATCGGCTATTCCATCGGCACGCTGGGCATCCACCGCCTCGGCCTGTTCCTGGCACTCTCCGCCGGGTTCTGGAGCGCGGTCTGCATCATCATCAGCGGGCCCTTCTGGACGCGTGGCTGGCCCGAATGGTGGGGCTGGTGGCTTAACATGCCGATCTGGAAGTGAGGCGAGGAGGAAACAGCCATGCCCGAATATCAGAACCTCTTCACCCGGGTGCAGGTCAGGGGTCCCACCCCTTACCCCGGCGTCCCGCTTCCCCGCGGCGATGTGCCGCGGGAAGGTGGCTCCCGCCTCGTCACGCTGTTCGGCTATTTCGGTGACGCGCAGGTCGGCCCGATCTATCTCGGCCAGCTGGGCATCCTGTCGATCTTCTTCGGCTTCATCGCCTTCGAGATCATCGGTCTGAACATGCTGGCCTCCGTGAACTGGAACATCGGCCAGTTCATCAGGCAGTTGTTCTGGCTGGCGCTCGAACCGCCGCCGGCGCAATACGGCCTGCGCATGCCGCCGCTGCGCGAAGGTGGCTGGTGGCTGGTCGCGGGCTTCTTCCTGACCGTGTCCATCCTGCTCTGGTGGGCGCGCACCTATCGCCGGGCCCGGCAGCTCGGCATGGGCACGCATGTCGCCTGGGCCTTCATGGCTGCCATCTGGCTCTACCTGGTGCTGGGCTTCATCCGCCCGATCCTGATGGGCTCCTGGAGCGAGGCGGTGCCCTTCGGCATCTTCCCGCACCTCGACTGGACGGCGGCTTTCTCGATCCGCTACGGGAATCTCTTCTACAACCCGTTCCACGCGCTCTCGATCGTCTTCCTCTACGGCTCCACGCTGCTCTTCGCGATGCATGGCGCCACGATCCTGGCACTGGGCCGCTACGGCGGTGAGCGTGAGATCGAGCTGGTGCTGGACCGCGGCACCGCGGCTGAACGCGGTGGCCTGTTCTGGCGCTGGTGCATGGGCTTCAACGCCAGCTTCGAAAGCATCCACCGCTGGGCCTGGTGGTTCGCCGTCCTCTGCCCCATCACGGGCGGCATCGGCATCCTCCTGACCGGCACCGTCGTCGACAACTGGTACCTCTGGGCCGTCGATCGGCACTTCGCGCCGTCCTACCCCGCCCTCTGGGCCCCGGTGGCCGATCCCTCGATCCTGCAAGGAGCCCCCCGATGAGGTTCTCCACCCAGGTCCTGCTCGGCGTCGCCGGGCTGGTCGTGGCGGCCGTGCTCCTGCTGAGCTTCGAGCGGCCGCCCGTCCGGACCACGCAGATCGGCTTCCGCGGCGTCGGGATGCACGATCTCAACAACCCCCGCGCCCTGGCGGTGCGGGTGGCCGCGAACCGGCTGCCGGAAGTGCCGGACGCCGCCGATGCGGATGGCCCGAAGGCGTCCGAGACCTTCGAGAACGTCCAGGTTCTCGGTGAGCTCAGCGCCGGCCAGTTCGGCCGCATCATGCAGGCGATGACCGAATGGATCGCGCCGGCCCAGGGCTGCACCTACTGCCACAACCCTGAGAACATGGCCTCCGACGAGGTCTACACGAAGGTCGTGGCGCGTCGGATGCTGCAGATGACGCGGCGCATCAACACGGACTGGTCGGCGCATGTCGGCCAGGTCGGCGTCACCTGCTACACCTGCCACCGCGGACAGCCGGTGCCGTCCGAGGTGTGGGCCACCGCGGTGCTGCCGCATTCCGGCCTGCAGGCACAGCGTGGCCAGAACCACCCCGCGCCGGCAGCCAATGACAGCTCCCTGCCCGGCGATCCCTTCACGCCCTTCCTGCTGCAGGCGAACGAGATCCGCGTGATCAGCAACTCCTCCCTGCCCGGCCACAACGTGGCCAACGTGATGCAGGCGGAGTGGACCTATTCGCTCATGATGACGATGAGCGAGGGGCTCGGCGTGAACTGCACGCACTGCCACAACAGCCGATCCTTCGCGAGCTGGGAAACCAGCCCGCCGGCCAGGCTGACGGCATGGCACGGCATCCGCATGGTGCGGGACATCAACACCGCCTACATCACGCCGTTGCAGCCCCTCTGGGCCGCCAATCCGCGTGGTCCGGCCGATGGCCCGCATGGTGCGCGCCTGGGCCCGGGTGGCGATGCGCTGAAGGTGAACTGCGCCACCTGCCACCAGGGTGCCAACCGGCCCTTCTATGGTGCGCGGATGCTGGACAGCTATCCGGAACTGCGACTGATCAGCGCGGGCCCTGCCCGGGCGGCATCAGCCGAATGACCGGCGCGGCGCCCGGCCGCGCTGGCCGGGCGCCGGACCGGTGCCTTCCCTGCCGCGGCCGGCTTCCCGATACGGGGGGCCGGCCGCAGCGCTTTCCGGGCCCTTGGCCGATGGGGCATATCGGGGCCGATGACACGCCTGGCCGAACTGATCGGGTTGTTTGCCTCCGCCTTCGGCGCGGCCAGCCTGCTGCCCCTGCAATCCGAACCCGTGCTGGTCGGCCTGCTGCTGCTGGGCGAGACGCCCGCCTGGCTGCTGGTGCTGGTCGCCAGCATCGGCAACACGCTGGGCGCCGTGCTCAACTGGTGGCTCGGCCGGCAGGTGGACCGCTTCCGCGACCGGCGCTGGTTCCCCGTGCCGCCCGCCGCGCTGGATCGCGCCACGGGCTGGTACCATCGCTGGGGCCGCTGGTCCCTGCTGATGAGCTGGGCGCCGATCATCGGCGATCCGCTGACGCTCGTCGCCGGCGTGCTGAAGGAGCCGATCGCCACCTTCCTGCTGCTGGTCGCCATCGCCAAGACCGCCCGCTACGTCGTCCTCGCCTGGGCGACCCTCAGCCTCGCCTGAACCCTTTCCAGGACAGCACCCCATGATGGACGGCATCGCCTTCCAGGGAATGGCCGCGGCCGCGCAGGATCCGCGCCCGCATGCCATCGTCATCGGCTCCGGCTTCGGCGGGCTTGCCGCCGCCATCCGGCTCGGCGCGCGCGGCTGGCGCGTGACGGTGCTGGAGAAGCTGGATGCCCCCGGCGGCCGCGCCTATGTCTACCGGCAGGACGGCTTCACCTTCGATGCCGGTCCCACCATCATCACCGCGCCCTACCTGCTGGAGGAACTCTGGACGCTGTGTGGGCGCCGCATGGCGGATGATCTCGACCTGCGGGCGATGAACCCCTTCTACCAGATCCGCTTCGACGACGGCACGGTGATGAACTGCTCCGCCGACCTCGATGCCACGCGCGCCGAGATTGCACGCATCGCGCCGGAGGACCTGCCGGGCTTCGAGCGGTTCATCGCCGTCAGCGAGCGCATCTTCGACATCGCCTTCGCCAAGCTGGCCGACCAGCCCTTCCACCAGCTTTCCACGCTGCTGGCCGCGGTGCCGGACATGATGAAGCTCGGCGGCTGGCGCACGGTCTATGGCAAGGTCAGCGACTACTTCACCAACGACAAGCTGCGCATCGCCTTCAGCTTCCATCCGCTGCTGATCGGCGGCAATCCGCTGACGACGACGGCCTATTACTGCCTGATCGCGCATCTGGAGCGTCTGCACGGCGTGCACTACGCCATGGGCGGCATGGGCGCGGTGGTGAACGGCTTGGTCGGGCTGATCGAGGGCCAGGGCGGCCGCCTGCGCTACCATGCGGAGGTCGAGCAGATCACCGTCGCGGATGGCAAGGCGACCGGTGTGCGCCTGCGCGGCGGGGAGACCATCGCCGCCGATGTCGTCGTCTCCAACGCCGATGTCGGCTGGACCTATTCGAAGCTGCTCAGCGAGCATCCGCGGAAGCGCTGGACGGACGCGAAGGTCGCGCGCACGCGCTACTCCATGTCGCTCTTCGTCTGGTATTTCGGCACCAACCGTCGCTTCGACGATGTCTATCACCACACCATGGTGCTCGGCCCGCGCTACCGGGAACTGCTGGCGGACATCTTCAAGCGGAAGCGGCTGGCGAAGGATTTCTCGCTCTACCTGCACCGGCCGACGGCGACGGACCCGTCGCTGGCGCCGCCGGGCTGCGACAGCTTCTACGTGCTCTCGCCGGTGCCGCATCTCGGCAGCGGGACGGATTGGGCGACGCAGGCGGAGCCCTATCGCGCCGCCATCCAGCAGCGGCTGGAGCAGACGGTGCTGCCGGGGCTCGGCGATTCCATCGTAACGTCGCGCCTTCTGACGCCGCAGGATTTCCGCGACCGGCTGCTGTCGGTGAACGGCGCCGCCTTCTCGCTGGAGCCACAGCTGTTCCAGTCCGCCTGGTTCCGCCCGCACAATGTCAGCGAGGAGGTGCGCGGCCTTTACCTGGTCGGTGCCGGCACGCATCCCGGCGCGGGCGTGCCGGGTGTGGTCAGTTCCGCCAAGATCCTCGACCAGGTCGTGCCGCATGGCGCGACGCTGGTCAGGGCCGGCTGACGGAATCCTCGAGCAGCCTCGCGGCAGCGAGTCGCCCGGACATCGCCGCCATGGGGATGCCCGGGCCGGGATGCACGGACCCACCGGCGAGATACAGCCCGCGCACGCCGCCCGCGGCGTCAGGCCGCGCGAAGGTGCCCGTGGCGCCATGGCTCGCGCGGCCGTACAGCGCGCCGCCCGTGCCCGGGAACAACTGATGAAAACCGGCCGGCGTCGTCGTGACGCTGTGGCCCTGTCCGATCTCCAGCCCGCAATCGCGCATCAGGCCGAAGCTGCGGCTTTCGATGTCGCGCAGCACCAGCGGATCGGGCTCGCCGCGATCGCCATCCGCCGGCGCATTGACCAGCAGCAGCATGCGCTCCGCCGTGCCATCGGCGACCTCGCCATGGCCGCGATCCTGGGCGCAGAGATAGACGGTCGGCGCCGCCGTTACCTGCCGCCGGCGGAATACCGCATCGAACTCCTCGGCATAGTCCTCGGCAAAGAACACGTTGTGATGCGTCAGCGGGAAGCCCTGCGTCGGCGCCTTCACGCACCAGGTGATGGCGGAGAGCGAGCGCGCCGCCCGCGGCGTGTCCCGCAGCCCGCGCCGCGCACGTTCGCCCAGCATCCCCTGGCCGAGTGCCGCGGCGTCGCCGTTGAAGACGACGGCATCGGCCTCGATCCGCTCGCCATCCATCAGCCGCACGCCGACCACGCGACCGCCCTCGACGATGATCTCCGCGGCCTCCGCCCCGAAGCGGAAGCGCGCACCCTGGCTTTCCGCCAGTTCGCGGATCGCGGCGGCGACGCGGCGGATGCCGCCCTTCACCAGCCAGACGCCGTCCTGCTCCACATGCGCCACCAGCATCAGCGTCGCCGGCGCCAGGAAGGGGGAGCAGCCGCAATAGGTGGCGTAGCGGCCGAAGAGCTGGCGCAGCCGGGGATCGGTGAAGTACCCGCCCAGCGCCTGCCACATCGTCGCCCAGGGCATGGTCCGCCACAGCGCATCAAGTCGTGACAGCCCGACCCGCCGCACCAGGTCGAGCGGCGAGGGGCGCTGCCCCGCGATGAAGCTGTCCTTCAGCGTGGCGAAGATGTCGCTGCTGCGCGCGACGAAGTCCTTGTAGCCCCGCGCATCGGCGGCGCCGGCGAACTCCCCGATCGCGTCGGCGCTACGCTCCACATCGGCAAACAGGTCGAGCCTGCCGCCCCTACGCCAGGCATGCCGCGCCAGCGTCTCCGCCGCGTGCAGCTCGAGAAAATCCTCGATCCGCCGGCCGCAATCCTCGAAGAGACCCGAAAAGATCCAGCGCATGGTGAAGACGGTGGGGCCGCCATCGATGCCGGCGCCGTCCACCATCACGTGCCGCGCCTTGCCGCCCTCGGCCGCCGCGCGGTCCAGCACCGTGACCTCCGCGCCGCGCCGCGCCAGGTCCGTGGCCGCGGCCAGCCCGCCCATGCCGGCGCCGATCACCACCACGCGCATGGTCGTCAGGCCGCCGCCCCCACCCGCCGCGCCCGCACCCGCCGAGCCTTCCGGTCGATGTCGAGCCGGTGCCAGATGATGATGGCGAGGCCCACGATCAGCGGCACCGACCACATGCCGGGATGCAGCGCCAATTCGGGGAAGACGCGCACCGATCCGAAGGCCATGAAGGCCGTGTAGACGCTGATGCCCGCGCCAACCAAGGCCTTGATGTGCTCCTTCAGCCAGTCCGCGCGCTCCGTGCGCGGCTTGTGGATGAACCAGAGATTCGTGAGCCCCGTCGCCACGCCGACCACCGCGATGCCGATCATCAGGTACTGCCCGATCAGCCACCCATCGACGGCGCAGGCCACGGCGGCCGCCATCACTGCGTATTGCAGCGCCACGTTCAGGGGCGTCCGGTTCAGCGCATGCCGCCCCTTGTTGCGGATGGCGAGCCAGCCATACCAGGCCAGGTTGATCGTCAGGATGCCCGTGTGCAGCATCATCCAGCCGAACAGCCCGCGGATGAAATTCGCATCGAACCGATCCGCGAGGTGCGGATGCGTGCCGAAGGGGTCCGCCAGCGTCATCAGGCTCATGCACACGGCGAAGCTGCCCGTCGCCAACATGGCGTAGGTGAAGACCTTGCCCCAGCGCGCATGGTTCACGCCGCCCTTGCGCCCGATCACCGGCACCCAGAAGGCCAGCGCCCCCGTGCTGCCCGTGGCGATATGCGCCGCGATGAGGCCATGGAACACCAGCAGCTCCATCCCTCGCTCCCCGTATGACGGAAGTGACAATGCCACTTGACACTTCGTGGTGTAAAGCGAGGGATAGTGCGGCATGTCGATGACCGCCCCCTTCATCCCGCCGCACCCCACGCCGCGCTCCCCCATCGTCTCGTTGTTCCGCGCACTGCTGCAGGGGGAGGGCAATCTGCTCGGCCTGCTGCCCGCCGAGGCCTACCGCATGCCGATCGGGCCGCTCGGCTATTCGCGCCGCTCCATCGTCGTCGTGAACGAGCCGAAGCTGGTGCGCGACGTGCTGGTCGATGCGCAGGGCATCTTCCCGAAATCGGACCTGATGGTGAATGCGCTGGAGCCGCTGATCGGCGACAGCATCTTCGTCAGCAACGGCGCCACCTGGAAGCGCCAGCGCACGATGATGGACCCCGCGCTGACCTTGATGCGCGTGAACCGCGCCTTCGCCAGCATGGAGGCCGGCGCCCTCGAGTATGAGGAGACACTGCACCGCCAGGCGCAATCCGGGGAGACCTTCTCGCTCGACCTCGCCATGAGCCACCTGACGGCCGACATCATCTGCCGCTCCGTCTTCTCCACCTCGTTGGCCACGACCGTGGCGCATGAGGTCTTCGACGCCTTCACCTTCTTCGAGCGCAGCGTCGCGCAGGTGGAGATCCGCCGCCTCATCATGGATCGCGCCTGGACGAAGATTCCGCAGACCCAGGCGGTGCTGGACAGCTGCCGGCTGATCCGCCGCTGCCTCGGTGATCTGCTGGACAGCCACCTCGATGCCGGCCAGAGCTTCGACGACATCGCCAGCGCCGTCGTCGCCGCCCATGATGTCGATGGCAAGGCCTTCACGCGGGAGGAGCTGATCGACCAGCTCGGCGTGCTGTTCCTGGCGGGGCACGAGACCAGCGCCAGCGCGCTCACCTGGTGCTTTTATCTGCTGGCCACGCGCCCGGAACTCGTGGCGCGCATCCGGGCCGAGGTCTCCGACGTCTGCGGCGATGGCCCCATCACCTTCGAACAGACGAAACGCCTTGTCTTCACGCGCAACGTTTTCAACGAGACGCTGCGCCTCTACCCCCCCATCACCTTCCTGCCGCGCGTGGCCAACGAGGCGACGCGCATCGGCGAGTATCGCGTGAAGCGCGGCGCGCTGATCATGGTGGCGCCCTGGGTGCTCCACCGCCACCGCCTCTACTGGAAGGACCCCAACGTCTTCGACCCCGACCGCTTCACGCCGGAACGGAAATCGGAACTGACGCAGGGCGCCTACATCCCCTTCGGCATCGGCCCGCGCATCTGCGCCGGCGCCGCCTTCGCGACGGTGGAAGCGACGCTGCTGATCGCGCGGCTCTTCCGCCATTTCGACTTCACGGTGGAGAACCCCGGCGCCGTCCGCCCCGCCGCGCGGCTGACCACGCGGCCGACGCGCCAGGTCATGTGCCGGGTGACGCGCGCGCGATGACGCGGACGGTGGTGCTGACGCTGGGACGGCTGCCCAAGGCGCTGGACCTCGCGCGCGGTTTTGCCTCGATCGGCTGGCGCGTGGTCGTGGCGGAGCCCTTCGCGCGCCATCTCTGCGGCTCCTCCCGCGATGTCGCGCGCTCCGTCCGCGTGCCCGCGCCCGCTCAGGGCAAGCGCGCCTACCTGGAATCGCTCGCGCGCATCGTCCGCGAGGAACATGCCGAACTCATCCTGCCGGTGTCGGAGGAGACGATGCATGTCGCGCATCTCCCGCCCCTGCTGCCGCCCGGCGCGCGCGTCGCCACCATGCCGCCCGACCAGGTCCTGGCCTTGCACCACAAGGGCGGTTTCGTCCGTGCCGGGCTCGACTACGGCGTGACGGTGCCGGAGAGCCTGCCGCTCGGCACGCCGGAAGCCGAGGCGCTGGCGCGCGCCGCCGCGGTGGTGGTGAAGCCCGTCCATAGCTGCTCCGGCCGCGGCGTCCGCCGCCTCGCCGCCGGCGATCCCCTGCCCAGCGAAGCCGACCCCCACCTCGTCCAGCGCCTGGTCGCGGGCGAGGAGTTCAGCACCTGCTCCCTCGCGCATCAGGGCCGCGTGCTCGGCACCACCGTCTATCGCGGCGCGCAATTCTCGGGATCGGTCGCCGTGTCCTTCGAACGCGTGGACCATCCGGCAATCGAGGCCTGGACGGCGCGCTTCATCGAGCGTGCGAACTGGTCCGGCTTCATCAGCTTCGACCTGATCGTGGACCAGGCCGGCACGCCCTGGGGCATCGAGTGCAATCCCCGCACCACCAGCGGCCTGCATTTCTTCGAGCCTGCCGACATCGCGAGAAGCCTCGCCGTCCCGACCGCGCCGCCACCCCGCCACCGGCCGGAACGGACGCTGCAGCAATTCTGGTCCTGCCTGACGGAGACCCAGCTCTCCCTCTTCAAGGGCGGTCCCTTCGGCGCCAACCTCAAGCGCCTGGTGACGACGCGCGACGTCTGCTGGCAGGCGCGCGACCCCTGGCCGCTGCTGGCCATGCCCTGGACCTCCTGGCCCATCATCCGCGACGCCGCGCGGCAGGGCGTGCCGTTCGGGGAGGTCGCGACCCTCGACGTCGGCTGGTACGAGGACGCTATTTCAGCGGCAGGCCATTAGCAGCCGCCACCGCGGCCGGATCGATGCGTGATTCATTGGCCGGCGCCGGCACCCGCGGCGCCCGCAGCGGCCGGCGTCCCAGGGACCAGTTCGGTGCCATCCGCACCTCCGGGTTCGGGACGGTCCAGCAGGACCCGTCGGCATCCATGAAGACGACCCACATCAGGTGCGTCTCCGCCCCATAGTCGATGAGGAAATGCGCGATGCCCTCGCCCTTCGGCGTCGTCATCGGCAGCGGCGGGTCGAGTTGCAGGATCATGCCGGGACCAACGCGGTCCTCCGGCTCCCGTTGCCGCGCCGATTCTCAGCGCTTCGCGATGCCGTCCCGGTCCCCGATCAGGCGGCGGCGGATGCGCGACGACAGTGTATCGATCAGCGCCACGGCCAGGATCATCAGGATGATGATGAAGGCGACCTCGTCCCAGTAGCGGACCTTGATCCGCTCCGCGATCTGCAGCCCGATCCCGCCCGCCCCCACGACGCCCAGGATCGCCGCCGACCGCGTGTTGGACTCGAGGAAATACAGCGCCTGCGCCACCATCACCGGCAGTACCTGCGGCAGCAGCCCGAAGCGGGTGCGGAGCAGCCGGTTGCCGCCGACGGCATCGATCCCCTCCGCCTGGCGCTTCTCCGCATTCTCGATCGCCTCGGCATACAGCTTGGCCAGCACGGCGATGTCGGCGGTCGCGATGGCCAGCACGCCCGCCAGCGGGCCCAGGCCCACGGCGCGCACATAGGCCAGCGCCCAGATCAGCTGGTCCACGCCGCGGAAGCCATCGAACACCCGCCGCAGGGAGAAATGCGCCAGCGCATTCGTCACCACATTGTTGGCGCCCAGGAACCCGAGCGGCACGGCGATGATCGCGGCCGCCAGCGTGCCGAGGAAGGCCATCGCGATGCTCTCCGCGATGCCCTTCAGGATCTCCTCCCACTGCTCCCCGGGGGAAGGCGGGATCATCAGCGTGACGATGGTGCCAAGGCCCGACAGCCCGTTCCACAGCCGGGCGGGCGTGATGTCGAACCACCAGAACAGGAAGGCCAGCCAGCCCAGCGCCGCCGCCCAGCCGATGGCACGCAGCGCGCGCGTCGCGGGCGTGGCGCCGAAGGCGCGGGGGTAGCGGGCGCGGAGTGCGGCGACCTGCTCCGGGGTGGGGCGTGCCAGCGCCATCGCCGTCAGCCCCTGCTGCCGCGCGTGGCGGCCGCGTTCAGCCCCATGCGCAGCTTCTCCGACACCACGTCGATCAGCGCGACGGCCAGGATGATCAGCACGACGATGGCGCTGATCTCCTCATAGTAGTTGAAGGCGATCACCTGGTAGAGTTCCTGCCCGATGCCGCCCGCGCCGACGAAGCCGATGACGCTGGCGCCGCGCACATTCACTTCGAAGCGCAGCAGGGCGTAGCTGAGGAAATTGGGCGCGACCTGCGGCAGGATGCCGAAGCGGGCGCGGTGGAACCAGTTGCCGCCGACGGCGCGCACGCCCTCCACCGGCCCCGGTTCCGCATTCTCCACCACCTCCGCGAACAGCTTGCCATTGGCGCCGATGGTGTGGATGGCGATGGCCAGGATGCCGGCCAGCGGGCCGATCCCGAAGGCCCAGACGAAGATCAGCGCGAAGACGATCTCCGGCACCGTCCGGCACACTTCCAGGAAGCGGCGGGACAGGTGGTACACCCAGGCGTTCGGCGCCATGTTGCGCGCCGCCGGGAAGCACAGGGCGAGTGCCGCCAGCGTGCCGCCCAGCGTCGCCAGCAGGGCCATCTGCGCTGTCTCGAAGATCAGCCAGGCCCATTTGTCGGCGCGATACATCCAGGAGGCGAAGCTGCCCTCCGTCTCCCAGTTCGCGAAGAACACGTCCCAGCGGAAGGTCGGGAGCGTGCGCCAGAAATACTCGCCGATGCGCGGCAGCCCGGCCAGGATCGCGGCGGGGGAGGCCTCGCTCACCAGCGCCGCGACGTAGATGCAGACCAGCAGCACGCCACCCCAGAGCAGGGTGGCGTTGCGGCGGGCGCGGCGCGCCGCCTGGTAATCCGCCTCGATCCGCGTGACGGCGGGAAGGCGGGGAAGGGGGAGCGCCGCGGACACGCCTAGCTGCGCCGGCGACGCTCGGCCGCTTCCTCGCGGCGCAGCTGCACGATCGGCTCGAACTGCTCATGCGTCACCCGGGCATAGCCCAGGCCCCCGCCGCGTTCGACCTGCGCGTAGATCTGCGGGTGGGATGTCGCCAGCGCCAGGTGGAAGGCGGTGATGTCCGCCTTGAAGGCATCCGGCAGGTCCTTCCGGACGGTCCAGGGGCCGTTCAGGATCGGGCGGGACCGCCAGATGATCCGCAGGTCGCGCATGTTCAGCATCCCCTTCTCGACCATGGCGCGAAGGTTGCCGCGGGTGAAGCCCTGCGCTTCGTCGCCCTGGCCGGAGGCCCAGGTCACGGCCGCATCATACTGGCGCTGCATCACCGCGACCACCGCCTGTTCATGCCCGCCGCCGAAGCCGGTGCGGGCGAAGTACTGGCCGCTTTCCGTGTTGATCCCGGCCGCCCGCAGCTCGCTCCGCGGCACCAGGTAGCCGCTGGTGCTGTTCGGGTCCGCCCAGGCGAGCGACTTGCCGCGCAGCTCCTCCAGGCTCGTGATGCCGCTGTCGGCGCGGACCACCATGACGGAGATGTAGGCGATGCTGCCATCGGCTTCCCGCGCCACGAAGAGCGGCTCCACCGCGCCGTTGGTGTCGAGCCAGGCGCCGGCATAGGCGGAGGCGCCCATGCTCGACATCTCGATCTGCCGCGCGCTGAAGGCCTGCATCACGCCGGCATAGTCGGAGGCCGGGAAGAGGCGCACGGGCACGCCGAAGGTCGTCTCGATCAACTGGCGATAGGCGTCGTAGCGGCCGAGCCGGTCGGCCTCGTTCTCGCCCCCCAGCAGGCCGATGCGGATCTGGGGGACCTGTTGCGCCCAGGCGCGGCGGCCTGGCGCGGGCATGGCGGGGGCCTGCCCTTGGGCAAGCGCGGGAAAGGGGGCCGCCGCGGCAGCGGCCAGCATCAGGCGACGGGTGATCATGCGGGTCTCTCCGGTTGGTGGAAGAACGCCGCCGATCCCGCCGCCCGGTTAGGCGACCGCGAGACCGGCCTTCGGCGTGCGCTGGGCCTGGGGCTTCACCGCCTCCTCGGCCTGTTCGTCGAACTCGTCCTCGGACACGCCATAGATCTCGCGCACCCGCTCCCCGGTCAGCGCGGCGGGCGGGCCATCGAACATCACGCGGCCGGCCTGCATGGCGACGATCCGGTCGCAGTAGTGGCGGGCGGTGTCGAGGTGATGGAGATTGGTCAGCACCGTGATGCCATCCTCCCGGTTCACCTTGCGCAGCGCCTCCATCACCGTCCGCGCGTTGCGCGGGTCGAGGCTCGCGATCGGCTCGTCGGCCAGGATGAATTTCGGCTCCTGCATCAGGGCGCGGCAGATGGCGACGCGCTGCTGCTGGCCGCCGGACAGCGTATCGGCGCGCTGCAGCGCGGTGTCGGCCAGGTCGAACCGGTCCAGCGCCTGGATGGCCAGCGCCCGTTCCTCGGCGGTGAACAGGCAGAGCAGGCTGGTCAGCGTGCCCATCACGCCCGGCCGGTGGTTCAGCCGGCCGACCAGGACGTTGGTCAGCACATCCAGCCGCTGCACCAGGTTGAACTGCTGGAAGATCATGGCGCAGTCCGTGCGCCAGCGCCGCAGCGCGGCGCCGCGCAGCGCGGTGATGTCGCGCCCGTCATGCAGGATGCGGCCCTCGGAGGGTTCGGTCAGGCGGTTGATCATCCGCAGCAGCGTGGATTTCCCCGCGCCGGAGCGGCCGATCACCCCCACCATCTGGCCGTCCGGGATCGAGAGGCGAACATCGTTCACCGCCGTCACCGATCCGAACCGCCGTGTCAGACCCTGGAGCTCAAGCATCCCCGCCGCCCTTCGATGGTGCGGGCTATACATGCACCGTATGACAGGGCCGTTGCAGGGGGATGATGCTCTGGTGGCAGCGATTCCGTGGCAGGATCAGCCACGGGCCCCTTCCGCGCCCCGCCGCGCTGGGCGATCCTCCGCGCCCAACCCCAGGGGGAACCGCCCGATGATCGTCGACCTGCGCATCTACACCACGGCGCCCGGCAAGCTGGCCGAGTTCGTGTCGCTCTACGAGACCATGGCCTGGCCGCTGCAGGTGAAATACCTGGAGAATTGCCTCGGCTGGTACACGACGGTGGAGGGGGAGCTGAACACCGTCGTCCACCTCTGGGGCTATGCCGACCTGGCGGATCGCGACCGCCGCCGCACCGCCATGGCCGCCGACCCGGCCTGGGGCGCCTACCTGAAGGAAGGCGCGGCCCGCGGCCTGCTGGTGAAGCAGGAGAACCGCTTCGTCCGCCCGACCGGCTTCTACAGCGCCTTCAAGGCCGCCAGGGCGGGTTGACGCTCGAGCCCTCTCCCCCCAACGGGGGGAGAGGGTTGGGTGAGGGGGGGCTCCCACGCCGGCGGCGGACTTCCCGCTGGCCAAGCCCTCCTGTTCGTACTATGTTCCCCTCCGTCACCCCCGCCGCCGCGCCCCGCACCCCCCGAAATCGGTGCTAAAGGTGCTAAACCGGGTTAGTCGTCCTAAAGCCCTTAGCGACTAAAAAGTCACACCGGCCGCCGCGCCCTGAGCGCCGCCGCCAGCGTGCCCTCATCCAGCACATCCAGCGCGCCCCCCATCGGCACGCCCTGCGCCAGCCTGGTCACCGTGACGTCGGCGGGCTTCAGCCGGTCCGTCAGGTAATGCGCCGTCGCCGTGCCATCGACGGTGGCGGGCAGGGCGATGATCACCTCGCTGACGCCCTCCTGCTCCACCCGCCTTAGCAGCGGCTGGATGGAGAGTTCCTCCGGCCCGATGCCGGCCAGCGGCGACAGCGTGCCGCCCAGGACGTGGTAGAGCCCGTGATGGGCATGGGCGCGTTCCAGCGCCCAAAGGTCGGCCACGCCCTCCACCACGCAGACCAAATGCCGGTCCCGCCGCGGGTCCGTGCAGATGCCGCAGGGCGATTGCGCATCGAGGTTGCCGCAGACCTGGCAGGGCCGCACCGCCTCCGCCGCCGCGGTCAGCGCTTCCGCCAGCGGCAGCATCGTCTCCTGCGGCTTCATCAGCATGCGCAGCACCGCCCGCCTGGCGCTTCGCCGGCCCAGGCCCGGCGTGCGCGCCAGCAGCGCGATCAGGCGCTCAATGGGATCGTTCGGCAGTGACAAAGGGGGCGCCTGCTTCTCCCTCTCCCGCAGGGCGGGAGAGCGTATGCGAGGAAAGCTCTCATGCGCCCGCCACCGGCGGGCGAGGCCGCGACTGCGGCCCGCCGGCAGTCCGGCGAGCCAAGCGGCCGGAGGCCGCGCCCGGCGCTTGAGGGCATCAAAAACGGTCTGATGCCATCGAGGCGCCGAAGGCGACCGATGGGATCAGAACGGCAGCTTCAGCCCGCCGAGGCCGCCCGGGATGTTCATCCCGGCGGTCGCCTTCTGCATCTCCTCCGCCATCATCGCCTCCACCTTCTGCTTGGCGTCGGCATGGGCGGCGACGATCAGGTCCTCCAGCACCTCCCGGTCATCCATGATGGACGGGTCGATGGTCAGCTTGCGCAGGTCGCCCTTGCCCGAGAGGCGGACCTTCACCATCCCGCCGCCGGAAGCGCCCTCCATCTCGGAGGCCTCCAGCTTCGCCTGCATCTCCTGCATGCGGGTCTGCATCTGCTGCGCCTGCTTCAGCATGTTGCCGAGGTTCTTCATGGCGTCGCTCAATCCTCCGGTGAGATGTCGTCATCAAGCCCCGCCGGCTCCGCATCCGGCGGCGCGAAGTCGCGTCCCGGATCGGTGTCGTCGAAGGCCGAGGGCGGTGGCAACCCGTAATTGTCGAGGCTGGCATCACGAACCGCCTCGATCGTGGCGCCCGGGAAGGCTTCCAGCACGGCCTGCACCAGCGGGTGGGTGCGGGCCAGGGCACGGCGGTCGGATTCGGCGGCGCGGCCCTGGTCGGCCAGCGTCGGCTCGCCCTCTGCGTTGGAGAGCGCGACGGTCCAGCGCGTGCCGGTGAATTCCAGCAGCAGCGCGGTGATCTGCTGCGCCAGGTCGCGCGGTGCGTCCGGTTTCACGCGGATCTCGATCCGCCCGCCCGCCGTACCGCCTGCGGGCGCGGGCGTGACCTTCACGGGATGGACGCTGTGGACCAGGTGGGCGTGCAGCATCGGCTTCCGCCCATGCGCCAGGGCCGCGATGTCTCGGTAGTTCGCCACCACGGGCGCCGCCACGGCTTCCACCACCGGCGCCGCGACAGCCTGGGCCACCGCCACGGCCGCGCCGCCGCCCGCGATCGCCCGCAGCCCGCCCCCATTGGGTGGCGGTGCGGCGGGGCCCGCAGGCGCGCCGGCGCCCTGTTCCGTCAGGCGCCGCACCAGGTCGCCCGGCGTCGGTAGCTCCGCCACATGGGCGATGCGGATCAGCACCATCTCCGCGGCCGCACGGCGATCGACGCCGTCCTGCGCGACCTCCTGCAGCCCCTTCAGCAGCATCTGCCAGCAGCGCGCCAGCACGGGGATGGAAAGGCGGTCGGCCAGCTGCGCGCCGCGCACGCGCTCGGCCTCCGGCAGCGCCGGATCCTTCCGCAGCGCGGGCACGGATTTCATCCGGCTGAGCAGATGCGTCAGCTCCAGCAGGTCCGACAGCACCACGCCGGGGTCGGTGCCGCGCGCATGCGCCTGTTCGGACAGCGACAGCGCCGTCGCCGCATCGCCCGCCATCAGCGCTTCCATCAGCGACACGGCGAGCCCGCGTTCCGCCAGGCCCAGCATGTCCACCACGGCCTCGGCCGTCACGCCGCCGCCGCCCGCCATGGCGATCGCCTGGTCGAGGATGGAGAGCCCGTCGCGGACGGAGCCATCGGCGGCGCGCGCCACCATGGCCAGCGCCTCCTGCTCCGCCGGCACCGCCTCCAGCCCGCAGATGCGCTCGAAATGCGCCATCAGCTGGTCCTGCGGCACGCGGCGCAGGTGGAAGGTCTGGCAGCGCGACAGGATGGTGGTCGGCACCTTCCGCAGTTCCGTCGTCGCCAGCATGAACTTCACGTCCGGTGGCGGTTCCTCCAGCGTCTTCAGCAGCGCGTTGAACGCGGCCGTGGACATCATGTGGACCTCGTCCAGGATGATGACCTTGAAGCGGCCCTGGGCAGGGCGGAAGCGCAGGCGCTCCCGCAGTTCACGCACATCGTCGATGCCGTTGTTGCTGGCGGCGTCGAGCTCCTGCACGTCCGGGTGCCGGTCGGCCAGGATGGCGCGGCATTCCGCGCAGACGCCGCAGGGATCGGGCGTCGGCCCGCCCGTGCCGTCGGGGCCGATGCAGTTCAGCGCGCGGGCGATGATGCGGGCCGTCGTCGTCTTGCCGACGCCGCGGACGCCCGTGAGCATGAAGGCGTGGTGCACCCGCCCCTGCGCGAAGGCATTTCTCAATGTCTTCACCAGCGCTTCCTGCCCGATCAGGTCGGCGAAGTTCTGCGGCCGGTATTTCCGCGCAAGAACGCGATAGGGCGTGCCGGAAGCTGCGACGGGCGCGGGCGGTGGCGGCGGCGCGGCGGCCGGCGGATCGGGGTCCCCGAACAGCCCGGGCCCTTCCTGCGGCGGGGGCGGGGGCAGCCCCTCATCCTCGGGCGCCTCGGGCGGTAGCGGGTTGCCGAAGATGTCGCTGGCCATGGCGTTGTCCGGGGTTAGCGGGCGCCCGGAGAAGGGGCCAGGATCAGGTGGAAGGCCGGCGGGCGACCCGCGCGAGAACTCGTTACGGCTGCTTCCTTCCGGACCTGACCGGGTTGGCGAGGAGCACGTCCGTCGCCGACCTTCCGCCCCCAATATCGGGGCTCCGGCGCTCCGGGGCAATGCCCCCCGCGCCGCCAGGGCGACACCCCGGCTTGGTGAAGACCCGCCCTGGACCGCATGCGGGCCGCGTGGCAGGGTCGGCCCGATGCTCTCCGTCCCCGCCAGCCGTCCCAATGCCTATACGGGCAGCCCCCTCGATCGCGCCGGCCACCGGCGGGACGATGCGGACTGGATCGCCCAGGCCCTCGCCGATCCCGAGACCCTCTTCGCCCCCGTCTGGCGCAGCCGCAGCCTGATGAAGGGCGTGGACGCCGGCAAGCCGGAAGCTGTGCTGCTGACCGGCGCCGCGGCGGAGGCCGTGCGCATGGCCGGCGGCCCCTGGGCCTTCCTCGGCTTCTGGGAAGGCCGCCCCGTCTTCACCGTGGATTGCTCCGGCGCGGAGGACCCGTTGCCGCTGCTGCCGGACGGCATGGGCAGCTTCACCGACCTCCGCCAGGTCGCGGGCCTGCTGCCGGCGGGGGAGGCCTCGGTCCTCGCCCATGCCCGCGGGCTGATGCACTGGCGCACGCGCCACCGCTTCTGCGGCGTCTGCGGCGCCGAATGCGCGCCGCGCAGCGCCGGCAACGTCATGGTCTGCACCGCCTGCAACGCGCAGCACTTCCCGCGCACCGACCCGGCCGTGATCATGCTGGTGGTGCGCGGCGACAAGGCGCTGCTCGGCCATTCCCACCGCTTCCCGAACTCGAAGATGTACTCGACGCTGGCCGGCTTCGTGGAGCCGGGCGAGAGCCTGGAGGAAGCGGTGCGGCGCGAGGTGAAGGAGGAGACGGGCGTCGAGGTCGGCCACGTCGCCTACCATTCCTCCCAGCCCTGGCCCTTCCCGGCCTCCATCATGCTGGGCTTCCATGCGGAGGGGCTGTCCGAGGCGATCACCATCGACCCCGAGGAACTGCAGGACGCCCGCTGGTTCACGCGGGAGGAGATGCGCGACGCCGCCGCGCACGGCTTCTCCCTGCCGCGCATCGATTCCATCGCGCGGCGGCTGATCGAGGATTGGCTGGAGCACGGCGCATGAAGCCCCTTTTCGCCGCCCTTTCCCTGCTCGCCCTCGCGGCCTGCGGCAGCAACGCGCCACGCGCGACCGACACCCCCGCCATGGCGGAATGCCGGGCGGAGGCGGAGCGCACCCCCGCCGCCCAGGCGATGTATGGCCGGATCAACATCCAGAATCCGAACAACCGTGACCGCGTGGAGCGGGAGCGGGAGCAGATCGTCAACCGCGCCTATGCGGACTGCATGACGCGGCGCGGCGCCACCCGCGGCGGCGGCGTGGAGCCGGTTCGCCGCTCCGGCTTCTGAGGACCGCGCATGTCCGACGCCGCGCCCCCGCCGCCGCCCTCCCGCGGCCTGGCCGGCTTCCTGGACGCGCTGCGGGAAGGGCGGATCGTGGTGGGCTGGGCGGCGGACCCGCAGGACCCGGCCGCGCGCCCCACCATCCGCCTGATGCGGGGCGTGGAGGTGCTGGCCGAAGGCACCACCGACATCCCGCGGGATGACGGCAAGCCCGGCTTCCGCCTGCGATCGCCCACGCCGCTGACGCCGCGTGATTTCCTGGAGGGCCGCGTGCGCGTCCGCGCCGTGCTGCCCGGCCGCCCGGTGGCGACGACGCTCGCCATGACGCGGCGGATGCGCGATGCGCTGGAGGCGGAGGCCGAGGGCATCGTCCCGGCCGCCCCGCCGCCGCCGATCGCCCCGCCGCCCACGCCGGTGCCGCCGCCGGCCGCCGAGTCGCCCCGGCCGGCGCCGCCCTCACCGGTCGTGGCCCCGCCGCCACGGCCCGTGCCCCCACCGGCTGCCGCGCCACCCGTGCCCGTGCCGCCCCCGCCACCGGTCGCGACGCCTGCACCCGTGCCGCCCCCGCCGCCGGTTGCCGCGCCGCCTGCGCCCGTGCCGCCG
>JAIXWG010000009.1 GCA_027482245.1 Acetobacteraceae bacterium | reverse complement strand
TGGCCGTGAAGACGCTGGCCGGCGCCAAGTTCCGCAATGCGGGCCAGGTCTGCGTCTCGCCGACGCGCTTCCTGATCCAGGAGAAGCTCTACGCCCCCTTCGTGGAGAAGTTCACCGCCTTCGCCGCGGGCCTCAAGGTCGGCAACGGCATGGACAGCGACACGCAGATGGGCCCGCTGGCGCATGAGCGCCGCGTCCCCTGGGTGGAGGGCCTGGTCGCCGATGCCCGGCAGCGCGGGGCCGAAGTCCACACGGGCGGCGAGCGGATCGGCAACAAGGGCTATTTCTACCAGCCCACCGTCATCACCGGCGTCGGCAAGGATGCCCGCATGATGAACGAGGAGCCCTTCGGCCCGCTGGCGATGATCGCGCCCTTCAGCGACCTGGACGAGGTGGTGGAGGAAGCCAACCGCCTCCCCTTCGGCCTGGCGTCCTACGCCTTCACGCGCAGCGCCAAGACGGCGAACGCCATCGCGGCGCGGGTCGAGAGCGGCATGATGACCATCAACCACCTCGGCCTCGCCCTGCCGGAAGTGCCCTTCGGCGGCATGAAGGACAGCGGCTATGGCAGCGAGGGCGGCTCCGAGGCCATCGAGGCCTACCTGAACACGAAGTTCGTGTCCCAGGCCGGGCTGTAGTCGCCGCTTCGCGATCCCCCGCGATTGCGGGGGGTCGCGGCACTGCCGCGACGCCGAAGGCTGGTCGGGGTGGGGGCCTCGCCGCCCCTACCCCACCACCGCCAGCGACAGCGGCATCAGCTCCTCCACCGTCGCCCCCGCCGGATCGCGCCCCGGCACCAGCGCCGCCAGCCTGGCCTGTTCCCGCGCCACATCGGCGGAGGCCTGCGCCCGGTCGATCGTCAGCACGACGCCATCCGCCACGCGCTGCACGCCATCCACGAAGACGTCCCGCACCGGCCTCTCGCCCGCGACATGCACCAGGTTGCGCAGCGGATCGCGCGCGGGCTGCATGGCGGGATGGTCGAGCGTCGCGATGACGATATCGGCCTTCGCCCCCACCGCAAGGCGCCCGATATCGTCGCGCCCCAGCACATCAGCGCCGGCCACCGTCGCGGCATGGAAGATGCGCGCCGTGTCGCAGCGATGCATCGGCCCCGCCGCCGCCCGCGCCTGCAACTCGGCCACGCGCATCTCCTCCCAGAGGTTCTGCGGATGCGTGTCCGTTCCCATCGCGATGGCGATGCCGCGCTCCATGTAGGTGCCAAGGTCGTGCAGCATCGACCCGTCCCGCAGGAACACGGTCGGGCAATGCGCAACGGCCGTGCCGCTTTCCGCCAGCAGCCGCAGATCCTCCCGCCGCGGCCAGAGGATCCAGGGATGCGCATCGGTGAAGACGGCGTGCCCGAGGATCGTCGTGGGCCCGAGGAAGCCGAGGCTGTGCAGGTATTCGATCGGCGTGCAGTCGTGCCTGCGCGTCATGCCGGCGAATTCGGCGATGCTCTGCGCGGCGTGAGTGTGCAGCGGCCGGCCCTTCGTACGCGCCAGCGCCGCGCCCTGCTTCAGCAGCTCCGGCGTGCAGGTATCAACCTGCGCCGGCGACACCATGGCGGAAAGGCACCCGCTTTCATGCGCCTCCGCCTGGTCCATCACCTCGGCCGCCTCCGCCAGCGCGGCCGCGCCGAGGTCCGGCAGCCATTCATACTGCGTCTCCTGCCCCGTCTCCGTGTACCAGTTGGCGGAGCGGAACATGGGCGCCACGACGCCGCGGAGCCCGCTGGCCGCAAGCTGCTCGATCCAGCCGGGATAGGCGTGGCTGAGATCGACGGCGGTGGTCACGCCGGACGCCAGCAGCTCCGCATAGGTGTAGCGGGCGCTGGCGCGGATCGCCTCCGCATCCGGGATGAAGGCCTGGCGGAAGCGATGGCGGCCGGAATTGAACAGCCGCGGATTGCCGAATTCCTCGACATAGCCGCGGAACAGTGGCGACTGGCCGGGATGGCAGTGGATGTTGATGAGGCCCGGCAGCACCACGGCGGCGCTGCCATCGATCTCCCGCGCCGCCACGCCATCCCAATGGCCACCGAGATGCACGACGCGATCGCCCGCGAAGGCGACATCGGCATCCCGCCGGTACACATGCCGCCCCCCCTCCCAGGCCACCACCCAGGCGGCCCGGCGGATGACGGTGACGGGCGTGGTCACCGGATGGCCATCCCGCGTGCCCGGCCGACCGTGTCGTTCCAGACCTGCGCGCAGCCGGGATAGGCGCGGTTGCAGCGCGCCGCCCACTCGGAGAGGATCACCTCCTCCGAGATCCGGCGCAGCCGCGTCTTGTCGGCCTCGCTGACGGTCGCCAGCGTCATGCTGAAGGGCTGGTGCGCCTGGCGCAGGCATTCCGGCCGGCCGAGGCTGCAATTCGTCGCATCCTCATTCGTGGTGCGCGCCAGGTCCCACAGCTCGTTCTCCATGCGGCTGAATTGCGCCATGTAGGCTTCCCGCTGCGCCGGCGTCTGGCGGTTCCACCAGGCCAAATTCACCAGATGCGCTTGCACGGCGCCGCTGACCGACAGCGGCAGCAGATGCGTCGTCACCTCCGGCCACTTGCCGGTATTGGCGGAGGTCGGCGAGGTGATGCCGCAGGACGCCACGCCCCGCTGCAGTGCCGGATAGACTTCCGGGAAGGACAGCGTCACGGGCGTGGCGCCGAGCCGTTCCAGCAGCTGCGACATGGACGCGGTGAAGGACCGCACGCGCTGCCCGCGCAGATCGTCCAGCGTCCGGATGGGCTGGCTGCAGAAGAAGACCTGCGAGCCGAAGGGCCAGATGGCCACGACCTTGGCGCCGAAGCGCTGCTGGATGCGGTTGTCGAAGGCCTCCCGGAACGCGTTCACCGCGCCGCGCAGTTCCTCGAGGTCCGTGGAGACGCCGATCAGGTCGATGCCTTCCAGGAAGGGATCGTCGCGGGACGCCAGGCCGATCTGCGCCGACACCACATCGAAGGTCCCCGCCCGAACCAGGCGCAGCGCATCGGCCATGTTGATGCCGAGGCCCTGGAACTCGCTGCGCTCGATCCGGACATTGAGGCCCGTGGTGATGCGCTCCATCGCCGCATTCTCCACCGGGAACTGCGTGGAGACCGCCTGGGACTGGCTGAGCCAGCGCACCGGCGCCTGGGCCAGCGCGGTGCCGGCGGAAAGCGTGACGGCCAGCGTGGCGGCAAGCAGGCTGCGGATTGGGTTCATGGGTCCCCCCGGGGCTGGATGGCGCCACCATTACGCGGCGGAGAGGCATGGCGCGCAAGCCAGCCCTGCCCAGCCAAGGCGCCGGCCGAGGCGCCGCACTGCCTGATTGTTGCGCAGGACGCCCATTCCGGCGCCAGCTTCGCGCGAGGCACCCGCCGCCTGCATACTCCGCCGCCACCGCCACCCACGGAGTCGCGCCATGCGCCTGCTGGTCGCCAACCCCAACACCACGCCGCAGGTCACCGAACTCTGCGCCAATGCCGCCCGCGCCGTCGCCTCCCCGGGCACGGAAGTCGTGCCGCTGACGGGCCGCTTCGGCGCGCAGATCATCAATTCCCGCGCGGAGAACGCCATCGCCGGCCATACGATGCTGGAAATGCTGGCGGAGAATGTCGCGGGCGCGGACGCCGTGCTGCTCGCGGTCTCCTACGACACCGGCCTGCTGGCCGCGCGGGAATTGCTGCCGGTACCGGTGGTGGGCATGACGGAGGCCGGCATCGCGGCGGCCTGCCTGCTCGGCACGCGCTTCGGCCTGGTCACCTTCGGCACGCCCTTCATCTACCAGGAACTGGTGGCGCAGCAGGGGCTGACGGGCAGGCTGGCCGGCATCCGCGCCATCACGGCGTCGCCGAAGGACGCCTATGCCGACCCCGCGACGGTGGATGCGAAGGTGGCCGATGCCGCCAGCGCCCTGGTGGCGGAGACGGGCGCGGAGGTGGTGGTGCTGTGCGGCGCCGCCATGGCCGGCATGCCCGCCCGCATCCGGGACGCCGTGCCCGTCCCGGTGCTGGACGGCATCGCGGCCGGCGTCGGGCTCTGCGAGATGCTGGTGCGGATGAAACCCGCCAAGGCCCGCGCGGGCAGCCTGGCGCATCCAGGGCAGCGACCAACGCAGGGCCTCTCGCCCGCGCTGGCCGCGCTGCTCGCCGCGGGCGCATGACGGTGGCACGGGAAATGCGAGGCGTCAGCGCATGAATGACGGAAATCCCCTCACCCGCTTCCTCGGCCCGCCGGCGCGGGTGCTGGCCCTGGCCGGCGGCTGGTGGCTGCTGCTGCTGTCCTTCGTGACCTGCTTTGAGATCATCGGCCGCAAGCTCTTCGGCTTTTCCCTGCAAGGGATCGACGAGGTCGGCGGCTACACCACCGCCGTCGTCTCCTCCCTCGCCTTCGCCTGGGCGCTGGTGACGAAGTCGCACACCCGCGTGGACTTCCTGCTGGCCCACATGCCGGAATGGCTGCGCGCCTTCCTCAACGCGCTGGCCTATGCGCTGCTGGCAGGCTTCGGCGTCTTCGCCTCGGTCCGGGGGTGGGCGGTGCTGGAGGAAACGATCGAGTTCGACGCCCACGCCATCACGCCGCTCGGCACGCCGCTCTGGATCCCGCAATCGCTGTGGCTGGCGGGCATTGTCGTCTTCGCCGCCGTCGCCGTGCTGCTGGCGCTGCACGCGTGCTGGCTTCTGCTGACGGACCGCAGGCGCGTGAACCACCTCTACGGCCCGATGACGCTGGACGAGGAAGTTGCCATCGAGGCCAGCGCCATCGCCAAGCGGCAGGAGGGCACGCCATGATCGGTGTCGGCGAGACCGCCATCGGCTTCTGCCTGCTGGTGGGCCTGCTCTTCCTCGGCCTGCACGTCGCGACCGCGATGTTCGCCGTCGCCGCGCTCGGCGCCGTGGTATATCTGAGCCCCGCGCTGGTCGCCGCGGCGGGGATGCAGTTCTGGGGCGCGATGGAGGACTACGTCCTCCTCTCCATCCCGCTCTACATCCTGCTCGGCGAGATCCTGGTGCGCAGCGGCAGCACGGACCGGCTGTACCAGTCGCTGTCGGACTGGCTGAACCCGCTGCCCGGCGGCCTGCTGCACACCAATGTCGGCGCCAGCGCCATCTTCTCCGCCGTCTCGGGTTCCTCCGTCGCGACGGCCGCGACGATCGCGACGGTGGCATTGCCCTCGTTTCGCAAGCGGCAATATGACGACCGCATCGTGCTCGGCTCCATCGCCGCCGGCGCCTCGCTCGGCAACCTGATCCCGCCGGGCATCGCGCTGATCGTCTATGGCGCGCTGACCAACACCTCCGTCGGCCAGCTCTACGCCGCCGCCGTCATCCCCGGCATCGTGATGACGCTGCTCTTCATGGCGACCATCATCATCCTGGCCTGGATGCGCCCGGACTGGGTCAGGCAGAAGGAGGTGCTGGACCCGCTGATGGTGCGCCTCAAGCGGCTGGTGGATCTGCTGCCGCCGCTGCTCATCTTCGCCATCATCATGGGCTCCATCTACACCGGCTGGGCGACGGTGACGGAAAGCGCGGCGCTCGCCGTGGTGGCGGCGCTGCCGATCGCGGCGCTCTATGGGCGCCTCAACGTCGCGATGCTGCATGAATGCTTCATCGCCACCGCGCAGCTGACGGCCATGTCCATGCTCGTGCTGGCCGCCGCCTTCTACCTGAACTTCGTCCTCGGCCTGCTCGGCGTGACGCCGGCGCTCGGCAAATTCGTGGTGGATCTCGGCGCGTCCCGGATCGAGCTGCTGATCGCACTCGCCGTCTTCTACCTGCTGCTCGGCATCTTCTTCGAAAGCCTGCCGATGATGGTCGGCACCGTGCCCATCGTCTTCCCCGTGGTCGTCGCGGCAGGCATCGACCCCATCTGGTTCGGCGTCTTCATGGTGCTGATGTGTGAGGTCTCCCTGCTCTCGCCCCCCGTGGGCATGACGCTCTACGTCATCCAGGCCGTGCGGCGCGAAGGCACCATCGCCCAGGTCTTCGCCGGCACCATCCCCTTCTTCGCGGCGATGGTGCTGATGACCTTCCTGCTGATCGCCATCCCCGAGATGGCGCTGTGGCTGCCACGGCTCATGTATTCGCCGTAGGGGTCACACCGCCCGCGACGGATCCTCCTGCACGAAGGCCGCGATATCGGCGCCGCGCGTGATCCAGATATCCCCCGCGCGTGCGGCGATATGCGCCAGCGCGCGGTCCAGCTGCCGCCGGCGGAAGGGCTGGCCCATGATGTTGGCGTGCAGCGCGAGCCCGAACACGAGCGGCACCTCCGCCGCGTCGTCGATCATCTGGTCCACCTGGTCGATGATCATGTCGGCGAATTCCGCCGCGCTGGCCTGGCGACCGATGATCGCGACGCTGTCGTTCACTTCCTGCGAATAGGGCATCGCCAGAAGCGGCCCCGCATCAGTCAGCAGCCAGATCGGCTGGTCGTCGCAGCCCCAATCCATGATGTAGCAATAGCCCGCGCGGCGGATCAGCTCCGGCGTCCGCGGCGTCTCCGACAGCCAGGGGCCGAGCCATCCCTCCGGCGCGACACCCTCCTCCCGCGTGATGCGCGCCGTCGCCTCCGCGACCAGCGCGCGCTCATCGGCCTCCGGGAGTCCCGCCTGGCTTTCGGAGTTCGTGCGGCCATGGCAGGCGATCTCATGCCCGAGGGCCCGGCACGCGGCAGGAAAATCCGGCGCCTGGTCATAGACCGCGCTGTTCAGCAGCACCGTCAACGGGATGCCATGCGCCTCAAACTGCCGCAGCAGACGCCAGGCGCCGACGCGCGTGCCGTATTCGCGCCAGGCGTTGTTCAGTACATCGGGCTGCGTGCCACCCGGCACGAGGTCCTCCACCAGCCCCTCGCCGAAGGCGTAGTGCTCGACATTGAGCGCGACATACAGCGCGAGCCCCTTGCCCCCCGGCCAGCGGAAGCGGGGCCGGTCCTCGATGGATCGATGCGCGTAGCGCCCGTGCGTTCTCAGCATCGCGTCACCGCCGCCAGCCTCGGGAACAGCGGCTTCAGCCGCTCATAGCTCTCCCGCCACAGCGGATAGATCGCGTCATAGCGCGCCACCGCCGCCGCATCGGGCTCCACGCGCCCGGCCGGGGAGACGAAGCGCCCCATGGCGTTCCAATCCTCGAAGGCGCCGACACCAACCCCCGCGACATAGGCCGCGCCGAGGCAGGAGCCGGGGTGCCCGTGCAGCAGGTGGATCGGCTGCCCCAGCACATCGGCGGCGATCTGCATCCAGACGCGGCTCGCGGCGCCGCCATCGCTCGCGATCACATGGGTCGTGTCGTGGCCGAGGTCGCGCAGCACCTCCACGTGATGGCGAAAGCCGAAGCACACGGCTTCCAGCGCTGCGCGCCAGACATGTGCCATGCCGTGGTGCAGGCCGAGGCCGATCAGAGTCCCCCGCGCATGCGGATCATGCAGCGGCGTCTTCTCGCCCAGGAAATAGGGCAGCATCAGCAGCCCCGCCGCGCCGGGCGGCACATCGGCCGCCATGGCATCCAGCTCCGCATGCGTGTGTCCGCCGCCCCATTCCCGGACCACCCAGTTCAGCACGGCGCCGGATGACGCCATGCAGCCATTCGGCAGGAACAGCCCGGGCACGAGATGCAAGTCGAGGAACAGCCGCGGGTCCGGCCGCGGCGCGGCGGTCGCCAGCAGGATGTCGCCGGCACCCCCGAACTTGATCAGCAGGTCACCGGGTTGCGTGACGCCCGCGACGAAGGCGCTGGCCACATGATCCGCGCAACCCGCGACGACGGGCGTGCCCTTCGCCAGCCTCGGGATATCGGCGGTCACGCCGCCGATCACCTCATGCCCCGCCCGGAGCGGCGGCAGCATGGCGGTCGTGACGCCGCCGAGCGCGACCAGATCCTCGGCGATGGCACCCGTGCCGACGTCGAGAAACCCGGCCTCCAGCGCCCAGTTGCGTTCCAGGGATGCGGCGCCGGTCAGGCGCCAGGCGATGTCGTCGTAGCTGCCGCGCATCGAGGCAATACGCGCGAAGGCCTCCGGTTCATGCCTGCGCAGCCAGCGCAGCCGGGGCGCAATCAGCTGCTGGTTCACGCCATTGCCGGTGCGGGCGATGAAGCCGGCCTCGTCGATCCCGGCGCGGATCTCCTCGACCTCTTGCGCGCAGCGGCTGTCGCTTTGCTGGATGCTCGGCCGGATCAGCGCGCCGGCCGCATCCCGCAGCACCAGCGCCGGCACCATGCCCGTCACGCCGATGGCGGCGACGGGCCCGGGCGAGGCCGCCAGCATCTCCGCCAGCACCGCTGATGTGTTGTCCCACCACTGGTCGGGATCCTCCTCCGCCCAACCCGGCGCGGGGCTGCGCAGATCGACGGGGCGCGAGGCCGTGGCCAGCACCGCGCCGTCGCTCTCCACCAGGATGCCGATGGTGGAAGTGGTGCCGATGTCGATCCCGATCAGGCGCGCCACGCCCCTACCGCAGCCCCCGCACCCGGTCCATGAAGCGCGCGACGCGATCCGGGTCCACCTTGTTCCAGGTATTGCCCTGGTGCTTGAAATGCGTGCCGATCACGCAGCCATCGGCGACGCGCATGATCGTCTCCACATTGTCGATGTTCACGCCGGTATTGGCGAAGACCGGCGTGGCCCCCGCCCCGCGCCGCGCGGCTTCCAGATCCGATCCCTCCACCGCCTGTCCGGTGATGCCGCCGGAGACGCAGATGACATCGGCGAGCGAGGAGAAGATCGCGCTCCGCGCCCGCTGCTCGATGCTGCGGGTGTCCGGCGTGCTGGCGAATTCGGCGTTGATGTTGAACAGCAGCTTCAAATCCTGCCGGCCGAGTTGCGCCCGCAGCCGCAGCGCGCCCGCACAGTCCGGCTCCCACATCCCCATGTCGCTGGCATAGACGCCGGTGAAGACCTCCCGCGCGAAGCGCGCGCCCGTTGCGACGGCGACGGCCACGGTGCCGACGGGGTCCCAGAGGTAGTTGACGCCGAAGGGCACCGTCAGCGCCGGCTTCGCCGCCGTCACCAGCGCCGTCATCGCCGCCAGGCTTTCGGGCGTCGCCTTCAGCAGATAGGGGCGGTCCCCCTCGTTCCCGAACATGATGGCATCGACGCCGCCCTTCTGCAGCGCCGCGATATCCTCCAGCACATCATCCAGCAGCCCCGCCATGCCGCGCTTCGCGTCATAGAGCGGCGAGCCCGGCAGCGGCCCGAGATGGGCCATGGCGATAACGGTCTTCTTCGTCTCGAACAGGCCGGGAATCATGGATGCTCCATCAGCTCATGAACACGCCGCCATTCACGTCCACGGCCAGGCCGGTCATGAATCGCGCGGAATCGGACAGCAGGAAGACGACGACATCGGCCACATCCTCGGGCTGCTGCAACCGGCCGAGCGGCGTCAGGGACACGTATTCCACCCGCACCGCCTCCTCGGTCATGCCGCGCAGCTGCGCTTCCCACACCACCTCCCGCTCCTGCATCGATGTGGCGACAAAGCCCGGGCAGACGCAGTTCACGCGGATGCCGCTGGCCGCAACTTCCTTCGCGATGGCCTGGGTGAAGCCGGCGACGGCGAACTTGCTGGCGGAGTAGTGCGCCAGCAGCGGCGCGCCGACCTTGGCGGCGAGAGACGCGGTGTTGACGATGGCGCCCTTCGTGCCCGCCGCCAGCATGGCGCGCACCACCGCCTGGTTCGTCAGGAAGACGCCCTTGGCATTGACGTCCATGTTGAAGTCCCACTCGGCCTCCGTCAGGTCCACGACGCGCCGCATGGTAGAGACGCCGGCATTGGCAACGGCCGCATCGATCCCGCCGAGCGTTGCCACAGCCTGCCGCACCGCCGCCGCCGTGGCCTCGGCATCGCGCACATCCAGCGCCAGGCCGAAGGCGCCGCCGCCGGCCTCCTCCGCTACGCGCTGCGCCGCCTCGCCATCAAGGTCCGTGACGCAGACCGCGGCACCGGCCTTCGCCAGCGCCAGCACGATGGCGCGCCCGATGCCGGCGCCGCCGCCAGTCACGAACGCCTTGCGCCCTTCCAGCACGCGACTCATGCGGGGTAGCCTGTTCGTGACGAAGGGGTCGCCATGTCCATCCTGATCCGCAATGCCCGCATCCTGACCTTTGACGAAGCCGGCCAAGAATGGCCGGAGGGCGATATCCTCATCGAGGGCAACGCCATCGTGGCCGTCGGTCCCGGCCTTTGTCCAGACCGCAGGCCCGACCGCGTGATCGAGGCGCGCGGCATGCTCGCCATGCCCGGTCTCATCAACGCGCATTTCCACAGCCCCGGCAACTTCCTGCGCGGCATGGTGGATGGCCTGCCGCTTGAAGTTTTCATGCTCTACGAGGTGCCGCCCCTGCTCGACGGCGCGCCGGTGAAGCGCCTCAACTACGTCCGCACCATGCTGGGCGCCATGGAGATGCTGCGAAACGGCGTCACCACCGTGATGGACGACGCCTTCCATGTGCCGGTCGCCGACCGGGACGGCATCGACGGCATCATGGAGGCCTATCGCGACTGCGGCATGCGCGCCCGCGTCGCGATCGACCAGCCGCAGCTCGTCGAATACGAGAAATACCCCTTCCTCAAGGAATTGCTGCCACCAGACGCCATCGCCGCGATGGAGGCCGCCCCGCGGCAATCCACGGAGGAGCTGCTCGACCTCTACGACCACCTCATCACGCGCTGGGACCAGACGTCGGGCGGCCGCATCGCCGCCGCGCTCTCCTGCTCCGCGCCTCAGCGCTGCGAAGTGCCCTACCTCCAGGCGCTGTCGGCGCTGGCGCGGAAGCACGACCTCCCCTTCAACTGCCACATCCTGGAGACGAAGCTCCAGCGCGTGCTGGGGGAGGAGAAATTCGGGCGCAGCCTGGTGCGGCTGGCGGCGGACTACGACATCCTCGACGAGTTCCTCGTCATCATCCACGCCATCTGGATCGATGACGACGACATCGCGCTGATCGCCCGATCGGGCGCGACGGTCGCGCACAACCCCCTCTGCAACCTCCGCCTCGGCAGCGGGGTGATGCCGTTCCGCTCGCTGCGCGATGCCGGCGTGCCGATCGCGATCGGGACGGATGAGGCGGTGGCGGATGACGCGATCAACCCCTGGGCCGCGATCAAGATGGCGGGGCTGGTGCATACGCTGGCCGATGTGGACTACCGCCGCTGGCCGAGCGCCCCGGAAATCCTGCGCTGCACGATGCAGGGCGGAGCCCGGGCGCTGCGCTGGCCCGACATCGGCCAGCTGAGCCCCGGTGCCAAGGCGGATGTCATCCTGCTCGACCTCGATACCCTTCCCTTCACGCCGCTGAACGACCTGCACCGCCAGCTCGTCTTCTGCGAACCCGCCGGCAGCGTCCGGACCACCATCGTCGATGGCGTCGTCGTCTATGAGAATGGCGTCATCACCACGATGGACGAGGCCGCGCTGCGGCAGGAGGCGCGCGACCTCACCGCCGGCTACCGGGAAGCCTTCGCCCCCGCCATCGAGGCCGCCCGCAAGCTGGAGCCCGCCTATCGAGAGATGGTGCTGCGCGCCCATGCGCGGGATGTCGGGTTGCAGCGGCGCCTCACGCGCTGATCGTTCCGCAGGCAGCACCTCGCCTTTCTGCCACCGGATGCGCCAATCCGTGTCCAGGACCGTGATTTTCACGATCGCTTCGGCGCCACCGCCCCCTTGAAGCGGGTCTAGGCTTCCCCGCGTGGAAGCACGAACCCGCCTCTCGCCCGCCCTCCTTGGCTGGCTCCTCGCCGGCCCCGCCGTGATCTTCCTGCTCGCCTGCTTCGTGCTGCCGGCGGCACAGACCCTCTACCTCGGCATCGGGGCGCGGACGGAAGCCGGCGTCATGCAGCATGGGCTGACGCTGGAGAACTACCGCCGCGCCTTCGCGACCGACCTCTACTGGCGCGTCCTGCTGCGCACCATCCGCATGGCGACATCGGCCGCCATCGTCGCGGCCATCGTCGGCTATCCGCTGGCCTGGGTGCTGGCGCGCGGCCAGGCCTGGCTGTCCCGCACCGTGACCCTGGTGCTGGTGACGCCGCTGCTCGTCAACGTCGTCGTCCGATCTTATGGCTGGTCCGCGATCCTCAGCCGCAACGGGCTGATTTCCTGGGTGCTGCAGGGGCTGGGGTGGGAGGATCCGCCGGCGATCCTCTACACGGAATGGGCGGTGCTCATCGCCTCCGTCCATGTCTTCCTGCCTTTCATGGTGCTGCCGCTGGCCGGCGCCATCGGGCGCATCCCGCCGGCGGCGGAGCAGGCCGCGACGGTGGCGGGCGCGGGGCCCGCGCAGCGCTTCCTTCGCATCATCCTGCCGCTCAGCCTGCCGGGGCTGGCCGTCGGGCTGCCGCTGGTCTTCTCCCTCACCGCCGCGGCCTTCGTGACTCCGCAGATCCTGGGCGGCAACTTCTCACCGCTGCTGGGCACGCTGATCGAACAGCAGGTGCTGACGCTGCATGACTGGCCCTTCGGCGCGGCGCTGGCCAGCCTGCTGGTCGCCATGGTGCTGCTGGTGAACCTGGTCTTCATCGGCATCATCGGGCGGCGCATCAACCGCTGGGCGCAGGCATGAGCGACCGCATCCCCTGGCCGCTCGGCATCTTCACCGCCGTGCTGCTGGCGATCATCGTGGCACCGCTGCTGGTGCCGATCGCCATGTCGATCAGCGACACGCCCTACATCGTCTTCCCGCCAGAGGGCTTCACCCTCGAATGGTACGTCGCCGTGCTGACGGAGCCGGAGGCGCAATCGGCGCTGCTGGTTTCGTTGAAGCTGGCGCTGGTCTCCACCATCGGCGCCATGGCGCTCGGCATACCCTGCGCCATGGCGCTGGTGCGGCTGCGCTTCCCGGGGAGAGGCCTGGTGCAGGCGCTGGTGCTGGGGCCGCTGGTGGTGCCGCTGCTCGTCACGGGAGTCGGCCTGCTGCAGACCTTCTCCCTGCTCGGCCTGCGCGGCGCCTTCCTGCAGATGTGGATCGGCCACATGGTCGTCTGCATCCCCTATGTCGTGCGCTCCGTCTCCGGCGCACTGGCGACGGCCGATCCGACGCAGGAGGATGCGGCGCGGGTGCTCGGCGCCGGCCCCGTCGCGGTGTTCCTCCGTGTCATCTGGCCCCAGATCCGGTCCGGCGTCGCCGCCGGCGCGATCTTCGCCTTCATCATCTCCTTCGACGATTTCGCCATCTCCATGTGGCTCGCGGATGCGCGGAGCTTCCCGCTGCCGCTCTACCTCTACGCCGCCATCCAGCGGTTCTTCGATCCCTCCATCGCGGCGCTGTCCGCGCTGATGGTCTTCTTCGCGCTCGGCCTCGTCCTGCTGATCGAGAAGGGCCTCGGCATCGGCGTGCGTCGCATCGCGTCCTGACCTGAGGAGACCCAAGGCATGAACACGACCCGTCGCGCCCTGCTGGGCACCGCCCTCGCCACGCCCTTCGTGAAGCCGCTGGCCGCGCAGCAGCGGGAGATCAGCGTCGGCATCTGGGGCGGCGCGCAGGGCGACTACGTGAAGCGCCAGATCATCCCGGCCTTCGAACGTGACTTCGGCTGCAAGGTGCTGCCCGAGGAAGGCTTCACCCTGGCGAACGTCTCCAAGATGCGCGCCACCAAGGACAATCCGCGCTTCTCCGTCATGTTCATCGACGACCTCGCCATCCCGATTGCCAAGGCCGAGGGGCTGATCGCCGAGCTGCCGCGGGACCGGATGCCCGCCATGGCGAACCTCTATCCGCGTTTCCTGTACGAGGAAGGCTTCGGCACCGCGCTCGGCATCTCGCTCGGCGGCATCTTCCACAACACGCGCGTGCGGCCGCCGGAAAGCTATGCGGAGCTGTGGGAGCCGCGCTACCGCGGCAAGCTGAAGCTGGTCAGCCCCAACAACACGCCGTCCATGTTATTCCTGATCGTCGCCGCCGCGATCGAGACGGGGAAGCCCTTCGCGGAGGCGCAGTACGAGATCGACAAGGCCTTCGACCGCGTCGCCGCGCTGCGGCCCAACATCCTCAACATCTTCGGCGACGGCATCCAGGCGGCGAACGAGATCGCGCAGGGCCAGGCGGATATCGGCCTGGTCGAGTACTCCAAGTACATCTACCCCTACACCAACCGCCGCGCGCCCGTGACCATGGCCTTCCCGAAGGAAGGCAGCTTCGCCGGCACCAACTGCCAGGTGCTGGTGAAGAACGGTCCGCACCAGGACCTGGCTGTCGCCTTCATGAACCGCATGATCGAGCCCGGCGTGCAGAAGGGGCTGTCCGAATTCGCGCTCACCTCGCCCCCCGTCTCCGGCATCACCTTCGCGCCGGAGACCGCGCGCTGGATCGCCTATCCGGTGGAGGAGATGGACAAGCGCGGCCTCTTCACGCCGGACTGGTCCTACATCAACGCGCGCCGCGCCGGCTGGACGGAACGCCTCAACCGGATCTTCTCCCTCTGAGCACGCCCGATCTCGGCCAGGGCGTCAGCCTGCGCGCCCTGACCAAGAGCTTCGGCGCCACGCCGGTGGTGCGTGGCGTCGATCTCGATGTGGCGCCCGGGGAGATGCTGGCCCTTCTCGGCCCTTCCGGCTGCGGCAAGACGACGACGCTGCGCATGGTCGCGGGGCTGATCGAGCCGAGCGGCGGGGACGTGCTGATCGGCGGTGCGTCGGTGCTCGGCCAGCCCGCGCATCGCCGCAACCTCGGCATGCTGTTCCAGTCCTACGGGCTCTTCCCGCACCTCACCGTCGCCCGCAACGTCACCTTCGGGCTGGAGATGCGGCGCATCCCGAAGGCGGAGGCCGCGACGCGGGTGGCGGAGGCGCTGAAGCTCGTGCGCCTCGACGCCTTCGCGGACCGCATGCCGGCGCAGCTTTCGGGCGGGCAGCAGCAGCGCGTGGCCCTCGCCCGCGCCCTCGTCTATCGCCCCCGCGTGCTGCTGCTGGACGAGCCCTTCGGCGCGCTGGACCGCAAGCTGCGGGAGGAGATGCAGGTGGAGCTCCGCTTGCTGGTCCGCCGCCTCGGCCTGACGACGCTGATGGTGACGCATGACCAGGAGGAGGCGCTGACTCTCGCGGATCGGCTCGCCGTGATGGAGCGCGGCGTGCTGATGCAGGTCGGCACGGGGACGGAGGTCTATGACCGCCCGGCCAGCCGCTTCGTCGCGGACTTCATGGGCGTGGCGAACATGCTGGAAGGCACGGTGACCGGCTGCGGCGACGGCCTGGCGACGCTGGACCTGCCCGGCGGCCTGCGCCTCGCCGCCGCCTCTCCGCCCCTGCCGTCGGGCAGCCCCGCGGCGCTGGCCATCCGGCCGGAGGCGCTGTCCCTGCTGCCGCCGACGGAAGCGTCGGAGACGACCATCCCCGGCACCGTCGAACAGGCGATCTTCAAGGGCCAGGGCCTCGATGTCTGGGTCGGCACCCCGGCCGGCCGGCTGCTGGCGCGGCTGGACCGCGCGGCGTTGGCCGAGCCCCCCGCCCCCGGCACGCCCTGCGCCCTGCGCTACGCCCCCGCCCGTGCCATCCTGCTGCCCGGCCCCCCGGAGTCCCCCTGAATGCTGCCCGCCATCGGTTCCATCACGCCCTCCTCCAACCGCACGGTGGAGCGCACGCTTGCCGGCGTGATGCGCCACTTCCCCGGCGTGGATAGCTGCGTCGCGCGCATCACCTATTACGGGGCAGGGATCGGCCAGCCCAAGGATGGCTACGACACGGAACCCTATCGCCACGCCGCCTGGCAGCTCGGCCATGCCAATGTCGGCGTCGTCTGCTGGAACGGCACGCGCGGCGCGGGCCTTGGCCTGGATGCCGACCGCAGGCTCTGCGCCATCATGAGCGAGGCCGCCAACTGCCCCGCCACCACCGCGACGCTGGATACGGCGACGCTCCTCGACCGGCTCGGCGCGAAGCGCATCGGCTTCGTGACGCCGGGCGACACGGTTTATGCCGAGCAGGCCGCCGCCGGTTTCGGCCGTGCGCTGGGCCCGGTGCGCAGCCTCGGGCTGAAAGACAATCTGGCGTCGGCCGAACTCACCCCGGACCGCATCGGCGCGCTGGTGCGGGAGGTGGCGCAAGAGGGCGGCGCGGACGCGATCCTGCTGTGGTCCACCAACCTGCCGGGGTGGGAGGTGATGGCCCCGCTCGAGGCCGAGTTCGGCATCCCCATCCTCGACAGCGCCGCGGTCGGCGTCTGGGGCACGCTGGTCGCAGCCGGCATCGACCCGACCCCGGCGGCGAGCCTCGGGCGGATATTCACGATTCGACGGTAGTCCGCCCCCCACCCCGACCCTCCCCCGCAAGCGCGGGGGAGGGGGCGAGAGCGGCTCAACCTGCTCCCTCCCCCGCGCTTCCGGGGAGGGTCGGGGTGGGGGTTAGGCGCTACTCCTCCGCATCCGCTGGCACCTTCGCCTGGTGCTCCGCGATCATGCGCGCGAGCATCCGGCGCATCAGCACGCCCGGGCGGTCGCTCGGCATGTTCATCTCGATGCCCGTCTGGTCCAGCGGCACGTCGAATTCGGTGCTCTCCAGGATGTCGCGGTCCTCATCCGTCACGACGCGGTCGAAGGCGATCACGTCCTCGGCCTTCGCCTGTTCCTCGGTGTCGTTGCGATAGACGAATTGCACGACCATGGACGACGCATCGTCGATCGGCGTCGCGCAGGTGACGATGCTGTGGCTGAGGCCGTTGGGGTAGCGGATGCGCAGCTTGCGGAGGAAGGGCGCGTACCAGCGGCCGCTCATGTGGCGGACCGTGGTGTCGCTCTCCATGTTGAGCACCTTCTTCTGGATCTCCGGATTCCGCACCGGAACCTCCGTGATCATCATGAAGCCGTCCGCGTGTTCCTCGATCTCCAGCTTCGCGGGTTCCGGGTGCCCCTGGTCGCCGAAGCTGGCGCGGTGGACGAAGGCGAAATGGGCGTTGTCGAAGCTGTTCTCCATCAGCCGCAGCCCGGCGCAGTTCCAGACCTCGTAGAACTCGTCGATGCGGCGGAAGCCGAGGTCCTCTTCCTCGAATTCCGGCAGCGGATACACCGGGTCTTCCAGCGCCACCCAGACATAGCCATAGCGGATCTCGGCGCGGTAGGACGGCACGCGCATGTTGGTCTGCCCCTGCCGGTCCACGGGGCGCTGCGGCACCCGCATCACGCGGCCCTCGGACGAGAATTCCCAGCCATGGTAGCCGCAGGCGAGCCAGCCATTGCTGTAGAAGCCCTTGGACAGCTTGGCCGTCCGGTGGCAGCAGCGGTCATCCATCGCGGCTGCCTTGCCCTCCCCGTCCAGCCACAGGACCAGGTCCTTGCCCAGCAGCCGGAAGGGCTTGGGCCCGTCCTGCAGATGGCTGACGGGGATGACGGGGTACCAGAAGCGCTTGAGCAGCGGGGTGGCGGTGGCGAGCATCCGGGGAGGCCCTTTCGCGGCGATGTGGCCCCCAAGGTGCAAATCCCGCCCGCCCCGCGCAAGCACCCATTCGCGCCCCGGCATCGCGAAACCGCCTATCCCGATGGCATTCAGCCTGATCTAAGAGCAGAACCAGGCGTCACCGGCGCCGCAGCGGGCAATTCACCCCTGCACCGCCCGGCCGGTGCTTGCTAACAGCGCCGTAACCACAACCTGCCGGGAACAGCCATGCTTCGCCGCCGTCACACCCTTGCCCTGCTGGGCACCGCCCTCGCCGCCCCCGCCGTCCACGCCCAGTCGCTGCTCGACGTCCGCTTCACGCTGGACTGGGCGCTCCAGGGCCCGCAGGGCGCCTTCCTGCTGGCGCTGGACCGCGGCTATTTCCGCGAAGCCGGGCTGAACGTGACCATGGATCGCGGCTTCGGCTCCGGCGACGTGCCGGTGAAGATCTCGGCCGGCGCCTATGATGTCGGCGTCGCGGACCTGAACCCCACCATCCGCATGCGGCTGGAACGGCCAGAGAGTGACCTCTTCACCCCCTTCATCATCCATGACGCGACCGCCATGGCGATCATGACCCTGCGGCGGGAGAACATCCGCACCCCCACGGACCTGGTCGGCAAGACCCTCGCCAGCCCCGAATCCGATGCCGGGCGGCAGCTCTTCCCCGCCTTCGCCAAGGCCGCGGGCATCGACCCGAACGGCGTCCGCTGGACCACGGTGACGCCTCAGCTGCGCGAACCCATGCTGGTGCAGGGCCGGGCCAACGCCATCACGGGCTTCATCACCTCCGGCATCTTCTCGCTCCGCGGCCTTGGCGTGGCGGAGCAGGACATCGTCACCATGCTCTACAGCGATGTCGGCGCGGATTTCTTCGCGACCTCCCTGATCACCACCCGCCGCTGGGCCGCGGCCAACCCCCGCGCCGTCACGGGGCTGATCCGCGGCCTGGTCCGCGCGCAATACGACAGCCTGCGCGACCCCGCCGCCACCATCGCCAACCTCCGCCGGCGGGAGCCCCTGACCGATGTGGCGCTGGAGACGGAGCGCCTCCGCATGGCGCTGGACCGCCTGACCTTCACCGACCATGTCCGCCGCAACGGCTTCGGCCAGGTGGACATCCCCCGCCTGCAGCGCAGCATCGATGCGGTGCGGGAGGCCTTCGGCATCTCGCGCCCGATGCCCGCCTCGGATATCTACGACCCGTCCTACCTCCCTCCGGCCACCGACCTCCGGCTGGCCTGAGCGTTTCCACGAAAGGTCCTGCCATGGCCCCCCTCCCCACCCGCTACTGGCAGGACCTGCCCTGGCCGGCCTTCAAGACGCTGCCGGCCAACACCGTCGCCGTGCTGCCGGTGGCCTCCATCGAGCAGCACGGGCCGCACCTCCCGGTCTCCGTGGACACGACCATCAACCAGGGCGTCGTGGCCCGGACGCTGAAGGTCATCCCGGACGACCTGCCCGTGCTGGTGCTGCCGACGCAGTCCGTCGGCTGCTCGGTCGAGCATCTCCGCTTCCCCGGCACCATCACGACGACGCCGGAGACGCTGCTGGCGATCGTGGCGGACATGGGCGCCTCCGTCGCGCGGGCCGGTGTCAAGCGCCTGGTCATCGTCAACAGCCATGGCGGCAATGTCTCCGTCCTCGACATCGCCTGCCGCCGCATCCGCATCCAGCACAACATCCTGGCCGTGAACGCCATGTGGGCGCGCATGGGCAAGCCGGATGCGCTGAAGGACGAGATCGAGGGCAAGTACGGCATCCATGCCGGCCGGGACGAGACGAGCGTCATGTTGGCGCTGACGCCGCACCTGGTTCACATGGACAAGGCCACGAACTTCGTGTCGCGCTGGCAGGGCGTGTCTAACGTCGCGCCCCGCATGGCGCCTGATGGCGGCGCGCCGCTGGCCTGGCAGGCGCAGGACCTCAACCCCGCCGGCGCCGTCGGCGATGCCTCGCTGGCCACGGCCGAGATCGGGGAGCAGCTGCTGGACTTCGCGGCGGAGCGCATGGCCGCGCTCTGGACGCAGGTCGCCGCCTTCGATGCGGAATCCTTCCTCGCCAACGAGCCCTCCGCCCATGGCTGACATGGCGGCCCTGGCCGCGGCGCTGGATGGCATCGAGCTGTCCAGCGACCGCGCGCTGCTGCGCCAGAAGTCGCGCGACTTCTACTGGTACAGCCCCATCCTGAAGAAGCAGCTGGATGGCAAGTCCGGCGATCTCTACGCCCGCCCGAAGGATGAGGCCGAGGTGCTGCGCATCCTGGCCGCCTGCCGCGCGGCGCGCGTGCCCGTCACGACACGGGGCGGCGGCACCGGCAATTACGGGCAATGCGTGCCGCTGGAAGGCGGCGTCATCCTCGACATGACGGCGATGGCGAAGCCCGTCGCGCTGGTCGATGGCGTCGTCGATGTCGAGTGCGGCATGAAGATGATCGACCTCGACCTCTGGGCGCGCGACCAGGGGTGGGAGCTGAAGCTCTGGCCCTCCACCAAGCGCACCGCAACCATCGGCGGCTTCGTGGCCGGCGGCGGCGCGGGGGTCGGCGGCATCGCCCATGGCACGATGCGGGAACGCGGCAACCTCGTCGGCGCCCGCGTCGCCACCATGCAGGACCCGCCGGTGGTGCTGGACCTGGAAGGCGACGATGCCTCCCCGGTCAACCGCACCTATGGCACCACGGGCATCATGACGCGCATCCGCCTGCCGCTGACGCCGGCGCAGGAATGGCGCGACATCGCCATCGGGTTCGAGCGGTTCACCGATGCCTCGGCCTTCGCCCTCGCGCTGTCCTTCGCCGATGGCATCCCGAAGAAGATGTGCGGCGTCTTCGACAGCCAGCTGCCGCCCTTCTTCCGCGCCATCGCGGATGAGGTGCCCTCGGGCCATTCGCTGGTGCTCACCATGGTCGCGCCCTCCGGCCTCCGCGCGCTGCGCGACCTGGCCCGCGACCACAACGGCACCTTCCTGGTGGAGCAATCGACCGTCGAGGCCGAGCGCGACCCGGACAAGACGCCCTTCTACGAATACTGCTGGAACCACACCACGCTGCAGGTGCTGAAGAAGGATCGCGGCGTCAGCTACCTGCAATGCCGCTTCCCCTTCGAGGATACGCTGGCGGCGATCGAGGCCGTGCGCATCCCCTTCCGTGACGAGGTCTGGATGCACACGGAATGCGTCCGCTTCGGCGGTCGCATCACCATGTCCGCCCTGCCCGTCATCCGCTGGACCAGCGAGGCGCGGATGTATGAGATCATCGCGGCCTTCGAGGCCGCGGGCCTCGGCATCGCCAACCCGCATGTCCTGACCATCGAGGAAGGCAGCAACTACCGTCGCGTGCCCGGGGACCAGCTCGGATTCAAGCAGCGGACCGACCCGCTCGGCCTGCTCAACCCCGGCAAGATGCGCGACTTTTCGCCCGTGGAGACCGCCGCATGACCGTCGCCGCCGTCATCGAATCCCTGCCCCGGATCGACTGGATCACGGATCCCGCGCTGGTCCGGCAGAAGTCGCGGGACTTCTTCTGGTACTCCCCCGTCCTCAAGCGCCAGCTCAATGGCGTGACCGCCGAGGCCGTGGCCTGCCCGAAGGATGAGGCCGAGGTCATTGCCATCATGGCCGCCTGCGTGAAGCACCAGGTGGCGTTGACGCCGCGTGGCGCGGGCACGGGGAACTACGGCCAGGCCATGCCGCTGAAGGGCGGCATCGTGCTGGACCTCATGGGCCTCGACCGCATCGTCTGGACCAAGCCCGGCGTGGTGCGGGCGCAGGCCGGCGTGAAGCTCATCGACCTCGATGCCCATACGCGGCGCGAGGTGCGCGGCGAGCTGCGCTTCCACCCCAGCACCAAGCGCACGGCCAGCATCGGCGGCTTCATCGCCGGCGGCTCCTCCGGCATCGGGTCCTGCACCTATGGCAAGCTGCGGGAGTTCGGGAACATCCTCGGCCTGCGCGTCATCACCATGGAGGCCGAGCCGCGGGTGCTGGAACTGCGCGGCACCGACATCGACAAGGCCAACCACGCCTACGGCACCAACGGCATCATCACGGAAGTGGAAATGCCCCTCGCCCCCGCCTGGGACTGGGTGGACGTGCTGGCGGGCTTCCCGGATACGCTGTCCGCGGCGCGCTTCGCGGAGGCGCTGATCGCCTCCGACGGCATCGCCAAGAAGATGGCGGGCGTCGTCGCGCCGGGCGTGGCGCAGACCTACTTCAAGATGCTGCAGCCCTACGTCCCCACCGGCGCCGCCTGCGCGCTGGTCATGGTGGCGGAGCCCTTTCTTGAGTTGCTGAAGCCGCTGCTGGACCGCTTCGGCGGCACGGAGCTGTATCGCTGCGAGACGGAAAAAGCCGAAACGCCGCTCTACGAATTCACCTGGAACCACACGACGCTCCAGGCCCTGAAGGTCGATCGGTCGCTGACCTATCTCCAGACGCTCTATCCGCCGCCGAACCACTTCGCGCTGATCGAGAAGATGGAGAAGACCTTCGGCGACGAGGTGCCGCTGCATCTGGAATTCGTCCGCCTCAACGGCGTCGTCACCTGCTTCGGCCTGCAGCTCGTCCGCTACACGACGGAGGAGCGGCTGCAGCAGATCATCGACATCCACGAGGATGCCGGCTGCCCCGTCTTCAACCCGCACGCCTTCACGCTGGAGGAAGGCGGCATGAAGCGGATCGACAGCGAACAGCTGGACTTCAAGCGCGTGGCGGACCCGCACGGCCTGCTGAACCCCGGCAAGATGCTGGCCTGGGACGACCCCGACTGGACGCCGGAGCGCAAGCGGACCTTCTACCTCTACGGCCAGGCGGATGCGCCGGAGGTCGAGGAGGTCCTGGAATAGCCTCGCCACTCCCTCCCCCGCGCTTGCGGGGGAGGGTGGGGGTCCGCACCACCCTCACGCCGAATACACCCAGGGCTGGCACGCGCTCAGCGCCGGCATGTTGCCCTCCACCACGAGCGTCAGCGTCACCGGCTGCAGCTTCGGGGTGCTCGCACCACCGGCCTGGTCCCGCAGCACGTCGAAGCAGTACTTGCTGTCCTCCAGCTTCCCGTTCGCATTGAAGAAGCCCACCGCGACGCAGCCCTGGACGTGGGAGGGCTGGCTGCCCGGGTGCATGAGGATGTTGCCCTTCGTCTTTTCCTGCTCCTCGAGCCCGGGATTGATGACGAAGGACTTGTACTTCTCGTGCCAGTAGATGGCGGAGGCTGGATAGGTGCGGCCGCCCTTCATGTGCATGTAGCCATCCATGCGCTCGATCGTCTCGAACTGCAGGCCATGGACCTCCAACTCGCCCACCAGGCCATGGGCGACGGCGGTGACGGGCTTGCCGTCCTTCACCACCGGATTCCCGTTGCTGTCCTTCACCGTGTAGGTGTTCTTCACGAAGCGGTCGGTGCGGCGGTAGGTGAAGATCGCGGTGCTCATCGCGGGGCTCCTGGCTGGATCGTCTGCCCGCATCCTGCCCGCCCGGTCGCGCCCGCCCCTGTTCCGGCGGGAACAGGCCGGAAAGACTGGACGGCGCGCAGGCAGGCGGGGCATGATAGGAACATCATCCTCATCGCCCCGGCTTCCCCGCCCACCGCCCCCGCAAAATCGGTGCTAAAGGTGCTAAAGAGGGTAACGCCGCTGTATTGTTGAGGGCCTTTACCGCTCGAGCAGCACCGCCACCCGGCGGTTCTTCTGGCGACCCTCCGGGTTGTCCCGGCCTTCGGGCGTCGTATTCGGCGCGGCGGGCTCGGCCTCCCCGCGGCCTTCCACGGTCATCGGCGGCAGGCCGCCGCCATTGGCCGCCAGCCACTGCTCCACGCTGCGGGCGCGGCGTTCGGACAGCGCCTGGTTGTACCGGTCCTCGCCCATGGAATCGGTGTGGCCGACGACGCGGACGCGGGCCGGGCGCCGCTGGCGGATGATCTCCGCCACGCGGCCCAGCGCTTCCGCCGCGCTGTCCCGCAGTTCCGCCTTGTCGAAGTCGAACAGCACGTCGTTCTGCACGGTCAGGCGGGTGGCCTGCGGCGTCTCCTCCACCACCACGACGTTGGCGCCCGCGATGCTGGCGCTGCCGCCGGGCGGCACCACGCCCGTCACGGGCCGGCCATCCTGTTCGATGGTGAAGCCGCGCGGCCGCGGCGGGGGCTGTTCGATCGTCGTCGTGCCGGTCGCACGGTCCTGCGCCAGCGCGACGGCGGGCAGCAGCAGCGCGGTCAGCGCCAGGTGGAGTGGTCGCATCGGGGCCTCCCTGTCGTTGGGCTGCCCGTCCGAACGCCGGATCGCGGCGCGTATCGTTGCCGTCGCGCGAATGTGTCGCGCAGGCGGAACCACCAAAGCGGTTGCCGGCAGTTATGGGCGCGTCCCCAACCCCGGAGGAACCACCATGACGAAGCTTCCCGCCCTCGCCCTCCTCGCCGGCGCCGCGCTGATGGCCAGCGCCTGCACCTATGTCGAGCGCGAGCGCCCGGCCGCGCCGGCGCAGCCCACCACTGTCTATGTCCCGGCGCCGCAGCAGCCGACGGTCGTGACGCCCGCCCCCGCCCCGACCGTGACGGTGCGGCCCAGCTACTGATCCCTGGCGGCCGAAGGTTCCACCTTCGGCCCCTCAGGCGCCGGCGCTGCGCTTGGCTCGCCGCACAGGCGGCGGGCCGCATTCGCGGCCTCGGCCGCTTGCAGCGGCCGCCTTATGGCGTCGCCTACCCCAGCCAGTCCGGCCGCGGCAGCGCCTGGTAGGCCTCTCGCAGGCTCTCCGACCAGCGCTGCCGCAGGAAGGCGAAGTAGGGGTCGTCCTCACCGATCCGGCGCCGCAGCCCGACCTCGAGGCTGTCGCGCCGGATCACTGTCAGGTCGATCGGCAGCCCCACGGTCAGGTTCGACCGCAGCGTGCTGTCCATGCTGATCAGCGCGAGCGTCACGCCATCGGCCAGCGGCGTGGCGGGCGTCAGCACGCGGTCCAGGATCGGCTTGCCGTATTTGTGCTCGCCGATCTGCAGGAAGGGCGTATCCGCCGTTGCCTCGATGAAGTTGCCGGCGGCGTAGACCAGGAACAGGCGGGGCGCGGCGCCCGCGATCTGCCCGCCCAGCATGATGGAGACGTCGAAGCCGATGCCCTGCGCGCGCAGCGCGGGTCCGTCGGCGTCGAAGACCTGGCGCACCGCCTCCCCCACCAGCTGCGCGGCGCGGAACATCGTCGGCACGGATTGCAGGGTCTGCGTCTGCCCGCCGAGCGTCACGCCTTCCTGCAGGCGGTTCCACACGGCCTGGGTGACGGCCAGGTTGCCGGCCGTCAGCAGCGCCATCACGCGCTCGCCCGGCACCTGCTCGATGAAGGTCTTGCCGAAGACGGAGATGTTGTCGACGCCCGCATTGGTGCGCGTGTCGGACAGCAGCACCAGCCCCGCATCCAGCAGCAGGCCGACGCAATAGGTCATGTTTCCCGACCCTCAGACGCCGGGCGCCCGCTCCGCGGGCTTGGCTTCGCGGCATAAGCCGCGGCGGCCATTCGGCCGTTCGGCCCGCTTGGCGGGCCGCGAAGCGTGCCGGCTTCCGTCACGCCCGATCCACCCGGACGCTGTGCGCGAAATGCCCGGCGCCCGGCCCGCGCCTTATGCCGCGCACCGCGCCGGCCTCGCTCTCGTCGAGCCCGATGGCGAGCCGGATATGCGCCTGTGGCGCGGCCTCCCGCAGCACCTCCACGGTCTGCCAGGCCCCGCCGTCCCAGCATTCCGCCCAGAGATGCGGCGCCGCCTCGTCCTGCCCGTTGGTGCCGTCCCAGAGATAGCCGGAGACCATGCGGGACGGCGTGCCGCCCGCGCGCATCACCGCCAGGAACAGATGGAGCAGCCCTGCGGCGCTGCCGCGGCGGGCGGCCAGCACCTCAGCCGCCGTCTCCGCCGCGCGGGGATCGACCTCGATCATCCCGCGCAGCGTGGCGGCCAGGGCGGCCGGTGCGGGCGCGCCGGCGGCCAGCGCGCGGATCGCGTCGTCCAGCGTGGTCAGCGCCGTCTCCCGCCGGAAGACCTCGGCCGGCAGCGTCTCCTCCAGGCCCGAGGGTCCGGCATCCGGGCGGATCTCGACCTCCCCGTCCACCGTCACGGACAGGCCGCGATGGGGCAGGTTGCGGGTCAGCAGCAGCGTCGTGTTGCCGTAGCCATCCTCGAAGCCCGGCATGGCGCCGCCGCGGTCGCCCGCGACCCGCCAGTGGCAGAGCGTCAGCCCGGCCTCGTCCCGCGGCGTCAGCCGCAGGGCCTGGATGGTCATGGAATGGGGTTCGTCGAACTCCCAGTGCAGGCGGTGGCGCACACGCAGGCGCATCGCGGGCAACCTCCTCAGCCGTGCAGATAGAAGGCGGTGATCTCCCGCCCCAGGTCGATGTTGCGGTTGATGCACTGGGTCAGGAAGGCGTGCAGCCCGCCCTCCATGATGTCCTCGATGCGACCGTAGCGCAGGCGGGCGTGGATCTCGCCGGCCAGGCGATGCGCCTCCCCCCGCCTGCCGCCATTGGCTTCGGCGATGCGGTCAAGCACCTGCTCCACACGGCTGTGGCAGGCCAGCAGGGAACGCGGCAGTTCCGGCCGCAGGATCAGCAGGTCCGCCACCAGCTTCGGCTGCAGCCGCGCGTGGTAGATCCACTGGTAGGACCGCAGCGCGGAGACGGATCGCAACAGCGCCTGCCACTGCGCATAGGCGACCGCGCCCTCGCTGCCCTCCCCCGTGATGGTCTCGTGCTTGGCGTCGAGCAGCCGGGCCGTGTTGTCCGCGCGTTCCAGCATCACGCCGAGATGGGTGAAGCGCCAGCCATCGTTGCGCAGCATGGTGTCCGCCGCCGCGCCGTTGAACAGCAGCGTGCGCGCGCGCACCCATTCCAGGAATTGCGGTAGGCGGTCGGGCTCGGCGGCCGTCGCGGCCTGGGCGCGCATCTCCCGCCAGGTGTCGTTCAGCGCCTCCCACATGTCGACGGTCAGCGCGGTGCGGACGGCGCGGCCATTGCCGCGCGCGGCCTCGATGCAGTTGGCGATGGAGGAAGGGTTGTCCTGGTCCAGCGCCAGCCAGCGGATCACCGCCTCCGGTGTCACCTCGGTGTGTTTCGCCAGGAAGCCGGGTTCGGCGCCGGCCGCGACCAGCAGGCTGCGCCATTCATCGACGCCGCCGCCGAGGCTGCTGGCCAGCCCCGCCATGCGCAGCGCCACCTGCATGCCGCGGGCGAGGTTGCCGGCGCGCTCCACATAGCGGCCCATCCAGTAGAGGCTGTCGGCGGTGCGGGAGAGCATCGGCGTCAGCCCCCCATCCGCTGGGACTGGGACTGGGACTGGGACTGGGACTGGGACTGGGACTGGGACTGGGACTGGGACTGGCCTTGGGTCGGCGCCGGCCCGTCATCCAGCACCCAGGTATCCTTGGTGCCCCCGCCCTGGGAGGAGTTGACCACCAGCGATCCCTCCCGCAGCGCCACGCGCGTCAGCCCGCCCGGGACGATGCGAACGTCCTTGCCCGTCAGGATGTAGGGGCGCAGGTCCACATGCCGCGGCGCGATGCCGCTGCCTGCCAGCGTCGGCACGGTGGACAGCGCCAGCGTCGGCTGCGCGATGTAGTCGGCGGGCCGCGCCTTGATGCGGCGGGCGAATTCGTCGCGCTGCTCCGCGGTGCTGTGCGGCCCGATCAGCATGCCGTAGCCGCCCGATCCCCGCGCCAGCTTCACCACCAGCTCCTGCAGATGCTCCAGCACATAGGCGCGGTCGGCGTCGCGCTCGCAGAGGTAGGTCGGCACGTTCTGCAGCAGCGGCGCCTCGTCCAGGTAGAAGCGGATCATGTCCGGCACGAACGGATAGATGGCCTTGTCGTCGGCGATCCCCGCCCCCGGCGCATTGGCCAGCGTGATGTTGCCGGCGCGATAGGCCGCGAAGATGCCGGGCACGCCCAGCATGCTGTCCGGGCGGAAGACCAGCGGATCCAGGTAGTCGTCGTCCAGCCGGCGATACAGCACATCGACGCGCCGCGGCCCGGCCGTGGTGCGCATGTAGACGACGGCATCCTCGACGAAGAGGTCGAAGCCCTCCACCACCTCCACGCCCATCTCGTCGGCCAGGAAGCAGTGCTCATAATAGGCGCTGTTGTAGTGGCCGGGCGTCAGGATGGCGACGCAGGGCTCCCCCTGGCAGTTCGGCGGCGCCGCTTCCTTCAGCGTCTCCAGCAGCTCCTCGGGGTAGTGGCCGACGGGCATCAGGCGGTGGCCGGCGCAGAGCTGCGGGAACAGCCGCAGCATCGCCTCCCGGTTCTCCAGCATGTAGGAGACGCCGGACGGCGTGCGGCAATTGTCTTCCAGCACGTAGAAATCGTCCGGCCCGGTGCGGACCAGGTCGATGCCGGAGATGTGGGTGTAGACGCCGCCGGGGGGCGTGAAGCCCTGCATCTCCGGCCGGAAGGCCTCGTTCTGCAGGACCAGGCTTTCGGGGATCAGGCCGGCGCGCAGGATCTCCCGCTTCGAATAGACGTCGGCCATGAACATGTTCAGCGCCTTCACGCGCTGGGTCAGGCCGCGCGCCAGGCGGTCCCATTCCTGGCGGGCCAGGATGCGGGGGATGACGTCGAAGGGGATCAGGCGTTCGGGGTCGCCGCCTTCGCCATAGACGGCGAAGGTGATGCCGACGCGGCGGAACAGCGCCTCGGCCTCCGCCCGCTTGGCGGCCAGCGCTTCCAGCCCATGGGCCTTTAGCCAGGCTTCTATCCCGGCATAGGCCGGTCGCACGCCGCCCCCGGCATGCATCTCGTCGAAGGCGCGGCGCTGTTCGTTCACGTCGTTGATCCGGAAGCCACTTTCCCTTGCCACGACCATCGCGGAATACGATCGGCCTGGGAAGGGGCGCGCATCACGCGGACAAGCCCAAGGAAACGTCGCCTGCCCGCCCGTTGGGCAGGGCTGCCGCCCACACGGTCAGACAGGGCGCGGTCAGCCAAGCCGCGGCCCGGGGCCAAGCGCGACCTCGCGGATCAGCTTGGCGCGGAGCGCGCGGGCGAAGTCGCGGCGGTCCTCCGCCCGCATCACGAAGGCGCCGGGGCCGCCGATCACGTCCCGCTCATAGGCAGCCGCCAGCACGCCGCCTGACCAGCTGGAGGCGACCTCGATCGCGAGTGCGTTCACCGTGATGCCCTGCGCCACCACCCGGTCCCGCGCCACCGGCGCCGGCACGCGCGAGCGCATGTCGGGCCCATCGCCGGAGACATCGATGGTGCGCTCCGTCGCCGCCCAGGGCGCGGCCTCGATCAGCGCGGCGGCGTGGAGGATGGCATCGCCGATGGCGTTGTAGGATTGGCGCGACCGCGGTGCGCCCCGCATCGCCCGCGCCGCAATCTCCGCGCTGGCGGCGTCGGAGACGCGATGCCAGTCCACGACGGTCGCGGCTCCGCCGGGCGATCCCCATTCGACCATGGCGATGCCGATGGCCCCGCGCGGCTGGGACCGGACGGCGGCCAGCACGGCGGGATGGGCGATGGCCTCCGCGATGCCTTCCCGCTGGAGGGCGAATTCATCGGCGTCGATGGAGCCGGAGGCATCGACCGCCAGCACCAGCAGCGAATCGACCGGCGCGCCCTGGCCTGTGCCTTGGGCCGCCGCCGGCAGCGCGGCGAGCGCGGGGGCGGCGAGCAGGGCGCGGCGGCGCATCGCGGTCAGTTCGCGATGGCATAGGCCGGGCGACGGGGATCCGCGCCGGCATGGATGAGGCCCGTCGAGGGTTCGCTCAGCACCACCTCCACGCTGCCGGCCAGCCAGGTCGTGGCCGGCCAGTCCTTCACCTCGTGGCCGAGATCGGCCAGCGCCGCGCGCGTCTCCGCCGGGATGCGCGATTCCACCGCGAGCCGCCCGGGGAAGTATTCGTAGGGCGCGAAGGAGGAGGGGAAGGAATAGGTCGCGACGCGGGGTGCCTCGATGGCGTCCTGCACCTGCATGCCGAAATGCAGGATGTTCAGCATCACCTGCAGCATGGCCTGGATCTGCACGTCGCCACCCGGCGTGCCGAAAGGCATCACGCCGCCCTCCTTCGTCAGCACCATGGCGGGGTTGGGCGTGAGGCGCGGGCGCTTGCCGGGCGCGACGCCGGCGGGGTGCGCGGGGTCCGGCCGGTTCTGCGACCCGCGGCCGGAGATGACGAGGCCCGTCCCCGGCACCACCGGCACGTTCCAGGACCCGTCGCTGGGCGTCGCGCTGAAGGCGTTGCCCCAGCGATCGACGACCGCGACGTAGGAGGTATCGGCCTCGATCTTCGGCAGCGCCTCCTGCGTCGCGGGCGGCAGCTCCGTGCCGTTGCCGAGGATGGGTTCCGGCAGGCCAGGATGGGCGCGGGACAGGTCGATGGCCGCGGCGCGCTTCGCGATATGGGCGGGCGACAGCAGCGTGTCGATCGGCACGTCGGTGAAGGCCGGGTCGCCGAAATGGTATTCGCGGTCCGCCAGCGCGCCCTTCAGCGCTTCCGTGATCACGTGGAGGTACTGGGGCGAGTTGTGGGCCAGGCCGTCGAGGCCGAGCTTCTCCGCGATCAGCAGCGCCTCCAGCAGCGCCGGGCCCTGGCACCAGGGGCCGCAGGTGAGGACCTCGTGTCCCCGCCAGGGGCGGCGCACCACGGGCTCGATCTTCGACGCGAAGGTCGCCATGTCCTCGGCGGAGAGGAAGCCGCCTTCGGACTGCACGAAGCGCACCACCTCCCGCGCCAGGTCGCCCTTGTAGAAGGCGTCATGCGCGGCCTGGAGCCCGGCCTCCCGCCCCTTGGAGGCCGCGGCGCGTTCCTGGTCCACCATGTAGGTGAGGCTCTTCGCCAGGTCGGTCTGGCGGAACAGTTCCCCGATCCGGGGCGCGCGGCCATTCGGCAGGAAGATCGCGGCGTTCTGCGGCCAGCGCTGGTAGCCCGCCAGGTTCTTGCCGATGCTCTCCGACAGCAGGGCGTAGGTGGCGTAGCCGTCGCGGGCGTAGCGGATGGCGCCGGCAGCGATGTCACCGAAGCTCATCGTCCCGTGCCGCCGCAGCGCGGTGATCCAGGCATCGGGCGCGGCCGGCACCACCATCCGCCGCACGCCGACCGGCATGGTGCCGCCATGTTCCCGCATGAAGACGTCGGGCGGCGTCGCGGCCGGCCAGTGGCCGAGGCCCGCGATGCTCTCCACCGTGCCGTCCGCGCGGCGGATCAGGATGGGCGCGACGCCCGCGACGCTGACGAGATCGGGCTGCAGCACGCCGAGCGCGAGCCCCGCCGCGCAGCCCGCATCGACCGCATTGCCCCCGGCTTCCAGGATGGCGAAGCCCGCCGCGGCGGCGAGGTAGTGGCCCGCGCTGATGGCGTGACGCGTGCCGCTGATGGTCGGGCGGCCGGCTTGCGGCAGGGCTGTCATGGCATCGGCTTTCCATCTCGGACGGCGCCAGGCCGGGCGGCCGCGGCGCGATTGAGGGAAGCGTCCGGCGGGGCGCCGCGCCTGTCAATCGCGCTTCCCAGCGGAGCAGCGCCGACCGTATCGTTCCCGCAACACAACAGCGGGGGACCGATCCATGCCGACGCGCGTCTTCTATGCCACCAACCGTGCGCCGATCGGCGACACGACGATGCCGCCCTATCACGCGCTGGATGCCACACCGGGCGGGGAGGGCAACCTCCTCACCGGCATCGCGGAGGTCACCACGGCGGCGGAGCCCGAAGCGAAGCGCGTGATCGAGCGTGTGCTGCCCGACCTGCTGCTGCCGGCGCCGAAGGGGAAGGCGGCGAAGCAGGATGGCAAGGCGCCAGCCGTGGCGCCCGCCATCGCCGCCTGGGCGGAAGCGGCGCTGGAGGCCCGGCGGGACGCGGTGCTGTTCATCCACGGCTACGCCAATACCTGGACGGATTCGATCTGCCGCGCCGCGCAGCTGCAGGATTTCTACGCCACGCCGCGCGACGGCACCGCCCTGCCCTTTACGACGCTCGCCTTCGGCTGGCCCTCCGACGGGCTGGTGATGCCGCCCGCCACGCATTACCCGGCGGACCGGAAGGACGGCGCCGCCGCCGGTCCGGCCCTGGCCGCGGTGCTGGCGCAGGTCGCGGCGGTGGCGCCGGATATCCGCAAGGCCGGGCTCAAGGTCCACCTCATCGTCCACAGCATGGGGCACTGGGTGCTGCGCCACGCGCTGGCCGCCTACACCCCCGCCAAGGGAGCGCCGGCGCTGTTCGACCAGGCACTGCTGGCGGCGGGGGACGAGGATCATGACGCCCTGGCCAATGGCGCGAAGCTGAAGCCGCTGCTGCGCCTGGCGGGGCGCGTCACCGCGCTGGTCTATGACTGGGACGTCATCCTGATGGTCAGCCGCAAGCTGAACGGCGTGGATCGGCTCGGCCTGGAATGGCCGGTGCCCCTGCCCGCCACCCCGGGCCGCGACGATGCGGTGTTGCGCGTCAGCCCGGTGATCGTGGAGCTGACGGACCCCAACCTTACCGGCCACCAGTACTACCGCAACAACGCGGAAGTCCGCCGCGACGTGATCGCGGTGCTGCTCGGCAAGGCCCAGGCGGACATCCGCGGCCGGCAGCCGGACCCGGAGGCGCCCGGGCATTTCGTGCTGTGGGGCGCCACGGCGGGGGGCACGCCGGTCGCCTGACCGGGCGCCGCACCGTGCCAGGGTCCGGCGGCTGGGCGGGAACCATTCGGCGTGCCGGGCGTCCGCACCGCCGGACCGATGCACGACCTTCCCGCCCCCCTTCCCGCCGTCGCCCACGGCGCCGCGATGCTGCGCGGCCTGCGCGTGGAGGCCTGCGGCAGCCATCTGCCCAGCCTTCCCGCCGGCGCGGACCGGGATTTCGACACCATCCTCGCCGCCTGGCGCCTGCGCCATCGCCGCGGCGGCGGCCGCGATCCCTTCGGGGACATCGTGCCGGAAGCGGTGGAGGCCGATGCGCTCGACCAGGCGCTGACCGGCTTCCTGCCGGTGGCCGCGGGGCTGGTGCAGGGCGCGATCGAGGATGTGGCGCACAACCTCGTGAAGATCATCCGCGCCTGCCTGGTGCGGCCGGAATGGCAGGGCACGCAGCGCGTCATCGTGGGCGGCGGCTTCCGCGTGGCGCGCATTGCCGAACTCGCCTTGGCCCGGGCCAGCGTGCTGCTGCGCGCCGAAGCCCTGGGCAGCGCCGTGGCCGCCATCCGCCACAACCCGGAGGAGACGGGGCTGCTCGGCGCCGCGCGCCTGGTGCCGATGAGGCTGCTGGAGGGGTCGGACGCGGTGCTGACCGCCGATCTCGGCCGGCGCAGCTTCAGGGCGGGTATCGTGCTGCCGCGCCTCGGCGTGGCGCCGGATCTGGCGGCGGCCTCCGTCTGGCGCCTGCAACGCTGGATCCATGCGACGGAGGCGCCGGACCGTGACGGCGCGCTGCGCGGCCTGGCGGCGCTGCTGCGGGGCCTGGCGCAGATGGCGGCGGAAGCCGGGCTGACGCTGGCGCCCGCCATCGCCATCGGCCTGCCCGCGCAGGCGACACCGGACGGGTCGCTGGGAGAGGGCGCGGAGACGCTGCCCGGCGACTGGTCAGCCCCCGGCTTCCACCCCGCAGAGGCGATCCGCGCGGCGCTGCCGGAGCATGCCGTGGACGTGGTGCTGCACCATGCCGCGGTGACCTACGGCCTGTCGGAGGCGCCCTTCCACCGCGACATCGCGCGCTGGGGCGTGCTGCGGATCGGGGCCGATCCGGGCCATGCCCGCTTCACGAACCTGCCGCTGCGCCGCTGAGGGCCTTCAGGCAGGCCTCGAACCCCGTAAGGTCCGACCAGCGCTGCGCCGCCGGCACGGCGCGGCGGACCAGCAGGCCATCGGCGGCGCGGATGCCGCCATCGATCATCAGGTTGTCGGTGAGGCCGAAGGATTCGAGGCTCAGCCCCTCCCCGTCCACCCATTCGCCCTCGGCGTTGCGCCGGGCGGCATCGCCCAGGAAGCCGCGCGTGCGGGTGCTGAAATCGGCGACGTCGTTGCTGTAGCCCAGCACGGGACGGCCGAGCGCGCGCATGAAGCCGAGCTCATAGACCGTCCCCGCATCGGCGGATGGACCGCGGAAGGGGGTCAGGTTAGCGATCAGCGCGTCGCAGGCGCGGATATGCGCCTCGTTCCGCAGGTAGATGGCGTACCAGAGGTCGGAGGCCGCATCGGCGGCGGGGTCGGGGCGTGGGTCGGTCGGGAAGATGCCCTCCAGCCCGTAGCGGGCGCAGAGGCGCTTCTTCTCGGCCGCCATGGCGGCGGCATCGGGCAGGAAGACGTCGGGGCCGGCGAGATAGACTTTCATCGGCCCCTCATGCCCCAGATGGGGGTGGTTGTGGAACGGGGGGCTTGCCGCACGCCGCGCCCCCGCGTGTCATGCCGCCATGGATCTCGAAGCCGAATACAACAACCGCGCCCGCGTCCCCGAACACCCCGCCGTGATGCAGGGCTGGCAGCGCGACGCCGCCGCCTGGCGGGAGGCCTGCCCGCGGGTGGAACCCGGCCTGGCCTATGGGCCCGGGGAGAGAGAGAGGCTGGACCTGTTCTGGCCGGCCGGCGAGGCGCGCGCGATGGCCGTTTTCATCCATGGCGGCTACTGGATGGCGCTCGGGCGGGAATGGGTCAGCCATTGCGCGCGCGGGTTGAACGGGCATGGCGTGGCGGTGGCCGTGCCGTCCTATGACCTGGCGCCCGGTGTCAACGTTAGCACCATCGTCGCGCAGATGCGCGCGGCCTGCGCCTTCCTGCACCGAAGGCACGGACAGCGCCTGATGGTGACGGGGCATTCCGCCGGCGGGCAGCTGGCGGCGATGATGCTGGCGACGGATTGGCGCGCGCTTGACCCGGCCCTGCCCGCGGACCTGGTCCCCGCCGCGCTGCCAATCTCCGGCGTGTTCGAGCTGGAGCCGCTGCTGCCGACCAGCATCGGCCGCGCGCTCGGCATCACGGCCGGCGAGGCGCGCGCGGTCTCGCCGCGCTTCCTGCCGCGGCCCGCCGGCACGATCCACTGCGTCGTCGGTGGCGAGGAGAGCCCGGAGTATCTGCGCCAGACCCGCGAGATGGCGGCAGCCTGGGGCGGGACCTCGGAAGCGCTGCCGGGGCTCAACCACTTCACGGTCATCGCGCCGCTGGCCGATCCGGGCAGCGCGCTGGTGGGGCATGCAAAACGACTTGCGTGCGGTCGATAGTTCAAGCTTAAAATATCTCCGGGAGACGGAAGGGATGACGATGCGAGTTGAACTGGGCCGGCGCGCCGCGCTGGGTCTCGGCGCGTCCATGCTGACCATGCCGCTGGTGGCGCGGGCGCAGGCGGCGCCGGTGAAGGTCGGGCTGGTCGCGGTGCTGACGGGGCCGCAGGCCTCGCTGGGAACGCATCTGCGGGACGGCTTCATGCTCGGCATGCGCCACCTGGAGAATCGGCTCGGCGGCCGCGGCGCGGAAGTGCTGGTCATCGATGACGAACTGCGTCCCGATGCCGCCGTCACCAAGGTCCGCGCGGCGATCGAGCGCGACAAGTGCGACGTGATCGTCGGCGTCGTCTTCTCCAACATCCTGGCCGCGATCATGCGCCCGGTGACGGAGACGCAGACTTTCCTGATATCCACCAATGCCGGCCCCTCCCCCTTCGCGGGGCGCGGCTGCAACCCGTTCTTCTTCGCGACCTCCTACGTCAACGACCAGAACCACGCGGTGATGGGCCAGGCGGCGCAGGATGCGGGCTACCGCCGCGTCATGATCATGACGCCGAACTACCAGGCGGGACGCGACGCGGCGGCCGGCTTCAAGTCCCGCTACCGGGGCGAGGTGGTGGACGAGATCTACACGCCGCTGACGCAGCTCGACTTCTCCGCGGAGCTGGCGCGGATCGCGGCGGCGCGGCCGGATGCGCTGTTCACCTTCATGCCGGGCGGGCTCGGCGTGAACCTGGTGCGGCAGTACCGCCAGGCCGGGCTCGGCAACATCCCGTTCCTGTCCGCCTTCACGGTGGATGAGGCGGTGCTGCCGGCGCAGGGCGATGCGGCCGTCGGCTTCTTCACCGGCACGACCTGGACGCCGACGCTGCCCAACGAGCAGAACGCCCGCTTCGTGCGGGACTTCGAGGGCCAGTTCAACTACGTCCCCGCCAGCTACGCGGCGCACGCCTATGACGGCGCCTTCCTGCTGGACAGCGCGATCCGCAAGACCGGCGGCAACATGGCCGACAAGGGCGCGCTGCGCGCCGCCATCAAGGCAGCGGATTTCCGCAGCGTGCGCGGCCCCTTCGCCTTCGGCGCCAACCACTTTCCCGTGCAGGATTTCTGGCTGGCCAAGGTGGCGAAGCGGGCAGACGGCAAGTTCCAGACCGAGCATGAGCGCAAGGTCTTCGACAACGTCACCGATCCCTTCGCGGCGGAATGCCGCATGCCGGCGGGCTGAGGGATCGAGGGAAGGATGTCCACGACGCTTCTGCTGGTGCAGGGCCTGAACGGCCTGCAGCTCGGCATCCTTCTCTTCCTCATCGCGGCGGGGCTGACGCTGGTCTTCGGGGTGATGGATTTCATCAACCTGGCGCATGGCGTGCAGTACATGGTCGGCGCCTATTTCGCCGCCTTCTTCGCCGCGCAGACCGGCAGCTTCTGGCTGGCACTGCTGCTGGCGCTGCCCGCCGCGCTGCTGTTCGGGCTGCTGCTCGAATTCCTGGTCTTCCGGCATCTCTATGACCGCGACCACATGGCGCAGGTGCTGGCGACCTTCGGCGTGATCCTGGTGCTGAACCAGGGCGTGAAGATGGTCTTCGGCGCGGCGCCGCTGCAGGTGCCGCTGCCGGACGCGCTGACCGGCGGCATCCGCGTGATGGACGGCCTGCTCTATCCCACCTATCGGCTCGCCATCATCGCGGGGGGCCTCGCGACCGCCGGGCTGCTGTGGTGGCTGGTGGAGCGCACGAAGGTCGGCATGCTGGTGCGGGCGGGCGCGACCAACGCACCGATGGTGGCCGCACTCGGCGTCGATATCCGCCGGCTCTTCATGGTGGTGTTCGGCTTCGGCGCCATGCTGGCGGGCTTCGCGGGGGTGCTGGCGGCGCCGATCCTGTCCGTCGAGCCGGGGATGGGCGACAACCTGCTGATCCTCGCCTTCGTCGTCATCGTCATCGGCGGCATCGGCAGCATCCGCGGCGCCTTCCTCGCCGCGCTGCTGGTCGGGCTGGTGGAGACGCTGGGGCGGTCCATGATGCCGGACCTCATGCGGCTGTTCCTGTCGCCGTCAGAGGCGCGGCAGGTCGGCGCGGCGCTCTCCTCCATGCTGATCTATATCGCCATGGCGGCGATCCTGGCCTTCCGGCCCGCGGGGCTGTTTCCGGTGCGGGCTTCCTGATGCGGCAGCTGCGGTCGGAGTTGCCGGCGCTGCTGCTGCTGGGCGCGCTGGCAGTGGCGCCCTTCGCGGGCTTCGGCGAGGGCTATCTGCTGACGCTGATGGCCCGCGCCATGATCCTGGCGATGGCCGCCGTCTCGCTCTCGCTCCTCGTCGGCGGCGCTGGCCTCGTCTCAATGGGCCATGCGGCGATGATGGGCTTCGGGGCCTATGCTGTCGTCATCCTCGACGATGCGCGCATCGTGGAGGCCCATGTGGTGCTGCCCGTCGCCATCCTGGCGGCAGCGGGCTTCGCGCTGGTGACGGGCGCGGTCGCGGTGCGCACCAGCGGCGTCCACTTCATCATGATCACGCTGGCCTTCGGGCAGATGGCCTTCTTCACCGCGACCTCGCTGGCGGGATACGGCGGCGATGACGGCTACACGCTCTATGCGCGCAACATCGTCGCGGGCGGGCGGCTGCTGGAGAACAAGCTCGCCTTCCACTACGTCTGCCTCGGCGCGCTGACGCTCGCCTGGCTGCTCTGCCGCATGCTGATGGCATCACGCTTCGGCCGCGTGATGCGGGCGGTGAAGGGCAACCCGATGCGCGCGCAGGCGCTGGGCTTCGATCCCTATCCCTATCGGCTCACGGCCTATGTGATCGCGGGCGCGATCGGTGGCGCGGCGGGGTTCCTCTTCGCCAATGCGGCGGAGTTCGTCGCGCCCGCCTACATCTCCTGGCAGCGCTCCGGCGAATTGCTGTTCATGGTTATTCTCGGCGGGTTGTCCGGGCTGCATGGCGCGCTGCTCGGCGCGCTCGGCTTCGTGCTGCTGGAGGAGTGGCTGTCCCACCAATGGGAGCATTGGCGCATCCTCTTCGGCGTCCTGCTGATCCTGGCCGTGCTGTTCCTGCCGGGCGGCCTGTCCGGCATTCCCGCGCAGATCGCGAAGGGGGTGCGCCGTGGCTGAGGCGTTGCTCTCCCTCCGCGGCCTGAAGAAGCGCTTCGGCGGGCTGGCAGTCACCGATGACGTCTCGCTCGACGTCACGCCGGGGGAGATCCACGCGATCATCGGGCCCAACGGCGCGGGCAAGACGACCCTGATCAATGAGATCAGCGGCGTGCTGCCCGTGGATGCCGGCCAGGTCTTCTTCGGCGGGCGGGACATCACCGCGCTGCCGCTGCATCGCCGTGCCCGGCTCGGCCTCGCGCGCAGTTTCCAGATCACCTCCGTCATCCCCGCCTTCACGGCGCTGGAGAACACGGCGCTGGCCGTGCAGGCCGGCGACGGTTCCTCCTTCCGCTTCTTACGCCCGGCGGCGACGGAGGCGCGGCTGAACCAGGCGGCGATGGCGGCGCTCGATGCCGTCGGCCTGGCGGGGCGCGCCCGGGTGCCGGCGGGCGAGATGAGCCATGGGGAGAAGCGGCAGCTCGAACTCGCCATCGCGCTCGCCACCGAACCGCGCCTGCTGCTGCTGGACGAACCGCTGGCCGGGGCGGGGCCGGAGGAGACGGAGCGGCTGATCGGCATCCTGCGCAGCCTCCGCGGCCGCTACACCATCGTGCTGGTGGAGCACGACATGCAGGCGGTCTTCGCGCTGGCCGACCGTATTTCCGTGCTGGTCTACGGCCGCGTCATCGCCACGGGCCCGACCGAGGCGATCCGCGCCAATCCCGAGGTCAAGCGCGCCTATCTCGGCGAGGACGAGATGACCCTGGACGACGTTCCATGATCCGTCTCGCGGGCCTCACCGCCGGCTACGGCGGCAGCCAGGTCCTGTTCGGCATCGACCTTGCGATCGGGGCCGGGGAGGTGGTGACGCTGCTCGGCCGCAACGGCATGGGTAAGACCACGACCATCCGCGCCATCATGGGCCTGCTGCCCTCGGTCGGCGGGCGCATCTGGGGTGGCGAGATCGCGCTGGATGGCGCCTCCGTCGCGGGCCTGCCGGCGCATAAGGTGGCGCGCCAGGGGTTGGGGCTGGTGCCGGAGGGGCGGCAGGTCTTCCCGACCCTGACGGTAGAGGAGAACCTGCTGGCGACCGCCGCCCATCGCGGCCCCGGCGCGCCGCGCTGGACGCTGCCCGCGGTGTATGACTTCTTCCCCCGCCTGCGCGAACGCCGGACCAATCCGGGCGCCAAGCTCTCGGGCGGTGAGCAGCAGATGGTCGCGATCGGCCGGGCGCTGATGACGAACCCGCGCCTGCTGATCCTGGATGAGGCGACGGAGGGCCTGGCGCCGCTGATCCGGGCCGAGATCTGGTACGTGCTGGCGCAGCTCAAGGCCGAGGGCCAGGCGATCCTGCTGATCGACAAGAACCTGGCCGCGGTGACGCGGCTCGCGGACCGGCATGTGGTGATCGAGAAGGGCCGCACGGTCTGGACCGGCACCAGCGCGCAGCTGGCGGCGGCGCCGGAGGTCCGGGACAACTACCTGCACCTGTAAAGGTTTTACCGCTTTACAGCGAGCTGAGTCGGCGGCTTCACAGCTTTCAACGGCGCCGCGCAACGATGCCATAGAACCGCCGCCCAGGAAGATGCATTTGATCGCCAGACGAGTTCTGGAGGTTCGATCATGTCGCAGCTTGGCCGTCGCAGCATCCTCGGTGCCTTCCTCGCGGCCCCCCTCGCCGCCCCCGCCTTCGCCCAGCCCTGGCGGCCGGACCGGCCCGTCGAGCTCGTCGTCGGCTTCGCGCCGGGTGGCGGCACCGACATTGTCGCGCGGCTCTTCGCGCGGCACCTGGAAACGCGGCTCGGCCAGCCGATCACCGTCGTGAACAAGCCTGGCGCCTCCTCCGAAGTGGCGCTGACCTATGTCGCGCGGTCGCGGCCGGATGGGCAGGTGCTGGGCCTCACCAACATGCCGTCCTTCGTGACGGTGCCGGTGGAGCGCCGGGCGCAGTACAACCTCGACAGCTTCGGCTTCATCGGCAACATCATGACGGACCCGACGGGGCTGATCATCCGCGCCGACAGCCCCATCCGCGACCTGCAGGACCTGGTGCGCCGCGCGCTGGCCGATCCCGAGGGGATCGTCGTCTCCACCTCCGGCATCGGCACCGACGACCACCTGATGATGGCGCAGATTTCCCGCCTGACGGGCGCGCGCTTCACGCTGATCCACTACACCGGCGCGCCGATCCAGCGCACGGCGCTGATGTCGAACCAGGTGCAGGCCAACTGCGTCTCGGTCGGCGAGGTGATGCCGAACCCCGATGGCGTGCGCTTCATCGCGCATGGCGGGGCGGAACGCAGCCGCTTCGCGCCGGAGACGCCGACCTTCAAGAGCCTCGGCCTGGACTTCGAGATGTATTCGGAGCGCGGCCTGGTGGTGCCGGTCTCCACGCCGTCCCGCATCCTGGAGCGCCTTCGCGACGCCGTGCAGGAAGCCGCCGCCGACCCGGCCACGCGCCGCAGCTTCGAGGCGCAGTTCATCGAGCCGACGCTGGAGCCCGGCGCGCAGTGGGAGGCGCGGATGCGCGCGACCCAGACCCAGTATGCTGACCTGTGGCGCCGCGCGCCCTGGATCAACAGCTGAGCCGCCGGGCCGCCAGCACGCGCTGGCGGCCTCGGCATGGGGGGTGGCCCGCGTCACAGCGCCGCCCCGGCACCAGCGGTCGAAGAGCCGCGGGCCGGGACGGTGGTGACGATCAGGGAGCCGTCGCCGGACCGGCGCGGGCCACCAACGCTCAGTCCCTGAATTCGGCGGGCAGCACCCCCGCCAAATGATCGAAGACGGCGCGATAGCGCCGCCCCTGCCGCACATCGGCATGCGCCACCAGCCACACCGGTGACCGTGGCGCGAATTCGGCCGCGAGCAGCCGCCGCAAGCCGGGCACCCGGCCCGCGGCGCGCGTTTCCAGCACGCCGACGCCCAGCCCCTGCACGATGGCATGGCGCTGCGCCAGCATGCTGTCGGTCTTGAAGGCGAAGCGCGTCGCGGTGACGTCGAGCTTCAGGCGTTCCGCCGCGCGGGCGCCGAAGGAATCGCGGTCGAACCCCACCCAGACATGGCCCGCCAGCCGGTCGAGCCCGGCCGGTTCGCCATGCCGCGCCACATAGGCCTCCGACGCGAAGAAGCCGAGTTCCACCGTGCCGATCTGCCGCGCGATCAGCTCCGGCTGATCGGGGCGGGAGAAGCGGATGGCGATGTCGGCGTCACGCCGCAGCAGGTTCTCCACCTGCATGCCGATCGAGACCTCGATCGTGATGCCGGGATGGGTCAGCAGGAAGGGCTGCATCAGCGCGGGCAGGCGTTCGATGCCGAAGACCTCCGTCGTCGTGATGCGGACCGTGCCGGTGGGGCTTTCGGGCTTGCCGGTGATGGAGGCTGACAGCACCTGCGCCGCCTGCTCCAGGTGCTCGGCATGCTCCATCAGCGCCATGGCGCGGCCGGTCGGGCGCAGCCCCTGCGGTGTGCGGTCGAACAGCGCCTCCCCCACCTGCTCCTCGAGCGTCCTGATCTGGCGGCCGACGGTGGGCTGGGTCAGGTGCAGCGTATGGGCGGCGGCGGAGAGGCTGCCGCTGCGCATCACCGCGACGAAGGCCTGGAGCAGGCTCCAGTCCAGGCTGTGCGTCATGCCGTTACCGCATGATACAATTTGAGGGCATGCATTTGCGCATACCGGTCGAAGAACAATCGCCAATCCCGCAATGACCGGCCCGGGGGCAAGTTCTGGCCACGGACGGCGACATCGGGTCGCCACCCCTGACCAAGAAGAAAGCCAACGACCATGACCACCACCTTCTCCAAGCTGACCCTGGCCGCCGCCCTGCTGGGCACGGGCCTGGCCTTCGGCGCCGCCACCGCGCAGGCCGCCGACGCCCCGTCCTATCCCCGCTCCACCAGCACGGGCGAGAACACGGAGTACGCCTATGCGCCGGGTTACCAGGGCAACATCGTCGGCGGCGGCCGCGTGGTGACGACGCAGATGCCGGGCCATGAGGTGGCGGTGACCTACCTCGATGACAACTACGCGCAGCACCAGGCCCCGGGCGTGGCAGCGGAATCCATCAGCAATGGCGAGAACACCGACTACGTGCTGGTCCCGCTGAGCGCCCCGCGCGGCTGACCCCGGTGCCGGCGGGCGGCGGAGACTACTCCGCCGCCCGCGGCAGGGCCTTCGGCTCCGGCTTGTGGCTCCGCGGGCGGGCCTTCAGCTTCAGGTCCCGCAGTTCCGCCTGGTCCTTCGCCGTATTGCGCAGCAGCGCATCCTTCCCCCAGAGGTATTGCGGCGGGCAGGCGATGTCCTTCACGCCATACTGGGCCGCCGCGTGCAGGGTGAAGGATGGGTTCGTCAGATGCGGCCGCGCCAGCGCCACCAGGTCGGCGCGACTGGCCGCGACGATGGTGTTCACCTGGTCGGCGCTGGTGATGTTGCCGACGCACATGGTGGCAATGCCCCCCTCATTCCGGATCATGTCGGACCAGGGCAGCTGGAACATGCGGCCATAGGTCGGGCTGGCATCGGCCACCGTCTGGCCAGTGGAGACATCCATTAGATCCGCGCCGGCTGCGGCGAAGGCGCGGGCGATCGCCAGGCAATCCTCGTCCGTCAGCCCGCCTTCCGCCCAATCGGTCGCGGAGATGCGGACCGACATCGGCTTTTCCGCCGGCCAGACGGCGCGCATGGCGGCGAAGACCTCCAGCGGATAGCGCAGGCGGTTCTCGATGCTGCCGCCGTAGTCGTCGTCGCGACGGTTGGTCAGCGGCGAGAGGAAGCTGGCGAGCAGGTAGCCGTGCGCGCAGTGCAGTTCCAGCATGTCGAAGCCGCAGGCGATGGCGCGCTGCGTGGCGGCGACGAAATCCGCCTTCACCTGGTCCATGTCAACGCGCGTCATCGCGCGCGGCACCTGGCTCTCGGGGTAGTAGGGGATCGCGCTGGCGGAGAGGATGGGCCAGGCGCCTTCCTTCAGCGGCTTGTCCATCCGCTCCCACATCAGCCGCGTCGCTCCCTTCCGCCCGGCATGGCCGAGCTGGAGGCAGAACTTCGCCTCCGACGTCGCATGGGCCAGCGTCACGATCCGAGTCCAGGCGGCCTGCTGCTCATCGTTCCAGAGGCCCGCGCAGCCCGGGGTGATGCGGGCGGTCGGGCTGACGCAGGTCATCTCCGTGAAGACCAGCCCCGCGCCGCCCATGGCGCGGGCGCCGTAATGCGCGACGTGGAAGTCGCCGGGCACGCCGTGCTCCGCCGAGTACATGCACATGGGCGAGACGACGACGCGGTTCGCGAGCTTCATGTCCCGCAGCGCGAAGGGCTGGAACATCGGCGGCTTGCGCGGATCGGCGGACAGGCCCGCGGCCCGGGCTTCCTCCGCCACCGCGCGCTGCGTTGCCGCCACGAAGTCGGGCGCGCGCAGCGCGAGGTTGTCCCACGTGATGGCCTTGGACCGCGTCATCACGCCGAAAGCGAAGCGCGTCGGCGAGAACCCCCAGAACCTCTTCACATGCTCGAACCACACGAGCGACACGCCGGCGGCGTGCTGGGTCTTCTCGACATCCTCGCGCCGGTCGGTCTCGTAGCGGTGGAGGCAGGTCGTGACGTCGCCGCCCTTCAGGAAGGCCTTGTGCAGCCCGATCGCGTCTTCCATGGCGAGCTTGGTGCCGGAGCCGATGGAGAAATGCGCACTGGCCTTGGCATCGCCCAGCAGCACCATGTTGTCCTTCACCCAGCGGCCACAGGTGATGGTCGGGAATTGCCGCCACATCGACCGGTTGGTGATGAGGCGATGGCCCTGCAGTTCCTCGGCGAAGACGTCCTCCAGATAGGCCGCCGACTCCGCCTCGCTCATCCGGTCCAGGCCGGCTTTCGCGAATGTCTCGGGATCGGTCTCGAGCACCCAGGTGCTGGCGCCCGCCTCATACTGGTAGCAATGGGCGATGAAGATGCCCTCGGGCCGTTCCTTGAAGAAGAAGGTGAAGGCGTCGAAGGGGCGGGTGCTGCCCATCCACGCGAAGCGGTTGGGGCGAAGATCGACCTCCGGCGCAAAATGGCCGCGGAAACGCTCGCGGATCGGAGAGTTGATGCCGTCCGCAGCAACGATCAGGTCGGCATCGGGGAAATCCTCGGGCGAGGCCTCCCGCCGGTATTCCAGTTCCACGCCCAGCGACCGCGCGCGGTCGGAGAGCAGCATCAGCAGGGTGCGGCGCGAGCAGCCGCAGAAGCCGTTGCCGCCGATGCGGTGCTCCTGCCCCTTGGCGACAATGGCGATGTCGTCCCAATAGGCGAAGCTTCCCGTGATGGCGCGGTAGCTCGGTTCGTCCGCGGCCTGGAAGGTGTCCAACGTCGCGTCGCTGAAGACGACACCGAAGCCGAAGGTATCGTCCGGCCGGTTGCGCTCCACCACCGTGATGCGCGCCTGCGGGAAGTCCCGCTTCATCAGGATGGAGAAATAGAGGCCCGCCGGGCCGCCGCCGATCACCGCGATGCGCATGGATGCACCTCCGCCCCTGATGCCCGATAGTTTAGGCTTCAAAGATTGGCGCAGCAACCGGATTGCAAGGTTGCGCCGCCGCCGGATGATGTTTTAGGCTTCAAGCATCGGAGGTCGGATGGAAGTGTCGCCACTCCTCGGCAGGGAAGCGCTGGTCACGGGCGGCGGCACCGGCATCGGGCTCGCCTGCGCGCAAGCGCTGAAGCGCGCGGGGGCGCGGGTGACGGTGCTCGGGCGGCGGGAGGCACCGCTGCGGGCGGCGGTCCAGGCCGGCGATGCGGCGGGGCTGCTGGTGGCGGATGTGACCGCCCTGCCCGCCCTGCCCCGCTTCGACATTCTCGTGAATGCCGCGGGTGCCGCGGAAAGCGCGCCCTTCCTGAAATCGGACGCGGCGCTGTTCGACCGGATGTGGCGCGTGAACGTCCTGGGCGCGGTCGCGGCGGCGCAGGCGGTGCTGCCTTCCATGCTGGAAGCGGGCGCGGGGCGCATCGTGATGGTCGCCAGCACGGCGGCGCTGAAGGGCTACCCCTATGTCACCGCCTATACCGCCGCGAAGCACGGGCTGCTCGGCCTGGTGCGGGCGCTGGCGCAGGAGGTCGCGGCCAAGGGCGTGACGGTCAACGCGGTCTGCCCGGGCTTCACTGATACCGCGATCGTGGCGGAAAGCGTGGCACGCATCGTCGCCAAGACCGGCCGGGGCGAGGCCGAGGCCCGCGCCGAACTCGCGAAGCACAACCCGCAGAAGCGCCTGGTGCAGCCGGCGGAGGTCGCGGCCGCGGCGCTCGCCCTCTGCCTGCCCGGCAGCGCCGCCATCAACGGCCAGGCCATCGCGGTGGATGGGGGAGAGACGTGACCCCGGACGACATGATGCCCGTGGCGGTGGATGCGGAGACCGCGCTGGCCGGCGCTCCGCCCGGCCACAAGGACGAACTTCGCCTCTGGCTGCGCCTCCTGACCTGCGCGACGCTGATCGAGGGCGAGATCCGCACCCGCCTGCGCCGCGACTTCGACACCACCCTGCCGCGCTTCGACCTGCTGGCGGCGCTGGACCGTGCGCCGGCGGGGCTCACGCTCGGTGATGTCTCCCGCCGCATGATGGTCAGCAACGGCAACGTCACCGGCCTGGCGACGCGGCTGGAGGCCGAGGGCCTGGTGGAACGCCGCGCGCGCCCCGGTGACCGGCGCGCGCAGATGCTGCGGCTGACGGCCAAGGGAAAGCGCGAATTCGCCCGGCAATCCGCGGCGCATGAGGGCTGGGTGGCGGAGCTGCTGGGCGGGCTCGACACCGCCGACCGCGCCGCGCTGTTCCGCCTGCTCGGCCAGGCCAAGGGCTCCGTCAGGGCCGCACTCTCCACCGAGGAAACAGCATGATCACGGCCATCAGCGGCCCCTTGGCCTGCTACACGGCGCAGCACCTGCGGCTCGACATCGAGGGCGGCGTCGCGACGCTGACGCTGGACCGGCCGGAGCGGAAGAACCCGCTGACCTTCGAGAGCTACAGCGAGATGGCCGCCATCCTCCGCGCCGCGGTCCACGACGAGGCGGTGAAGGCCTTCGTGGTGACGGGCGCGGGCGGCAATTTCTGCTCCGGCGGTGACGTGCATGAGATCATCGGCCCGCTGCTGGACCGCGACACCAAGGGGCTGATGCAGTTCACCGCCATGACGGGCGAACTCGTGAAGGCGATGCGCGCCTGCCCGCAGCCCATCATCGCCGCCATCGACGGCATCGCCGCCGGCGCGGGCGCGATCATCGCCATGGCCTCCGACATCCGCATCGGCACGGCCCGCGCCAAGACCGCCTTCCTGTTCAACCGCGTGGGCCTGGCGGGCTGCGACATGGGCGCCTGCGCCATCCTGCCCCGCATCATCGGCCAGGGGCGGGCGAGCGAGTTGCTCTACCTCGGGCGGTCGCTCGGCGGGGAGGAAGCGCTGGCCTGGGGGTTCTTCAACGCGCTGCACGAACCCGATGCGCTGCAGGCGGCGGCCGCGAAGCTGGCGCGGGAGATCGCGGAGGGCCCGAACTTCGCCCATGCCATGACCAAGCGCATGCTGCAGATGGAATGGGCCATGTCCATGGACCAGGCGATCGAGGCCGAGGCCGTGGCGCAGGCGCTGTGCATGACGACACAGGATTTCCGCAGGGCCTATGACGCCTTCGTGGCGAAGCAGCGCCCCGTCTTCAAGGGCGACTGATGGCAGACCGCACCTTCCTCCAGTGGCCCTTCTTCGAGGACCGGCACCGCGCCTGGGCGCAGGAGGTCGAGGCCTGGGCCGCGGCGCATGCAGAGGCGCTGTCCGACGAGCATGACGCCGATGGCAGCGTGCAGCTTCTCGCACGCGCCATGGGCGACGCCAGGCTGCTCCGCGTGCCCTGCCCCGCGGATGGCAGGCTGGATGCGCGGAGCCTCTGCCTGGCGCGGGACATCCTGGCGCGGCATAGCGGCCTCGCGGATTTCGCCTTCGCCATGCAGGGGCTCGGCACCGGACCGGTGACGCTGTTCGGCACGGAGGCGCAGCGCGAACGCCTGCTGCCGGGGGCGCGCGCGGGCACGAAGCTCGCCGCCTTCGCGCTGAGCGAGCCGGAGGCGGGCAGCGATGTCGCGGCGCTGGCCACGACGGCGACGCCGGACGGCAACGGGCATTGGCGGCTGAACGGCCGCAAGACCTGGATCAGCAATGGCGGCATCGCCGCCTCCTACATCGTCTTCGCCCGCACCGGCGAGGCGCCGGGGGCGCGGGGCCTCTCCGCCTTCCTCGTCGCCGCGGATGCGCCGGGGCTCTCCATCGCGGAGCGCATCGACGTCACGGCGCCGCATCCGCTGGCGACGCTGGCCTTCGAGGATGTGCGCGTTTCCGTGGACGACCTCATCGGCAAGTCGGGCGACGGCTTCAAGGTGGCCATGGGAACGCTCGACGTGTTCCGCGCGACGGTCGGCGCCGCCGCGCTGGGCTTCGCGCGGCGCGCCTTCGACATGACGGTGGAGCGCGCTGCCTCGCGCCAATTGTTCGGCGGCGCTCTGTTCGACCAGCAGATGAGCCAGGCCGCCATCGCCGACAGCGCGGTGGATGTCGAGGCGTCCGCCCTCCTCGTCTATCGCGCGGCCTGGCTGAAGGATTCCGGCCAGCCGCGCGTCACGCGGGAGGCCTCCATGGCCAAGCTGCACGCGACGGAGGCGGCGCAGCGTTGCGCCGACCGCAACGTGCAGATCCATGGCGGCCTCGGCGTCACCAAGGGCCACAAGGCCGAAGAACTCTACAGGGAAGTCCGGGCGCTGCGTGTCTATGAAGGCGCCTCGGAGGTGCAGCGTATCGTGATCGCGCGCGCCGAACGCGACAGTCGCACATCCACATCATGAACCGGGAGACGGGGATGGACGGGATGATGACGCAGGCGCTGGGCGCATCCGCCCACCAGGACAGCTTCTGCCGGGACAATCTCCCGCCCCGCGACCAGTGGCCCGACTTCCTGCTGGACCGGCCGGAATTCCAGTATGCCCCGCGCCTCAACTGCGCGGTCGAGCTGTTGGACCGCAACATCGAGCGCGGCCGCGGCGAGCATCCCGCCCTGGTCACGCCGGCGGAGACGCTGACCTACCGCCAGCTGGCGGAGCGCGTGGACCGGATCGCGCATGCGCTGGTCTCACGGCTGGGCCTGGTGCCGGGCAACCGCGTGCTGCTCCGCAGCGCCAACAATGCCTGGATGGTCGCCGCCTATTTCGCCGTGCTGAAGGCGGGCGGCGTCGTCGTCGCCACCATGCCGCTGCTGCGCGCCAAGGAACTGTCCCAGGTGCTGCGCAAGGGCCGCATCACCCATGCGCTCTGCGACGCGCGGCTGGTGGAGGAACTGCGCAAGGCGGATGGGCCCGACCTCCGGCACCTCGTCACCTGGGGCGATGGGATGCTGGAGGCGATGGTGGCGGAGGCGCCCGGCACCTTCACGGCCTGCGACACCGCCGCCGACGATGTCTGCCTGATCGGTTTCACCAGCGGCTCCACCGGGGAGCCCAAGGGCACGCTGCATTTCCATCGCGACATGCTGGCGATCTGCGACGGCTATGCGATGCAGGTGTTGCGGCCGGAGCCCGGCGACGTCTTCATCGGATCGCCGCCCCTCGCCTTCACCTTCGGCCTCGGCGGCCTCGTCCTCTTCCCCTTCCGCGTCGGCGCCACCGCGGTGCTGCTGGAGAAGGCGCCGCCGGAGGAACTGCCCGCCGCCATCGCGCGCCATCGCGCGACCGTCTGCTTCACCGCCCCCACCGCCTACCGGATCATGGCGGCCAAGGCCGGTGAGCACGACCTGTCCTCGCTCCGCAAATGCGTCTCCGCCGGCGAAACCCTGCCGGTGCCGATCTTCGAGGCCTGGCAGAAGGCGACCGGCCTCAAGCTGATGGACGGCATCGGCGCGACGGAGATGCTGCACATCTTCATCGCGGCGCGGGAGGACCAGATCCGCCCCGGCGCCACCGGCCTCCCCGTGCCGGGCTACCGCGCCAAGGTGGTGGACGAGGCGGGGCAGGAAGTGCCGCGCGGCACGCCCGGCCGCCTTGCGGTACAGGGGCCCACGGGGTGCCGCTACCTCGCCGATCCGCGCCAGGCGCAGTATGTCGAGCGCGGCTGGAACATCACCGGCGATACCTATGTCCAGGACGAGGACGGCTACTTCTGGTACCAGGCCCGCAACGACGACATGATCGTCTCCGCCGGCTACAACATCGCGGGGCCGGAGGTGGAATCCGCCCTGCTGACCCACCCGGCCGTCAGGGAATGCGGCGTGGTCGGCGCGCCCGATCCGGAACGCGGCATGGTGGTGCGCGCCTATGTCGTGCTGAAGGACGGCATCACCGGCGATGCGGGCCTCGTGAAGGCGCTGCAGGACCATGTGAAGGCGGAAGTCGCGCCCTACAAATACCCGCGCAGCGTCGTCTTCGTTCCCGCCCTGCCCCGCACCGAGACCGGCAAGCTGCAGCGCTTCGCGCTGCGGAAACAGGCCCAGTCCGGCGGATGAGCCGACCCGCGCCGATCGCCGCCGCCGCCCTGCCCGCCCGCGCCTTCCGCGGGCGGCTTCGCATCCGCTTCGGCGATTGCGACCCGGCCGGCATCGTCTTCTTCCCCGCCTTCTTCGCCATGGCGAATGGCATGGTGGAGGACTGGTTCACCGAGGATCTCGGCATCGACTTCCACGCTCTGCACGCGGAGCGCCGCATCGGCACGGGCTTCGTGCACGCGGAGGCCGATTTCTTCCGCCCCGGGCTGATGGGCGACCGCATCGCGCTGACGCCGCTGCTGACGCGCATCGGCGGCGGGTCCTACGCCTTGACCGTTCATATCCATCGCGGGGAGGAGGAGCTGGCGAGGCTCTCCCTCGTCACCGCCACCACCGACCTCGATGCCCGCCGCGCCGTGCCGATCCCGGCCGACCTCCGCGCGGCGCTGGTCGCCTATCAGGAGCGTTGCGCCCATGGCTGACAGCCCCCTCACCGCCCTTCAGCCGCCGGGCTGGCCGGCGCCGCGCGGCTACGCCAACGGCATCATGGGCCAGGGCCGCGTCGTGCTGGTCGGCGGGCAGATCGGCTGGGATGCGGAAGGCCGCTTCGCCGCGGGCTTCGTGCCGCAGGTCCGCCAGGCGCTGGAGAACATCCTGGCGGTGATGAAGGAGGCCGGCGGCGGGCCGGAGCATATCGGCCGCCTGACCTGGTACGTGACGGACATGGCCGAATACCGCGCCAGCCTGGCGGAACTCGGCCCGGCCTATCGCGCCGTGATGGGCCGCAACTTCCCGGCCATGGCGCTGGTGCAGGTGGTGGCGCTGGTCGAGCCCGAGGCGAAGGTCGAGATCGAGGCCACCGCCATCATCCCGGACTAAGCCGCGGGCGCTTCCTGGCCGGGCTCCATCGCCTCATCCAGCGGAGCGGCCACGGCCTCATCCGCGTCCTGCTTCCAGCCGCGGCGTTCCTCGCACATCCGGCGCGCCAGCAGCGCGGCGCCGATCGCGCCGGCGCCCACGGCCAGCGTCGCCGCCGCGGCGGTCGCGACCGCCATGCCCATCATCGTGCCTGTCGCCATTCGCAGCATCATGGCCAAGTCTCCTGGATCTGTCCGACCTATCTGGGGCCGGGGCGCCTCGGGGCAAGCGGAATGGGGGGCGGGGGAAGCAACCGTTCCGCGGCGCAGGAGCACACGATGGCGCCATCGGCCAGGCGGTTCGGCATGGTGGGCTCCCCGCAATGCGGGCATTCCACCGGTTCAGGCCGGGTCAGTTCCATGCGCGGGCATCCATCGGCAGAGCGGCGGCCATCAGGCGGAGCTGCGTGAGGGCACCGGCCGCGGCGGCTTCCTCGATGCCCTCCATTGTCTCCGCCGCCCGCTTCCACCCGGCATTGGCCGCGATGCCGCGCAGCGCATGGGCGATGGCGCGCGCGGCCGCGGCGTCCCCATCCGCGGCGGCGGCCGTCAGGCGCGGGATGCGGGACGACCATTCCTCGGCGAAGGCATCCTGCATCAGTTCCGGCTGTGGCGCCGGTGGCTGGGCCAGGATCGGGGTATAGAGCGTGACATAGCCGCCGCCCGGCAGCGGCGTGCGGCGCAACTCCAGGCGGCTGCCATCCGGGCGTTCCCGCTGCAGGCGCTGGGGCACGGTGCCTTCGTGGAACAGGCGCATCCGGCGCTCCGTCTCCGCTTCCGGATCCACCATGCCGAATTCGCCGGCTTCCGCCTGCAGGCGGATCACCTCCCGCAACGGCATCCCGATGCGCAGCACGCGGCGGGGGACGCCGGCATAGTCCGGGAAGCGGGAATTCCAGCCGGCCAGGCGGAATTCCGCATCCACCACCAGGATGCCGTCCGCGAGCGACGCCAGCACGCCATCCAGCAGCCGGGCCTTGGCCTCCGCCCGTTCCGTCACCAGTCGGAGTTCGGCATTGGCCGCGGCCAGATGGGCGTTGCGGGCATGAAGCTGAAGGTCCCGCCGGCGCAGGCGGCGCGCCTGCACGGCAAGGGCAAGCCCGGCCAGGGTGGCGGCCAGGACCAGCATCCCGCCCAGCACCAGGCTGGCCCGCGGCTCGTCCAGCCCCTGCGCCGTCGCGGCCGCCGGCACCAGCGCCGTCATGGCCATCAGCGGGACCCGCATCGTCACCTCCCGCCAGATGGTTGCCGGACCGTCGCTGCCTTCTACCCGCGCGTGAAGCAGGCCGGCAAGATCGCGCCTGTGGCCGGGTTATTGCCGCACTGCGTCAAGCGGGCTTGCCCCCGGGGGGCCCCATTGGCATGTTCCGGCCACTCCCAACCCCAGGGCGCGATAGAGTGTGTCCCGGCACGGGCGTTCGGCAAGGAATGAGGCATGGCCAAGATCAAGGTGAAGACCCCCGTCGTTGAGATGGACGGGGACGAGATGACGCGCATCATCTGGGGGTTCATCAAGGACCGCCTGATCCTGCCCTACCTCGACATCGACCTGAAGTACTACGACCTGGGCGTCGAGTACCGCGACCAGACCGATGACCAGGTGACGGTGGATGCCGCCAACGCCACGAAGCAGTACGGCGTGGGCGTGAAGTGCGCGACCATCACCCCGGATGAGGCGCGGGTGAAGGAGTTCGGCCTGAAGAAGATGTGGCGGAGCCCGAACGGCACCATCCGTAACATCCTGGACGGCACGATCTTCCGCGAGCCGATCATCATCAAGAACGTGCCGCGCCTGGTGCCGCACTGGTCGAAGCCGATCGTCGTCGGCCGCCACGCCTTCGGCGACATCTACCGCGCGGTGGAGATGAAGGTCCCGGGCGCCGGCAAGGTGACCATGACCTACACGCCGGAAGGTGGCGCGCCGCAGGAGATCGGCGACTTCGTCTTCAAGGGCCCCGGCGCCTTCATGGGCCAGCACAACCTGAACGCCTCGATCGAGGGCTTCGCCCGCGCGTCGTTCAACTACGGCCTGAGCCGCGGCTATTCCGTGTACTTCAGCCACAAGAACACGATCCTCAAGGCCTATGACGGCAACTTCAAGGACATCTTCAAGTCCATCTTCGACGCGGAATTCGCGGACCGCTTCAAGGCGAAGGGCCTGGTCTATGAGGACCGCCTGATCGACGACATGGTGGCCAGCGCGCTGAAGTGGGAAGGCGGCTACATCTGGGCCTGCAAGAACTACGACGGCGACGTGCAGTCCGACATCGTGGCCCAGGGCTTCGGCAGCCTCGGCCTGATGACCTCCGTGCTGCTGTCCCCGGATGGCAACACGGTCGAGTCCGAGGCCGCGCACGGCACGGTGACGCGCCACTACCGCGAGCACCAGAAGGGCCGCGAGACCAGCACGAACCCGATCGCGTCCATCTTCGCCTGGACGCGCGGCCTGTCCTACCGCGGCAAGTTCGACGGCACGCAGGATGTCGTGGACTTCGCGGACGCGCTGGAACAGGTCTGCATCGAGACGGTGGAAGCCGGCCACATGACGAAGGACCTGGCCCTGCTGATCAGCAAGGACCAGCCCTACCTCAACACGCAGGACTTCCTCGCCAAGCTGGACGAGAACCTGAAGAAGAAGATGGGCTGACCTCATCCACGAGGTGCAGACCATCGGCGGCCGCCAGGGGAAACCCTGGCGGCCGCTTCCGTTCCGGGGCTAGACAACCGCCATGCAGGAACTCTCCGCCTTCGACATCGCCGGCCTGGTCGTCTTCGCGCTGTGCTGGATCGGCTACACCACCGCCGTCAGCCGCGTGCGCCGCTTCCGCGACGCCAGCGTGATCGCCGCGATGGACGAGCACCGGCGCCGCTGGATGCGCGCCATGCTGGACCGGGAGAACCGGATCGCCGACATGGCGGCGATCGGCAACCTGATGAACAGCACCAGCTTCCTGGCCACCACCAGCATCTTCATCCTGGGCGGTCTGGTGGCGCTGCTGGGCGCGCCGGACCTCGGCCGCCGCGTCGTCTCCGCCCTGCCCTACGCCATGGTCCCGGACGAGGTGGTGTGGGAGCTGAAGATCGCGCTGCTGCTGCTGATCTTCGTGAACGCCTTCTTCGAGCTGACCTGGGCGCTGCGGCAGTTCAACTACAGCTCCATCCTGGTCGGCGGCATCCCCGGCGCGCCGGCGACGGCGGACACCATCGCGCAGGCGGAAGTCGCGGCCCGCGTGCTGAACCGCGCGGCGCGGCACTTCAACACCGGCCTGCGCAGCTACTATTTCGGCCTGGCGGCACTCGCCTGGATCGCCCATCCCGCGCTGCTGATCCTGGCGAGCCTCTTCGTGCTGCGCGAACTCCATCGCCGCGAATTCCGGTCGGAGGTGCGCGAGGCCGTCTCCCCGCCCGAAGTCACGCGCGCCTACCGGCGCTGAACGGATCAGCTCCGCTCGATCCGGCGCAGCACCTCCCAGAAGTCGCGGAAGATGGCGGTGCGGATGGCGCGGTCCGCCGCATCCTCCGCCAGGCGGTCCGGGTGGAAGGCGCGGGCGAAGGCCAGCTTGGCCTGCTGGAAGCGGTCATCGGGCGGGCGCTTCCAGGGCAGGCGGAAGCCGCCCCGGGGCTTGGTCGCCTCGGCCAGGGCCAGTTCGGCCCGCGCCAGCCGGAGCTCCGCCTTCAGCCGTGCGACCTCCTCCACCAGCGCCGCGGGCGCCGCCTGCTCCACCGCCGCTGGCTGGCGCCGCGGCAGGCGGATGCGGCGTGCCCGCGCCAGCACCACGCTGAAGCGCTTCCGCGGCCGGCGCAGCAGCCGCCAGATCGCGCGCAGCAGCCGCCAGATGGCATAGGCCACCAGCACGGGCAGGATCGCGATCAGGGTACCGGCAAGGGTGACGAGCATCGGGCCTTCCCTCCCCGGAAGGCCTGGGGAGGCTCCGGCAGTTTCCTCGCCCCGCTGTTAACAGCCCCGCAACGCCAGGACGCGATCGAGCGGGAGTGATCGCCCGACCGCCCGGCGGCCCGCGATGCGGCTTTCCACCGTGGTCGCCATGGTCAGCGCGTTCAGCACCGCCTCCTCCGTCGCTTCCGCCGCCGCGACGAACAGGGGCGACGCCTTGTCGTTCGGCAGGTCGGCGTAGCGGGCGACGCCCGCGCGGCGTTCGGCAGTGCGGATGATGTCGGGGTGGGTCGCGAAGGCCAGCGCATAGTCGCCGGAGCCATCGGAGAAGGCGGCGCCGGTGCGCGCGATCCCGGCCATGGCGCGCCGGGCCAGGCGCTGCAGGTTGCGGTCCGACAGCGGCGCATCCGTCGCCACCACCACCATCACCGACCCGTCCGCATCGGCCTGCTGCGCCAGGTGCTCCGCCAGATAGTATCTGCCGAGCCCGCGCCCGACCTCGAGCCCCGCCATGGTCAGCGCGCCCCCGTAATTCGCCTGGACCAGCGCGCCGACGGTCCAGCCGCCGAGCGCCGCCGGCAGCACGCGGCTCGACGTGCCGATGCCGCCCTTCCAGCCGAAGGCCATGGTCCCCGTCCCGGCGCCGACGCTGCCTTCCTCGACGGGACCGCCGGCGGCGGCGGCCAGGGCCTCGGCGCAATGCGCGGCGGTCACGCCGCGGGCGCGGATGTCGTTCAGACGGCCGTCATTGGTCTCCCCCACCACGGCATTGACGCTGCGGACCTGATCGTTGCCGGGCTGCGCCAGCGTCCAGTCCACCAGCGCCTCCACCGCGCGGCCGACGGCCAGCGTGTTGGTCAGCAGGATTGGCGTCTCCAGCTCCCCCAGTTCCTGCACCTGCGTCACGCCGGCCATCTTGCCGAAGCCGTTCATGGCGAAGAGGCCAGCCGGAACCCGGTCGGCAAAGGGATTGCCGGGATGCGGGCGGATGGCCGTGACGCCGGTGCGCGTGCCCTCCCCCTCCATCACCGTCACCTGGCCGACCAGGACGCCGGCGACGTCGGTGATGGCGTTCAGCGGGCCGGGCGGCAGGATGCCGGGCGCGAAGCCGAGGGCACGGGCACGAGCGCGCGGGGCGATGGGGTCGGGCATGGCGATCTCCGGGCGGGAAACCCAGTCACCGCAGCGGCGCGTCGCTGTCCAGCCCACCAACACGGGATCGCGATCATCCCCGACCTCACACATGATTCATCAATATCGTCTATGTCGGGAACGGGATGCCGCGGGACCTCTCCGCGGCCGCGGAGCAGGAGAATTCGCACCTATGCCTTCGGTTCGTATCGGCATCCGCGGCCGCATCTATGGCGGCAGCATCGCGCTGGTGGCGCTGGCCCTCTTCATCGCGCTGGCGGGAACGCTGGGTCTGCATGAGGTGCGGCGGGACACGCAGGATGGCGAGAAGACGCTGCAGCAGAGCGTGAATGCCCAGACGACCGCCCAGCTGTTCGAGACGATGCGCCGCACCATGCTGCGCTACCGGCTGGATGGGCGGGGACTGGACGAGCATGTGGCGGCTTTCGATGAGGCCCGCCGCCAGGTCGCCGCAGCGCGCGCCGCCGCGCCGCAGGAATGGCAGGGCCGGATGGCGGAGGTCTCGGCCAGCCTGGACCGCATCGGCCAGCGGCGCGACGCCTATGTGGCGGGCTTCCGCACGGCGACCGAGAGCCGCCAGGCACTGTTCGGCGCCGGCGACGCCATGACGGTCGCGATGAACGACATCCTGGCCCAGTTGCCGGGGGTGGACGATGCCGCGATCCGCTCGGCGGTGACCGACCTGAACGGCATGACGCTGCTGCTGCGGGTCCGCAACTGGCGCTACCTGGCGACGCTGGACGCCAACGGCCCGCGGCTGTTCGAGGAAACGCGCCTGGCGCTGGAACAGGCCGTCACCGCGCTGCGCGGCATGGCGCCGCCGCCGGCCGTCGAGACGCGGCTTGGCACACTGTCCAGCCGCATCGCCGACTACACGCGCCACTTCAACGCCTTCGCGACATCCAACACGCGGGCGACCGAACTCTTCGAGAATGAGCTGATCCCCGCCATGGCGCAGGGCATGCAGGCGATGACCCAGCTGGCGGAGGCGCTGGGCGTGGAGATGCGGCAGGACCGCGCCAACCTGCTGGCCCTTGTCGGCCGGACCGAACTGCACCAGCAGGTCGTGGGCGCGATCGCCCTGCCGCTCGGCCTGCTGCTGGCCTGGGTGACCGGGCGCGGCATCATCCGGCCGATCAGCGGCATGACCGCCGCCATGGCCGAACTGGCGAAGGGCCGGACGGAAATCACCATCCCGTCCCGCGACGCTCGCGACGAGATGGGCCGCATGGCAGAGGCGGTGGAGGTCTTCCGCCAGAACGCCCTGGAACGCCAGCGGCTGGAAGCCGAGCAGGAAGCGGCCGCCGGCCGCTTGGCGGCGGAGAAGCGCGCCGCCAGCCAGGCGCTCGCCGATGACTTCCAGGCCAAGATCGGCGGGATCATCGAGCATGTCGCCAGCGCCGCGGAGACGATGCGCAGCACCGCCACCACCCTGACCCGGTCGGCGCAGGACACGGAAAGCCGGGCGGAGGCCGTGGCCGAGGCGGCGACGCAGTCCGATGCCGGCGTGCAGATGGTTGCCAGCGCGACGGAGGAACTGACCGCCTCCATCGCCGACATCGCCCAGCGCCTGGCCCGGGCGTCGCAGGTGGCGGCGGCAGGGGTGGAGACGGCGCGCCGCACCGACGCCACGGTGGAAGGCCTATCGCAATCCGCGACCCGCATCGGCGATGTCGTGCGCCTGATCGGCGACATCGCGGGCCAGACCAACCTCCTCGCCCTCAACGCCACGATCGAGGCGGCGCGGGCGGGCGAGCACGGCAAGGGCTTCGCGGTGGTGGCGAGCGAGGTGAAGACCCTGGCCGCGCAGACCGCCAAGGCGACCGGGGAGATCAGCGGCTTCATCTCGGAGATGCGCGACGCGACCGAGAGCGCGGTGCAGGCGCTGCGGGAGATCGGCGAGACGATCGACCAGATGAGCAGCATCTCCACCGACATCGCCGCGGCTGTCGAACAGCAGAACGCCGCGACGCGGGAGATTTCCGGCAACGTCGCGCAGACCGCGCGCGGCACGCAGGAAGTCACCAGCAACATCCGCGACGTCACCGTCGCGACCAAGTCGGTCGGCGGTGCGGCCGGGGGCGTGCTGCAGGCGGCGGAGGATCTCAGCCGCCAGGCCGATGGCCTGCGCCGGGAAGTGGGCCGCTTCCTGGACGGCGTGCGGGCGGCCTGAGCCTATCGGGCTGGCCCGAACCGCCCCGGCAGCGTGCCGAGGCGGAACGCGCAGTAGCGGCGCAGCACGGCGTCCGGCACCTGGGTGCCGGGCGCCGGGGCGCAACGGCTGGGCTGGCCCTGCTCGCCCAGCCCGACCTCGATGCTGAAGGCCTCATCCAGCTGGCCGTCCGGCCTGTAGGCCTGGAAGGCATAGGCCGCCCCACAGCAGCCATCGCGGCCGAGCGACACCAGCCAGGGGCGATCCCAGCCGAAGGCGATGCCGGAAACCTCCCCGGCCCGGTCGAAACGCCGCACCGCCGGGCGCCAGGTCCAGACCTCGAAGACCGCATTGGCATTGCCGGTGAAGCTCGGCACGAGCAGATCCGGCGCGCCGTCGCCATTCACATCGGCCAGGAAGGGGGTGCCGTCCGGCACCTCCGTCTCGATCGACAGGCGCTGCCGTTCCACGCCTGCTTCCATCACGCGGATGGTCCAGCGGTCGCCGGCGCCCCGTGCTTCCAGCACCAGGGAGGGACCGCCGGGAATGGCCACGGGAAGCCGCGCCTCGCCCGCCCGCGCCGGCGCGCCCAGTAGGGCCACACCGGCGAGGAGGGCAGCCGGCTTCACGCCAGCGCGGCCCGGATCGCCGCCAGGGCCTCCGCCGCCTTGGCCGCATCCGGCCCGCCGGCCTGGGCCATGTCCGGCTTGCCGCCGCCGCCCTTGCCGCCGATCGCCGCACTGGCCGCGCGGACCAGCGTCACGGCGTCGGTCTTGCCCTTGGCCGCTTCGCCGATGCCGACGAAGACGCTCGCCTTGCCTTCCGCCGTCGCGACCACGCCGACGACATCGGCGGTGCCGGATTGCAGGATGGCCTCGACCACGCCCTTCAGGTCCTTGGGCGGCATCTCGCCGAGTTCGCGCAGCGCGACGCGCAGGCCGGCGATGGTCTCCACCTCCGCCGCCGCACCACCGGTCGCGAGCTTCTTGCGGAGGTCGCTGACCTCGCGCTCCAGCTTCTTCCGTTCCTCCAGCAGGTTCGCGATGCGCTCCGCGAGTTCCGCCGGGCGGGCCTTGAGGACGGAGGCGGCCTCGTTCAGCTGGCGGTCGCGCTCCTCGATCAGCTTCAGCGCGGCCTCGCCCGTCACGGCCTCCACGCGCCGGATGCCGGCGGCGACGGCACCTTCCGCCACGATGCGGAACAGGCCGATGTCGCCGGTGCGCTTCACATGCGTGCCGCCGCAGAGTTCCAGCGAGTAGACGCCGAAGCGCTCCGTCGCGTTGGGGTCATGCCCCATGGAGACGACGCGCACCTCCTCCCCGTACTTCTCGCCGAACAGCGCCATGGCGCCGATCTGCACGGCGGCGTCCGGGGTCATCAGGCGGGTGACGACCTCGGCATTCTCTCGGATGCGGCTGTTCACCTCCGCCTCCACCCAGGCCAGGTCCTGGTCCGTCATCGGCGTGGGCTGGCTGACGTCGAAGCGCAGGCGGTCCGGCGCGTTCAGCGAGCCCTTCTGCGCGACATGGGTGCCGAGGCGGCGGCGCAGCGCCTCATGCAGCAGGTGCGTCGCGGAGTGGTGCGCGCGGATGGTGGAGCGGCGGGCGTGATCGACCTCCGCCTGCACGGCGAGGCCGACCTTGGCCTCCCCATGCGCCACGACTCCGACATGGACAAAGAGGTCGCCGAGTTTCTTCTGCGTGTCCTTGACGACGATGCGGCAGCCCTCGCCGGCCGAGATCAGGCCGGTATCGCCGACCTGGCCGCCGCTCTCCGCATAGAAGGGCGTCTGGTTGAGGATGACGGAGACCTCGGTCCCCGCCACCGCGCTGTCCACCACTTGGCCGTTGGCAACGATCGCCAGGATCTCGCCCTCCGCCGTCTCCGTGGAGTAGCCGAGGAACTCGGAGGCGCCGAGCTTCTCCTTCAGGTCGAACCAGAGCGTCTCGGTCGCGGCCTCGCCCGATCCGGCCCAGGCGGCGCGGGCGCGCTTGCGCTGCTCGGCCATCGCGGCCTCGAAGCCCGCGGTGTCGACCGTCTTGCCCTCGCCCCGCAGCGCGTCCTGCGTCAGGTCGAGGGGGAAGCCATAGGTGTCGTAGAGCTTGAAGGCGACGTCGCCGGGCAGCGTGCCGCCCTCGCCCAGCCGGCCGGATTCATCGGCCAGCAGGCCAAGGCCGCGCTCCAGCAGGCTGCGGAAGCGGGTCTCCTCCAGGCGCAGCGTCTCGACCACCAGCGCCTCGGCGCGGAGGATCTCCGGATAGGCGGCGCCCATCTGGCGGGTCAGCGCCGGCACCAGGCGGTGCAGCAGCGGCTCCCGTGCGCCCATCATGTGGGCGTGGCGCATGGCGCGGCGGAGGATGCGGCGCAGCACATAGCCGCGGCCCTCATTGGACGGCATGACGCCGTCCGCGATCAGGAAGGTGCCGGCGCGCAGGTGGTCCGCCACCACGCGGTGGCTGGTCTTCCACTGGCCGTCCGGGTCCTGGCCCGTCGCCTCGCTGCTCGCCAGGATCAGGGCGCGCAGCGTGTCCGTGTCGTAGTTGTCGTGCTTGCCCTGCAGGATGGCGGCGAAGCGTTCCAGGCCCATGCCGGTGTCGATCGAGGGGCGCGGCAGCGGCACGCGGGTGCCTGGGGGACCTTCCTCGAACTGCATGAAGACCAGGTTCCAGATCTCGATGAACCGGTCGCCATCCTGGTCGGCGCTGCCGGGCGGGCCGCCCGGGATCTTGTCGCCATGGTCGAAGAAGATCTCGGAGCACGGGCCGCAGGGGCCGGTATCGCCCATGCGCCAGAAATTGTCGGAGGTCGGGATCCGTATGATGCGGCTGTCCGGCAGGCCGGCGATCTTCTTCCAGTAGACGGGGGCTTCCTCGTCCTCGGAATAGACCGTGACCAGCAGCCGGTCCTTCGGCAGGCCGAAATCCTTGGTCAGCAGTTCCCAGGCATGGCCGATCGCCTGTTCCTTGAAGTAGTCGCCGAAGCTGAAATTGCCCAGCATCTCGAAGAACGTATGATGGCGGGCGGTGTAGCCGACATTGTCCAGGTCGTTGTGCTTGCCGCCGGCACGCACCGACTTCTGCGCGGTGGTGGCGCGCGAATAGGGGCGCTTCTCCTGCCCCGTGAAGACGTTCTTGAACTGCACCATGCCGCTGTTCGCGAACATCAGCGTCGGGTCGTTCCGCGGAACCAGCGGGGAGGATTCGACCACCTCGTGCCCGTTGCGGCGGAAGTAGTCGAGGAAGGTGGCGCGGATGTCGTTGCTGCTGGTCATCGCCTGATCGCTGCCATCGCTGTCCCCGGGCGATCTGCCCGCGGATCGGGTGCTGCCGCCCGGGCCGCGAGGCCGAGGCGAAAGCCGCGTCCCTTACCGCGCGATGACATGAACGTCGAGGGTCGGACGTTGCGAGGCCAAAGCCGGAACTGCCGCGGGGCGGCGCCGTTCGGGCCGATGAGGGTGGGCCGCGGAATGCCCACCCAGCACCGAACACCCGAGGGAGGCCCATCATGGCCGAAGACTTCAAGTCGCTGATGATCGAGGCGTTGCAGGACGCCTACAGCGCCGAGACCCAGCTGGTCGAGGCCCTGCCGCAGATGGCGGAGTCCGCCCAGAGCCCCACGCTTCGCCAGGCCTTCGAGGAGCACCTGGCCCAGACCCGCGGCCATGTGGAGCGCCTGGAGCGTGCCGCCGAACTGCTGGACGCCGATCCGGAAGGCGAGGAATGCGAGGCGATGGAGGGCCTGACGGCCGAGGCCGAGGAGATCATGGACGACCATGACGAAGGTCCGGTCCGTGACGCCGCCCTGATCGGCGCCGCGCAGAAGGTCGAGCACTACGAGATCGCCACCTACGGCACGCTGCACGCCATGGCGAAGGCGGCCGGGATGCAGGAGGTCGCTGACCTCTTCGCCCAGACGCTGGCGGAGGAGAAGACCGCCGACGAGAAGCTGACCATGCTGGCGGAGCGGGAAGTGAATCCGGCCGCGATGGCCGCCTGACCGGCCAGGCCGGACAGGAGAAAGGCGGAGGGAGCATGCTCCCTCCGCCTTTTTCATGGGCTCTTCAGCGGAAGCCGGACGGCCTGTTCGGCCGCCGCGGCGGACGGCCTACTCGGCCGCCGCGGCCTCGTCATTCTCCCCGGCTAGCATGGTGCTCGCCAGGCCATTGGCCTGGGCGCGGATCCGCTTCTCCACGCTTTCGGCCATGGCGGGGTTGTCGCGCATGAACTGCTTGGCGTTCTCACGCCCCTGGCCGATGCGCTGGCTGTCGCAGCTGAACCAAGCGCCCGACTTCTCCACGATGCCCGCCTTGACGCCAAGGTCGATGAGCTCGCCGACCTTGGAGATGCCTTCGCCATACATGATGTCGAAATCCACCTGCCGGAACGGCGGCGCCATCTTGTTCTTCACCACCTTCACGCGGGTCTGGTTGCCCGTCACCGTCTCCCGGTCCTTGATGGAGCCGATGCGCCGGATCTCCATGCGGATGGAGGCGTAGAACTTCAGCGCGTTGCCGCCCGTCGTCGTCTCCGGGTTGCCGAACATCACGCCGATCTTGAGGCGGATCTGGTTCAGGAAGATCAACAGGGTGTTGGAGCGGGAGACGCTGCCCGTCAGCTTGCGCAGCGCCTGCGACATCAGGCGGGCATGCAGGCCCACATGGCTGTCGCCCATCTCCCCTTCCAGTTCCGCCCGCGGCACCAGGGCCGCGACGCTGTCCACCACCAGCACGTCGACGGCGCCGGAACGCACCAGCGTGTCGCAGATCTCCAGCGCCTGCTCGCCGGCATCCGGCTGGCTGATCAGCAGGTTCTCCACATCCACGCCCAGCTTCTTGGCGTAGCCGGGGTCCAGCGCGTGCTCCGCGTCGATGAAGGCGCAGGTGCCGCCCTTCTTCTGCGCTTCCGCGATCATGTGCAGCGCGAGCGTCGTCTTGCCCGAGCTTTCCGGACCATAGACCTCGATGATCCGACCCTTCGGCACGCCACCGATGCCGAGCGCCAGGTCGAGGCCGAGCGAGCCGGTGGAGATGACTTCCACCTCCTCCGTCGCCGCCTTGTTGCCCATGCGCATGATGGAGCCCTTGCCGAAGGCCCTCTCGATCTGGCTCAGCGCGGCGTCCAGAGCCTTCGTCTTGTCCATGAGGCTCGCTCTCCCGAACTCCCGGGCCCGATTCCCGGTATCAACCTGGGGGCGCAATCCCCGGCCGGATCCTCACCCGCCGGTCACACCCCGCATCACAGTGGACCAGGAAGCGCCACGACTCCAAGTGCCGCGCAACCGCCTGTCCCTCGACGCGGAATATGGCCCAACGCGGCCATGGCGACAAGAACATTTAGGAAACTTTGACGGCCCCGGCCGGCAGGATGCCTTTCAGTTCCGCGACCAGCGCCCCCAGGCTGTAGGGCTTGGCCAGCAGTCGGATTCGTTCCGCCGCCAGGTCCCGTCCCAGCGCCGCCTCCGCATAGCCGGACACCAGCAGCACCGGCAGTTCCGGCCAGCGGTCACGCAACCGGGCGGTGAGTTCCAGCCCGTCCAGGCCCGGCATGACGACGTCGGAGACCAGGGCCAGCGGCATCGCCTCGGTCTTCTCCAGCATTTCCAGAGCCTCCTCCGAACAGCCGGCGCTCATCACCTCGAACCCCGCCCGTCGCAGCGCGCGTTCCGCCAGGCGCAGCAGCGGCACCTCGTCCTCCACCAGCAGCACGGCGGGGCCGCCGGGGATGGGGGTGGGCGCGGGCGGCGGCGGGCTGGCGGCGGGCGGCGCCACCATGGCGGTCGGCACCATCGGGTCGGCCGGCCCCTCATGCCGCGGCATCCAGATGCGGAAGCGCGTCCCCTCCCCCCGCCGGCTGTCCACGGCGATGAAGCCGCCGGACTGCCGGACGATGCCGTGCACGGTGGACAGGCCGAGCCCCGTGCCCCCCTGTTCCCGCTTGGTGGTGAAGAAGGGGTCGAAGATCCGGGGCAGCACTTCCGGCGGGATGCCGGCGCCGCTGTCCACCACCTCCAGCAGCGCGTAGCGGCCGGCGGGCAGCGTTTCCGTCCCGATCGTCTCCGGGGAGAGCACGACGGCATGGCCCGTCGCGATGCGCAGCGCGCCGCCTTCCGGCATCGCGTCCCGCGCATTCAGCGCCAGGTTCATGATGACCTGGTCGAGCTGCGTCGGGTCCATCCGCACGCGCCGGGACGGCTCCTCCAGCGCGATGGACAGCCGCACGCGGCTGCCGAGCAGGCGGCGCAGCAGCTCTCCCATGGAGGAGACGGCGATGTTGAGATCCACCACCCGCGGCCGCAGCGCCTGCTGCCGGGCGAAGGCCAGCAGCTGCTTCACCAGCGCGGCGCCGCGCCCGGCGCTTTCCAGCACCTGCCGCAACTCCGCCGCCCCTTCCCCGGTCGGCGCGCGGGACAGCGCGGCTTCCGCGCTGCCGGCGATGGCGGTCAGCAGGTTGTTGAAGTCATGCGCGATGCCGCCCGCCAGCGCGCCCACGGCCTGCAGCCGCGCCGCGCCGGCCTGCTGCTCCGCCGGCCGCGCCGCGATGCGGGACAGGCGCAGCACCGCGCCGCGTTCCGGCGGCGGCAGGCGGCGATGCTCCATCTCCAGCCGGGGCGATCCCTCCGTCGCCATGGCGATGGCCACGCGCTGGCCGATCGCCAGCGCGCTCAGCGCAGCCTCCTTGCCCTCCGCCGCCATCAGCGCGGCAATCGGCATCCCGGAGCGCGGCGTCAGCAGCGGACCGCAGAGCCCCGCGAATTCCGGGTTCCAGCAGACCAGCCGGTCCTCCGCATCCAGCAGGGCGATGCCGGGGGACGCCGCATCCAGCACGGCGCGCAGCACGGCGTCCTCCGCCGGGCGGCGGCTTCGGCCGCGCAACAGGTCCTGGAAGGTGCGGCGCGTCTCAGGCATACGGTTCTCCTCGGCGGCACCCCGCTGCACCGGTAGCGCGCAGCGAGCGCACGGGCTTGCCCACGGCGTCAAGCATGCCGTGCTGCGGCGCCATTCTGGCGCCAGACATAGGCGATGATCTCCGCCACCGCCTGGTAGTGTTCCGCCGGGATCTCGGCATCGACCTCCAGCCGCCACAGCGCGCGGGCCAGCGGCGGATTGGCGACGAGGGGCACGCCGGCCTTCGTCGCCGCGTCCCGGATCCGCGCCGCCATCGCATCGACGCCCTTGGCCACAACCTTCGGCGCCGCATCCCCGCCGCCATAGGCCAGCGCCACGGCGTAATGGGTGGGGTTGGTGATGACCACGGCGGCGTTGGGCACCGCGGCCATCATGCGCCGGCGGCCCTGCGCCTGGCGCATCTGCTTGCGGCGCGCCTTCAGCATCGGGTCGCCGTCGGATTCCTTTGCCTCGTCCCGCAGGTCCTGGCGGCTCATCCGCATCTGGCGGGCGAAGCGGAAGCGGACCCAGAACAGGTCCAGCAGTGCCACGCCGGCGAAGGCGGTCAGCGCCGCCAGCATCAGCCGCAGCGCGACCGCGCCGGCCGTGGCGGGCAGCGCCGCCGCGGGCTGGTGCAGCGCCGCCTGCAGCAGCGCCAGGTCCGACGCCACATGCCACAGCGCGGCGCCCACGATGCCGAGCTTGACCAGCGTGCGCAGGAATTCCGCCAGCGCCTCCGGCCCCACCAGCCGCTTCAGGCCGGCCCAGGGAATGATCTTGCTGAGCCGCGGCGCCATCGCCTTGGCGGAGACCATACCGCCGGTCTGGAGCATCGTCGCCGCCATCGCTGCCAGCGCCACGGCCGCCGCGACCGGCGCCACCACCAGCCCGGCCTGCCAGAACAGCGCCAGGAAAGTGTCGGCCATGCCCAGCCGATGCGGGGATTCCAGCGCGCCCCGCATGGCGCGCATCAGCTCGAACCCCGTCGTGGGCAGGACGAGCATGCAGGCCAGGGTGCCGGCGGCCAGGCCGGACAGGCCCACCACCTCCCGCGACAGCGCGACCTGCCCTTCCTCCCGCGCCCGCTGCAGGCGCTTCGGTGTTGCGGCCTCCGACTTGTCGTCGGCCTCGGGGCCATCGCCCTCCTCCGCCACCGCTCAGCGCACCCCGGGCAGGGTGGCGAAGCCGGCGCGGAGCGCCTGGACCAGTGTCGCGATCATCGGCGGCGCCAGCAGCGCCAGCAGCCCGAGCCCCGCCAGGATCTGCCCCGGCACGGCGACGAAGAAGGTCTGCACCTGCGGCGCCAGGCGCGACAGCAGGCCGAGCGCCACGTTCATCAGCACCGCGCCGACAACGAAGGGTGCGGCGATCCGCAGCGCGAGGTCGAGCGAATCACCCCCCATCCGCGCCACCGCCAGCGCCGCCGGGCCGGACGGGAACGGCGCGCCGGCGGGCATCACCGCATAGCTTTCCGCCAGCGCCGCCAGCGGCACCTGGTAGAGCCCGGCGGACAGCACCAGCACCGCCGCCATCAGCGCGAAGGCGCGCCCCAGCGCCGTGCCCCCCATGCCGAGCGAGGCGTCATAGGCGAAGAGGCTGGACAGCCCGATCAGGGTCGCGATCGCCTGGCCGGCCATGGCGAAGCCGATCACCAGGATGCGCGCCAGCGTGCCGATCCACAGGCCGACGGCGATCTCCGTCACCACCAGCCGCGTCATCTCCGCCAGGTCGTCCGGCATCGGCGGCAAGTCCGGCACCAGCACCGGCAGCAGCAGCGCGACGAGCGCAAGCCCGAGGCCGAGGCGCAGCGGCGCCGGCACCTCCGCCTCTCCCACCCCCGGCAGCAACATCACCGCCGCACCCAGCCGCGCGAAGGCCAGCGCGGCCTGGAAGACCAGGCCGGGCAGCATCTGCAGCAGGGCGTGGTCCGCTTCCGTCACGGCATGCCGCCGAGCGCCACCATGCGATCGAAGAGCGTGCTGCTCCATCCCTGCATGACGGAGGCGGTGAAGGGCCCGAGCAGCAGCATCAGCGCGCCGCCCATCACCAGCTTGGGCAGGAAGGCCAGCGTCGCCTCCTGCACCTGCGTCAGCGCCTGCACGAGCGAGACGGCAAGGCCCACCACGAGCACCGCGACCAGCGGCGGCCCCATCACCTGCATCGAGACCCAGATCGCTTCGCGAAGCGACTGGGCCATGGCCTCCTCAACCATGCTGCCCTCCTGGCAACCCGCATCCCCTCATGGGCGCGGCGACGCACGCAGACGGCGTGCGTCAGATCGGCATCCGCATCACGTCCTGATAGGCAGCCACCACGCGGTCCCGCACCGCGACGGTCGTCTGCAAGGCGAGTTCGGCGCGGGAGATGGCGAGGACGGCATCCGTCACGCTGCCCTGCCCCATCAGCGCCTGGGTGGAAGCGGCATCCGCGCTGCGGCCGAGCTCCACCGCGCTTTCCATCGCGCGGGTCAGCATGCCGCCGAAGCTCGGCTGGTCCGCGCCCGGCGCCGCCACGCCGCCACCGGCCTGGGCCGCATAGGCCGCGGCCGCCCGCAGCGCGCCGGTGGCGCCCGCTACCGGCATGGCGCGCTATCCCCGCCCCGCATGGTCAGCGCAGCGCCTCGATCGCGCGGGTCAGCATGCCGCGCGTGGTCTCCAGCACGGAGAGGTTGGCGCTGTAGCTGCGCTGCGCCTCCCGCATGTCCATCACCTCCACCAGGCTGTCCACGTTCGGCGTCTTGACGTAGCCGCGCGCATCGGCGGCGGGGTGGCTGGGTTCGTAGCGCGTCGGGAACTCCCCGGGCGCGGTGCCGATGCGCGACACGCTCACCATCTCCGCGCCCATCGCGCGGTCCAGGCGGTTGGCGAAGTTCACGGTGCGGCGGCGATAGGGGTCGGCGCCCGGCGCCTCCCCCGTGCTGTCGCGGTTGGCGAGGTTCTCCGCCACCACGCGAAGCCGCGTGGATTGCGCCGCCATGCCGGCGGCCGAGATGCGAAGCGCGCGATCGAGATCCATGCGGTGCTGCCTCCTCCTGCCGCCCCGCTCAACCCTGGCGGCCGAGCGCGGTGCGGAACATGCCCATGAAGCTGCGATGCACGGCCATGGCCAGCGCATGCGCGGTATCGGTTTCCGCCATCCGGACGGCCTCGCGGTCCAGCGAGACGGCGTTGCCATCGGGTGCCGCTTCCGGCACGCCACGGTCCGGCGCCGTGCCGGCACGGGCCTGGCCGGTGCCGGGCAGGTGCGCGGGCGCGGTGCGGGCCAGCGGTGGCGCGCCGGCGGCGGCGAGCACCTGCCCGAAGGACATCACGTCCCGCGGGCGATAGGCGGGCGTATCGGCATTGGCGATGTTCTGCGCCAGCACGGCCTGCCGGCGGTCCAGCCAGCCCAGCCGCCGCTGCGCCAGCGCCAGCACGTCCTGCCCCGCGGCCGATCCAGCCCTCGATGTGCCCGTCGCGTCCATGCCCCCATCCTGGGCGCGGGGTGATGAAGGAAGGGTTTCGATGCCGACCGCCGGACCGACTCATCCGATCACGACTCCCGGCATGTAGAGGAAGCGTTCATCCACCCATGCGCCTATGGGCGTCATGCCAAGAGCCGCCACCCATGCCGAGGCCGTCCAAGCCGCCATCGAGGCGATGGGCGGCACCGTGGCCGTCGCCCGCGCCCTGGTCGAGGGCGGGCGCCGCGTGGACCTGGCTGGCCTCGACCGGGATGCCGCCGCGCTCTGCGCCGCGGTGATGGCGCTGGCGGCGGAGGAGGCGAAGGCGCTGCGCCCGGCGCTGGAAGCCCTGCTGCGCCAGGTGGACGGGCTGACCGCCGAGGTCGCCCGGCACTGAGCCACCCCGACACCGCGGCGCAAAAGGCACCGCGTCCTCAACACCCAGTCGAAACGGGACTCCAGGATGGAGCGGGATGAACGACATCAGCCTTCTGACCGCGGGCCTTTCGGCGGGCGCGGCACTGGTCGCCGTGCTGGCGGCGCTGCTGCTGACGGCGCGCATGGCGCGCGCGGCGGGGATCGGCGCGCGCGCCGGCCGGCGCCTGGCGGTGGAGGAGACGCTGGCCCTCGACAGCCGCCGGCGCCTGGTGCTGCTGCGCTGCGACGGGCGTTCCCTGCTGCTGCTGACCGGCGGCGCGCAGGACCAGGTGGTCGGCTGGCTGCCGGATGCCGCGCCGCCGCCGCCCTAGCGGTCCCGGCCCTGCTGCTGGCCCTGCTTCCCATGGGCAGCGCCCTGGCGCAGAGCGTGAACATCGACCTCGGCGCCGCCGGCACCGGCCAGGGCGGCACCACCGCGCGGCTGGTGCAGCTGACGGCGCTGGTCGGGCTGCTCTCCCTCGCGCCCTCGCTGCTGGTGATGATGACGGCATTCGGGCGCATCGTGATCGTGCTGGCCCTGCTGAGGAGCGCCATCGGCGCGCCCTCCATCCCGCCGAACCCGGTGCTGGTGGGCCTCGCCCTGTTCCTGACGCTGTTCGTCATGGAGCCCGTGCTGCAGGCCTCCTGGACGCAGGGCATCCAGCCGCTGTCCGAAGGCCGGATCGGGGAGATCGCTGGCCTTCAGGCGGCGGCGGAGCCGTTCCGGCGCTTCATGGCGGCCCAGGTGCGCGAAGCGGACCTGCAGCTGTTCATGGACCTGGCGCGGCTGCCGCCCTCCACCGCCGGGGAGGCACCGTGGCGCGTGCTGACGCCGGCCTTCATGGTCAGCGAATTGCGCCGCGCCTTCGAGATCGGCTTCCTGATCTTCCTGCCCTTCCTGGTCATCGACCTGGTCTCGGCCAGCCTGCTGATGTCGCTCGGCATGATGATGCTGCCGCCGACCGTCGTGGCGCTGCCCTTCAAGCTCGCCTTCTTCGTGCTGATCGATGGCTGGCGGCTGGTGGCGGGCAGCCTGGTGCAGGGCTTCGTGCCATGATGGCGCCGGAGCCAGAGAGGGCATGGCCATGATCTTCACCACCACCAGCACGGTCGAGGGCCGGGAGGTCGATCGCTATCTCGGCGTCGTCTTCGGCGATGCCGTGCTCGGCGTGAACGTGTTCAAGGACCTGCTGGGCGGGCTGCGCGACATCATCGGCGGCCGGTCCGGCACCTATGAGCGGGAACTGGGCTCGGCGCGGGACACGGCGCTGGCCAATCTCAGCCAGCAGGCGGCGGCCGTGGGCGCGGATGCCGTGCTCGGCATCGACATCGACTATGAGGTTCTGGGCAGCAACAACGGCATGCTGATGGTCAGCGCCTCCGGCACCGCGGTGAAGCTGAAGCCCGCCCCGGGAGGCGACAATGCAGGCGGTGGTGGCACGACCGGCGCGAGCCCCTGGGGACGCGCGCCGGGCTGAGGCCGCTCAGCGCGGCAGGTGCATGCTGATGTAGGGCGGCAGGTTGAAGGCGCCGACATGGATCTCCGGCGTCCAGTAGCGGGTCGTGTCCAGCACGCCCGCGACATCGGCGCGGCGGCGGATCTCCTCCACCGGCACCTGGCGCAGCGACGCATCCTTGGCCGCCCAGCCCAGCGTCATGAAGCCGCCGACATAGGTCGGCACCGCCGCGACATAGGCCCAGTTGTCGGGGAAGGACTTGGCGCGGCGCAGCGCCGTCTCCCGCAGCTCATCCGCCTGCATGGCCGGCACGCCGCACTGGTTCACGATCAGCCCGCGGTCGGACAGCAGGCGCGCGGCGTTGGCGTAGAACTCGTCGGTGAACAGCACCTCGCCGACCCCGATCGGGTCCGTGCTGTCGACGATGACGACGTCGAAGCTGCCGGCTGCGGCCTGGCGGACATAGTCGATGCCGTCGCCGACGATCACCTCGGCACGCGGGTCGGTCCAGGCGTCGCCCGCGATGCCGGGCATGAATTCCTTGGCGAGGCGGATGACCTCCCCGTCGATCTCCACCATCACGGCCTTCTCCACCGTGCGGTGCTGCAGGACGCGCTTCAGCACGCCGCCATCACCCGCGCCGATGATCAGCACGCGCTTCGGATCGCCATGCGCCAGCAGCGGCACATGGGCGATCATCTCCTGATAGGCGAACTCATCCGTCTCGGTGATCTGGATGACGCCGTCGAGGACCATCACGCGGCCATGCGTGAAGCTCTCGAACACCATGATGTCCTGGAAGTCGGACTTCACGCGCGCGAGTTCGCGCTTCACCAGGAAGCGCTGGCCCCATTCGGGGTACAGCGTCTCATTCACCCAGGTGTCGGTCGGCATGGTCAGGTCCCGGACAGGAAAAAGGGGGCGGACCCTGCGGCCCGCCCCCGTCGATGATCGTCGTGGCGGCGCGTCAGCCGATCAGGCCGCGCTTGTGTTCCGCCAGCTGCACGCGCTCCGCCTGGAAGCCCTTCTTCAGGGCCGGCAGCGCCTTGTACGGATCGCAGTCGCCGCAGACGAAGATGTCGAGCGCGGCGTAGTCGCGTTCCGGCCAGGTGTGGATCGACACATGGCTCTCCGCGAGCACCAGCACACCGCTGACCCCGCCATTCGGCGAGAAGTGGTGGAAGTGCCCGTGCAGGATCGTCGCGCCCGTGGCGAGCGCGCCTTCCCGCAGGACCGCATCGATGTGGTCCGGGTCGTCAAGATTCGTGGCGCCCCACAGATCGATGATCAGGTGGGTTCCCGCGTAGCGGACGCCATTGCGGTGGACGAAGTAGTCCTTCGTCTCACGAATCTCATCGGTCTGGGCGTCGCTCGGGAGTTCCGAGACCATCCCCAGTTGGACGAGAGCTTCCATAGTATAGGGCTCCTTCCAGCCAGCAGATGACCAGGGTGATCGAACATCGATCGGGTCAACGGCGCGCGCATATGGGGCATAGCGGGGGGGGGCGCAAGCGAAATCGGACCTCGCGGGTCCGAAAAAAACGCGGGTCCCCCCCGGGGGGTGGCACGACACTCCGATTGTGACACCCCGGGGGCAACAGGAAGATTATCGGGTCGTGGGGCCCGTTCCCCGCAACCCGTCCAGCCGGCCGGGCAGCAGGCGCGCAACATCCAGTTCCTGGCGCAGCCGCGGCAGGTCATCGAGGCCCGCGATACGCGCTGCCGTAATCACCGCGAAGGCCTCCTCCAGCGCACCGCCCGCCATGCGCGGCTGCTCCGCATCGCGCAGCGCGGACAGCGCCGATTCGTCACCGGCGAGCGCCAGCAGCGCCGCCGTGCGCGCGATCAGCGGACGGTGCTCTGCCGCGAGTGGCGCGCCCGGCGGCGGCAGCACCGCGGCCAGATGCGCCTGCATCGCCGCGGCGGCGCCGGCCCAATCCTGCTGCTCCGCCAGCAGCGCAGCGAGTTCGGGCGCCGCGGAAGGCCCGGCATCACGATATCGCGCCACCGCATCCGCCACACGGCCGGCGCGCGTCAGCGCGCGGGCTTCCAGCAGGCGTCGTTCCTGCGCCAGCGCCGCGGGCAATCCGGGCGCCGCCGTCTCCTCCAGCGCCGCGATGGCGCCCGCCGGATCGCCAGCACCGAGCGCGAGGTTGGCGAGGCGCACGCCGATCCGCGCCCGCGGTTCGGCCCCCGCCGCGCGCGCCGCGGCGCGCTTCAGCACATGCGTCGCACGATCGACGAGGTCGAGCGCCGCCAGGCGATCCGCGAGCGACGCCAGCGCCTGTTCCGTACCCTCGCCCGGCGGCAGCAGATCCGTGTGCGAATCGAACAGCGCCACGGCCTGCACCGGCGGTTCGCGGGCGATGGCGCCGATCAGCGCCTGGGACTGGCGCGGCCGGATGGTGCTGGCCAGTTCGGGGAACATCGTCTCCGTCTCCCGCAGCAGGTCGAAGGCAGCGCGCGGATCGCCGGCGGCTTCCTTCAGCTCCGCCAGGCGCAGCCGCGTGTCGCTTTCCAGCGCGTCGCCGCGCCAGGCCGCCAGCGATGTCTCCAGCGCCGCGGCCGCGCCGGCGGCATCGGTTCGGCCCGTCGCCAGGCGCAGTTCTGCGCCGCGCCGCATGGCGATGGCGCGCGCGCGCCGGTCCCGGCCCGCCACCAGCGCGTCATAGGCCGAGAGCGCGCGATCCACCTCCCCTGCCGCTTCCGCGATGCGGGCGCGCGGCAGGGCGAGGCTAGCATCCTCGGCGTCCCGTGCCGCCACCAGGCGCCGCGCGGCGGCGAGTTCGCCCTGCTCCACCAGCGCTTCCGCCGCCATGGGCACCAGGCGCGCCAGCAGCGGCTCGGGGTAGGACAGCAGCAAGGGCAGGGCCGCGGCGACCGCCGCACTGCCCGCCTGCCCCCGCGCCATCGCCAGCAGGCCGCGCCACAGCGCCAGTTCATCACTGTCCGGCCCGGGATGGTCGAGGCCCGTCGCCTCCGCCACCCGGCCCGACATCAGCGCCGCGGCGCCATGCAGGGCGCGGGCGCGCAGCGTCTCCGCCAGGCGGGGATCGTCCCGCATGGCGAGCGTCGCCATGGATTGCGCTTCCTGCGGCAGGCCGAGCGCCAGCAGCGCCTCCGCATGGCGCAGCCGCGCCGGGCCGCGCGCCAGCGGCGGGGCGGCGGCGACGGCGCTGGTGGCGTTGCGCACGCGTTCCTGCAGCGCCGCCGGGCTTTCCGCCGGCAGGTCGAACAAGCGGGACATGGCGGCGGCGGCGCTGGTCGCGGCCGGCGGCTCCGCCCCCAGCACCAGCGGCGCGCCGGGCGCGCCGGCTGCGACGAAGCGCCCGTCCAGCGCCACCAGCGTCACGGAATCGGACCGCGGCAGCAGCGCGGCGCCCAGGCGCGTCGGCAGCAGGTCGAAGGCCGCGCCGCGGCGGCCGAGGGGCACGCCCTCCACCCCATCCTTCACCGTGCCGACCAGCAGCAGGCTGCCGGTTTCGGGATCGATGACATTCACGCTCGCCCCTGCCTGCGCGGCGCGCATCACCACGCGGGGCGGCGGGCCGGGATCGAGTTCGGGCAGGATGGAGCGCAGCGCGATCGGCTCCGCGGGGGAATCGATCACCCAGGCGGCGCCGTCGCGGCGGAGCCGCGGTGCCGCGAAGGCCGCGAGCGGCAGGCGGATCGTGGTGGCCTGAGGGCTGGCCGCGACCTCCGACCCTGCAAGGGCCGGCTGCGCGGACAGTGGGGCGAGGTCGAGCGCCAGCGGCGCGTCCAGCACCATCACCCAGGATTGGCCGCGGCGGAACAGGGCGGCGCCGGTCCCGGCGGGGCTCGGCACCGCGATGGCGGGGCCGGCCAGCAGGCGGACCGGCGTGCCTCGCTGGGCGGCGGGCGCGGCCGCGCCGGGGGGCGGCAGCGGCGCCTGCGCCACGGGCACGACGGGCGCGGTCGCGATGGGCAGGTTCGGCGCCGCAGCGGCGGCGCGCGGCGGGGGGATGGCGGGCGGCCTGGCGGGCTCCGGCGCCCGCGCGGGCGGGGCTTCCGCGGCGCGCGCCGC
>JAIXWG010000065.1 GCA_027482245.1 Acetobacteraceae bacterium | reverse complement strand
CGTCGCGGCGGGCGCGGGCCCCGGCAGGACGGGGCGCGGCGCGCTGGCGACGGGCGGCGGGCGCACGGGCTCCGAGGGCGCCGGCACCGGCGCCTTCTCCTCGCCGAAGCCCACACCCTCCCGGTTCATGGGCCCGCCGGGCTTGCCGATGCCGCCATCGACGGGCGGCCGTGCCGCCTGCTGCACGAGTGGCTGCACGACGGGCGGCTGGAAGACCGGCGCGCGGGGCGCGGCCTGCACCGGGGGCGGCACCGCCCGCGCCGGCGTCAGGTTCACGTTGCAGGGCTGCTGGCCGACAAGCCCGCGCGCATGGATGCGTTGCGGGGTCACGACCAGGGCGTCGAAGCTCGCCCCGCCGCTGCGCGGGCCCTGGCCGTCCAGCCGCAGCAGCGGCGTGGGGCTGATGCCGATGATGCGGCCCTGCATCCGCACATCCTCGAAGGCGAGCGTCAGCACATTGTTCACGATGGTGCCGCGGGCCTGGACCTCCCCGCTGTCGGACAGGTCGCGCGTCGGGCAGCTCACCGTGCCCGCCCAGGGGCCATCCAGGCTGGCCGCGGCGGGCTGCGCCGGCTGCCGGACCGCGGGAGCTGCCTGCGGAGGCACCTGCGGCGCCGCGCCGGTGGACAGCACCAGGTTGAGGTTGCAGGGCCGCTCGCCCACCAGGCCGCGGGCGTGCAGCTGCCCGCCGGCCAGCACCACGCCCGTGAAGGCCGCGGTCATCTGCCGCGTCTCACCCTCCAGCCGCACGGCCGCGGCGCCGAGGTTCACGATCCTGCCGCTGACCACCATCTCCGGCAGCGTCACTGTCATCTCCCCGTTGCGGACCTGGCCGCGGACGGGGGTGCTGCCGGTGTCGAACAGGCTGCGCGCCGGGCAATCCAGCGTGCCGGTCACCGGACCCTCAAAGGATTGCGCCCGCGCGGGCAGGGCGAGGGCGAAGGGCAGGGCGGCCAGGGCGGCGGCGCGCAGGAACAAGGGGGTCTCCCGGGGTCGGTCATTCCGAAGATAGGGGCTCGGCACGCGACCTTGCAGTCTCATCGTGGCGAGGCCGGGGCGGTGGTGCGCAGGATATCGGCCCGCAGCGTCGCCACCGGCGGCACGCTGCCCCGCAGCGCCGCCGCCGCATGGGTGCCGACCAGCGCGACATAGGGCAGCAGCGCCGGCACGTTCTGCGCGCGGAGTTCCTGCTGCACGACCTCCAGCTCCGCCGGCAGCGCCACGTCGCTGGCCTGGGAGAGCTGGGCGATGATGGCGGCATAGGCGCGGACGCCGCCCTCCACCTCCGCCTGCACCGCGGCCAGCATGGGGCGCCAGGCCTGGGCCTGCTGCGCCGTGGCGCCGAAGGCGCCGGGGTTCTCCACCATCCCCTGCAAGCCATTCGCCCGCTGCTGCGCGATGAAGACGTTGCGGGACAGCACGGCCGCCGCCTGCACCTGCGCCCGCGCCGCGACGCGGGCGCGGTCCGTCCTCTCCCGCGTCTCCCGCGCATAGGCGGCGCCGAGCCGGTCCAGCGCCGTCTGCATCAGGGGATCGGACTGCTCCCGCCGCAGCGCCGCGATCAGCGCGGCGGGGTCGTCCTGCGTGCTGGCGCGGGCCTGGGTCTCAGCCTCGAAGGCCTGCCTCAGGGCAGCGGTGTCCGCCAGGCTCCCCTGCGCCGGCGCCGCCAGGACGAAGCGGAAGCCGACCGTCGTGATCCGCGTGGGCTCGCCGCTCGTCGTGTCATAGGGCGCGTATTCGATGCGGAGGCTCGATCGCAGCTGCGCCTCCCCGGTGTTGCGATAGTCGCCGCCCCGCGCCACCAGCCCGCCCGCCAGCCCGTGCTGCCGGCCCACCCGGTTCAGCCGGAATGGCTCCAGCACCCATTCCGCCGCATTCCCCAGCATGTCGTGCAGCCCGAGCGGATTGGGGCGCTTCAGCCCGATGGGCGACAGCCGCCCCGCCGCACTCCGCGGGCCCTGGAACCAGGCATAGGCCTCCGGCCCCTCCGGCATCGGGAAGGTGCGGGCCTGGAACTCGGCCTCCCCCACCGCCGCGCCGCCGCGGGCCGCATATTCCCACTCCGCCTCCGTCGGCAGGCGGACGAAAGCCGGCACGCCGCCCCGCCGTGGCAGCCGAGCCCCGCCATTCCGCGTCAGGAACCCCGAATAGCGCTGCGCCGCCTCCATCGCCTCGAACCAGCTCACCTCCACCGCCGGCAGCCGCGCCGCCGGCGTGTTGGCCGCAGGGCAGACGGGATTGCGCAACGCCTCCATCTGCGTGCGCGTCACCTCATACTTCGACATCCAGTAATGCCGCGGCTCCGCGCCCCCGCCGAACGGCCCCACCAAGTAGGTGCGCCGCAGATACTCGAGATACCCTGTCTCGGTCTCGGCACTGCCCAGCAGCAGCGTCCGATCATCCAGCCCGCCATCCCCCGCCGGCGTATCCACCCGCCGGAACGCCATCGCCCCCCCACAGGGCAAGGGCAACACCAGGTCATCCGCCAAGGCCCGCGGATTGAACGCCGCCGCCGGCCAGGTCGGCGCGGGCTCGGCCAGCGCGGGGGCTGCGCTGAGGAGAAGGGCGGCGAGGGTGGCCAGGGCAGGGGGACGCCGTCCCCCTGCACCCCCTGCAAAGGGGCAGCGGCCCCTTTGATCCCTCTTCAATCGGGTGGTGGTGGGAGGGGCACGGCGCGCCCTCTGGACCAGCGGTCCCGCCGGGCCCCTCCCACCACCACCCGATGCAAAGCCTGGGGTCCAGGGGCCCGCTGGCCCCTGGCAAAGGGGGTTCGGGGGAAACGGCGTTTCCCCCGACCTGCCACCCACGCCCCCCTCACTCATCCCGCAGCCCCTCCGCCGGGTCGGCGCTCGCCGCGCGCTGGGCGGCCACGGTCGCGGCGATGGTGGCGGCGAGGAGGGAGAGGGCGAGGGTGGCGGTGAATTCGGGGGCGCCGATGCGGGCCAGGTTCTGGCCGTTGTTGGGGCCGAGGAGGGGCAGGCGGTTCACGGCTTCCGCGGCGGCGAGGGCGAGGGCGGTGCCGGCCAGGCTGCCGCCGAGGGCGTAGGCGATGCCCTGCCAGATGGGGATGAGGGTCAGGGTGGTGCGGTCCAGCCCCATCAGGCGCAGCAGGGACAGGGTGCGGCGCTTGCGGGCCGTGCTGGCCCAGAGCGCGGCGCCGAGGCCGAGGATGAAGCCCGTGGCCCCGACCGCGGCGATGACGGCGAAGCCGGCGGTGAGGTTGCGGTCGAGCGCCAGTAGGGCCGCGACCTCATCGGCGCGGGAGCGGGTTTCGATGCCCTGGGCCTGGAGCAGGGCGACGAGGGTGGGCACGTCCTCCAGCCGGCGCGCGTGCAGCCGGAAGCCCTCCGCGCGGCGGGGGGTGGTGTCGGCGGTGCGGTCGTCGAGGAAATCCTGCACGCGGCGGCCGAGGGCGGGGGGCGCGAAGATCGCGTCGCGGTCGAAGGCGCCGGCGGGGGCGATGGCCAGTGTCGTGAGGTCGAGCGCCAGCACTTCACGGCCTTCGCTGACGCGGCGGATGATGCGCAGGCGCAGCGCATCGCCGGGGCGGAGCGCGAGGCGCTGCGCGGCGGAGGCGGTGACGATGACCTGGCTGTCCGTGGCGGTGGCGATGCCGGGCAGGAGCGGGTCGCCCGGCGCGGTCGGCAGGATCTCGACGGTCGCGACGCGGCCGGGGCGCGCGGCGGCTTCCAGGCTGCCGGTGGCCGAGAGCAGCCGCGTGCGCGGGATGATGAAGCCCGTCTCCGGGCGGGCGGCCAGTGTCTCGAACCAGGCGGGGTCGAGCGCCAGGTTCTGGACATTCGCGATCTCCCGCGTGCGGGGACTGGCGGAGAGGTCGTCCTTGAGGCCCGCGATGACGCCCGCCCGCAGCCCCGCCAGCAGGATCAGCGGCGCGATGACGGCGGCGAGCGCGAGGACGGAGCAGAGCGTGAAGGCCGGTTCGCGCCTCAGGTCGGCCAGCGCCAGGCGAAGCGATCGCATCAGGCGTGGACCAGGGCGGGCAGGCGCGACGATGCCGGCCCCGGTTGCAGCGGCACTTCGTGAAAGCCGGCCGCGCGTGCGGCGGGGGCATCATGGGTCGCGAGCAGCACGGCGGCGCCCGCCTGCCGCGCCTGGTCGGCCAGCAGCGCCAGGATGGTCGCCGCCATGTCGGGGTGGACGCTGGCGGTGGGCTCATCCGCCAGGACGAGCGCCGGGCGATGCGCCAGGGCGCGCAGGATGGCGGCGCGCTGCCGCTGGCCGACCGACAGCGTCGCCGGCATCCGCGCCAGCAGGTCACGGATGCCGAGGCGCTCCGCCAGCGCCGCCAGACGCGCGGCATCCCGCCGCCCCGCCAGTTCCTGCGCCAGCGCCGCGTTCGCGCCGACGCTGAGGAAGGGCACCAGCCCGCCGGTCTGCAGCACATAGCCGAAATGCCGCGCCCGCAGCCGCGCCAGCGCGTCCTTCGCGCCGCACGCCCACAGCGCCGCGGCATCCGTGCCGCACACCGCGATCCGCCCGGCCTCGTCCGGCCGTCGCGCCAGGGCCGCGATGTCGAGCAGCGTGGATTTCCCCGTCCCGCTCGCCCCCGTCACCGCGACCAGCGCGCCCGGGTCCAGCAGTAGCGATTCCACGGTCAGCGTGAAGGCCGCCCCGCCCGCGCGGCGGGTGGCGACCACCCCTTCCAGCGCGAGGGGCGGTGCCGTCACGGCAGCTGGTCGAGCGGCATGGGGAAGACGGCCGCGCCGGCGTCATTCCCGCTGCCGAGTTGCGTCCACAGCGCGGGGGTGCGAGCGTATTCGTCATACAGGCGCAGCTTCGCCTCCAGCGCGTTCAGCAGTTCGCGCTGCCCGCCGGATTGCAGTTCCAGCCAGCCGCGCTCCGTCAACTCCATGACCTGGCTGCGATAGGGGAGGCCGTCGAGGTATTCACCGAAGGCGGCGCCGAGGCGTTCCAGGTTGCCGATGCGCCGCGGATCGCGCGCGGCGGACAACGCGGCGTTGCGGATATTCGCGAAGACCGTCTGCGGCTGCAGCCGCCCGGCATTGGCGCCGTCGATCACGAGGCGGAGCGCCGAGCGCAGGTCCGAGAGCTGGTCGCGCGTCAGCAGGATCCGCACATCGAGGTTGGCGCGGTTGCTGTCCGCCAGGTCCCGATCCGTCGTGAAGCTGCGCACGATGTCGGGCGCCGCGGCTTCCTGCACGCGGCCGAGATAGGCCAGCCGCATCGCCTGCCCCACCACATCGGCCTGCTGGGCCACCTGCGGCGCCGCGGCCGCGGGCCCGCCGCGGAGCTGCGCGATCGGCGTGTTGGTGATGGCGGCGACCTGGCGGAGCAGGGCTTCCGTGATGGCCTCCACCGTCTGGCCGAAGGCCGCAACCTCCCCATTCGGGATCGGGTAGTAGAAGGGCTCCGGCGCGCCGTCGAAGCGCGTGAGTTCGCGATACTGCGCGCGGGCGCGGGCGTGGTTGTTGCGGCCTTCCGGCGTCAGCAAATGCAGCGCGAAGGTGGCGATGGCGCGCTGCTTCAGCAGCTCCCGCATCTCCGCGATGCCGAGGCGGGTGGAGGACCGCGCATCCGTCGCGTCACGCGTCCCCGCATCCGTCACCAGGATGATGAAGCGTCCGCCGAGGCTGTTCCAGTCCGCGGCATCGAGCGCGGCGCGCAGGCCCGCGACCGCATCCTCGTCGAAGCCCTCATTGCTTTCGGTCGCGGCGCTGGCTTCCGCGATGCGCGGCACCACGGCATCCGCGGGTGCGTTGAAATCGGCGCGGGCATAGGTGCGGGTGACGTATTCCAGCGCCTGGTTGCCGCCGAGGTCATCGCGATAGGCGACGAGGCCGAAGCGGAAGCGATCCCGCAGCGCGGTGGTGCCGATCCGCGCCATGACGTTGCGGATCGCCTCCCGCGTCCGGTCCAGGTAGGGCTGCATGGAGAGCGTGGTATCGACCACGAAGACGAGCGCGCCCCGGAAATCCGCCAGCGGATCGCGCGGCGGCGGTGCGTTGCGACGCTCCGCCGGGGCCGACGCCACTTCCAGCAGCCGCATCCGGTTGCCACGCTCGTTCTCGACTTCCTCCGCGCTCAGCACGGGCAACAGGTAGAAGTTGCGGCTGATATCGACATAGGTCTCGGGTTCCAGAGCGATGACGCGGCCATCATTGGCGCGCCGCGCCTCCGCCCCCGCCGCCGCCATGTCCCTCGCCAGGATGATGCGGCGTAAGGCGGGCCCATCCGCGAAGAACATGGTGCGTTCGCGGCCGGCGGGGTTGGTGAAGGCCAGCACCATGGTCTGGCCCCAGGGCAGGGCGCGTTCCTCCCGCATCCAGCCCTCGGTCGTGCCGGTGGCGTCGCGGCCGACCTCGATCCAGGCCTCCGCGCCGCTGCCCTGGCGGGCATAGACGTGGAAGAGGGTGAAGCCGGGGACGGGCGTGCTGGCAGCGGCACCGGGTGTCGCGTGCAGCGTAGCGCCGGGGCGCGTCAGCACCTTCTGCGTCAGCGTCTGCTTGCCTTCCATGAGCAGCGCGCGCCGCGCACCAGTGGGCACTTGCGCCAGGGCGGGCAGCGCGATGAACGCCGCGAGGATGAGGGCGAGGAAGCGCATCATGGCCAGAAATCCCGAAGCGCGAGTTGTGCCACCGTGTCGCCGCCGCGCGCCGCCGTTTCCAGCCGGTCCCGCAGGATGGCGCGGGGCGCCGCGGCGGCCGTATCCCCCGCGCGTTCCGCGGCGCGCCACAGCTCCGCCGCCTTGGTAGGGTTGGGCATGGACAGCGCGCCGCCGGGCGTGAAGGTGGCGGGATCATAGAGCCGGGCGAGCGCGCTGATCGCGGGCGCATGGCCCGCATCGGCCGCGAGTTCGATCAGCAGCAGCGCATCCTGCGGCCGCGTCGCCTGGCGCGCCTGGCCGATCTCCAGCACCCGCGCGGGCGGCAGGTTCATCGCCGCGATCTCGGCGGGTGTCGCGGTGGCGGTGGGGTCGGCCGGCGGGGCGGCGGGCGCGGCCGGGGCCGACGGCGTCGCCACCACCGCGGGCGCGGGCCAGAACCACCAGGCCGCGGCGCCCGCGCCGGCCAGCAGCAGCAGCGCCAGCAGCACCAGCGGCAGGCGGGATGCCGGCTGCGGGGCCTCCGGCGCGCGGATCGGCGGCGGGTCGATCGGGCGTGGTGGCGGCAGCGGTTCCGCGCGCGGCGTGGGGCGCAGCACCACCGTCTCGTCGCTGGCGGGCGGCTTGGGCGGCGGCGGCGGTGTCTCCGCCCGCCCCGGCACCCGGCGTGGCGGCGCCTGGCCCGGCCGGTTGGCGCCGAAGCCGCCGCGCTTGCCGGCCTGGGCGGGCGCGATCTCCGGCCAGATCACCACCTGGTCGATGCCGATCGCGGGGATGCCGAGCCGCACGGGCCCGGGTTCCAGATGCTCCGCCGCCTCCGGCCCCAGCACCAGGACCAGGTCATCGCCCTCGCTGGCGCTTTCGATGGGCGTCAGGCGCCCCGCCGCGACCTGCCAGCCATCGGGGCCGAGGCTGTCCGCGCCGAACCCCTCCCGCGTGAAGGTCACGGCTGGCGCCTCCCGTCCTGCCATGCCGGGCAGGACGACGCGCGCGCAGCCCTCGCCGGGGCGGTAGGGGTCCTCCTCGATGCGCAGCCGCATCACGCCGCCTTCGCGCCATGCAGCGCGGTGTCGAGGTCCGACAGGATGCGCCCGAGCGCGGCGTTGCGCGCGACATCCACGGCATCCTCGCCATCGCCCTGCACGTTCAGGTCGGTGGAGCGCAGGAAGGCCTGCACCCAGTCGAGGCTCTGCTGGCGGTCGTAATCCGCGGCGACGACACCGAGCGGCGGCAGACCATCGAGCTTCGGCCGCGGCGCGAAGACGGGGCGGCGTTCGGCGCCGACCACGGGGCGTTCCGCGATCGGCTTGGCATCGAAGCCGAGTGCCGCGACGAAGCCGCCAATGCGCAGCGCCGCGCACAGCCCGCAGATCGCCGCCGCCGCCGAGGCATGGCGCCGGAAGCCCAGAATGCCACGCAGTTCGGCGGCGAGTGCCGTCTGCAACTTCTCTCGCCGCGCGGATCGCAGCAGTTCCGCCACCAGCGTCCCGGCCACTTCCGGCGTCATGCCGTAGAGCGCATGCGTGGCCGGCGCATCGGCGAAGGCGTGCAGCCGGTCCGCCCAGAGCTTCAGCGCGACGGAGGCGAGGTGGTCCGCCTCATCCTCCGGCCCCGCGCTCTCGACCTCCGGCGGCGGTTCGTCGCCGAAGTCGAGTTCCGCGAGCAGCCCCGCGGCGCCGGTGCGGGCGCCGACGGGGATGGCCCCGGCCTCCGTCGCCGCGAAGCGGGTGCGGGCGAGGACGGCGGCGATCTCATCCGCCTCGGGCGCGAGCGCCCGCAGCAGATGGCCGAAGCGCTGCCGCTCCACCGCCTTCGCGAGCGCCACCGCCACGGCGCGGGATGCCGCGCGACGCTTCGCCAGCTCCTGCGCCAGGTCGGCGGAGTGCCAATGCGGCAGCAGCCGCGCACGCAGACGCTCACCGAGATCCGCCAGCCGCGCCGCCACCTGCCGCCGCTTCAGCGCGGGGTCGCAGACCGGGCGCAGCCGCGCGGCAAGGTGCCCGATGCCACCATCGTTCAGCCGCATCGCCTCGTCCCAGGACAGCCCTGGATCGGCGAAGTGCTTCTTGGCGTCGTCATTGCCGGTGAAGTCCGCGCGAAGCTGCGCGACGCGGGCGGCTTCCTGCGGGCGGATGCCCGTCTCCCGCCCCTGCTCGTCATAGTCCAGGATCGCCTTGTTCGCGACGTTCGGGTTGCGCAGCCAGAAGAGGTTGTCGAAGGGCCGCCCCGGGTGCCATTCGCGCGGCCAGGTGCTTTCCTTGCCGAAGAAGTCGATGAGGGAGGCTGCCAAGCGCGCCGTCCAGCGCCCGCCGCCCTCCGCCTGGCCCTTCTTGCTCTCGAACTCCATGTCGAACTTGGTGAGCACGAAGAACAACGCCGTCGGCTGCGTCGCGCGCTTTTCCGGCGTGTCGCCGTGGGTGCCGTTGATCCATTCCTCCACCATGCGCGGCAGGGTGCGCACTTCCTGGTTGGAGGGACCGATGCAGAGCAGCATCCCGGTCAGCTCCGTCTCCGCGCAATAGCGCTCGAACAGATAGGCGACCTTGCCGCGCAGCAGCACGGCGGGGAGTTTCGCGGGATCCGCCAGGTGCTTCGCCGGATCGCGGATCTGCTCGCGGGACCGCGCGCCGGGGAAGTCCAGCAGGTCGGTGACGTCGAAGAAGTCCCAGGGCTTGTCACGCAGCTGCACCGTGACTTCCGCGACGAGGGCGGCCAGCACCGCGCGCGGCAGGTCGGCGCGCAGGCCCGAGCGCGTGGCGACCGCGATGGTGGTGTCGTCCGGCTGGCCGAAGCGGTTCAGGGTCAGCACATCGATGATGCTCGACTCCCGCGGCACCAGCGCCGTCAGTGGGCAGAACGCGTCATCGGGATGGCCGAGCTGCGCCAGCGCGCCCGCGAGCCGCAGATAGGCATCATCGAGCCGCGTGACGCGGCCCCAGACCAGGCCGAACAGCGCGGCGCGGGCGGGATGGTCCAGCCTCGGCGCGATCTCGCTCGCCGCCTGCCAGAAGCGCGCGGCCTTCAACGCCTGCACCAGCGCATGGCCGCCGAAGCGGCTTTCGAAATACTCGCGGAGATCGACATAGACGTCGTCCTCCGACAGCTTGTCGAAGGCAGTCGGCAGCATGCGCCCACGCGCCTGATCGAGCGCCGCTTCGATCGCGCCGGGGGAGGGCGCCTCGACATCCGCGGGATCGAAGTCGGAGAGGAAGGCGTTGCCGATGATCTTCACGACATCGGTCTGCGACAGCAGTCGCAGCGCCACCGGCATGCCGGGCGGCGTCGCGATGCGCTTCATGGTGAAACGCGTGACGAGGCCCGTCGCCTCCCGCCCGCCTTCCGGGTTGATGTCGCGCACGAAATCGACGGCGCGATCCTCGAACATCGCCATCAGCGGCGCGTCCGGCGACTGCGCCAGCGCGGAGATCAGGTAGGATTTTCCGGCCTGGGAGGGGCCGAAGACGCCGACGCACATGGGCCGCGCCGCCGCCGCCGCCAGCCGTCCCGCGCGCAGCCCGACGCCGCGCAGCTCCCGCGCCAGCGCCGCCGCATCCAGCCCCGGCCGCGCCGCGCCCGCGAACCAGTCGAGCGCGCGGCCCGCGACCTCGCCGACCTTCTTCGCCTCGGTGGCGAGCTTCTCGTCAGCGTTCGTCACGGTACCCCCAGCGCGCCGGTATCGCGCCAATAGCCGCCCTCGTCGCGCATGGTCTGCAGGCGCATGCGCACCGTGGTCGGATGGCGTTCCTGGCCTTCCGCGTCGCGGATGCTGGCCGGCTTGAACTGCTCGCGGCTCGCCTCCGCCTCCGGCGACCCGGGATCCGCGATGCCGCGCGCCAGCCGCACGGTCAGCGGCAGCGCCAGGTTGCGCACGTCATCCGCATTGCCGAATTCCAGCGCGTAGAGCGGCGTCGCGGGCCAGCGTTCCAGGGCCAGCTGCCGGAAGCCGAGCATGGAAGGCGCCTCGAACGGTATCTCCACCTCCACCGCGACCGCGGTATCGGCATCGAGGTCGATGTCCCGCATGTATTCGTTGCGCTGGAGCAGCTGGCCCGATGTTTCCAGCCGCCCGATGTAGCGGGCGGTGGATTTCATGCCGAGCCGCGAGGCGCGCAGCAGGAAGCCGGGCAGCGAACCCTCCGCCAGCGCCGCCACCATCGCACCCACGGCGGCGGTGGTCTTCGGGTCCTCGATCCGCGCATGGGCGTCGCGGAAGGGGTACCAGCCGCCGGCGGGATAGCCCTGCATGTGCACGATGCGATGCGCGGCGACGGGCAGTTTCGCCAGCACGATGTCCATCACCGCGCGCAACCGCGACGGCCGGCCGGACAGCAGCAGCACGTCGCAATCATAGGCGTGCGTGGCTTCGCAGAGATCGGCCAGGATCGGGCCAAGCGTGCCGCGCACGAGGCCGTCCATCACCGCCGCTTCCGGCGCGACCTCCACGCCGTTCAGCCGGAAATCGGTGGCGCCCGCATCCAGCGCCAGGCGTTCGAAGAAGGCGCAGGCGCGGTCATGGCGCGGGCGCCCCGGCCCCTCCGCGATGGACAGCCGCGCGACGATGCCCGCGGTGCCGGGTTCCATCACCTCATAGCCCGACAGCAGCGCGAGCGCGCAGGGTTCCAGCACGCGCGCAACGAATTGCCGCGTCAGCTGCCGCTCCGCCTCCGACTGCCCGCCACGCGCGCCGCCGAGCACGCGGCGGAGGAAGGCCTTGGGATCGCGCAGTCCCGCATCCCCGAGCGCCGCTTCCAGCGGCGGCAGCACCACGCGCTCGATCACGGCCTGCAGCAGGTCGTCGCCCGCGATCTTGAAGCCCTCGCGGAAATTCTGCGTCGGCCTGATCTCCTGGTCCTGCGCCAGGGCGTAGGTCGTGACGGCCAGGTCCGTGGTGCCGCCGCCGATATCGATGCTGGCGATGCGGAGCGAGGGCTGCGCGCCATCCCGCACGCGACCCATCAGCACGAACAGCTGCCTCGGATCGGCCTGCAACCGATGCACGGATTCCGCATAGAGCCATACCAGCTGCGTCGCCGTGGCCTCGTCCAGGTTGGCGGAAACGCGCGGCGGCAGCGGCGCCGCAATCGCCCGCTCCGCGCTGCCCGCCGTCCAGCCCATCCAGGCCCAGACGAGTTCAACGGCGGCCTCGGCGCGCCGCCGCACGATGCGCTGTTCTGCCACCGGCATCGCCGTCGGCAGCGTCAGCGTCACACGCCGCAGCCGGCGCGGCACGTCCGCGTTGCGGCGCGCGGCGCGCGTGGCCGGCGCGTTGATCTGGCTGATCGCCTGCAACAGGATCTCCGCCAGCATCAGCGTGTAGAGCGAGGACCGGCTGAAGCGGGCGCGCACCGCGGGCGTGGCGTTGCGGTGCTTCGAAAGCAGCTCCCCCGTCTCCGTCAACTCGTTCATGAAGGCGCCGGTCACGGGCTGCTCGCCGGCCGTGCCGAAGGCGGCCGGCGCCGACCCCGCGCCGAAGCGCCAGCCGAGCACGGAGGGCCGCTCATCCCACAGATACCGCTTGGGCGATGACAGGCCCGTCGCGCCCTCATTGCCCACGGACAGCCCCGCCAGCCGTACCGCCTCCGGCCCCACCCGCAAGGGCGACGGCCAGGCAAAGGCGGCCGCGCGGCCGGACCGGCGCGACAGCGCATCCTGCCCGAAGCTGGCGCGGGAGAATTCGACGCGGCTCTCGAAGGGCTTGCCCGAGACCTGCTCCGGCTTGCCGAGGTCCCGCAGCGCCAGCGGGTAGGAATCGTTGAGCGACAGCGGCCCATCCGGCGCGCTCTCCACCAGGATGCCGCAGGTCCGCGCATTGCCGATGTCGAGCAGCAGGTCGACATCCACCATGGCGCTGCGCCGGCCCGATACGCCCGCATCCACCAGCCGCACGCGCGGCGCCGCACCCGCATGGCCCAGCACTTCCAACAGTGTCAGATATCGCGCGAAGGGCTCCATCCGGTAGGTCAGCTCCTCCAGCTTCACGGCCTTGCCGCGGCGCTGGGCGGAGACGAGGTCGAGGAAGAGCTGTTCCAGCCACTGGCCGAACCAGCCCTCCGCCAGGAAGGACGCGTTGTCCGCCAGCCGCGCGGCCAGGCCGAACTCCTGCTCCTCCGCGGCGTCCTCGGCGCTCGGCCCCGCATAGGCGCGGCCGTCCCGGCGCGGGACCAGCGTGGTGTCGAAGGCCAGCACGGCGCGATGGGTGGCGCCGCGCACCGTGCCCGGCGGCAGCTCCACGACGCGCAGCCGGGCCCAGTTGGTCGGCCCCTCGTCGAAGATCGGCGCGCCATCCGTGGTGCGCGACTGCACGCGGAGGAACGGGAGGGGCACCCATTGGCCCAGGAAGGGCTCCAGCGCCTGGGTCCGCGTGATGCGGTAGACCTCCTCCTCCGGCGGGTGGTTGCGGCCCACCGGGTCGAACAACTCCCCTTCGTCGGATTGTTCCAGCGCGCGCAGCAGCACCTGCTGGTCGCCATTCGCGTCGCGCAGATGCATCGGCTTCTCGTCCCAGAAGGGGCGGCTGATGCGGGGCAGGGCGTTGATGTCGAAATCGACGTCCAGGAACTGGATGCCGGAGGCCGGGATCAGGCTGTGCAGGGCGGCGCGGTTCATGGCGTGGCGCGGCTTCCCGGTTCGGTCAGTGGGCGCGCAGTATCGCCCGCAACCCCTTGGCACGGCAAGGAAGCGTGATCCCCCGTCATCGGCGCAGCGTGAACCGGCTGCCGGGGGCGGAGGGGTTGCGCACGTTCCGGCTCTCGCATTCCGCCCGGTTCTCGTTGCTGCGTTCGCAGCGCGCCAGGCGGTGCAGGATGCGGTAGCGATCGTCGCAGGGCAGGTCGGCGGTATCGTCGATCAGCAGTGTCTGTCCCTCGAAGCGGCCCACCACCGGGCCGGTGCAGCGGCGGTTGTTGTCATAGACCATGGTCTGGGTGCCCCGGCCGTTGCGGTCGAAGCACATGCGCCATGAACGGACGGTATCGATCCGCCCGGTATCGACATCCCGCGTGCGGTAGTTGCTGTCGAGGTTCCAGCACCCCTCCAGCAGCGCCACGTCCCCGCGGTCCCAACGCTCCTGCGGCAGCGCCGCGCGGGGCGGCTGCGCGGGTGGTGTCGCGGGCGGCGCGGCCGGGGGCTGGGCGGGCGGCTCGGGCGCCGCCGGCGGTTCCGGCAGCGGGCATTCCGCCATGCGGCGCCCACGCTCCTGCCGCAGCCGGTCGCGTTCCGCCATCAGCCCGCGCCCCTGTTCGCGCGCCTGGTCGAGCTCGGTCAGCGCGGCCAGCCCGGCGGCATCCACCCGGCAGGTGGGCAAGGGCGGGCTCAGCAGCGCCAGCAGGAAGGGCGCGGCCAGCACGGCGGCGAGTGCCAGCGCCAGCAGGGACCCCGCGGCCAGCGCGATCGCCGTGCGGTCCCCCGGCAGGGCATTGGCGCCGCGCCCGTCATCAAAGGGCGCCAGCACGGTGATGGCCGGGCCCTGCGGGGCGGCGAAGCCCCAGCCTGCCAGCACCGGCGCGCCATCCACGGCGAAGACGAGTTCCGGCGCCGGCACCCGCCGCACCAGGTCCAGCAACTCCGCCGTGCCAGCGTCGCCCCTGGCCCGCGCCGTCTCCGCTGCGCGGCGGATGTCGGAGAGCAGGACCGTCAGCGTGGCCTCGAAGACCGCGCGCTGCTCCCGGCTCATCCGCGGCATCGCCAGGCTGGCCTCCCCCGGTGCCTCCCAGGCGATGCCGTCGCTCGTCCGCACCGGCGCGGCCAGCAGCGCGGCGTGGTGTGGGCCGAGTTCGGCCAGCAGGGGCTTGAGCTTCGCCAGGGCCTCCGGCGGCGTGATCCCGGCAGGGCCGAGCCAGCGGAGGCGGCTGTCAGGCAGTTCGGCAAGGCGCTGCATGGCGGTCACCGGCCCGGGATCGTGAAGCGGTCCACCACCCGCGGCGGGCCGGGGCGCGCCACGCCGGTGATGGTGCGGTCGGGCTGGCCAGCGATGCGGATGGTCACGCGGTAGGGCGTCTCCTGCCGGTCCACATGGTCATACTGGTGGACGCGCACCTGGTAGGTGCCGGGCTGGGGATTGTCGAAATAGACATTCTCCACCGGCGTGCGGCTGCGCTGATTACCGACGTTGCGATCCACGTCGAGCGTCCCGCCGCAGCCCTGCCGCTGCATGTAGGAGATCACGGTGCCGTCCGGGCAGACGATGGACAGGTCGAGGTCATCGCGCGTGTCCCAGCCCAGGATCACCTGCACCCGGCCTTCCTGCGCGCCTTCGCGCCGCGCGCGATCGGCGTCGTCGTTCTGGGGCGGGCGCGGGGGCTCCGGCGGGGGCGGCGCGGGCGGCGGCGGAGGCGGCACGGGCTCGGGTTCCGGCTCCGGCGCGGGCGGCGGCTCGGGCGCGGGGGGCGGCGTGGGGCGGGGCGGGGGCGGTGGCGGCTCGCAGAGCAGGCGGCGGCGGCCCGCTTCCTCCGCTGCCTCCGCGATCTGGCGGCGCAGCGCCGCCTCCTCCTCCCGCACCCGGTTCAGCTCCTCCAGCAGCGCCAGGTCATCGGGGTTGGCCACGCATTGCATGGGGGGCGGGACCAGCCAGCCGAAGGGATCGCGCCAGGCCAGGAACAGGCCGAGGGCCAGCATCAGCGCGAGCAGCGCCGCGGCCAGCGCGGCCCAGAGCCAGCTGGCCGCGCGCGCCAGCGGCGACAGCGCCAGCATGGCCATGGGCGCGGCCGTCGCCGGCAGGGCGCGGACGAGTTCGGCGGGTGCCGCGCGGCCGGCGCGGTGGTGGCCCCAGGCGACGAGGAAGATCGTCTCCCCCCGCAGCCGGATGAACTCGCGGCCCGGGACCTCGATCGCCTGGCGCAGCAGCTCGCCCAGCAGCCGCAGGCCCTCGTCGCGCTCGTTCGACAAGCGCTCGGCCTCCGCCCGGATGGCGGCGGCCAGTTCCTCGAACCGCGCGGCGGCGGCGGTGTCGTCATCGATCCCGATGCTCTCGCCTTCGCCCTCGGCATACCAGTCGGTAGTGCCGCGGGCGGGGTCGGGGCTGGGTTCGGCGAAGATGGCGGCATGGGCGGAGGAGAGGCGGCGGATCAGGTGGCCGGTGACCTGCCCCCAGGCGGCGGCCACGGGCTGCCCGCCCGCCGCCAGGGCGCGAAGCTCCGCATCCCGTGTCGTGGCCGCGAGGCTGCGGGACATGGATCAGCGCGCCCGGGTCGGGGCGGGGGTCGCCGCAGGCGGCGCGGGGGCTGCCGGCGGGGTCGCGGGCGCGGGCGCGCTGGGCGCGGGTGCGGCGGGCGCAGCTGGGGCGGCCGGCGCTGCCGCGGGCGGCGTCGCGGCCTGTTCCGGCGTCGGCGCGCAGGCGCTGTCGACCGGTTCCACCGCCACCCCGGCTTCCCGCAGGAAGGCCAGCAGCGCGTCCGTCTTCTGCGCGTAGCTCACGCGTTCCGCCAGCTGGGCGTTGATGTGGTTGAAGGTGTTCACCCCCGCCACGCGCCCACAGCGATCCACCAGCGGCCCGCCGGAATTGCCGGGGCTGATATTGGCGGAATGCGGCATGGCGACCAGGCCGGAGGCCAGCGTCTGGATGGCGGAGATGCGGCCATCCGTCACCACCAGCTCCGGCATCTGCGACATCTCGCCCCGCAGCACGGCCTGGAAGCGCGCATCGTTCTGCACGATGGCGGCCGGGTAGCCGGCGGCAATCACCTCATCCAGGCGCTGCGCCTGGCGCGTCAGCGTCAGCGGCGTCAGCGACGGCACGCCGGTGACGCTGAGCAGCGCGAAATCGGGCTCGCCCGGCCGCGCCTGCGGCGTGCGGCGCGTGATCTGCGCCGGGAAGGCGCGGCCGAGGTGGCGGGAGGCGACGACGAGCTGCCCGGTGACGTCCGCCACGACATGCGCATTGGTGACGATGACGCCCGGCGCCACGAAGAACCCCGTGCCGATGGACAGCCCATCGCGCCCCGGCCCGGCGACCAGCACCACGGACTGGTCGAGCAGCTGCAGCAGGTTGTTCGGCCGTGGCGCGAGCGGCGCGTCCGGCGTCGCGGGCGGCGTCGGGCGGGCGGGCAGGTCCTGCGGCAGCGGGCCGCGGCCGGGCGGCGTGGTCAGCGGCGTGGCCTGGCAGACATTGCCCTCGGCGGCGCGGCGGGCACGCTCCACCTCCTCCGCCAGACCTTCATTGGCGCGGCGCTGCAGCTCGATCGCCTGGCGGACGCGGTCGCGGTCCACGAATTCGGCGGTCTGCGGGCGGTTGGCCACGGCCTCCGCCAGCAGCTTCCAGCCGAGCCAGAAGCCGAGCGCGAGGAAGATCAGCGCCACCGCGATGGCCGCCGGCACCAGCCAGAAGCGGCGCGGGCCGATCGGCGCGGCGGTGGCGGTCGGCAGCACGGGCGGCGGCGGGGGCGGCGCGCTGCGCATGGGCGTCGCGCGCGGCGCGGCGGTCGCGGTCGCGGCAGGCCCCGGCAGGAAGGGGCCGAGCACGGCGGCGATGCGCGTCGCGGCATCCCGCGCATCGCCGGCCGGCACCAAGCCCCAGCCCGCCAGCACGGGCCTTCCATCGACCACGAGCACGGCGCTGCTGTTCGGCAGGGCCAGCGCCGCGGCGATCAGCGCCGCATCGCCGCCCGTGCCCTGCGCGCGGGGCGCCAGATCGGCCAGCGCGGCGCGCAGCTGCGACTCGGCCGCGGCACGCTGCGGCTGGCCGAGGCTGGAGAGCGGCTGCGCTTCCGCGCCCGGCGCGTACCAGGCGAAGGAGAGGATGGCCCCCGTGGCATCCCGCGTCGGCACCGGTTCGGCAAAGAGGCCCGCCTGCGCGCCGGCGGCGCGCTGGAGGTCGGCGAAGCGAGCCTGGACCGGCTGGCCGCCGACCTCGACCGGCACCACCGACCCCACCGGCGTCTGCAGGAGGAAATGCGGCGCTGCCATGCTGGATCCCCTATCGGTCCCGCGCATGAAACGATGCCGGGCCTTGCTGTTCCACTAAGCCGACCATCCGCGCATGGCGCAAGCATGGCGGCACGACGGCAGCATCGCGCCGTGTTGCGCGTGTTTCGCGCCGTTAACGGGATAGCCGTCGCAAGACCAGCAGCCCCGCCAGGGTGAAGGGCGCGAGATGCCCGAAGGCCAGCACCCAGGCCACCGCGCGGTCCGTCCCCACCAGGTCCAGCGCCACGCCGACGCCGAGCGGGCCGAGGAAGCCGCCGGCATAGCCGCACATGCTGTGCAACCCCATCGTCGCCCCGCGCATGCCCGGTGCAGCCGACTGCACCGTGCCGCCCGTCAGCGCCGAACTGTCGAGGTAGATGCAGGCGTTCCACGCGATGACGCAGAACGCGGCGAGGATCGGCGATGCCATGCCCGCGAACCCCGTGGCCACGGAAAACCCCGCCGCCATCGCCATGGCCCAGGTCACGACCTTCGCGCGGCCATGCTTCTGCGCCGTCTCGTTCCCCGTGACGGAGACGGCGATGCCGACCAGCCCCGCCACGGTGAAGATCGCCGCCGGCCCCGGCATCCAGGGGGCCACGCCATCCCGTGCGAAGCTCGCGGCGAGGAAGGCGACGCCCCAGGCGCGCAGCGCGGCGAGTTCCCAGGTGTGGACGGTGTAGCCCGCGATCCACGCCATGGCGGGGCGGTTGCGGAAGACCGGGCGGAAATCGAGCAGCGCGCCAGGCGGCGGCGCATCCGGCGCGCGCGGCGGCAGGTGGCGCGGCATGACCGCCAGCGCGATGGCGCCCGCGAGGATGGCCGCGACGCCGCCGAAGCTGAAGGCCGCCGCCGGGCCGCCCGCCGCATCCAGCAGCCCCGCCATGGCGAAGGACGCCGCGCCCGCGATGCCGACGCCGGCCGCGTGCCAGGACACGGCGCGGGACTGGGCCGCACCCTCCAGCCGGTCGGCCAGCACCTTCAGCCCTGGCATGTAGCAGCCCGCCCAGCCCACGCCGGCGATGGCGCGGAAGACCAGGCCGGACCAGAAGCCCTCCGCCAGCCAGCCGAAGCCGAGATGCGCCACCGCCGTGCAGCCCGCGCCGACCAGGTAGATCCGCACCCCCGGCACGCGGTCGGTCAGGGAGACGAGCACGGGCACCGCCGCCACATAGGCCGCGAAGAAGGCGCCCACGAGCCAGCCGGCCTCCGTCCCCGACAGGTCCCAGCGATCCAGGTATCCCGGCAGCAGCGCCGGCAGGGTGAAGGCGCCGATCTGCGCCAGGACCTGCGCCACGACGATGGCGGTGGTGAAGCCTCGGTCGGTCAGGGGCACGCTGTCACATCCTGTCGTGGCGGCACCCCGCCGCGCGAGGACGAGGTTGTCGCCCCATGGCGGCCCGCGCAAGGATGCGTGCGCGACGCCCGAATGGGCCGCCTGAACCGGGGAAGGGAACACGCATGAACCGCCGCCATATCCTGCAGGCCGGCCTGGCCGCGCCGCTGCTGGGCCTGCCCGCCCTGGCGCGGGCGCAGGACTTCACCCAGACCGTCCGCATCATCGTCCCGAACGCCCCGGGCGGCACCAGCGACATCCTGGCCCGCCTGATCGCCGCGCCGCTCGCCGCGCGCATCGGCCAGAACGTCGTGGTGGAGAACCGCGCCGGCGCGGGCGGCAATATCGGCGCCGATGCGGTGGCGAAGAGCCGGCCGGACGGGCATTCGATGCTGCTGCTCGATGTCTCCGTGCTGGCGACCAACCCCTTCCTCTTCACCCGCATGCCCTTCGATGCGGAACGTGACCTGGCGCCCGTGCAGATGCTGATCTACGCGCCCTACATCCTGGCGGTGAACAACAACCTGCCCGTCCAGAACGCGGCCGAACTCGTCGCCTATGCCAAGGCCAATCCGGGCAGGCTGAACGCCGCCAATTCCGGCACGGGGACGCTGACGCATATCGTGGCGCTCTCGCTCGCCGCGGGCTGGGGAACGACGATGGAGCACGTGCCGTACCGGGGCGGCGCGCCGGCGCTGGTCTCGCTCGTCTCGAACGAGGCCAACGTCACGATGGCGGGCGCGACGCAATCCATGCCCTATGTCGTGAACGGCCAGATGCGCGGCATCGCCGTGACGGGCCCGCGCCGCTTCGCCAACCTGCCGAACCTGCCGACCTTCCGGGAGCTCGGCTGGCCGGAACCCGATGCCGGCACCTGGCAGGGGCTGCTGGTGCAGGGCCACACGCCGCCCGCCACGATCGCGCGGCTGGAACGCGAGATCGCTGCCGTGCTGAACGAGCCCGCCATCAAGGCCCGCATCGGGGAGCTGGGCGGCGAGGTGCAGGCCGATGGCGCGGCATCCTTCCGCGACCGCCTGTCGACGCAGACGCGCAGCTATGGCGAGATCATCCGCACCAACAACATCCGCGTGGACCAGTGACGCGTATCCATGCGCAGGTGAACCCGGCCTCCATGCAGGCGGAGGCGTTCAACGCCGCGATGTGGGAGCGGGTGCTGGCGGAGGCGGGGGAGGGCGTGGTCGCCACGCATTCCACCGACCCCGCCGCCTTCGACGCCGCGCTGGCGGAGGCCGAGGCGCTGTTCCTCGTCGGCCCCGCGGCGCTGCACGACCTGCCGCGGCGCGCGCCGCGGCTGCGCTGGATCAGCTATTCCAGCGCGGGCGTGGAGTGGCTGCTGAAGGCCGGGCTGCCGGGTTCCGTCACGCTGACCAATGCCAGCGGCACCCACATCCCGAAGGCCGCGGAATACAGCCTGGCCGCGGTGCTGATGCTGAACAACTTCATCCCCGCGCTGGTCACGGCCCAGCGCGCGCATCGCTGGGCGCCGCGATCCGGCGGGACGGTGGCGGGCAAGACGGTGCTGATCCTCGGCATGGGCGCGCTGGGCGGCGCGGCGGCGGAGGCGCTGGCGGCGCAAGGCATGGTCGTGCTCGGCAACAGCCAGTCCGGCCGGCCGCATCCCTCCGTCACGGAGATGTCGCAGGGCGATGGCTTCCGCGCGCAGCTGCCCCGCGCCGACTTCCTGATCATCGCGCTGCCGCTGACGCCGGCCACCAATGGCCTGGTCGGCCAGGCGGAGCTGGACCTGCTGCCGCCCCATGCCGGCGTCGTGAACATCGGCCGGGGCGAGATCCTGGATGCCGCGGCGCTGGCCGTGAAGCTGCGGGACAGCACGCTGGGCGGCGCGGTGCTGGATGCGTTGCCGCGGGAACCGCTGCCGGCGGACAGCCCGCTCTGGGACACGCCCAACCTGATCATCACGCCGCATTGCGGGCTGTATGACCCTGGCGCCTATGCGGAGCGGTGCCTGCGCGCTTTCCTCGCCAATCTCGGGCGCTTCCGACGGGGCGAGGCGCTTCACCAGGTCGTGGGGCTCGACCGGGGCTACTGAAGCTTCGTTGGACGCGACGCATTGGACGCGAGGGGGGCGGGCATGGTTACCTGCCCGCCATGTCCGCCAGCATCCCCCCGCCGCCCCGGCCCGACGATCCGGTGCGGGGCATCCTGTTCATGCTGGCCGCGATCACGCTCTTCTCCATCGCGGATGCGATGTCGAAGCAGCTGACGCAGACGCTCTCGCCCCTCATGGTCGCCTGGATCCGCTTCGCGACCTTCTTCCTGCTGGCGCTGCTCTTCGTCGCGCGCCGGGGCGGGTCCCGCTTCCTGGCGGCGAAGCGGCCCTGGCTGCAGGTGGCGCGCGGCATCGGCGTGGCGGGATCGGCACTCGCCATGACCTTCGCGCTGCGCGTGCTGCCGCTGGCGGAGGCGACGGCCATCAACTTCGTCTCCCCCGCCTTCATCACCGTGCTGTCGGTGATCTTCCTGGCGGAGAAGGTGGGCTGGCGCCGCTGGTCGGCCATCGCGGTCGGGCTGCTCGGCGTGCTGATCGTCGTGCGGCCGGGATCGGGCGTCTTCCAGGCGGCCGCGCTGCTGCCGCTGCTGACCGCCGCCTTCTGGGCCGGCGCCGTCATCGTGACGCGCAAGATGGCCGGTGCCGGCGGCGATCCGCCGGAGACGACGCTGATCTGGAGCGCCGGCGTCGGCTTCCTGATGTTCACGGCCCTGCTGCCCTTCGGCTGGCAGACGCCGGATCTCGGCCAGGTGGGCTTCGGGATGCTGGTGGGGCTCGTCTCCTCCATCCCGCATGCGCTGGTGGTGCTGGCCTATCGCGCCGCGCCGGCCAGCGTGCTGGCGCCCTTCTCCTATGTACAGCTCGTCACCTCGAGCCTGGTCGGCTTCATCGGCTTCGGCGCGGTGCCGGACAGCTGGACCTTCGCCGGCGGCGCGGTGATCGCGGCCGCCGGCCTCTACACCGCGCATCGCGAACGCGTGCGGGCGCGGGAGGCGCGGCGCCTCAGCTAAGGGCGAGGCTCGCCGTGTGGCGCGCGATCATGCGTTCCTCATCGGTCGGCAGCACCAGCGCCGCGATGCGGCTGTCGGCCGTGGCGATGCGTGGGGCATGCGCGGCGTTCGCGGCCTCGTCCAGCGTCACGCCGAGCCATTCGAGCCGCCGCAGCACCGCCGCGCGGACCGGCCCCGCATGTTCCCCGATGCCGGCCGTGAAGACGATGCCGTCCAGCCCGCCCAGCGTGACGGCGAGGCTCGCGACGGCGCGCGCGACGGCGGCGCAGAAGGCCTCGACGGCAAAGGCCGCACGCGGGTCGTCGCTGGCCAGAAGGTCCCGCATGTCGGAGGAAATGCCTCCCGAAAGCCCCAGCAGCCCCGACCGCTTGTAGAGCAGGTCCTGCACCTCGTCCGCCGTCATGCCCCGCGCCTGCATCAAGTGCAGCACCACGCCTGGATCGATGGCGCCGCTCCGCGTGCCCATGGGAAGCCCGTCCAGCGCCGTGAAGCCCATGGTGGTCGCGACCGAAACCCCCGCCTTCATCGCGCAGGCGGAGGCGCCGTTGCCGAGATGCGCGACGACGACGCGACCCTCGCGAAGCGACGCGGGCAGCGCGGCGGCGATGTATTCGTAGGATAGGCCATGAAAGCCGTAGCGGCGGATGCCGGCTTCCGCCAGCGCCGTGGGAATGGCGAAGGCCTGGTTCACCGCCGGCATGGACCGGTGGAAGGCCGTGTCGAAGCACGCCACCTGCGGCAGTGCGGAATCCGCCGCCGCAATGGCGTGGATCGGCGCTAGGTTGTGTGGCTCATGCAGCGGCGCCAGCGGGACCAGGCCTTCGAGTTCCGCAAGCAGCGCCGGCGTGATGCGTTCGGGCCGCGCGTGATGCGCGCCGCCATGCACGACGCGATGCCCGATCGCCGCCAGCGCCCGCCCGCCGAGCTGCGCGCGCAGCCAGGGCAGCAGCAGGGCGGCGGCTTCGCCCGGATTGCGCGGCGCCGGGTCCAGCGCGATCTCCGCCGCGCCCGTCACGCGCGCCGAGGGATGCGCGCCGATGCCCTCCACCACGCAGGACAGCAGCCGTTCCTCCCCCGCGAAAACCGCCGCCTTCACGGAGGAGGAGCCGGCATTGATGACGCCGATCAGCGGCGGCGTGGTCGTCATGAAAGCCTCGTGCGATGGCGGGGCGCCGAGACTAGCGCCTCGCCACCGCCGCCGTCAGGCCCGCAGCGCCGCCAGCACGCGTTCCGGCGTGAAGGGGATCTCCGGCACTCGGCGCCCCGTCGCATCCAGGATGGCGTTGGCGATGGCGGCCCCCGTCGGGCCCTGGCTGCCCTCGCCGACGCCCAGCGAGGGCATGTCCGGCCGGTCGATCAGCACGGACTCGATCGGCGGGATGCGCTCGAAATCGATGATGGGATAGGCGGCGTAATCCTCGCTCACCATCCTGTTGCGGTCCCAGCGCCCTTCTTCCAGCAGCGTCCAGGATGCGGCCTGCACCATGCCGCCCTCGATCTGGTTGGTGATGCCGTCGGGGTTGATCGCGCGCCCCGCCTCCGTCGCCGCCCACATCTTCTCGAGTTTGACGACGCCCGTTGCGGGATCCACGGACACGCGGGCGACGACGGCGACGTGGCTGTCGCTGTTCTTGTACTTCGTCATGCCGATTCCGGTGCCGACCAAGCGCGCACCCTCCGCATTGCCGCGCCCCATCACGACGGGCCGAGGCTGCCACCCGCTGATCTCGACGGCCTTCCGCAGCACTGCCACCAGGCGCTGATCGGCCAGGTGACGAATGCGGTAGGCCACGGGATCGACGCCGGCCAGCGACGCGCATTCGTCGATGAACATCTCCGCCGCCACCGCATTGAAGTAGCCGCCGAGCGTCCGCAGCGCGGAGGTCCGGACCGGCATCGCGGTATGGAAATGCGTCGTCACGCGCTGGCCGGGGAAGTTGTAGATCGGCACCGCGTTGCGCGCGGAAGCCCCGTTCGGCAGCGCGCCATCGACGATGGGGGAGGGCGGGACGGGATTCTCCAGATACCAGGCCGAACGGAGGTTGCAGCCCTGGCTCTCCCCGGGTCGTGTGGAGTGTGGGAAGGACCAGACATCGTGGCCCCAATTCGCGATGCTGCCATCCTCGCGCATCGCCGCTTCCAGCTTCACCACCATGGCGGAGCCCCAGGGCTCCCACACCATCTCCTCCTCATGCGTCCAGTGCACGCGGATGGGGCGGCCGGGCATGGCGCGGGCCAGCAGCGCCGCATCCAGCGCCACGTCATCCGCGCCATTATGGCCATAGCAGCCGGAGCCCTGCGCGTGGATGACGCGGATCGCGGCCACGTCCATCCGCAGCCCGCGCGCCAGGTCGCCCCGCAGCGGGAAGGGGCCCTGTGCATGGGACCAGACCGTGAGCCTGCCATCCTCGAACTTCGCCAGCGCGCAGGAGGCGCCGATGGAGGCATGCGCCTGGAAGCCGCGGCGGTATTCGGCGACATGGGTGCGCGCGGCGGTACCCGCCGGCGCGTCCTTGCTGTGGATGGTGCGCGTCAGGGCCGGCTGCGTTTTCAGGTGGTCGAAGACGCCCTTGCCGCCGAAGATCGCGTCCCCATCCCGCCATTGCGCCGCCGCGGTGATCTTCCGCGCGGCGTCATTGGCGTGTTCCTCGCGCCGCGCGATCACGCCGATGAAGCTGCCGTCGCGCACCACCTTCACCACGCCCGGCAGCGCCTCCGCCCAGGCCATGTCGAGTGCCACGAGCCGCGACGCATAGGCGGGCGGCCGTGCCACCGCACCGAACAGCATGCCCTCCGGCCGCAAATCATGGATGAAGACCTGCTGCCCGAAGACCTTGGTCGGGATGTCGGTGCGCGGCAGCGACGTGCCGATGACCGTCCCCGCATGCGGCGGCTTGCGCTGCGCGGAGAGGTTCGTGGGCCGCACGAGCGAGACGCGGGCAGAGGCTTCCGCATAGGTCATGCGGCGGCCGCCGATTCCCTCGATCACGCCGTCGGTGACGCTGAGCGCGGCGCGCTCCACGCCCCAGGTCTCGGCGGCGACGTTCACCAGCGTGGCGCGCGCATCGGCGCAGGCGACGGCCAGCGCCTCGCCGCCGAACTTGATGGACTGGCTGCCCGCGGTGACGCCTTCATTCGCTGTCTCGGCCGTGTCGCCGCTGATGAGTTCAAGCCGGGCGGGGGCAACGTCCAGTTCCTCCGCGGCGATCTGCCGCATGGCGGTCAGCACGCCCTGGCCAAGCTCGACGCGGCCCGTCAGCACCACAATGCGGCCATCCGGCGTGATGCGCACCCAGCTGTCGAGCTTCGGATTGGCCCGCAGCATGGGCGGGCCGACCGGCGCCGCCTGCTGCGCGCTGGCATCCAGCCGGAAGCCGATGGCGAGCCCGGCAGCGCCGGCGGCAAGGCCGGCGACGAAGCCGCGGCGGGAGAGGTTCATGGCGCCCATGGCTCAGGCCCCCTGCTGGCGGGATGCGCGCATCACGGCACGGACGATGCGCGGCTGGGTGCCGCAGCGGCAGAGGTTGTGGTCCAGCGCGTCCCGCACCTGCGCTTCCGTCAGGCCGGCGCGGCGTTCGGCCAGCAGCGCCGCGGCCTGCATGATCATGCCGCTGGTGCAGTAGCCGCATTGCGCGGCCTGTTCCGCGATGAAGGCGGCCTGCAGGGCGTGCGGCGCCTCCGGCGTGCCGAGGCCTTCCAGCGTCGTGATCTGCTGCGCGCCGGCGACGTCACCCAGCTTCACCTGGCAGGACCGCGCGGCATGGCCATCCACCAGCACGGTGCAGGCCCCGCATTGCGCGCGGCCGCAGCCGAGCTTGAGGCCGTTGAGCGCGAGATCGTTGCGCAGGACGTAGATCAGGGGCGTGGCGGGGTCGGCATCGACCTCCGTCGCACGGCCGTTCACCGTGATCCTCGGCATGGTCATTTCCTCCAGGCCGTGTCACCCGGGAGGCTCCGGGGCCGGCATCTGGCGAAAGGCTATCCCGCGGCCATCACGGCAACAAGTCAGTTCGCGGTAATGCCGAATTCCCGCGTCAGCGCCGTCCAGCGCGCCACGTCGCGCGCGACATAGTCGGCGAAGGCGGCGGGGCTTTCGCTCGGCGTGATGCGCACGCCCTGGCGCAGCAGACCGGCGGCGACGTCCGGGTCGCGCAGGATGCGCGTGACATGGCCGTGCAGCGCGGCGACGATCGCATCCGGCGTGCCGGCGGGGGCAAAGAGCCCGTTCCACAGCGTCGTGACCAGGTCGGGGAAGCCGGCCTCGATCGTCGTCGGCACATCCGGCAGCTGGGGCAGGCGTTCGTGGGAGACGACGGCCAGCGCGCGCAGCCGTCCGGACTGGATGTGCGGCAGGGCGGAGACCAAGTTGAACTCCGTGATCTGCGCGTCGCCGCGCAGGATGACGGGCACCATCTCCCCCGCGCCACGCAGCGGCAGATGCACCAGCGTGATGCCGGCGCGCTTCGCGAAGGCCTCGAGGTCGATGTGCTGGTAGGAGCCGACGCCGGCGGAGGCGAAGACCAGCGGGTTCGGCGCCGCCTTCGCGCGCGCCACGAATTCCGCCAGCGTCGTCGCCGGGAAATCCGCCGGCGCCAGCATCACCTGCGGCGCCTCGATCAGGTTGGTGATGCCGACCAGGCCGCGAGAGGGTACCAGCGGCCGATCGGCCGGCGCCATGGCGGAATTGATGCCATGGGTGGAGACGTTGTTGACGATCAGCGTGTGGCCATCGGGCCTTTCGCGCATCACCTGGTCATTCGCGATCCAGCCATTCGCCCCGGCCCGGTTCTCCACCACCACCGGCTGGCCGATGGCGCGCGACAGCGGATCGGCGATGACGCGCGCGATGAGGTCCGTGGTCCCGCCGGGCACCAGCGGCACGATCAGCCGCACGGGGCGGGACGGCCAGGCGGGCTGGGCGAGGGCGGGCAGGGCGACCAGCGCGGTCGCGGCGCCCAGCAGATGCCGTCGGGTCAGCATGGCCGTCTCTCCCTCATTCCGCCGTGATGCCGGCGCTGCGGATCAGCGCGCCCATTGTCGCGTGGTCACTGGCAAGCGCGGCGGCGAAGGCCTCCGGCGTATTGCCCACGACCTCATAGCCCAGCTGTTCCAGCCGGGCGCGGACGGGCGGGTGGTTCACCGCTTCCCGCAGCGCGCCGTTGATCCGCGCCACCACGGGCGCAGGTGTCGCGGCCGGGGCCAGGAAGGCGCCCCAGGTGTGGAAGGTGAAGCCGGGCAGGCTTTCGGCGATGGTCGGCGCATCGGGGAAGGTGTCGATCCGCGCGGGCCCGGCGGTGCCGAGCAGACGAAGCTGGCCATCGCGGACGAAGGCGTTCGGCGTCGGCAGGCCGAAGAAGCCCACCGGCACCTGGCCCGCCGTCACCGCCGTCAGCGCCGGCGTCGCGCCGCGATAGCTGATGTGGTTCATGCGCAGCCCCGCGGCCTGCAGGAACATCTCCATCGCCACATGCTGCGGGCTGCCCGCGCCGCCGGAGGCATAGTCGATCTGCCCGGGCCTGGTGCGCACGGCCTCGATCAGCGCCGGCACCGTCGTGGCGGGGAAGGAGGGATGCGCCACCAGCGCCCAGCGGATGCGCACGATCTGGCCGATGGGCGCGAAATCGCGCAGCGGGTCATAGCCCGCCTGCGCGTTCATGTTGGGCAGCATGGTCAGCACGGCGTCGTTCACCGCCAGCAGCGTCAGCCCGTCCGGCGCCGCCCGCGCGCCCGTGCGCATGCCGATCATGCCCGACGCGCCGGTCATGTTCTCGATCGCCAGGCGCTGGCCCAGCGTCTCCCCCATCCGCTCCGCCACGATGCGGACGACGACATCCACGGCGCTGCCGGCGGCAAGCGGCATGATGACGCGGATCGGGCGATCGGTCTGGGCAGCCACGGGCAGCGCGAACAGGACAAGCATGGCGGCCAGCAGCCAGCGGCGCATCGACGGTTCCTCCCTAATTGAGCCCAGGACAATCCGGCGCGCCGCCCCTGTCAAGCAATCCCGCATCTTGACCGAAATGCCGACGGACGTTCACTAGGCGCGAAGGCCGCCCGCGCGGGACGAGCCCCGGGGGAACCGCCATGACCGTGATCGACAGCCACACCCATATCCTGACGGAGGCGATGATCGCCGCCATCGCGAAGGAGGTCCCCTCCCTCGCGCCCAGGCTGACGCGGGTGGATGACGACAGCGCGGTGCTGGAGATCCTCGATGTCAAGCAGAACCCCTTCCCGCGGTCGGCCTGGGACCTGGAGCGGCGCTTCGCGGAGATGGCGGCGCAGCGCGTCGACATGCACGTCGTCTGCAACATCCCGCACACCTTCCTCTACGAGGCCGATGGCGCGCTTGCCGATACCGTCAGCGAAATACAGAACGAGGCCATCGGCGCGCTGGTCCGCGCCCATCCCACCCGCTTCATCGGCATGGCGACGGTCGCGATGCAATCGCCCACGCGCGCCGCCGCCACGCTGGAACGCGCCATCACCGCGCATGGGCTGCGCGGGCTGCATGTGGGCTCCAATGTCGCGGGGCGTAACCTGGACGACCCGGCGCTCGACCCGGTCTGGGCGGTCGCGGATCGCCACGGCCTGTTCGTCCTCGTGCATCCGCACAAGGTCGTCGCCGCGCAGCGCATGGGCAGCTACTACCTGACGAACCTCGTGGGCAATCCGCTGGAGACGACGATCGCCGCCGCATCGCTGGTCTTCGGCGGCGTGATCGAGCGGCATCCGGACATCCGCTTCTGCCTCTCCCACGCCGGCGGCTTCACGCCCTTCCAGGCCGGACGCTTCCGCCATGGCTGGAAGGTGCGGAAGGAGCCGCATGTGCGCCTCAAGGGTGATCCGGCAGAGAGCCTGGCGCGCTTCGTCTATGACAGCATCACCCACGCGCCCGGCCCGCTGCGTTTCCTGCTGGAGGAAGTGGGCGCGGACCGCATCGTCTTCGGCACCGACTACCCCTTCGACATGGGGACGACGCGCGGCGTGGAGGAGATCGAGGAGGCGATCCCCGATGCGGCCGTGCGCGCGAAGCTGCTGGAGGGCAATGCCCGCCGCTTCTTCAAGCTGGAGGGCTGAGACGATGGCGATCGAGGACAGCCTGGCCGCCACGCTGCCGCGCCATCGTGCGGAGGCGATGATCGGCTTCGTCGCCGACGTCTTCAAGCATGAGGGCTTCAGCGACGCGCATGCGCACCGCGCTGGCCAGTTGATGGTCGAGGCCGACCTGACCGGCGCCGACAGCCACGGCATCTTCCGCCTGCCGCAATATGTCCGCCGTCTTCGCGCGGGCGGATCCAACCCGCGCCCCGCCATCGCCGTGAAGCGGCTGGCGCCCGCCGTCGCGATGGTGGAGGGCGACAACGGCCTCGGCCACCTCGTCATGTCCCAGGCTGGCGAAACCGCCGTCGAGATCGCGAGGGAGGCCGGCATCGCCTGGGTCGGCGCGCGGCGGTCCAACCATGCGGGCAGCGGCGCCGTGCATGCCTGCCTGCCGCTGCCGGCTGGCATGATCGGCATCTACACGGTCGTTGCCAGCGCCAACCACATGGCGCCCTGGGGCGGCACGGACAGCCTGCTCGGCACCAACCCCCTCGCCATCGCGATCCCGATGGGCGATGCCGATCCGGTGGTGCTGGACATGGCAACCACCGTCGTCTCCTACGGCACGGTGAAGGGGCACGCGCTGCTGGGCCAGCCCATGCCGGAAGGCTGGATGGTGGACGCCAGGACCGGAGAGCCGCTGACCGACCCGAAGCGCAGCAAGGACGGCATCCTGCTGCCCATCGGCGGCTACAAGGGCAGTGGCCTGGCGCTGATGCTGGGCCTGCTCGCCGGCCCGCTGAACCGCGCGGCCTTCGGGCGGGACGTGGTCGACTTCAACGCCGATGACCGCACGGTGACGGAGACGGGCCACGTCCTCATTGCGCTCGACGTCGCGCGCTTCCTCGACCCCAAGGCCTTCCAGGCGGAGGTCGCGCGCCACCTGGAGGATCTGCGCAACTCCGCGCGCCTGCCCGGCGTGGACCGCATCCGCCTGCCCGGCGAGATGCGCGCCGCGCGCCGCCGGGAACGCGTGGCGCAGGGCGTGCCGCTGCCCGCGCCGCTGATGGCACAGCTGGACAGGCTGGCCGAGGAATGCCGCGTGACGAAGCTCGGGGAGCGCTAATCTTCCTCCGGCAGCTCCGCCACGAAGCGCCGACGGTGCAGTGTGGCGGAGCCGAAGGCATTGGCCAGCACCATCGCCTTCCGCACGAAGAGCCCGACATCGTATTCGTCGGTGTAGCCGATGGCGCCGTGCAGTTGCACCGCGGCGCGCGTGACCAGCATGGAGGCCTCCGCCGCCCGCGCCTTGGCGCGGCTGACGGCGGCGCGGCGCTGCGGCACGGACGGGCTTGAATCCAGCACCCCCGCCGCATCCTCCACGCTCGCCCGCGTCAGCGTGATCTGCAGTTGCAGGTCCACCGCGCGGTGCTGAAGCGCCTGGAAGCTGCCGATCGCCTTGCCGAACTGCTTGCGGGTGCGGAGGTAGTCGAGCGTCATGGCGAAGCTCTGCTCCATCACGCCGAGCAGATAGCCCGCCGTCGCCAGCGCGGCCTCGTCCAATGCCTGGTCCAGCGCCGGCGCAACGTCATCCGCCAGGCGCCGCGCACCACCCAGGGAAGGCCGCAGCGTCGCAACATGCCCGCCATCCTGCGTCATCTGCGCATCGAGGGCCTGCGTCGGCAGTTCGTACAGCGCGAGGCCCGACGCCTCCCGCACCAGCAGCAGCGCCCGGGCGGCGCCGCGCGCCATGGGCAGGAACACGCGCGGCGCGGCCGGCGTACCCGGGGCGTGCAGCGTGTCCGCCGCTTCCTGCCAGGCGGTCACGACATAATCCTCCGGCGGGGCCTCTCCGGCGGCGGCCAGCAGCGCGGCGGAGATTGCGCCGGGGATCAGCGGTTCCGGTACCAGGCCGCGGCCCAGCGCCTCCGCCAGCGCGACATATTCCGCCATGCCGAGCCCCGCGCCGCCCTGCGCTTCCGGCACGCGCAGTGCAACCCAGCCCATCGCCGCCATCTCGGCCCAGGTCGCGGCATCGAAGCCCGTGTCGGTGAAGCGCAGGTCGCGGATGCGGCGATAGTCGCCCGGCACGACCGCGGCGGCGCTGTCTCGCACCAAGCGGACGGATTCCTGCCGCTCGGTGTAGCTGTCGCTCATGCATCCTCTCCCAGCCAGTCGCGCAGCACCTCATCCGTATGATCGCCGAGGCGCGGCGGCGGCCGCCGGTAATCGACGGGCGTGTCGGAGAAGTTGACGGGGTTGGCGATCATCGGCAGCGCGTCACCGTCCTGTCCCGGCAGCTGCCGGAACATCCGGCGATGCCGAACTTGCGGGTCCTCCGCCACCGCGCCAAAATCATTGATGGGGCCGGAGGCGACGCCGACCTCGTTCAGCGCATCCATCCAGGCCCGCGCGGGCCTTGCCATCAGCGCCGCCTGCAAGGCCGGCAGCAGGGTCGGCTTGTTCGCCATGCGCGCGCGGTTCGTCGTGTAGCGCTCGTCCGCCGGCAGGTCAGGCAGCCCCAGCACGCGGCAGAACTGGAGAAACTGCTTGTCATTGCCGATGGCGACCATCAGCGGGCGGTCGGCCGTCTCGAAGGCCTGCCAGGGCGTGTTGATCTGGCTCGCCGCGCCCGCGCGCACCGGCATGCGGCCGGAGACGAGGTGGTTCATCGCGATGTGCGAATGCGCCGCGATCTGCGCATCGAGCAGCGCCAAGTCGATATGCTGACCCTTGCCGCTGACGGTATCGCGGTAATGCAGCGCCGCCAGGATGGCGATGGTGGCGTAGAACCCCGCATTGATGTCGGAGACGCTGTACCCCACCAGGTTCGGCCCCGCGCCGGGCTGGCCGTCCGGCACGCCGGTGACGCTCATGAGCCCGCTCATCGCCTGGAAGACGGGATCGTAGCCCGGCAGCGGCGCATAGGGCCCGTCCTGCCCGAAGCCGGTGATGGAGCAGTAGACGAGGCGCGGGTTCAGCGCGGAGAGGCTCGCATAGTCCAGCCCGTATTTCGCCAGCCCGCCGGCCTTGAAGTTCTCGATGAACACATCGGATTTCGCGACCAGCGCCCGCAGCGTCGCCTGGCCATCGGGCTTGCCGATGTCGAGGGCGATGGCGCGCTTGTTGCGGTTCACGGCCTGGAAGGACGACGTCTCGCCGCTGCCGTCGGCGTTGCGGAAGCCCATGCGGCGGACGTCGTCGCCCGTGCCCGGCTGTTCCACCTTCACGACGTCGGCGCCGAAATCGCCGAGGATCTGCGCGCACCACGGGCCGGCGAAGACGCGCGTCATGTCCAGCACGCGGATGCGGGGCAGGGGGCCGCTCATGCCGGCAACTCCAGCAGCGACCGCGCCAGCACGTTCCGCAATATCTCCGATGACCCGCCGAAGATGGTGGAGGGCCTTGCGATCAGGAACTGCCCCGCGGGATGCAGGGCGAGGCCCGGCATCGGGTCCAGCAGCCCCGCATTCTCGCCGGCCAGTTCCAGCATCGCATCGGTGACGCGCTGGAACAGCTCCGTCGCCACAAGCTTCAGCATGGAGGGTTCGGCCCCCAGCGTCTCGCCCCGCTTCAGCGCCGCCGCGCAGCGCTCATACAGCGCCTTGAGGTCCGCAAGTTCCAGCCGGAAGCGCGCATGCATCTCGAGGAAGGCGGGATCCTCTGCGCGGCCCATGCTCTCCGCCAGCCGCTTCATCGCGGCCAGCGCATTCGACGAAAGCCGCGGGCTGCCGATGGCAATGCGCTCGAACCCCAGCAGCGCCTTGGCGTAGGTCCAGCCCTTGTTGACCTCGCCCACCAGCATGTCCTTCGGCACGCGGACATTGTCGAAGAAGACCTCGCAGAACTCGTCATGCTGGTCGAGGTTGAGGATGGGGCGGATGGTGATGCCCGGCGTCGCGGTCGGCATCAGCAGGAAGCTGATCCCCTCCTGCTTCTTCGCCGCCTTGTCGGTGCGGGCGAGCACGAAGATCCAGTTGGCGTCATTGGCGAAGGTGATCCAGGTCTTCTGCCCGTTCAGCACCCAGTCATCGCCATCCGCCACCGCTTCCAGCCGCAGCGCCGCCAGGTCCGACCCCGCATCGGGCTCGGAATAGCCCTGCGCCCAGATGTCCTCGCCGGAGAGGATGCGCGGTAGGAAACGGCGCTTCTGTTCCTCCGACCCGTGCTTCAGCAGCAACGGCCCCAGCATCAGCACGCCCATGTCGCTGACGCGCGGGCAGCCGTGGCGCTCGAACTCCTCGATCATGATGAGCTGCCGTGCGGCGCCCAGCCCCATGCCGCCGTATTCGCGCGGCCAGGCTGGGGCCAGCCATCCCTGCTTCGACAGCGCCAGGTACCAGGGGCGGTTCTCATGCCAGTGCAGGCGGCGGCGGGGGAAGCGCAGCTCCTCCGGCGTATTCGCCTGCACCCAGTCCCGCACATGCGCGCGGAAAGCGGCGTCATCCAGCGCGTCGAGCTCGTCGAGCGTCATTCCGCGTTCCTCCGGGCCTTAGGTCAGTTATCTGACCTTTAAGCCCCGGCTCAGCCCGCCGTCCAGCCCCCATCCACCAGCAGCGACGACCCCGTCATCAGCCCCGCCGCGTCCCCGGCCAGGAACAGGATCGCGCCCATCAGATCCTCCACCTGGCCGAGCCTGCCGAGCTTGATCTTCTGCAGCACGCCGGCCTTGAAGCCCTCATCCTGCAGGAAGGGCTTCGTCATCGGCGTCTCGATGAAGGTGGGGCAGAGGGTGTTCACGCGGATGCCATGGGGCGCGAGGTCGATCGCCATGGCGCGCGCGATGCCCTCCATCGCCCATTTCGACGCGCAGTAGACGCTGCGCCGCGCGCCGCCGACATGCCCCATCTGCGACGACACATGGATGATGGAGCCCGGGATGCCGGCCTCGATCATCCCCTTCGCCACGGCCTGCGCCACGAAGAAGGCGGCGCGGACATTCAGGTCCATCACCGCGTCGAAGTCGCCGGGCGTGACTTCCGTGAAGGGCGCCGGGCGATTGGTGCCGGCATTGTTCACCAGGACATGGAAGGGCCCGGCCTTCGCGATCTTCGCGCTCGCGTCGCCGATCTCGGCGACGTCCATCGCCAGCGCCTCCGCCGATCCGCCCTGCGCGCGGATGGCCTCGGCCGCCTGCTCGATCTCATCGGCCGACCGCGCGGCCAGCACGACATGCGCGCCGGCCTCCGCCAGCGCGGAGGCGGCGGCGAGCCCGATCCCGCGCCCCGCGCCCGTCACCAGCGCGCGGCGGCCATCCAGGCGGAAGGATGGCGTCCTCGGCAACTCCATCATTCGGCGGCCTGGCCGTAGGGCACGTTCTTCCCGCCATAGCGCCGCAGGCGGATATTCGCCTGTTCCGCATGCCCGACGAATCCCTCCAGCATGCAGAGGCGGGAGCAGTAGGCGCCGACCATGGCGCTGGCCTCGTCGGTCAAGACGCGCTGGTAGGTGACGGTCTTGAGGAACTTGCCGACCCAGAGCCCGCCCGTGTAGCGCGCGGCGCCCAGCGTCGGCAGCGTGTGGTTGGTGCCGATCACCTTGTCGCCGTAGGAGACGTTGGTGCGCGGGCCGAGGAACAGCGCGCCGTAGTTGGTCATGTTCTGCAGGAAGAAATCGTCGTCGCTGGTCATGACCTGCACATGCTCGGAGGCGATGCGGTTGGCCTCCCGCAGCATCTCCGCCTTGTCCTCGCAGAGGATCACCTCCCCGTAATCGGCCCAGGCCTTGGCGGCGATGGCGGCGGTCGGCAGCACGGTCAGCAGGCGCTCCACCTCCCGCATCGTGTCGCGGGCCAGCTTCTCGGAGTCGGTCAGCAGGATGGCGGGGCTGGTGGGCCCGTGTTCCGCCTGGCCGAGCAGGTCCGTGGCACAGAGTTCGCCGTCCACCGTATCGTCGGCGATGACCAGCGTCTCCGTCGGCCCGGCGAAAAGGTCGATGCCGACGCGGCCGAACAACTGCCGCTTGGCTTCCGCGACATAGGCATTGCCGGGGCCGACCAGCATGTCCACCGCCGCGATGCTCTCCGTCCCCAGCGCCATCGCGCCCACGGCCTGCACGCCGCCCAGCACGCGGATCTCATCCGCCCCCGCCAGGTGCTGCGCGGCCACGATCGCGGGCGCCGGCTTGCCGTTGTAGGGCGGCGCGCAGGTAGCGATGCGCGGCACGCCCGCCACCTTCGCGGTGACGACGGACATGTGCGCGGAGGCCAGCAGCGGATACTTGCCGCCAGGCACGTAGCAGCCGACGGAATTCACGGGGATGTTGCGGTGGCCGAGCACGACGCCCGGCAGCGTCTCCACCTCCACGTCGCGCATCGACGCGCGCTGGTGCTGCGCGAAGTTGCGCACCTGCTCCTGCGCAAAGCGGATGTCGTCCAGCGCGCGCGCGGGAAGTTCCGCCAGGCAGGCGCGGATCTCGGCATCCGTCAGGCGGAAATCGGCGCGGTCCCAGTTATCGAACTTCGCCGACATCTCCCGCACGGCCACGTCGCCGCGCTTCGCGATATCCGCCAGCAGGCCCTCGACGGTGGCGCGTACCTGCGCCTGCGCCGCTTCCTTGTCATCCGCCGCGATCGAACGCTTCAACCACTGCGCCATTGCCGGTGTCCCCGCCTTCCTTGGAGGCAGGGAAACTGCCGCGCCGGGCGAGGGGCGGCAATCCTCCAGACGCGTCCTATTTCGTCAGGATCAGCTTGTCCTTGCTGGTCAGGCGCAGGCGATAGACCTCTCCCCCGTGCAGGATCGTCGCTTCCCGCGCGCCCTGCAGCAGCGTCTCGCTCGTCAGGGTCGGGGGCTGGGGGGGCACCGGGTCGGGGAGGGGGGGGGTCTCGGTCAAGGGTCACGTCCTGCTGCTTGCGCTGATCATGGCGCAAATGAGAGGCATTCGCAATAAGCCCCTGCTTGATTGCCTTGCGCTCCCGGCACACATCACCGCGGTGATGCCGGATACCCCGATTCCCGATGCCCTGGTCGCGCCTGGCGCCGCACTGATGCAGGAACGCGCCGCCGAAGCGGCGGCGCTGCTGCGGCTGCTCGGCAATGAACGGCGCCTGCTGCTGCTGTGCCAGCTGCTGGTGGAAGGGGAGGCTTCGGTCGGCAGCCTCGCCGTCCATGTCGGCCTCTCCCAACCCGCCCTGTCCCAGCACCTGGCGAAGCTGCGGGAGGATGGGCTGGTGGCGACGCGGCGCAGCGGCACCACCATCCACTACCGCATCGCCGATCCCCGCGTGGCGGCGCTGATCGGGACGCTCAAGGACCTGTTCTGCGCGGACATCAGCTAGCGGCTGCGCGCCCAGGCCACGATCTGCCGCGCCGGCATGGCGCCCGCCTGGCGCGCCACCTCCTGCCCGCCGCGGAACAGCGCCAAAGTCGGGATGCTGGTGATCTGCAGGGCGGCGGCCAGCGCCGGCGCTTCCTCGGTGGAGACCTTCACCAGCCGCATCGCCGGCTCCAGCTCCTTCGCCGCTTCCGCGAAGGCCGGGGCCATGGCGCGGCAGGGACCGCACCAGGACGCCCAGAAATCCACCAGCAGCGGGATGGAGGACAGCCGCAGGTGCCGTTGGAACCCGGCCTCGTCCAGCGCCAGCGGCGCGCCGACGAAGAGCGGCTTGTGGCAGGCGCCGCAGCGCGGATCCTCTGCCAGCCGCGCCGCCGGGACGCGGTTGGCTGCGGCGCAATGGGGGCAGGGGAGGGTGAGGGACTCGGTCATGGGGCTCTTCCCAATCCATAAGGCAATGCTAACTTAGTGGGCGTGCATATTGGGCCTCGCGGCCTGCCCCTCAAGGATAGCGCCATGTCCCTGTCGCCGATCACCGCCGCCGAGGCCGCCGCCCTGCTGCGGGAAGGCCGCGCCACGCTGGTTGATGTGCGGGAGGCCGATGAGCGCGCCCGCGCCCATGTCCCGGGCTCCGCCCATGCGCCCCTGTCCCGCCTGGATGAGGCCGCCCTGCCGGCGGGAGAGGTGCTGATCTTCCACTGCGCCTCCGGCGCCCGCACCACGCAGAACGCCGCCGCGCTGGCCGCGAAGGCCGGCGCCCGCACGGCCTATGCGCTGCAGGGTGGCCTCGCCGCGCTGCGTGCCGCGGGCGTCGCGGTGGCGGAGGACCGCCGCACGCCCTTGCCGCTGATGCGCCAGGTGCAGATCGTGGCGGGCGGGCTGGCGGCGCTCGGCGCCGTGCTGGCCGCGACCGTCCATCCCGGCTTCATCGCCCTGTCCGGCCTGGTCGGCGCGGGGCTGATGATGGCCGGCATCACCGGCCTCTGCCCCATGGCGAATGCCCTGGCGGCGATGCCCTGGAACCGCCGCCCGGCCTAGCCGGGGAAGAAGCGGTTCGCCGGCCGCTCCAGGCCGAGGTGGTCGCGCAGCGTCGTGCCTTCGTAGTCAGTGCGGAACAGGCCGCGCCGCTGCAATTCCGGCACCACCTTGTCACAGAAGGCCTCGAGCCCCGCGGGCACGAAGGGGAACATGATGTTGAAGCCGTCGCAGCCGCGGCCTTCCAGCCACTGCTCCATCTCATCCGCGATGGTCGCCGCCGTGCCCACCAGCGCCAGCCCGCCATAGCCGCCGAGCCGCTGCGCCAGCTGCCGCACCGTCAGCCCATCCCGCCGCGCCATGGTGATGGCGCGCTCGCGGCCGGACTTGCCGCCCTCGGTCTCGGGAATCTCGGGCAGGGGCCCGTCCAGGTCGAACTGCCGCGCATCGACGCCGAGCGCCACGGAGAGCGACCCGATCGCGCTGTCGAGGTGCACGAGGCTGTCGAGGCGCCGGTGCGTCGCCCGTGCCTCCTCCACCGTGTCGCCCACGATGACCAGCGCGCCGGGCAGGATCTTGACCCGGTCCGGATCGCGGCCATAGGCGACGGCGCGGGCCTTCACATCAGCGTAGTAGGCCTGCGCATCCTCCAGCCGCCCGCCGGCGGCGAAGACCATCTCCGCCGTCTCCGCCGCGATCTGCCGCCCGGCATCGGAGGCACCGGCCTGCACGATCACCGGCCAGCCCTGCACCGGCCGCGCCACGTTGAGCGGCCCGCGCACCGAAAGCTCCGCGCCCTTGTGGTCCAGCACATGCATCCGCGCGGGGTCCCAGAAGATCCCGCTCTCCTGGTCCCGGATGAAGGCGTCGTCGGCGAAGCTGTCCCAGAGGCCGGTGACGACGTCATGGAATTCCCGCGCGCGCTTGTAGCGCTCCCCATGCGCCATGTGGGCGTCATGGCCGAAGTTCAGCGCGGCATCGGGGTTGGCGGTGGTCACCAGGTTCCACCCCGCGCGGCCATTGCTGATGTGGTCCAGCGACGCGAATTTCCGGGCGACGTGATAGGCATCGTTGTAGGTCGTCGAAGCGGTCGCGATCAGCCCGATCCGCTCCGTCACCGCCGCCAGCGCCGGCAGCAGGGTCAGCGGGTCGAAGCTGGTGACGGTGTGGCTGCGGCGCAGCGCCTCGATCGGCATGTTCAGCAGCGCCAGGTGGTCCGCCATGAAGAAGGCGTCGAACTTCGCCGCCTCCAGCCGCTGGATGAGATACTTCAGCCGGGGAAAACTGAAATTCGCATCCGCCCAGGCGCCTGGGTAGCGCCAGGCGCCGGTGTGGATGCTGACCGGGCGCATGAAGGCGCCGAGGTGCAACTTTCGCGCTGCGGACATCGGCGCCCTCCCTGGCGTTAGGTCAGAAAGCGGGGACGACCGCGCCCTGGAATGTCGTCTGCACGAAGTCCTTCACCTCCTGCGTCTGGTAGGCGCCGACGAGGCGCCGCACCCAGGGCGCGGCGGTGTCGGCCTGTCGCACGGCGATCAGGTTGGCGTAGGGGCTCTCGCTGGATTCCAGCGCGATCGCGTCCCGCACCGGGTTCAGCCCCGCGGGGATGGCGAAGTTGGTGTTGATGGTGGCGGCCTCCACCTCCTCCAGCACCCGGGGCAGCTGCGCGGCTTCCAGCTCCACCACGCGGATGCGGCGCGGATTCTCCGTGATGTCGGCGACGGTGGCGCGGAAATCGGCGCCGTCCCGCAGCTTGAACACGCCGTTCGACGCCAGCAGCACCAGCGCGCGGCCGCCATTCGTCGGGTCGTTCGGGATGGCGACGCGCCCGCCATTCGGGAAGGCGCTGGCCGCGCGGTGGCGGCGGGAATAGAGGCCCATCGGGAAGATCAGCGTCTTGCCCGCGGCCACGATCGCCAGGCGCCGGTCGCGCACCTGCTGGTCCAGGAAGGGCTGGTGCTGGTAGCTGTTGGCATCCAGGTCACCGGCGGCGAGTGCGACATTCGGCTGGATGTAGTCCTGGAACTCTACGATGCGGATGGCCAAGCCGTCCCGCGCCGCGATCTCCCGCACCTTCTCCATCACCTGGGCATGCGGGCCGGCCGTCACGCCGATGCGCAGCGGGCGCTGCGCGCTGCCGATATCCTGCGCGGAGGCCAGGGACGCCCCGAAGGGCAGGGCGGCGCCCGCCAGCGCCAGGGTGCGACGGGTGATCATGGCGTCTTCCTTCTTCAACGATGCGACAGCCGGCGCACCAGCCAGTCGCCGAATGACTGCAGAGCCTGCACGAAAACGATGAGGATGACGACGACCGTCGCCATGACTTCCGGCATGAAGCGCTGGTAGCCGAAGCGGATGCCGAGGTCGCCGAGCCCGCCGCCGCCGACCGCCCCCGCCATGGCGGAGAAGCCGACCAGCGAGACCAGCGACACGGTCGTCGCCGCCACCAGGCCCGGCAGCGCTTCCGGCACCAGCACCTTGGCCACGATCTGCATCCGGGTCGCGCCCATGGCGCGCGCGGCCTCGATCACGCCGGGGTCCACTTCCCGCAGCGCATTCTCGAACAGCCGCGCGAGGAAGGCGGTGGCGGCGATGGCGAGCGGCACGATGGCGGCGCCGGTGCCGATGGAGGTGCCGGCCACCAGCCGCGTGAAGGGCACGATCGCCACCATCAGGATGATGAAGGGCGTGGACCGCGTGGCGTTGACGACGAGGCCGAGCGGCCGGTTGATCCAGGCGCTGGGCGCCAGGCCGCCCGGCGCTGTCGCATGCAGCAGCAGCGCGATGGGCAGGCCGATCACCACGGCGATGGCGGCGCTGGCGCCCACCATCAGCGCCGTGTCCCACAGCGCCTCGATCAGCAGGTCCTGCAGCGCGGGGGCCAGCCAGTTCATGCCGCGATCTCCGTCACCGTCAGCCCCAGGTCGCGCATCCAGCCGAAGGCGGCATCCACCGCACCATCGGGGCCATAGGCCGCCAGCGCCATCACGCCGAAGGGCTCGCCGGCGATGTCGTCCACGCGGCCGGAGACGATGTTGATGTCGAGCCCGAAATCGCGGCTGGCCTCACTGACCACCGCGCGGGTGGAGTTCGGGCCGGTGAAGACCACCTGCGCCAGGCGACGCTTCTCCCCGGGACGCGGCGCGGGCAGCCGGGCCAGCGTGGTGGCCGGCACCCCATGGCCGATCACCTCCGCCACGAAGCTGCGCGTGGTCGGGTGTTCCGGTCGCGTGAAGACGGAGAAGACGGGCCCGTGTTCGATCACGCGCCCCGCTTCCATCACCGCGACGCGGTCGCAGATCGCCTTCACCACCGCCATCTCATGCGTGATGAGCAGCACGGTCAGGTCGAGCCTGGCCCGCAGGTCGCGGATCAGCGCAAGGATCTCCCGCGTCGTCTCGGGGTCGAGCGCGCTCGTCGCCTCGTCGCAGAGCAGAATGCGGGGGCGCGACGCCAGGGCGCGCGCGATGCCGACACGCTGCTTCTGCCCGCCGGACAGCTGTGCGGGATAGGCATTGCGCTTCGCCTCCAGCCCCACCAGCGGCAGGATCTCCGCCACGCGCGCGCGGCGTTCCGCGGCGGGCAGGCCGGCCACCTCCAGCGGGAAGGCGACGTTCTCCGCCACCGTGCGGCGCGTGTGGAGGTTGAAGTGCTGGAACACCATCCCGATGCCGCGCCGCGCCGCGCGCAGCCCCGCATCGTCCAGCGCCAGCAGATCCTGCCCCAGCACGGTCACGCGCCCGGCATCCGGCCGTTCCAGCAGGTTCACGCTGCGGATCAGCGTGGACTTGCCAGCGCCCGACCGGCCGACGATGCCGAAGACCTCGCCCTCGCGCACGCTGATGGACACGTCGTCCAGCGCCAGCGTGTTGCCGCGGGCGAAACGCTTCGTCAGGTGATCCAGCGTGATCGCGATCGGGGAGGGGGTGTCCGGCATGGCGTCGGCGATGTGGCGCGGCGCCGCGCGCGCGGCAACCCTCTCCGCAAGCAGGTCTGCCATCGTGTTGGTTGCGCCTAGTGCGGCCGGCGCGTGGCCCGCGCCAGCACGAGCCGCGCCACGCGGGCCACTTCCTCCGCGCTGGCGAAATGGGTGCCGTGCAGATCATCCAGCGCGGGATCGACCGCGACGAAATGCCAGGAGAAGGAGGCGTTGACGGCGACGCCGACGAAGCGGCCATCGATGTCGATGGGACGGGATTCGATCATGGGAAGCACTCCGGAATCGTGACCAGGGGCGGTGTCGGGGCGGCCTTCAGCCGCGGCGACAGCGCCGCATTCGCCGCAGGGCCGGGCAGGCCGGGGCGACGATGATGGTCAGGGGCGGGTGCACGATGCGTGGTCCTCGTTCAGCGCCGGTGAGATGCGCCCGATACCACGCATCGTCAAGGTAAAACAATTTCCGTGCGTGAAATTTCAGCGACCGCCACCCGCCGGACAATGAACGTGCCGGACCGCCCTGGGCCGCGACATTCCTTGTCCCCGGTACCGCCCATTGAACGGATTGCCGCCGTGAAAATGGCCCGCCCCCGCCCGATGCGCTATGCCACGCCATGGACCTGAACCCCGAGATCATCGCCCGCATCGATGGCCGCCTGGACCGCCTCGGCCTGGATGCGGGGGAGGCGGAAGCCGCCGCGGGGCTGAAGCCCGGCAGCATCGCGGCGCTGTTGCGGGGCGAAGGCGCGCTCCCCCGCGGCCAGGCGCTGCGGCGCCTCGCCGCCGCGCTGGATGTGGATGAGGCCTTCGTCCTGGGCCTGGAACCCGGCGACCTCATCCCGGCCTACATGCTGGAGGAACCGCAGGGCGAGCTCGGCCTGCTGGCCCCGGATGAGGAGGCGCTGCTGCGCCACTACCGCCGGCTCGACGTCCCGACGCGCGCCGCCTTCGGCCTGGTCCTGGCCCGCGCCGCGGGGCCGGAGCCCGAGCCGCCCGTCACGAAGCGGACCCGCCGCTAGCCCGGGTTGCTGAACCGCGCATTGCCGAGCCCGGTGCCGATCGTCAGCACCCCCCAGCGCGCCACATCCTGCATCGACGGCGTCTGGCTCAGCCCCTGCACCACGGCGTCGTTGTGCATGACGATCACAGGCGGCACGCCATGGATGGCGGGAAGGGCGGCCCGCAGCGCCTCAGGCAGGTGGAAATCCTCATCCTCCCAGTTGCCGCCGGGCAGGTTCTGGCCGCCGCGCGCGATGCGGCCTTCGGCGGTGATCACGCCGGGGCAGCCGATGCCGATGAATGGCGCCAGGCGGCGGCCCATCACGCCCGCATGGTCCGCCATGTGGGACAGCAGCGTCGCCAGCCGGGCCACGGCCTGGTCACGGTCCGGCGCTTCCTCCGCGTGCTTCCAGCGCTCGGAATCCAGCACCTCGGTTCCCGACAGGTCCGCGGCTTCACCCAGCGCCACCAGCCCCGCGCGCATGTTGGTGCCGCCGATATCGACGGCGAGGCAGGCATCGAATCCTTCCAGCAGCGCGGGCGGCGCCAGGTGCGGCGCGCCGCACAGCGCGGCATCGTCGGGGTGATGCAGCACGGGCGCCACGCGCACCTGTTCGCCCCCCGCGCGCAGCAGCACGCCGACGCGGCCGATGGCCATCAGCCCGACCTTCGCTTCCAGGAAGCCGCCACCGACGGCGATGCGCTGAGTGTCCCGCCACTCCGGAAGCCGCAGGAAGCGACGCACCACGGCTGCCATGTCCTGCGCGAAATCCTCGATGGCGGAATGCACCAGGCCCGCCGCTTCCGGATCCTCGCCGGCGCTGTCGAGCATCTCGTCCAGCTCCGCCCGGTCGATCGCGCGGGTCGGCCGATCCTCCCCCAGCGCTTCCTGGATCGGATCCTCGCCGCCCGAACCCCGCGTCACGCGGGTGCGCCAATCGTCCAGCATCTCCATGAAGGCGCGGTTGCTGGCGCGGTCGCCGAGGAAGCCCGGCCCGTCGGGATCCTGCAATTCGGCGTTGTAGGCATCGAGGCGCAGCCGCGGCAGGTCCGTCGCACCATGGCGGGCGGCGGGCAGGGAGTTGGACGGCATGGAACCTCGGCATGACATGAAGCCGAGTTAACGTTATGCGCGGCGCCCGGTTCAGCCGGCTTCGGCGATCGCCTGGTCCAGCAGCTCGAGCGCCGCGGCGGCGAAGCGGCGCAGGTTGGCCGCGCGGTCGTCGCTGCCGGTCTCCAGCGTCGCGACGCGTGCCACCGCGCCATCCACGGCGATGCAGGCATGTCCGGCCGCATCGCCGTAGCGGTTGCCGGAGGGGCCGGCCGCGCCGGTTTCCGCGATGCCCCAATCCGCGTCCAGCTTGCGCCGGATCGTCGCGGCACACAGCGCCGCATAGGGCTCCGACGCCGACCGCATGCCGCCCATGTCCGCGGGCGTGATGCCGAGCAGCCCGGACCGCGCCTGCGCCGTATAGACCACCGCGCCGCCGCGGAAATACGCGCTGGCGCCGGGCAGGGCGAGCAGGCTGGCGGCGATCAGCCCGCCCGCCGCGGATTCGGACACCGCCACGGTCTCGCCGCGCGCCTTGAGCCGCGCGCCGATGCGGGCGGCGATCGGCAGCAGGTCCTGCATGGCGGTGGCCTTCCTGTTGGGAGCCGCAAGATTCTTACAGCTTTTCAATGCCGGCAAGGGGCCCTGTCACAGACCGTGATATTGCGAGGCATTCGCAAACAGTCTAATCGCGTCAGGGCCGCCACCCCTGCGGCATCCACTGCCAAGCCAGCCAGCACCGGGCCCCTCCTCCTGCCCCGGGCGCAAGCCAGCCAGGCGCCATTTCGAGCCCCTGGAGCGCATCGCCCGTGAAGCCCGTCCCCCTCGTGAATCCTGGTGTGCTGAAGCCGACTCTCGGCCTGGCGGGCATCGGCCTGGTCACCGCCCTCGGCGCGCCGGCCGCGACCGGCCAGGAAGCGCCTGCCGCGGCGTTGCCGGAGATCGGCATCACCGGCCAGGCGCCCTCCACCTACCGCACGGAAACCGCGCCGCTCAGCCGCAGCCCCGTCACGGCCGGGGAGATGCCGCAGACCGTCACCGTGGTGCCCCGCGCGGTGATGGAGGAACGCGCCGCGACGACGGTGCGGGAGGCGCTGCGCAACGTCACGGGCATCAGCCTCTCGGCCGGTGAGGGCGGGTTCAGCGGCGACAACCTGACGCTCCGCGGCTTCTCCGCCCGCAGCGACTTCTTCATCGACGGCATCCGCGACACCGGCCAGTACACGCGCGACACCTTCTTCCTGGAATCGGTCGATGTGCTGAAGGGCCCGTCCTCCGTCATGTTCGGCCGCGGATCGACCGGCGGCGCGGTGGACCAGCGTTCCCGCCTGCCGCTGGCGACGAACCAGGGCGAGGTCTGGATCTCCGGCTACTCGCCCTCCGGCGTCCGCGCGACGTCCGACGTGAACATCCGCGCGGGCGACGTCGCCGCGCGCATCGCGGCCATGGGGTCGCGCATCGATGCGTCGCAGCGCGACCACGTCTTCAACGAACGCTGGGGCGTCTTCCCCTCCGTCACCTGGGGCATCGGCGGGCCGACCAGCCTGACGCTGTCCTGGCTGCACCAGGAGGAGCGGAACATGCCGGATTACGGCGTGCCCTACCGCAACGGCCGCCCGCTGCGCGTCTCCACCAACACCTTCTACGGCCTGAACCAGACCGATGAGGAGAACACGCAGACCGATGTCTTCACCGCGCGGCTGGAGCATCGCGTGAACGAAGGCGTGCTGCTGCGCAACACCACGCGCTGGGCGAATTATTCCCGCGACGTCTCCGCCACCGCGCCGCGCCTGAACGCCACCGGCACCGCCATCACCCGCCAGGCGCAGGTGCGCAACGGCTTCGACACCATGCTGGTGAACCAGTCGGAGGCCTCGCTCAACGTCAACCTGCTGGGCTTCCGCCACGACATCCTGGCGGGCGTCGAGTTCGGCCGGGAATCCTCCGAAGTCACGCGCTACAACCAGACGGGAAGGCCGACCGCGAACCTGCTCTCGCCCGACTTCTATGACACCGGCAATATCGTCACGAGCCTAGCGTCGGACATCAAGACATCCGCCGACACCATGGCCTTCTACTTCGTGGACCGCATCCATCTCAGCGAGATGTGGGAGGTGATGCTGGGCGGAAGGTGGGAGAGCTTCGAGGCATCCCAGACCAACCGCGGCACGTCGCAGGTCTTCGGCCGCACGGACCGGGAAGCCACCTGGCGTGGCGCGCTGATCTTCAAGCCCTTCGACGGCGTCCGCACCTACGTCTCCGCCGGCACCAGCTTCAACCCGTCCGCGGAATCGCTGACGCTGGCCGCGAACAACGCGAACTTGGCGCCGGAGACGGCGACGACCTACGAGTTCGGCGCCTCCTGGAACATCGTGGACGGCGTGCGCCTGCAGGGCGCGCTGTTCCGGACGGAGAAGCTGAACGCCCGCACCAGCGATCCCGCCAATTCCACGCTCCAGGTGCTGGATGGCGAGGTTCGCGTGGATGGCGTGGAGGCCTCCATCCAGGGCCGCATCCGGCCGGGCTGGAACGTCATGGCCGGCTACACCTACATGCAGTCGGAGATCGTGCGGTCCGGCAATGCGGCGGAAGTCGGCAAGGAATTCTCCAACGTCCCGCCACACTCCGCCTCGCTCTGGACCACCTACGACCTGCCCGGCGACATCCAGATCGGCGGCGGCCTGTCCTATGTCGATCGCCGCTTCGCCAACACCACCAACACGGCGCTGGCGCCGGCCTATACGCGGGTCGATGCCGCGCTGGCCTGGACGCCGTCGCAGACCAACCTGCAGGGGCTCCGCGTGCAGCTGAACGCCATCAACCTGGGCGACGCCCGCACCTATGACACGGTCTATACCGGCCATGTCGTGCCGGGCGTCGGCCGCACCTTCATCGCCAGCGCGGCGGTGCGTTTCTGATGCTGGTCGAGATCGCCGATGTCCTGACGGCGGAGGAGGCGGCGCGCGCGCACGCCGCCCTTACCGCCGCGCCCTGGATCGATGGCCGCGCCACGGCCGGCCATCAATCCGCGGAGGTGAAGCACAACCTTCAGATCGAGGAAGGCACGAAGCTCCATCAGGAACTCGGCGATCTCGTGCTCGGTGGGCTCGGAAGGTCGGCGCTGTTCATCTCCGCCGTGCTGCCCTTCCGGGTCTTCCCGCCGCTGTTCAACCGCTACGACCCGGGGATGAATTTCGGCGCGCATGTGGACAACGCCATCCGCCAGGTCCGCGGCACGCCCCACCGCATCCGCACCGACGTCTCCTGCACCCTCTTCCTGACGCCGCCGGAGGAATATGATTGCGGGGAGCTGGTGGTGCAGGACACCTATGGCGAGCAGCGGGTGAAGCTGCCCGCGGGCCACGCCGTGATCTATCCCGCGACCAGCCTGCATCGCGTGGAGCCCGTGACACGCGGCAGCCGCATCTCCGCCTTCTTCTGGATCCAGTCGATGATCCGCGACGACATGCAGCGCCGCCTACTCTTCGACCTCGACATGGCGATCAACGGGGTGATGGCCGAACTGCCGCCCGGCCATGGCGGGCCGGTCCAGCTGACCGGCGTCTACCACAACCTTCTGCGGCAATGGGCGGAGGTCGCGTGATGCAGGACACGATCCACGGGCCGGACCTCTCGCCCATCGGCCTCATCCTCCAGGCCGGGCCCGTCGTGCAGGGGGTCATGGCGGTGCTCGCGCTTGCCTCCGTCGCCTGCTGGGCCATCGCGATCGAGAAGACGATCATCCTCGCGCGGCTGAAGCGGGAAGTGCGGCGGCTGAGCGATGCCGAAGCGACCCATGTCGGGGAGAACCTGGCCGCCCGCCTGCACCGCGCCGCCGCGCGCGAATGGTCGGAAGGCCGCGAACAGGGCGAGAGCCGCGGCGAATACCGCGAGCGGATCGAACGCGCGATGCGCGACCTGCTCGCGACGGCGCTGCGCGGCATGCAGGGCGGCGTGCCGATCCTGGCGACCGTCGGTGCCGTCGGCCCCTTCATCGGGCTGTTCGGCACGGTCTGGGGCATCATGGGCAGCTTCCAGGGCATCGCAAAGATGCAGGACACCAGCCTTTCCGTCGTGGCACCCGGCATTGCGGAGGCGCTGCTCGCCACCGCCATCGGCCTGGTCGCCGCCATCCCCGCCGTCATCGCCTACAACCGCATCACGCTCGGCTTCGGCAAGCTGCGGCAGGAAGCGCTCTCCGCCATCGCGGTCGTCGGTGCGCGGCTTTCCGCCCGCCCGCCCCGCGCCAGCCGCGCCGCGGAATAGCGCCATGGCCTTCCGGATGGGTGGCGAGGACGAGTCCGAGGACAGCCCCATCGCCGAGATCAACGTCACGCCCTTCGTGGACGTGATGCTCGTGCTGCTCATCATCTTCATGGTGGCAGCGCCGATGATGCAGGCGGGCGTGCCGGTGGACCTGCCGCGCAGCGCCGCACCACGCGCGTCCTCCCCTCAGCCGCCCGTCGTGCTGACGGTGACGCGGGAGGGCACGATCCATCTCGACCAGGACCGCATCGACGAAGCCGCGCTGCCCGACCGGCTCGCTGCGCTGCGCCAGGCGAATGCGGAGGTCACCGTGCATGTCCGCGGCGACCGCAACGTCGCCTATGGGGAAGTGCTGCGCGTCATGGGCCGCGTCGCCGCCGCCGGCATTTCCCGCGTCGCGCTGATCTCGGAGCCCGATGCCGGTGGCCGTCGCTGAGCCCGCGCCGCGGTTGCGCCAAGCGCCCGCGCCGGTCGCGCTGCCCGCGGTGGTGATCGCGCCACCGCGCTGGCCGCGCGCGGTAGGCGCGGGGCTGGCGCTGTCGCTGCATGGCGGCGTCGCGGCCTGGCTGCTGCTGGTGCCGCCGGCGCAGGCGCTGCCTGAGCCCGTGGTGATCCCGCTGCAGGCCGTGCTGGCCGATCCCGTGCTGGAGGAAAGCGAGGCCCCCGCAGCGACCGTGGCGGAGGCGCAGCCAGCCGAAGCCGCGCCGCCCCCCGAACCGGCCCCACCCGAACCCGCACCACCCGAGCCCGAACCGCCGCCGCCGGAGCCCGTGCCGGAACCGCCGCCGCCTGAGCCCGTGCCAGAGCCAGCGCCGGAACCTCCGCCGCCACCGCCACGCCCGGCCCCGCCGCCGCCGCGCCCTGCGCCCCCGCGCCCCGCCGCACCGCGCGTGCCGGCGCCGGCCTCCATGCCCGCGCCCGCCGCGCAGACGGCCCCCGTGGCCTCCCCAGGCCCGCCCGCGCCCGTGGCGGCGTCAGGTCCCCCGCCGAACTACCTCCAGGCCCTGGCGGGCGCGCTGGAACGACAGAAGCGGTATCCCGATGGCGCCCGCGCTCGGCGCGCCAGCGGCGTCGCCATGCTGCGCTTCACCGTGCTGCGGGATGGGCGCGTCGCGCGCTGGCAGATCGCGCGCGGGTCGGGCGATGCGGAACTGGACACGGCCGTGGAGCAGATGATCCAGCGCGCCACGCTGCCCGCCTTCCCCGCGGGGATGGAGGGCGACCTGCTGGAGGTGACGGTCCCCGTCCGCTTCCAGATTCGCTAGCCGGGATCGAGCAGATTGCCGCGCAGCGTCGCCGCCGCGTAGCGCGTGCGGAACAGCCCGCGGCGCTGGAGTTCCGGCACCAGCATCATCGCCACCTCCTCGAAGGTGGTGGGGAAGACGGTCGGTGGCAGGATGAAGCCATCCGCCGCGCCGGCTTTGAACCAATCCTCCATCATGTCCGCGACCTGCGCCGGCGTGCCCGCCACCAGATCGCGCGGCAGGCGCACCGCCTCCCGGAAGCTGATGCCCTTCGCCTTCGCGACCTGCATCACCCGGTCGCGATGGCCCTGCACGCCCTGGTTCCCGGATTGCGCGACCAGCGCGCCCTCATCATCGATCACGCTGAGGTCGGCGGCGACGGACCACGACGCTGCCGCGATGACGAGTTCCGGATCGACCTGGGACCGGATGAAATCCGCCTTCTCCTTCGCGATCGCCTCCGTCTCCCCCAGCACGACGGTGAAGGAGGGCAGGACCGCGCATTCATCGGGGTTGCGGCCGATTGCCTCCATCCGCGCGCGGATGTCGGTCCGGTAGGCCAGCGCGGCGGCTTTCGTCGCCGGCGAGCAGAAGATCATCTCCGCCCAGCGCGCCGCGAAGGCGCGGCCGCGATCCGACGATCCCGCCTGCATGACGACGGGCCTTCCCTGGGGCGAGCGCGGGATGGAAAGCGGCCCGCGGCTGGCCACGTGCCTGCCCTTGTAGTTCGCGTAACGGATCTTCGAGGTATCCGCGAAGACGCCGCTGGCCTTGTCCAGCACCAGCGCGTCGGCGTCCCATCCCTCCCACAGCGCGGTGCAGGCCTCCAGGATCTCATCCGCGCGGTCGTAGCGCTGGTCCTTCGGGGGCAGCCCTTCCTCGCCGCAATTCTGCGCCTCGAACTCCCGCGCCGTGGTGACGACGTTCCAGGCGACGCGCCCCTTGCTGAGGATGTCGAGCGAGCCGAGGCTGCGCGCCAGGTTGTAGGGATTGTGGAAGGTGGTGGAGAGCGTGGCGCCGAGGCCGAGCCGCGTCGTGACACGCGCCATCAGCGGCAGCAGCGTCATCGGGTCCAGCAGCGACAGCTGCCCGCCGCGGCCCACATAGTCGTCGAAGTTGCCCTTGTAGAGGTCGGACACGCCGAGCCCGTCCGCGAAGAAGCAGGCATCGAAGAAGCCGGCCTCCAGCACCTGCGCGATGCGTTCCCAGCGCGTCGGCTCGAACAGGTCGTCGAGCGTCGCCATCGGGTGCCGCCAGGTGCTGGGATAGCTCGCCGAGGGTCCCGACTTCATGTAGGCGACCAGGTGCATCTTCCGCATGGCGTCAGATGTCCAGCCAGCGCAGCGCGCGGGGTGGCGGAAGGTCCGGGTTCGCCGCCAGCATGCGCGCCCAGACCGCCTGCGTCACCGCCTGCGCCTCCTCGATCAGCGCCTGCTCGTCCGTCACCAGCAGCCTGCCGTCGCGCAGCACGAATTCGCCATCCACCATCACGCTCTCCACCGTGCCGGGATGGCCGTAATGGACGATGTTGCCGATGAGGTTGGTCACCGGCCGCAGCGCGGGGCTGTTGAGGTTGAGGAAGGTGAGGTCGGCTTTCTTCCCCGCCTCGATGCTGCCGAGGTCGTGGCTCCGCCCGATGCTGCGTGCGCCGTTGACGTTCACAGCATCGAAGATCGCCTCGGGCTGCGGATCGACGCCCTGGATGCCCTCCGCGCCGCGATGGACGATCAGGCCGATCTTCATGGCGTGGAACATGTCCTCCGTCATGTTGTCGGTGCCGAAGCAGATGTTGACGCCGGCGGCACGGATCTTCTTGGCCAGCACGGGATGCGGCCCGCGGCGGGATCCGTTGGCGGGACAGTGCACCATCTGCATGCCACGCTCGCCCAGCAGCGCGACATCGCTCTCCGTACAGTAGGTCCAGTGCGCCGCGACGACGTCGGGTTCCGCCCAGCCATGCCGCGCCAGGTATTCGGCGGGGGTGCAGCCATAGCGGTCGCGCACCGCGCGGATTTCCTCGATGGACTGCGCCAGGTGGATGGTGCGCGGCATGCCGTGCTGGCGCGCGAGGTCGGTCAGCTTCTCCAGGTATTCCGGCGTGCAGTTGTCCGTCGCATGCGCCGCGATCTGGATCTGCAGGCGCCCGTCATGGGTGTTGTGGAACCGTTCGATCCCTGCCTTCGTGCGCTGAAGGAAGACCTCGCCGAAGGCCGGGTCGGGCGACCAGTCGCCATGCCGGATCTTCAGCGTGTTCACGTCGGCGCAGTTCTCGCTGAGCACGAGCCGCACGCCGAGCCCCGCCATCGCATCGGCATAGTCCGGCACATGGCGGAAGGGATCGACAAAGGTGGTGCAGCCCGACCGGATGCCCTCCACGATGCCGAGCATGCCCATCACCGCGCGCTCATGCGGCGTCATGGTGTAGGACACCGGCGACATGTAGCCATAGACGGCGTTGCCCGCCCAATCCTCCACCGTCGCGCGCAGCACGGTGAGGATGGTGTGGGTATGCGCGTTGATGAAGCCGGGCAGCACCGCCTTGCCGCGTGCGCTCATTCGCGGAAGGTCGGGATGCGCTTCCTGCATCGCTGCGGTCGGGCCGACGGCCGCGATGCGGTCACCGCGGATGGCGATGGCGCTGCGGTCAAGGATTGTGCGCGCTGCATCCTGCGTGACGATGACTGCATCGGTGATGAGCAGGTCCATCCGGCGGGTCGCTCCCTCGCGGTGATGACCGCGATTGCGGGGCCGCATCGCGATCCATAGGATCGACGCGAAGCATGTTCATGGGGTGTCCCGATGCGCAAGACCCTGCTGGCACTCGCACTGATCGCGTCCCCCGGGGCCATGGCGCAGACGCTGTCCATCGGCGTCGGCGGCGCCTTCACCTCCATGGACCCGCACTACCACACCCTCACGCCGAACAACGCGCTGACCAAGCACGTCTTCGATCGCCTGGTCGCGACCGACGAGGATTTTCGCCTCAAGCCCGGCCTCGCCGTATCGTGGGAGGCGATCGCTGACACGGTGTGGGAGTTCAGGCTGCGCCAAGGCGTCACCTGGCATGACGGCTCCGCCTTCACGGCCGACGACGTCGTCTTCTCCTTCGAGCGTGTGCCCCAGGTTCGCAACAGCCCGGGCAGCTTCACCATCTACACACGCGCGGTGCAACGCATCGAGGTGCTGGACCCCCACACCATCCGCCTGCACACCGCCGCACCCAATCCCCTCATCCCGAACCTGATGAGCGGCATCACCATCATCAACCGCAGCCTCGGTCTGCAGGTGGAGACCGCCGACTTCAACAATGGCCGCGCCGCGATCGGCACCGGGCCCTTCCGTCTTGTCAGCTATTCCCCGGGCAGCGAGGCGGTGATGCAGCGCAACCCCGCCTGGTGGGGCGGCACGCAGCCCTGGGCGCGCGTGAACTACCGCGTCATCGCGAATGACGCGTCGCGCATCGCGGCGCTTCGTGCGGGCGATGTCGATGTCATCGATTCCGTCTCCACCCGCGATGTGGACGCGCTGCGCGCCAACCCCGGCATCACCATCGCCAGCCGGCCGGCGCTGCGGAACATCTACCTGTATCTCGACCACCGGCGCGACGACACGCCTGGCGTCACCAGCGTGAACGGCGAACGCCTGCCGCGCAGCCCGCTGCGCGACCAGCGGGTGAGGGAGGCGCTGTCGCTCTCCATCAACCGCGACGCCATCGTGCGCCAGATCATGGGCGGCTACGCGACGCCGTCGGGCCAGTTCCTCGCCGCGGGGATGATGGGCCACGACCCCGACACGAAGCCCGATCCCTTCGATCCCGCCCGCGCGCAGCGCCTGCTGGCGGAGGCCGGCTTCGCGTCCGGCTTCCGCGTGGTGCTGGCCGGCCCCAATGACCGCTACGTCAATGACGATCGCATCATCCAGGCCGTGGCGCAGATGTGGTCCCGCATCGGCGTGCGGACGGAGATCCAGGCGTTGCCCTCGAACGTTTATTTCACCCGCTCGGCGCGGGAGGAGTTTTCCGTCGGCCTCAGCGGCTGGGGTACCGGCACGGGTGAACCCGACAGCCCCATGGTGGCGCTGATCGCCACACCTGATCGCGCGCGCGGCCGCGGCACCTCCAACCGCTCGATGTATTCCAACCCCGCCTTCGATGCCGTGCTCGACCGCGCGCTCACCATGCTCGATCCCGCGGCGCGGGAGGTCGCGTACCGGGAGGCGACGCGCATCGCCATGCGCGACTATGCCATCATCCCGCTGCACCACCAGGTGAACATCTGGGCGGCGCGGCGCGGCCTCCGCGTGATCGCGCGCAACGACGAGGAGACCTACGCCATGTCGGTGACGCCGGAGTAGGTCATGGTGCCTCGCAGAAATGCTGGCGCATTTCTGCCCTCAGGCGCCGGCGCGGCCATCAGGCCGCTTGGCTCGCCGCACAAGCGGCGGGCCGCATTCGCGGCCTCGGCCCGCTGTGCGGGCCGCAGGTCATGGCATGCGTAGCGGTATCACCCCTTGGCCGTCACCGGCAGCAGCACGCCCGTGATGCCGGAGGCAGCCGGGCTCACCAGGAAAGAAGCGGCCTCCGCCAGCTGCGCCGGCATCACCCAGCCGGACGTATCCGCGCCCGGCATGGCCGCACGGTTCTGCGGCGTGTCGATGGTGCCGGGCAGGATGGCGTTCACGCGCAGCCCCTCGGGCTTCAGCTCCTCCGCATAGGCCTCCACCAGCCGCAGCACGCCGGCCTTGCTGGCGGAATAGGCCGCGAGCTGCGCCGGTGCCTTCAGCGCCGCCATGGCGCCGATCGCCACCAGGCTGCCGCTGCCCTGGCCGCGCATGGCGGCGATGGCGGCGCGGAACACGTTGACGGTGGTCATCAGGTTCAGGCGGAACATGGCCTCGAACAGCGCGGGCGCGCCATCGGCGATCGGCGCCATGTCGAAGCCGCCGACCGTGTGCACCACGCCATCCAGCCGCCCGAAGCGCGCCAGCACCGCCGCGACGGCGTCCTCGCATGCCTTCTCATCGCCGAGGTCCACGCCCGCGAGCGGCAGGTGCCCGTCCCCCGGCAGCGCCGCGACCATCGCCTCCAGCGGCGCCGCCACGCGGTCCAGCGCGACCACGGTGGACCCGCGCGCCGCGAGCGCGGCGGCGACGGCGCGGCCGAGATTGCCGGCGGCGCCGGTGACGAGCGTGATGTCAGCCATGGGATGAATGATCCTCGTGCGACGTGTCGGCCAGACGGCCAGAAAATCCGAGCAGCAGGATGACGCCCAGCGCCCGCAGCAGCAATTCCGCGCCGCCGGGCGCGAGCCAGGCGATGAGAAGACCCGCCGCTTCCCAGCCCGCAACCGCGATGGCAAGGGCGAGCAGCGTGCGGATCATGGCCGCGTCGCGCGGAAGATGGCGATGCTGCCGATCCGCTCCACCTCGCCCTCCAGCGTCACGCGCAGCCCGACAAGGTCGCGCATCGCGGGCAGGGCGGGGCGGCCCTCCGCATCGCCCAGCACCATCACCGTGTGTCCCGCCACGGGCCGCGTCGGCACGAAGACGGCGGGCAATTCGCCATCCAGGCAGAGCGTCGCGCAGGCGCGGTGGCCGATGCCGGTGCCAGGGCGCATGCCGCCGGCGGCGCACTTCCCATCGCAGATCTCGCCCTGGATGCGCCAGTGGCCGAGCGGCTCCGCGCGGGGCAGCGTGGCCGTGCCCTCGATCGGCACGGGCGGCTCCGCCAGGACCAGCATCTCGATCGCGCCGCGCCGCAGCACATAGCCTTCGGCCCTTACCAGGCGGCCGTGCAGGGCGCGGGCCTCGGGATGGGCGCCCAGCTTGCCGTCCCGCGCCAGCAGCAGGGTGCGGTCCTCCAGCTGCAGCAGCGGGTAGGGGGCGGCGATGACCACGCCCTCGTAGCGGCCGGTATAGGGCAGCTCCGGCAGGGTGCTCGCCGCGAAGCGGTCGCCGCCCGCGGGGTCCCCCGCCAGCGCGCCGAGCGCCAGGCCGATCGCGGGGAAGCCCAGCAGCATCAGCAGCGCCGCCGGCACCACCACCGGCCGCAGCGAGGCCGGCAGCCAGCGCGCCCAGCCGATGAAGAAATCGCCGCTGGCCGCCGCCCCGTTGCCCGGCACGGCAAGAGGCTCCACCCGCGTCCCGGGCGGATTGGGCCGCGGGTCCAGCAGCAGCCACTGACCGTCGAGCAGGAGGTTGTAGGTCGCGAGCTTCTCCGTGTAGGGCGGCGGCGCGCAGCCATCCGCCGGCCGGTACTGGAAGCCGTGCCAGGGGCAGGTGATGCAGCCATCGACGATCCGCCCCTCGCCGAGCGGCCCGTTCTGGTGCGCGCAGAGGTTCGTCACGGCGGAGAGCCTGCCCTCATGCCGGAAGATCGCGACGGGTTCGCCTCCGGGCGGCCGCACGATGATGGCGCGCCCTTCCGGCACCGCCTCCGCCCGCCCCGCGCGCACCCATTCCACGCCAGGCGCCGCCTCGGGCAGCGGCTTCAGCGCCGCCAGCAGGTGCAGCGCGGCCACGCCAATGGCCGCCGCCACCACGACCGCCGCCAGCGCCGGGCTGCCCTCATCCCGCAGCGCGCCCAGCGCCACATGCCCGATTGCCAGCGCATAGGCCGGGTAGATCGCCATGTGCAGCGCCTTCCACACCGGCGGCGTCAGGAAGGAGAGCCAGAAATCGTGGCTCGTCGCCGCCAGCAGGGCCAGCACCAGCAGCGCCAGCACGCCCAGCGGCACGAAGGGCAGCGCGCCGGATTCCGAGGACAGCAGCGCCACGAAGGGATCGGTTGCGCTGAAGGCGAAGTGCCACCCCATCACGGCCATGGCGTGGGACGCCGCGACCAGGAAGGTCACCACGCCCAGGTGCCGCCGGTTGTAGAGCAGCGGCAGGAAGCGCCGGTCGATCCGCGCCAGCGGCCCGATGGCGAGCGCGATGGACAGCAGCAGCAGCGCGCAGCTGCCATAGGCCTTGATGGCCAGGCTCGCGGGATCCATTGCCGCGGCCTCCCCGCCCAGCAGCGGCGCGACCTTCAGGAAGGCGAGGAGGTACCCCAGCACGCCCGCCACCAGCACCGCGTCATAGGCGCGCTTGGCCGGTGTCCAGCCGACGGGCGTGTAGCGCGCGCTCATGGCGCCGCGATGCGCTGGGGCGCCATCACGGGCGCGGGCCGCAGCGCGAAGCCCAGTTCCAGTAGCAGCGGCAGCAGCACGGCCAGCGCGATCCAGGCGGCGCGATGCGCGCGGCGATGGGCCAGGCGCATCAGCGGGCGAGCCTGGCCCAGCGCCACGCCACCACGGGCCAGAGCAGCACGAGCCCCGGCAGGATCAGCGGCCGGAAGGCATGGGCGCCGCGCGCGGCGGGATCGATGCGGTCGATCCCCCGCAGCAGGAAGGCGAGCCCCACGACCAGGCCGAGCACCGCATAGGCCTGCGCCAGCCCCACCACCCACGCCGCCATCCCAACGCCCATCGCTCGCCACCCCCACCCCCATGGCCTTCGCCGGGGCAGGGGCGATGGTTACGCGGCAATCGTCACGTGACGATGCTGGGCTCCGCGCGGCCGGTATGCGCCTCGATCTGCGCGATCTCCCGCGCCGCGGCGATGACCGGCGCCAGCACCTGCTGCACCGGCAGGTCGTGGCGCGCGGCATCGGGCTCGAAGCGCTCGAGATACACGCGAAGCGTGGCGCCCACCGTGCCCGTGCCGGACAGGCGGAAGACAGCGCGCGCATCCTCCTTGAACAGCACCCGCACGCCCTGCGCCGGCGTCACGCTGCCATCCACGGGGTCGTGGTAGGCGAAGTCGTCGGCCTCCGCGACCGTCAGCCCGGCGAAGCTCTGGCCGGGCAGGGATGCCAGCCTGCCGCGCAGCGCCGCCATCAGCGCCTTCGCCGCGTCGCTGTCCACCTCCTCATAGTCATGCCGGCTGTAGTAGTCGCGGCCGAACTCCGCCCAATGGTCGCGCAGGATCGCATCCGCCCGCTTGCCGGTCGCCGCGATGATGTTCAGCCAGACCAGCACGGCCCAGAGGCCGTCCTTCTCCCGCACATGGTTGGAGCCCGTGCCCGCGCTCTCCTCCCCGCACAGGGTGATGCGGCCGGAATCCAGCAGGTTGGCGAAGAACTTCCAGCCCGTCGGCGTCTCGTAGCAGGGAATGCCGAGGCGCTTGGCCACGCGGTCCACCGCCCGGCTCGTCGGCATGGACCGCGAGACGCCGGCAAGCCCCCCTGCATAGCCCGGCGCGCGATGCGCGTGCGCCGCCAGGATCGCCAGGCTGTCCGACGGCGTCACGAAGACGCCGGGGGCGACGATCATGTTGCGGTCGCCATCGCCATCGCTGGCGGCGCCGAAATCGGGTGGGTTGGCGCCCGTCATCTCCGCCATCAGCTCCGCCGCGTGGACCGGGTTCGGGTCCGGGTGGTGGCCGCCGAAATCGGGCAGGGGGGTCGCGTTCACGACGGTGCCGGCGGGCGCGCCGAGCCGCCCCTCGATGATCGCCTTTGCATAGGGGCCGGTCACCGCGCTCATCGCATCGAAGCGCATGCGGAAGCCGCGCTGGAACATGCCGGCGATGGCAGGGAAATCGACCAGCGTCTCCATCAGCGCCGCATGGCCCGCGACGGGATCGATGACGGCAACCACCGTCTCCAGCAGCCGCGTCTCCCCGATCGCGTCGATGTCGGGCGCCGCCTCCTCCGCGATCCGGTATTCCGTGAGGGATGAGGCGCGGCGATGGATGGCCTCCGTCACCTCCTCCGGCGCCGGGCCGCCATTCGCGGTGTTGAACTTGATGCCGAAATCGCCCTCCGGCCCGCCGGGATTGTGGCTGGCGGAGAGCACGATGCCGCCGATGGCCCCGCTCGCCCTGATCAGCGCGGAGGCCGCGGGGGTGGATAGCAGCCCGCCGCGCCCCACCAGCACGCGCCCCGCCCCGGCCGCGGCCGCCATGCGGATCGCCGTCTCCGCCACCTGTCGGTTCAGGAAGCGCCCGTCGCCGCCAATCACCAGCGTCGCGCCGCGCAGCTTCTCACCGACCGTGTCCAGGATCGACTGCACGAAATTCTCGACGTAGCGCGGCTGCTGGAAGACCGGCACCTTCTTCCGCAGGCCGGAGGTGCCGGGCCGCTGGTCGGCAAAGGGCTGGGTCGCCACCTGGCGGATGGGCATGCGGGCGGTTCCTCCGATCGGTCTTGCCCGAAATCCTGGCACGGGCAGGCGCCGAACAGAACCGGGGGAGGGACGTTCCGCCGCCTCCCTTCACGAAGCCGAAGGCGGCGCCCCCATGGCCACCGCGTCCCCCACCAGCAGCAGCGCCGGCCCGCCACCCGCCCATCCCGCCGCCTGGGCGGCGATCTGGCCGATGGTGCCGTGCAGGCTGCGCGCCCGGTCGGTGCCGCCCTGCTCGATGAGGGCCGCCGGCGTCGCCGGGTCCATCCCCGCGCCGATCAGCCCGTCCTGCAGCAGCGGCAGCGTCGCCACGCCCATATAGACCGCCAGCGTCTGCCGCGGCCGCGCCAGCGCCTCGAAATCCAGGTCGAGCCGCCCGTCCCGGGCATGGCCCGTGACCAGCGTCAGCGCGCGAGAGGCCTCCCGATGCGTCAGCGGGATGCCGGCGCTGGCGGCGCAGGCGAGGGCCGCGGTGACGCCGGGCACCACCTCATGCGCGATCCCGGCCTCCCGCAGCGCCGCCGCTTCCTCCCCCGCCCGGCCGAAGACGAAGGGGTCCCCGCCCTTGAGGCGCACGACGCGCTTGCCCGCCTGTGCCAGGCGCACCAGCAGCGCGTTGATCTCCGCCTGGGGCAGGTCGTGTCGTGGGCCCTGCTTGCCGGTCAGGATGCGCTCCGCATCCCGCCGCGCCATGTCCAGCACCGCCGTGGGCACCAGCCGGTCATGCACGATGACATCGGCCTCCCCCATCAGCCGCAGCGCGCGCAACGTTAGCAGGTCGGCCGAGCCCGGACCGGCGCCGACGAGGTAGACGATGCCCGGCGGCGTGGTCTCCGCGCCCTCCAGCGCCTGCGCGAAGGCGGCTTCCGCTTCCGGCACCCGGCCGGCCAGAGCCAGGTCAGCGGGCGCGCCGGTCAGCGCGGCATCCAGGAACCGGCGCCGCGCGGCCAGGTCCGGCAGCCGCGCGCGGATCGCGGCCTGGAAGCGCTCCGCCAGCGCGGCCAGCGTGCCGATGGCGGGGGGCAGCACGGTCTCGATCCTCTGGCGGATCATGCGCGCCAGCACAGGCGCCGCGCCGCCGGTGCTGACCGCGACGGTGACCGGCGCGCGATCGATGATGGCGGGGGTGATGAAGGAACACAGCGCCGGCTTGTCCACGACATTCACCGGGATGCCGCGGGCCTGTGCGGCGGCCGACAGCGCGCGCAGCTCCTCCTCCGGCGCGTCGGCGCCGACCGCCAGCACGACGCCGTCCAGCAGCTCCGGCGCGAAGGCCTCGGCCTGCCGGATCACCGCGCCGGCGCGCGCCAGCGGTTCCGCCTTGCGGTCGGCGACCTCGCCGGTGCCGAGCAGCAGGACGGTGCGGCCGCGAAGGTCGAGGAAGGCGGGGAAGTGGCGCATGCCGCCCTTTTGGCATGCGCGGGCGGGACGGCGAAGCGATCCCCGCCGCCAGCCGGTCTCAGAATTCGATGCGGATATTGGCGCGGCGCACGAACTCCACCCAGAACTGCGTGCTCTCCCGCATCAGGGTGGCGAATTCCGGCCCGCGCATCGGCATGGCGTCCACCATCAGCGCGTCCAGCCGGGCGCGCGTCTCGGCCTGCGCCAGGGTCGCGATCACCGCCTCCCCCAGGGCGGCGACGGTGGGGGCGGGCGTGGCCGCGGGCACGACCATGCCGAACCAGGCGTCGACCACCAGGTCCGCGACGCCGCCCTCCGCCGTGGTCGGCACATCGGGCAGCGCCGCCAGCCGGGACGGCGCCGTCACCGCCAGCGCCCGCAGCCGGCCGCCGGACAGGAAGGGGGACATGGCGGCCAGCGTATCGCAGCTGAACAGCTCCCGCCCCGCCGCCAGATCGGTCAGGGCGGGGGCGCTGCCGCGGTAGGAGACACCCTCCGCCCGAACGCCCGCGCGCATCAGGAACAGCTCCGCCGTCAGGTGCCCGATCGTGCCGACGCCGCCCATGGCGAAATTGCCGCCGCCCGCGCGCAGCCGCGCCACCAGCTCCTGCAGCGTCCGCGGCGCATCGGCGCCGGTATGCGTCGCGATCAGGTAGTAGGACCGCGCGCAGCCCGCGACGGCGGCGAAATCCCGGTCCACCCGGTAGCCCGCATGCGGGTTCTGCGCGGCATTGATGCCGAGGGAGGAACTGGTCCCCATCACGATGGTGCTGCCATCCGGCGCCGCCCGCGCGCCCTGTTCCGTGCCCGTGGTGCCGCCGCCGCCGGGGCGGTTCTCCACCACGATGGTCTGGCCCAGCACGTCCTTCATGCCGTTGGCGACGATGCGCGCGATGGTGTCGCTGCCGCTGCCCGGCGCGAAGGGCACCAGCAGGCGGATGGATTGCCGCGCCGGGCCGGGCTGCGCGAGGGCGGGCATCGCGAGCGCGACCGGCGCGCCCATCACCAGGCGCCGTGTGATCGTCATGGCCGCATCCTCCTCGCGCGCCTTGGCGGCGCGTCGCCCGAAACTGTCCGGACGCCAAGGCGTGACGTCAAGCGCGGGTTGACCCGTCGCGCCGTGGGGCGGAGCATCCGCCGTCCAGGATACGGGGGAACGTGCCAGCATGGGTGGCCGACGGCTGATCGACATCGCGCGGGTGATCCGCAGCAAGAATGCGGGGCCGCTGCACTGCACGCTCGACATCCTCTTCGCCGATGACGCGACGTTCCGGGAGGCGCTGGCATCCCCGGCGATGACGCGGGAATCGATGGCGCGGCTCTACGGCGTTTCCGCCACCACGGTGGAGGTCATCCCCTACGCCGCCGCCCATGCCATCAAGGTGGTGCTGGACCGGCCGGTGGTGGCGGGATCGCCTGGTGATTCCGATGTCTATGGCGCGCAGCAGCATGCGCCGCTGCTGGGGGTGGTGCTGTGAGTGTCGTCGGGAAGCTGATGGACAAGGGCCCGAGGCCCGGCCAGGCGCTGCGCGTGCTCGCCGCCTCCGGCCAGCTCGGCAATGGCATCCCGGAGGCCGCGCTGAAGGCGGGCCTGGCGCGTGATCCGCATGTGCTGGGCTGTGACATGGGCTCCATCGATGTCGGCCCCGCCTATCTCGGCGGCGGAAGGCTGGCGACGAGCCCGGCGATCACCAAGCGCGACCTGCGGCTGGTGATCCAGGGCGCGCGGCAGCTGGGCGTGCCGCTCATCATCGGCAGCGCGGGCACCGCCGGCGCGACACCGCATCTCGACCAGGCGCTGGCGATGATCCGCGCCATCGCGAAGGAGGATGGGCTTCGGCTGCGCGTCGCCATCATCGGCGCCGACATGGACCGCGCCTGGCTGCGCGCGATGGCGCAGGCCGGGCGCGTGCAGCCCATCGGGGGCATCGGCGCCTTGACGGCGGAGACGATCGATGGCGCCGCGCACATCGTCGGCCAGATGGGGACGGAAGCCTTCCTGCGCGCGCTGGCGATGGAGCCCGACATCGTGCTCGCCGGCCGCGCCTGCGATACCGCCGTCTTCGCCGCCGTGCCGCTGATGCTGGGCTACGCGCCCGGCCCGGCGACGCACATGGCGAAGATCATCGAATGCACCTCGCTCTGCTGCGTCCCCGGCGGGCGGGACGCAATGCTCGGCACGCTGACGGGCGACAGCTTCGAGCTGGAGAGCATGAACCCCGCGCGCGCCGCGACCCCCGTCTCCGTCGCCGCGCACAGCCTCTACGAACAGGCGGACCCGCTGCGGGTGCATGAGCCCGAGGGGATGATGGACACGACGGAGGCGGTGTACGAGGCGATCGACGACCGCCGCGTCCGCGTCTCCGGCGCCACCTGGGTGCCGGCGCGCCAGCACAGCATCAAGGTGGAGGGCGCGACCTGGGTGGGGGAACGCGCGGTACTGCTGGCCAGCACCACCGACCCCCGCGTGATCGAGCAGCGCGACAGCATCGCGGCCGGCGTCCGCAAGATCGTCGCCGACATCCTGCCCGGCGCGGGCGACTACGACCTCCGCTTCCGCGCCTATGGCACCGGGGAGACGAACCTGTTCCCCGGCGCGCGCGAAGGCCTGCCCACGCCGGCGGAGGTGTTCTTCCTGCTGGAATGCATCGCGGCCGATGCCGATACCGCCAAGGCCATCATCGGCGTCGCCAAGCAGAACCTGCTGCATTTCGGCTTCCCGGGGCGGCTCTCCACGGGCGGCAACATCGCCTTCCCCTTCACGCCGCCCGAACTGCCGGCGGGATCGGCGTGGCGCTACAGCATCTACCACGTCGCCGAATGCGACGATCTGGCAGGCGCCTTCCCGGTGCGGATCGAGGAGGTGGGGTAGGGGACTGCCCTACCCGAACCGCGCGAGCATGCCGGGGATGGCGGAAGCCGGCTGCGCGGGGCTGAACAGGAAGCCCTGCGCCTCCGCGCAGCCCTCCACCGCCAGGCGGTCGAATTCCGCCTGGGTGTTCACGCCCTCCGCCGTCGTCGCCAGGCCGAGATCGGCGGCGAGCCGCATGATGGCGCGGATGATCGCCGCGCCCTCCCGTTGCGTATCGACGCCGACGACCAGGTTGCGGTCGATCTTCACGCGCCCCACCGGGAAGCTCCGCAACTGCGCGAGGGAGGAGAAGCCCGATCCGAAATCGTCCAGCGCCAGCGCCACGCCCTGCGTGCGCAGCGTCGCCAGCGCATGCGCCGCGGCGCGTTCGTCACCGAGGAAGGTCACCTCGCTCAGCTCCAGCTCCAGCCGCCGCGCGGGCAGCCCGCTGGCGCTGAGCGCATCGGCGACGAGGCGCGGCAGCATCTCCTCCCGCAGCTGGGTCGGGCTGATGTTGACCGTGACGCGGAGGTGGGAGGGCCAGCCGGCCGCCTCCCGGCACGCCTGGCGCAGCACCTGGTCGCCGAGCTGCGTGATCAGCCCCGTCTCCTCCGCCAGGGGGACGAATTCGCCGGGGGAGACGAAGCCGCGGCTCGGATGCCGCCAGCGGGCCAGCGCCTCGAACCCCGCCAGCGTGCGCGTCGCGGTGGAGACGATGGGCTGGTAGTGGACCTCGATCTGACGTTCGTGCAGCGCCAGCCGCAGGTCGGCTTCCGCCTGGCGGATCGATTGCGCGCCGCGCAGCGCGGCGGGGGCGAAGATGGCCAGGCGGTCGCCCGAGCCCTGCCGCGCCGCGGCCAGCGCCAGCTCCGCGTCCCGCATCAGCGCATCGGGGTCCGTCTCCCCTTCCGACGCCGCGACGCCGACGCGCGCCGCCAGCATCACCGGCGCCTCCGGCGTCGCCACCGGCACGGCCAGGTCGCGCAGGATGGCGGCGGAAAGTTCGTGCACGGCCACGGGCGGGCAGCCCGCCGCCAGGATGGCGAAGTCATCCGCCCCGATCCGCGCCGCCACGGCACCATGCGGCAGGCGGCGCGCGATGCGCGAGGCGGCGACGCGGATCGCCTCCTCCGCCGCCGCACGGCCCAGCGACCCGCGATGCCCGTCGAGGCTGACCAGCAGGATGGCGGTGCCGTCATCCCGGTCCTGCAGCGATTCCAGGCGGCGGCGCAGGCCGCTGCCGTTCAGCAGGCCCGTCACCTCGTCATGCTCCGCCAGGAAGCGCGCCCGCGCCTCCACACGGCGGCGGGCGGTCACATCCTCGAAGGACACGGCGACGCCCTGGTCCAGCCGCACGGCGCGGCTGCGGAAGCTGCGCGCGCCCTGGCCATCGCCGGCGCCGCGTTCGCGGATGCTGACGGTGCCGGTCTCCAGCACCGCGATGTACTCGGCCAGCACGCCGCCCGGCCCGGTGAAGTGCATCGGCAGCACCAGGCTGAGCCGCGCGCCCGATTCGCGCCCGCGGCGCGCCCGCAGGCCGAGCAGCCGCGTGGCGGCGCCATTCGCGTAGTCGATGCGGAAATCGACGATGCTGCCGCGCGAATCGCGCACGGGGGCCAGCACCACGAAGCCTTCCGGCGAGATCTCCTGCGCCGTCTGGAAGCGCGCTTCCGACTGCGCCAGCCGGTTCTCCGCCGCCTTCAGCCCGCTGATGTCCACCAGCACGTTGACTGCACCGACGAGCCGCCCATCCGCCTCCCGCAGCGGGGAGGGGAAGGGCGCGAAGGGGATGCGGCTGCCGTCCGGCCGTTCCGCGAAGGCCCAGGCCCCGCGCACCGCGCGCGCTTCCTTCAGGCACACCGCCATCGGGCACTGGTCATGCGGCAGCAGCGACCCCTCCGGCGCCAGGATGCGCCAGGACCCGCACCAGCGCTGGTCGCCGATCGCCGGCCGCCAGCCCCAGAGGTTGGCCGCGGCCTCGTTGTAGTAGGTCAGGGTGCCGGCGGCGTCCGTGGTGTAGACGGCAACCCCCACCGCATCGAGCAGCCGCCGCGCGGGGTTGGGCAGGGCCGGGTCGGCCTGGCCCAGGGTTTCGATCAACACCGCCAATTCGTCGCGCACGCCCAGGCCATCCGTGGTTCGGGATGCGGGCGGCAGTCCAGACAGGCCATCCATGGGCGTCGTCCCCGCATCGATTCGATCAGTCGTCGGGGCTGACGATTCCTGACAATCGCTAACCAACCCTTACCGGGTTGACTGACACGATTGTGATCAGGCTCAAAGTAAACTTAATTTTCAGAGGTCACGCCGCGCTCGCGCCGTGCAGGAACAGCGCCACGGCCTGGCGTGACAGCGACTCCAGCTCACCCAGGTCCGGTGCGCCCCGCAAGCCCAGCAGCAGCTTGATCTGCGCGGCGCCGAGCGCCATGCCGAACAGCATCTTCGCCCCCGCTTCCGCATCCCGCAACCGCAGCCGCCCGCGCCGCATCTCCTGCTCCAGCCGCCGTTGCAGGGCGGAAGCGCCCTTGTTCACGACGGCGCGGTGGAAGGCCTCCGCCAGTTCGGGCGTGCGGGTCCCTTCCGCGATCACCAGCCGGAAGATCGCGATCTGCCGGGCGTTGAGCAGATGCGTCCCCGCCCCGCGCAGCATCGCGACCAGCGCCGGCTCCAGCGCCTCCGCCTCCTCCTGCTCCGGCGGCGGGGGGGCGAGGGCAGCGGCGATGCAGGCCTCGAACAGCGCGGCCTTGGAGGGGAAGTGCTGGTAGAGCGTCCGCTTGGACATGCCGGCCAGCCGCGCGACCTCATCCAGATTGGCCTCCGCATAGCCGTCCCGCAGGAAGACCTGCTCCGCGGCCTCGCACAGCAGGCGCGTGCGCTCCGGCGCGGGCATCCTTTCCCGCCCCGGGGCGCGGCGGGGGGCTTCCGCCACCTCATCCAGCACGGGCGTCACTCGCTGGGTGCGGGAATCGCCGCCATGGGGGAAGCACCGTCCTTGGCCCGCGCCGGCTTGGTGCGAAACAGCCGCAGCACCAGCATGAAGAAGACCGGCACGAAGATGATGGCGAGCACCGTGCCGGTGACGACGCCGCCGATCACGCCCGTGCCGATCGCGTTCTGCCCGCCGGACCCCGCGCCCGTCGCGATCGCCAGCGGCACGACGCCCAGCGTGAAGGCCAGCGACGTCATGATGATCGGCCGGAGGCGCTGCCGCGCCGCGACGGCGGTCGCCTCCATCACGCTGCGCCCGTGGTCGAAGCCCTCCTTCGCGAATTCGACGATCAGGATGGCGTTCTTCGCCGTCAGGCCGATCGTCGTCAGCAGCCCGACCTGGAAGTAGATGTCGTTCGACATGCCGCGCAGGATGCTGGCCACCACGGCGCCGAGGATGCCGAGCGGCACCACCAGCATCACCGCCGTCGGGATCGACCAGCTCTCATACAGCGCCGCCAGGCACAGGAAGACAACGAGCAGCGAGATGGCGTAGAGCGCCGGCGCCTGACCGGAGGAACGCCGTTCCTCGAAGCTCAGCCCCGACCAGTCGAAGCCGATGCCCGGCGGCAGCTGCGCCGCCAGCCGCTCCATCTCCGCCATCGCCTGGCCGGTGGTGTAGCCCGGCGCCGGCTGGCCCTGGATCTCCCGCGACGCGATGCCGTTGAAGCGCTCCAGCCGCGGCGAGCCATAGACCCATTCCGCGCGCCCGAAGGCGGAGAACGGCACCATCTGCCCCTGGGCATTGCGCGCGAACCAGCGATCGAGGTCGGAAGGCAGCATGCGCGCCGCGGCCTCGCCCTGCATGTAGACGCGCTTGATGCGCCCGCGATCCATGAAGTCGTTGACGTAGGTGGCGCCCCAGGCGGTGGACAGCGTCGTGTTCACATCCGTGATCGAAAGCCCCAGCGCGCTCGCCCGCTCCCAATCCACCAGCAGGCGAAACTGCGCTTCGTCATTCAGCCCGTTCGGCCGCACCGCGGTCAGGACCGGGCTCTGCGCCGCGAGGCCGAGCAACTGGTTGCGCGCCTCCATCAGCGCGGCATGGCCAAGCCCCGCGCGGTCCAGCAGCTGGAAGTTGAAGCCGGTGGCGTTGCCGAGTTCCGTGATGGCGGGGGGCGAGAAGGAGATGACGATGGCATCCTGCCAGCCCGCGAAGCGCCGGTTGATGCGCGCCGTCAGCGCCTGCACCTTGTTGGCCTCCCCCGGCCGTTCCGCCCAGGGCCGCAGGCTGATGAAGCCGAGGCCGGAATTCTGGCCGCGGCCGCCGAAGCTGAAGCCGTTGATGGTGAAGATGGAGGCGACGACCGACTTCTCCTCCTCCAGCAGGTAGCGCGTCACCTCATCCAGCGTGCGCTGGGTGCGTTCGGTGGTGGCGCCGGGCGGGGAGATCACCTGGATGAAGGCCGTTCCCTGGTCCTCATTCGGCAGGAAGCCGCCGGGCAGGCGCAGGAAGGAATAGCCCAGCGCGCCGATCAGCGCGGCATAGACCACCATCATCCGCCAGGGCCGCTTCATGCTGCCGCGGATGCCGCGTTCATAGACCTTCGACCCGCGGTAGAAGCCGCGGTTGAACCAGCCGAAGAAGCCCCGCGTCCCCTGGCCCGGCTTGTGCGGGCGCAGCAGCGTGGCGCAGAGCACGGGGGTGAAGAAGATCGCGACCGCGACCGACAGGCCCATCGCGGTGGCGATGGTGACGGAGAACTGTCGGTAGATCACGCCGACGGACCCGCCGAAGAAGGCCATCGGCAGGAACACCGCCGACAGCACCAGGCCGATGCCGACCAGCGCGCCGGTGATCTGGTCCATCGACTTGCGCGTGGCCTCGATGGGGGAGAGGTGTTCCTCCGCCATCAGCCTCTCGACATTCTCCACCACCACGATGGCGTCATCGACCAGCAGGCCGATGGCCAGCACCAGGCCGAACATGGTGAGGGAGTTGATGGAGAAGCCCGCCGCCGACAGCATCGCGAAGGTGCCCAGCAGCACCACCGGGATCGCCAGCGTCGGGATCAGCGTGGCGCGCCAGTTCTGCAGGAACAGGAACATCACGAGGAAGACGAGCACCACCGCCTCCACCAGCGTGTGCATCACGCTGGTGATGGACAGGCGGACGAAGGGCGTCGTGTCCTGCGGGTAGACGATCTCGATCCCCGCGGGGAAGGTGGGCTTCAGCCGTTCGATCGTCGCGCGGACGTTGTTCGCGGTGTCCAGCGCATTGGCGCCGCTCGCCAGGCGGATGCCGATGCCGGCGGAAGGCTGGCCGTTGAAGCGGGTGCTGAAGGCGTAGTTCTCCGCCCCGATCTCGACGCGCGCCACGTCCCGCAGCCGCACCTGGGACCCGTCCGGCCGCACGCGCAGCAGGATGGAGGCGAATTCCTGCGGGGTCTGGAGGTAGGACGGCCCGATGATGGTGGCGTTCAGCATCTGCCCCGGCACCTGGGGCAGGGCCCCCATCTCGCCGGAGGAAACCTGCACGTTCTGCGCCCGCACGGCGGTCGCCACATCGCCCGGCGTCATGCCGTAGTTCAGCAGCTTCGCGGGATCCAGCCAGATGCGCATCGCGTACTGCGCGCCGAAGACCTGGTAGTCGCCCACACCCGGCGTGCGGCTGATCGGGTCCTGCACGCTAGTGACGAGGAAGTCGGAAATGTCGGTATTCGCCATCCGCCCGTCGGTGGACACGAAGCCCACCACCAGCAGGTAGTTGTTGCCCGACTTGGTGACGCGGATGCCCTGCTGCTGCACCGTCAGCGGCAGGCGCGGCGTGGCCAGCTGCACCTTGTTCTGCACCTGCACCTGCGCGACATCGGGGTTGGTGCCCTGCGCGAAGGTCAGCTGGATGGTGGCGCTGCCATCCTTGGAGGTGTTGGAGGAGAAGTAGAGCAGGTTGTCGATGCCCGACAGCTGCTGCTCGATGATCTGCACCACCGTGCTCTGCACCGTCTCGGCGGAGGCGCCGGGGTAGGAGACCTGCACGGAGATCGCGGGCGGCGCGATGGCGGGATACTGCGCGACCGGCAGCGCGCGTAGCGCCAGCAGGCCGGCCAGCATGATGCCGATGGCGACCACCCAGGCGAAGACCGGGCGGTCGATGAAGAAGCGTGCCATCGCCTCAGCTGCCTGCCGAGGCCACGGGGCGGGCCACGGGGGCGCCGCGTTCCGTCGGGTTCACCCGCGCGCCGGGGCGGATGCGCTGCACGCCTTCCACCACCACCCGGTCGCCAGGGGCCACGCCTTCCGTCACCAGCCAATCCGTGCCGATCGCGCGGGCGGTGCGGAGGATGCGCTGCTCGACGACATTCTGCGCATTGACGACGAAGGCCATGGGCTCGCCCCGGGGCGTGCGGGACACCGCCTGCTGCGGCACCAGCAGCGCGCGATCCGTCACGCCTTCCTCGACTTCCGCGCGCACGAACATGCCGGGCAGCAGCAGCTGGTCCGGGTTCGGGAAGACCGCGCGCATGGTGACGGACCCCGTGCCCTGGTCGACGATCACCTCGCTGAACTGGATCTCCCCGGGGTGGGGGTAGCGGGACCCGTCCTCCAGGATCAGGGAGGCGCTGGCCTGGTCGATCGAATCCCGCTTCAGCGCGCCGCTCGCCACGTCACGCCGCTGCTGCAGCAGCGCCGCACTCGGTTGCGTCACGTCCACATAGATCGGGTCGAGCTGCGTCACCGTGACCAGCGCTGCCGCCTGGTTGGCCGTGACCAGCGCGCCCGGCGTCACGGTGGACCGGCCCGTGCGGCCATTGATGGGGGAGGAGACGCGGGTGAAGGCCAGGTCGATGCGCGCCGTCTCCAGCGCCGCGCGGGCGGACATGACATCGGCCTGCGCCTGGCGCAGCGTCGCCTCCGCATTCTCCAGGTTCTGCTGCGACACCGCCTGCGCCTGCACCAGCGACCGGTAGCGGGTCGCGGTGCCATTGGCCGCGCGCTCCGTCGCCTCCGCCCGCGCCAGCGCGGCCTCCGCCCGGCGCACCGCGGCTTCCAGCGTGGCGGGGTCGATCTGGAACAGGGGCTGGCCGGCGGAGACGCGTTCGCCTTCCGTGAACAGCCGCTCCCGCAGTACGCCGCCGACCTGCGGGCGCACCTCCGCCACCCGGAAGGGCGCGGTGCGGCCGGGCAGCGTCGTCGTCACCGGCACTTCCTTGCGTTCCAGCGTCACCACCGTGACGGCGGGCGGCGCGGGCGGCGCGCCTTGCGCCGCCGCCGGCTTCGGCGGTTCGTCGCAGGACGCCAGCAGGGCGACGGTGCCGACCAGGGCGAGGCAAGGCAGCAGGCGGCGCGACAGGTCATGTCGCGGACCGGGGGAGGGTTGCATGCGACCTCGATGAAACGCGTCGGTTGTCGGAATGGGAAACTGGCGCGTTTCCGCCCGATGTCAACACAATCTGCTGCAACGCAGCGTAACCGGTTGTTACGCCGCGCCTGTGCCCCGCAGCCGCGTGCTGGCCAGGAAGGCGAAGCATATGGCGGCGGCGAAGAAGGCCAGGCCATGCGGCGCGGCTTCCATCGACAGCCCCGCCAGCACCGGCCCCGCCAGCGCACCCGCGCCCCACATGAAGCCCATGGCGGCATAGACGCCCACCAGCGCCGATCCCTGGAACCGGCTGCCGACCACCGCTAGCATCACCGTGTAGATGCCCACGAAGCAGCCGCCCCAGGCGAAGAGCAGCGCGTAGGTGGACCAGGGATTGGCCAGCGCCACCGGCCAGGCCAGCGCCCCCAGCCCCGCCGCCAGCGCCAGCAGCCGCACCAGGCGCAGCCGGTCCATCCGGTCCGCCAGCCAGCCGATCGGCAGTTGCAGCAGGATGGCGCCGACCATCATGCAGGTCATCAGCTGGGTCGCATGATCCTCCGCCCAGCCCAGCCGCACGGCGTAGAGGGCGAGGAATGACAGCCCCGCCGTCTCGATCGCCGCGTTCAGCACGACCGCGGCGATGGCGACGGGGGCGAGGCGCATGAAATGAAGCGGCCCTTCATGCGACGGCGTCTCGAAGGCCGGGGCGGCGACGCGGGGGGAGGCGACGAGCAGAGTCGCCGCCACCGCGATGCCGGCGCCGACCATGTAGGGCAGGGCGCCATGGGTGCCGAGGAAGGACAGCATCAGCGGCCCCAGCGCGAAGCCCACGGACATGGCGGCGGTATAGGCCGCCATGGCGCGGCCGCGATTCTCCTCCGTGCTCAGGCTGTTGGTCCAGGTCTCCGACATCACGAACAGGATCTCGGACGCCGCGCCCATCAGCAACCGCAGCAGGAACCACACCCAGATCAGGCGCAGCAGCGGGAAGGCCACCAGTACCGCGGCCGCCAGCAGCAGCGCGATGATGACCAGGCGCCGGATGCCGAGCGGCACCACCACCCGCGGCAGCAGCCAGGCCATGGCGAAGACGCCGACGGCATGCATCGCGGCATTGGCGCCGATGGTGAATTCGCTGAGGCCCTGGCCCGCCAGGTCCAATGCGATGAGGGAGGCGCTCAGGCTGTAGGTCAGGCCGAACAGGGTCGCGACCGCGATGACCGCGGCGCGGGACAGCAGGTTGTCAGGCATAGCCCATCCGCGCGTCGCGTTCGGTGGCCTCCGGCGCGCGATCCGCCGACGGGCCGAAGCCGCCGCCGCCCGAAGTCTCCAGCCGCACGACATCGCCCTGCTGGAGCTTGAGGTTGTCGGTCTTGGGCGGGATCGGGCTTTCCGCGCCATCCCGCCGCAGCACCAGCGCACCCTTCGCGGCCGCGCCGCCGCCGGCCAGGCCATAGGGCGCGTGGTCGAAGCGGTCCATGTTGGCGGTGAAGAAGCAATGCGCGCTGTCCACGCGCCATTCCCGCACCAGGCCAAGGCCCCCGCGCCGCATCCCCGCGCCCCCGCTGCCATCGCGCAGCGCATAGCGCAGCACGGTCAGCGGCAGCTGCGCCTCGATCATCTCGATCGGGATGTTGCTGTTGTTGTGCATGCCGCTGGCATAGGCGTTGACGCCATCCTTGGCGGGATGCGCGCCCGATCCGCCGATCTCGATCTCCACCAGCACGTCCCGCGCGCCGCTGTCCTTCACGGTCTGGAAGGTGGTGACGTAGCTGTTGCCGTAATAGGCGGCGGGGATCAGGTCCGGCACCGCCTGGTGCAGCGCGCCGTTCATGGCGTTCAGCAGCCGGTGCGTCACCGCGATGCGGTGCGCGACGGGGGCGGGGTGGCGGGCATTGACGACGAGGCCTTCCGGCGCCGTCACGCTGATCGGCCGGTAGCAGCCGGCCGACATGTGGAGCGAGGAATCCGCGCAGCACATGAGGGCGAACATCACCGCGGCATTGGTGGAGGCGAGCGTCGCATTGGTCGGCCCCGCCACCTGGGGCGAACAGCCGGAGAGATCGACCCGCGCCGTCTCGCCTTCGATCTCCAGCTTCACATGCAGCCGGATGCGTTTCCCCAGATCGATGCCGTCGTCATCGAGAAAATCCTCGAACTCATAGACGCCATCCGGCATGCGTCCGATGGCGGCGCGCATGCCGGCCTCGCTCATGTCGAGGATGCGCGCGCCGGCCTCGATCATCGCCGCCGCGCCGAAGCGGTTGGCCAGGCGGTTCAGCGCCGCGGCGCCAACTTCCAACGAGGCCAGCTGCGACGACAGGTCGCCCAGCAGCAGGTCGGGCTTCCGGATGTTCTGCCGGATCATCGCCCAGATGCCCTCGTTGCGGACACCGCGCTCGATGAGCTTCACGGGCGGGATGCGCAGCCCCTCCTGGAAGATCTCCGTGGCCTTCGCGGCATAGGACCCCGCGACCAGGCCGCCGACATCGATGTGATGGCAGAGCGTGCCGACGAAGGCGATGCGCGCGCCATCGTGGAAGACCGGCTTGAAGGCGAGGATGTCCGGTAGGTGCTGGCCGCCGCAATAGGGATCGTTGAAGATGACGACATCGCCCTCGTGCCACTGTTCCGGCGGCACATGGTCCGCCAGCAGCGTGCGCAGCGCGTGGGTCATGGAGTTGAGGTGGCCGGGGATGCGCGCGGATTGCGCGAGGTTCTGGCCCTCGGAATCGAACACGGCGGTGGAGTAGTCCAGCAATTCGCGCACGATGGTGCTGCGGCTCGTCCGCCAGATGGTGATGTCCATCTCCGCCGCCGCCGCCGTCAGCGCGTTGCGGATGACCTCGATCTCGATCGGTCCCAGGCTGGTCATGCCGCGATCCTCCGCGCAATGATCGCGCCCTCGGGGTCGAGCGCCGCGCGCCAGCCGGCGGCGATGACATGGGTGGCGAAGGCTTCCTCGATGATGGCGGGGCCCTCGATGCTGTCGGACAGGCGCAGCCTCTCCCGCCGCCAGACCGGCCAGGCGGTCGCGGCGGAGCCCTGCCAGACCTGGCGGGATCCCGGCGGCGTCGCGGTCTCCGCGGGCGTGGCGACCGCTTCCTCCGGCTTGTCGAGGCGCCCGATGGCGGCGGCGCGCAGCGTCACGATCTCCACCGGATCACCCTCCGCGGCGTAGGAGAAGCGCGCGCGATGCGTCGCGTGGAAGCGCGCGAGCAGCGGCGGCAGGGCAGGGGCTTCCGGCCAGGGCACCAGCAGCTCGAAGGCCTGGCCGCGATAGCGGAGATCGGCGGAGAGTTCGACCACGCGGCTCGCCGGCGCCACGCCATCCTCCGCCAGCCGCGCATCGGCCTCCGCGCGCAGCCCCGCCACCGCCTCCGCCAGCGCGGCCTCCTGCGTCGCATCGGCCAGATAGAGGCGCGACCGCGCGATGTCCTGCACCAGGTCGGAGAAGAGGATGCCATAGGCCGAGAGCGTCCCCGGCTCCCGCGGGAAGACCACCTCCGTGATGCCGAGCTCGTCCGCCACTTCCGTCGCGTGCAGCCCGCCCGCGCCGCCGAAGGACAGCAGCGCGAAGTCGCGTGGGTCGAGCCCCTTCTCGAACAGAGAGAGCCGCACGGCCGCGGCGAGCTGCGCATTGGTCACGCGCAGCACGCCCTCCGCCGCCGCTTCCGTCGAAAGGCCGAGCTTCCCGCCGATCCGCGTCTCCATCGCCGCCCGCGCGCCCGCGAGGTCCAGCGCCATGGCGCCGCCCAGGAAGAAATCGGGATCGAGACGCCCGAGCACGGCATTCGCATCCGTCACCGTCGGCTCCACGCCGCCGCGCCCGTAGCAGACCGGCCCCGGCCTGGCGCCGGCGCTGCGCGGCCCCGCCGTCAGGCGCCCCGCCGCATCGACGCTGGCGATCGACCCGCCGCCGGCGCCGATGGTCCGCATCTCCACCATCGGCAGGCGCACCGGCAGCCGGTCTACCTCCCCCTGCGTCACCAGGCCGATGACGTGGTCCTGCACGACGGAGACGTCGAAGCTCGTCCCCCCCATATCCACCGCCACCAGGTTCGGCCGTTCCAGGCGGCGGGAGAGCCTTTCTGCCGCCAGCGCGCCCCCTGATGGTCCGGAGAGCAGCAGCCGCGCCGGCTGTTCCGCCGCCCGCGCCAGGCTGCACATGCCGCCATTCGACTGCACCAGGAAGATGCGCGGCCGGAACCCATCCTCGCCCAGCCGCGCCTCCAGCTTCGCGAGGTAGCGCTGCACCACCGGCATCAGCAGCGCGTTCAGCACCGTCGTGGACAGGCGTTCGTATTCCCGGATTTCCGGGCTGATGTCGGAGGAGAGGCTGATGGGCACCCCCGGCAGCGCCTTCGCCACCGCATCCCGCAGCGCGCGTTCATGCGCCGGGTTGGCATAGGCGTGCAGCAGCCCGATCGCGATCGCCTCCGGCGTCGCCGCGCGCAGCCTGTCGATCACCGGCGCAAGGTCGCCGAGCGCCACCTCCACGCTGCCATCGGCGCGCATCCGTTCAACCACGCCGAAGCGCCGGTCGCGGTCCACCAGGCAGGGGAAGGGGTCGGGCGCCAGGCCGTAGATGTCGCGCCGGACGTGGCGCGTGATCTCCAGCACATCCTCGAACCCCGCCGTGGTCAGCAGCACGCCCTGGGCCAGCTTGCGCTCCAGCACGGCGTTGGTCGCGATGGTCGTGCCGTGCAGCAGCAGCCCGACATCGGCCAGCGCGAATCCGAACCGCTCCGCCGCCTGGCGGATGCCGGTCATCAGCCCCTCGGACGGGTCGGCGGGAGTCGTCGGCGCCTTCCAGGCCATGACGCGGCCGTGGCGCTGGTCCAGGATCTGGAAGTCCGTGAAGGTGCCACCGATATCGACCGCGATGCGGACGGCCTGCGTGCCGCTCATGCGTGCACGGGCCGGTGCTGGATGGGGGGCATCGGGTCGTCTCCGGTCTCGTCGGACCGGCAGCATGGCCGCGCGAAGGCCGGCGCGGAAGAGGTCGGCGCGGAAGGGGCGCCAGCCCGGTGGCCCGGGCCGGCGCCGTCAGCCTCAGGCCTTCGCGGCCTTGCGCTTCGCCTTCTTCATGCCGGCCAGCGCGGCTTCCTTCAGCGCCGGGCTCGCCTTGAACTTCACCGTGGCGCCGGCCTTCACGGCCACCTTCTCACCGGTGCGCGGGTTCATCGCCGTGCGCTTCGCCGTCTCGCGCACCGCGAAGGCGCCGAAATCGGGAATCGTGAAGCGGCCGGTCGCGACGATCTCCGTCTTGATGGCGGCGATGATGTCGGCGGCGAGCTTGCCAGCGGCATTCGCCGGCATCTCGGTCGACTTCACGATCACATCCGTGAGGAACTTCTTTGACATGTTGCGTCTCCTTGCAGGCAACCCCGCATAGCGGAGGTCGATGCGCATGTCAGCGCCGAATGCGGGCGATTCGTCAATCTTCCCGCGCTGCACAGTGGAATTTCGGTGATGTAACGGCGCGAAACGGCATCCCGCGCAGGATTCCGGCCGGATTCACGCCTGTCCGGCGGCGCGCGCGAAGCCCAACGCCGCCAGCCTGGCCTGCGATTCGGGCGAATCCAGCACCCGCAGGAAGGCCTGCACCGCGGGCCCGCTCGCCCGTGCCTCCGCCAGGAAGAAGTCGTAATGCTCATCCGCCAGCGGCAGGAAACCGAGGCCGTAGGCCTGCGCCACCGTCGCGATCGCCACCCCCCAATCCGCGCGGCCCTGCGCCACGGCCGCGGCGACGGCGTTGTGGGATTTCGGCTGGTTGGCGTAGCCCGCGGGCCTCGCGCCACCCAGCAGCCCGTCCAGCAGGATGCGCGTGCCCGATCCCGCATTGCGGTTCACCAGCAGGCAGGCGGGATCGCGCGCCGCAGCCGCCACCGCCGCCGCCGCGCCGTCCCGGCCTTCGAAGCGCGGGTCGCCCGGGCGGAACACCACGCCCTGCAGCCGCCGCCAGCCCGGCACCAGCCGCAGCCCCGGCACCAGGAAGGGCGTGTTGTAGGCGCCGGTCTTCGCATCCAGCAGATGCGCCGGCGCCAGGTCGCATTCCCCCCGCCTGGCCGCCGCCAGCCCGCCCAGGCTGCCCACCGCCAGGCTGCGCGCGCGCAGACCCTCCGCCGCCAGCAGGTCCAGCACCGCATCCAGCCCGACGCAGTGGCTGCCGATGATGGTCAGGTCCGGCAGCCGCGCCTGCCCGCCGATCAGTGTCACGCGCAGCGCCTGCCCGGCTTCCGCCCCCTGGTCCAGCGCGGGGATGGCGAAGAAGCCATCGGCGGCGCTGAAGGCCGTCACGCTGCCGGACCCCTTGCCGAGCGGCCAGGCCACCAGCCCCGCCTCGCCGCGCGCCAGCGAGGCCATCACGTATTCCTCGCGCCCCAGCTCGCTCGGCATCCGAACAGCGAGCCGCGCCTCCACCGCGCTTTCCTCCCGCACCGGCAGGCCCGCCATGGCGCGGATCAGCGGCACCGCGAACTGGTGGAAGGTGAAGACGGCGCTGGTCGGGAACCCCGGCAGCACGAAGACCGGCTTGTCCCGCAGCCTGGCGATGCAGAGCGGCTTGCCCGGCTTCAGCGCCACCCCATGCACGATCACGCCGGACCCGAGGATGCGATGGGAGACATCGCCGGCGCCCTTGCTGGTGCCGCCTGACATCAGGACGAGGTCCGCCTGGTCCAGCGCCCGCGCCAGCGCCTCCGCCAGCGCCGCCTCCTCATCCCGCAGGATGCCGAAGGGGATGGGCTCGCCGCCATTCTCCGCCACCGCGGCGGCCAGGATCGCGGCGTTGCTGTCGGGGATCGCGCCGGGCTCCGGCGCACTGCCGGGCGGGCGCAGCTCATTGCCCGTGGAGATCACCGCCACGCGCGGCCGGCGCACCACCGGCACCGCCGCGATGCCGGCGGCGGCCAGCATTCCGATCTCCCGGCTCGTCACCACGGTGCCGGCGCGCAGCACCGTCTCCCCCTTCGCGATGTCGCTGCCAGCGAAGCCCAGGAAGGCGCCCGGCGCCGCGGCGCGGGACAGCAGGATGGCGGGCGGGTCGCCCTCCTCCATTACCGTGTGCTCGATCATCACCACCGCATCGGCGCCGCGCGGGATCATGCCGCCCGTCGCGATGGCGGTCGCGGTGCCGGGCGCCACCTCGATCCCCGGCGCGACGCCGCAGGCCAGCAGCTCCGCGTTCAGCACCAGGCGGCGCGGGGAGGCTTCGGAAGCCCCCACCGTATCCGCCGCGCGCACCGCGAAGCCATCGACGGAGGAGCGATCGAAGGGCGGCGCATCCGCCGCCGCGGCGATGGGCGTCGCCACGACGCGGCCGAGGCTGGCCGCCAGCCCCACCATCTCCGCCGGCAGCGCCTGGAAGGGGAAGGACGCGCGCAGCCGCCGCATCGCCTCCTCCGCGGAGACGACCTGGAGAAACTGTTCCTGCCGCGCGGCGCGGCGGATGCGGTCGGTCAGGGAGGGTTCGGCCATCAGGGTAGGGTCTGCGCCTCGATCACGGCGCCGGCTTCGTAGCCTTCCGCGCCCGGCGGCACCACCAGCACGGCCGTCGCCCGCGCCAGCGCGGCCAGCGGCAGCGCGCCCACGGCCAGCGGCCTGGCCAGCCCGTCCGCTTCCACCGCCAGCGGCACCAGCTCCGCCAGCCCGACGGTGGAGGCCACCTTGCCGGCCAGCCGCAGCCGCAGCGGCGCGGGCGCCACCGCCCCGGCCAGCAGGCGGATCGCCGGCGACGCCAGCAGCAGCCAGGCCGCCACCGCATCCTCCGCCAGACGGGGCAGCAGCACGGCCGGCACGCCGTGGCGGCGCCCGATGCCCGCCCCCATGCCCGGCCGTGCGCCGATGCCCATCACGGCATCGTCCAGCGCCCGGTCATCGGTCAGCACCAGATCGGGCGGCCCCTCGGCGGTCTCGGCGCCCTCGGCGCGCGCCCAGGCCCCCAGCATCGCCGCCAGGGCGGGGTCCGCGTGGTGCAGCGCGATTCGGGGCACGCGCAGGGCCAGGCTCTCCACCCCCATCGCCGCCAGCGCCGGCAGGTCGCGCAGGCCGAGCCTTTCCCCCGCCGTGCGGATCACGCTGCCCGCGGCGATGTCGTCGCCGGCCGCCCGCACGCCATCGCCCGGCGTCGCGGGTTGCAGCGCCATGGCGAGCGGCCCGGCTTCCTCCAGGTCGAAGGGATCCAGCAGCGCATCCGTGCCGGGCGGCAGCGCATCGCCCGGCGCCAGGCGCGGCGGCGGGGCGGGCAGGCGCAGGGGGGAGAAGGGGCCGGCGCCCAGCGTCTCCGCGGCACTCACAGCCCAGCCATCCCGCAGCGCCATGGCGGTGGCGGGCACCGGGGCCATGGCCCGCACCGGTTCCGCCAGCACGCGGCCCAGCGCCGCCGCCAAGGGCCGGCGGCAGGGCGCCACCGGGGCCAGCATGGCGGCGAGTGCGGCCAGCATCGCATCCGGCGGTGTCAGGCGGAGGGGAAGGGTGCTGATGGCGGCGATCCCGGGCGTGTCGCGCCGCAGTTAGGCGCGCTGCCCCCGATTCACCAGCACCCGCGGGCCCCGGCAGTGATGCCGAAACGCGCATCCCCCGATCGCAAACACAAAAGGGAGAGCGCAACCCTCCCCCGTCCTGCTCGCATGGCGTGCAGGCCGGCGGGCGCTTATGCTCGCGGAACCTTGAACCGGCCATCGCCTCCGTGATCATCCTGGCCTTCGTGCTGCGTGCGCTGGAGCGCCTGCGCGGCCTTCCCCTCTGGATTCGCCTGCTCTCCGGACTGCTGCTGGCACTGGGGGCCTTCGCCTGCCGCGTGAACCTGCTGGATCACCGGCCGGGGGCCGGGCGGGACCTGATGCTGGTCGCCATCGTGCTGTCCGGCTTCTGGTGGGGGTTCTGGCCGGGCATCGTCACCGGCGTCACCGTGCGGGGCTTGGCGCTGTGGTGGTTCACGGGCCCGCCGGAGGTCACCATGGTCCGCCCCTGGGACGACAAGGGGATCATCTTCTTCATCATCGTCACCGTCGCCGGCGCCTGGGCCGCGGGCACCGCGCTGCTGGTCCTGTCCCGCGTCGATGACGGCCCCGGGGATGGAAGCGGGGCGGATGGCGACCGCCGCTGAGCGGCCGGATTTTCGAACATGCTTGCTTGATCGAATATCCTTCCCTAGGCTGCGACAGAAGCAGGAAGGGGGGGGTATCGTGCCACCGCGCACCGTGCAGAAGGCAGCGGAACCGGATGCCGTGCTGGTCAGCCAGGACGTGCTGTCCCGCCTGAAGGGCGACATCCTGGATGGGCACTACGCCCCGGGTGCCCGGCTGCGCTTCGCCGACCTGCAGCGCGCCTATGGCGCCGGCATCGGCACGCTGCGGGAAGCGCTCTCCCACCTGCTGCCGGAAGGGCTCGTCGAACTCGACGCCAATCGCGGCTTCCGCGTCGCCGCCATCTCGGCGGAGGATCTGCGCGACGTCTCCGCCCTGCACACCGAATTCGAACAGCGCGCCATCCGCGAAAGCGTGCGGCATGGCGATGATGCCTGGGAAGCCGGGCTGGTGCTGGCCTTCCACCGCCTGTCGAAGATCGAGCGGCTGAGCCGGGAGGAACGCCAGGCGCGCAGCAGCGAATGGCTGGCCGCGCATCGCGACTTCCACCGCGCCCTGGTCGCCGCCTGCCCGTCCCGCTGGCTGCTGCGCCTGCGCGCGCAGATGTACGACCACATGGAGCGCTACCGCCTGGTCTCCCAGCGCCACCGCCCCATCGGGCCGTCCAAGCGCTGGGAGCATGAGGCGATCCACGACGCCGCCCTGGCCCGCGATGCCGATCGCGCCGCCGAACTGCTGGGCACGCATCTGGACGAGACCACCGACACGGTGCTGCGGCACGCGCCGCAATTCATGCCGCCACCCTGAGCGTCGCGCACGGGCTGGACGAGGGAGGAAGGAAAAGGAATGCAGGACCCCATCATCAAGGTGCGCGACGTCGCCTGGATCAGGCTCGGCTCGCCGGACCTCGACCAGGCGGAGCGGTTCCTGACCGATTTCGGCCTGCTGCGGCAGGTGCGGACGGAGGATCGCCTCTACATGCGCGGCACCGGGGATGCCCACCACCTGCACATCACCGAACGCGGCCCGGACCGCGTGCTGGGCGTGGCCTTCCACGCGGATAGCGAGGCCGACCTGCACCGCCTGGCCGCCCATGCCGCCGGGGCCTCCGGCGTCGAGGACCTCAACGAGCCCGGCGGCGGCAAGCGCGTTCGCCTGAAGGACCACAACGGCTTCACGATGGAGGTCGTGCACGGCGTGGCCACGGTGGCGACGCTGCCCGAACGCGTCTCCGTGCTGAACACGGGCGCGGACCGCCCGCGGCTCGGCCAGCTGCAGCGGATCGAGCCGCGGCCCTGCCAGGTCAAGCGCATGGGCCATGCCGTCTTCAGCACGCCGGATATCGAGGGCTCCGTCGCCTGGGCGCACCGGCACCTCGGCTTCGTGGTCAGCGAGCATGTGCACGCCGAGGACAATCCCGACTTCCTGCTGGCCAGCTTCAACCGCGCCGATCGCGGCGAGGAGTTCGTCGACCACCACATCATGATGTTCGGCCGCCACAGCCGCGCGGGTCTCAACCACATCTCCTACGAGGTGCAGGACATGGACGACCTGCATGCCGGCCATGACTGGCTGAAGAGCCAGGGGCACTACCACCTCTGGGGCATCGGGCGGCACCTGCTGGGCAGCCAGGTCTTCGACTACTGGAAGGATCCCTGGGGCCGGGTGCATGAGCACTGGACGGACACGGATGTGCTGAACGCCTCCATGGCGCCGCGGAAGCTGCCGAAGAGCCAGGGGCTGAAAAGCCAGTGGGGCCCGCAGGCGCCGCAGGAATTCAGGGACGCAGCCAGCGTCTAGGCCCCAAGCCACCGATCAGGGAGGAAATAACAACAATGATGACCCGCCGCACGGCGCTCGGCCTGTTGGCCGCGCCGCTCATTGCCCGCCCGGCCCTGGCCGCCTGGCCGGACCGGCCCATCCGCCTGCTGCACGGCTTCGCGCCCGGCGGCACCGCGGACATACTGGCCCGGCTGATCGGCACGCCGATCGGCGAATCACTGGGCCAGCCGGTCGTGGTCGAATCCCGCCCGGGCGCGGGGGGCAACATCGCCTCCGCCGCGCTGGCGCGCAGCCCGGCGGATGGGCACACGATCGGCCTGCTGACCGGCGGCCATGCCGTCTCCGCCGCCTTCGCCCAGGGGCTGACCTTCGACCCCGTGGCCGATTTCGACTTCGTCGCCATGGTCGTGCGCTACGCCTTCGTCATCGTCGTGCGCGCGGACAGCCCGGCGCGGGACCTGGCGGGGCTGGTGGCGCAGGCGCGCGCGCAGCCCGGCCGGGTGACCTTCGGCTCCGCCGGCGTCGGATCGACGCATCACCTGGTGGGGGAGATGCTGAATGCCGCGGCGGGCATCCAGATGCAGCACGTGCCCTATCGCGGCGACGCCGCCGGGACCACAGCGCTGCTCGGGGGCGAGGTGAATGCGATGGTGACGACGAGCGTCGGCGTGCTGCCGCATGTCCGCGCCGGGACGTTGCGCTGCCTGGCCGTGAGTTCCTCCACGCGGTCGAAGCTGCTGCCGGAGGTGCCGACGGTGGCGCAGGCGGCCGGGCTGCCGGGCTTCGAGGCGCCCACCTGGGCCGGCATCGCCGCGCCGAAGGGCCTGCCGGAGGCGGTCGGCGCCCGGCTCTACCAGACCGTGGCCGCGGTGATCGCGGAGCCCGCCATGCGCCGCCGCCTGGACGACCTGGTGGACGGGGAGGTCGATGCCGGCCGCCCCGGCGACATGCGGCCCTTCGTCGCGGCGGAGATCGCGCGGTGGCGGGAGGTGATCCAGCGCCAGGGCATCCAGATGCAGTGATTTGGCTGGCGTGGGCGCGGCCGTTCCTGTTATGTTCAGATCATCATCGCCCGACCTGCGCCAGGCTCTCTCCCCCCGCTGGGGGGAGAGGGTTGGGTGAGGGGGGCTTACCGGATCAATCCCGGCATTCGTCCCAAACGCACCCCGCAGAATCGGTGCTAAAAGTGCTAAAACGTCATAATCGGCTTAGTGACCGATAGGTCACAGCAGGTCCGGCATCGCCACGCCGAGCCGCCCCGCCGCCTCCGTCAGCTGCTTCCACACCCCCGGCGGCAGCGGGATGCCCGCCTCCAGCCGCCGCGCCCGCTCCGCATCGCCGCGTTCGCCGGGCACGAGCAGCGCCTCGGCCCCCGGCGCGCGGGGCTGGGCCGCGATGGTGGCGGCGAGGTCATCGACATCCGCGGCCAGCGCGGTGGGATCGCCGAAGGCCGCGAGGTCCAGCGCGATGGCGACGCCGTTCATGCCGTAGGATTTTTCGCCCCGGAGCGCGGGCGCGATCATCGGGTTGGTCGCCACCAGGCTCGCCAGGCATTCGATCATCAGCGACAGGCCCGCGCCCTTTGGCCCCGCCATGGGCAGCAGCGTCGCGACCTTGGCGGCGTCCGTCGTGTCCGCGCCTTCGGCATCGATGCCCCAGCCCGTGGGGATCGGCGTGCCGGACGCCTTGGCGCCGAGGATTTTTCCTAGTGACACCGTCGCGGTGGCCATGTCGAGGAGGAGCGGCGGGTGCTTGCCACCGGGAATGGCAATGGCGATGGGGTTGGTGGAGACGACCGCCTTCTTGCTGCCAGGCCAGGCCATGAGGGGAATGCTGGCCGTCATCACCAGCCCCGCCATGCCCTGCGCAGCCGCCTGCAGGGCGAAGTGGCCGACGGCGCCGGCATGGGTGATGTTGCGCGCGACGCACCAGCCCACATGCACGCGCTTCGCCGCCGCGATCGCTTCCTCCATCGCGCGCTTCATCGCGACGGGGCCGGGCGCGCCCGCCGCATCCAGCAGCGCGATGGCGCCGGCCGATTTCAGCAGCCGCATCTCGGCGGCCGGGCGGATGTCGCCACCCGCGATCTGCTCGAGGTAGCGGGGGATGCGGATCACGCCGTGGCTGTCCACGCCGCGAAGATTGGCGAAGACCAGCGTCTCCGCCCAGACCGCCGCGTCATCGGGCGGCGTGCCCGCGGCGGCCAGGATGTCGCGCGCGAGCGCCTGCAGGGCCGGGGCGGCGATGCGGAACCTGGACACGACTACGCCTTCGCCACAGGGAAATGCACGTCGAGCCATCCCTTCAGGATGCCCGCCGTGCGCTGGTTGCCGGCGGCCAGCGGAAAATGGTCGGTGCCCGTGATAAGCACGAGGTCCTTGGGCTGGCCGGCCTTTTCCCAAAGCCGGATCGACTGCTCCGTCGGCGTCACCGTGTCATCCGCGCCATGGATGAACAGCACGGGGCGCGGGCTGATCCAGTGCACGACTTCCTCCGCCTTGAAATCGAACATGGATTGCGCGGTGTCGGCGGAGACCTCCATCTGCGCGTTGGGCGACAGGTTCTTGCGCAGGTGTTCCTGCATCGGGACCACGTCGAAGCGCGGCACGGTCAGCGCCTCGCCCGTCTTCTCCTTGTGGGCGCGGTTGGCGGCGAGCATGGCGAGGAACTTCGGCCAGGCCTCGCCGGGATGTTGGCCCATGAACTTGCGCTCCCCATGGCCCCAGCCGCAGGAGGAGATGACGGCGGCGAAGCGCTGGTCGATGGCGCCGGCATAGCAGGCGACGGCGGCGCCGAAGCTGTGGCCGATGATGCCGATGCGGGTGGGGTCGATCTCCGGCCGCTGGCTCAGCCAGTTCAGCGCGTTCTTGGCGTCGGAGACCTGGTCATGGCACAGCACGTAGCCGCGCTTGCCGCCGGACTTGCCGCAGCCCCGGAAGTCCATGCGCAGCACGGCGTAGCCGAAGGATTCCAGCAGCCGGGCCATGATCTCCGCATGGCTCTTGTCCTTGGACCCGATGAAGCCGTGCAGCACGATGAAGGCCGGCAGCCTGGTGCCGGGCGGCGTGCCGTCCGGGATGTGCAAGTCGCCCGCGATGTCGATGCCGTCGGAGACGAAGCTGACGGGGGTATCCATGGGGCGCGCATCCTCCTGCCTTGGCGCCGCGTCACGGCGCGGGCGGAGTAGGGCATGGATTTTCGAAGATGCCAAGCATGTTCGAAGTGGTCGGGTCAGGTCTCGGCCAGCGCGGCCTCGCCGGCCGGGGTCAGGCGGTAGGTGCCGCGGCTGACGCGCTCGAACCAGCCATGCACGTTGCGGAGCAGGATGGTCGACGCGTCCGGCACCACCGCCTTCACGGCGCGCGTCGTCGCCGGACCATCCTTCAGCACTCCGGCACAGGCCAGCGCGGCCTGGCGATAGGCGGTCATGATCGGCTTGCGGTTGCCGCCGCCCGGCGTCGGGTCCCCGCGCCGCTTGCGATGCTCCGCCACCAGGCGGGACCGGCGCTTCGGGTTCAGCCGGGGGCGATAGGCGGTGGGCTCCACCAGCACCTCCACCCGGCCGGAGCCCGGCAGCACGGCCAGCAGCCCGAAGCCCAGCAGGCGGCAGAGGCGATGCGCGCGGCGGTCGCGGTCCCGCCCCTTGCGCGTCGCGGGCACGGCCAGCCAGACTTCGTCGCAGGCTGCCATCCGGTCCACGCCCTGCTGCAGCAGGTCGAGCGTCAGGCCCGCCTTCATCTCCGCGATCACCAGCAGCGGCGGGTCACCGGCGCCGAGCGCCACCACGTCGCAGCCCAGCACCTCCCCCTTCGGCTCCAGGCCCAGCGATTCGAGGTGCGCCTTCACGGCGGCGTAGAGGTCGGTTTCCGGGGCGCGGCGCGGCATCGGCCGGGGCATGCGCCCGCCGCGGAGGCGGCGTCAACCTGGGCCGCGGAGGCGGCGTCAACCTGGGCCGCGGAGGCGGCGTCAACCCGCGTCGGCGGGCGTGTAGGCCGGCAGGCGGATGCGGAAGACGGCGCCGTCTCCCTCATTCGCCGCGGCGATGCTGCCGCCCATGTGCTGCACCAGCCCCTGGCAGAGCGACAGGCCGAGCCCCGTCCCGTGATCCGCCGTCTTGGTGGTGACGAAGGGCTGGAACAGCCGCGCCATCACCGTGTCCGGGATGCCGCCGCCATTGTCGGCGATGGTGAGGAGGACGCTGTCACCCTCCCGCGCCGCCGCCACGGTGATGCAGCGCGGGCCGGTACCTTCGTTTTGCTGCAGCACGTCCCGCGCTTGTTCTTGCAGCGCGTCCCGCGCATTGCCGATCAGGTTCACCAGCACCTGTTCCAGCGGCACCAGGTGGCCGAGCACCACCGGCACCGGCTGGCCGAGCGCCACGCGCAACTCCACCCCCGCATCCCGCAGCGTGCCGCCCAGCACCGCCAGCGCACCGTCCAGCGCCTGGTCCACCGGCACCGGGCCCGGGGCCGCACCCTCATCCGCCCCACGGGCATAGCGCCGCAAATGGTCCACCACGGACGCCGCGCGCGCCACGTAGCCGGAGATGCGGCCGAGGCGGCTGCGCACCGCGGCCAGGTCGCCGCGGTCGGCCGCCTGTTCGGTGTTGCCGATCGCAAGCCCGATCGCCAGCAGCGGCTGCTTCAGCTCATGCGCCAGCCCCGCCGACACCTCGCCGAGCGAGGCGAGGCGCGCGCTGGTGATGGCGCGCGCCTTGGCGTCCCGCTCTGCCGTCACGTCGGCGAGGTAGCCGACGAAGTCGATCGCGCTGTCACCCGGCCGCGCCACCACCCGCGTCGTCATGCGCAGCACGATGGCACCCCCATCCGGCCGGCGCAGGGAGAGGTCGGCGGACCAGGCGTCGTCGCGCGCCATGGCCTGCATGCCCTCGGCCAGCGTCTCGGCAGGCGTCAGCACGCCCGGCAGCCCGCCGGCGGCGGCCAGCGCGTCGGGCGTCCAGCCCGCCACCTGCTCCACGCTGCGGCTGACGAACTCCTCCTGGAAGCAGCCCTGGCCCGCCTCCGCCTGGCAACCGCCGCCGGTCCAGGCGCGGGCGCGGAAGACGATGACGGGGGCGAGGGTCAGGATGTCATCCAGCTCCGCCCGGGTCGCGGCCGCACGGTCCAGCGCTGCCTGTTCCGTCGTCGCGTCGCGCAGGTAGCCCACGATCTCGCCGCCGCCATCGGGGCGCAGCGACAGGCGCTCCATGCGCATCACCAGGTGCCGCCAGCCGCCATCGGGCTGGCGGATGCGCCATTTGTGCTCGGCCGATCCGGTGCGGAGAACCTCCCGCACCATCACCTCCCGCGGCGGGGCTTCCTCGTCATAGAGGGGGCTCCAATCCTCCACGGCATCGAGTTCCCCGCCCGGCCAGCCGGTGACGGCGCGCACGTCGCCGGCGCGGTAGGTGAGGCGGGAGGAGCCGTCCGCCGCCACCTCCCGCAGGAAGATCACCGCGGGCAGCTTGCCGTGCAGCCGCTGCAGTTCCTGCTGCCCCGCGACCAGCACCGCCGCTTCCGTCTGCGCCCGCCGCGCCCGTTCCGCCACCAGCACCAGCGCGGCGCAGAGCAGGATGAGGCCGGTGAAGCCGAGCGCCGCCAGATGCGCGGTCCGTTGCAGCAGCAGCGCCGTCTGCAGGCTTTCCGCCGCACCCGCGGCGCCGATCGCGACCAGGTTGGTGCCGGGCACCAGCCGCCCGACGATCAGCCGTTCCGGCCCGCCGGGGACCAGGGGCTGCGCCAGGCGGAAGATGCCGTCGCGGAGCAGGACCTGGCGCATCGGCGCGCCCAGCACCGTGTCGCCGATGCGGCTGGCCGCCCGCTGGCTGCCGGCCAGCAACTCCCCCTCAAGCCGCACCAGCGCCGTCAGGCTGCCGTCGCGTTCGACGATGTTCGCGAGGAGCGGGGCGATATCCGCGGGACGCAGCAGCGCGATGGCCGCGCCGGCGAAGTCCCCCTGCGCATCCACCAGGCGCCAGGACACCGGCAGCAGCGGCTCCCCGACCAGGGAGGGGCGGCCGAAGATCGGGCCCGGCTGGCCATCGCGGTGCTGCTGGAAGTGATCGCGATCCGCGACCGAAAAGCGGTCATGGCCGGCCTGCGAATGCCACTGCACGGTGCCGATCGCGTCGGCAATGCCGAACTGCCCGACACCGGCCTGCGGGTTGGCGAGAATGGCGCGGATCGTCGTCTCGACATCCCGGCGCCGCCCCTCATCCTCGGGCCGCGCCAGGGCCTGCCAGCGCTGCGCCAGGCTGCGCAGCATGGCGGTCATCACGACCGTCTTCTGCGCGAACTGCTCCGTCGCCAGCGCGTCGGCACCCGCACGCTCGAACCCCGCACCCAGCGCCGCCTTGCGGGCCTGTTCGGAGACGGCGAAGGCAATGACCCAGGCGCTGGCGATCAGCAGGGCCAGCAGCAGCATCGTGCCCGCGCGGCTGAGCCGCCCGGCAAGGGTCGCCGGCATCAGCAGGACCCGGTTGATGGCCGCCCGACGCGCTGTGCCGCCGGCGGCGCTGCGTTCAGGTCTTCTTCCGGTTGGCAGGCCGGTCGGCATGATGGCTGGGCAGTATCCCTGGCCGGCGGAAAGCGGGAATCGCCACCGCCGGCGGCTACTGGTTGTCGCGACCGATATGAACGCTGAGTTGATACCAAGAGTAGTTGGTTTGTTGACTATGCGCCATCGGCCGCGGTGACCGTCACCCCATCCGCGTCACGCCGGCGGCGGCGCCGTGCGCGCCATCGCCGGCAGGCGGGACACGCGGGCATACCAGGCTTCCAACTTTGGGTGCCCCGGCCGCCAGGGTTCGTTGGCATAGCGGAAGTCGAGGTAGCCGAGCGCGCAGGCGATGGTGATCTCCCCGATCGTCGTCAGCGCGCCGAGCGTCGCGGCCTCCGCTTCCAGCGCATCGACGGCGCGGGCGACCTTGCCCTGCTGCAGCTCGATGTAGCTGCGCCGGCCTTCGTCCTGCGGCAGCGCGATCTCCCGCCGCCGGGGCTGGGAGGCATCAAGGATCCCATCGCCCAGCGCCTGCTGCCGCAGCGCATTCCAGCGCGCGGGGCCGGCCGCGGGGAACAGCGGCGGCGCGGTGCCGATGCTGTCGAGGTATTCGCAGATGACCGGGCTGTCGAACAGCGCGACGCCATCGTCGGTGACCAGCGTTGGAACCTTGGACAGCGGGTTCAGGCGCGGCAGCGCGGGATCCTTGCCCGCTTCCAGCCAGGGCTCGATCAGGTGGTCGATGCCCCGCTGGATGGCGCAGGCCCGTGCCTTGCGGACATAGGGACTGTTCGGGGACATGGTGAGCTTCATGGCGCGGCGCTTCCTCCGTTAGGCGATTCCGGCAGTCTTGTCCCGCCGGTGGCGCCCGGCAATCCGGGCTCAGCGTTGCGCGATCCGCCGGCCATGCTCGCGCAGCTGCGCTTCCGACGGCGCCAGCGACAGCAACTCCCAGCAGAAGCGGTCGAGGTGACGGGCGGAGATCAGCCCATGCCCCTGCCGGCCGACGGGCGGCACGCCATCCTGGATGTCGGTGTGCGGGAATTCCGCGAAGCGTGCGCCCCAGCTGTTGCGGAACAGGAAGTAGCCGCCCATCCGTTCGCGCTGGTCGGGCAGGAAGCCCAGGATGCAGACGGCATGGCCGCCATCCTCCACCATGCCCGGCATGGGGTCCGGCACCTTGCCGTAGAGCAGCGCGCTGCGGGACCGCCAGTTGTTCTCCCCCGGCGCCGCCTTCGGGTCCCGCATCATCGGCAGGGCGATGGCGGTGGCGCGGCCCTGGCGCAGCAGCGCCAGCACGCGCGCCGCGGTCCCGGGGCCCTGCGCATCCTCCGGCTCGTCGTCATAGATCACGGGATCGGTCCAGCGATCCTTGTAGGCCTTGGCCTGCACGGCGGCGGAGGGCGTCGCCCCGGTGGCCCAGGTGGGATCGGGCAGGGCGGCGATGTAGGGCTGGTCATCCTCCGCGCAGATGCCGGCCAGGGACAGTGCCTCCATCGCCTGGCGCAGCTTGTGGTGCTGCGGCGCCGCGATGCCGGAGGGGCTGCGATTCTTCATCGCCCAGAACAGGTACTGCTCCGACAGGTCCGGATCATCCTCCCCCGCCAGATGGTGCGGGTGTTCCAGCATGGCGGCGACGGCGAAGGGGATGCAGGTGGGGCGCCGCCCCTGTTCGCGCAGGCGCCAGCGCGCATCGCCCAGCAGGGTCACGGCGGGGCCCTCCAGCCGCGGGCGGTCGCGGGGCGGGGCGGGGCGGCGGTCGGCGCTCTGGGTCATGGCGGGGGCCTCGGGGGGCATGGCGGTCTCGAAGAAGGGGGGCACGGCGCCCGGTAGCGGCGGGGGCAGCTGGCGGCGCAGCGCCTTCAGCGCCCGGGCCTCCCGCGGTTCGGCCTGCGCGGCGGCCGCCTGCAGGATCGTCGCGCGCCGCTCGGCGCTGCCCTCCAGCATCGAGGGATGCAGCTCCATGCGGCAATGCAGGGTGCGGGGGCTGCAGGCGCCGGCTTCCGCCAGACGCTGCGCCTCGCCCCGGCTCAGGCCGACCCGCGCGGCGAGGCGGAGGTAGTCGGCCGTGGCGTAGCGGGCCGTGCCGGACATCGGCTCAGCCCTCCGGCTTCGGCGGCGGCCCGCTGCTGGCGCCGCTCCACTCCGCGCGTGCGGCGGCAAGCGGCGAGGGTTCGCCCGGCCAGATCTCGGATTGCAGCACCGGCAGCAGCTTCGCCCAGATGCTGGGCCCCTTGCCCTTCACGCCATGGACCAGGCGCTGGCTGGCTTCGGAATCGCTCGGGAAATGCACGCCGGCGATGTGGCGGTTGACCGTCAGGCGTTCCGCCAGGGTCCGGCAGGCCGGGGCCATGGCCGGGCAGGCTTCCGCCAGCGCCAGGCCGATGAGGTGGGCGTGCAGCGCGTGGCCGCTGGGGTAGGAGGGATGCGGCGGCACCGGGATGGGCGGCATCAGCGCCGGATAGACCTGCGGCGGGCGCGGCCGGTTGTAGACCGACTTCCAGTGTATGCAGACCATGTGCGCGACCGCCATGGCCGCCGACATCAGCGTCCAGGTCGCGGGATGGGATTGCGGCGTCATGCTGAAGAGCTGCGCCCAGTAGCGCGCGGGCTCCCCGGACTGGGCGACGAGTTCGTCCATCCGGTCCTCCCGCATGTAAACCAGGTCGAGCATCGCGGCGACGTCCTGCGCCAGCGCCTTCGGGGCGTTGTCCGGGGGCGGCAGCGTGACCTTCTCCCACCCGCTGCGGGCGAAGGCGGCCAGGATGGGCATGGCGCGCAGCGTCGGGTCCCAGTGGCCGGGCCGCCAGGTGGCGCCGAGGATCAGCGGCAGCTTCCCCGTCACCGCCGCCTGGTCCAACTGCGCCATGGTCGGCGTGGAGGGGCCCTCCAGCGCGCCGTCGATCGGCAGCCCGCCGCCGCCGCCCGGGCCTTCCGGCCGCATGCCGCCATCCCGCGCGCCAACCCGCCCGCCGGGGGACATGCCCCCGTCGCCACTTGATCTCGTCATCGCTGCTGTCCTCGATGTGCCTGCCCGCGGGCAGGCTGGTCAGGTCCCTGCCATCCGCCGGACGGTCATGGGGGCATGGTCATGGGGGGAAGCCCGCCAGCAGCAGCTGGCGTTCATAGGTTTCTCGCCGCGCGAGGTCGCTGAAGGGGTGCTGCGCCAGGCTGGCGCGCACGCGGTAGCCCGGCTGCTGCGCCAGCGCGTCCCGCGCCAGCACCCGCGCCGCCTCCACCTCTCCCTGCGCGGCGAGGGAGGCGGCGGTGACGCGGAGGTTGGAGAGGTAGCGCGGGTTCAGCGCCAGGGACCGCCGCCCGTGCTCCACCGCGGCCTCGAAATTCCCGGCCACGTAGTGGGCGATGGCCAGGAAGTGCAGGGCGCGGAACAGGAAGGGGTCTTCCGGCGCCAGCGCCAGCGCGCGCTCCGCCCGCCGTACCGCTTCCGCGCCGTCGCCGAGATAGGCGTAGGTCGGGCTGCTCTGCAGCCAGGCCACGGCATCGTTCGGCGCCAGGTCCAGCGCGCGGGACAGCAGGCGCAGCGCCTCGTCATACCGGCGGTGGCGCGTGGTGCGGTTGTGGCCGAGCAGCGACAGCGCCCGCGCATTCTGCGGGTCCGCCGCGACGGCGCGCGCGACGGCGGCCTCCATCGCCGCGGTATCCGCCGCTGCGTCCCTGGACCAGCGCTGCCCGACCCAGAGGCTGAGCCAGGCGGCGTGGGTCGCATGCGCCGTCGCGTAGCGGCCATCGAGGCCGATGGCCCGGCGCAGCAGCGCGCCTGCCTGCTCGAAGAATTGTTCCTCCAGCGCCGCCATCATGTGGCGGGCCTGCAGCACCAGGTGATAGGCGCCGAGGCTGGCGGGCGGGCGGCGCACGACCTCCCCCAGCTCGATCTCCTGCACCCGGGGGGCGAGGGTGTTGGCGACGCTGGCGGCGATCGCGTCCTGCGCGGCGAAGAGCCCGGCATCGGTCGCATCGAAGCCGCGCGCCCAGACCACGGCGCCGCCTTCCACAGCCGTCAGCTGCACGTTGAGGCGCAGCGCCTCCCCCCCGCGCCGCACGGTGCCGGAGACGACGTAGCGCGCGCCGAGCGCGGCGCCGGCGGCCGCGGCATCGAAGCCGCCGGCCTGGTCGTCCGGCCGGCGGCCGGCGATGACGACGGGCTCCCGCATGGCGGCGAGGGAGCAGATCACCTCCTCCACCAGCCCTTCGGCGAACCAGCGCGGCACGGGATCGGCGCCGATGGCGCGGAAGGGCAGCACCGCCACGCGCGGCACGTCGTCGGACCAGGCGCTGTCGGCGGCCGCGCGGGCCGCGGCGGGCGCGCGCCAGGCGGTCTCCGCCTTGCCCTCCACCAGCCCCTGCTTGATCTCCACCGCCAGCGCCTGCGTGACGGCGGAAGGCTCCATGTCGAGCTCCGCGCCCAGATGCTCGTAGAGCGCGCCGTAGTGCCGCAGCGCGACGCCGAGTTCGCCATCCTCCGCCGCCAGCCGCATCGCGACGCGGCAGGCCGCTTCGTGGGTGGGGTCGAGCCGGAGCGCCGCTTCCGCCATCTGCCGCCTTGCGCTGCGGGGATGCGCGGCGTCGCCATAGGCGGCGTCCAGCGCATGCAGCACCTGGCCGAGCGCGGTGCGCCGGCGCGCCGTGAGCCATTCGGCGAAAAGCGGGCTCAGATCCTCGTAGCCCGCCAGCATCTGATCGAGGCAGAGCGGCTGGCTCCGCAGCAGCTCCGGCACCGCCCCCGCGCGGATCGCGGCGACCATGCGGTCGAGGTCCAGCACGAAGGCGCCGGGCGCGAGGGCGACCTCGTCGCGGGACGCGAGCAGCGCGTCGCAGCCCCGCTTCTCCAGCGCCTCCCGCAGCTCGAACAGCGTCTGGCGGAGGGAGTTGCGGGCCTGGCGTTCCGCGACATCCGGCCAGAACAGGCCGGAGAGCCTGTCCCGCGGCACGGCAGCGGCGCCGGCTTCCAGCGCGAGGAAGGCCAGCAGCGCCCGCGCCTTCCGGCTGGCCAGCGGCAGCGGCCCGCCCGCGAAACCCAGGGTCAGCCCGCCCAGGCAGCCAATGGCCAGGGGCGGCTTCGGGGTAGGCTCGGCCGGGGCGGCGCGGGCGGAGACCGCCAGCGGGCTCATGCTCGTCATGACCAGTCCGAATGGCGCGGTTGCGGGGCGGGTGGGTGATTTCGCTCTGCAACAACTCACCACGGCGTGACAGGCGCTGGCAACGCCACGTTAAACCCGCATTAACGCGCGTCTAACGTTCGGCGAACGCGGCCCGTGCATGGTGGCGTCCGAAGGAGACACGACCTTGCGCGCCATGCACGACGACCAACGCGGCCTGCCCGAGCTGGAGACCGTGGCCGCGGACTACCTGGAGCGGGAGGGGCCGGACCTCCTCGACCGCTGGGAACGCCACCAGGCCTTCCAGGAGGCCCGGCTGGCCGGCGGCCTGGATGCCCAGCCCCGCATGATGCTGGACCGGGTGGGGCCGGAAGCGCATGTGCTGGCGCGCGGGGAGGACCGGCTGCGCGGCGTGAACTTCGCCTCGCCCGACTACCTCTCGCTTTCCAGCCATCCCGCGCTGGTCGAGGCGGCGAAGGAGGCGATCGGCCGCTGGGGCCTCGGCGCCGCCGGGCCCGTCAGCGTCCAGGGCGGCAGCCTGCCGCAGCAGGTGCTGGAGGAGCGGGTGGCGGATCTGCTGTGCTGCCGGGACGCCACGGTGTTTCCCTCCGGCTGGGCGGCCATGCAGGGCGTGCTGACGACCCTGCTGCGGGAGGATGACCACATCATCCTGGACCCCGCCGCCCATCCGGCGCTGCGGGAGGCCGCTTCCCGCGCCACCCCCCACCGCCACGCCGTGTCCCAGCGCAACCCGGGCGCCGTCGCCGCCTACCTGGCGCTGCTCCGCCTGCGCCATCCCCGGGCCGGCCTGCTGGTGGTGGCGGAGACGGTCTGCGCCGCCGATAGCGGGGAGCAGGACCTGCGCGCGCTGCGCGATGCCTGCCGCGAACACGGCGCCACCTTCATGGTCTGCACGGGCCATGACCTCGGCGCCATCGGCTGTGGCGGGCTCGGCTTCCTCGGCGAACAGGGGCTGGCGGGGGAGGTGGACATCGTCGTCGGCTGCTTCGCCGCCAGCTTCGGCAGCGCCGGCGGATTCGTGGCGGGCAATGCCAGCGGCCTGAAGCCGGCGTTGCTGGGCTTCGCGGGCCCGCTGCTGCACGCCACCGCCTTCTCCCCAGTCCAGGCCAGCGTCGTGCTGGCGGCGATGGACCTGCTGCGCTCCGCCGAGGGCGCGCAGCGGCGGCGGCGGCTGATGGGCAATGCGATGCAGCTGCGCCAGGGGCTGGCAGCGCGCGCCTTCTCCGTGCCCGGGCGGCCGAGCGGGATCGTGCCGGTCGAGATCGGCGCCATCGCCGATGCCCGCCGCATGACGCGCGCCGCCGTCGCGCGCGGCGGGCTGGTGGAACTGGTGGAGCACCCGGAAGTGCCGCGCTTCGGCGCGCGCTGGCGGCTGCATGTGATGGCGGACCACACGGAAGCGCAGATCGAGCGCATGATCGGCGTCGCCGTCGCGGCGCGGGAGGAAGCGCAGGCCCGCCGCCCGGGTTGACAGGCGGGGCGCGGCATCAAGACTGCGCCCATGCACGAAGATCGTCTGCGCCGGCTCCTCGACCTGATTCGCGGGGGCGGATTGTCGCGCCGCGACGCGCTGCGCCGCTTCGCCGCGATGGGCCTCGCGGCGCCGCTGGCCACGCAGGTGATGGCCCTGGCGGGCGTGTCGCCCGCGGCCGCCCAGGTGCCGGCGCCGGAGCCCGCGCGGCGGGGCGGCGGCGGCGCGCTGCGGATCCTCTACTGGCAGGCGCCGACGCTGCTGAACCCGCATTTCGCCACCGGCGCCACCAACCAGGACGCCGCGCGCATCTTCTACGAGCCGCTCGCGGGCTGGGCCGCGGATGGCACGCTGCTGCCGGTGCTGGCGGCGGAGATCCCCTCGCTCGACAATGGCGGGCTGGCGGCGGATGGAAGGTCCGTCACCTGGAAGATCAAGCCCGGCGTGCGCTGGCATGACGGCGCGCCGCTGACGGCGGACGACCTGGTCTTCAACTGGGACTACGCCCGCAACCCCGCCACCGCCGCCGTCACTGCCGGCAGCTATCGCGACGTGGAGGTGGTGAAGGTCGATGAGCTGACGGTGCGGGTCGAGTTCCGCCAGCCCACGCCCTTCTGGGCGGAGACCTTCGTCGGCTCCCGCGGCCTCATCATCCCGAAGCACCTGTTCGAGCGCTACAGCGGCGCCGCATCCCGCGACGCGCCGGCGAACCTTCGCCCCGTCGGCACCGGCGCCTACCGCTTCGTCTCCTTCGCGCCGGGGGATGTGCTGCATGCCGCGCTCAACCCGGATTACCACCTGCCGAACCGCCCCTTCTTCGATACGCTGGAGGTGAAGGGCGGCGGCGACGCCACCAGCGCGGCGCGCGCCGTGCTGCAGACCGGGGACTACGACTTCGCCTGGAACCTGGCGGTGGAGGACGACATCCTGCGGCGCCTGGAAGCCGCGGGCCGCGGCCGCGTGGTCTTCATCGAGGGCGGCGACATCGAGCTGCTGCACCTGAACCCGACCGACCCGAACCGGGAGGTGGAGGGCGAGCGATCCCACCCCGCCACGACCCATCCCGCCCTGTCCGACCCCGCCGTGCGCCAGGCGATCGGGCTGCTGGTGGATCGCGATGCGCTGGAGCAGTTCATCTACGGCCGCGGCGGTCCCGCCACCGGCAATGTGCTCAACAACCCGCCCCGCTTCCGCCCGCCCCAGCCGCCCCGCGCCTTCAGCGTGGAACGCGCGAATGAGGTGCTGGAGGCGGCCGGATGGCGCCGCCAGGCGGATGGCATCCGCGCGAAGGACGGCGTGCGCCTGCGCTTCGTGCTGCAGACCTCCGTCAACGCACCGCGGCAGCGGACCCAGGCGCTGATCAAGGCCGCCGCCCAGCGCGCCGGCATCGATGTGGAGGTGAAGGCGGTGGCGGCGACCGTGTTCTTCTCCTCCGACGTCGCCAATCCCGACACCTACACGAAGTTCTATGCCGACCTGCAGATGTTCACGACGGTGATGACGCAGGCGGACCCGCAGCGCTTCATGAACCAGTTCGTCTCCTGGGAAGTGGCCAGCCGCGCCAATCGCTGGCAGGGCCGCAACGTCTTCCGCTGGCGCTCCGCCGAATACGACCGCCTGTTCCGGGAAGCGGAGGCGGAGCTGGACCCGATCCGCCGCGCCAGCCTGTTCCTGCGCATGAACGAGCTGGTGCTGGCCGATGGCTACGTCATCCCGCTGGTCGGACGCCCGCGGGTGAACGCGCATGCGAATGCGCTGCGCCCCGTGCTCAGCGCCTGGGACAACACGCTGTGGCTGCTGAGCCATTGGAGCAGGGGAGGGGGCTAGGAAGGGGCGCGGCGACGGGCCTAGGCTTCCCACGACAGGCAGGAGCCCCCCATGACCGCCGCTTCCGTGATCGAGGCCGTGCAGGCCTGGCAGCCCGAACTGGCCGCCATCCGGCGTGACATCCACGCCCATCCCGAACTCGGCATGGAGGAGCATCGCACCTCTGCCCTGGTGGCGCGCTACCTGGAGGGGCTGGGGATCGAGGTCGCGACCGGGATCGGCAAGCTCGGCGTCGTCGCCACCATCAAGGGCCGGCTGCCGGGCCAGCGCGTGATCGGTCTGCGGGCGGACATGGACGCGCTGCCGATCGAGGAGGCGACGGGCAAGCCCTGGGCCTCCGCCACGCCGGGGCTGATGCATGCCTGCGGCCATGACGGCCACACGACGATGCTGCTGGGGGCGGCGAAGTACCTGGCGGCGAACCGGGACTTCGCCGGGACCGTGCACCTGATCTTCCAGCCCGCCGAGGAGGGCCGCGGCGGCGCGAAGGCAATGCTGGATGACGGGCTGTTCGACCGCTTCCCCTGCGACGCGATCTACGGCCTGCACAACAAGCCGACCATTCCCGCGGGCCGCTTCGCCATCCGCAAGGGCCCCGCGCTGGCGGCGGCGGACAGCTTCACGGTGGTGTTCCACGGCACCGGCGGGCATGGCGGATCGGCCCCGCATTTGGCCACCGACGTCACCGTGGTGCAGGCGCATTTCGTCCTCGCGCTGCAGACCATCATCGGCCGCAACGTGCCGGCGGTGGAGAGTGCGGTGCTGAGCGTCGGCGCCATCGCGGGCGGGTCGCTGAAGGCGTCGAACGTGATGCCGGCAAGCGTCACCGTGACGGGCACGTCGCGCAGCTACACGCCGGCGGTGCGGGACCTGCTGGAACGGCGGATCGGCGAGTTGGCGAACGGGCTGGCGGCGATGCATGGATGCACCGCCGACGTGTCCTACCGCCGTGGCGTGCCACCGACCGTGAATCACCCGGAGCAGACCGACGTCGCCATGGCCGCGGCGGCCGATCTGGTGGGGGAGGGGCTGCTCGACCGGAACATGACGCCGGTGATGGGCGCGGAGGATTTCGGCCTGATGCTGGAGAAGCGGCCCGGCGCCTTCATGTTCCTGGGCGGCGGCACGGGGCCGGGCGGCGTCTCTCCCAACGTCCACACGCCGCTCTTCGACTTCAACGACGACATCATCCCGATGGGCGTTGCCTATTGGGCCAGCGTCGTGGCGCAGGAACTGGGTGGCCAGCGCCGCTGAGGGCGCGTCACCACCTTGCTGAAAATGGCTGGCGGCGCCGCCACAATCCTGTAGCGTGGCGGGCAACAGGGGTACGGCGTGGACGGTCCGGGCAACGGGCCGCCGCGCCGGATGAGGCAATCTTCGGGAGAGTTGGGATGACGGAAGACGAACTCCGCGCGTTGATCGGCCGTGTGAAGCGCGGCACGCTGTCGCGACGAGGCTTCGTGAAGCGCGTGGCCGCCGTCGGCCTGACGGCGCCGATGGCGACGCAGCTGCTGGCCGTGACGGGCGCCGCGCCCGCGGCCGCGCAATCCATGCCGCCCTATCGGCCGACGCGGCGCGGCGGCGGCGGGCCGCTGAAGATCCTCTACTGGCAGGCGGCGACCCTGCTGAACCCTCATTTCGCGAACGGCAGCACCAACCAGGAAGCGGCGCGCGTCTTCTACGAACCGTTGGCCGGCTGGGCCGCCGATGGCACGCTGGTGCCGATCCTGGCCGCCGAGATCCCGAGCCGGGAAGCGGGCACGCTGGCGGAGGACGGCAAGTCCGTCACGTGGAAGCTGAAGCAGGGCGTCACCTGGCATGACGGCACGCCCTTCACGGCAGATGACGTCGTCTTCAACTGGGAATACGCGAAGAACCCGGCGACGGCGACGGTCACCTCCGGCAGCTACAAGGACATCAACGTCGTCAAGGTGGACAGCCACACCGTCCGCGTGGAGTTCCCGAAGCCGACGCCCTTCTGGGCGGATGCCTTCGTCGCGACCCGCGGCATGCTGATCCCGAAGCACCTCTACCAGAACTTCAATGGCGCCAATTCGCGCGACGCGCCGGCGAATCTGCGCCCCGTCGGCACCGGGCCGTACCGCTTCGTCAGCTTCGCGCCGGGTGACCTGCTGCGCGGTGAGCTGAATCCCAACTACCACATGCCGAACCGCCCGTATTTCGACACCATCGAGATCAAGGGCGGCGGCGACGCCGTCTCCGCCGCGCGGGCCGTGCTGCAGACCGCGGATTTCGACTTCGCTTGGAATCTGCAGGTGGAGGAGGAAGTGCTGGCCCGCATGGAGGCCGGTGGCCGCGGCAAGGTCAATGTCGTGGACAGCGGCAACATCGAGTTCATCCAGCTCAACGTCACGGATCCCAACCAGGAAGTGGACGGAGAGCGTGCGTCGATCCGCACCACGCACCCCGCCTTCTCCGACCCGGCCGTACGCCAGGCCATGAACTTTCTCTGCGACAAGAATTCGCTGCAGCAGTTCATCTATGGCCGCGCGGGCAAGGCGACGCCCAACTTCCTCAACAACCCGCCGCGCTACCGGTCGGAGACGATGCGCTCCGAATTCAGCATCCAGAAGGCGAATGAGGTGCTGGACGCAGCGGGCTGGGTCAGGGGCCGCGACGGCATCCGCGCCAAGGGCAATGTCCGGCTGCGCTTCGTCTACCAGACCTCCGTCAACGCACCACGCCAGCGCACCCAGGCGCTGATCAAGCAGGCGGCGCAGCGCGCGGGCATCGACCTCGAGCTGAAGTCGGTGGTCGCGACGGTCTTCTTCTCCTCCGACGTCGCGAACCCGGATACCTATCCGAAGTTCTACGCCGACATGCAGATGTACACGACGACGATGACGGAGGCCGATCCGCAGACCTTCATGAACCAGTACGTCTCCTGGGAAGCGGCGCAGAAGTCGAACAACTGGCAGGGCCGCAACGTGCTGCGCTACCGGAACGAGGAATACGACCGCGTCTTCCGCGAGGCGGATGGGGAGATGGATCCCGTCAAGCGCACCGCGCAGCTGATCCGCCTGAACGACATCGTCTGCGGCAGCCACTACATCATCCCGCTGCTCAGCCGGCCCAACGTCTCCGGCCAGATCAACGCCATGCGGACCAACCTCAGTGGCTGGGACAACTATCACTGGATGATCGGGGATTGGTACAAGGAAGCCTGAGGCTTCCGTGGCCAACTACCTCCTCCGCCGCCTGCTGATCGCGATCCCGAGCCTGCTCGGGATCAGCGTCATCCTCTTCATCGTGCTGGCGCTGGCGCCGGGCGATCCCTTCGGGGAGCTGACGACGAACCCGGCGATCCCGCCCGAGGTGCGCGCGAACCTTCGCGCCAGCCTCGGGCTGGATGACCCGATCCACCTTCGCTACATCAGCTGGCTGACGGCGATGCTGCGGGGCGACTGGGGCTATTCCTTCGTCAGCCGCATCCCGGTGGACCAGTTGATCCTGCAGCGCCTGCCGACGACGCTCGCCGTCATCGGCATTTCCCAGATCGTGGCGCTGGCGATCGCGCTGCCGGTCGGCGTCTATGCGGCGACGCGGCCCTATTCGATCTTCGACCAGGTCGCGAACACGCTGGCCTTTGTCGGCTTCTCCCTGCCGACCTTCTTCACGGGCCTGGTCTTCATCCTGATCTTCTCGATCACGCTGGACTGGCTGCCCTTCGTCTATCGCACCGGCATCGATGCCAGCGGCTGGCGATGGTGGTGGGAGCAGTTCCGGCAATCCATCATGCCGATCCTGGTGCTCGGGCTGTTCCAGGGGGCGACCTGGACGCGCTTCGTGCGCTCCGCCGTGCTGGACGTGATCCGGCTGGACTACGTGACGACGGCGCGGTCCAAGGGGCTGACGGAAGGCACCGTCACCATGAAGCATGTCGTGCGCAACGCCATGATCCCCGTCGTCACGCTGGTCGCGCTGCAGATGCCGGCGGTGTTCGGCGGCGCCATCGTGACGGAGCAGATCTTCCGCGTGCCCGGCATCGGCAGCCTGCTCATCACCTCCATCCTCGCCAACGACACGCCGGTGATCATGGCGGTGACCTTCGTCTTCGCCGCCCTGGTCATCTTCTTCAACCTGCTCGCGGACATCCTGTATGGCTGGCTCGATCCCCGCATCAGCTACAGCTAGCGTCCCCGCATCGCGCCCGCGGGTCGGGCCGTGGCAGGAGGTCTGGCGCCGCTACCGCAAGCACAAGCTCGCGGTGGTCAGCGCCGTCATCCTGCTGACGCTGATCCTGGGCGTGCTGCTGGGACCGCTGGTCTGGACGCTGCCGATCGACGAGATCGACTTCTCGGCCCGCCTGCAGACGCCGTCCTGGGAGCATCCGCTGGGCACGGACGACCTTGGGCAGGATCTGCTGGCACGCATCCTCTATGGCGGGCGCATCTCGCTCGCGGTGGGCTTCGCGGCGATGCTGGTGGCGGTCGTCGTCGGGGTCGTGGTCGGCGCGCTGGCCGGCATGTCCGGCCCGCGTGGCGATGCGGCGCTGATGTGGGTGACGGATTTGTTCCTGGCGCTGCCGCAGCTGCCGCTGCTGCTGCTGATCATCTACCTCTTCCGCGACAGCCTGAAGGAGGTGGTGGGGCCGGAGGTCGGCGTCTTCATCCTGATCGTCGCCGTCATCGGCGGCTTCCGCTGGATGCCCGTCGCCCGCCTGGTGCGCGCGCAATTCCTTTCGTTGCGGGAGAAGGAATTCGTTGAGGCCGCGCGCGCGCTGGGCGCATCCCGCACGCGCCTCGTCGTGCGCCACATCCTGCCGAATGCGCTGGGTCCCGTCATCGTCGCCGCCACCATCGACGTCGCCGCCGCGATCCTCGCGGAATCGACCCTGTCCTTCCTCGGCCTCGGCTTCCCGCCGGACATCCCGACCTGGGGGCGGCTGCTCTTCGACGCCAAGGACCATCTCGACTTCTCGCCGCACTGGGCGCTGTTCCCGGGGCTCGCCATCTTCCTGACGGTGCTCAGCATCAACTATGTCGGCGACGGGTTGCGCGACGCGCTGGACCCGAGGCGCGTGCAGTGACGGAACGCCTGCTGGAGATCACCGGCCTCAAGGTCCATTTCAGGACCGATGATGGCTGGGTGCGCGCCGTGGACGGTGTCGATATCGGCGTCGCGGCCGGGGAGACGCTCTGCGTCGTCGGCGAGAGCGGTTGCGGCAAGACCGTTACCGCCAAGACCATCCTGAAGCTTATCGACATGCCGCCCGGGAAGATCGTGGCCGGCCGCATCGGCTGGCAGGGGCGCGACATCGTGCCGCTCAGCCCGGCTGAGATGCGCGACATCCGAGCCAAGGAGATCGGCTTCATCTTCCAGGAGCCGATGACCTCGCTCAACCCGGTCTACACGGTCGGCGAGCAGATCGCTGAATCGATCCGCACGCATGAGGGCCTGTCCCGCAAGGCGGCGATGGACCGCGCGGCGGAGATGCTGCGCCTGGTGAACATCCCGAGCCCGCAGCGCCGCATCCACGACTACCCGCACCAGTTCTCCGGCGGCATGCGCCAGCGCGTGATGATCGCGATGGCACTGGCCTGCAACCCGAAGCTCGTCATTGCGGATGAGCCGACGACGGCGCTGGACGTCACCATCCAGGCACAGATCCTCGACCTGCTGAACGAGATGAAGGAGCGGCTCGGCATGGCCGTCCTCCTCATCACCCATGCCATGGGCGTGGTGGCGGAAACCGCGCAGCGCGTCGTCGTCATGTATGCGGGGAAGGTGGTGGAGGAGGCGCCGGTCGGCGAGCTCTTCGCCAATCCGCGCCACCCCTATACCCAGGGCCTCATCCGCTCCATCCCGCGCATCGACCGCGCGGCGACCGAGCATGTGCGCCTCGAAGCCATCCCCGGCACGGTGCCGAGCCTGCTGAACCCGCCCATCGGCTGCCGCTTCGCCGCGCGCTGCCGCTACGCCACGGAAGCCTGCGTGGCCGCCGAGCCCCCGCTGCGGGAAGTGACGCCAGGGCACAAGGTGGCCTGCATCCTGTGAGGCACGCGCGATGACCGAACCGCTGCTCTCCGTCCGCAACCTGCAGAAGCGCTTCGACGTGAAGGGCGGGCTGCTGCGGCGGACCGTGGGCCAGGTGCATGCCGTCTCCGGCGTCTCCTTCGACCTCGCGCCAGGTGAGACGCTCGGCCTCGTCGGCGAATCCGGCTGCGGCAAGTCCACCACCGGCCGGCTGATCCTCCGCCTGATCGAGCCCAGCGCCGGCGAGGTCTGGTTCGAGGGCCGCAACGTCACGGCGCTGGACCACAACCAGCTCGGCACGCTGCGGCGCGACCTGCAGATCATCTTCCAGGACCCCTTCGCCAGCCTGAACCCCCGCATGACCGTCGGCGCCATCATCGCGGAGGCGCTGATCATCCATGGCCTGGCGAAGACGCGGCAGGAGCGGGAGGACCGGGTCGTCGAGCTGCTGGAGACGGTCGGGCTCAATGCCGACCACATGCGCCGCTTCCCGCATGAATTCTCCGGCGGCCAGCGCCAGCGCATCGGCATCGCCCGCGCGCTCGCCGTTTCCCCCAAGCTCGTCGTCTGTGACGAACCGGTCAGCGCGCTCGACGTCTCGATCCAGGCGCAGGTGGTGAACCTGCTCGAGGATCTGCAGGAGAAGTTCGGCCTCACCTACCTCTTCATCGCGCACGACCTTTCGGTCGTCGAGCACATCAGCGACCGCGTCGCGGTGATGTATCTGGGCCGCGTGGTGGAGATCGCGTCGTCACGCGACCTCTACGACACGCCGCTGCACCCCTATACGGAGGCGCTGCTCTCCGCCGTGCCGATCCCGGACCCGACCGTGAAGCGCACGCGCATCCGGCTGCAGGGCGACGTGCCGAACCCGATCAACCCGCCCAGCGGCTGCCACTTCCACACGCGCTGCCCGATTGCGAAGTCCGATCCGTGCTCGACCGTGGTGCCCGAACTGCGCCAAGCGCGGGACGGCCACTGGGTGGCCTGCCACCTCCGGGGATAGGCGCTACCAGGCCAGGCGGTAGCCCCGGCCGCGCACCGCCGCGACCGTGACCTGGCCGGCCGAGGACTCCCGCAGCTTCTGCCGCAGCATCGAGGCCAACTGGTCCACGCCGCGCTGGTCCGGCAGCAGGCGGCGGCCGAGCGCGCGTTCGGAGATGCTGGCCCGGTCCGCCAGGTTCTCCGGCGCCTCCAGCAGCAGGTGCAGCATGGAGGCCTCGCCCCCGGTCAGCCGGACCTCCCGGCCATCAGGCGCCACGATGCGCTGGCGCGTCGGCTCCAGCCGCAGGCCGACGATGTCCCAGGCACCGGGCGCGGGCGGCGCCACGGCAGGGCGGGCAAGAGCCGTGATAGTGTCCAGCCGCCGGCTCAGCGCCCGGACCCGGGCCACCATCTCCCTCAGCGAGAAGGGCTTGGTGAGGTAGTCGTCGGCGCCGACCTCCAGCCCCACGATCCGGTCCACCTCGGCCGAGCGGCCGCTGACGACGATGATGCCGATATCGGGCCGGCGGGCGGCCTCCCGCACGAAGCCGATGCCGTTGCCGTCGGGCAGGCCGAGGTCCACCACCACGATGCGCGGGTTGATGGCGGCGAGGCCGGCCCGGCCCGCGGCCAGCGTGTCCGCGACCTCCACGCGCCAGCCATCCTCCGCCAGCGCCTCGGCAATCGCCGCGGCGATGGCGGGATCGTCTTCCAGTACGAGAAGGGGGCGCGTTGGCGGCACGGGCTCCTGACCTCCGTTGCAACGGGCGGCGGAACACAACCATACCGCGAAAGATTAATCATGTCGACACGGCTGGGGTGGTTTTCCCGGCGCAGCCTCAGGGGCCCAGCAGGGTCTCCAGCGGAGGGCTGCGCCGCGTCACGGCGGCAAGGAGGATGGCGGTAGCCTCGGGGTCGAAGTGGATGCCGGCGCAGGCGCGGAGTTCCGCCAGCGCGGCCTCCCGCGCCAGCGGCGCGCGGTAGGTGCGGCCGGGCTCCACCATGGCGACCAGCGCATCCGCCACGGCCACGGCACGGGCCAGCGGCGGCTGCGCGGTGGCGGGCCTGCCGCCGGGATAGCCGCCGCCGCCCCAGCGTTCATGATGCCCGCGGGCGACGTCGATGAAGATGGCGCCGAAGCCGGCCTCGGCCAGGATGACGGCGCCTTCCTCCGGGTGGGCACGGATCAGTGCGCGTGCGGCATGGTCCAGGCCGGCGGGTGAATCGAGCGTGGCAGCAGGCACGTGCAGCTTGCCGACATCATGCAGCAGGCCCGCGACCAGGGCGGTGGCCGCATCGCCCAGCATGGCCGGCGCCTCCCTGGCCATGGCTGCCATCACTTGGCCGACCCGGGTCGAATGCGCCGCGCTCTGCGCGTGGTGCCGCTGCAAACGCCGGAGCAGCGCCACTACGCCATCCCGCTGCGGGTGGGCGTCCAGCAGGGAGGCGATCGGGGAACCGGGCGCGCTGGGCTCGGCGGGCAACGGCAGGGCTTCCATGCGTTGCAAGGCTAGAGGCGGCGATCGGCCGGGGAAGCCCCGGGGGCGCGCCGCTCTACAAATCCGAACAAAACCTGCGTCGATCCGGCGCGTACCCCCGGCGTAACGATGCCGATGCAGGTGGCAGGGGAAGCGCGCGATGGCGGGAGGTCGCAGCATGGTCCGGCACGGCGCGCCGACGCGCCGCTTCCTGCTGGCGCTGGCCGCCGGCGCCGCGGTGGCCGGCGCGCAGCCGCGCAGGGCATCCGCCTCGGCGGATGCGGCGGAGTGGGATAATTTCCGCCGCCGCTTCATCACCCTCGATGGCCGCGTGGTGGATAACGGCAATGCCGGTGCGACGCATTCCGAGGGGCAGGGCGCGGCCATGCTCTTCGCTGTCCGGTATGATGACCGAGCGACCTTCGACCGGCTGCTCCGCTTCTCCCGCCAGGCCCTGCGCCGGCCGGACGATGCGCTGCTGGCCTGGCGCTACCAGCCCGGGGCGGCCGTGCCGGTCGCGGACCTGAACAACGCGACGGATGGCGACCTGCTCGGCGGGTGGGCGCTGGCCGAGGCTGCCTCCCGCTGGTCCTCCGGCGAGTACCGCCGCCTGGCCGCGCAGGTGGCGCGGGACGTGCTGCGCCGCCTGGTGCTGGCGCATGCCGATGGCCCGCTGCTGCTGCCGGGGGCGGAGGGCTTCCTCAAGCCCGACCATGTCGTGGTGAATCCGGGCTACTTCATGCCCAACGCCCTGCGGGCCCTGGCGCCGCTGGCGCCGAGCCCCGTCTGGACGGCGCTGGAATCGATGGGGCGTCAGGTGACGGACCGTGCCCGCTTCGGGCGCTGGCGCCTGCCGGCGGATTGGGTGGCGCTGTCCCGTGGTGATGGCCGGCCGATGCTGGCGCCTGGGCCCGCGCCGCGCTGTTCCTACGACGCGGTACGGGTGCCGCTGCACCTCGCCTGGTCCGGCAGCGTGGCGGCGCCGGCGCTGGTAGCGCTGGCGGAGTTCTGGGCGGAGGCCGAGCCCGGGGCCGCGCCGGCCTGGGTCGACCTGCGCAGCAACCTCATCGCGCCCTATCGCGGCGATGTCGGCATCCAGGCCGTGGCGCAGCTGACGGTCGCGACGGTGCTCGGCCGGGCGCCGGCCCTGCCGCGGGTGGAGGAGGCGACGCTCTACTACCCGGCCGCGCTGGCGCTGCAGGCAAGGATGGCCTGGCAGGATATCGGGCCGCGCATCGCCGCAGCGCCCGCTGACGGCTTGGCGCTGACGTGACCGCGTTCCGGTGGCGCAACGCCGCCGGGTGATGGTATCCGGATGCCGGTTCGGGAGGCTTCGGATGCGAAACGGCATGGTCCTGCGCGCGGCACTGGCCGGCTTGGCGATGGCGGCGGTCGCCTCCCCGGCCCTGGCCCATGGCGGTGATCCGCTGGAGCGCGTGAACCGCTACACCCACGGGTTCAACGTCACGCTGCGCGCCCATGTGCTGTCCCCGGCCGCGCGCCTCTATGCCGCGCAGGTGCCGGAGGAGGTGCGGCAGGGGATCGGGAAGGCGCTTTCCAACCTGGGCGAGCCCGTGACCGCCCTGGCCGGGCTGGCGGGCGGCGAGTTCGGCATCGCCGGGCATGCGCTGCATCGCTTCGGCATCAACACCGTGCTGGGCTATGGCGGGGTGCGGGACGTGGCGGCGGAACGCGGCCTGCCGCCGCGGCCCTTCGGCCTGGCCGATGCCGCCTGCGGCTGGGGGGTGCCGAGCGGCCCCTACCTGGTGCTGCCGATCCTCGGCCCTTCCACGCTGCGCGATGCCGCGGCGAGCATCGCCACGGGCCTCGCCCTGTCCCAGGCGCTGGGGCCGGAGGCCGTGCTGGGCTGGCAGGCGGGGTCGTCCTTCCACGGCTATGCGGAGGTGCATCGCGACCTCGACGCCGCGGATGCGCATGCGCTGGATCCCTATGCGATGCAGCGCAGCGCGCACCTCCAGCGCCGCGCCCTGGCCTGCCCGGGGGATGCCGGGCTGCAGGTCGCGGCGGGGATGGGGGAGGAGGAGTAGCTACAGGCGGGCGCTGGCGATCCGCGCGCCCTCGACCAGGGACGCGAGTTTCGCCCAGGCGATGTCGCCGTGGACGGCGCCATAGCCCGCGAAGGTGCCAAAGCCGCAATCCGTGCCGGCGATGACGCGATCCGGGCCGACGATGCGGGCGAAGGTCTCGATCCGCTGCGCCACCAGCTCCGGGTGCTCCACGAAGTTGGTGGTGCTGTCGAGGCAGCCGGGGATCAGCACCCAGTCCGGCGGCAGCGCCACGTCTCGCCACACCGTCCATTCATGCGCGTGCCGGGGGTTGGAGGCCTCGAACAGCAATCCGCCGATGCGGAGCTTCAGCAGCTCCGGCAGAACTCGGGCCAGCGCGATGTCGCGGGTGTGCGGGCCCTCGTAATTGCCCCAGCAGATGTGCAGGCGCACGCGCTTCGGATCGATGTTGCGGAGCGCGTGGTTGATGATCTCTACATGCCGTGCGGCGCGGCGGAGGAAATCGTCCTCGCTCATCTCGGGATAGAGCATGTGGCGGCCGAGGCCGAGGTCCGGCGCATCGATCTGTACGGTGAGGCCGGCGGCGACAATGCCCTCGTATTCGTGGCGCATCCCCTCCGCCAGGTCCTGCATGTAGCTGTCGATGTCGGGATGGATGTCGGAGGGCTGAAACAGCGCGATGACGCCGGGGGAGGCGCTGTTCATGAAGCCGTCGCGGTAGCCCGCCTTGTCCATCGCGGCCTTCATGACGGTCAGGTCGCGCGCCAGCGGCGCCATGTCCTTCACCGTGATCGGCGCGGTGCAGCGCGGCCGGCGATAGGTCGGCGTGCCGCCCGCCTTGGCGAGCTTCGCCATGAAGGACGGGAAGTCCTGGAGGTCCGCGGGCGCGCGGCGCGGGCTGTCGCCGGAGAAACCCGTCAGCCTGTCCTTGATGTAGGTGGCGTAGGAGATCTTGGACGTCTCGCCATCGGAGGGCAGGTCGATGCCGATTTCGGCCTGCTTGGCCAGCACGGCATGCGTCGCCTCCTCCATCGCCTGGTCATAGGCGGCGGGGTCAAAGGGCTGGCCGCCTTCGCGGGCGAAGAGCAGGTCGGCCACGATCTGGCTGCGGGGAAGGGAGCCGACATGCGTTGTCAGGATGCGTGCCATCAGACGAACTCCGGCGCCGCGGGCGAATCCCCGCCGCGGACGACATAGGCGGCGACGCCGTTGGAGGAGCAGGCGCGGAAGGCGCGTGGCATTCCCTTCGGCGTGGTGAAGGTGTCGCCCGGGCCCATGATGACCTCGCCATCGGGTGTGGTGACCTGGAGCACGCCGCGATGGACAAAGATCACCTCCTCCTCCGCGCGGGTGTGGCTGGGCACGGCGGCACCGGATTCGAGGCGGAGCGCGCGCAGGTTGAAGCCATGCGGCCACCAGCTCGCGATGGGGCCGGGGGCGAAGCCATCGGCGGTCGCCTGCGGCGTGATGATGCCGAGTTCCTCGACACCGTCACGGGCCAGCGGAGAGGCAGGGTTGGCCGCGAAGTCCCGCGGCTTCACGACACAGCCCGACAGCTTGTCGAGCGGCGGCGTGGCCAGCGCCGCGATTTCCGCCGGCGTTGGAGCGCGCTGAAGGCGGGCAGCTTCGGGCACCGTCTCGCCCAGCGTCGTGTCCACCAGGCGCCCGCCGTCCAGCAGCACCAGGCCGTATTGCTGCGCCAGGTCGAAGACGCGCGGGCTCCAGGTCACCTTGCCAGGGTTGTCGCGGCCGAGCACGGCGAAGAGGAAGCCGGTCTCGTCGCCGATATTCTCGAAGCCGCGGAACATGTGGATGGGGATGGAGATGACGTCCCCTTCCTCCATCACCGCCTCGCCCTCATCGGCGTTGACGCCGAAGATCATGCGCCAACGGCCCTTGTGGACGACGAAGACCTCCGCCGTCTCATGGCTGTGCTGGCTGTTGAGGCAGCGCGGCGGCTGGCGGGCGCCGCCGATGTTGAAGCCGTGCGGTTCGGGGATATGGACGTGCTGGTTCGGGTTCTCGCTGACGCCAGGCCCGATCAGCGTGAAGTTCTCCTTCTGGTCGGAACCGGGCGTGCGGCTGTCCACGAAGGCGTTGCGGCAGGGGATGAGGTCCGCGTAGCGAATCAGGCGATGCTGGATCATCAGGGGGATTCCGGATTGAGGCGCCGTGTCGTGGCGGCGTCGAACAGGTGCAGGCGGGTCTCGTCGAAGCGCAGCGCGACGGTGCTGCCGATCTCTGCCCGCCAGGCGCGGTCCGCCTTGGCAATGATCCGCGCATCGCCCGCCAGGGCGGTTACGAGGACGGCATCGCCGGTGAGTTCGACGGCGTAGATGCTGGCATCGAGGTCGCCGCCACCGGCGGGCGCCACCGTCACATCCTCCGGTCGCACACCGAGCACGGCGGCGCCGGCATGCGCAGGAATTCGGGTGGTGAAGCGGAAGCCGCCCGGGGCGGTGAAGACGCCATCGGTGTGGCGGCCCGTGACGAGGTTCATGGGCGGCGACCCGATGAAGCCCGCGACGAAGAGATCCGCGGGGCGGTCATAGATAACCTCCGGCGTGTCGAGCTGCCGGATCTCCCCCTGGTTCATGACGGCGACGCGGTGCGCTAGCGTCATCGCCTCGATCTGGTCATGCGTGACATAGACGGTGGTGACGCCGAGTTCGTGCTGGAGGTGCTTGATCTCGGCACGGGTGGAGACGCGGAGCTTGGCGTCGAGGTTCGACAGCGGCTCATCCATCAGGAAGACGGTCGGGCGCCGGACGATGGCGCGGGCGAGGGCAACGCGCTGCCGCTGGCCGCCCGACAATTCGCGCGGCTTGCGGTGCAGCAGGTCACCGAGTTCCACCTTGGCGGCGGCCGCCCTGATCTGCGCCTCCCGCTCCGCGCCCCGCACGCCGCGCAGCTTCAGCGGGTAGCCGATGTTGTCGCCGACGGTCATGTGCGGATAGAGGCCATAGGACTGGAACACCATGGCGATGTCGCGTTCCCGCGGCGGCAGATCGTTCACACGCTGGCCGCCGATCAGGATGTCGCCGCTGCTGGGCTCCTCCAGCCCCGCGATCATGCGCATCGTCGTCGTCTTGCCGCAGCCAGAGGGGCCCAGCAGGACCATGAACTCGCCATCGCGGATGGCGAGCGATTGGTCCCGCACCGCGACGAAGCCGCCCCAGCGCTTGGTGACGTTGAAAAGGGCTACATCCGCCACATCGGCCTCACTTGACGGCGCCGCCCGTCATGCCGCGGACGAAGTGCCGCTGGATGACGGAGGACAGGAAGAACATCGGGATGGAGATCAGGATGCCGGCGGCCGCGATCAGCTCCCACAGGTCACCACGCTCCGTCCGGAAGCGCGTGATGCCGACGGGGAGCGTGACCGCATCGTCGCGCGTGAGGATCAGGGCAAAGAGGAATTCGTTCCAGGTCAGGATGAAGCAGAACACCGCGGTGACGACGACGCCGGGCCAGACCATCGGCACGACGATGTCGATGATGACGCGCAGCCGCGTCGCGCCATCGACCATCGCCGCTTCCTCGGATTCCGTCGGCACGGCATCGAGGAAACCCTTCAGCATCCAGACCGCGAAGGGTGTCACGATGGCCAGGTTGACGACGACCAGCGCGAGGTGCGTGTCGAGCAGCCCGAGGTCGCGGAACAGCAGGTAGAAGGGCAGCACGACGACGACGGCGGGGATGAACTGCGTCGCCAGGATGGTGAAGAACAGCGCGCCCTTGAACGGCATCTCGAAGCGGCTGAACGCGTAGGCGGCGAGGGTCGAGGCCGGGATGGAGACCGCGACCGTCAGCCCCGCCACGACCAGGCTGTTCAGGAAGGTCTGCCCGATGTTCCAGGGATGGGCGAAGATCGTGCGGAAATTGTCGAGCGTCGGCGTGAAGAAGACCGTCAGGTCGAACAGATCGACCGGTCGCTTGAAGGCCGTCAGCGCCATCCAGAGGATCGGGAAAAGGATCAGGAACAGCACCAGCAGCAGGATGGCGGATTCCACCCCGCGCCATGCCATCCGCCGCCGCCGCGCGCGCGCGTTCCGGTCCATGCTCAGGCGCCCCCGGGCTTGCGGAGGATGAGCTTCATGTACCAGACGGCCAGGAAGACCAGCAGCGCCGTCAGGATCCAGGCCACGGCACTGGCATAGCCCATGTCGTACCAGCGGAAGGCGATGGAGAAGACGAGATGCGCGAGCGTCACCGTCGATTGCCCGGGTCCGCCGCCCGTGAGCGTCACCACCTGGTCAAACATCTTCAGCGCGAAGACGGTCTTGAGGATGGCGACCACGGCCAGCACCGGCAGCAGCGCGGGAATGGTCACGTCTCGCAGCACCTGCCATTCGGTCGCGCCATCGATGCGGGCCGCTTCCTCGGGCTCCTTCGGCAGCGCGGCCAGCCCGCCCAGCACGACCAGCGTCATGTAGGGCACCCAGCGCCAGGCATCGGAGAACATCAGCACGAGCAGCGCGGCGACAGGATCGGCCAGCCAGACGAAGCCCTTCAGCCAGGGGACGACCGTGCCCGCCATCCAGGTGAAGACGCCCATCTCCGCGTTGAACATGAAGCGGAAGGAGATGCCGACGAGGGCCGGCGACACGGCGAAGGGCAGGATCAGCACGGCGCGCGTGACACTGTGCAGCACGCCCGCGCGCCGCAGCAGCAGCGCGAGGCCGAGCGCGGAGACGACGGTGACGGTGACGTCCACCAGCGTGAAGATCGCCGTCACCTTCGCCGCATTGGCGAAGTCCGGGTCATCCGTCAGCGCGATGAGGTAGTGCTCGACACCGATGAAGGGCCCCGGCGTCAGGCTTCGCGTCAGCCGCCAATCCCGGAAGCTGGTGACGAGCGAGACGCCGAGCGGCCAGATCGTCGTCCCCATCACGAGCAGGGCCGCCGGCAGGATCAGCACATACTTCAGCCAGCGGTCCCGCATGCGTGTCAGCCGCGGCGGACGATGCGCCGCACCTGCGCCGCGGCAGCGTTGAAGGCATCCGGCACGCTCCGGCTGCCCGATGCCGCCTCGCTCATCGCCGTCTCCAGCGCCTCCGCGATCTGGGGCCATTCGGGGCCGAAGGTGATGCTCTCGGTACGGGCCAGGCCCTCGGCGGCGAAGCGGTGCATGCCGCCGAAGCGGGCATTCACCTGCTCATCCACCAAGTTCGGCTGCATCACCGCGACCACGTCATTCTCCCGCGGATCGAGCAGCACCTCCTTCTCCAGCGCCGGGTTAGCGATCCAGGTCAGGAGTTCGGCGGCGGCTTCCTTGCGGCGCGACCGGCGGCTGATGCCCCAGACCCAGGTGTTGGTGAAGGTCGTGCGAGGGCGGCCGGCATAGCTCGGCATGGGCGCGAAGCCGAGCTGCGCTTCCGTCAGGCGGCTCGATTGCGGGTTCACCAGGGTGGAGCGCACCCACCACCAGACCGGCAGCATGGCGGCATTGCCCTGGCCCATGAAGTTCACGGAATCCTGCTCCGCAAACGAAAGACTGCCGGCCGGCGCGATGCGGTGGCGGCGCAGCAGGTCGACATAATCCTGCACGGATTGCAGGCCGGCGGCGCTGTTGAAGGCGGGCTGACCCTGCGCATCGAAGAGCTGCGCGCCGCGACCCCAGAGGAAGTTGTACCAGACCATCAGGTTCTGGCCGTTGCCGCGGCCATAGGGCACGGAGACGCCGCTGACGCCAGGCTCCTTCTCCTGGATCGTGCGACCGGTCTCGACCAGCGCCTCCCAGGTCGCGGGCGGGGTCAGGTTATGCTTCTCGAACAGGTCCTTCCGGTAGAACAGCAGCTGCACATGGCCGCGGCTCGGCAGGCCGAGCAGGCGGTTGTTCACGCGGCCCTGACGGAGATGCGCTTCAGGCCAGCGATCCAGCGGGATGCCCTTGGCGCGGACGATGTCGTCGATCGGGTCGAAGAGGTTGTTCAGCGACGCAACCCACTGGTCCATCGCGATGGCCAGATCGTAGTCCCCGCCGCCGCCGACCATCTCGGCCGTCAGCGCCTCCCGCATGCTGGCGAAGGGGACGAAGGTGTATTTCGCGGTGATGCCCGTCTGCTCGGTGAAGGCCGCCAGCCGCGCCTCATGCGCGCGGAACTGGCTGGCGACCACGCAGAGCACCTTCAGCTCCGTCCCCGCGAAGGGCTTGCCCGGGCGCAGGCCCGGCGTCTGGGTGACGGAGGCCTTCGCCTTGCCGGCCAAGGCCATTGCGGCGCCGCCGGCGGCGGCGGCCAGGATGTCACGACGATGCAGCGCCATGGCGCGTTGTCCTCCCTGGCCGCGGCTGGGGCCCGGCCTCTTGCGGAGCAAGCCTTACAAAGCTTGCATGCGTATGCAAGCCTATCGATACACCGTGCCAGGTGGCAAGGCCCCGTCAGCCGCTTTCGGCCCCTCGCCACAGCCGCCGGCCGTCGCGCTCGATCCATCCCGTGGCGGGCAGGCGGGTGCTGTCGCGCAGCACCAGCTCCCCCGGCACCACTTCCTGCCGCATGGGCGCGGCGGGGTTCTCGATCATCTCGCAGACCAGCGCGACGGCGGCATCCACCATCGGCTGCAGCGGCTGGGAGAAGGAGGTGAGGGCATAGCTCCGCCAGCTCGCCGGTGCCGTGTCGTCGAAGCCGACCAGCGCCAGGTCCTGCGGGATGCGCAGGCCGAATTCGTGCCGCGCCACCTCCGCCACCGCGATCGCCATGTGGTCGTTGGCGCAGAAGATGGCGTCGGGCCGTTCGGGATGGCGGAGCAGGTCGCGCGCCGCCGCCGCCGCGGCCTCGAAGCTGTAATCGCCCGTCGCGCGCAGCGGCGGCTCGAAGCCGTGCGCCGTCAGCCAGGTGGTGAAGCCGTCCTCCCGGTCCCGGCTGGTCGAGGAATTCTCGATGCCCGCCACGAAGCCGAAGCGTCGATGCCCACCGGCCGCCAGCAGTTCCGCGATGCAGCGGCCGCCGCGGCGATTCTCCCCGGTGACGGAGGAGACGGGCGCGTTGGGCGTCGTGCGGTTGAAGAGCAGCACGGGGATGCCGGCGCTGCGGCACTGATCCGCCAGCGCCGAGGACAGCGTGGTGGAGGCCAGGATCAGGCCATCCACCTGCCAGGCCATCACCTCCTCCAGCAGCGGGTCGGCGTGGCGGCCGTGCTCGGGCATCAGCAGCAGCAGCTGGTAGCCCCGCGCGCGCAGGCCGCGCGACATCGCCTCCAGCACCTCCGGATAGAACTGGTTCTGCAGATAGGCGGCGGCGACGCCGATGATGCGGCTGCGGCGGGTGGTGAGGGACCGCGCGATGGCGTTGGGGCGATAGCCCAGCGCGCGGGCCGCTTCCTCCACGCGCTTGCGCGTCTCCTCCGCGATGGAGGCGCCGGGCGTGAAGGCGCGGCTGACCGCGGATTGGGAGACGCCGGCGCGGCGCGCGACATCGGTGGCGGTGACGGGGCGGCGGCCTTCGCTCATCGGTCGATCGGTCGCGATAGGCGGCGCGGCAGCATGCGGGATCCATCCGGGGGCGGTCCAGACTGCCCGCGGGGGTGTCCGGGTGGCAAGCCGATCAGGCGGGCGCGAAGGCCGGCAGCGCGACGCCTTCCGCGCCCCTGGTGACGTGCAGGACCACCGGCAGGCGAAGCCGCGGTGCATCGCCGGCAAAGCGGCCGAGCGCGCGGACGCCTTCCTCCATGTCCACGACGACCAGCGTGTAGGGCAGGTCCTCCTTGAAGCCGGGGTGGAAGGGGTGGTGGGCCACCATCCAGCTGTGGATGGCGCCGCGGCCGCTGCAGTCCTTCCAGGTCACCTCGTCGGCGTGGCAGGCATCGCAGAGGTAGCGGGGGTAGTGCCGTAGCTTGCCGCAGGACGCGCATTGCTGCACGCGCAGCACGCCGGCCTCCAGCCCGTCCCAGTAGGGCTGGGTGAGGGTGGAGGGGTGGGGGACGGGCTTCATCGTCTCGGACATCGCGTTCATCCCCGCCTTGCGATCATCATGGCGCCGTCGCCCAGGTCGCCATAGCCGGTGGCGACGCCGATCTCGACACCCTGCACCTGCGCACGACCGGCCTGGTGGCGCAGCTGTCGCACCAGTTCCACCACATGGTTCATGCCGATCATGTGCGCCTGGCTCAGCAGCCCGCCATGGGTGTTCACGGGCAGCGAGCCGCCCAGGCTGATGCGCCCGCCCTGCACGAAGCTGCCGCCCTCGCCCTTCGCGCAGAAACCCATGTCTTCCAGCTGGCAGAGCACGACCCAGGTGAAGCAGTCATAGATTTCCGCCACCTGGATATCGGCCGGCGTCACGCCCGCCATGGCGAAGGCGCGCGGCGCGGCGCGCGCGATGCCGAGCCGCGTCATGTCCGGCCGCTGGGTGATCGCGCTCGGACTGTCCGGATGGCCCTCCGCGACGCCGGAGACAAGCACGCGCGGCGCGCGCATGTCCCGCGCGCGGTCCGCGGCGCTGACGATGAAGGCGGCGCCGCCATCGCTTTCCAGGCTGCAATCCATCAGGCGGAAGGGATCGGCGATCATCCGGCTGGCCTGGTGGTCCGCCAGCGTCATCGGCTTCTTCATGATGGCGTTGTCGTTGAGCAGCGCGTGGCCGCGGATCGCCACCGCGATCTCCCCCAGCTGTTCGCTGGTGGTGCCGAACAGCTCCATGTGCCGCCGCGCCATGGGGGCATAGAGCTGCGCAGGGGCGATGGCGCCCAGCGGCAGCTCGAACTCCGTCACCAGGTGGAATTGCGGCATCGCATGGATGCGCGCGCCGACCCTGGCGGCGATGGAGGTGTTGCGCCCCGCCGCGATCAGCACGTGGTTGCACAGCCCCGCATGGATCGCCGCCGCCGCCGTCTGGATGGAAGCGATGCCGCCCGCGCCCCCCATCGGCGTGACCGCGGTGTAGCGCAGGTCGGCGACGCCGAGGTTGGTGGCCAGCTCCTCCGCCGAGGCGCCCGTGGTGCCGATGGGCATGATGCCGTCGATGTCGCGCGGGGAGAGGCCCGCATCCGCGATGGCACGCAGCGATGCCTGCAACTGCAGTGCCGTCGCGGGCTGCGTCGCGCCGCGCTGGTAGGTGGTCTCCCCGATGCCGGTGATCGCGGCCCTGTCACGGAGCGATGTCATCCGCCACGCCTTGTCGCGCTGGGGCCACCTGCTGCTGGCATCGGGCACTTCCTCCGTCTCTTGGGAGCATCATGGCGGAGGGTGCGGAAGGGTGGAAGGCGGGGTGGCGCGCGGAATGACGCTGCCGTGATGCGGGCGCGTCGCAACGGCCCGGGTTGCCGTTGGTTCTGACCGCAATGCCCGCAGCGGCCAATGGCCATGCGAGGCAGCGCCGGTGAACGGCGCCGCACGCCACTCCTCAACACGGACGACCCGCGCCACGGCGCGCCGCCCGGCACCAGACCGGGTGCCGCCTGGCAGAGAAGGACGCTTCGCATGAACGATCCCGGCCCGCTTCCGGTATCCCGCCGCACGCTGGTGGCCGCCACGGCGGCGATGACCGCCCCCGGCGGCGCCACCGACGCCCGGGCGCAGGGCACGGCCTCATCCGCATCGGGGCAGGGCATGCCGGTGTCGCTGCGCGTGAACGGGCAGGATCGGCAGCTGGAGATCGACCCGCGCACGACGCTGCTGGATGCGCTGCGCGAACACCTGCAGCTGACCGGCAGCAAGAAGGGCTGCGACCATGGCCAGTGCGGCGCCTGCACCGTCATGGTGAACGGCACGCGCATCTATTCATGCCTGACACTCGCCGTGATGCATGAGGGGGAGGAGGTCAGCACGATCGAGGGCCTCGGCTCGCCGGAGCATCTCCATCCCATGCAGGCCGCCTTCGTCCGGCATGACGGCTACCAGTGCGGCTATTGCACGCCGGGGCAGATCTGCGCCTCCGTCGCCATGCTGGAGGAGATCAAGGCGGGCATCCCGAGCCACGTCACCGCCGACCTCACCGCCGCGCCCGCGCTGGACGAGGCCGAGATCCGCGAGCGGATGAGCGGCAACATCTGCCGCTGCGGTGCCTATTCCAACATCGTTGGTGCCATTACCGAAGTCGCGGGGACGCCGGCATGAGGCCCTTCACCTATGAACGCGCCGCCACGCCGGCGCAGGCCGCGGCCGCGTCACGCAAGCCGGGTGCCCGGTTCATTGCCGGCGGCACCAACCTCCTCGACCTGATGAAGCTGCAGATCGAGACGCCAGGCCATCTGGTGGACGTCAACCACCTCGGCCTCGATGCGATCGAGCCGACGCCGGAGGGCGGGCTGCGCATCGGCGCGCTGGTGCGCAACACCGCACTGGCATCGGATGCGCGGGTGCGTCGCGATTACGGGGTGCTGTCACGTGCCCTGCTCGCCGGCGCATCGGGGCAGCTGCGCAACAAGGCGACGACGGCGGGGAACCTGTTGCAGCGCACCCGGTGCCCCTATTTCTACGACACCGCCCAGCCCTGCAACAAGCGCCAGCCCGGCAGCGGCTGCGCGGCGATCGGCGGCATCACGCGGCAGCTGGCGGTGATCGGCGGCAGCGAAGCCTGCATCGCGACGCATCCCAGCGACATGGCGGTCGCCATGCGCGCGCTGGACGCAACCGTGGAGACGGTGAACGCGGACGGCGCCACGCGCCGCATCCCGATGGCGGAGTTCCACCGCCTGCCCGGCGACACGCCGCATGTCGAGACGGCGTTGCAGCCCGGCGACTTCATCACCGGCGTGACGCTGCCGGCCCCGATCGGCGGGCGGCACATCTATCGCAAGGTGCGGGACCGCGCCTCCTACGCCTTCGCGCTCGTCTCCGTCGCTGCCGTCGTGCAGCCCGATGGCAGCGGTCGCGTGGCGCTGGGCGGCGTGGCGCATAAGCCCTGGCGCGTGGAGGCGGCGGAGGCGGAACTGCCGCGCGGTGCGCGGCCGGCCATGGGCGCGATCCTCGATGGCGCGAAGCCCTGTCATGACAACGCCTACAAGCTGCGCCTGGCGGAGCGGACCCTGGCCGCGGTGCTGGCCGAGGCAAGGAACTGAGCCATGAAGTTCGACACCCCCGCCACCACCAACCCGATCGACCAGCTCAAGGTCGTGGGCAGGCCGACGGATCGCATCGAGGGTCCGCTGAAGACGACTGGCCGCGCGCCCTACGCCTATGAACGTCACGACGTGGTGCCTAACCAGGCCTATGGCCATGTGCTGGGCGCCGGGATCGGCAAGGGCCGCGTCCTGTCCATGGATGCGGCGGCCGCGCGCGCCGCGCCGGGCGTGCTGGCCGTGGTCACGACACTCGACATGCCGCGGCTCGAGAAGGGGAAGATGAACACCGCCTTCCTCTTCGGTGGGCCCGAGATCCAGCACTACCACCAGGCCATCGCCGTGGTGGTGGCAGAGAGCTTCGAGCAGGCGCGCGACGCGGCCGCGATGATCCAGGTGGAGTATGCGCGGGAGGAAGGCCGCTTCGACCTGGCGGCGGCGCGTGGTCAGGCCAAGCCTGTCGATTCCGACGGCAAGGAGGCCGATGCGGCGGAGGCGGATGATCGCGTCGGCGACTTCGAAGCCGCCTTCGCCGCGGCGGCGGTGACGCTGGACGAGACCTACACGACGCCCGACGAGAGCCATGCGATGATGGAGCCGCACGCGACCATCGCGTCATGGAACGCCGGCAAGCTCACCATCTGGACGTCCACGCAGATGGTGGCGTGGTGGCGCCGGGACCTCGCCATCACGCTCGGCCTGAAGCCGGAGGATGTGCGGGTGGACAGCCCCTATATCGGCGGCGGCTTCGGCGGCAAGCTGTTCCTGCGCGCGGATGCGGTGATGGCGGCGCTCGGCGCGCGCGCGGCGGGGCGGCCGGTAAAGGTGGCGCTCGCCAGGCCGCAGGTCGCCAACAACACCACGCACCGCCCCGCCACCATCCAGCGCATCCGCATCGGCGCGGGGCGCGACGGCCGCATCACCGCCATCGCGCATGAAAGCCTGTCCGGCGACCTGCCAGATGGCCAGCCGGAGACGGCGGTGGCGCAGACCAAGCTGCTCTATGCCGGCGCGAACCGGCTGACGGCGATGCGGCTGGCGGAGCTCGACCTGCCCGAGGGCAATTCCATGCGCGCGCCTGGGGAGGCGCCGGGCATGATGGCGCTGGAGATCGCGATGGACGAGATGGCGGCGAAGCTCGGCATGGATCCCGTCGAGTTCCGCATCGTCAACGACACGCAGGTCGATCCCGCCGATCCGGATCGGTCCTTCTCCCAGCGCCAGCTCATCCGCTGCCTGCGTGAGGGGGCGGAGCGCTTCGGCTGGCACCGCCGCAACCCGCAGCCGGGCCAGTGGCGGGACGGGCACTGGCTGCGCGGCATGGGCATGGCGGCGGGCTTCCGGAACAACCTCGTCGTCAAGTCCGCGGCGCGCGCCAGGCTCGGCGCCGATGGCATCGTCACGGTCGAGACCGACATGACCGATATCGGCACCGGCAGCTACACCATCATCGCCCAGACGGCGGCGGAGATGATGGGCCTCGGGCTGGATCGCGTGCGGGTGCGGCTGGGTGACTCCGACTTCCCGGTCTCGGCCGGGTCGGGCGGACAGTTCGGCGGCAACTCCTCCACCGCCGGCGTCTATGCCGCCTGCGTGAAGCTGCGGGAGGCGGTGGCCCAGCGCCTCGGCTTCAACGCCGCGGACGCCGTCTTCGCCGAGGGCGAGGTGCGCGCCGGCAACCGCCGCGTGCGCCTGGCCGATGCGGCGGCGGCGCAGGAAGTGGTGGCGGAGGACGTCATCGAATTCGGCGACCTGTCCAAGCGCTTCCAGCAATCGACCTTCGCTGGCCACTTCGTCGAGGTCGCGGTCGATGGCTTCACTGGGGAGGTCCGAGTGCGCCGCATGCTCGCGGTCTGCGCCGCCGGGCGCATCCTCAACCCGACATCCGCCCGCAGCCAGGTGATCGGCGCCATGACCATGGGCGTCGGCGCCGCGTTGATGGAGGAGCTGGCGGTAGACAAGCGCCACGGCTTCTTCGTCAACCACGACCTGGCGGGCTACGAGGTGCCGGTGCATGCCGACATCCTGCAGCAGGAGGTGGTGTTCCTCGACGAGGTCGATCCGGTCTCCTCGCCCATGAAGGCGAAGGGCGTCGGGGAGCTCGGCCTCTGCGGCGTCGGCGCGGCGGTGGCGAATGCGATCCACCACGCGACGGGGGTGCGGGTGCGGGACTATCCCGTGACGCTCGACAAGCTGCTGGAAGGCCTGCCCGAGATGGCGTGACGGGCGCGCTGCCGTCGGGGTGGATGACGTCTTCTCCACCCCGTCGGGTGATCGTTGACCCCTTGGGAACCCGAGGCTCATCGTGGCCGCGGGCGGCCGATGATGGCCACGCCGCAAGCGGCCATCGCTCCCGCCCCTGGTCTTGAGCGCCGGTCACGGCGGCAGCGGAGGGAACGACACGATGAGCGAGAGGACCTGGCGGTGGTCCGCCGTGCTGGGCGCCTGCGTGACGGTGGCGCTGGCCTGGCAGGCGACCGCGATGGCGCAGACTGCCCCGGCCCCCGTCGCTGTGGAGGGCGGGACCATCCAGGGCCGCCTCTCCGCTGACGGCATGACGGTGATCCATGCCGGCATCCCTTTCGCCGCGCCGCCGGTCGGTGACCTTCGCTGGCGCGTGCCGCAGCCCGTCCGCCCCTGGACCGGGACGCGTGCCACCACGTCCTTCGCGGCAGGCTGCATGCAGGCGCGCGCTACCACCGCGCGGCTGCCCTGGACCATGGAATACCTGCACCAGAACGACATCAGCGAGGACTGCCTCTACCTCAACGTCTGGGCGCCCGCCCGTCCGGGGTCTGGCCCTGCGCCGGTGATCGTCTTCCTGCATGGCGGCGGCAATGTGGAGGGTTCGGGCGGCGTGCCGGTCTATGACGGGGAGAGCATGGCCCGGCGCGGCATCGTCTTCGTCACCGTCAACTACCGCCTCGGCGTCTTCGGGCTGCTGGCGCATCCGGGCCTGTCGGAGGAAGCGGGCGCTTCCGGCAACTACGCCTTCCACGACCAGATCGCGGCGCTGCGCTGGGTGAAGGCCAACATCGCCGCGCTGGGCGGCGATCCCGCCAATGTCACGGTCATGGGGCAATCCGCGGGGGCGGGGGCGATCTTCGTGCTGAACGCCTCGCCACTGGCGCGCGGGCTCTATGCGCGGGCGATCCTGGACAGCGCGCCGGGCACGACCATCACGAACACCGGCATCCGCCCCGCCCTGGCCGTCGGCATGCCGCGAGCGGAGGCCGAGCAGCGCGGCCTGACCTGGGCCCGCCAGGCGGGGTACGAGACGCTGGCCGCGCTGCGCGCCGCGCCGGCGGAGGCGCTGCGGACCAGCTTCCCGCAGCCGCCCTCCACCGTCGCCGCGGTGATCGACGGCGCGCTGCTGCCCGACCGCATCGCCACCGTGGTCGCCGCCGGGCGGCACAATGACGTGCCGATCCTGGCCGGCACCAACCGCGACGAGCGCGGCAGCGAGGCTGATTACGGCACCTGGACCCGCGCGCAGCTCGAGGAGTATGCGACTCGCTTCTACCCCTTCAACCGCACGGCCTTCCTCTCGCTCTACCCCGCCGCCGACGACGCCGCGGCGCGGGATGCGCAGCGCGCCGTGCTGCGGGATGAGCGGCGCTTCGCGCTCGCCTGGCTGTCGCAGCTGCGGGCCGGCGCGGGCCAGGCGCCGAGCTACCTCTACTTCTTCGACCGCGTGACGCCCTGGCCGGACCAGCCGCGCTTCGGCGCCTTCCATTCCAGCGAACTGCCCTACGCCCTCGGCAACCAGCATGTGCTGGACCGGCCCTGGACGGCGCTGGACCGCAGCCTGTCGGCGACGATGCAGGGCTACTACGTGAACTTCGCGCGCAGCGGCGACCCGAACGGCCCTGGCCTGCCGGCGTGGAAAGCCTTCAGCGCGGCGAGCCCGCAGATGATGTGGCTTGGCGAGGCTGTCGGGATGGTGGACGTGCTGCCCGCGGACCGCGCTGCCGTGGTGGCGGAGAAGCGGGAGTAGCACCGGGCAGGGGCGGCGAAGGCGTTGCCGCCCCGGTCGCCTGTGTTCCTGGCCGTGATGTCAGGGAGTTGGCTGGGGGACCTGGATTCGAACCAAGACTGCCCGAGTCAGAGTCGGGAGTTCTACCGTTAAACTATCCCCCACCATCCAGGACCGGTTCAGCACCCGTCCTGGCGGGAGCGGCGAACTAGCATGGTGTATCGGGGGTGGCAACGGGGGGGTGTCACCGAATTGCCTTGCCCACGCGCCTGTCACGCCGGATCATGGCGTTGCCCGCCGACCCGGCCCGGATGTCCCGGCCCGGCGCGGCCGTGGCGGCTGGTGCTTCATGCCCGACGATTCCGCCTCGGCCGAGGATGACCGCCGCCTCACGCCCCTGGGTGAGGCGCCGGCCGGGCTGCGCGGGGATTGCGGGCAGGCGGCGCCCTGGCGGCAGAGCCTAGCGTCCCACGCTTATGCCGCCGTCGATCTCGGCACCAACAACTGCCGCCTCCTCGTCGGCATGCCCGCGCCAGGAGGCAGCTTCCGCGTGGTGGACAGCTTCAGCCGCATCGTGCGGCTGGGGGAGGGGCTGGGCGCCACGGGCAACCTCTCCGACGCCGCGATGGACCGGGCGGTCACGGCGCTGAAGGCCTGCGCCGAGAAACTGTCGCGGCGCCCCGTCCGGGCGCTCCAGGCCGTGACCACGGAAGCCTGCCGGCGCGCCCGCAACGGCGCCGCCTTCCTCGCGCGGGTCGAGGCCGAGACCGGCCTTCGCCTGCGGGTCATTTCCCCGCGGGAGGAGGCGGAACTCGCCATGGAATCCTGCGCGCCGCTGTTCGAGCCGCAGGACCGCCGGGCCCTGCTGTTCGACATCGGCGGCGGATCGACCGAGATCGCCTGGATCCGCACCCATGGCGGCCGCCAGGCGCCGGAACTCATCGGCTACATTTCCGTCCCCGTCGGCGTCGTCACGCTGTCCGAACGCTGCGGGCCGTCCTGCTTCACGGAAGCGGGCTTCCACGCGGTGGTGGATGAGGTCGCGGCCAGGCTGTCCGGCTTCGATGCCGTGCATTGCATCGGGCAGGAGATCCGGGCGGGCGGCGTGCGGCTGATGGGAACCTCCGGCACCGTGACGACGCTGGCCGGCGTCGCCATGGCGCTGCCGCGCTACCGGCGGCCGCTGGTCGATGGCCAGACGCTGGAGGCCTGCGTGGCCGACCAGGCGCTGGGGGACCTGTTCGCGCTGGGGCGGGACGGGCTGGCGGCGCATCCCTGTGTCGGGCCGGACCGCGTGGATTTCGTTCTGCCCGGCTGCGCTGTCTATGCCGCCATCCGCCGCGTCTGGCCGGTGCCGCGGCTGACCGTGGCCGATCGTGGGCTGCGGGAGGGCATCCTGCTGCGGCTGATGCGGGCCGACCGGCTGGCCGGGCTGCGCCGTCCCCCCCTCCGCGGCTGGCACGGCACGGCCTGAGCGCCTATTGCCTGCGCATGGCCAAGACCCCCGGCGGCAAGCCGCCCAGCACCCCCGTTCCCGGCCGGCAGCAGGCCAGGCCCGGCGCGAAGCCCGCTGATCGCGCGCTGAAGACCCGTCTGCGCACGGCGGAGGGGCGGACCATCGGCAGCCAGCGCTGGCTGGAGCGGCAGCTGAACGATCCCTTCGTGAAGGAAGCCAAGGCGCGGGGCCTGCGCAGCCGGGCGGCCTTCAAGCTGGAACAGCTGGACGACAAGTTTCATCTGCTGCAGCCCGGCAGCCGCGTCGTGGACCTGGGCGCCGCGCCGGGGGGCTGGACGCAGGTCTCGCTGGCGCGGGGCGGGGCGCGGGCCAAGGTGGTCGGCATCGACCTGCTACCGATCGACCCCATCCCTGGCGCCATCCTGCTGCAGGGCGATTTCCAGGACCAGGCGGAGGAAGCCCGCGTGCTGGCGGCGCTGGACGGGCCGGCGGACCTGGTGCTGTCCGACATGGCGCCCAACACCACGGGTCACAACGCCACCGACCACCTTCGCATCATGGCGCTGGCGGAACTGGCGCTGGATTTCGCGGGCCGGGTGCTGGCCCCGGGCGGGGGCTTCGTCACCAAGGTGCTGGCGGGCGGGTCGGAGAAGGAGTTCCTCGCCACCCTCAAGCGGGACTTCGCCCAGGTGCGCCACGCCAAGCCGCCGGCCAGCCGCAAGGACAGCGCGGAGCTCTACGTGGTCGCGACCGGGTTCCGCGGCGGCAAGCGCTGACGCCCGCCGCCGCGGCGCGGTCCTACAGGACCAGGTCGGCGACGGCCGGCGGCACCGGCGTGCTGGTCAGCACGGCGATGTCCACCACCCCGTCGGTGTTGGCATCCAGCCGGTACAGCGTGTTGCCGTTCAGCAGTTCCGCATTCCCCGGCACCTGCAGCGGCACCAGCGCGTTCGGATCATCCCGCTCGTTGCTGGCCAAGTAGGCATCCGCCACGCCGCGGCCGAGCGTATTGGCGACCAGGGAGAAGCCGCTGATCTCCTCCGGCGCGCCGCGCACGCCGGCGTTGTAGAGCGTGGCGTCCGGCAGCGTGCGCAGCAGCGACGTCACGTTCACATGCGCATCCGCGGCCGTCACCGCGATCGGGCTGCCATTCGCGTCGACGGCCTGGAACGACACCGTCTCCCCCATATGGCTGCCGATGCGGCTGATCAGGTCGCCCTGGGTGCGGATGTTCAGCGCGTTGATGACGGAGAGCACGCTGGGGTCGAGGGTACCGCCATTCAGCGCCTCCGCCGCGTCACGCCCGCCCAGCGCATCCACCGTCAGCAGCCGGACCGTGCCCGGGGTGACGGAGAGGCCCGCGTCCTGCATGGCTTCAGCCGCCTCATAGGCCGCGACCTGCGCCAGCGCGCCGCCGAGGCTCGGGCCCACGAATTGCACGCCGCGGCCGAGCGTCGCCTGCGCCTCCACCGCATCCGCGATCATCGCCTGGAAGGCGGCGGATCGTGCCTGCAGCCCGCCGAGGTCCACGGCAGCGACGCTGTCGGCGATGGAGCCGACCTCCAGCCCATCGATCACGAAGACCATCGGCCCGCCATCGGCCGGCAGCACCTTGATGGCGGAGAAGCCGGAGACGCTGTCCTCGTACTGCTCGTTGATGGCGAAGTCGAAGCCGCGCACCTGCATGGCGATGGCATCGGGGCCGAGGGTTTGGACCACGCGCGCGGTCGCGGACAGTGCGGCGCCGACCTCCACCTGCAGTTGCAGGAAGCTGGACAGGCCGGTGTTCACCTGGCCGGTCGCGTCGGGGCCGCGGTATTCCGGCGGCAGCTGGTCCAGCAGCCCCTCCAGCCGCGCGAAGTTCAGGTCGCCGAGGTTGGAGACGAAGTCGAGCACCGCGGCGGGGGAGGGCAGGCCCGCGATGTCGTCGATCAGGCCGCTGAGGTCGATGCCCGCCACATCCAGCGCTTCCGCGGGCTGGGGGACGCCGATCGGGTCCACGATGTCGGTCACGGCATCGGTCACATCGTTGCCGGCCTCGGCCAGGGCGTCCTCGATCTCCTCAGGCGTGGTGAAGTTGATGCTGCCGGACATGAAGGGGTCTATCCTCAAATAGGTGTCGGTCCGCCGCCCCAACGCCCATCGGCGGCGTGCGTTCACCCGTCCCCTCGGCCCACGCGGCCCAGACGCCCGCGCCATGCATACGTCCCGCCGTATCGCCCTGGACGGGCAGGGCGCTTCCGGTGTAGGCGGGGCCGCCAAGGTTGCGGATCGAAAGAGGCTCCCGCCATGGCGCGCTCCCCCGAGTCAGTTACATCATCGCCGGCCCTGCCGCGCTTCGAGGAGGCCTATGCCTTCGACGACGTGCTGCTGGTGCCCGCCTATTCGACGGTCCTGCCGGCGGATACCGACACGCGCACGCGGCTGACGCGGGAGATCACGCTCAACATCCCGCTCGTCGCCGCGGCGATGGACACGGTGACCGAGGGCCCCATGGCCATCGCCATGGCGCAGGCCGGCGGCATCGGCGTAATCCACAAGAACCTCTCGCCCGAGGAACAGGCCGCGCAGGTGCGGCGGGTGAAGAAGTTCGAATCGGGCATGGTGGTGAACCCGCTGACCATCCACCCCGACCAGACGCTCGCCGAGGTGCGCGCCCTGCAGGAGAACCACCGCATCAGCGGCATCCCCGTGGTGGAACGGGACAGCGGGCGGCTGGTCGGCATCATCACCAACCGCGACGTCCGCTTCGCGACGGACCCGAACCTCCGCGTCTATGAGCTGATGACGCGGGAGAACCTGGTCACCGCCGATGCCGATGTCACGCCGGAACGCGCGCGCGCCCTACTGCACAAGCACCGGATCGAGAAGCTGCTGGTGGTGGACGACCAGTTCCGCTGCGTCGGCCTCGTCACCGTCAAGGACATGGACAAGGCGCAGGCCAATCCGAACGCGGTGAAGGATGCGATGGGCCGGCTGCGCGCCGCCGCCGCGACCGGCGTCGGCGAGGATGGCTACCACCGGGCCCAGCTGCTGGTGGCGGCGGAGGTCGATGTCATCGTCGTCGATACCGCCCATGGCCATTCCGGCGGCGTGCTGCGCGCGATCGAGCGCATCAAGAAGCTGTCGAATTCCGTGCAGATCGTGGCCGGCAACGTGGCGACGCCGGAAGGCGCCCTGGCGCTGATCGAGGCCGGCGCCGATGCCGTGAAGATCGGCATCGGGCCTGGCTCCATCTGCACCACGCGCATCGTGGCGGGTGTGGGCGTGCCGCAGCTGACGGCGGTGATGGAAAGCGCCATCGCGAGCCGCGAGAAGGGCGTGCCCTGCATCGCCGATGGCGGCATCCGATCCTCCGGCGACATCGCCAAGGCGATCGCGGCCGGCGCCGACTGCGTGATGATGGGCAGCGTCTTCGCCGGCACGGACGAGGCGCCGGGCGAGGTCTTCCTCTATCAGGGCCGGTCCTACAAATCGTATCGCGGCATGGGCTCGCTCGGCGCCATGGCCCGCGGCTCGGCCGACCGCTACTTCCAGGCGGAGGTCTCGGACAAGCTGAAGCTGGTGCCGGAAGGCGTCGAGGGCCGGGTCGGCTACAAGGGCCCGGTCGGCACCGTGATCCACCAGATGGTGGGCGGGCTGCGCGCCGCCATGGGCTACACCGGCAGCGCCACCGTGCCCGATCTGCAGAAGAACGCCCGCTTCCGCCGCATCACCAATGCCGGCCTGCGAGAGAGCCATGTCCATGACGTGGCGGTGACGCGGGAAGCGCCGAACTACCGGCTGGAAGGCTGACCGGGGGCCTCTAAACGCCTTGAGCCGGATTGAGTGCTTAATCCGGCCGGGCGGCAGGGCGTTGAACCGGCCGGCAAGTGCTTGATCCTGCTGCCTGGTCGCCCCTCAATCCCTAAGGGCTTTTACCCGCTGTAGCACCTTTAGCACCGTTTTCGCGGTATCGCCGCGCGGCGCCGGGCATGGCTTCGTCCGTGATCATCCGAACATAGCGTGAACGGAGGCGGCGGGGGAAGCGCTTTCCTCAGCCGCTGATCCAGCAGGGAAGCTGGCGTTCGGCGAGGCGCGCGCAGAAGCGCTCCGCCTCCTCCCGCTTCGCGAAGCCGCCGACGCGCAGCCGGAAGATGGGCGGCGCATTGTCCCGGTCCATCCGGAGGATGAAGGGCGTGCGGCCGGCGGCCAGGTCCGGCAGGCGGGCGGCGAAGCTGTCCCAGTGCCGCTGGGCCTCGGCCTCGCTGCCCGCGGCGGTGATCTGGACGCGATGGCCGGGCGCGGGGGTTGGGCGCGCAGCGGCCAGGATGACCGGCGGCGCCACGGCCGGGCCGGCGCTGGTGGCGGGCGGGGGCGCGGGTTCCGGCGCGGTGGCAGCGACCGCGGCGGGTGTCGGCGGCGGTTCGACCGGAGTCGGGCTGGGGGCCGGGTCCGGCGAGGCCTCGACGGGCTGCCGCGGTGCGGGCCGTGGGGCGGGTTGGGGCGCTGGCGTGGCGACCCGGGGCGCGGGCGCCTCCGCGATGCGCGTGGGCGGCGGTGCGGCGGTGACGGGGGCGGGTTCCGGCGCTTCGGCGATCAGTGAGGGCAGCGGTGCGGCGGCGATGGGGGCGTGTGGCGGCGCTTCGGCCATGCGCGCGGGCTGCGGCGCGACGGCGATCGGCGCCGGTGCTGGCGCGGTGGGGATGGGCTCGGCGGCGGGCGTGGCCGTGATGGGCGCGGACGCGGGCGCGTCGGCGATCGGCGCGGGCGGCGGTGCGGCGGCCATGGCGACCGGCTCGGGCGCAAGCGGGGCGGCGACCGGTGGAGGCGACGGCGGCGCGGCGGCGGGTTCGGGCGGTGGCGGCGCAGCGGCCAGGATGACTGGCGCCGGGGCCGGGGCCGGGGCAGTGGGCAAGGGCGGCGGGGGTTCCGCAGCCTCCGACAGGTCGAGCAGCCGGATACGGGCGGCGCCGCCGCGGCCGGGCAGGACGGGCGGCAACATGATCCGGTCTTCCGGCGCCGCTGGCGCCTCCGAGACCGAGGCCGGGGGTGGCGCTGGGGGCGCGCAGGCGAGCAGGGGGGAGAGGAGGAGCAGGGCGCGCAGCCCGCGCGTGGCGGCGGGCCTTACCCCGGGGCGATCGCTGCCTGTCATCCGCCCTGGCCCGGAGCCTCCTGCCGTCGGCCCCATCATGGCGAAAGCCGCCGCCCTTCGCCACCGCCCGTGTTACAGGCGGTGCGGCGGGCCGGCGCCCCCCGTCTTCCAGCCTCAGCGACGCTGGGGCGGAACCTCGCTGATCCGCAGCGTCGCGCGCTGCGGGGCGCCTCGCTCGAAGGTGCCGATCCAGATGTTGTAGTTCCCGCTGGCGGGGTTCTGGATGACGATGCCGGGGTTCACGCCATCGAAATCGTCGTTGCAGATCCAGCGGCCGGAGGCGTCGTTGATGACCAGCGTCGTGTCCACATTGGCGACGACGGAGATGTAGAGCGGGTACTGGCCCGCGGTGTAGTTCAGGTCCACGTCGGGCTTGGAGAAGTCGATCCAGCCGGCGCAATCCGGGCCGATGCCGGTCGCCTCCCGGTCGCCGCCGGCTTCCACCTGCACCTGGTGCGGATCGGGCTCGAACCCCGCGCGGAGGTTCGCGGTGGCGTAGCGCGGCTGGGCGCGCCAATCCGGCGTCGCGGTGGGCGCCGGGCCCTTCTGCTGCGCCAGCACCCCGGCCGTGGCCATGACCAGCATCGCGCCGGCTGCTGCGATTGTCCTCAGCATCTGCGTGTCCCCTTCGGCGCGCTGGATGCGTGCCGTCATGCAACTTCAAGCCGGGTGGCGGCCGCGCCGCAAGGCCCGCGCAACCGATTGAAACATATCGCGCCGAGGTGATCGGCAGCGGCTTCGGCAGCGGTGGCCGGACCCCGCCGGTGCGGCAACGCTTGCCCCCGGCGCCCCGCGGGGTGACGATCATCCCGAGGAAGGACAAACGACGCATGGCATCCCCCCCGGCGCCCCGGCCGATACCGGTCGGCGCCTGTGTCTTCGACGCCTACGGCACGCTGCTGGACGTGCACGCGGCGGTCGGCCGGCATGCCGCGCGCATCGGTGCCCCGGGCGATGGCAAGGCCGCCGCCCTGTCCGCGCTGTGGCGGGCGAAGCAGCTGGAGTATTCCTGGATCCTGTCCCAGACCGGCGACTACGAGGATTTCGAGGCGCTGACCGAACGCGCGCTGGACGTGGCGCTGGCGACCCATGGCATCGCCGATCCGCTGCTGCGGCAGTCGCTGCTGGCGGCGTACCGGGAGCTGGATGCCTATCCCGATGCAGGGCCGGCGCTGGCGGCGCTGCAGGCGAAGGGCGTGGCGACCGCGATCCTGTCCAACGGGTCGCCCGGCATGCTGGCGGCGGCCGTCGGCGCGGCGGGTCTGGCGCCGCGGCTGGATGCGGTGCTGTCGGTCGACGACCTGCGCATCTACAAGCCCGCGCCCCGCGTCTATGCGCTGGCTGCCATGCGCTTCGGCTGCGCGCCGCGTGACATCGTCTTCGTTTCGGGCAATGCCTGGGACGCCTATGGGGCGGCGCGCTTTGGCTGCCGCGTCCTCTGGCTGAACCGTACGCCCCAGCCGGAGGAATACGGGCTGGACCGCCTGGCGGAGGGGCGCATCACGACCCTCGCCGAACTGCCTGATCGGATTTTCGCATGACATCGAGTTTGCGTTGCCGCGACCTGCGGCCCGAAGGGCCGAGCGGCCGAATGGCCGCCGCCGCTTATGTGTCACGCCGCAGGCATGCCTCCGGCACGACGAAGCCAAGGGCCGCGGATGCGGACCGCCCGGTGATTGAGGGGCACGAAGGCGAAGCCTTCGTGCAGGCACCATGACACCCGCTGCGCGGCTTGCTGCCGCGATCGACCTGCTGGCCGCCGTGGAGGCATCGCCCCGCCGCCCGGCCGATGGCATCGCCAACGACTTCTTCCGGGCCCGCCGCTACATCGGCAGTTCCGACCGGCGCAATGTCTCCGACCGCGCCTGGGGCGTGATCCGGCAGCGGCTGCGCCTCGCCTGGCATTTCGAGCAGGTGGGGGAGGCGCGGCCCGGCGCCCGGCTGCTGGTGGCCGGCCATCTGCTGGTGGCGGAAGGCTGGCTGCTGGACGGCATCGCCCAGAACTACTCGGGCGAGCGGTTCTGCGCCGGGCCGCTGACCGAGCATGAGCTGGCGGTGCTCAAGAAGCTGGAAGGCCGCGCGCTGATCCACCCTGAGATGCCGGAGGGCCCGCGCCTCAACCTGCCGGAATGGGCGCTGCCGGGGCTGAAGGCCCGCTTCGGCGACGCCCTGGCGGCGGAGGCCGCGGCGATGGAGGAGGCCGCGCCGCTCGACCTGCGGGCCAACCTGCTGAAGGGCACGCGCGACGTGGTGCTGGCCGCCCTGACCGGAGAGGGGGTGCCGGCGATGGTGACGCCGCTCTCGCCCTGGGGGCTCCGCGTGCCGGACCGGCGGCCGGTCGGCGCGACCAAGGCCTATCTGGAGGGGCTGGTCGAGATCCAGGACGAGGGCAGCCAGCTCATCGCCCTGCTGACGGATGCGAAGCCCGGCATGCGCGTCGCCGACTACTGCGCGGGGGCGGCGGGCAAGACGCTCGCGATCGCGGCGACGATGGACAACAAGGGCCACATCGTCGCCTGCGACGTCTCCGCAACCCGGCTGGAGGGTGCGGTGAAGCGGCTTCGCCGCGCCGGTGTCCATAACGCCGAGCGCCACCTGCTGGCCGCCGGCGACAAGTGGCGGAAGCGGAACTCGCGCAAGTTCGACCGGGTGCTGGTGGATGCGCCCTGCACGGGAAGCGGCACCTGGCGGCGCAACCCGGATGCGCGCATCCGCACAAATGCGCGTGACCTGGCGGAGCTGGTGCAGAAGCAGGCGGCGATCCTGGAGGATGCTTCGGAATTGGTGCGGCCGGGCGGGCGCCTGGTCTACGCTACCTGTTCCCTGCTGCCGGAGGAGGATGAGTTGCAGGTCCAAGGCTTTCTCCAGCGCCATCCGGAGTTCGAGGCGGTGCCGGTCCCGGGCCTCTGGGCTGCGCTGGCGCCCGGCGCCGCGGCGCCGGTGGCGGAGGATGCGATGGCGCTCTCCCCCGCGCGGCACGGCACGGATGGCTTCTTCGCGGCCGTGATGCAGCGGCGCGCGGCCTGATGCGCCACGGGGGCAGGAGCGCCGAATGATCTGCATCCGCCGCGCCCGGCCGGGCGATGCCGCGGGGATCGCGGCGGTGCATGTGGCGGCCTGGCGCAGCGCCTATGCCGGCATCCTGGGGGAGAACTACCTCTCGGGCTTGTCGGAGGTGCGGCTGGCGGCCTTCTACCAGCGCGCCATCCTGGACCGGCGGGACGGCCACGCCGTCTTCGTGGCCACCGCCGGCGGCGGCGACCAGCCGGAGCCCGAGGGCGAGGGACCGGCGCCGCAGGAAGCCCCGGTTGTGGGCTTCGCCTCCGGCGGCCGGGCGCGGCGGCGCGGCCTGGCGGAGGGCGAGGTCGAGACGCTCTATGTGCTGGATGATTTCCGCGAAAGGGCGGTCGGGCGCCGGCTGATGCGGGCCATGGGGGCGCATCTGCGCGCCATCGGCTGCAATTCCGCCATGGCCTGGGTGCTGGAGGACAATCCGAGCCGCTTTTTCTACCGGCACCTCGGCGGGCGGATGGCGATGCGGGAATCGATCCGGGTCGCGGGGCAGGGGGTGGAGCAGGTGGCGATGGTCTGGGACCCCATCGACGTGCTGCTGGCGGCCACGCTGACGACGCCCGGAGGCGGTTAGTCCGGGTTCCCGCTTGCCCCCGCGCCGGGGTTGTGGTCATCACCCGCCATGACGCAGACCGATACCCTCCCCGACATCCCCGCCCGGCATGAGCGCATCCTGGTGCTCGATTTCGGGAGCCAGGTGACGCAGCTGATCGCCAGGCGGCTGCGCGAGAGCGGCGTCTATTGCGAGATCTGGCCCTTCAACGCGGCGCCGGAACAGCGCATCCGGGATTTCGACCCCAAGGGCATCATCCTGTCCGGCGGTCCGGCCAGCGTGACGGAGGGGGAGAGCCCCCGCGCGCCGGACTACGTCTTCGAATCGGGGCTGCCCGTGCTGGGCATCTGCTACGGGCAGCAGACGCTGGCCCATCAGCTGGGCGGCACGGTGGAAGGGGGGCATGCGCGGGAATTCGGCCGCGCCTTCATCGACGTGACCGGCGACTGCGCCATCACCCAGGGCGTCTGGGCCAAGGGCGCGCGGGAACAGGTGTGGATGTCGCATGGCGACCGCATCACGCAGCTGCCGCCGGGCTTCCGGGTGGTCGCGAGTTCGGAGGGTGCGCCCTTCGCGCTGATCGCCAATGACGAGCGCCACTACTACGGCACGATGTTCCACCCGGAGGTCGTGCACACGCCGCATGGCGCGCAGCTGCTGCGGAACTTCACGCACCTGGTCTGCGGCTGCCGCGGCGACTGGACGATGGGCGCCTTCCGCGCCGAGATGATCGAGAAGATCCGCGCCCAGGTCGGCACCGGCCGCGTGATCTGCGGGCTGTCGGGCGGCGTTGACTCCTCGGTGGCGGCGGTGCTGCTGCATGAGGCGATCGGCGACCAGCTGACCTGCATCTATGTGGACCACGGGCTGATGCGGGCGAACGAGTCCGAGCAGGTGGTCAGCACCTTCCGCGACCGCTTCAACATCAAGCTGGTGCATCGCGATGCCAGCGACCTGTTCCTCGGCCAGCTCAGCGGCGTCACGGACCCCGAGATCAAGCGCAAGACCATCGGGCGCCTGTTCATCGAGGTGTTCGAGGAGGAGCAGAACAAGGTCGGCGGCGCCGACTTCCTGGCGCAGGGGACGCTCTATCCCGACGTGATCGAGAGCGTGTCCGCGACCGGCGGGCCCAGCGTGACCATCAAGTCCCACCACAATGTCGGCGGCCTGCCCGAGGGCATGCGCATGAAGCTGGTGGAGCCGCTGCGGGAGCTGTTCAAGGACGAGGTCCGCGTGCTGGGCCGCGAACTCGGCATCCCCGAGGAGATCGTCGGCCGCCACCCCTTCCCGGGCCCGGGCCTCGCCATCCGCATCCCCGGCGAGGTGACGCGGGAGAAGGCCGACCTGCTGCGCAAGGTGGACGTGATCTACCTGGAGGAGATCCGGAACGCGGGTCTCTATGACGCAATCTGGCAGGCCTTCGCGGTGCTGCTGCCGGTGCGGACCGTGGGCGTGATGGGCGATGGCCGCACCTACGACATGGCCTGCGCGCTGCGCGCCGTGACCAGCACGGACGGCATGACGGCGGATGTCTATCCCTTCAGCATGGAGTTCCTGAGCCGGGTGTCGAACCGGATCGTGAACGAGGTGCGGGGCATCAACCGCGTGACCTACGACATCACGAGCAAGCCGCCGGGGACGATCGAGTGGGAGTAAGAAAAATTCTCTAAGTTATTGAAATTGCTTGGCGTAAACCTTGCACACTAGTTTCACGCCCGCAAAATTCCCGTTGCTCTCCAACGGGTGCCCGCGCAATGTTGCACGGAAAGCTGCACGTTTTTGCAGCTACTCCTTTCCGTAGTGGCTCGGGCATGCGCGCATGGTCATCAAGAAGCAGGAATTTACCGAGGACGAGGTCGTCATTTTCGACGACGCCATCGTCTACAAGCGCGGCGACTACTGGCAGTTCAGGATGTGGCTGCGCAAGGAACGAAAATACGTTCGGCTCAGCCTTGGCACGCGAAACCGCACCACGGCCATCGAGAAGGGCAAGGAGCAGTACCTAGAGCTCTTCGCCAATATCAAGCAGGGCAAGACCCACTTTTCGGTCGATGCCAAGCAGGCCGTTGAGCTGTATGTCGCGCATCGGCAGAAGGATGTTGAGGCCGGGCTGATCGTGCCCGGCAGGCTCGGCACTATCAAAGCGCACCTCAAAAACTGGCTCAACTTCATCGGCCGTGACACCAAGCTCAAGGAGATGGAGCGCACCGACTGCGAGGGCTACTTCCATTTCCGCGTGAAGGGCGCTGGGCGGACGGCGGCGCGTCAGGTGACCGTGCAGAATGAGCAGAGCACCATTAACGCGATGATGGACTGGCTGTTTAAGCGCGGCGAGGCGCGCATCGATGGGTTCGATTTCGCCAAGCTGCCGCGCATCGACACGCGCGATGATGCGATCCGGCGCGCGACATTCGAGGCCGAAGAGATCGAGGCCATACACCAAGCTATCGATAGCTATTGCGACAGGGAACGCAATGCGCTGGACGAGCGGGAATGGCTGATGCGCTGCGTCGCCGGCCAATTTTTCCGCATGGCGGCGATGTCAGGGCTGCGCACGGGCGAACTCATGCAGCTCACCTGGGGCGATGTCTGGTGGCGGTTCCATCCGGTGGAGGACAAAGCGACGAAGCGCAAACGGCAGATCAAGCTGGTACACGTCACCGTTCGATCCAGCACCAGTAAGGTGCGCAAGAGCCGCATGCTGTTTTACCGGGATGACGATTACCTGCGGAGATGGAGGCAGACCGTTCGGCCGCATTGGGAGGACGACAGCGACGCTGGCAAGCTGATCTTCTCTGCGGATGGCAGGACGCCGATCACCAAGCGCGCGCTCTACTACCACTTTGAAAAGGTGATGGAGCTGGCCGGCATAGACCGCACCGATCGCAATCTCGTGCCCTACAGCTTCCGCCACTATTTCATCACCGAGCGTATTACCGCAGGGCTGAGCTACCAGCAGGTGGCCGAGATGTGCGGTACGTCGGTCGCACAGATCGAGCGCACGTACTACCATCTCAACGATGCGGCCCGTATGACGCACGCGCTCGCTGGCTACGAGATCGATGAAGAAGGGGTCGTGGTGCCGGTGGAGGACGCAGAGGACTGACATGGAGCAGCCGAACCTTGAAACGCGCTGGATCGTGCTCGGCACCGATGGGCGGCACGTCACGCTAGGGCGTCACACCGATCCCACGCAGGAGGAAGTCGCCGCGGCCGAGTCTGGGCTGGCCGCTCAAGGACTGGCCGGATGGCTGGTGCTGATGAAGGGCGGCTACTACGTGCAAGGCAAGCCATCGCTGATGATGGTCCGGCCGCTAGCGAACCCGGCCCGCCCGTTCGAGGAAGCCGCCGCCGACTTCGAGACTAAGCGCAAGGCGACGCTTAGCGCGTTTAGGTAACCTAAGAGGGCATTCCCGTCGCCGCGTGCTAAACCGGCGCAATGGTGGACAGCCTGACCCCGCCCGAGCGCAGCCGCGTGATGGGTGCCGTGCGAGCAAAGCACACACGGCCTGAGATGGCTGTACGCAGCCTCGTTCACCGGCTGGGCTACCGGTTTCGTCTGCATCGAAGAGACCTGCCGGGCCGGCCCGACCTCGTCTTTCCCGGCAGGCGGGCTGTAATCTTCGTTCACGGCTGCTTTTGGCACCGCCATACCGACCCGGCATGTGCGCTCGCTCGCCTGCCAAAGAGCCGCTTGGACTTTTGGCTGCCGAAGTTGCAGGGTAATTCAGAGCGCGACTCGGCGAACCTTGCTCGCTTGGAAGAGCAAGGCTGGCGGGCGCTGGTGATTTGGGAGTGCGAGCTGCGGGATAGGGGGCGAGTGGCTGAGGCTGTGCGCCGCTTCCTCGGGCAACCGGGCAAATGGACAGATAATGCTAACCTCGGTTGAGCTTTTCGCTGGCGCTGGCGGCTTGGGCATGGGCCTGTCGCTAGCCGGCTTTGAACATCGGTCAGTGGTCGAATGGGACCGCTGGGCCTGCGACACGATACGGGAGAACCAGCGGCGCGGTCATCCCCTCGTGGCGGATTGGCCTCTGCATGAAGGCGACGTGCGGACGTTCGATTATGCAAGCCTTACCGGCCCGATCGATGTCGTCGCTGGTGGCCCTCCCTGTCAGCCGTTCTCCCTTGGCGGCAAGCACGGCGCCTACAACGACGAACGAGACATGTTCCCGGCAGCGGCAGAGGTGGTGCGCCAGCTTCGCCCCAGAGCGTTTATCTTTGAAAATGTCAAAGGCCTGCTCAGGGAGAGCTTTGCCACATACTTTAGCTACGTGCTGCTACGGCTAGAGTTCCCGGAGCTTGTGCGAGAAGCGGGGGAAGCTTGGCAGTCGCACCAACGCCGCCTGCAGCGACATAAGACCTCGGGCAGTCGGTCCGGGCTCTGTTATAATGTGGTTTTTCAGCTGCTTAACGCTGCCGATTACGGGGTGCCGCAGCTTCGGGAACGTGTGTTCATCGTCGGGTTCCGCGATGATCTAGGCATACGCTGGTCGTTCCCAAAGAGCACGCATAGCCGTGAGGCGCTTGCGTCGGACAAATGGCTCAGCGGCGAGTATTGGGACCGACACCGGGTCGCTAAGGCAGAGCGCGGGACGCCGCCGGCTGGCCTAGCCCGCAACCTCTCCACTCTGCGGCAACGCAATCTCCGCCCCACCGATGAGCGTCGCGCATGGCGTACCGTGCGGGATGCTCTTGCCGGGCTGCCCGATCCTGAAAAGGACCCGGAAGCCTCCGCGCTCATCCGCGACCACCGCTTTCAGCCAGGCGTGCGGTTCTATAAGGGCCATACTGGCAGCCCGCTCGACCTGCCTGCAAAGACTTTGAAGGCAGGCGACCACGGTGTGCCGGGCGGCGAAAACGCCTTGGTACGGCCGGATGGTAGCGGCCGCTATTTCACTGCACGTGAAGCAGCGCGGCTGCAAACATTCCCTGACGCTTACGTCTTCCACGGTGCGTGGTCGGAAGTGATGCGTCAGCTTGGCAACGCTGTCCCGGTAACGCTCGCCCATGTCGTCAGCGCCAGCGTCGCCCGGAAGCTGACCGAATGGGACTTCGCGGCCCTACCCAAGCAGGGGTCGGCCTCGGCATGAGCGCTGGCAGGAAGAAGCCTGCAAAGGACCCCCACGGGGTGGACTGGGACGCGAAGACCGGCGAGCCTTTGCTTGTCGATCCCGCTGATATAGCGCCCTTCAACCCTCTCGATACCAAGAACCTCGGTATCGCTGTCGCAAAGGCGCTGCTGGAGAAGAAAGCTCGGCCGATAGGAAGCCTGCCAGCGTTTCGTGGCGCCGGCATATACGCCATCTACTATCGCGGCGCGTTCTCGACCTATTCGCCAATTGCGAGAGCGAACGCGGATGCGGGGGATCCTCGTTGGCCGATATACATTGGGAAGGCTATCCCTCCCGGAGGCCGCAAAGGGGTCTTCAACACCGAAGCAACAGACACCACGGCTCTGGCAGCACGCCTACGCGAACATGCTGATAGCATCCAGTTGGCGCAGAACCTCGACGTGGCGGATTTCGTGTGTCGGTTCCTTGTCGTTCAAGACCTGTGGATACCGCTCGCCGAGCAGCTCTTAATCGCCCACTTCGCCCCAGTCTGGAACCGTCTGATTGATGGCTTTGGAAATCATGATCCCGGCGCGGGCAGATACAACGGGCTGCGACCGCGCTGGGACGTGCTGCATCCTGGCCGGGCCTGGGCAGATAAGTGCAAAACTCGGCCGGAGACCCCAGCGGATATCCAGCGTGAGGTCGAGCAGTATCTCGGGAATGTAGCGGTTCCATCGCTCGCCGTGCTCGGGGGCGACCTGGGCGGAAAGTAGGATACCCTGGAAGGCGGGCGCACTGCCGCGAATTTCAAAAGTCTTGATTTCTGACCCTTCGGCGTAGCCTCGTTGGCCGTCCAACGGCGGCCAAGCCGCCGCCTTTTCAGTCGCCTAAGCCTTGTGGTTAGCTCTTGGGAGGAAGCTGGACTTGGACAAGGGGGGGACGAAATGGCGCGAGGTTGGAACTACGGGGCCAAACCAATCATACCGTCGCTGTCGCCGGACACCCTTGATGAGATGGTGGACGCCTATCGTCGTATACGCGTCGCCGTTTACAGCGAAGCCACCCGCAGCCCATCGTCGGATGCGATCCAGCATGCCGACAGCCAACGGGCCTTTCGGGAGTTCGTGACCGGCTTGTGCGCTGACGCGAACCTCAGCAGCTACGCCGACAACTCCCCTGAAAGCAGGCAGCGGTTGTGGCGGCACATATGGACCAAGATCAGGTACGCAGGCATTCGCGCTGAAGGCGCGAGTGAGGAGATTGAAGATACCAGCGAGATATTCGATGACGCGCTCTCATTTTGTGACAAAGAGTGGGACGTGGTTTTCGATAAGAAAAATAAATCCACCAAAAATGGCTCGCGCAGCGTAAACGAGCCAAACCTACTACTCTCTGGCCCTACTGCGCGGCAATACTTTGAGAGAACCGGCAGATTTTCGGGTCTCAGCTACTATCGAAACATCAGCAAACTGATGCGAACGATAAAAATAGCCAAGGCGCTTGCTGATTTTTCGCGCAAGAACCCCAATTCGGCGGCCATTGAGTTTTTGAGCGGAGGAATTTCCTCAAAAAATGTATGGCCGATCTTCCGGCGCATTACGGCAGAACAAGATTACCTAAGCAGTATCACGGCTTTGCACCTCATGATGGACCTCGGTTACGAGGTGATGAAGCCGGATCGCGTGATGGCCCGAGCGTTCTTCCAGCTTGGATGGCTAGGCCAAATCGTGAAACTGCCGACCGGAATAACCGAAGCAGACATCATCCCAAACAGCGGTGGCGATGAACCGGAAGACGTGGAGGATGAGGAACGGCCGGGTAGCAGATACCACTACATCCATCCCACCATAGCGCGCCCCATCGTCGATCTCTCACGGCTGATCGCTGCTCGGGTGCGGAAGGAGGACCTGGAGAGTGATATCGGATGGTGCACCTACAACAAGCTCCGTGAGTTCGACATATTCATGGTGAAGTACGGTCAGCAACCGGAACCCAAGCTCGGCCTCCAACGCAATCTCAGCGCCGAAACCCCCTACGCCGCCTTCCGAAGCCGACCTGCCGCAGGTTAGCCAGTGGCCAGGGTGTTAGCCGCTAAACTCAAGACTCTTGATTTTCGTCCTCTGCCCCGTCTTCCACCAGTGCTGGTGTCGCGGCGTCGAGTGCGCCAGCATAGCGGTCCAGCACGGTTTTCCAGTCCCGCGCGCCACAGACGTCCTCGATCATGGAGATCGCATCCATGATGGGCTTCGGGGCGATACCCTTCACGAACACCGCCTCGTTGGCCTCGATCATGGCCTTCACGTAGACGTAGACGTTGTGGTTGATGAGCACCTGGTCGCCCAGCGTGTCCATCGTCTTGCGCTCGAAGCTGTCCTTGCGCGGGTTGAGATCCTGCAAGGTGAACAGGTCAGCGATGGGGCTGGACGCAGGAAACTGCTGCGGAGCCACGGCATTCGCCACCGCAAAGCCGGTCGGCAACCTCGCCGAGCGTATCAACCAACCGTCCATGTCCGTCCCGAAAGCTGGCGGGATCGCATAATGGTTGTAGCGGCCACCGGTCAGGTAGGGCGAGGCGCTGTCGAAGCTGATGGTGAAGTCCGGGTTGGTGCTGGCGCGGATCGCGCGCTGCATCGCCGTTAGGCAGACCGCCCACTCCGTGGTGCTGACGCCCAGCACGTGGCACCAGCTGCGCGGGGCATCGAGCAATCCTTGATCGCGAAGGATCAGCAGTCGGCGCAGCACGCGGCTAATACCTCCGCGCCAGCCAACTTCGCCTCCTAGCGCCCATCCCTCAAAGTCGTAGTCCTTGACGGCGGCAAACCATCGTTCCTCGCTCGCGAGAGAGCCTCCGACGGAGCCGTCAGTTGAATAGGCTTGCAGGACGTTGAGGAACTTGCAGCGCGATTGCCGGTCCCGCCGCTTGGAGATCAGCTCAAGGTTGGCCACGGTCAGCGCGATCAGCTCTTGCTCGGACAGGTAGTGGAACGGAGTATCCTCGCGCGTGGGCATCTTCGCCCAAAGCGGCATGTCGATGGTCATGCCGTAGTCACAGTGCGCCTCAAGCCAGCGCATGATCCGTATGGGCATGTCGCTGCTGGACCAAGCCTGGATGATCTCATCGGGCCTGTCGCGGAACGCCAGCCAGGGCTTGGTCTCCGATAGCTTGCCCGTACCGATCTGGTAGCCCGCGCTGTCGCCGAAGATGACCGTGCTTGGATGCGCCGTGTTCACGGCGTTGTCCTGCGTGCTGCCCATGAAGTGCCCGGCGCTGGCCAAGCAGAAGGGGTAGTGCCAATGCGAGTTCGACGGTTCGAGCCAGTTCAGCGCCGACATGCGAAGCTGCGCAGGAGAGGAACCAGACGTGCGCATGGGCTCGTCGCTGATGACTTCTCCCGCTGAGCCCTCCTGTACGGCGGGCAGGTAGAGCGCGTAGCCCTCGGCACGCTTGCCCAAATCCTCAGCCATAGCGCAGCTCCGCGAACCCAGCCGCGTTGCGCGAAACACCCTTGGCGGTGACGGTGGCTGTTGGCACGGCGATGCTGAAGGTGGCGACGGCGGTTGAGTAGGTGATGACCAACGCGTTGTCGTTGCCTGCCAGCATAACCTTGCCCACGATCTCGGCATCGGCGACGTTGTAGAGCGTGGGCGCGATATCGCGGCTCATGTGCAGCCAAGTCGCCTCGTGCGTCGTGGCAAGCGGCATGGAGACGGAAGGCGCTACTGCATCCTGCCGGGGGTCGAAATTGAAGCCGATGGCGAGCTGCTTGCCGTCCAGCGCAAATCGCATGGCCTGGTTGGTCGCGCGTGCAAGCTGCGTACCCCCGCCAAAGCTGGCGAACCAGCCATCGAGCAGTCTCTCCCGCAGCTGGCCGAACCAAACGGGTTCAACCTCCGCCTTCCATGCGGGCCGCCACGCTGAGAAATCGAAGGTTGGCTGGAAGCCAAGCACGGCACCGGCGTCACGCCATGTGTCGTAGAACGACAGCGCGCGTGCTTGCTGCTCGTGCTCTCGCTGAAGCTCGATGATCCAGCGGTCTTGCCGGGCGCGGCCACGGTGGCGCCCATAACCCGGAAAGCGCGCGGCCGGGGGCCTAACGCCGATGCTGAAAATCTCCGTGGTTTCGATCATGCGTTCAACGAGGCGCAGCCCCTTGCCTTCCATGGCCGCCTCCGCATCGCGCATGGGCTCGTAGTGGTAGTCGCCCGATGCGATAACCAGCTCGTCCTCGTCCAGCGTTGGGTCTGCCTTGAGCTGCGCGCGTATGCGCATGGCCGTCTCGCGGTGCAGCGGCTCAGGCTTGCTGGCGAGATATGGAAACGCGCCCTTGATGGGCTTGCAAAGCGTCACCACTGACGCGTTCAGCGCGGACGAGCTGAGCAGGATGGATTGGTCGGCGGCACGCACGACGAGCTTTTTGACGGCCATCACCCGCTCGGGCTTGCCCGTGCCGTCCCACGAGGGCAGCTGCTTGGTCGTTATGTGCGAGCGATCCGCGTGCTTGGCCTCCCACTGCCTGCGCAGCTTGAGGTCCGTGGGCAAGGCAATCGGCGGATACATCTGCGTGCGCACGGTCTCGACCAGCACGCGAAACGGGGATGGCAGCTTGGCAAGGGTGTAGTCGTTGGCGTGCAGCATGGTGGCCGCCAGCGCCTCGCCCTCGTTTGTGCTGCCGACGACGACAACCGTGCCGTCAGGTTCGCGCTTGCCGAGCAGTACCAGCATGCCATCGGCACCCACCCGCACGGGGCGAGATGGCATGAAGCGCGCGATGCCGGTGGAAGCGACCGCGCTGCCAAGCGCCGCCTTGCGCAGGGCGGTTAGGCTTTCGATACCGAACTCCTCGTCAGGCTCCCGTTCTCGTGGCGCGGGCACGCCCCCCGGCCCAGGGCGTCCCTCGCGGGTTGCCCGCGCATCCTGATCAAGCTGGATGAGGCCCGAGATGCCGCCATTATCGTTCATGAAGGCAAGCAGCTTGGCCTCGGGGTCCTTGCGGTACCGCTTGGGGTTGTCCTCGTGCTCGGCATGCAGCGCGGACAGCGCCGCCGCACGCTGACCGATCCGGCTGGCATTGTTGCGCAGCTCCAAGCTCCGTCGGAACACGAGGCGAAGCAGGGGATTGAAGTTGGGCCGATTGCCATCGGCAAGCTTGTACCCGCGTATGCCATGCGCTTCGTACTGGGCGTCGAGGAAGCCGGGCGAGGCCTGGCAGTCGCGCCACAGCAAGTAAGCACGTACCAGGGCACGCCTGTGGGAGCGCGTGGCCTGTTCCTCAGCATCGTAGCTGTCGCTGGCCTCGGTCGTCAGCGCTTCAAGGCGGGCCGCAAGGTCAGCCGCAGTCACTCCATCCCCCCCTACATCTCAATAGTTTTGAGATTTGGCCCCCTGGCCCGGTGCGCAAGCATGCTATCTGGCATGGCAGCGGGTGCAAGGCCGCCTTTCTGGCCAAAACTCCGCCCTTTCCAGAAGCATAGACCACGGTGCCACCGCCGCGCCCATGAAATTCCGGCCGACCTGCGCGGGAAATCCTGCTTATTGCTCGTGCGCCGCGCAAGGAGGCGGTGCACATGGACGCTCAAATGCTCGCAGAGCAGCTCGCGCATTTCACCGGTAGCGCCACATTCACCCGGCACGGGCTCGTCCGCTCGCTGCTACTGACCGAGGGCGTGGCGTTCCTGACTGATCAGGCAGGTGCGCATTGGCTGATGGATGCCATCGCCAGCTGGCAGAGCGACGCCCGCGCAAGGGCCGAGCCCTTCCAGGCATGGAGCTTGGTGGTCGATGCCGCGACGAGATCGGCAGTGCTCACCATGACCGATGGCAACTCGCCCCGGCGCATCATCCGGCAAGAGATCGACTGGACGGATTTCGTGCTCGAAGAGATCGCCCTGTGGTGCATCGCGGAAGGTGATCATCGCGTGCTGATGCTGCCCTCGGAGTACTGATCAAAAGCATCGCGGTTTGCTGGGTGGTGCCATCAAGCCATGCTCTGCATCACCAGCGTTGCCATGTTCGTGGTAGCCCGCTCCATGATCGCTGCTGGGCTTTGGTATCAGCGTGATATGCTACGGCTTGATGGCCAATGCTTCGCAATTAACAGCCCGCCTCGTCAGCGAACCGCTCCCGCGCCCCCAGCAGCAAGTCTCTCGGCGTCACATCGTGTCGCTGTCGAAGGTGAGGTGGCTGGTCGTGGTGCATAGGTCGCACTCACCCTTGCCAGCATCCTTGCTTATGTACGTGGCCCATCCCGCCGCGTCGTAGATCGGCTCGGCCTTGCTGAAGCGCCCAGCCTCGCGCATCTCCCGCCAGCGCTCCACGAGCAAGTCGCCAAAGCGCTCGGCTGAACCGACCACTGCCGCGTCCCAGCGGCAGTCATCCAGGGCGGGAAGCTGGACTGCCGCGTGAAAGTGCCAGTTGCGCACGCCGGTCTCGCCCTCGATGAAGCAGGCACGTTGCAGCCTGATCTTGTGCCGACGCACGGCATTGCTCCCGAACAGCTCCGTATCGATGCCCTGCCAGTAGACGCGCGCCGCGCGAACGGCGGCATCCCTGCTCACGTTGCTGTCGAAGTTCAGCGTGAGCGCCACATCCCAGCGATGGCCAGCGATCCAGCGTGCATAGCAGGAGGCGATTGGCAGGCGCTTGGTGCGCGCGGCATGAAGCAAGCCGGTTGGTTGGGTCAGCGAGGTTTCCACTGACATATTTAGCGCAGGCGCGTCGGTTTCCGCTAAATACGTGATGAGAAATCGCGTTGATAAATCGATCTATGGCCTCGTGCATGAGGCCGGGCTTGCCGACAGCCAGTACCAGTTCAGCAGGCTATGCGGACGAAACCCCACATGGTTCGCCACCATCGCCGCGCGTGGCCTTCCGATGAGCATCGAAGCGCTGGGCACGCTGGCAGCGAATGTCGCGCTGAAGGGAGAGGCGGAACCCGACATGCTGCGGAAGCGGGGCCTGCTGGCGCTGCATGCGAGGCTCCTGGACGAGATCGGCGCGCGATGCCGCGCCAAGGCGGTTGCAATGACGCGCAGGTCCAGCCCTTCACCCCGCGAAATCCAGCCCGAGACGCACGAGCGTTGATCGGCGCCAAGACGCGGTTGCTGCCGGACGCTGAGTTGCGCGGTGGCGCCGGGGGCACGGGCTGTGCGTGCGTTCGCTGCTTGCTTGGCGCCCTGCACTGCTGCGCCAGCTGCCGTGCAGCGGGCAACGCGCTGTAAGCGCGCTACAGCGGGGTGCAGTGCCGTGCCCGCTACCCATGCAGCGGAGCGCACGCAAAAGCGCTGTAGCGCGCTGCTAGGGCGCCTAGCGTGGGCGCGCAAGAAGATCACCCTGCGCAGCGCTCGCGCGCAATCTCGCGCTGGGCTGATCGCGCGAGCATCGGGGGCGCAGAGGCCGCCAGCTCTGCCAGTTTAGCACGATGTGCAAGCACAACATTTGCCCTCTGCGCCGCATGGTCAACCGAAAAGACCCCAGAAATCTGGCCGAAAATAGCCATTTTTAGGTCGCCCTGCATCTGCGCAGGCTGCACTATGTTGATGGTAGTTTTGTGCTACGGCTCGAAATCGTGGCCGCTGCGCCGAGCGCGATTGCTGCGCGATCAAGCAGCCGGAAAATGGCCGAAATCCGCTACTTTTGGCGTCTTTCCGGTCGTCCTCCTCGCCATCTGAAAGCAGCATGTCCACGGCAACAGAAGGAGAATGCCGTGAGCACGATCAGCAAGCTTAATCTCGTCCCGCTCAAGGCTCGCATGGCCATGACGCCGCAGGAAGCGCGTCGGCAAAAGCTCGTCACCAAGCTCGAAGAGCAGCTGGCGCTGGCGGAAGCCGAGGCGGCTGGCAGCAAGCACGTGGTGATGAAGCAAGCGTGGACGCGCGACAACGACGGCAACAAGACCCGCGTCACGCGTGAGAAGCGCATCAAGGCGTGGTGGTGGAAGGACGGCGATGGGCTGACCATGGTGGTCCGCTACGGCGCGAAGCCCTTGGAGCTGGCCAAGGGCAAGCGTGCGCTGCGCGTCGAGAACGTCGCCGCCGTTCCGGCCACCATCCGTACCATTATGGACGCGGTGAACGCGGGCGAACTGGACGGCGCGATTGACGCTGTGCTCAGCGCCGGCAAGGCCAAGCAGGGCAAGGGCTGATGCGGAACACGTACCAAGCCACGATCCGCCTGCCATCGGGCGGTCTCGCCAAGGTCAGCGTTGAGGCGACGAGCCTCAACCATGCGCGGCAGCTGCTGGAACTCCAGTACGGCAGGGGCCGCGTGTTCGACCTTCATCAGCACTCGTCGTAGCGCTGCATAACGCACTCGGCTTGCAAAGGGCGTCGTCGGGATACCGGCGGCGCCCTTGCCATATCGGCGGTGCGATCACGCCGATGCGCTAAATAAAGCTATGAAGACCTATCGGATTACGGCGGCCATGACGCCGAAACAGCGGGAGCGCGAGCGAGATGCCGTGCTTGCTGCCATCTTTGCCGCGCTGGACGCGATGCGGGTGCGGCGCGCATGCTGATACGCGAGGTCGTGGACGCGCAGATCAAGCAGGTTGATGCGCAGATGGCCACGCTGCGCAGGCGCAAGCAGCAGCTCAGCGCGGACAGGGCACGGCAGCGGGCAAACGATGCCACGCAGCGCGCGCAGCGTAGTCGCCGTGCAGCCCAGCTTGCCCAGCAGCGCGCAGCGAAGCCCACCTGACGCGCTGCGCTGAAACTCAAAAGTCTTGAGTTTGCAGCCCCGAACGGGCGCGAGCGGAACATAATGAAATTCGTGTTTTCATAGGTTTTGCCCTGCGCAGCGGCGCCGCTAACCCACTGTAATCATTGCGCCCATCCCGCACGTCTTTCCGGTCGTCCAGCCCAAACCTCAGGAAATATGCTGCTCGCAGCGGAAACATGAGGTTTGAAGGAGCTGCGCATGCCGCAGGCAAAAGTGCTCTCGGGCAAGGAACTCAGGCGCGTGCTGGATTACGTTGCAACGCGCCCCCACGCAGCGCGCAACAGGTCCATCATCCTGCTCACCCATTGGGCGGCAATGCGGATTGGCGAGGTCGCATCGCTGCGCGTCGGCGATGTCGTTGGCAGGAACGGCGCGATCAGGACCGAGATACGGCTCGACGCGGCCCGCACCAAGGGCAGGCACGCGCGCACGGTCTATGTCAGCGACAAGCTTCGCAAGGAGCTGACAGCCTACGTGAAGTCGTTGGACGACACGCCACCGGCAGATGCGCCCCTGTTCACCACCCAAAAGCGAACGGCCTTCTCCGCCAACAGCCTTTGCCAAGCCGTGAACGTGATCTACGCGCGCGCAGGCATGGATGGCGCGACGAGCCACAGTGGCCGTCGCACGCTGATCACCACGCTCGCACAGAAGGGCGTTGGGGTTCGGGTCTTGGCTGAAATCGCCGGCCATCGCGACATACGCGTCACACAGGCCTACATCGATGTGAATGAGGAGATGATGCGGGCAGCAGTGGAGCTGGTCGGCTAAGCCTGAAGGGGGGTGGCGACCCTTGCGCCGCTCTTTTGTCGTTGCGGAACGAGGTTCTAGCCCCTAGGGTCGCGTGACGTTTTGTTTATATGGGATAGCTTGGAAGTGACGCAGAGGGCGCATTTTGAGGAGTTTGCAGCGTCGGTGGTAGGCGACTGTGCGCGGTGCCTTACCGAGGCCTATCGCGAAGCACTCGATGATCCGACAATGACCGAGGCCGATATTGCTTCTCGGCTCAAGGCGGTGATGGAAGCCAAGGTTGCGGACCCCGTTGATGCGCCTCCTGAAGCTGTCGATTAGCTGCTTTCGCGGCTTCGGTCCCGGGACCACAGAGATCGCCTTTGGCCCGGACTTGACGCTTTTTTACGGGCCGAACGGCTTCGGCAAGACAAGCTTAGCTGAAGCTATCGAATGGCTGTTCTACGGAACGACCCTGCGAAGGAAGCGCGGCGAGACTTTCAGCAAGCTCGAGTACGTAGGTTCGCTAGCGAACGTCCATGGTGATGGCACCTCAGAGGTTTCTGCCCACGTGCTTTGGCAGGGCCGCGAGATCAAGCTATCGCGGCAGATGGATGCTAACGAAGCTCAGGTTACGCTCGTCGATGGGCGCCCTGCTGATTTTGCTTCGATAGGCTTGGTTCCGCCCGAAGCTGCGTACCCAGTCGTTGCGCAGCATGCGCTCCAGATGTTCGTTCACCAAAAGCCCAAGGAGCGGCGTGACGCAATTTGCGAAGCTCTAGGTTTGGAAGACCTCATCCGCTTCAAAGCAGCACTCGAAAGTGCACGTAGCTCATTTCAGAAAACACCGCCGGCTCAGGTGCTGCATGCCCGGGCTGCTATCGGCAAGCTCCACGGAGAGCTCCGTCGCATCCCGTCGCTTGCCCAACTCGCAGATCGCTGGTCGCGAACGGTGCCTGCTGTCGAGCCTGAAGCAGACACCGCTGCCCTTATCGCTGCCGCCAACCAGCTCAGCGGAGCTACGCATGCTGATGCGCTCTTGGCACTTGCTACTCTGCGAGAGACGCGCCAGGCGGTTAGCGCCGCAGTGTTTAATCTTCCGGCAATTGCGTGTGCAGAAAATCATAGCGAACTCGTCGTCGCGCTATCTGCGGCCGTTGCAGGGCTGGCAGACGGGCTGGAACAGCTCGGCAATGCCATAGCTGATTTAGCGGCGGCGGTAGCGGCTGCGTATGCGACGGATCAACTACGGTTTTGGGATTTGGGCCTGCGTATCGCTCCAACTGGTGACACCTGCCCTATGTGCGAAGCGGAGACGCTTGGTGCGACGCGGCGCGCGGAGCTGCACGAAAGGATCGCTACTGGGGGCGCCGTCCTTGAGGCGCAGCGGGCCGTTGGCGCTAACTCAGCAATCGTTGTTGCGCGCGCCAGGGACGTCAGCAACGCTTTCGCTGCGGTTGGCTCACTCGCGCTGAACAGTGATGGGGATAGAGCCGCTCTGTCGATACTCTTGCCAGAACACAGGGGCGAAGTCGCGGCGTTCTTGAATGCACACGATAGCTTGGGTGTTGAGCGGCAAGCCTTCGAGGCCCTCATTGCCGAGATCACTCAGTCGGCTAAAGACGCAACACAGGATGTAGGGCGCGCGGTAGCGTTCCCGACCCTTCTCGCAGCAGTGCGCGGAGGTCGGAGGCACTTGTTGGAGCGAGCCTCTGAGGTTGAGGGCGCCCTGCATGCGTACGATGGCGCTTTGCAGGCGGTCTTGCCCCTCCTTGAGAGCAAGGTCGCCGAAGATGCGATGGTTGCCGCGATAGATGCCGTTGGGAAAGCTCTCCGTGATGTAGATCGCTTGATAGTCTTGGGGCGGTACGAAGCTTTGCTCCGCGAGAGCCAGGCACTTGTTCGCGACGTTGAGGCAGAGATCCAACGTAAGCAGTCTGAGCTATTGGGAACACGCGGGCAAGAGATCAAACACCTGCATGATCTGCTTCATCCGAACGCGGATGTCGGTTTCGACGCTATGGAACCAGCGACCGACAATATGAAGCTGCACGCTCGGAGCTTTGCCAAGCGCATGCCTGCTGCGGCAACGCTTAGCCAATGCCAGCTTAACTGTCTCGGGCTTGCCATTTGGCTGATGCGGGCAACCACGCCCAGCTCACCGTTTAGCTTCGTTGTCCTCGATGATCCTGTTCAAGCGATGGACGACAGCCACACAGAGGCGTTCATCGCATCGGTGATACCGCATTTGCTAGACGAGCGCGGAAAGCAGGTGATCGTGCTGTCGCATGCGAAGGCTCTGACGGAGCGTCTTCGTCTGCTGCACTTTGACCGTAGCATATCGCATTACCAGTTCGATCAGTACACAGTTTCTGGACCTGTTCTGATCGAGCAGGACAGGCTGAAGCGGATGCTTCAGGAGATTAAGCTTTATGCAAAAGGGAATTCGAGCTATCGCGAGGTTGCGGTTGATCGTCTTAGGGTGCTCATCGAAGCGCTCGTGCGTGAGTTATATCATCGGAAAACAGGTAGGGCGACCCCCGTGACACTTGATCGCGCAACCGCGAGCGATCTCTTAGCTGTGTTCACAACCACGCCCGACACGACACCGAACGAGCACGCCGGTTTGCGGGATACGGTGGCCTTCTGTGACCCAGCCCACCACGCTCAAGTCGGCTACTCCACCCCGCAACAATCGCAAATTCAACCGCACGTCGACCGCGTCGAGACACTGTTGAAGAAATACCATCTACTTAGTTAGGCGCGATGACCCACGGACGACGATCTGTGAACGTGGCAATCACGGTACAGTTGCAGGTTGCGCAGCGTGCAAGGTCGTGTTTGGGCAGCGCTAATATGAAGCCCATCGCGCACCATACGCAAAAGACGGTCGTTGCACAAAAGTTACGCAAGGAAAATTTAGTCATGCAAACTATTGAAAAAGCAGCACAAATTTCCAAGGTAACTATGGAGTGGGAGTGAACGACGACCTCTTCCGCATCCCGAGCCGGAAGCTGCCGAGCAAATCGGCCGTCTCGATCTACCGCCTGCCGGGTGGGGGCGGGTTTCTCTGGGCGGTCGCCGTCTCCCCGGACCGGACGCCGGACATCCGGGCACAGACGCGGGGCACGCTGGCGGTGCTGGATGGCTACCTGGCCGAGGCCGGCGTGGACCGGACCCGGATCGTGAAGGCGGAGGTCGTGGTGACCGACCACGACAACAAGCCCGCCTTCGACGAGGTCTGGGCTTCCTGGATGCCGGATGGGCAGGGCCCAGTGCGGTCCTTCGTCGAATCGCGGATGCCCGAGGGCGACCTGATCGAGATCATCATCACCGCCGCCCTGCCTCCGCCCTGAGGGCACGCGGCAAGGAAGCGTGAACCCCCGGCGGCCTAGGATCGCGGAATCCGTGGTCCTGGAGCCTGCATGCACGCGATCATCCGGGGGCGCCAGCCGGCCGGCTGGCTGATGGCACTCGCCGTGCCGTGCCTCGGCCTGGCAGGCGCGCCGGCGCGGGCGCAATGCGCGGGGCAGGTCAGTTCCTCAGCGGCCGGGGCCAGCCTCTCCAATACCGGCTGCATCAGCACCGGGACTGCCGACACCAGCGGCATGCTCTCCAGCGGCGCCGCCACCACCATCACCAATGCCGGGACCATCACGACCACCGCGCAGAACAGCCCCGGCATCCAGTCCAGCGGCGACAACGCGGTCATCACCAATACCGGCACCATCACCACCAGCGGCCGGTCCGGCCATGGCGTGCGGTCGGACGGGGCGGATGCGGTGATCGTCAACCGCGGCACCATCATCACCAGCGGGCAGAACGGGCCGGCGCTGCGGTCGGGCGGCGCGCGGGCGACGCTGACGAATGAAGGCATCATCGTCACGACCGGCCTGGCCGCGCATGGCATCCGGTCCGAGGCCGATGGCGACACCATCACCAACAGCGGCACCATGACCGTCTCCGGCAACGGAGTCCGCGCCTTCAATGCGGGCGCCACCATCCGCAACAGCGGCACCATCACGGTGACGGAGGCGCCCTATCGCGGGATCTGGGCGAGTGGCGCCGGCACCATCATCGAGAATACCGGCAGCATCGGCACGGGCGGCGCGCTCGGCCACGGAATCTGGCTGGAAGGTGCGGGCGGGTCGATCCTCAACACGGGGTCCATCGTGACGACGGGGGCGGATGCGGCGGGATTTCTCCTGTCGGGCAGCGGGACGGCCGTGGTGAATCGCGGATCGATCGCGGCGGGCGCGCAGGGCATCCTGGTGGAGGCGCCGGGGGCGACGATCACCAACCTCGGCACCATCACCCCCGGGGCGGGCCAGGCGGGGATCGAGCTGCGCGGCGCGGGCACCGTGCTCGCCCTGACCAACGCGCAGGGCGGGGCGGCGCCGCTTCGCTATGCCGGCACCTTGCCCGCGACCTATCGCGTCCTGGTGCGGTCGGTGTCGGAGTTCGGGCGGCTCTCGGTCGGCAACGCCGCCGGCAGCATGGCCTTCGGGGTCGATGAGGCATCGGCCCTGGCGGCCGCGCGCTACCGGGACGTGCTGACGGGCGTCTCGGCCGCGGCGATCAGCAACGAGGAGACGCGCTTCGAACTCGGCCGCTTCGCCTGGATGCTGACGGCGGGCGCCACGGCGGAAAGCTGGGACCTGCTGGCCTGGCTAAGCGGGCCGGATGCGGCGAACACACGCTCTGCGCTGCAATCCAGCGCCGGGGCGGTGCGGGGCGTGCTGGCGCAGCGCGCTTCCGTCAGCATCGATGCGCTGGATCTGGATTGCGTGTCCTTCGACCAGTCGGGCGCCTGCGTCTCGATCGGCCTGCGCGGCACGCAGGGCGCGTGGGGCGAAGGCGCGGCGCTGGTCACGGCGGCCTTCCGCCTGGCGCCGGACTGGCGCATCGGCGCGGCGCTGGACCAGCCCTTCGCGACCGGCAGCCAGGGGGGCGTCACGCCGCGCAACACCGCGCCGCTGCTCGGCGCCTTCGTCGTGCACCAGCGCAGCCCCGATGCGGCGGGGCTGACGCTGCGCGCCTCGGCCGCCTACCGGCAGGGGGAGTTGCGGATCACGCGCGCGCAACTGCCGGATACCGAACCCGGCACCGGCCGGGCGCGGGCGACCTCGATCGCCTTCGGGCTGGAGGCTGCCTATGGCGTGGTCGTGGCGGAGGGCTGGATCGCGCAGCCCCATCTCGGCCTGCGCCACAGCGACAGCCGCCGGCAGGCCTATGCCGAAGGCGTGGCGGACAACGTCGAATTCCCCATCCGCCATGCCGCCTTCGGCCTGCGCGCGACGACGGCGACGGCGGGGCTGCGGCTGCGCGGCGCCCTGACGCCGCGGCTCGGGCTGGTGGCCGGTGCGGGGGCGGAATACGACCTGCGCGCGGTGGCGGATCGCGCCGAGGGCAGCAGTGAGATTGCGGGGCTGGAGAGCTTCTCGATCGATCCCGGGCGGCACGCCAACCGCCTGCGCGGCGTGGGCTCGCTCGGGCTCCGCCATGCCATCGCGGCGAATCAGGTGCTGATGGCAGATGCCTCGCTCCGGCAGCCGATAGCCGGCAACGATGCCGCGCTGGGGGCGACGATCCGCTACGCCATCGGCTTCTGACGGCCGGCGCTTGCCAGGCGCCGGGGCGCGCGCGGATGCTGCGGGCATGACGCGCACCGATCCCGATGGACGCCCCCGCTGCCGCTGGGCCGCCAGCGACCCGATGATGGCGGAGTACCACGACACCGAATGGGGCGTGCCCGTCCGCGATTCCCGCGCCTTGTGGAAGACGCTGATGCTGGAGGGTTTCCAGGCCGGCCTGTCCTGGCAGGTGATCCTGCGGAAGCGGGAGGCCTTCCGCGCGGGCTTCGCGGGCTTCGACCCCGTCCGCGTTGCCGCCTTCGACGAGGCCGACATCCTGCGCCTGCTGGCCGACCCCGGCATCGTGCGGTCCCGCGCCAAGATCGAGGCGACCATCGCCGGCGCCCGCATCTTCAACGCCATGACGGCCAAGGGCGAGGATTTCGCCCAGTGGTGCTGGTCCTTCACCGGCGGGCAGACGGTGAAGGGCGACGGCGTCTCCGCCGTGACGCCGCTGGCAGAGACGGTGTCGAAGGCGCTGAAGAAGCGCGGCTTCAAATTCGTCGGCCCCACCATCGTCCATGCCTGGATGCAGGCGGTGGGGATGGTGGATGACCACCAGCCGCATTGCTTCCGGCACCGTAGCGGCTGAAGCTGGCGCCATGCGCGCCATCCTCGCCTGCCTGCTGCTGCTGACCGCCCTGCCCGCCAGGGGGCAGGAGGTGCTGAGCCTCGCCCCCGGGCACACGCTGCGCCTGCATGCCTCGGCGCGGGCGGAGGCCTATCTCTCCCGCGCCTATGCGGTCACGCTGGCGGCGGGGGATTGGCTGGCCGTGACGGCGCCGGCGGCGCAGGTGATGGGCGCGGCGACGGAGCCGGCGATCGAGGTCTCGGGCCCGGGCGGCGCCGCGGCGCGGGATTACGGGCGGGTGGTGATGCGCACGGCGCAGGCGGGCAGCTACCGGGTGGTGGTGCGGGATTTCCACACCCTCTCGCTCTCCCGCTACCCGGCCGGGCATCCCGTGGTCGATCCCGGGCTGTCGCCCGCGGAGGTGCGGATGGATGGAAGGCCGCTGCGGGCGGTGCCGGCCGCCACGACCGAGCCGCTGGACCTGCGCTACGACGATGCGCCGCCGCCTTCCGGCTGGCCGGCGCGGGTGGCGGTGACGGTGGGGGAGGGCTTCACGCTGCACCTCTACCAGCGTGACGCGATGCGGCAGATGGACCTCTGGTCCGCCGATCCGACGCCAGCGGTGGCGGCGCTGCTGCGCGGCACGGGGCCGATCGAGGCCCGCACCGACCTGCCGCTGTTCCCCGCCGGCAATTTCAGCGTGGCCTTCGCGGCGCAGGCGGAGCGGCGGCGCGGGCCCTGCCTCGACTGGGTCCGCTACCTGGCCTTCCACACCCAGGAACGCGTCTGGCCTTTCGACCGGCTGGCCTATGTGGCGCTGGGGCTGAGCCGGGACGGGCGGTTCTTCGCGACCGTGACGGCGGAGACGCAGCCCACCCCCGCGAAGGGCGAGCCCACCGAGCCGCGGGAGGGCACCAGCCCGGCCTATGAGGCCGCGCTGCGCCAGCGCATCGCGACCGACCCGGCGGCGCTCAACCCCCGGCTGTCCGCGCTAGATGCGGTATTGCAGAGCATCGCCATTCCCTGCGCGGCGCCGTGACGATCCTCGTCATCGGCGGCCATGGGCTGATCGGTGGTGCCGTGGTGGCGGCGCTGCTGGCGGCGGGACATCCGGTGGCGGGGGCGGGGCGCGGGGTGGCGCAGGCGGCACGGCGGCAGCCATCGGTGCGCTGGCACCGGATCGACCTGGCCGATCCGGCGGCGGATTGGGCGCCGGCGCTGGCCGGCGTCTCCGCGGTGGTGAACTGCGCCGGCGCGCTGCAGGACGGGCCGGCGGACAGCCTGGCGGGGGTGCATGTCGCGGGCCTGGCCCGGCTGGTCGCGGCCTGCGAGGCGGCGGGCGTGCGGCGCTTCATCCAGGTCTCCGCCGCGGGGGTCGCGGAGAGCCCCGGGGCCTTCGGCGCCACGAAGCGGGAGGGTGATGCGCTGCTGGCGCGGTCCGGGCTGGACTGGCTGGTGCTGCGGCCCGGCCTGGTGCTGGCGCCCGTTGCCTATGGCGGCTCCGCCCTGCTGCGCGCGCTGGCGGCCTTTCCGCTGGTGGTGCCGGCGCTGCATCCCGGGCGCGTGGTGCAGGTGGTGGGGGCGGATGACGTCGCGGCGGCCGTGGTCGCCGCGCTGCGCCCCGGGCCACCGCGCGGCGTCGCCATCGACCTGGTGGCGCTTGAGCCGACGACACTGCGGGATATCCTGGCGGGGCTGCGGGCGTGGCTCGGCCTGGCGCCGGCGCCGGTGGTGGCGGTGCCGGGCTTCGTCGCGGTGGCCGGCGCGCGGCTGGCGGATGGGCTGGCCTGGCTGGGCTGGCGGAGCCCGATGCGATCCACCTCGCTGGCGCAGCTGGAGGCCGGTGTGCGTGGGGATGGCGCGGCGGCGGTGGCGCTGCTGGGGCGGCCGGTGCGGGGGCTCGGCGCCTGGCTCGCCGCCCATCCCGCGGGGGCGCAGGAGGCCTGGTTCGCGCGACTCTATCTGCTGAAGCCGGCGGTGATCGGGATGCTGGCGCTGTTCTGGCTGGTCTCCGGCCTGGTCGGCCTGGCGCGGCCGGCGGAGGCCGCTTCGGTGCTGGAGGTGGCGGGCTTCACGCCCGGGCTCGCCCGCGCCGCGGTGCTGGGCGGCAGCCTGGCCGACATCGCGCTCGGCCTGCTGGCGCTGCACCGGCGCGGCGCGCGGCTGGCGCTCTGGGGGATGCTGGCGGTGACGGCGGGCTATCTCGGCGGCGCCACGCTGTGGCGGCCGGACCTCTGGCTCGATCCGCTGGGGGTGCTGGTGAAGACCCTGCCGGCGGCGATGCTGGCGGTGGTGGCGATGGCGCTGCTGGAGGACCGGTGAGCCTCTTCCTCGTGGTGAAGGTACTGCATGTGATCGGCGCGGCGGTGCTGCTCGGCACCGGGGCGGGCATCGCCTTCTTCATGCTGATGGCGCATCGCACGGGGGATGCGCGAACCGTCGCCCACACCGCTGGGGTGGTCGTCGTGGCGGACACGATCTTCACCGCGACGGCGGTGGTGGCGCAGCCCGTCACGGGCTTGGCGCTCGCCTGGATGGCGGGGCATGCGCTCACCGATGCCTGGCTGCTGGCCAGCATCGCGCTGTACGTCGTCACCGGCCTGTTCTGGCTGCCGGTGGTCTGGATGCAGTGGCGCATGCGCAACTTGGCGCGGGACGCGTTGGCGGCGGGCACGGCGCTGCCGCCGGAATACCACCGCCTGTTCCGCGCCTGGTTCGCCTGTGGCTTCCCGGCCTTCGCGGCGGTGCTGGGCATCGTCGTGCTGATGGTGGCAAAGCCCAGCCTCTGAGGAGATCCGCCATGCCCGAGTCCCGCCCCGTGACCATCCACGGCATCAGGAACTGCGACACGATGAAGAAGGCCCGCGCCTGGCTGGAGGCGGCGGGAATCGAGCATCGCTTCCGCGACTACAAGGCGGAGCCGCCGACCCGGAGCGAGCTGGAGGGCTGGGCCGCGAAGGCGGGGTGGGAGGCGCTGCTGAACCGCGCCGGCACCACCTTCCGCAAGCTGCCGGAGGCGGAGCGGGAGGGGATCGACCAGAAGCGGGCCATCGCCCTGATGCTGGCGCAGCCCTCCGTCATCAAGCGGCCGGTGCTGGAGGCCGGCGACCGGCTGCTGGTGGGCTTCAAGGAGGATCGCTGGCGCACGCTTGTTGCCTGAAAGCTGCCGCTTCCGCGGGCAGGGGCGAAACCGTTACGCGGGAAACCACGCATCGCCCCCTTGCCGGTCGCGCAAGGCCCAATGACACTGTGTTGTCCGCCGGAGCCGTCCGGCGCACTACAACAGGCTTCTTGGGAGAGCTTCACGAATGAAACTTGCGAAGATCGGCGCCGCCCTCGGCGCCGCTGTTCTGGGTGCGCTGACCGTGGCCCCCGCCATGGCGCAGCAGCCCGCCGCCGCCGACACCGTGGCCGCCATCCGCGCGCGCAACCAGCTCATCTGCTCGCACGCGCCGTCCACCGTCGGCTTCTCCCTGCCGGACAGCCAGGGCAACTGGCGCGGGATCGACGTGGATTACTGCCGCGCCGTCGCGGCCGCGATCCTCGGCGACGGCAACCGCATCCGCGTCGTCCCCTCCTCCACCCAGCAGCGCTTCACCATGCTGCAGTCCGGCGAGATCGACCTGCTGGTGCGCAGCACGACCTGGACCCTGGCGCGGGAGGCCTCGCTGGGCTTCGAATTCGCCGCCATCAACGTCTATGACGGCCAGGGCTTCATGGTGCACCGCGACAGCGGCGTGACCTCCGCCCGGCAGCTGGACGGCGCGACGGTCTGCGTGCAGCCCGGCACGACGACCGAGCTGAACATGGCCGACTTCTTCCGCGCCAATCGCCTCCGCTTCACGCCGGTGGTGATCGAGAGCATCGAGGAAATCCGCAGCGCCTTCATCTCCCGCCGCTGCGACGCCTACACGAATGACGCCTCCTCGCTCGCCTCCTTCGCCGCCAGCCAGGGTGCCAACGCCAACCGCTACCTGCTGCTGCCGGAGATCATCAGCAAGGAACCGCTGGGCCCGGTGGTCCGCAAGGGCGACTGGCGCTTCTTCGACATCGTGCGCTGGACCCACTTCGCCCTCGTGACGGCGGAGGAGTTCGGCATCACCCAGGCCAACGTGGACACCTTCCTGAACAGCGCCAACCCCGACATCCAGCGCTTCGTCGGCCGCACGGGCGACCTCGGCCGGATGATGGGGCTCGACAATGACTGGGCGGTGAAGGTGATCCGCGCGGTGGGCAACTACGGCGAGATCTGGGAGCGCAACATGACGCCGATCGGCTTCCCGCGCGGCATCAACAACCTCTGGACCCGCGGCGGGCTGCAATACGCGCCCCCGATGCGCTGAGTCCTGCGCCGACAGGTGCGGTTTCCGGGGGTGGCGGGTGACCGCCGCCCCCTTCTTCGTTGAGGGATCACAGACATGAAACGCTTCCTTGCCGGCGCCGTCGCGCTGCTGGCTTCCGCGCTGCCGGCGCTGGCCCAGGCGCCGGCGGCGCCCGTGGATACCGTCGCCGCCATCCGCGCGCGCGGCCAGGTGGCCTGCGGCGTCACGCCGAACACCATCGGCTTCGCGACGCCGGACAGCCGCGGCGTGTTCCGCGGCCTGGATGCCGATTACTGCCGCGCCGTCGCCGCGGCCCTGCTGGGCGATCCGGAGAAGGTGCGCTTCGTGCCGCTTTCGGCGCAGCAGCGCTTCACCGCGCTGCAGGCCGGTGAGATCGACCTGCTGGTGCGCGCCACCACCTGGACCCTGTCGCGGGAGGCGCAGCTCGGCCTCGTTTTCGCCGGCGTCAACTACTACGACGGCAACGGCTTCATGGTGCGCCGCAGCCTCGGCGTCACCTCCGCCACGCAGCTGGATGGCGCGAGCGTCTGCCTGCAGGCGGGCTCCACGACGGAGCTGAATGTCGCGGACTACTTCCGCGCCAACCGGATGCAGCTGCGGCCCGTGCTGTTCGACAGCATCGAGGAGATCCGCTCCTCCTTCGTCGCGGGGCGCTGCGACGCCTATTCGTCGGACACCTCGACGCTCGCGGCCTTCCGCGCGGGGCAGGGGGCTCAGGCGAATGACTACGTGCTGCTGCCGGAAGTCATCTCCAAGGAGCCGCTCGGGCCGCTGGTACGGAAGGGCGATTTCCGCTGGTTCGACATCGTGCGCTGGACCCACTTCGCGCTGGTGACCGCGGAGGAGATGGGCATCACCCAGGCGAATGTGGACAGCTTCCTGACCAGCACCAACCCGGATGTGCAGCGCTTCACGGGCCGCACGGGCGACCTCGGCCGGATGCTGGGCGTGGAGAATGACTGGGCGGTGCGCGTGATCCGCAGCGTCGGCAATTTCGGGGAGCTGTGGGAGCGCCACATCACGCCGCTCGGCTCCCCGCGCGGGATCAACAACCTCTGGACCCGAGGCGGGCTGCAATACGCGCCCCCGATGCGGTGACCCGCCAGGCCCTTCCCGGCGCGTGCCGGGAAGGGCCATGATCCGCGCATGATCCGGCACGCCCGCACCCCCGTCCTCGACATCGCCTATGAGGAAAGCGGGCCGCTTGATGGCCTGCCCGTCGTGCTGCTGCACGGCTTTCCCTACGCGCCGCGGGGTTACGACGAGGTCGTCGCGCGGCTGGTGGCGGAAGGTCGGCGCTGCCTGGTGCCCTACCTCCGCGGCTATGGGCCGACGCGGTTCCTCTCGCCGGCAACGCCGCGATCCGGGCAGCAGGCGGCGCTGGGGCAGGATCTGCTCGACTTCCTCGATGCGCTCGGGATCGAGCGTGCGGTGCTCGGCGGCTATGACTGGGGCGGGCGCGCGGCCTGCATCGTGGCGGCGCTCTGGCCTGCGCGCGTGGCGGGCCTCGTGACCTGCACGGGCTACAACATCCAGGACATCGCGGCTTCGGTGCGGCCGGCTTCGGCGGAGCAGGAGCACCGGTGGTGGTACCAGTACTACTTCCACACGGAGCGCGGCCGCGCGGGGCTGGAGGCGGATCGGCGCGGGATCGCGAAGCTGCTGTGGCGGCTCTGGTCGCCCGACTGGGAATTCGATGAAGCGAGTTTCGAGGCCAGCGCCGAGGCCTTCGACAACCCGGATTTCGTCGCCGTCGTGATCCAGTCCTACCGCCACCGCTTCGGCTATGCGGCGGGCGATCCGGCGCATGACGCCGTGGAGGCCGCGCTGGCGGCACGGCCCGCGATCGGCGTGCCCAGCATCAACCTGCATGGCGGCAGCGACGGCGTCGGCCCCGCCGCGCAGTCGGAGGGCCATCACCGCCACTTCACCGGCCCGTATGAGCGCCGGGTGCTGCCGCGCATCGGCCACAACGTGCCGCAGGAGGCGCCGGAGGCCTTCGCGACCGCGGTGCTGGACCTCTGACCCTTCGCAAGCCGCGCGGCCCGGTGTTCCATGGCAGGGCAACAGCCCAAGGCCGCGCCGCATGCCCGACCCCGCGATCCTCGACCGCCTGCGCGCCGCCGTGGAGGCGGGGTTCGAGAAGGAGGTGGCGTTCCTGCAGGACCTCGTGCGCTTCCCCTCGCTGCGGGGGGCGGAGGCGCCGCTGCAGGACTGGATGCACCGGGAACTCGGGTCGCGCGGCTATGCGATGGACCGCTTCACCCTGGCGGACGTGCCGCTGGCCGGGCACCCCAAGGCGGCGCCGATGGTGGATGCGGATCCGGCGCGGAGCGTGCAGGTCGTGGCGGCGCATCGCGCGGCCAACCCGACCGGCCGCAGCCTGATCCTGCAGGGGCATATCGACGTCGTGCCGGAAGGCCCGCACGAGATGTGGACGCACCCGCCCTATGCCGCCGTGATCCGGGACGGATGGCTCTACGGCCGCGGCGCGCATGACATGAAGGCGGGCGTCGCCGCCATGGTCTTCGCCATGGATGCGATCCGCGCGGCGGGGCTGGAGCCTGCGGCCGATGTCTACCTCCAGACCGTGACGGAGGAGGAGAGCACCGGGAACGGCGCGCTGGCGACGCTGCTGCGGGGCTACCGGGCGGAGGCCGCGCTGATCCCGGAACCGACCGGCCACGCCATCACCCGCAGCCAGACCGGCACCATCTGGTTCCGCCTCAAGGTCCGGGGCGTGCCCGTCCATGTCATGGTGGCGCAGGACGGCACCAACGCCATCATGTCCGCCTATGCGCTGATCCAGGCGCTCTATGCGCATACGAAGACGCTGAACGAGGCCGGGCGGGACAATCCCTGGTACGGCGCCACGGACCCCATCAAGTTCAACCCCGGCATCATCCGGGGCGGGGACTGGGCGTCCTCCACCCCATCCTGGTGCGAGGTCGATTGCCGCATCGGCCTGCTGCCCGGCACGACGCCGGAGGAGGCCATGGCCGGGGTGGAGGCGGTGGTGAAGGCGGCGGCGAAGGGCGACGCCTTCCTGGCCAACAACCCGCCCGAGATCACCTTCCACGGCTTCCAGACCGATCCCTATGTGCTGGAGCCGGGGTCGGAGGCCGAGGCGGTGCTGGCGGCCGCCCACCAGGCCGTGCATGGCGGTGCGATGCCGGAACGGCGCAGCACCGCCGTCAACGACACGCGCTACTACGGGCTGTACATGGGCGTCCCCGGCCTCTGCTACGGGCCGAAGGGGGAGGGCGCGCATGGGTTCGATGAGCGGACCTCGCTCGCCGACCTCAAGACCTGCACCGTGACCATCGCCGCCTTCATCGCGGATTGGTGCGGGGTGCGGTGATGGGCAAGCACCGGGTCTTCCTGGCGGCGCCGCCCGGCGCGGATCGCGCGGCTTTCCGGGCGGAGGTGCGGGCGGGCCTCGCGCCCGGGCTGCTGGCCGCGGTGCCGCGGCTCACCGCGCTCTCCGCCTGCCTGGTCGATGCCACACCCGCCGTGCCCCCCTGGCAGCGCCCGGGCGAGGCCCCGCCGCCGGCCGAGCCGGCCTTCGACGCGGTGATCGATGCCTGGGGCGATGGAGATGCGCTGGACGCCGCGCTGGCCTGGCTGGCGCCGCGCGTGGCTGGGCTGCCCCAGGCCTCGATCCGCGTGGCGGAGACGGTGGAGAAGGATCAGCTGGCGCGTCCCGCCGGCGCGCCGGCGCCCGGCGTGAAGTTCCTGGCGCTGATGTGCTTCCACGAGGATCTGCCGCCTGCGACGGCGCGCCGTCTCTGGATGCATCACGCCAGCCTGGCGCTGCGCGTCCATGTCGGCATGGGACGCTATGTGCGGGACTGGGTGGAGGCGATCGGGCCGGGGGAACTGCCGGTGCCGCGCTTCGGCGGCGTGGCGGAGCTGCACTTCCCCTCGGCCGAAGTGATGGCGGCAAGGTGGTTCGACAGCGAGGCGGGGCGCCAGGCCATCATCCACGATGTCGGGCATTTCCTGGCGCGCGCCACGCGGCTCTACACCACGGAGCACGTGCTGAAGGCGTAGGGACTTTTTCGAGCCGACCGGTCATCGGCCAGGCCCGGGCGTCACGCCAAGGGCGGCCCTTGGCGCAACGCATCCGGGGACCCTTGCGCCGTCATGCGCAAGGGCCTTCGGGGTCAGGCGGCGGCGCGGAGCGTGCTGGCCAGCGCATCTTCCGCATCGAGCACGCCGGCGACGGCATGGACGACGGCGGCGATGCGGACGGCGGCCTGCACCTGTTCCTTGCCGAGGCCGCCATGCAGGACGACCTTTTCATGGCTCTCCATGCACATGCCGCAGCCATTGATGGCGGAGACGGCAAGCGACCAGAGCTCGAAATCCACCTTTTCCACGCCGGGCTTCGCCATGATGTTCATGCGCAGCTTGGCGGGCATGGAGGCGTAGTCGCCGCCGACGAGGTGGGTGAAGCGGTAGTAGACGTTGTTCATGCCCATGATCGCGGCCGCGGCCTTGGCGGCGGTCAGCGCTTCCGGCGTGAGCTGCGCGCCGAACTCCGCGACCAGCGCCGCGGTCAGCTCCGCGTTGCGGCTGGCGATGGCGGAGGCGACGAAGGTGCCGGCGCGCTGCTGCTGCGTCAGCGCCGGCTCGGTCGCCAGGCTGCCGATGTTCAGCTTCAGGTCCTTGGCATAGTCGGGCAGGCGGTTGCGGATGGCTTCGAGCGACATGGGGAGGGACCTTTTCAGGGGTGGCCCACCCGATCCGGGTCCGCGCCGTGGTCGCGGGGGATGGGGGCCGCGAGAGGATGGGCGGGGCGGGGAGACCCCCACCCCGACCCTCCCCCGCAAGCGCGGGGGAGGGGGAGGCACGCGATGGCGAAGCTCAGGCGGCCTTCTCGAAGAGCTGCTGGGGGTTCAGGGCTTCCTTGCCCTTCTCCCAGTTGCAGGGGCAGAGCTCGTCGGTCTGGAGCGCGTCCAGCACGCGGAGCACTTCCTGCGGGTTGCGGCCGACGTTCAGGCCGTTGACGGAGGCCCACTGGATGGTGCCGTCCGGATCGACGATGAAGGTCGCGCGCAGCGGCACGCCGGCCTCGCGGTCCAGGATGCCGAGCGCCGTGGAGAGCTCACGCTTCACGTCGGCGAGCATCGGGATCTCGAGGTTCTTGATGTCCTCGTTGTACACGCGCCAGTTCAGGTGCACGAACTCGCTGTCCGTGGACACGCCGTAGACCACCGCGTCGCGGTCGGAGAACTCGCCGGCCAGCTTGCCGAAGGCCGCAATCTCGGTCGGGCAGATGAAGGTGAAGTCCTTCGGCCAGAAGAAGACGATCTTCCACTTGCCGGAATCGGTGCTCTCGGTGATCTCGGTGAAGGACTTGCCGGGGCCGCCGAGGCCTTCCTTGCCGGCCTTGACGGCGGTGAGCTTGAAGGCGGGGAACTTGTCGCCAACGGTCAGCATGAGGGGGAGCTCCTGTCTGCGGTTGCGCAGGCGGTGCGGCGCGGGGGGGAGCCCGGTCGCATGATCCTGCTGCACTGCGATATGCTGCACCTGCTCACTGCCTTCCAATGAATAGTTTTCCGGGCTTTGATCGATGGGGCCGATCATCCCTGCCGAGGACGGCCCCGTTTTTGATCGGATGGCTCGATGATCCTGCCCAGCCCACAGCAGCTCCGCTACCTCGTCGCGCTGGCGGACCATGGGCATTTCGGACGGGCGGCAACGGCCTGCGCGGTGACGCAATCGACGCTCTCCGCCGGGCTGATCGCGCTGGAACGGCAGATGGCGGCGCAGCTGCTGGAACGCGCGGCGGCATCGAAACGCCCTGTCTTCACGCCGCTGGGGCGGGAGGTCGTGGCCCGCGCCCGCACCGCGCTGGCGGCGCTGGAAGCGGTGGCGGAGACGGCGGCCGCGGCGCGGGACCCGCTGACGGGGCCGCTCCGGCTCGGCGTGATCCCGACCATCGGGCCCTTCCTGCTGCCCCGCCTGATGCCCGCGCTGCGCCGCGCCTATCCGCGGCTGCGGCTCTGGCTGCGGGAGGATCTGACGGACCGGCTGGTGCAGGGGCTGGAGGCCGGGCGGCTCGACCTGCTGCTGCTGGCCTTGCCGGTGACGGGGGCCGCCGCCGGCGCGATGGAGACGCTGCCGCTGGGGGAGGACCCCTTCAGCGTGGCGCTGCCGGCGGGCCACCGGCTGGCGGCGCGCGACTCGGTGCCGGTGGAGGCGCTGGGGGGCGAGCGGGTGCTGCTGCTGGAGGACGGGCATTGCCTGCGGGACCATGCGCAGGCCGCCTGCGGGCTGCCCCGCGGCATCATGCCGGCTGGGGAGGAAGGCTTCGCCGCCACCAGCCTGCACACGCTGGTGCAGATGGTGGCGGGGGGGCTCGGCGTGACGCTGCTGCCGAAGCTGGCGCTGGATGGCGGCGTGCTGGCCGGCGCGCCGGTGGAGGTGCGGCGGCTGGAAGGTGCGGCGCCGGGCCGCGTGCTGGCGCTCGCCTGGCGGCCGAAAAGCCCGCGCGCGGCGGAATTCCAGGGCCTCGGCCCCGCCGTGGCGGCGGCGATCTCGGGGCGCGCGACCGAGTCGATTGCGCAATAACCGATTCATGTTTTGGCATCATGCCCGTGGCAGGAAGGACGGTGAGGTTCCACGGAAGGAAACGTGATGTTCGGACTGTTCGAGCGGGGCGACCGCGCGATGCGGGAGCGTTCCGAATGGCTGGAGGTGCTGTCCAGCCATTCCGGTGTCGGGCTCTGGGACGCCATCCTGCATGAGGGGGATGCGATGCACCCGAAGGCGCGCTGGACCTGGTCGGCCGAGTTCCGGCGCCTGCTCGGCTTCTCCAGCGAGGCGGAGTTCCCGAATGTCGTGCAGTCCTGGTCGGACCGGCTGCACCCCGATGACGCGGCGCCCACCTTCGCTGCCTTCGGCACGGCGCTGACCACCGGCAACCGCTACGACGTCACCTACCGGCTGAAGGTCAAGGACGGGTCCTATCGCTGGTACCGCGCGACGGGCGGCGTGATCCTGGACGAGAACCGCAAGCCCCGCCGCGCCTGCGGCAGCCTGGTGGACATCCATGAGGCGCGCGCGGCGGAGGAGCGGCAACGCACCGCGACGGCCGCGCTGGCCAAGCGGTTCGAGGCGGAGATCATGGCCGCGGTGGCGGATGTGACGCAGGCCGCTGACCGCTTCCAGGCCGATGCCGGCAGCCTCGGCGAATCCGCGGAGGAGACGCGGCGGCGCGCCAGCAGCGTCGGCGGTGCCTCCGCCAGCGCGGCCTCCAACGTGGAAAGCGTGGCGGCGGCGGCGGAGGAGATGAGCGTCTCCATCCGGGAGATCGGCCAGCAGATCGCGCGCTCCGCGGCCGGCACCTCCAAGGCGACGGGCCAGGCGCATGACGCGACGCAGGTCGTGGGCAGCCTGGTGTCCGACGTGCAGAAGATCGGTGACGTGGTGCGGCTGATCAGCGATATCGCGGGGCAGACGAACCTGCTGGCGCTGAACGCGACGATTGAGGCCGCGCGGGCCGGGGAGGCCGGCAAGGGCTTCGCCGTGGTGGCGAGCGAGGTGAAGACGCTGGCGGCGCAGACGGCCAAGGCGACGGAGGAGATCACCACGCGCATCGGCGCCGTGCAGGCCGCGACGTCGAGCGTGGCGCAGGCGATCGAGGCCGTGGCCGGCACCACCACCCAGCTGAACGAGACGGCGACGGCGATCGCCGCCGCGGTGGAACAGCAGGGCCACACGACGACGGAGATCGCCCGCGCGGTGCAGGGTGCCTCCGTCGGCACGCAGGAAGTCAGCGCCAGCATCGGCGCCGTCGGCAGCGCGGCGGAGGATACCGGGCGCGTGGCGGCCGGCATCAAGGATGCGTCGCGCGGCCTGGCGGCGCAGGCCGGCGCGATGCGCGGCAATGTGGACCGCTTCCTGGGCGAGCTGCGCGCGGCCTAGAACCCGCCGCCGGCGGCGAGCCAGGCGGCTTCTTCCGCCGTCGTGTCGCGCCCCAGCGCGGCGTTGCGGTGGGGGAAGCGGCCGAAGCGCTGGATGACGGCGCGGTGGGCCCAGGCGTAGGCGATGACGCTGCCTGGCGCGGCGAGGGCGGGCGTGTCGCGCAGCCCCTCGAACAGCGCGACCGACAGGTCCTGGTCGGCCATCGCCTCCCCATGTTCGAAGGGGAGGTAGAGGAAGACGCGCTGCAGCGGCGTCAGCGCCAGGTCCAGCTTCCGGCCGAGCACGACGCGGCGCGCGATGGCGCGGGCGTGCGCGTCGCTGGCGAAGGCCTCCGCGCTGCCGCGGTGAAGGTTGCGCGGGAACTGGTCGAGCAGCAGCAGGAGGGCGAGCGCGCCCGGCGGCGTCTCCGCCCAGGAATCCAGCGCGCCATCGCGGGCGGGCGCGACCAGCGTGCCGAAGCCGTCGCGGCAGGTGGCGTCGAAGGCGTCGTCCTTCGTGAACCAGGCCTGCCGCCAGGTGTCCGGGCCCTCGCTGAACCAGAAATCCAGCAGGCGCTGTGCGTCGCCGTTCATGCCAGGGCCTTGTCGAGCAGGCGGATGGAGTGGAGCGCGTTGCGGTTCGCGAGGTCGCCGATCTGGTGGCGGCAGGAGGTGCCGTCGGCGACGATGAAGGCCTGCGCGCTGGTCTTTCGGATATGCGGCAGCAGCGACAGCTCGGCCATGGCGATGGAGGCGGGGAGCTTCGACGCCTCATACCCGAAGGCGCCGGCCATGCCGCAGCAGGATGAGGTGATCGGCGTGACCTTGAGGCCGGGAATGGCCGTCAGCATCGCCACGGCCGGGGTGAAGGCATCGAAGGCCTTCTGGTGGCAATGGCCATGGATATGCGCCTCCGCCCCGATCGGCTTCAGGCGCAGCGCGGGCCTGGTGCGCGCGAGCCATTCGGAGACGAGCATCGCGCGCGCCGCCAGCTTCTCCGTCGCCTCCCCGGGCAGCAGGGCCAGGAATTCGTCGCGCAAGGTCAGCAGGCAGGAAGGTTCCAGGCCGAGGACGGGGCTTTCGAAGGCTGACAGCGCCTCGACCGTCCGGCGCGCCTCGGCGCGGGCCTGGTCCACCATCCCGGCGGCCAGCCATGTGCGGCCATCGTCGAGGGGGCGCGTGCCGCGGGGCGGGCGGGCCACGGCGGGATCGGCGCCGGCGGCGCGCAGCACGCGGAGCGCGGCGCGGAGGTTCTCGGGCTCGAAATAGCGGTTGAAGAGGTCGGGCAGCAGGATGACCTCGTTCGCGCGTCCATCGGGGGCGCGGCATTCCCAGTCATGGAAGGCGTCGAGCCGGAAGCGCGGCAGGGTGCGGCCGGCGGCAAGGCCGAGCAGCGCCTCCGACAGGCGCTTGCCGCCGGGGACCAGGTCGCGGGCATTCGCGACCCACGGCACCATCGCGGCGAAGGGCGCCCAGCGGGGCATGGAGCCGATGAGGCGGTCGAGCAGCCGCGGGCCGTGGGCGGCGTTGCGCGCGGCGGCGGCCTCGATCTTCATCTTCGCCATGTCCACGCCGGTCGGGCATTCGCGCTTGCAGCCCTTGCAGCCGACGCAGAGTTCCATCGCCTCCGCCACATCGTCGGAGGCGAGGCCGCCCGGCAGCTGGCCGGTCAGGGCGAGCCGCAGCGTATTGGCGCGGCCGCGTGTGAGGTGCTTTTCCTCGCGCGTGGCGCGGTAGGAGGGGCACATGGTGCCGGCATCGAATTTCCGGCAGGTGCCGTTGTTGTTGCACATCTCCACCGCGCCCAGCAGGCCGCCTTGCGGGCCGGGCCAGGCGGACCAGTCCATCGCAGGGGTGACGGCGGCGGGGGAGTAGCCCTCGTGGTATCGCAGCAGGGAACGGTCATCCATGCGCGGCGGATGGACGATGCGGTTGGGGTTGAGCAGGCCGTGCGGCAGCGCCGGCGTCGCGGGATCGAAGGCGTACTTCACCGCTTCGAAGGCGCGGGCGATGCGGGGGCCGAACATGGGTTCGTTGAATTCGGACCGGACGATGCCGTCGCCATGCTCGCCGGAATGGCTGCCCTTGTATTCGCGGACCAGCGCGAAGCATTCCTCCGCGATGGCGCGCATCTTGGTGACGTCCTCGCCAGACTTCATGTTGAGGACGGGGCGGACATGCAGGCAGCCGACGGAGGCGTGCGCGTACCAGGTCCCCTTGGTGCCGTATCGCTCGAACACGTCGTTGAGGCGTTCCGTGTAGTCGGCGAGGTCGTCGAGGCCGACGGCGCAATCCTCGATGAAGGAGACGGGTTTTCCGTCGCCCTTCATGGACATCATGATGTTGAGGCCGGCCTCCCGCACCTCCGCCACCTTGGCCTGGAAGCCGGCATCGGTGACGCGCACGACCTGGCCGGGCAGGCCGAGGTCGCCCATCATCTCCTCCAGCCGGTCGAGGCCCTGCAGCAGGCTGGCATCGTCATGGCCGTGGAATTCGACGATCAGCAGGCTGTCGGGTTCGCCGATCAGGATGCGGTCGATGGTGTCGCGGTAGATCGGGATGGAGCGGCCGAGGTCGATCATGGTGCGATCGACCAGTTCCACCGCCTCCGGGTCCAGGGAGACGAGGTGCTTCGACGCCTCCATTGCGCGGCGGAAGCTGGGGAATTGGCAGATGCCCAGCACCTTGCGCGGCTTGATGGGCCAGAGCTTCAGGTCGAGCGCGGCGGAGAAGGCGAGCGTGCCCTCGCTGCCGACCAGCAGGCGGGCGAGCGACCCGCGGCCATGGGCACGGGCGTCGGGCGTCAGCGCATCGAGGTTGTAGCCGCCGACGCGGCGGAGCTGTTCGGGGAAGCGGGCGGCGATCTCCTCGGCCTCCCGCGCGCCGATCGCGCGCAGCTTCCCGATGAGGTTGCCGACGCTGCCGGGGACATCGGGGCCGAGATTGTCGGGGATCTCGCCGAAGTTGAAGCGCGTGCCGTCCGCCAGGATGGCGTCGATGGCGCGGACATTGTCGGCCATCAGCCCGTAGCGGATGGACTTCGACCCGCAGGAGTTGTTGGCGGCCATGCCGCCGATGGTGCAGCGCGCCCAGGTGGAGGGATCGACGGGATAGAATTTTCCCCGGCTCTTCAGCGCATCGTTCAACGCGCCGAGGGTGATGCCGGGCTGCACGCGGGCCGTCTCGCCCTCCACGGACAGCACGTTCCGCAGATGCCGGGTGCAGTCGATGACCAGCGCGTGGTTCACCGTCTGCCCGCATTGGCTGGTGCCGCCGCCGCGGGGCAGGACGGGGACGCCTTCCTCACGGCAGATCGCCATGGCGGCGGCGACGTCATCGATGGTCCGGGGCACCAGCACGCCGACGGGCTGCATCTGGTAGATGGAGGCATCCGTCGCATAGCGGCCGCGATCGCCGGCGGAGAACAGGACCTCGCCCTGGACATGGCGGCGGAGGCGGGCGGCGAGCGTGTTGTCCTGGCGGCCGGCGATGGCGTTCATGCGGTAGCGGTCCCTCTTTCCGGCAGGGTGTAGCGCGACCCTCCCGCAAAATCTGATCTATAATGCTCATCAATCCGACAAGGGTTACTCATTGGCGGGCGGCATGGAAGGGCGGTAGGGAAGGGGGAGAAGAGAGGGACCGCCCCATGGCCTATTTCCAGTCCAAGCCCGATTCACGCCGCCATTTCCTGCACATCCCAGGGCCCTCCAACGTGCCGGACCGCGTGCTGCGGGCGATGGACAACCCGACCATGGACCATCGCGGCCCGGATTTCGGCGCCATGGGCAAGCAGCTGCTGGCCAAGGTGCGGAAGGTGTTCCAGACCGAGGGCCCGGTGGTGATCTACCCCGCCTCCGGCACCGGCGCCTGGGAAGCGGCGCTGGTCAACACGCTGTCCCCCGGCGATCGCGTGCTGATGTGCGAGACGGGCTGGTTCGCGCATCTCTGGAACGAGATGGCGGAGCGCCTGTCCATCCAGGCCGACTTCATCAAGACCGACTGGCGCCGCGGCGCGGATGTGGAGCAGATCGCGGAACGCCTGACGGCCGACAAGGGCCACGCCATCAAGGCCGTCTGCGTCGTGCACAACGAGACGAGCACCGGCTGCACGTCGCGCATCGATGAGGTGCGCAAGGCCATCGACGATGCCGGCCACCCGGCGCTGCTGCTGGTGGACACGATCAGCTCGCTGGGCTCCATGGACTACCGGCATGACGAATGGGGCGTCGATGTCACCGTCTCCGGCTCCCAGAAGGGGCTGATGCTGCCGCCGGGGCTGTCCTTCAACGCGATCAGCGCCAAGGCGATCAAGGCCAGCGAGACGGCGAAGCTGACGCGCAGCTTCTGGGACTGGAAGCCGATGCTGGCGGCGAATGCCACGGGCTACTTCCCGTACACGCCCGCCACCAACATGCTCTACGCGCTCGACACCGCGCTCGACATGCTGCTGGAGGAAGGGCTGCAGAACGTCTTCGCGCGCCACGACAAGGTGGCGGAGGCGACGCGCCGCGCCGTGCGCCACTGGGGCTTCGAGACGCAGTGCCAGGATCCTCGCCACTTCTCCTCCGTCCTGACCGCCGTGCGCCTGCCGGAGGGCCACAGCGCCAACGATCTGCGGGCGACAATCTTGAGCAAATTCAACATGTCGCTCGGCAACGGCCTGGGCCAGCTGAATGACAAGGTGTTCCGCATCGGGCATCTCGGCGACATCAGCGAATTGCAGCTGGTCGGCGCGCTGGGCGGTGTGGAGATGGGGCTGCGCGCGGCCGGCGTGCCGCACAAGGCGGGCGGCGTGCAGGTGGCGATGGATTATCTCGGCGGGAATGCGTGAGGCACGCCGCCGCCCGGCCTCCCGGGCGGCGCGCGCTACTTGCGCTGCACGACCAGCACGGCCTGGAAGAAGCGGCCGGGGTCGTCCACGTAGTCGCGGATTGTGAACCATTCGGACCAGTGGCGTTCGATGAAGGCCAGCGGCACGGCGGCGTCGCCATAGAGGGTGCCGGCGAAGTCGCCGGCGCCGCCGCTCGGCAGGAAGGCGATGGCGCCGCTGTCGTAGTGCCGGCGCAGATCGGGGATGGCGGCGTGGTGGCGGCGCAGATCGCCTTCCCACCCCGTCGCATCGGCGGGCAGTGCCTCGATGAAGTCGAGGAAGCGGCGCGGCTCGAGCGTCAGCGCGAAGATGCCGCCGGGGCGCGTGACGCGCGCGATCTCCGCCACCCAGTGGCGATGCGGCTCCTCCGGCAGATGGGTGAAGACGGAATAGGACATGACGATGTCCATCGACGCGTCCGCATAAGGCAGGCGGCCCCAGTGGTAGAGGCGGTCGAGGTTGCCCGGCATGCCGAGCTCCCGGCACAGCTCGATCGCCTGCGGCCAGACGTCGCAGCCATGCAGCGCCCGAGCGCCGACATCCTTCCAGAAGAAGCGCAGGAAGCGCCCCCAGCCGCAGCCGAAATCGAGGAAGGCGCTGCCATCTTCCAGCGGCCGGCCCATGGCCGCGGCGCGGTCCTTCAGCAGGGTGTAGAAGCTGAAGGCCTCATGCAGGGTGGAAGGCCCGTCGGCGCCGACGAAGCGGCGCTGCGTCTCCGCATCCGGGAAGGCGGGAAACGTCGCGCCGGCCACCTCCCGCGAACCCAGGCTCTGCAGCAGCAGGTCCAGCCAGGCGCGGTCGTCGAGGGCGCGGATGGCGGGTGGCAGGTCTTGATCGCGCAAGGGGGCCTCAGGGTTCTACGGCGCCGCTTATAGCGGCGGTCATGCCGCAGCGCAGCATCGCCGGCGGCTGGCGAGGCATTCCATCGCGGGAAGGCTGGCGCGCCCGTCTTGCAAGGGGGGCGAGGGGGGATCAACGTCGCTGGCAGAGGAGACGCCCCGATGACAGCATCCGTGCCGATCGAGGTCTGGACCTGGCCAACACCCAACGGCCACAAGGTCCATATCGCGCTGGAGGAGCTGGGCCTGCCCTATACCGTCGTGCCGGTGAACATCGGCGCGGGGGAGCAGTTCAGGCCCGACTTCCTGGCCATCACGCCGAACCACCGCATCCCCGCCATCGTCGATCCCGATGGCCCCGGCGGGAAGCCGCTCGCGCTGTTCGAATCCGGCGCGATCCTGATGTACCTGGCGGAGAAGACGGGCCGGCTGATCCCGGCCGATCCCGCCGGGCGCTATGCCTGCCTGCAATGGCTGATGTTCCAGATGGGCGGTGTGGGCCCGATGTTCGGGCAGTACGGGCATTTCCACGCCTATGCGCCGGAACAGATCCCCTACGCGAAGGACCGCTACGCGAAGGAGGTGGCGCGCCTGCACCGGGTGCTGGAGAAGCGGCTGTCGGAAGCCGAATACCTGGCCGGCGCGGAGTACTCCATCGCCGACATCGCCACCTTCCCCTGGATCCGCAACCCCGCGCGGCGGGCCATCGACTTGGCGGATTTTCCCGCGGTGAAGCGCTGGCACGACGTGATCGCGGCGCGGCCGGCGGTGATGCGGGGCGTGGAGGTGCTGGCGGCGAACCAGCGCACCGGCGCCATCACGGAGAAGGAGCGCGAAGTGCTGTTCGGCAACACCCAGTTCAAGGCGCGCTGACCATGGCGGAGATCGACCACATCGTCATCGGCGCGCGGACGCTCGACGAAGGCACGGCCTATGTGGAGGCGCATCTCGGCGCGCGGCCGCAGCCCGGGGGGCGGCATGAGGGGATCGGGACGCACAATTTGGTCATGGGCCTTGGCCCCGATTGCTACCTGGAGGTGATCGCCGCCGATCCCGACCAGCCGGCGCCGCCGCAGGGGCGGCCCTTCGACCTGGACGACCCGGCGGTGGCGCTGATGCTGGAAGCGGGGCCGCACCTGATCGGCTGGGTCGCCCGGACCCCGGCGCTGGAGGCAGTGGCGGCGCGGCTTGGCCCCGCCGTGGCTGGGGAGGTGCGCGCCTGGAAGCGCGGCACGCTGTCCTGGCGCATGGCGATGCCGCCGCAGCGGCAGGACATGCGGAACCTCATCCCCTCCCTCATCCAGTGGGATGACGGGCAGGGAGCGGCGCCGCGCCTGGCCGATTCGGGCTGCCGGCTGGTGGCGCTGGAGGCCGAGCACCATGACGTGGACGCGGTGCGCCAGGCGCTGTCGGTGCGCGGGCTGGGTGAGGCGTTGACGGTGAAGCGCAGCCCGCATCCGCGCCTGGTGGCCCGGATGCGGCGCGCGGACGGGACGGAGGCGACGCTTGCCAGCGGTTGAGGCGGCCGGGCGGGGACGCAAGGCAGGGTGGCGGCGTCTCATATTCTGCCCGTCGGGCGTTGCGGGGAAGCGCGCTACGGGGCAGGCTGGTAGTGCCAGACGCTGGCCGGGGGGAAGTTGAGGGGGGTCCAGGCCTTCCGCTTCGCCCGCAGGCCGAGGTCGCGCCATGGCAGCGGCGAGGTGATGCAGTAGGTGTACAGCAGGAAGCCCTTGCCCGGGGCCACGGCCTCGACCGCCGCGACGAATCGGCGCTGCTGCTCGATCGGCAGCAGCACGAGGGGGATGCCGCAGATCGCGGTGCCCACCTTGCCGTGCAGCCGCGCGGGCAGGGTATCGGCCAGTTCGAAGGCATCGCCCTGGATGACCGTGACGCCGGGCAGCACCCGTCGTAGATGGGTGGCCATGTCGGGCACGATCTCCACCACCACCAGCTTTTCCGCGGGGACCCCGGCGGCGAGCAGCGCGCGGCTGATCACGCCGGTGCCGGCGCCGAGCTCGACCACCACCTCGTCCTCCGCACGCCGCACCAGCGCCGCGATCCGGGCGCAGAGGGAAGGCGAGGAGGGGATGATGGAGCCCATCTGCAGCGGATTGGCGAGCCAGCGCCGGAAGAAGAGCGCGGCGTTCGCGACCTCGGTATGGGCGCGGCCGCCGGTCGTGGCGTCTGCCATTATTTTCTCCTTGACAGATTTATGACGATGTGCATCGCGGGTAACGCCGCCCCTCTACGCCGATTCCCCTTGCGCCGCCAGCCGGGAGTGGCGGGGCGATGACCGCACGAATCCTCGTCGTCGATGACATCGCGGCCAATCTCCGGCTGCTCGAAGCCAAGCTGCTGAACGAGTACTACGAGGTGCAGCTCGCCTCCTCCGGGCCGGAGGCGCTGGCGACGGTGCAGCGCTGGATGCCTGATGTCGTGCTGCTCGACGTCATGATGCCGGGGATGGATGGGTATGAGGTCTGCCGGCGGCTGAAGGCGCAGCCGGGTACCGCGCATATCCCCGTGGTGATGATCACGGCGCTGACCGATCCGGTGGAGCGGGTGCGCGGTCTGGAAGCGGGCGCGGACGACTTCCTCTCCAAGCCCGTGGACGATGCGACGCTCTTCGCCCGTCTGCGCGCGCTGCTGCGCATGAAGCAGGTGCTGGATGCCTGGCGGCTGCGGGCGGAGACGGCGCGCGACCTGGGGTTCGAGCCGCCGCCGGGGCCATCGCCCAATGTCGCGGGCGCGCGCGCGCTGATCGTGAACGAGGATTTCGACGAGGCCGATGCGCTGACCCGCGTGCTGGCCGCGGATGGCATCGATGTCGCGCACTGCTCCGACAGCGCGGAGAGCTGGGACATCCTGATGGATGGGCAGCATGACGTGGTGCTGCTGAGCCTGTCGCTGGATGGCGGCGATGCGCTGCGGCTTGCGTCCCGCCTGCGGGCGCAGGCGGCGACGCGCGACCTGCCGGTGCTGCTGGTGGCGGATACGGGGCAGAAGGGCCTGGTGCTGCGGGGCTTCGACCTCGGCGCCAATGACCATGTGCTGCGCCCCGTGGACCCCAATGAGCTGCGGGCGCGGGTGCGCAACCAGATCCGGCGGAAGCGCTACCAGGAAAGGCTGCGCGCGGACCTCGACCGCAGCCTGGAAATGGCGGTGACAGACCCGCTGACGGGGCTGCGCAACCGCCGCTACGTCCGGCGCCACCTGGAGGGCGTGCTGCGCAATTCCGGCGCGGCCTGCCTGCTGATCGACGTGGACCGCTTCAAGTCGGTGAACGACACCTATGGCCACGCCGCCGGCGACGTGGTGCTGCGGGAGGTGGCGGAGCGCGTGCGCGGGCACCTGCGCGCCGCCGACGTCATCGCGCGCTATGGCGGCGAGGAGTTCCTGATCGTCATGTCGGGCGCGACGACGGAGGACGGGATGCTGGTGGCGGAGCGCCTGCGGGCGGCCATTGCCAATGTGCCGATGGTGGCGGAAGGGCAGTCGCTGAAGGTCACGGCCAGCATCGGCGTGGCGTCCGGCGGCATCGGCGCGCAGTCCGACGATGTGGTCAGCGCGGCGGATGCGGCGCTGTACCGCGCCAAGAACAACGGCCGCGACCGGGTCGAGGCAGCTGTGGACGAGGATTGGCCGCCGAGCGCGGACCGGGGCACGCCGGCGGCGCGGCAGGCGCGGTAGGCGCGATCGGGGCGCCTGGCGCCCCGCGTTGCCGGGCCGAAGTAGCAATAAACTATATTCCCCATGGACCATTCCGGGTCGAAGCTGGATTCGCGACCCGGACGAATCCCATGCGACCCAGCCGCCTGATCCTTGCCCTGGCCATCATGCTGCCGCTTGCGGCCTGCAACCAGGACGGCTTGCAGACCGGCGGCGCGGGGAGTGGCGCGAGCTGGATGCACTTCGCCGCGCATGTGCCGCCCGACCTTCCTCCGCCCAGCGCGCCCTGGCCGCCGGATCGCGAGATTCCCGGGCGGCTTCGCCTGCCGTCCGGCCAGGACCGAGCGCCGGCCGTGGTCATCCTGCACACATCCGGCGGGCTCGACGGGCGGGAGACGCCCTACGCCACCGCCTTGCTGGCGGCCGGCATCGCCACGCTGGAAGTCGACATGTGGACACCCCGCGGCATCACGGAGGCCACCGGCGTCGCCATGCGGCCGCCGGCCCACCGTGTCCTCGGCGACGTCTATGGCGCGCTGCGCTTCCTGGCCAACCACCCCCGTATCGATCCCGGGCGGGTCGGCGTCATGGGCTTCTCCTTCGGCGCGACCCTGGCGATGCTGACCGCGACGGATACCTATGGCACCGCCTACGGACGGGATGGCCCGAGCTTCAGGGCAGCGCTCACGATGTATCTTGTCTGCTGGAACTTCGCGCCGGGCGGGCCGAATGCCGGCGTACTGCGCGGGCGTTTCCCGCGCACCCCGCTGCTGCTCCTGGCCGCGGAGAATGACCATTACGACGAGGATGGTGGCGAGTCCTGCCGTCGCATCGCCGCGGCGGGTAGCGCCGAGGCGAGCGGGCGGGCGGCCATCCACGTCTATCCCGGCGTGTCGCATGGATGGGACGCGCTGCAGCACGCGTCGTTCCACGATCCGAATGCGGGGCGGGGCCGAGGCGGAAGAGTACAGATGATGAGCAACCGTTCGGTGACCCAGGACGCCATCCGCCGCACCGCCGAGTTCTTCCGCACGACGCTCTGACGAGGGGCTTCGCCATCCGGCTGCCAGGTGCGCCTGGCGCCACCAACGACGAAAACCGCGCCGGAACCCAGGGGGTCCGGCGCGGTTCGCGTTGGATAGGTCAAGCGGCGCGGGGCGTGTGCCCCGCGGCGATTACTTGATCTTGGCTTCCCGGAAGACGACGTGCTTGCGCGCGACGGGGTCGTACTTCTTCAGCTCCAGCTTGCCCTGGGCGTTACGGGTGTTCTTCTTCGTCACGTAGAAGTAGCCCGTCGCGGGCTCCGCCGTGCTGACGAGCTTGATCAGGATGGTATTGGCCTTGGCCATCGTTCAGGTTCCAACGCGCGAAACAGGTTGCGGGCGAGCCTTGCGGCCCGCCCGTCGAGAGGGCGCACCATAGTCGGGCGGGCGGGAAGGTCAAGCGGGACGAGCCAATCAGGCGGTCGACGAAGTCGGCCGAGGCCGCGAATGCGGCCCGCCGCCTATGCGGCGAGCCAAGGCCGCGGACGCGGCCGCCCGGCGCCTGAGGGCATGAAGAAGGTCTACCCCCCGGGTCCGCGGATGGCGGTGGCGTAGGCGGCCGGCGACTCGATCAGGGCGCGGGCGGCGGTCAGGTCCGCGCCGCGGCCCTCCGCCGGCGGGCAGGCGCCGCGGAGCGCCGACATCTCGCTGGCCAGGACCGGGGCGCGGGCGGCGCGCTGGCGCAGCAGGGCGCGGCCCATCGGCGCCTCCCCGCTGTTCAGCCGCGCCAGGCCCTGCGCCAGGGCTTCGGGGCCGAGGCTGGTGCAGAGCGCGGGCAGCACGCCCATGCCCTGGATGGGCCAGCCGCTCGGCGCCACGACGCGGGACCAGGTGACCAGGATCTCGCCCTCGTTCGGCAGGGGGGCGACCAGTTGGATCAGGCCCTTGCCCATCGTGGCACTGCCGACCACCGCGGCGCGGCCGCGCTCCGCCAGGCCCATGGCCACGATCTCGGCGGCCGAGGCCGTGCGGCCATCGACCAGCACCACCACGGGCGTGCCCTGCGCCAGGTCCTGGCCGCCGGCGCGGTAGCGGCGATTGGCCTCGGGGTGGCGGCCCTCGGTGCGGACGACCTCGCCCTCCGCCAGGAAGGCATCCGCCACCGCGACCGCCTGGCCCAGAAGGCCACCGCGATTGCCGCGGAGGTCCAGCACCACGCCATGGGGCGTGCGCGGCCCGGCGAAGCCGTCGCTGAGCACCGTCGCGACGCGGCGATCGGTGACGGCGGAGAAGCCGGTGATGCGCAGCCAGAGGATGCCGTCGCGGCTTTCGGCCGTGACGGTTTCCGGCACCACCACCTCCCGCACCAGGGTCACTTCCCGGCGCAGGCGGCCGCGGGCGATGGTGAAGGTCACCTCCGACCCTTCGGGGCCTTCCAGCAGCGTGGCGGCCAGGCCGGGGTCGCGGGGGCCGAGGCTGCGGCCCTCCACCGCCACCAGCAGGTCGCCCTGGCGGATGCCGGCCAGCGCTGCGGGGCCGTCCCGTGCCACTTCCACGATCACCAGCGCATCACGCCGTGCGGCGACGCGCAGGCCGAGGCCCGATTGGCCGACGCGGCGTTCCCGCGCCGTGCGGGCTTCCGCGGGCGTCACGTAGCGGCTGTAGGGGTCGAGGTGGTTGAACAGCTCCTCGAAGCCCGAGGCGATCAGGCGTTCGGCGCCGGCGCGGCGCAGCGCCGGGGAGGCGCGCCAGGCGGCCTCGTAGAGGTCGGTGAGCGTCGTCGCGACGGCGGTGCCGAGTTGCCGGGGCGTGGCGCGGGCCACGAGGGGGGCGATGGGGATGCTGGCCAGCACCCGGTCCTCCCCCAGCAGGCGCAGCCGGTCCTGGCGAATTTCCGCACCCAGTCGCTGGTCGAGCACGGTAAGGCCGCGGAGCGACCAGAGGGCGAGGTTGGCGGGGTTCTCGGCCTCCAGGTGCCTCTCCAGCACCAGGAAGTGGCTTTCGGCCAGCACCGGTTCGATGGCGCTGCGGGGGAAGGTGTTTTCCTGGGCGAGGGGAGCGGCGGCTATTGCCGCCGCGAGGACCGTTCCGAGGGTCGCCGCGCGGGCGACTTCGACAAGCGCTTGCCACCCGCGCGCGACCGTGCCCCCCGGGGTGAGGCGGCGGAGGGATCGCCCTGCATGATGGCGAAGACCATCCCACCCGTCCGCGGAGTCGCCTCCGCCAGCCGCACCTCGACCGCCTGGCCAAGGGAAAAGGTCAGACCCGTATTGCGGCCGGATAATCCGCGTCCGGCCTCGTCCAACGTCCATCTGTCGTCCGGCAAGGACGCGAGCGGGACGATTCCGCTGGCGCCGTTCTCCTCCACGGTGACGAACAGGCCGAAGCGTGTCACCCCCGAAATCCGCGCTTCGAACAACTCGCCGATGCGTGTTGCCATGAAAGCAGAGAGGTAGCGGTCCACCGCCTCCCGCTCCGCCGCCGCGGCGCGGCGTTCGGTGCTCGTGATATGCTCGGCGGTGTCGGGGAAGCGTGCGGCTTCGGCATCGGTCAGCGCGCCGTCGCCCTTCGACAGGTTCAGGCCGCGGATCAGCGCGCGATGCACCAGCAGGTCGGCGTAGCGGCGGATGGGGCTGGTGAAATGCGCGTAGCGGGCGAGTGCCAGGCCGAAATGCCCGATATTCTCCGGATCATAGGCCGCCTGGGACTGGCCGCGCAGCACGGCCTCATTCACCAGACGCTCCTCCGGCTTGTCCTTCACGGCTGCGAGGATGCCGCCGAAGTCGCGGGGATGCAGGCGGTCCCGCGCGGGCAGGTTCAGGTCGAGGGACTGCAGGAACTGGCGCAGGCCCTCCAGCTTCTCGTCCGACGGCCGGTCATGGACGCGGTACATGACTGGCTGGCTGAGGCGTTCCAGTTCCTCCGCCGCGCAGACATTGGCGGCGACCATGAACTCCTCGATCAGCTTGTGGCTGTCGAGGCGGGTGCGCGGGACCACGCCCTGCACCTGGCCTTTCGCGTCCAGCAGCACGCGGCGCTCCGGCAGGTCGAGGTCCAGCGTGCCGCGGCGGGCGCGATCGGCCAGCAGCGCGTCGAAGGCGCCGTAGAGATGCGTGATGAGATCAGGCGGCACGCCATCCGGGACCGTGTTGCCATCCCGCGCCGCCTGCACCTGTTCGTAGGTCAGGCGCGCGGCGCTTTTCATGATCCCCCGCCCGAAGCGGTGGCTGACCTTCGTGCCTGACTTGTCGAAGAGCATCTCGACGAAGAGGCAGCCGCGATCCTCCTTCGGGCGCAGGCTGCACCAGCCGTTGGAGAGCGCCTCAGGCAGCATGGGCACGACGCGGTCGGGGAAATAGACGCTGTTGCCGCGCGCCCAGGCTTCGCGGTCCAGCGCGCTGTCGGGCTGCACGTAGTGCGCGACATCGGCGATGGCGACCAGGCAGCGCCAGCCGCCGGTGCCATCCGGCTCGGCCCAGACAGCATCGTCGAAGTCACGCGCATCCTCGCCATCGATGGTGACGAGGGGGATGGCGCGCAGATCCTCGCGGTTGCGCTTGGTGACGCCCTTCGCGGCCTCCTCTTCCTCCAGCGCTTCCTCGGGGAAGGCGTCGGGGATGCCATGGGCGTGGATGCAGATGAGGGAGACGGCGCGGGCCTCCCCCATCTTGCCGATGCGCTCGATGATCCGGGCGGGGCGGGCGCCGAGGCCGTGGCCGGAGGGCAGGGGCTCCGCCAGCACGATGTCGCCGGGGCGGGCGCCGTTCACCTCATTCGCCGGCACGCGCCAGTCGGCCTTCTGGCGGCGGTCGGTCGGCGTGATGCGGCCGTCTTCGAAGACGCCGAGGATGCGGGTGGGCGCGGTGCTGTGCAGGCGCTTGAAGGTGCGGCCCTCATACCGGCCGATGCCGATGAACTTGAGCCGCGCCAGTACGCGCTGGCCGGGGGCGAGGGCGGGTTGCCCGGCGGCCTCCCGGTGCATGTAGATCACGGGCGGCGGGCCGCTGGCGCGGTCCCACTGCACGGGGCGCGCGATGGGATCGCCATCCGGGTCGGTGCCGGTCATCTCCACCACCGCCATGTCGGGCAGGCGGTCATGGGCGATGAGGCCCTTGCGGCCGATGGGCGTGGCGTGGCCGCTTTCCGTCAACTCCCGCAGCATGCCGCGGAGTTCGACGCGCTGGTCGGTGTTCAGGCCGAAATGCGCGGCGATCTCCGTCTTGCCGACACGCTGGCCAGCCGCCTGGATGAATTCCCGCAGCTTATCCAGCGTCGGCATCACGCCTGGCTCGGCGGTGGCGGCCAGGCGGTGCAGGGCGGATTTCTTGCCGAGGGGCGCGCGGCTGCGCACCCCGAAGCCCTTCAGGGGCGGGGCGCGGCGCGGCATGTCAGCTGGCCTTCCGGGCGGCCGGCTTCTTCGTGGTGGTGGCGGCCTTCTTCGCGGCGGGTTTCTTCGCCGCCGGCTTCTTCGCGGCAGTGGCCTTGGGCGCAGCGGCCTTCTTCGCGGGCGCCTTCTTCGGCGCGGGCGCGTCATCGGCGGCCGGGGCCTTGGCGGCGGCCGCCTTCTTCGGCGCCGCCTTGGCCTTCCCCTTGGCACCCTTGCCACCCTTCGGCGGCAGGTCCTTCCCCTTCTCTGCCAGCAGCTTCACCGCGTCATCCAGCGTGACACTATCAAAGTCCATGGTGCGGGGGAGGGAGGCGACGCGGCTGCCATGCAGCGCGAAGGGCCCGAAGCGCCCGCGCCGCACCTCCACCACGCCGCCGGAGGGATGGTCGCCGAGCGGCCTTCCGCGCGGCTTCACATCCGCCAGCAGCGCCATGGCGCGGTTCAGGCCGATGACCAGCACGTCGTCGTCCGGGTCGAGCGACTTGAAGAGGTTGCCCATCTTCACATAGGGGCCGAAGCGGCCGATCGCGGCCGTGATCTCCTCATGCGTCTCCGGATGCACGCCGACGATGCGGGGCAGGGAGAGCAAAGCGAGGGCGCGGTCGAGCGTCAGCCCCTCCGGGTCCATGCCCTTGGCGAGGCTGGCGCGGCGGGGCTTCACCTTCTTGCCCTTCGCGTCCTCCGTCTCCTCGCCCAGCTGGACATAGAGGCCGTAGGGACCGCGCTTCAGCTGGACGCGCAGGTTGGAGGTGGGATCGACGCCGAGGTCGCGCGCACCCTCGTTGAAGCTGGCAGCGCCATCGGCCTCCGCGCCGGGGGCGACGAGCGGCCTCGTGTAGCGGCATTCCGGGTAGTTGTTGCAGCCGATGAAGGCGCCGGTGCGGCCGAGGCGGAGACCGAGCCGCCCGCCGGAGCAGGCCGGGCAGGCGCGCGGGTCCGTTCCGTCGCTGCGCGCGGGGAAGAAGTGCGGGCCCAGATCCTCGTCCAGCGCATCGATGACGTCGCTGATGGTGAGTTCGCTGGTGGAGGCGATGGCCTTGCTGAACTCATCCCAGAAGGCGCGCATCACCGCGCGCCAGTCGGCGCGGCCGCCGGAGATGTCGTCCAGCTTCTCCTCCAGCCCCGCGGTGAAGCCGGTATCGACGTAGCGTTCGAAGAAGGAGACGAGGAAGGCGGTGACGAGCCGGCCGCGGTCCTCCGGGATGAAGCGGCGCTTGTCGAGGCGCACATATTCCCGGTCCTGCAGCACCTGCAGGATGGAGGCGTAGGTGGAGGGGCGGCCGATGCCGAGCTCCTCCAGCCGCTTCACCAGCGTCGCCTCCGAGTAGCGGGGCGGGGGCTGGGTGAAGTGCTGGTTGGCGGCGACGGGGCCGTTCTTCAGCCCGTCCTTCTCCCGCATCGGGGGCAGGATCTTGCTGTCCTCATCCTCGGCCGCGGCGGCCAGGCCCGCGCGGGCATCGGCGGCGCGGTCATCCTCATCCTCCCGGTACAGGCGCAGGAAGCCGTCGAAGGCGATGACGGAGCCATTGGCGCGAAGCCGCGTGCGGCCCGTGGCATCGGCGATGTCGACGGCCGTCTGGTCGATCTCGGCCGACTGCATCTGGGACGCGACGGCGCGCTTCCAGACGAGCTCATAGAGCTTGCGCTGCCGGTCATCGAGGAAGCGAGCCACCTGGTCCGGCGTGCGGGTCACGTCCGTCGGGCGAATGGCTTCGTGCGCTTCCTGCGCGTTCTTGGCTTTCGAGGAATATTCGCGCGGCGCGCCGGGGATGTAGTCGGCGCCGAAGCTCTCCTTCACATGGTCGCGGATGGCGAAGATCGCCTCCCGCGCCATCTGCACCCCATCGGTGCGCATGTAGGTGATGAGGCCGACCGTCTCGCCGCCGATGTCCACGCCTTCGTAGAGCTGCTGCGCCACGCGCATCGCCGCCTGCGCGCCCATGCCAAGCTTGCGCGACGCTTCCATCTGGAGCGTCGAGGTCGTGAAGGGCGGCGGGGGGTTCCGCTTGGTCCGCTTCTTCTCGATGGAGGCGACGCTGAACTTGCCGGCCTCGACCGCCGCCTTGGCGGCCATCGCCGCGGCCTCGTTCGGCAGGTCGAACTGCTCGAGGCGCTTGCCCTCATGGTGGGTCAGGCGGGCGGTGAACTTCGCGCCGACGGGGGTCGCGAACTGCGCCTCCACCGTCCAGTATTCGCGGGCGCGGAAGGCCTCGATCTCCGCCTCTCGCTCGCAGATCAAACGAAGGGCGACGGACTGCACGCGGCCGGCGGAGCGGCTGCCGGGGAGCTTGCGCCACAGCACCGGGGAGAGGTTGAAGCCGACGAGGTAGTCGAGCGCGCGGCGCGCCAGGTAGGCGTCGATCAGCGGCACGTCGAGCTGGCGGGGGTTCGCCACCGCGTGCTGCACGGCGCGCTTGGTGATCTCGTTGAACGTGATGCGCTTGACGTCGATGCCCTTCAGCGCGCCACGGCGGGCGAGCATGTCCTGGACGTGCCAGGAAATGGCCTCGCCCTCCCGGTCCGGGTCGGTGGCCAGGAACAGGCGGCGGGCGCCCTTCAGCGCCTTGGCGATGGCGCCGACCTGGCGCTCGCCACGCTCATCGGCCTCCCAGTCCATGGCGAAGTCTTCCTCCGGCCGGACGGAACCGTCCTTCGGCGGCAGGTCGCGCACATGGCCGAAGGAGGCCAGGACCGTGAAGTCCGAGCCGAGATACTTGTTGATGGTCTTCGCCTTGGCAGGGCTTTCGACCACGAGGACGTCGGGCATGTTCTGTCGATCTGCTTTCGCGCGCTTGTCGGCAAGGCCTAGGAAAGGGACCGTGCGACCCGGTTTCCGGGCAGGGTTTCCACCAGCCCGGACAACTCCAGGTCAAGCAGGATCGCCTGCACGGACGGGGCGGATAGCTGGCAGCGCCTGACCAGATCGTCAACGGCTACCGGTTGGGTGCCAATCAATTCAAGCACTTTGCCGGGGTCTCCCGGCGTCGCGGGGGCCTCCTCCGCCCGTTCAACAAACTGTTCCGACTGCGCGCGGGGGGTGAAGAGGGGCAGGTCCCGCGGCGCTTCGGGGAGGAAGGAGAGGACATCCTCCACCGTTTCCGTGAGGTGCGCGCCCTGCCGGATCAGGTCGTTGCCCCCCCTGGCGCGGGGGTCGAGCGGGTTGCCGGGGACGGCGAAGACCTCCCGCCCCGCTTCCAGCGCCAGGCGGGCGGTGATCAGGCTGCCGGATTTGGGCGCCGCTTCCACCACCACGACGCCCAGCACCAGCCCGGCCACGATGCGGTTGCGGCGGGGGAAGTGGCGGGCGAGGGGCGCGGTGCCGAGCGGCGCCTCCGCCACCACCGCGCCGCCCTCCGCCACGATCCGGGCCTGGAGGGGCGCGTTCTCCGGCGGGTAGGGCTCATCGAGGCCGCCGGCGACGACGGCGATGGTGGGGCCGGGGGCGGCGAGCGCGCCTTCATGGGCAGCGGCGTCGATGCCGCGTGCGAGGCCGGAGGTGACGACGAGGCCGGCGCGGGCGAGGTCGCCGGCCAGCTGTTCCGCCACGCGCCGCCCGGCGGAGGAGGCGGAGCGCGCGCCCACCAGCCCGATCTGCCGCGCCGAGAGCAGGGCGGGGTTGCCGAGGACGGCGAGCGCCGGGGGCGCATCCTCCAGCAGCGCTAGCAAAGGCGGGTAGAGGGGCGAGCCGAGGAAGAGGAAGCGGCCGCCCAGCATGGTCAGCGCCGCCATTTCCCGCTCCGCCTGCGCCTCCGGGAAGGGGGTCAGGGCGCGGCCGCTGCGGGCGGCGTGGGCGGGCAGGGCCTCCAGCGCCGCGCGGGCGCTGCCATGGCGGGCGAGGAGGCGTCGGAAGGTGGCGGGGCCGATGCCCTCCGTGCGCGCGAGGCGCAGGCGGGCCAGGTCATCGGGAGGTGAGGAAGTGGCCGCCATCCTGTCGTCCAGGTTGATAGGCGGCCAGTGTGATCGCGCAACGGGTTTGCGCGCAAGCGTGGGGTTTCAGCCCTTCTTCGACCCGAAGCTGGATTTCGGCTCCGTACCCGCCATCAACCGCTGGATGTTCGCCTTGTGCCGCCAGGTGATCAGCGCGGCGAGGCCGAGGGCGAACAGCGCCAGCTTCGTGTCGCCGAAGGCGAAGGCGACAAGGGGCGCGATGGCGCAGGTGGCCAGCGCGGCGGCGGAGGAGATGCGCGTCGCCGCGAAGACGGCGGCCCAGGTGGCGACGGCGGCGAGCCCGAGCCACCAGGTCGCGGCCAGCAGCACGCCGGCGCCGGTCGCGACCCCCTTGCCGCCCTTGAAGCCGAGCCAGACGGGGAAGGCGTGGCCGGCCATGGCCGCGAAGCCGGCGACGAGCGCCGCGTCTTCCCCCCAGGCGGCGCGGGCGATCAGCAGGGCGGCGACACCCTTCAGCACGTCCAGCGCGAGCGTCGCGGCGGCCAGCTTCCGGTTGCCGGTGCGGAGCACGTTGGTTGCGCCGATGTTCCCCGACCCGATGGCGCGGATGTCGCCGAGCCCCGCGGCGCGGGTCAGCAGCAGGCCGTAGGGGACGGAGCCCAGGAGGTAGCCGAGCAGGGCCGCGAGGATCAGGGACATCAGCCGAAGACCCTCCGCCCCGCCTTCCAGGTGCCGATGACGCGGCCCTCCAGCGCGCGCCCGTCGAAGGGCGTGTTCTGCGCCTTGCCGGGCAGCCTTCCGGCCTCCACCCGCCAGCCGCGCTCGGGCTGGAACAGCATGAGGTCGGCGGGGGCGCCTTTCGCGAGTGTGCCGGTGGCGAGCTTCAGCAGGGCGGCGGGGCGGGATGTCAGCAGGGCGAGGGCCTGGGGCAGCGCCAGGTCGCCGGCATGGACGCGGGCGAGCGTGACGGCCAGCAGGGTGGCGAGGCCCGCGCCCCCGGCCTCCGCCTGGGCGAAGGGCAGGCGCTTGTCGTCGGCGTCGCGGGGCTGGTGGTCGGAGGCCACCGCATCGATGGTGCCGTCCTTCAGCGCCGCGACGACGGCGAGGCGATCGGCCTCGATCCGCAGCGGCGGGGAGAGCTTGGCGTAGGTGCGGTATTCCCCGATCGCCGTCTCGTTCAGGTCGAAATAGGGGGGCGCGGTGTCGCAGGTGACGGAAAGACCCTCGGCCTTCGCGCCCCGGATCAGGTCCAGCGCGGCACCGGTGCTGACATGGGCAAAGTGGACATGGCCCTTCGTCAGCCGGGCGAGCGCGATGTCGCGGGCGACCATCATGGATTCTGCGGCCGGGGGGATACCGGGCAGGCCCATGCGGGTGGCGCGCTCGCCTTCGGTCGCGGCGCCATTGGCGGCGAGCGAGGGGTCCTCGGGGTGCTGGATGATGAAGCTGCCGAAGGCGCGGGCGTAGGAGAGGGCGAGGCGCATCAGGCGCGCGCTGCCGATCGCCTTCCGGCCATCGGTGAAGGCGATGGCGCCGGCTTCCTGCAGCAGGCCGTATTCGGCGATGTCTCGGCCCTCGCAGCCCGCGGTGGCGGCGCCGTAGGGCAGGATGGTGAGGCTGCCCGTGATCTCCCCCCGGCGGATCAGGAACTGGACCAGCGCGGCGTCGTCGATGGGCGGGTCGGTATCCGGCAGGGCGCAGAGGGTGGTGATGCCGCCGGCGGCCGCGGCCTGGGCGGCGGAGGCCACCGTCTCCCGATGCTCGAAGCCGGGTTCGCCCAGCGCCGCGCGCATGTCGATGATCCCCGGGGCGAGGACGGCGCCGCCGGCATCGATCACCGTCGCGCCATCCGGCACGCCAAGGTTGCTGCCGTGGTCGAGGATGACGCCATCCCGCACCAGCAACCCGCCCGGCGCATCGAGGCCGGTGGCGGGGTCGATGAGGCGGGCATGGGTGATGAGGGTGTCGGCCATGGGGCGCTTATAGCGTGGTGGCGGAGTCCCGCCATCGGGCCGCGCGGCGTGTATGCTCGGCCGGAATCGCCCGAGGCTTGCCGCATGCATCGTCGCTCCGCCCTTCTGCTTCCCGCTCTCGCCCTGCCGGGCATCGCCCGCGCGCAGGCGCCCTGGCCGACCAGGCCGGTGCGGATCGTCGTGCCCTTCGCGGCGGGCGGCAGCACGGATGTCTCGACCAGGCTGCTGGCGCCGCGTATCCAGCAGGTGCTGGGGCAGCCGGTGGTGATCGAGAACCGGGGCGGGGCAGGGGGGACGATCGGGTCGGACAGCGTGGCGAAGTCGCCGCCGGATGGCAGCGTCTTCGTCATGGGGACGATCTCGACCCATGTGCTGGCGGTCGGGCTGTACGGGGGCCGGCTGCCCTATGACCCGGAGCGGGATTTCGTGGCCGTGGCGCCGACCGTGGTGGTGCCGATCTGCATCACGGTGCATCCCTCGCTCGGCGTCGCCGACCTGCGGGGGTTGGTGGCGCTGCTGAAGGCCAATCCGGGCAAGTATGCCTACGGGACCGGCGGCGCGGGCGGGTCGGCGCATATCGGGGCCGTCGCCTTCCTCAATGCCATCGGGGCGGAGGCGACGCATGTGCCCTACCGGGGCAGCGCGCCCATGCTGACGGACATGCTGGCCGGGCAGGTCTCCATCTGCTTCGACACGCCGGCGCTGATCGCGGCCCACCATGCCAGTGGGCGGCTGCGCTGCCTGGCGGTGGCGACGGGGGCGCGGTCGCCCCTCATGCCCGATGTGCCGACGGCGGCGGAGGCGGGGCTGCCTCAGTACAAGGCCTATTCCTGGTTCGGCCTGTTTGCCCCCGCCGGCACGCCCGCGCCGATCGTGGCGCGGATGAACGAGGCGGTGCGGGCGGCGGTCACGGACCCCGCGAACCGCGCGCGGCTGGAGGAGCAGGATCTGCCGCCGATCGCGGAGGGCAGCCCGGCCGAGTTTGCGGCCTTCCTGCGGCGGGAACTGGCGGAATGGGTGCCGGTGGTGCGAGCGAGCGGCGCGACGGCGGATTAGGCGGCGACGCGCAGCGCGGGGCCCTCGGCCAGCGCCAGCGCGTCCACGCCGTTGCCCGTGCCGGTATCGAAGCGGGCGGCGAGGTCCACCGCCTCCGCCGCCGTGCGGCCACAGGCCATGGCGGCGAGGGCGAAGTCCCGGCCGGAGCCGATGGCGAAGAAGGGCTGCTCGATCCGCCAGCGGCTGTCCCGGCCATGGCACCAGCAGGCGCCATCGGCGGTAATCTCCAGCACCGTGGCCCAGCGGTCCGTGTCCTGCTGCGGCGGGCGGGGGCCACCCCGGTCGAGCCAGTCCAGCATCAGCATGCCGACGCCGATATCACCGGAGAAGCCGAGCAGGCGGCCATCCCCGGTGCGCCGGATTTTCACCAGTTCATAGGCCATGCCGCCGGCATTGCCGCGGCGGTCGCCGGCAAGGGTGCGGCCATCCCAGGCGATGGTGGTCATGCGGGGCCTCCGTGGGGACGGCCGCAGCATGGATCACGGCGACGTGATCGGCAAGAAAATTGTAGGCAATATGCCTTTCAGGCGTTCCGGCGCAGCCCCCGCGCCAGCACGTCCAGCACCGCCATGCGGACGGCGACGCCCATCTCCACCTGCTCCCCGATCACGGACCGCACGGGGTCGTCGGCGATGGCGCTGTCGATCTCGACGCCGCGGTTCATAGGGCCCGGATGCATGACGATGGCGTCGGGCTTGGCGTGGGCCAGCTTCTCGGCGTCCAGGCCGTAGAAGCGGAAGAACTCCCGCGCACTGGGCACCAGGCCGCCCGTCATCCGTTCCTTCTGCAGCCGCAGCATCATGACGACGTCGGCGTCCTTCAGGCCGGTCTTCATGGAGTGGTGGACCTCGACACCCAGCGAGGCGGCCTCGGCCGGGATCAGCGTCGGCGGGCCGACGATGCGGACCCGGCAGTTCATCGCCAGCAGCAGGTGGATGTTGGACCGCGCGACGCGGGAGTGCAGGACGTCGCCGCAGATGGCGACGGTCAGCCCCTCCAGCGTGCCCTTGCGGCGGCGGATCGTCAGCGCGTCGAGCAGCGCCTGGGTCGGGTGTTCATGCGTGCCGTCGCCGGCATTGATGACGGCCGCGTCCAGCTTCTGCGCCAGCAGCGCCGGCGCGCCGGACTGCGCGTGGCGGATGACCAGCAGGTCCGTCTTCATGGCGTTGAGGGTGGAGGCGGTGTCGAGCAGCGTCTCCCCCTTGTTCACGCTGCTGGTGGAGACGGACATGTTGACGATGTCCGCGCCCAGCCGCTTGCCCGCGAGTTCGAAGCTGGTGCGGGTCCGCGTGCTGTCCTCGAAGAAGAGGTTGATCAGCGTGCGGCCCTTCAGCAGGTCGCGCTGCGTCTTCCCCTGCCGGTTGAGCAGGGCGTAGCTCTCCGCCAGGTCGAGCAGGTCGGCGATGTAGGGGGGCTCGAGGCCCTCGATCGCGAGCAGGTGGCGGTGGGGATAGGGGAACATGGGGACTCGCCGCTGGTTGGGCGGAACCTAGCCGCGCGCTGCGCTCGCGTCCAAGGCCGCCTGCAGCATGTAGGCCGCCGCCGCCGCATCGACCGCCTTCGCCCGCTTCGCCCGCGTGACATCCGCCTCGATCATCGCCCGGTTCACGGCGGCCGAGGACAGGCGCTCATCCCAGAACGCTACCGGCAGGCCGGCGCCCTGCGCCAGGTCCCGCCCGAAATCCTTCGCGGCCTGGGCGGCGGGGCCGAAGCTGCCGTCCATGGACAGCGGCAGGCCGACCACCAGGCCGCCCACGCCCTCCTTCGCCGCGATCGCCGCCAGCTCGGCCGCTGTCCTGCCCAGCTTGCCGCGGGGCAGGGACCCGTAGGGGGTGGCCAGCATCAGCAGCACGTCGCTCAGCGCCAGGCCGATCGTCTTCGCCCCGGGGTCGATCCCGATCAGGCGGGAATGGCGCGGCAGGGCGGCGCGGAGGTCGGCCATGTTGAAGATGGGCATGGCGGCCGTTATGGTCCGGCGCCTCGCTTTGGGCAAACCAAGCGATATCAAGGATTTTCGCCTCCCCATGTCCCTCGATTCCGCAACCGTCCGGCGCATCGCCTCGCTGGCCCGCATCCGGCTGGAAGACGACGAGCTTTCCCGCATGCAGGCCGAGATCAACGGCATCCTCGGCTGGATCGAGCAATTGCAAGCCGTTGATACGGAAGGGGTGGAGCCCATGGCGGGCGGCAGCCCGGTGGGCCAGGCGCAGGCCCGGCTGCGGCCGGATGCCGTGACCGATGGCGATCGCGCGGAACAGGTCCTGGCCAACGCGCCGGACCGCATGGGCGCCTGGTTCGGCGTGCCGAAGGTGGTTGAGTGATGCATCCGACCGATTTCACCCTCGCCGGCGCCCTCGCCGCGCTGGAGGAAGGCGCGATCAGCAGCGTCGAGCTGACGCAGGCGCATCTCGACGGGATCGCGAAGCTGAACCCGCGCCTCAACGCCTACATCACCGTGACGGCGGAAAAGGCGCTGGCCCAGGCGGCCGAGAGCGACGCCCGCCGCAAGCGGGGCGAGGCGCGGGCGCTGGAGGGCATCCCGCTCGCGATCAAGGATTTGTTCTGCACCGCAGGGACGGAGACGACGGCGGGGAGCAAGATCCTCAAGGGCTTCGTGCCGCCCTACGAAAGCACGGTGTCGCAGAAGCTGCTGGATGACGGGGCGGTCTTCCTCGGCAAGGCGAACCTCGACGAATTCGCCATGGGGTCGTCCAACACAACCAGCGCGGCGGGGGCGGTGGAGAATCCGTGGTCCCGCGCCAATGACCCCGACACGAGGCTGGTGCCGGGCGGCTCCTCCGGCGGCTCGGCCGCCGCGGTCGCGGCGCGGATGGCGCTGGGCGCGACGGCGACGGATACGGGCGGGTCCATCCGCCAGCCCGCGGCCTTCTGCGGCATCGCGGGCATCAAGCCGACCTATGGGCGCTGCTCCCGCTTCGGGATCGTGGCCTTCGCCTCCAGCCTGGACCAGGCGGGGCCGGTGGCGCGGACGGTCGAGGATTGCGCGCTGCTGCTGAAGTCCATGGCGGGCTTCGATCCGAAGGACAGCACCAGCGCGGACATGGCCGTGCCGGACTTCGCGGCCGCCTGCCGGCGGGGCGTGAAGGGCATGCGCATCGGCGTGCCCCGCGAATACCGGCTGGACGGCCTGGCGCCGGAGATCGCGGCGCTGTGGGAGCAGGGCCTCGCCTGGCTGCGGGAGCAGGGCGCGGAGATGGTGGAGATCAGCCTGCCGCACACGCAATACGCGCTGCCGACCTACTACATCGTGGCGCCGGCGGAGGCGTCATCGAACCTCGCGCGCTATGACGGCGTGCGCTTCGGCAGCCGGGTGACGGAGCCGGGGTCGGACCTGCGTGACCTCTATGAGCGCACCCGCGCCGCGGGCTTCGGGGCGGAAGTGAAGCGGCGCATCATGATCGGCACCTATGTGCTGAGCGCCGGCTACTACGACGCCTACTACCTGAAGGCGCAGAAGATCCGCGCGCTGATCCGCCGCGACTTCGAGGAGGCGTTCAGGACAGTGGACGCCATCGTGACGCCCGCCACGCCCTCGGCCGCCTTCGGGATGGATGAGAAGCAGGACGACCCGGTGACGATGTATCTGAACGACGTCTTCACCGTGACGGCAAACCTGGCGGGCCTGCCGGGCCTCGCCGTGCCGGCGGGTCTGGACGGGCAGGGTCTGCCGCTCGGCCTGCAGGTGATCGGCAAGGCCTTCGACGAGGAGAGCGTCTTCGCAGTCGGCCACGCGATCGAGCGGGCGGCGAATTTCACGGCGGTGCCGGGGCTGAGGGCTGGGGCATGACCTACACGATCGAGGGCCGCACCGGCCCCTGGGAACTCGTCATTGGGCTGGAGGTCCATGCCCAGGTGATCAGCCAGTCCAAGCTGTTCAGCGGCGCCGCCACCGCCTTCGGGGCGGAGCCGAACAGCCAGGTCAGCTTCATCGATGCGGGCTTCCCCGGCATGCTGCCGGTGATCAACGCGGAATGCGTGGCGCAGGCGGTGCGGACGGGGCTGGGGCTGAACGCCAAGGTGAACCTCTGGTCCCGCTTCGACCGCAAGAACTACTTCTACGCGGACCTGCCGCAGGGCTACCAGATCAGCCAGTTCGCCCATCCCATCGTGGGCGAGGGCGCGGTGGAGATCACCCTGGCCGATGGCACGGTGAAGTCGATCGGCATCACGCGCCTGCATCTGGAACAGGATGCCGGCAAGTCTCTGCATGACCAGCACCCCGCGAAATCCTTCATCGACCTGAACCGGTCGGGCGTGGCGCTGATGGAGATCGTGTCGGAGCCCGACATGCGGTCGCCGGAGGAAGCCGGCGCCTATCTGTCGAAGCTGCGGCAGATCCTGCGCTACCTCGGCACCTGCGACGGCAACATGGACGAGGGCTCCATGCGGGCGGACGTCAACGTCTCCGTCCGCAAGGCGGGCGAGCCCTATCGCACGCGCTGCGAGGTGAAGAACGTCAACTCCATCCGCTTCGTCATGCAGGCGGTGGAGGCCGAGGCACGGCGGCAGATCGAGGTCTGGGAGGATGGCGGGGAGGTGGTGCAGGAGACGCGCCTGTTCGACACCGCCCGCGGCACCACGCGGTCCATGCGGTCCAAGGAGGATGCGCATGACTACCGCTACTTCCCGGAGCCCGATCTTCCCCCGCTGGTGCTGGAGAGCGACTGGGTGGAGGCGCTGAAGGCGGCGCTGCCGGAACTGCCGGATGCGCGGCGCGGGCGCTACGTCGCCATGGGCCTGTCCGCCTATGACGCCCATGTGCTGACGCTGGAGAAGGAGACCGCCGTCTTCTTCGAAGGCGTCGCCAAGGGCCGCGATGCCAAGACGGTGGCGAACTGGCTGACCGGCGACTTCTTCGCGCATCTCAACAAGCGCGGCGTCGGCATCGAGGAAAGCCCGGTGCCGGCCGCCGACCTCGGCGCGCTGATCGACCTGATCGCCGACAAGACGATCAACGGCAAGATCGCCAAGGACGTGCTGGAGATCATGTTCGAGGAGGGCAAGACGCCCGGCGCGATCGTGGAGGAGCGCGGCCTGAAGCAGGTGACGGATACCGGCGCCATCGATGCCGCGGTGGACAAGGTGCTGGCCGCCAATCCGGGACAGGTTGAGCAGTACAAGGCGGGTAAGGTGACGCTGTTCGGCTTCTTCGTCGGCCAGACGATGAAGGCCCTCCAGGGCAAGGGGAACCCGGCCCTGGTGAACGAGGTGCTGAAGGCGAAGCTGGGGGGGTAGGCGCGCTACCTGCTCCCTCCCCCGCGCTTGCGGGGGATTGTCGGGGTGGGGGATCGCGGTACCTAGGCCGGCCGCACGCCCCAGGGATACGGCATGCTCCCCTTCACCAGCCCCGTAATGCTCCGCCGCCAGGCGTTGCGCACGGTGAACTGGCCGAGCGGGATGGTCGCGACGTCGTCCTGCGCCAGGCGGTTGATCTCGTTCGCCAGGTTCTGTTGCTGCGTGGCATCCGGCGCGTCGAACCAGGCCTGGATCAGCTCCTGCGCCCGGGCGCTGTCATACCAGCCGAACCAGCCGGTGGGGCCGGGGCCCTTCACCAGGGAGGAGACGGCGGGGTTCAGGTAGCCGAGGGAGGAGCCGTAGGTGTGGAAGATGCTCCACCCGCCGCGCTCCGTCGGTTCGGTGCGGACACGGCGCTGGACGACGGTGCCCCAGTCGGTCTCGGCCAGTTCGACATTCATGCCGATGCGCTTCAGCCGGTCCGCGGTGATCTGGCCATGCGGGCCGATCAGCGGGAAGTCGGTGGGGTTGATGATCACCACCTTCTCGCCGTTGTAGCCGCTGGCCTGGAGGGCGGCGCGGGCGCGGTCCAGGCTGCGCGGCGCGGCGTTGAGGGGCGACAGATCCTCCACCCCATAGGGTGTACCGCAGGGGAACAGGCTGTGGCATTCGCGCCAGATGCTGCGATCATCGCCGAGCGTCGACCGCATGTATTCCGTCTGATCCACCGCCAGCGCCACGGCCTGCCGTACCTTCAGGTTGTTGAAGGGGGCCTGCAGGTGGTTGAGGCGCATGATGGACATCAGCCCGGCTTCCGCCAGCACGCCCACCTGGATGTTGCGGTTGCGCGCCAGCGTCGGCACCAGGTCGGACAGCGGCTGTTCCAGCCAATCCACCTCGCCGGCCTGCAGCGCGGCGGCGGCCGTCGCGGGGTCCGGCAGGATGTGCCACTCGATGCGCGGGAAATGCGCGACCTTGCCGCCGGAGGCACCCTCGGGCGCCTCGGAGCGGGGCTGGTAGGCCTCGTTCTTCGCATAGACCACGCGGCTGCCGCTGACGAATTCGTCGCGGAGGAAGCGGTAGGGGCCGCTGCCGACGGGGTCGCTGACCTGGGTGTTGGCGTCCGTCGCGGCCAGGCGGGCCGGGATGATGAAGGGGACGTTGGCATCGGGCTTGGCGAGTGCTTCCAGCAGCAGCGGGAAGGGGCGCTTCAGGCGGATTTCCAGCGTGCGGTCATCCGCCGCACGCCATTCGTCCACGGATTGCGCCAGGATCTGGCCGAAGGGATCGCGCCGCGCCCAGCGCGCCAGGCTGGCGGCGCAATCCTGCGCGCGCACGGGTTCGCCATCATGGAAGCGCAAGCCATCCCGCAGCCTGATGCGCCAGGTGCGGCCATCGGCCGAGGTCTCATGCCCCTCCGCCATCTGCGGCTTCGGGCGCAGCTGGCCGTCCAGCGCATAGAGCGTGTCATAGACGTGGTAGCCATGCATCTGGGTGACGATGGCACTCGTCCAGATGGGGTCGAGCGCCGTGAGGTTTGCCTGCGGCACGAAGCGCAGCGTGGCCGTGCGGGCGGGCTGGGCGATGGCGGGCGCGTGGCCGGCGAACAGGCCGAGCCCCGCCCCCGCCTGCAGCAGGGAACGACGTTGCATGGCAGCTTCCTCCTCGCTGTTCTTCGCGACAGCGGGCGAAGGCTAGGCACCCTTGCGGCAGCGGGTCAATGCGGCCGGTCCAGCACGCCCTCCAGGCTGCGGGCCAGGTCCAGCAGCGCGGGGCGCGCTTCCTCCAGCAGCGCTTCCTGCGAGCAGACGAAGGCGGGCGCGCCGACATTGATGACCATGGGCGGCAGGCCGCCGCCGGGGCGGAAGCTGGTCGCGATGGCGTTCACGCCGTCCTGCCATTCGCCGAAGGAACAGCAGATGCCGAGCCGCGCCGCATCCTCCCGCGCGCGGGCGATGCCGGCGGCGATGCGGGGCCAGGCGCCGTCATCGAGTTCGCGCAGTCGCAGCAGCGCTTCCTCCCGCTCATTCGCGGGCGCGGCGGCGAGCCAGGCGCGACCCATGGCGGAGAAGGCGAGGGAGATGCGCGACCCGGCCTCCAGGTTGAGCGAGATGGGCGCGTCGCTCCGCACCACCTCCAGGTAGAGCATCGACAGCCGGTCGCGCATGCCGAGTGCCACGACGGCGCGCGTGCGGTTCGCGAGTTCCTGCATCGGTGCGCGGGCGATGCCGCGGATGTCGAGCCCGCCCAGCGCCGCGCCGCCCAGCGCGATCGCAGCGGGGCCGAGGCGATAGCGCTGCGTCTCCGGCACATGCAGCAGCCAGCCCGCCCGCGTCAGCGTGGCGGTGAGGCGGGAGACGGTGCTGCGCGGCAGGCGCACGCGGGCGGCGATATCCTGGTTGCCGAGGGGGCCATCGCCGCGGCGAAAGCAGCCCAGCACGTCGAGCCCGCGGGTCAGCGCGGTGACGGTATCGGCAGCCTGCGCGGGAAGCGCTTCGCCGGCACGGCGGCGGGCCATCAGCGCAGCCTCGCGCGGGCCCCGTCGTATTCGGCGCGGAGCCGCGCAACCACTTCGGCTGTGGTCGGCGCATCGGTGATGCTGCCGACGCCCTGGCCGGCGCCCCATATATCCCGCCAGGCTTTCACCGACGTGCTGCCGAAATTCATCGCCGTCTTGTCGCGCGGCGGCAGCGCATCGGGGTCGAGCCCCTGCGCCACGATGGAGGGCTTCAGGTAGTTGCCGTGCACGCCGGTGAAGAAGGGCGTGTAGAGGACGTCGGCCGCGCTGCTTTCCACGATCATGCGCTTGTAGCCCTCCGCCGCATTCGCCTCCTTCGTCGCGATGAAGCGCGTGCCGATATAGGCGAGGTCCGCGCCCATGGCCTGCGCGGCCAGGATCTGCCCGCCCTGGGTGATGCTGCCGGACAGCGCGAGGGGCCCGTCGAAGATGCGCCGCACCTCCGCCACCAGCGCGAAGGGGGAGAGGGTGCCGGCATGGCCGCCGGCGCCGGCGGCGACGAGGATGAGGCCATCGACCCCGGCCTCCAGCGCCTTCTCGGCATGGCGCAGATTGGTGACGTCGTGGAAGACGATGCCGCCCCAGGCATGGACCTTGTCGATGACGGCGTTGGGGGCACGCAGCGAGGTGATGATGATCGGCACGCGGTGCTTCGCACAGACATCGAGGTCATGGTCCAGCCGGTCGTTGGAGGCATGGACGATCTGGTTCACCGCGAAGGGCGCGTCGCGATCCGTCAGCGTCGCGCGGAGATGCGTCAGCCATTCGTCCAGCGCTTCCTTCGGGCGCGCGTTCAGCGCGGGGAAGGAACCGACGATGCCCGCCCGGCATTGCGCGATGACCAGGTCGGGGTGGGAGACGATGAACATCGGCGCGGCGATGGCGGGCAGGCTCAGGCGGGATTGCAGCAGGACGGGAAGCGGCATCGTGGTGCTCCGGCACGGATGGGCGGAGGATGGGGGCGGCGTGACGAGGCGGCAAGCGGCGGCGTCATAATTCCGTTTGTCGGGATTGTGGGTGGGCGGCGGCTTCGGCTTGACGGTCCGCCGGGGATGGGCGACCAGTGTGGCAGAACAACCGCGTTGATTTCCGAGATACGGAATAAAGGGAGCACCGCATGGCCGAGTTGGTCCGGTTCGAGGTGTTGGACGGCATTGCCATCGCGACCCTCTCGAACCCCCCGGTGAATGCGCTGTCGGCCGCGCTGCGGGCCGCGCTGTTCGACGCGGTGCGGCGGGCGGAAGGCGATGCGGCGGTGCGCGCGCTGGTGATCGCGGCGGAGGGCCGGACCTTCATCGCCGGCGCCGACATCTCCGAATTCGGCAAGCCGCCGGCCTCGCCCACGCTGGCGGAGCTGGTGGCGGCGCTGGATGGCGCGACGAAGCCGGTGGTGGCGGCGATCCACGCGGCAGCGCTGGGCGGGGGGCTGGAGGTCGCCATGGCCTGCACGGCGCGGCTGCTGGGGCCGAAGGCGAGCCTCGGCCTGCCGGAGGTGAAGCTGGGCCTGCTGCCGGGATCGGGCGGCACGCAGCGGGCGCCGCGGCTGATGGGCGCGGCGGCGGCGCTCAAGCTGATGGTGCAGGGCGACCCGCTGCCGGCCAAGGCCGCGGTGGAAGCCGGCCTGGCGGATGCGGTGGCCGATGGCGACCTGGTCGCCGCCGCACGGGCGCATGCGGCGAAGCTGGCGCAGGGCGCCACGCCTAAGCCGGTCTCGGCGCGGAACGAGGGACTTGGATCACGCGAAGCCTTCGAGGCGGAGGCCGCGAAGCTGGCTGGTCGCGCGAAGGATGAGCCACAGATCGCCGACTGCATCGCCTGCGTCCGCGCCGCCTTCGACATGCCGTTCGTGGAAGGCGTCGCCTTCGAACGCGCGGCCTTCCTGCGGCTGCTCGACGACCCCCGCAGCAAGGCGCTACGGCACGTCTTCTTCGCGGAGCGCGAGGCCGCGAAGATCGCGGGCGTGCCCGCCGGCACGAAGCCGCGGGAGGTGAAGCGCGCCGCGGTGCTGGGCTCCGGCACCATGGGTGCGGGCATCGCCATGTGCTTCGCCAATGCCGGCATCCCCGTCCGCGTCATCGAGACCGACGAGGCCGCGAGCGCCAAGGGCATTGAGCGCATCCGCGGGACCTATGAGGCCAGCGTGAAGCGCGGCAGCCTGACGGCCGAGGCGCGCGACGCGCGGATGGCGATGATCGAGGGCGCGGTGGGCCTGGAAAGCGCCGCGGATGCCGATTTGGTGGTGGAAGCGATCTTCGAGGACCTCGATCTCAAGAAGCAGGTTTTCGCGACGCTCGACCGCGTGACGAAGCCGGGCACGGTGCTAGCCTCCAACACCTCCTACCTCGACATCGATGCGATGGCGGCGGTGACGTCGCGGCCGGGCGATGTGCTGGGGATGCACTTCTTCTCGCCGGCCAACGTCATGAAGCTTCTGGAGATCGTGCGGGCGAAGCACACGAGCCCGGAAGCACTGGCGACGGCGGCGGAGATCGGGCGCAAGCTGAAGAAGGTGCCCGTCGTCGTCGGCGTCTGCTTCGGTTTCGTCGGCAACCGCATGCTGGCGCAGCGGTCCCGCCAGGCGGAGCGGCTGCTGCTGGAAGGCGCATCGCCCGCGCAGGTGGACGCCGCGCTGACGGGCTTCGGCTTCAAGATGGGGCCCTTCGCGATGACCGACCTGGCGGGGCTCGACATCGGCTGGCGCGTGCGCAAGGCGACGGGTGGCCGCGCGCCGGTGGCGGATGCGCTGGTGGAGGCCGGGCGCCTCGGCCAGAAGACGCAGAAGGGTTTTTATCAGTATCCGCAGGGTGCGAGGACGGGCGTCGTTGATCCCGAGGTTGACGCATTGATCGAGAAGGTCGCGGCGGCCGAGGGCGTGACGCGGCGCGTGATCGATGGCGACGAGATTCTCGACCGGCTGGTGCTGCCGATGGTGAATGAGGGGGCGCGCATCCTGGAGGAAGGGATCGCGGCGCGGCCGGGCGACATCGATGTGGTCTGGCTCAACGGCTACAACTGGCCGTCCTGGCGCGGCGGGCCGATGCACTACGCGGATGCGCGCGGCCTGGCGGAGGTCGCGGCGCGGCTTGCGCAGTTCGCTGACCAGACCGGCGACGAATCGCTCCATCCGGCGCCGCTCCTCGCCAGGCTGGCCGCGGAAGGCAAGGGTTTCGCGAGTTTCAAGGCCGGGTGATGCGCCCCTGGGACGCCGCATACCCGCCGGAATGCCGGTGGGACGTGCCCATCCGGACAGGCACGCTGCCGGGCTTCCTGGACGACGTGGCCTCGCGCTTCGGCGCGCTGCCCGCGCTGGAGTATCGCGGGCATGTGCTGCGCTACGAGGAACTGCGCGCCTGGTCGGACCGCATCGCGGCGGGGCTGATGGCGCGGGGCATCGGGCGCGGGGATTGCGTCGCGCTCTACCTGCCGAACACGCCCTGGCATCCGCTCTGCTTCTTCGCGGTGCTGCGGACGGGGGCGCGGGTGGTGCATCTCTCCGCGCTGGATGCGAAGCGGGAGATCGCGCACAAGGCGCGGGATGCGGGTGCGACCTGCCTCATCACCACCGGCTTCGAGGCGCTGGTGGCGAATGCACAATGGCTGCGCGAGACCTGTGCGGTGAGCGACATCTTCCTGGCGCCCGAGGCGCGTTGGGGTGGGGAGGATGTGGCGAACGATTTTCTCACGCTGCCCGAGGCCGATGCGCCGGCGGCGTGGCCTGCGATCGGCGTCGAGGATGTCGCGCTGCTGCAATACACCGGGGGCACCACGGGCACGCCGAAGGGCGCGGTGCTGACGCATGGGAACCTGACGGCCACGGTCGCCTGCTACAAGGCGTGGCGGGATGCGACGTCGCTGCCCGAAGGCACGGCGCGGGTGCTGGTGGCGCTGCCGCTGTTCCACATCTTCGCGCTGACCGCTGTGCTGCTGCGGCAGATGTCGGAGGGTGCGCTCTGCCACCTCCGCGTCCGCTTCGACGCTAGCGCCTGGGCGGATGACGTGGAGCGGCTGCGCATCACGACCTTCCCCGGCGTGCCGACCATGTGGATCGGCATCCTGAACCTGCCGGGGATCGAGACGCGCGACCTCTCCTCGCTCCGGCAACTCAGCTCCGGCGGCGCGCCGATGCCGCATGAGGTGCAGCAGCGGCTGGAAGCGGTGCTCGGCCAGCGCATCGGCGGCGGCTGGGGCATGACGGAGACGGGCCCCGCGGGCACGCGGCTTCCGCCCCATGCGCCGCGCCGGGCGGGACTGATCGGGCTGCCGCTGCCGGGGGTCGATGCCAGGATCGTGGCGCTGGATGATCCGACGCGGGAACTGCCGCCGGGCGAGGTCGGGGAGATGGCGGTGCGAGGCCCCAACGTCTTCACCGGCTACTGGAACCGCCCCGCGGAGAACGCGGGCGCCTTCGTCGATGGCTGGTTCCTGACGGGCGACAATGGCTGGATGGACGAACAGGGCTACTTCACCCTGGTCGATCGCCGCAAGAACATGATCCTCAGCGGCGGCTTCAACGTCTATCCCGCGCAGATCGAGCAGGCGATCTACGAGCATCCCGCCGTCGCGGAATGCATCGTCATCGGCGTGCCCGACAACTACCGCGGCCAGGCCGCCAAGGCCTTCTGTTCGCTGAAGCCGGGTGCAGAGCCCTTCACACTCGAGGAACTGCGCGCATTTCTGGCGGACCGCCTCGGCAAGCATGAATTGCCGGCGGCCCTTGAGATTCGTGATTCGCTGCCACGCAGCGCTGCCGGGAAACTGATGGCCGCGACGCTGCGGGATGAGGAAGCCGCGCGCGTGACGCGCCCCTAGGAGAGACGCCATGGAACTCCGCTACACGCCGGAGGAGATCGCCTTCCGCGACGAACTCCGCACCTTCTTCAGGACCCAGATCCCCGCCGAGATCCGCCGCAAGGTGAGCGAGGGGAGGAAGCTGTCGCGCGAGGATATCGTGACGACGCAGCGCGTGCTGCACGCCCATGGGATGGCGACGCCGAACTGGCCGGTGGAATGGGGCGGCAAGGACTGGTCGCCGGTGCAGCGCTACATCTTCAGCGAGGAGATCCAGGCCTGCGCCGTGCCGCAGCCGCTCTCCTTCAACGTCAACATGGTCGGCCCCGTCATCGCGACGTTTGGCTCCCAGGAGCAGAAGGAGCGTTTCCTGCCGAAGACGGCGACGCTCGACATCTGGTGGGCGCAGGGCTTCTCGGAGCCGGGGGCGGGGTCGGACCTGGCGTCCCTGAAGACGACTGCGAAGCTGAAAGGCGATGAGTATGTCGTCAATGGCCAGAAGGCCTGGACGACGCTCGGGCAATACGCCGACTGGATCTTCTGCCTGGTGCGGACCGATCCGGCCGCGAAGAAGCAGGCGGGCATCTCCTTCCTGCTGATCGACATGAAGACCCCCGGCATCACCATCCGCCCCATCATCACCATCGATGGCGGGCATGAGGTGAACGAGGTCTTCTTCGACGATGTCCGCGTGCCGGCGGAGAACCTGGTCGGCCAGGTCAACAAGGGCTGGGACTACGCGAAGTTCCTGCTCTCCAACGAACGCATCGGCATCGCGCGCATCGGCCTCACCAAGGAACGCCTGGCCCGCGTGAAGCGCCTGGCGCAGGAGACGCCGGCCGGGGAGGGGATGGTGTGGGACGATCCCGATTTCCGCCGCCGCCTGGCGTGGAGCGAGATCGAGCTGAAGGCGCTGGAGATCACGCAGATGCGCGTCGTGGCCGCGCAGCGCAGCAAGGCGTCGGACAAGCCCGATCCTTCGTCGTCGATCCTCAAGATCAAGGGCAGCGAGATCCAGCAGCAGGCGACGCAATTGCTGGTGGACGTGGCGGGCCCCTACGCGATGCCGCGGCCGGACCGGGAGGAGGAGGGGCTGAACCTGCCCTCGGTCGGGCCGGAATGGGCGGATGCGGCGGCGCCGCTGTTCTTCAACTACCGCAAGGTCTCGATCTACGGCGGCAGCAACGAGATCCAGCGCAACATCATCGCAAAAGCCTTTTTGGGGCTCTGATCACCGATGGATTTCGATCTCACTGACGAACAGCGCATGCTGGCCGAGAGCGTCAATCGCCTCGTCACCGATGCCTATGGCGATTTCGAGCACCGCAAGGGCTACCGCGCGGCGCCGCGCGGCTTCGCCGATGCGAACTGGAACGCGCTGGCGGAGATGGGGCTGCTCGGCCTGCCCTTCGCGGAGGATGATGGCGGCTTCGGCGGCGGGCCCGTCGAGACCATGATCGTCATGGAGGCCTTCGGCCGCGGCCTGGTGCTGGAACCCTTCCTGGCGACGGTGGTGCTGGCGGGCGGGCTGTTGCGGCGCGCGGGCTCGCCCGAGCAGCGCGCGGCGATCCTGCCCGGCGTGGTGGAGGGCAGCACCGTGCTGGCCTTCGCGCATCAGGAACGCCAGGCGCGGCACGACCTGCATGATGTCGCGACGACGGCGAAGCGGGATGGCGATGGCTGGGTGCTGGATGGCGCCAAGGGTGTGGTGCTGGCCGGGGACAGCGCGGACCGGATCATCGTGTCGGCGCGCACATCCGGCGCGCGGCGGGACCGGGACGGCATCAGCCTCTTCCTGCTCGACCCCGCCACGCCCGGCGTCACGCGCCGCGGCTACGCGACGCAGGACGGGCTGCGCGCGGCGGAGCTGGTGCTGGAGGGCGTGCGGCTGCCCGCCGACGCGCTGCTGGGCGCGGAAGGCCAGGCGCTGCCGCTGATCGAGCTGGTGGTGGATGAGGCTAATGCGGCGCTCTGCGCGGAGGCGCTGGGCGCGATGGAGGTGCTGCGCGACCTGACGGTGGACTACCTGAAGCAGCGCCAGCAATTCGGCCAGCCCATCGGCAATTTCCAGGCGCTGCAGCACCGCGCGGCGGACATGCTGGTGGCGACGGAACAGGCGCGCAGCATGGCGATGTATGCCGCGATGACGGTGCAGTCCGGCGATGCGGCGGCACGGCGCACCGCGCTCTCGGCGGCGAAGGCCCTGGTCGCGAAGCTCGCTGACCAGCTCGGCAAGGATGCGATCCAGCTGCATGGCGGCATCGCCATGACGGAGGAGTACAAGGCCGGCCACTACTTCAAGCGGCTGACCATGATCGGCACGCTCTTCGGCGATGTGGACTACCACCTGCGCGTCGTTGTTGCGGCGGGGGGCCTGCCCGAGGCAGTCTGACCCCCAACAAAGGGGGAGACGAATCATGCCGGGAACGGGCTTCGGGCGGCGCGTGGCGCTGGGGATGCTGCTGACGACACCAGCGCTGGCGCAGGGACGCTTCCCCGATCGCGCCATCCGCGTGCTGGTGCCCTTCCCGCCAGGCGGCACCACGGACATCCAGATGCGCGCGCTGTGCGAGGGTGCGTCCCGGCGGCTTGGCCAGCCCATTGTGATCGAGAACCGGCCCGGCGCCGGCGGCAGCCTGGGTGCGACGGCGCTGGCGCAGGGGACGCGGCCGGATGGCTACACCCTGTCCTGCATGCCGAACTCCATCTTCCGCATCCCCGTGATGATGGCGCGGCCGAGCTACGATCCGCTGGAGGATTTCACCTGGGTCATCCGCCTGGTCGGCTACACCTTCGGCATCGTCGTACGCGCGGACGCGCCCTGGCGGACGCTGCAGGAATTGCTGGCGGATGCGCGCGCCAATCCGGGGAAGATCACCTACGGCACGCCGGGCGTGGCCACGCTGGACGTGACGATGGAGCGCATCGCGCAACTCGCCGGCGGCATCCAGTGGGTGCATGTGCCGTTCCGCGGCGGCGCCGACAATATCCAGGCGCTGCTCGGCGGGCAGATCAACGTCTCGGCCGAGAGCAGCGTCTGGGCGGAGCTGGTGCTGGACGGAAGGCTGCGGCTGCTGGCGACCTGGGGGGAGGAACGCCCCGCGCGCTTCACCATGGCGCCGACGCTGCGGGAGGCGGGGGTGAACGTCGTCAACTCCTCGCCCTACGGCTTGGCAGGGCCGAAGGGGATGGATCCGGAGGTCGTCGCCGCGCTGCACGACGCCTTCCGCGACGCGCTGCGGGACCCCGCGCATCTCGCGATCCTGGAGCGGTTCAATATGCCGCTGATGTATTCGAATGGCGCGGACTACGCCCGCTATGCGCGGGAGTTCTACGCCGAGGACAGCGCCATGGTGCGGGCGATGGGGCTCCGGTTCTGAACGGCTAACGCTTCCCCGCGATCTGCTTGTTCTCCAGCCGCGACAGCAGCCGCACGCAGGGCCACAGCAGCAGGAAATAGGCCAGCGCGGCGACCATGATGGGCGTCGCGTTGTAGGTCACGCTCTGCGCCTGGCGGGCCTGGAACAGCAGCTCGGGCAGCGCGACGACGCTGGCGATGGAGGTGAGCTTCACCACCTCCAGCGTGTTGCTGATCAGGTCGGGCAGCACGTTGCGCACGGCCTGGGGCAGCACGATGAAGCCCCAGACCTGCCAGGGACGCAGCCCGAGCGCCCGCGCGGCCTCCGGCTGGCCACGGGGCACGCTCTCGATCCCCGCCCGCAGGATCTCGGCGTAGTAGGCGCCGGTGTTCAACAGGAAGCCGAGCGCGACCGCGCCCCAGGCGCCGAGGTCGAGGCCCGCGAAGGGCAGGCCGGCATAGAGGAAGATCAGCAGCACCAGCGGCGGGATGGCGCGGAAGAAATCGACGAAGGCCATCAGCGGATAGCGCAGCCACGGGTTCTGTCGCGTGGACAGCACCGCCAGCACGATGCCGGCCCCCAGGCCGAGCGGCACCGTCATCGCCGCCAGCAGCAGCGTCTGGATGAAGCCCTGGATGAGGATCGGGCTCGCTTGGCGCGCGATGTCGAGGTTGAGGAAGGTCTCGATGAAGTCTTCCATCAGCGCTTCCAGGCGAATTTCGTCTCGATCCATCGCCCGCAGAAGACGACGGGGAGGAAGAGGATGATGTAGGCGATGGCGCCCAGCGTGAGGGGCGTCGGGTTGCCGGAGAAGGCCATGGCGGATTGCGCGGCGCCGAGGATCTCCGCGACCGCCACGACCGATCCCAGCGCCGTGCCCTTGGTGATGGCGATGGTGCGGTTGACCAGCGGCGGGATGGCGATGCGGATGGCCTGCGGCAGCACGATGCGGAACAGCGTCGGCAGGAAGCGCAGCCCGAGCGCGCGGGATGCCTCCCACTGCCCCGCCGGCACGGCGCAGATGCCGGCCCAGTAGATCTCCTCCGCGAAGGCCATCAGCACGAGGGAGAGCGCGAGCCAGGTGGCGCCGAAGCCGGAGAAGTCGATGCCCGCATTGGGCAGGCCGAAATAGATCAGCACGATGATGACCAGCGGCGGCAGCGCGCGGAAGACGTCGACGGTGAAGATAATGAGCCAGTTGATCGGGCGGATGCCGAGTGCCCGCACCACGGCCAGCAGCAGCCCCGCCACCAGGCCGGTGGCGATGATGCAGATCGCCAGCAGGATGGTGAGGCCAAGACCCTCGATGATCTTCGGCGTGTATTCCGCCGCGACCCGGGGGTTGAGGAAGGAGAAGGCGAATTTTTCCCAGCCGGTCATGCGGCAAGGGCTCCGCCTTCATCCAACCCTCTCCCCCCGGTGGGGGGAGAGGGCCTTTCGAACGGCAGGATCAGCAACGGGGTTCGCGGGGCGTGGGGTCGTAGCCCGCGAGGCCCGGCACGCCGGTGCCCGGGAACACCGTGTTCTCCGCATCGTCGGCGGCCGGCGCGCTGCCGAACCACTGCTGCGACAGGCGGGCGATGAAGCCGTCCCGCTTCATGCATTCCAGCGCGTTCTCCAGCTCCACCCGCATCGCGGTGGCGCCCATCGGCAGGGGCGCGGACCAATGCGCGCGCGTGTCCGTCATCACGAAGTCCGCCACGAATTGCGGCGTGCGGGTCGCGGCATAGCGTACCACGGTGTTGCCGCCGAGATTGGCATAGGCGCGGCCGGAGATGACGGCCTGCACCGCATCCGTCTGCGTGTCGTAGGTCTGCACGGTGAAGCCGAGGCGTTCCGCATTCGCGGCCGCCCAGGCGTCATAGGCGCTGCCCTTGTTCACCGTGATCGCCTTGCCGCGCAGGTCGTCCAGGCTGCGGATCGGCGCGCTGCCGCGGCGGATGCCGAACTGGAAGGCGGTGTAGAGGTAGCCCTCCGTCAGCAGCATGTTCTGGGCGCGCTCCGCCGTCGCGGTCGTCGGCGCGCAGAGGAAGTCGTAGCGGCCGGCATTCATCGCGGGCACGAGGCCGGAGAAGCTGGCGCTGTCGATCGTGATCTCCCGCCCCATGCGGCGGGCGGCTTCGCGGAACAGGTCGATGTTGAAGCCCTGCACGCCGCCTTCCAGGCGCGGGAAGGCGTGGGGCGCGAAGGTGCCGTCCACGGCGCAGCGCAGCGGGGGCTGCTGCGCGCTGGCCGGTGCGGCGGCAAGGGCGCCGATCGCGAGAAGGCATGCGGCAAGGGTACGGCGCATGGTGACGGGCCTCCGGTAACTGGGTTGTCTGACCCGCACAGTCACACCGGTGCGCCCGCTGCGCCACGCGGGGTGGAGGCGCATGAACGAGAATTCATGCGAATGGCGCGGCGGATTGCCCATCCCGGGGGCGGATTGGCTGCCCGCACGGCAAGCCGCGGAAAATCCTGGCTTTCCATCGTATGCAGCATGCCGTGTGGCGGCGGAAGGATGCCCCATTTTTGCCGCGCCAGCGGCCCGTGCCCGCCCCAGGCGATCCGTAGAAGGGGGATGCTGATGACCACCACCTCCCCCGGAACCAACCCCATGCCCCGGTTTGCGCTCACCCTTGTCGTTCTCGGCCTGCTGGCGATCCTGCTGACCGTTCTGCTCGTCATGGGCGACGCCACCCTGCCGGGGCGCGTGCCGCCCTTCTTCGCCGCGGCGCTGGCGGGGCTCGGGGGCGTGTCGCTGGTGGCGGGGCTGTGGATGCTCGATGGGGCGGCGCCTACGGCGCTGCCGGCGAAGGGGCGCTGAGTTCAGGCCGCGCGCACGCCATCAAGGAACTGGTCCACCTCCCGCCGCAGCGTCTCTGCCCGCTGCGCCAATTCGCGGGAGGAGGCGCCGACCTGCGTCGCGGCGGCGCCCGTGGCGGTCGCGCCCTGCATGACCTGGTCGGCATAGCCGCTGACACGCTGCGTGCCGGTGGAGGCGGTGACGACGGCGCGGATGATCTCCTGCGTCGCGGCGGATTGCTCCTCCGCCGCTGCCGCGACCTGGACGGTGATGCTGTCCACCCTGCCGATCGTCTCGGCGATGCCGCGGATGGCGTCAACCGCGCGGCCGGTCTCCGCCTGCATGGTGGCGATCTGGGCGGCGATCTGCTCCGTGGCCTTGGCGGTCTGCGCCGCGAGGGTCTTCACCTCCGAGGCGACGACGGCGAAGCCCTTGCCATGCTCGCCGGCGCGCGCGGCCTCGATCGTGGCGTTGAGCGCCAGGAGGTTCGTCTGGCCCGCGATGTCGCTGATCAGCCGGACCACATCGCCGATTCGCTGCGCGGCTTCGGAAAGGTTCGTGACCGTGGCGTCGCTGGCGCGGGCGTCGTCGCTGGCGCGACGCGCGATGCTGGCCGTCTCCCCGATCTGGCGGGCGACATCGGCGATGGAGGCGCCGAGTTCCTCGGCGGAACTGGCGACGGTGTTGACGGAGCCTGCGGCTTCCGACGCCGCGGCGGCGACGCCCGTCGCGTTGTCCTGGCCGCGTTGCGCGGTTTCCGTCATGGAGCTGGCCATGGCGTCGAGTTCGGTCACCGCGCTGGCCATGCCGCGCAGGCTCTCCGCCGCGCCGCTTTCGAAGGCGGCGACCAGCCTGGCGAGCGTTGCGGCGCGCTTCGCCTTCTCCTCCGCGTCCTGTAGCGCCTTCGCATCCGCTTCCTTCTGCGCGATCAGCGCGGTCTTGAAGACGGAAAGCTGGCGGGCGAAGGCGCCCATCTCCGTGCGTGCCGGCAGGCTGGGCACCTTTGCCGCCAGGTCCCCTTCCGCCAGGCGCCCCATGGGGGTGGCGACGGCGGCCATCTGGCGTGACAGGGCGCGGGTGACGACGGCCGCGATCACGATGCCGGCAACCAGGGCGACAAGGCCGAGGACGGCGATCAGCGTGAAGGCGCTGCCGGCCGAATCGCGGGCATCGTTGGCTTCTGTCGCGGCGCCGCGCTCATTCAGCCCGGCAAGCTGGTCCAGGAGTCGCATCGCCTCCAGCGCCGCCGGCCGCAGTTCGCGTTCGACCACCGCGCGGGCCTCGTCGTTGCTGTTGGCGCGAGAGAGGGTGAGCGCCTGTCCCATCGTGGCCTCGTAGCGCTGCCACGCATCCTGCCACTGGCGATAGAGCGCCGCTTCCTCGGCGCTGCTGATCAGGGCCTCGTAGCGCTGGCGCGCGGTCGCCATGTCCCGCTGCAGTTCCGTGATCCGGCGATCATGCACGGCCATCTGGCTGGCCTGCGTGCTCAGCACATGGGTCAGGACGGTGATCCGGTAGTCCGCGATGATGGCGCCGATCTTGCCGATGGCGGCGACGCTCGGCATCCAGTTGCCAGCGATCTCGTCGGAATGGTGCCGCAGCTCGTTGATACGGACGGCCGCGACCCCGCCAACGGCCGCGATCAGCAGCAGCAGGGCCGCGACCAGGCCGATGATCTGTTCCTTGATGGTCAGTCGAGACATGCCGCGGCTCCGGGTGGCGAAACAGCGGCTTACCCGAAGCTTTATAACGGGACGTGAACCGGCACCTCAGGGCGCCCGTGATGTTCCCGCGTCACGTGACAGGGATGCGACCGTCGCCCAGCACGGCCTTGTAGCGATCGATCTCCGCCGCGATGAAGTCGCGGAAGGCCGGGCCGCGGCGGTCCGCGGCGATGGATCCGCCGCCTTCCAGCACGCGCCGCAGCGACGCGGCCTGCATGGCCTGGTCGGTGGCGCGGGACAGGGCGGCCACGATCTCCGGCGCCAGGCCCGGCGGGCCGAAGACGCCAACCCAGCTCATCGCGTCGATGTCGCCGTAGCCCTGTTCGCGCAGCGTGGTCAGGTCCGGGAAGCGGGCGATGCGTGCCAGCGTCCCGGCGGCCAGCGGCCTCAGCTTGCCCTCCGCGATCTGCGGCGCGACGGCGGAGACGCCATCGATCGTCATGTCCACGCGGCCGGCGATCAGGTCCGCCATGGCCGGCGCGCTGCCGCGATAGGGCACATGCGTCAGCGTCACGCCCGCGGCCTTGGCCAGCGTCTCGCACGCCAGGTGGTGGACGGAGCCGATGCCGGAGGAGGCGTAGGAGATCGCGCCCGCCTGCACCTTCGCCGCGGCGATCAGGCTGTCCGTGGTGCGGTGGGGCGAGGAGGCGGGCACGACGAGCAGGTGCGGATGCACGGCCACCTGCGCGACCGGCGTCAGGTCCCGCAGCGGGTCGTAGGGCAGGTTGGTGAAGAGCGCGGCGGCGACGGCGTTCGGCGTGGAATGGCCGAAGAGCAGGACGGAGCCATCGGGCGCCGCCTTCGCCACCGCATCGGCGGCGAGGGTGCCGGAGGCGCCGGACCGGTTCTCGATCACGAAGGGCTGGCCGAGGATCGCGGCGTACTGCTCCGCGATTCCCCGCGCCACGATGTCCGTGAACCCGCCGGGCGCGAAGCCCACCAGCATGCGCACCGGGCGGCGCGGCCAGGCGTGCTGCGCCAGCACGGCGGGGGCGGCGAGCGTGCCCAGGGTTATGGCGGCAAGGGCGCGGCGGGTGGTCATGCGGTGGCTCTCCGGCGATGTGCCGGCGAGCCTATTGCACCGCAGCATGCCGCGTCATCAGGCCTTGTCGGGGTAGAGGGCGCGCAGCCCGGCCTCCGACGCATCGCAGCGGCCACGTTCGGTGATCAGGCCGGTAACGAGGCGCGCCGGCGTGACGTCGAAGGCGGGGTTGGCGGCGGCGCTGCCCTCCGCCACGACGCGGATGGTCTCGATCCGCCCATCGGGGGTGCGGCCCGTCAGGTCCGTGACCTCCGCCGCGTTGCGTTCCTCGATGGGGATCTCGGCGACGCCGTCGGCCACCGTCATGTCGAGGGTGGAGTGGGGGAGCGCCACCCAGAAGGGCACACCATTGTCCCGCGCGGCCAGCGCCTTCAGGTAGGTGCCGATCTTGTTGGCGACGTCGCCGGTGCGCGTCACGCGGTCCGTGCCGACGATGACGATGTCGACCTCGCCATGCTGCATCAGGTGGCCGCCGGCATTGTCGGCGATGACGGTGTGCGGCACGCCGTGCCGGCCGAGTTCCCAGGCCGTCAGCGCCGCACCCTGGTTGCGCGGACGCGTCTCATCCACCCAGACATGCACCTCCATGCCGGCATCATGCGCCTGGTAGATGGGCGACAGCGCGGTGCCGTAATCCACCGTCGCGATCCAGCCGGCGTTGCAATGCGTCAGGATGTTCACGCGCTCACCCGGCTGCTTGCGGGCGGCGATGTCGCGCAGCAAAGGCAGGCCGTGTTCGCCGATGCGGCGGCAGGTCTCCACATCGTCGTCGCAGATGGCGGCGGCCTCGGCATAGGCGGCGGCCACGCGCTCGGCGGGCGAGAGATTGTGCAGCGCGGACCGCATGCGGGCCAGCGCCCAGCGCAGGTTGATCGCGGTCGGCCGCGTCTCTCCCAGCATGGCGACGACGCGGTCGAGGTTGGCGGTTGAGGCATCGGCGCGCAGCGCCAGCGCGACGCCATAGGCGGCGACGGCGCCGATCAGCGGGGCGCCGCGCACCTGCATCGAGCGGATGGCATGCGCAACCTGGTCTTCATCAACCAGGCGCAGGATGTCGAGCGACCATGGGAGCTTCGTCTGGTCAAAGATGCGGACGGACCAGCCATCGGCCTGGTCGACCCAGACGCTGCGATAGGGGGTGCCGTCGATCTTCATGCCTGTCTCCCGAAGAGTTTGCCTTGAACCATGCCCGGTGCCTCCTCATCCAGGGGGCCGACCATGAAAGGACGATGGATGCGCCTGACCCTGACCGCTGCCTTGCTGGCCGCCACCCTGGCCGCGCCGGCCTTCGCCGCACCGCCGCCCGCCAATGCGCGCCCGGCCTCGGAGGTCCTGCGGATGGTCGAGCAGCGGCCGGATTTCGCCTACCTGGCCGAGCTGGACTGGGACAATGACGGCTACTGGAAGGTGGAATACCGCACGCGGGACGGCGCCAAGGTGGAGCTGCGGATCGACCCCGTCAGCGGCGAGCCCCGCGCCCGCTAGATCCGCTGATGCAGCGCGCAGACCAGGGTGAAGAGACGGCGCGCGGTCTCGAAATCGATCTCGACCCGGCCGGCGAGGCGGGCGGTCAACAGCTCCGCCCCCTCGTTGTGCAGGCCGCGGCGGCCCATGTCGATCGCTTGGATCCGGGCCTCCGATCCGCCTTCCGCCACCGCCTTCTCATGGCTTTCCACCACCAGGTGGTAGTCCTTGATCAGCCGGCGGAAAGGGCCGAGGGCGAGGACCAGCGCGTGCAGCGGCTGGTCCTGCCCGTCGCGGATGTCGAGGATCAGGCGGCCGTCGCGCACCGCGATGGCCAGGCCATAGGGCCCCGGCGGCAGGCCCTGCGGCTGGAAGCGGTTGCCCGCCAGCAGGTCCTCCACCGCCTGGCGGCGATCGGCCTCGGCATAGGGGCTCGGCAGCGGCGTGGCGTCCGGCAGGACGATGCTGACCAGGTCCCGGGGCCCATGCACGCGATCAGGCATCGGGACGTCCGGGCGCAGGTCGCGGGGCGGGCACGGGGTCCGCGCCATGTTCCGTGCCATCGAAGCCGAGCCGCATCATCCAGCCGACCGTGGCGCCCTTCACCGGGCGCAGCAGCAGCAGGCAGGCGATGGTGAAGGCCGGTAGCCAGACGACCATGTGGAGCCACATCGCGGGCTGGTAGGCCTTCTCGATCCACAGCACCGGCGGGAACAGCAGGTGGCCCGCGATGAAGATGGTGAAGTAGGGCGGCGCGTCATCCGCCCGCAGCCGGCCGAGCGGCGCGTGGCAGTTCGAGCATTCATCGACCACCGTCAGGTAGCCTTTGAAGACCTTGCCGACGCCGCAGACCGGGCAGCGATTCCGCATGCCGCGCCCGGCGGCCTGCCAGATGCTGGTGGGGGGCGTGTAGGGCAGGGCGGCGGCCGAGCGATCGGGCTCCCAGCGCATGATACGGCGTTCCTTCCGGCGTTGTGGCCCTGGCCTGGGTGCGGCCGTCGGTGACGGCCAGGAAGCCCGGGCGTGCCCCGCCAATTGTGCACTGCATCATGGCAAGGGGCCCGGGCCGGATCAAGCGTTGCGGTTGCATGGCAGGGTGGCGACCGCGCCCCGCGCCCCATGCCGGCGCTTGTGCCGCGCGCGCGGGTCCGGGATGCTGGTGCAACGCGCCGGCGGGGCCGAAGGCTCCGCCATACGGCGCCGCGAAGGGGCAAAGGAGCCTGGGGCGATGGCAGACCGTATCCTGGTGATCAACCCCAACAGCAGCGCGGCCTGCACGCGGGGCATTGCGGAGGCCCTGTCGGGCTTCGCCGCGCCCGGGCTGCCGCGGATCGAGGTGACGGACCTGCGCGACGGCCCGCCTGCCGTGGTCACCTGGCGGGACTGGTTCAGTGTGGCGGAGCCGCTCTGCCAGCTGGTGGGGCGGGAGCCGGCCTCGGCCTATGTCATCGCCTGCGTGTCGGACCCCGGCGTCGATGCGGTCCGCACCGTGACCCGCGCGCCTGTCTTCGGCCCGCTGCGCAGCGCCATCGCGGCGGCGCTGGCCCGGGCGGACCGCTTCGGCATCATCGCCTTTGCCGATCCCTCCATCGCGCGGCAGCGGCGGTCCATGGCGGCGATGGGGGTGGAGGCGCGGCTGGCGGGGCACATCCCGCTCAACCTGCCGATGGACGTGCTGACTGACCCGGTGGCGCCCCGCGCCGCCCTGATCGCGACGGCGAAGCGGATCGTGGAGCAGGGGGCGGAAGCGGTGATCCTGGGCTGCGCCGGCATGGCCGCGCATCGCGCGGCGGTGGAGGCCGCCTGCGGCGTTCCGGTGATCGAGCCCTGCCAGGCGGCGGCGGCGCTGGCGATCCAGGCGGTAGTGGCGGGGCGCCCGGCGCTGGCCCAGGCGGCGGAATGATGCGGGCGGCGCTGCTGGGCCTGGCGCTGCTGGCCTTTCCGGCCCTGGCGGCGCCGCCCACGCCCTCCGGCGACCCGGAGGTGGCGGAGGGCGCGCGGCTGGTCGAAAGCGGGCGCTACGAACTCGGCCTGCCGGTGCTGGAGGCGGCGCTGGCGCGGCTGCCGGGCGACCCCGACATCCTGGTCTATATCGCCTTCGCGCAGCGGCGCCTCGGCAACCGCGACGCGGCGATGGAGGCGTATCTGGAGGCGCTGGGCACCAACCCGAACCATCCCGGCGCGCTGGCCTACCAGGGCAGCCTGCTGCTGGAGATGGGCGATCGCCCGGGGGCGGAGGCGAACCTGGCGCAGCTGACGAACAGCTGCGGCCGTTGCGCGGAGCGCGAGACGCTGGCGCGGGACATCGCCCGCGCCAGGTAGTGGCTGCCCTACTTCAGCTTCGGGCCGGCCGGCTTGCCGTCCCAGCTGTCGGTGATCCAGGTGAAGGCCGTGATCCAGGTGGGGTCGGCCCCCGGCGGCAGCCGGCCGGCCTTCAGGTCATCGACCGAGACGTCGGCGAGCTGAAGGTGCGGACGCTCCCCGGGCTTGGAGACCAGGCCCTCGTCGCGGCCCACGGCCTCGAGCCGGTCCCACATATGCGCCTGGCCCTCATCCGCGTCCCAGGACCAGCGGCCTTCCAGCGCCAGCACGAAATCGGCGGCCAGGCCGAACTGGTGCAAGCTGTTCCAGGCCTGGACCGGCGTCAGCATCCGGCCCGACCGGCTGCGGCCGGAGGCATAGAGGTGGTTCTGGCGCCAGGGGCCGCGCATGCCCTCATAGATGCCGAAGGGGATGCCTTCCGCATTGAGGCGGGCGACGACGCGCAGCGCGCGGTCGCGGAAGGCGGCGTGCAGCATCTTGGGGTCGCGGTTCACGCGGTCCACGTTCCGCCACGGGAAGGTTTCCGTGACATGGGTCGGCGACTTGGCGCCGGCGACCTGGCGGCGGAGCAGCGCCGCGGGGGCGAAGCCCTGCTGGCCGCCGGGTGCTTCGACCTGCACCCAGCCATCGGCGGCCTCCGTCACCATCACCACGATCTGGTCGGCCGGCAGCGCACGGACCGCCTTCTGGTCGGCGCCGGGGCCCGCGCGCAGTTCGGTGGCCGCGGTGACGCGGAACAGGACGGGGTAGGCGGCAGGGTCGGTCATGCGAAAGCCTTCGCTGTGGAGCGCGTGCGGGCAGGGTTTAGCGCGGGTTAGCGGCGGGCGCCTAGCCTGCCGGCGTCCAGACGGGCGGAGCCTCGCTGCCGGTCTGCGCGGTGATGCGGGTGTAGTGTTCGGGCCGGCGATGGCGGGCGAAGTTGAAGATGGTGTTGCGGCCCAGTTCGCACATGCCGAGGTCGCATTCCGCCACGATCACCTCGTCGTCCCAGCTGGTCGCCTGGGCCATGATCTCGCCCTGCGGGTTCACGATGATGGAATGGCCGAACAGCTCATGCCCATCTTCCGTCCCCGCCTTGGCGACGCCGACGCCGAAGCACGCATTCTGGTAGCAGCCCGCCTGGATGGAGAGGTGGCTGTGCGCGACGCGGAGGTGATGCGCCTCGAACCCCCGGTTCTCCATGTTGAGCGACGGCGTGTTGTAGCCGAGCATGACGAGTTCGACCTGCTGCAGCCCGAGCACGCGCCAGCTTTCCGGCCAGCGGCGATCATTGCAGATCATCATGCCGATGTTGACCGGCCCGGCGCCGCCGATCGGCGCGCGGATCACGGGGAAGCCGAGGTCGCCCGGCTCGAAATAGCGCTTCTCCAGGTGCTGCACCTTCCGCACCGGGTCGTATTCGGCATGGCCGGGCAGGTGGACCTTGCGGTACTTCAGCACGACCTGGCCGTTGGGGTGGACATAGACCGCGGTGTTGAAGCGCCGGCCCTCCGGCGTCTTCTCGGCGTAGCCGAGGTGGAAGCCGAGGTTCAGGCGGCGGGCGGCGTCGAAGAGTGGCGCCGTCTCGTTCGACGGCAGGGCGTGCTCATACCAATGGTCCGCTTCCGCCAGGTTCTCGTGGTACCAGCGCGGGAAGAAGGTGGTCAGCGCGAGTTCGGGGAAGACCACGACCTCCGCGCCCCGCCGCGCCGCCTTCTCCATCAGCGCGACCATGCGGGCGACGGCGACGTCGCGGCCCTCGGCCTTCTGGAGGGGACCCATCTGGGCGGCGGCAACGGTCAGGCGGCGTGACGACATGGTGTTCCCTTATCGAGCGGGGCGATGGCGAGGACGGGTCAGACCGGCGTCTCGGCGCCCACCTGATCCACGATGCGGCGGTAGTGCTGCGGGCGGCGGTGCTGGGCGAAGTTGAACATCTTCTCCTTGCCCTGGCGGCAGGCGTCGAAATCGACCTCCGCCACGATTACCTCATCCTCCTTGGTGCGGGCCTGCGCCACGACCTGGCCGTTGGGATCGACGATGACGGAACCGCCGATCAGGCCCGCGCCATCCTCCACCCCCGCCTTGGCGACGGCGATGGCCCAGGTCGCGTTCATGTAGGCGTTGGACTGCGCGGCCAGGATGGAGTGGAAGGTGCGCAGCTCCTCGCTCTCGCTCTCCCCGCCATTCGGGTCATAGGCGGCGGAGTTGTAGCCGACCATCACCAGCTCCACGCCCTGCAGGCCGAGCACGCGCCAGCCTTCCGGCCAGCGGCGGTCGTTGCAGACCAGCATGCCGAGCACGGGACGGCCCCAGGATTCCGGGCCGCGCTGCACGGGGAAGCCCATGTCGCCGTACTCGAAGTACATCTTCTCCAGCTGCTGGTACTTCTGGCCTTCCTTCACGTGATCCGACCCGGGCAGGTGGATCTTGCGGTACTTGAACAGGATCTCGCCGTCCGGCCCGACTGTGATGGCGCTGTTGAAGCGGTGGCCATCCGGCGTCAGCTCCGCGTAGCCGACATAGAAGCCGACGCCGAGTTCGCGGGCGCGGTCGAACAGCGGCTGCACCTGCGGGTTCGGCATGGCGGCTTCGAAGCAGCCCAGCAGTTCCGGCGCGTCACGCTCCATCGGCCAGCGCGGGAAGAAGGTGGTGAAGGCGAGCTCGGGGAAGACAACCAGCTTCGCCCCCTTGGCCGCCGCCTGTTCCAGCAGCGCGATGAGGCGCGCGAGGGTCGCGGCGCGGCTGTCGGCGCGCTGGATGGGGCCGAGCTGCGCGCCGGCGAGGATCAGCTTGCGTGTCATCGGAAGAGGTCCTTGAGGTCCTGCGTGGTGCCGCCGAAGCCGCGCCAGAGCAGGATGAAGCCGAGGCAGAAGGCCGCGCCGAAGGCGAAGCCGGGGATGCCGGGACGGGCGGCGGCGAGCTGCGCCAGGATGACGGCGACGATGCCGGCCGCCGTGCCCGTGCCGACCGCCATGAAGAACTGGGTCCGGCCGGGCTTCTGCCGCACCTCCGGCTGGGGTGGCGCAGCGCGGGACGGGCGGGGCGGGCGCTTGATCCAGCGCTGGCCGGGGGGGCGGCGGGGATGGGAAGCCATGGCGCGGGTGTAGCGCCGTGCCGGGCGCGAGTCAGCCCGGCGCCGGCTTCGACGATGATTCGGCAAGGCCGTGCTGGCATGATGCACGCCATGCGACACCTCCTGCCGATCCTGCTGCTGCTGCCCGCCCTCGCGCTGGCGGAGACGCCCTGCGAGGGGCAGGGCGATCCCTTCCTCGACGTGCCCGGCTTCGGCGCCGCCGTGCCGATGCCGACGCAGGCCGCGCTGGCGCTGGCGCGGCGGGACGGCGCCGCGCTGGTCCTGCAGGGCGACCAGGGAGCGATCCTGCTGACCGATGACCCGTCCTGCGCGGAAAGCGTGGACCATGTGGCCTGCGTGACCCACCGCCTGGTCGCGGCCTTCCAGGCACCGCCCGGCTACCTGGTGCAGCGGCAGCACTACGAACACGCCGACTACCTCTGGGTGGACCGCGTCTTCGGGCAGCGCGAATCGCTGGCGCACCAGCCGCGCTTCACGCCCTCGCTCGGCTGGATGGTCTCCGTCTCTCCCTCCACCTACATGGCGCTGAACGGGATCGAGGTGTTCGACCTCTCGAATGGCGGCATCGTCCGCGCCTGGCAGTACGTCCCGCGCCCGGGGCCCGAACGCTACGCCCATTTCGCCTTCTGGCGCTGGGTGGGGGAGGAGGCGGCGGTGCTCTGCGCCTGGCGCGGCAGCCCGCCCGGGATGACGGGGCCGGAGCCCGTCATGCTGCGCCGGGGCGAATTCGGCTGGCGGATCGAGCCGCTATAGCGCGAGGGCGGATCGCGGGCCGATCGGGCAGGTCGCTTCCCGGCTGACGAGGTCGAAGACGAAGAGCATCTTCGCCATGCCGGTCAGCACCGCGGCGACCATCGCCAGCTCAACGATCTCGGGCTCGCTGAAGAAGCGGCGGAGCTCCGACTGAAGTTCGGGCGAGCATTCGCCCTGCATGTTCGGCAGCGCCATCTCGGCCGCCAGGCGCATCACGGCGCGGTCGCGGTCGTCGAAGACGGGGTTGTCGATGTCGCCGATCGCGTCGATCTGCGCGGCCGTGACGCCGGCATCCAGCGCCGACCGGGTGTTGCCCTTGTTGCAGAAGGCGCAGCCATGGATGGTGGAGAGGCTGAGGCGCAAGACCTCCTTCACCCGGCGCTCCACGCGGCCCTTGAAGAAGACCTCCGCGTAGAAGCCGTCATAGTACCAGGCCAGCAGCTCGGGCGCCTGGGCCAGCACCTCGATCAGCGTGGATTCGCCGCGCACCTGGTCCGCCGTCTCGGCAACCGCGCGCCAGCGCGGGTCCATCAGGGGGCGGGGCAGGGGCGTGATGGCTGGGTTGGGCATGGGGACCTCTCGTCCCGGTCAGCGAAGCATGGCGGCGCGGGCCACCACCAGCAGCACGACGGCGACCACGGTGACCGCGCCGTAGCCGCCGAGCTCCTCCAGCCGCAGCTCCAGGATGAAGTAGGCGATCAGCAGGAGCCCGGCCGCGAACAGCATGGCGATGGTCAGGCTGATGGTGCGGCGGGAGGGGGGGCGGTACTCCCTCTCCTCATCCTCGTTCCGCTCGAGTTCCAGGTCATTGTTGCGGCGCGGGGGTGCCATGCGGTCCCTCAGCTTTCCAGTTCGGGCCGGATGGCATCGACGATGGGGCGGTAACGCGCCGTCTCCGCCGCGATGTAGGCGGCGGCGGAAGCGGGGGTACCCGGGGCCGCGGCCTCGATCCCCGCGGCCGCCAGCTGCGACCGGAACGCGCCATCGCCCAGTGCGGCGTTCGTCGCCTCCGACAGCCGCGCCAGGATCGGGTCCGGCAGGCCCGGGGGCGCGAAGACGGCGTGCCAGAGCACGGCGGTGAAGCCTGGGCGGCCCAGCGCCTCCGCCGCCGTCGGCACCTCCGGCGCCTGGGGCGCGCGGGCCTCGGACGCCACGGCCAGCATGCGGGCGCGGCCGGCCTGGTGCAGCGGCAGCCCGGCGCCGAGCGTGTTTACCGCGAGCGCCAGCGTGCCCGCCACCAGATCGTTCATGGCGGGCGCGGCGCCGCGATAGGGGATGTGGCTGATCTCCACCCCGCCGGCCTCCCGCTTCAGGATCTCCGTCGCCAGGTGCATCAGCGTGCCGGTGCCGGGCGAGCCATAGGCCAGCACCGGCCTTGCACTGCGGGCGGCGGCGAGGAAGGCGGCCAGCGTGGCGGGCTGCGACGGGTTGGCGAGCCAGCAGAGAGGCCCGCCGCCCAGCGTCGCGACCGCCAGGAAATCCTTCGCCTGGTCGTATTGCGGCTGCGCGGTGACGAGGTTGTAGAGCGCGTGGGTGGACGCCGTGCCGAAAAGCAGCGTGTGGCCATCCGGGCGGGCGCGCATCACTTCCTGCGCCCCGATCGCGCCGCCGGCGCCGCCGCGGTTTTCCGTCACCACGGGCTGGCCGAGTTCGCGCGTCATGCGGTCCGCGTAGAAGCGCGCATAGACGTCGGTCGGGCCGCCGGCGGGGAAGGGGATCACCAGCCGGATGGGCCGCGCGGGGAAGGACTGCGCCAGCGCCGGCGCGGCCAGCGCGGAGCCTGCCAGGATCAGCAGGGAGCGGCGATCAAAGCCCGGCATCGCGCCAATTCTCCACGGGGTTCTCGGGATGGGGGGTCAGGCCCGCGGCGCGCACGCCGGCGATGGCGGCGTATTCATCCTTGTCCGACGCATCGCCGCTGACGCCGACGGCGCCGATGACGGCCCCATCGGCACGGCAGACCAGCACGCCGCCGGGCACCGGGATGAAGCGCCCATCGCTGGCCGCCGCGATGGCGGCCTGGAAGGCCGGGCGTTCCTTCAGCCGGTCGCGGATCACGCGGCTGCCGATGCCCATGCCAAGCGCGCCATGCGCCTTGCCGCGCGCGATCTCCGCGCGAAGGATGCCCGACCCATCCTCCCGCTTCAGCACGATCATGTGCCCGCCGGCATCGAGGACGACGACGGTCAGCGGCAGCAGCCCGGCCTCCCGCCCCGCCGCCAGCGTCGCATCCGCGATGCGTTCCGCATAGGCGAGGGGCAGTTCGACGGCGAGTGCCTTGACGTAGTAGTCGCCCGTCATGGTGGTCAGTCCAGCGCGCTGCGGCGGTGCTGGCGGGGCACGAAGCGGCCGGTGCCGGGCTTCGCCTTCACCTCCGTGCCGTTCCAGATCTCCGTGCCGCGCAGGATGGTGCTGGCGACGCGCGCCTTCATGGGCCGGCCGTGATAGGGCGACCAGCGCGCATCCTCCCGGTCCTGGATGATGCGTTCGTCGAAGACGAAGTCGCCGGTCTCCAGGATGCAGAAATCGGCATCGGCGCCGAGGCGGATGCCGCCCTTCACGGGATCGAGCCCGTGGTAGCGCGCGGGCTGTTCGCTGCACATCCGCGCCATGACGGTCGGCGGCAGGCCGCGTTCCACCAGCAGCGTGTACATCAGCGGCGCGAAGCTCTGCAGGCCCGTCAGCCCCGCGCCGACCGAGAAGATGTCGCCGGTGTACTGCTTCTTGGGCTTCGGCCAGGGCGCATGGTCGGTCGAGATGTAGGCCATGGTGCCGGCCTTCAGCGATTCCCACATGCGCTCCACCTCCTCCGCCGTGCGGAAGGGGGGGTTGCACTTGCCGAAGCCCTGCAGCCGGACGATGTCCTCCTCCGTCATGCAGAGGTACTGGATGCAGGCCTCGCCGGAGGCCTTGGCGCCCATCTTGCGATAGACCTGCGCCAGGTCGAAGCCGCGGGCGATGGAGGAATGCGCGATGTGCACATGCGCGCCGGTCTCCAGCGCCATCTCGAAGATCTCGAGGTCCGCCATGCTCTCCGCCAGCGGCGGACGGGTGCGGCAGTGCCAGATGGGGCTGGTGTTGCCCGCGGCCTTCGCGGCCTCCGTCAGCTTGACGACGAGTTCCTGGTCCTCGTTGTGCACGGCGACCATCAGGCCGGTCTTCGCCATCTCCGCGAAGGCGCTCAGCATCGTCGGGTGGTCGATGCGCGGGAAGCGGTGCGCGTCGTATTCGTAGGTGGAGACCTTGAAGGCGCTGGCACCGGCTTCCGCGATGGCGGCGATGTCGTCCAGCCCGCCATCCTTCCGGATGGTGCCGTAGAGCGCCATGTCCACATGCGACAGGCGGTGCACATGCTCCACCTTGTCGGCGAAGATCGCCGCGGTGGTCACGGGATTCGGCACGTCATAGGGCATGTCGCAGACGGTGGTGACGCCGCCGGCGGCCGCCGACATCGTCGCGCCCTCGATCCCCGGCCAGCCGGTGCTGGACGAGGTGTGCATGTGGCCGTCGACCAGGCCGGGCATGACCACCTTGCCGCGGTGGTCCGCGACCGCCTTCGCGGGCGGGGCGTCCCCCTCGCCGATCGCGGCGATGCGCCCGCCGCGGATGCCGACATAGCCATCCGCCACCACGCGGTCGGACAATACCAGGTCGCCACGGAGGAGGAGGTCATAGGGCGCATCGGTCATCAGGGCAGGGCCTCTCACGTCGTCAGGCCCCCAGGCTAGGCCGCCGGGCGCCCTTCGCCAATCCGGGGGAGGCGAGGGCCTGTGGACACCTGGCTGCGGGCGCACTCGGCGGCGTCTTTCGGCGCCTGGGGAGTTGTCGTCAGGGGGACGATGGAACCCCATCGCCGCCCCACCCCTGCCTTCCAATCACGAAAATCCACTCGCCGATTGCATCCCGTGCCAGGTGTCCACGGGCCCTACTCCGCCGCCTCGCCATCGGGCTCGAAGCGGATGGCGGCCCGTACGCCGTCGGGCGCGAAGTCCAGGCGGACGCTGGCGCCGGGGCCGAGGTCGCTGCCCAGCCCGCGTTCCAGCAGCCGGGTGCCGAAGCCGCGGCGGGCGGGCAGGCCCGGCACGGGGGGACCGCCGCCTTCGCGCCAAGCCAGGTGGACAAGGCCCGCTTCCATCGCGGCTTCCAGCGCCACCCGCCCGCCGGGGCGTGACAGTGCGCCGTGCTTCGCGGCATTGGTGGCCAGTTCGTGCAGGGCCAGCACCATCGCCTGCGCCTGGCGCGGGCCGAGGCGCAGCCCCGCCAGGCCGCGCATCGTCACGCGGTCCGGGCTTTCCGGCGTGATCCAGGGGGCGAGCGCGGCGCGGGCCAGCGCCTCCAGCTCCGCCGCCTGCCAGGCATTGTCCGTCAGCAGGTCATGCGCATGCGCCAGGACGCGCAGGCGGGCGCTGAAATCCTCCGCGAAGCGGCCGGGGTCTCCCTTCGCGCCGCGCAGCGTCTGGCCCGCGATGGCCTGCACGGTCGCCAGCGCGTTCTTCACGCGGTGGTTCAGCTCCGCCACCAGCAACCCCTGGCGCCGCTCCGCCTGCCGCCGCTCGGTGATGTCCTGCACCATGGAAACGGTCCGGGTCGGCGCCCCGGCCGCGTTGCGTGCCGCGACGGCGGCGTTGATGCGGACCCAGATGACGCTGCCATCGGGCCGGAGATAGCGCTTGTCCCCCTCCTGCCGCCCATCCGCCGCCGCCGCCGCGCGGGCGGAGATGTTGATGCCGCGGTCGTCGGGATGCGCCATGTCGTCGGGGCCAAGCCCGGCGCCGAGGATCGCGGCCTCGCTACGCCCGACCAGTTCGCAGAAGCGGCGGTTGACGCGGCGGTAGCGGTTGGTGGCGACGTCCACCTCCGTCACCCCCGCCGCGGCGGTGTCGAAGATGGCGCGGAACTCGGCCTCGCTGGCGGCCAGCGCCCGTTCGGCCTGGTCGCGCGCCGTCTCGTCCCGCAGCGTCAGCACGGCGCCGTTGGGCTGGCCGGTGGCGTCGCGCAGCGGGCGGGCGCTGCCGGCGGCCAGCACCACGGCGCCATCGGGCCGGCGGATGCGCCAGCGGGCATCCGTCACCACCGCGCCCTCCCGCGCCGCGCGGTACAGGGGCAGCTGCTCCGGCGGGTGGGGCTCGCCGTCCTCGGTCAGCAGCTGGTAGGCGGTGGCATAGCTTTCCGGCGTCACGCCGAGATGCGTGGCGCCGTGGATGCGCGCGGCGGCTTCATTGACGAAGGTGATGCGGCCGTGGCTGTCGGCGACGATCACGCCTTCCGCCAGCTGGGACAGGATGGCGGCGCGTTCGGCGGCGGCGTCCTCCGCCCGCTGGCGCGCCTCGGCCAGCGCCGCGGTGCGGTCGGCGACGCGGCGTTCCAGTGCCATGTTCGCATCGGCCAGGGCGGCCGCTTCCGCATCCTCCGCCAGGCGCCGGCGGCGGATGGCGGCGCCTACGGCGAGCAGCGAGATCGCCGCGCCGAGCGCCGCGAGCCCCTGCACCGCCGCCCCCTGCGCCCAGCGCCAGACGATGGCGGAACGCGGGCGAGCGATGGCGACATAGGCGGGGTAGCCGGTGACGGCGCGATAGACGGCCAGGCGTTCGATGCCATCGAGGCCGGAGCGGCGGCGGGAGGTGAAGGCCAGCTCCCCGCGCGCCATGGCGGCCAGCATCGGGCCATCGGGGGAAACGCGCAGCTGCGTCGGGTCCCCCGGCGCCGGCACGGAGCGGGCCAGAACGCGCCCATCCCGGTGGACCAGGCTGATGACGTCGGTCGGCTGTACCGCCATGCGGCGCAGGTCCTCCGACGCGCTGTCCACGTAGATGCTGTAGTTCAGTACGCCTTCGTAGCTGCCAGGCGGCCGGACTCCCGATGGCGCGCGGCGGCGGGTCAGGGCGAAGAAGGGACGCGGGTCGATCCGCCCGACCTGCACGCCGCTGAGATGCGGCTCCGCCACCGCGAGATCGCGCAGCGCCTGATTGAATTCCCGGCCGGAAAGGTCGAGGTCCCGCGGCACCGGATAGACGCTGGCGCTGACCAGCGGCCGCGCCGCGGCATCGAACACGAAGATGGAGATGCCGGCGCCGGCATCGGCGCCCTGGTTGGCGATCCGCGCGAAGGCGGCGTGCAGCCGGGCCTCGCTGGCCCTGATCTGGTCGTCATCGAGGCCGGCCAGCAGGTCGTTTGCGCGATCGAGGCGCAGCGCGTGGCTGTCCAGCACGCGGCGGGCGTATTCGGCGACGGTGTCGGCGCTGCGGCGAAGTTCTGCGCCCGCATCGTCCCAGGCCGTGTGCCAAGCATTCGCGGCGAAGATCGCGAAGAGGATGGCGGGGGCTAGCACCGCCGCCGCCTGCGCCAGCAGGTCGAGGCCGGATCGCCGGCGCTGCGCGGCGGTGGGCCGGCCGCGCAAGGCGGGCACCGTGGTCACGTGGTTCAGGGCTTCCTCCCGCCGAGGGCGAGACGTAGCGCCCCTCCGCAGGCCGCCTCAACTCAAAGGATCGTCAGCGCGGGCCCTGTCCGCGAACCACCATCGCCCTGCAATGACGCAGCGGGCGGGAAAGGGGCGAGCGATGTCCTGACCGACAGCGCGCGCATGCATCGATTTGAGGGGCGGGGCGCGCGCCGCCAGGCGCACGCCCCGTTGTCGCTACGCCGCGAGGGCGGGGTAGTCCGTGTAGCCCTTGGCGCCGCCGCCGTAGAAGGTGGCGGTGTCCGGCGGCGTGAGCTCCGCGCCCTTCTGGAGGCGCGCCGGCAGGTCCGGGTTGCTGATGAACTTCGACCCGAAGGCGATGAAGTCTACTCGCCCGCTGGCGATATCCGCCTGCGCGCGGTCCCGGTCATAGCCGCCATTCAGGATGATCGGCCCGCCGAAGTTGCGGCGCGCCATCGCGGCGATGTCGAAGGGCGGCTTGGCATCGAGGATGTGCAGGAAGGCCAGGCCGCGGCCGCCGAGTGCCTTCGTCACATACTCGTAGGTCTCCTCGGCATTCGGGTCGGCGATGTCGTTGAAGGGGTTGCCGGGGCTGATGCGGACGCCGACGCGGCCGGCGCCGATGGCCTTCACCGAAGCCTCCACGATTGCGACCAGGAAGCGGGCGCGGTTCTCGGCGCTGCCGCCCCACTGGTCCGTGCGCTGGTTGGCGTTCGGCGCCAGGAACTGGCCGGGCAGGTAGCCATTCGCGGCATGCACTTCCACGCCGTCCAGCCCGGCCTTCACGGCATTCGCCGCGGCCTGGCCATAGGCCTGGATCAGCGCCTCGATCTCCGCCTGTTCCAGCGCGCGCGGCGTGGCCAGCGGCTTCATGCCCTCATGGGTGAAGATCTCGCCCTTGGCGGCGATGGCGGAGGGGGCGACGGGCTGCGCGCCTTCCTGGAAATCCGGGTGGGAGATGCGGCCGACATGCATGACCTGCGCGGCGATGCGCCCGCCCCTGGCGTGCACGGCATCGGCGACGGCGCGCCAGCCCTCGACCTGCGCGTCGCTGTAGAGGCCGGGGATGTCGATGTAGCCGCGGCCATTGGCGGCGGGGGTCGTGCCCTCCGTGATGATCAGGCCGGCGGAAGCGCGCTGCGCGTAGTATTCGGCCATCAGCGCATTGGGCAGGTTGCCGGGCGCGCGGTTGCGCGTCATGGGCGCCATGACGATGCGGTTGGCGACGGGGATGTCACCCAGCTGCGCCGGGGCGAAGAGGTCTCGGGTTTCGGTCATCGAGGCAATCCCTGGAAGGGGCCGGCGGCGGGGATGCGCCGCGGCGTTGAGGGGATAGTTGGTCCCCGTGCCGGCCCGCCGCCACCGCGCTGCTTCGATGGTCGTCATTCGCGGGGGTGATGACGCTAGCCCCGGATCACCGTGCGGATCGCGAAGCTGGACTGGATGCGCGCCACGCCCGGCATGCGGGACAGCGCTTCCTTGTGGATGCGTTCGTAATCCGCGGCGTCGCGCGCTTCCACCCGCAGCAGGTAGTCGGCGATGCCGGTCATCAGGTAGCACTCCCGCACCTCCGGGCAGCGGCGCACGGCTTCCTCGAAGCGCTTCAGGTGGTCGTCCGTCTGCCGTTCCAGCGTGATCTGCACGATGACGACGACGGCGGTGGTGGGGGCGGCATCCTCCACCACCACGGTGTAGCCGCGGATGGTGCCGTCCCGCTCCAGCATGCGAAGGCGCCGGAGGCAGGCCGAGGGGCTCAGCCCGACCGTCTCGGCGAGCTTCGCATTGGGCATCCTGCCATCCACGCGAAGGGCGCGGATGATGGCCCGGTCGATGTCGTCCATGGCGTGGCAGATCCTGCGAAACAATCGCAGGATATTGCGCAACATGCCCGATGGCGAGGCATCATGCGGCGATCGCGCATGAAATGCACCGGATCGGTCAGTATCCTTGCCTCGTTCGGAACGGAGCGGCAGCGATGCGCGTGGTGGTCCTCGGCAGTGGCGTGGTGGGTGTGACGAGCGCCTGGTACCTGGCCCGGGCGGGCCACCAGGTGACGGTGCTGGACCGCCAGCCGGCGGCGGGCATGGAGACGAGCTTCGCGAATGCGGGCCAGGTCTCCCCGGGCTACTCCGCCCCCTGGGCGGGGCCGGGCATTCCCATCAAGGCGTTGAAGTGGCTGATGATGCGCCACCGGCCGCTGGTACTGTGGCCGAGCATGGACAGCGGCCTCTATGGCTGGCTGGCGCAGATGCTCGCGAACTGCACGGAAGCCGCCTATGGCCGCAACAAGGCGCGCATGGTGCGCCTGGCCGAGTATTCGCGCGACTGCCTGAAGGACCTGCGCGATGACACCGGCATCCAGTACGACCAGCGCACGCGCGGCACGCTGCAGCTGTTCCGGACGCAGAAGCAGCTGGATTCCATCGGTGCGGATATCGAGGTGCTGAAGGGCTTCGGCGTGCGCCATTCGGTGCTGGACAGCGCGGGCTGCATCGCGGCCGAGCCGGCGCTGGGCCTGGTGCCTGGCAAGTTCGTGGGCGGCCTGCAGCTGCCGGGCGACGAGACGGGCGATGCGCATGTCTTCACGCAGCGCCTGGCGGCGCTGGCCGCCGCGGCGGGCGTGGCCTTCTGCCATGGCGTGACGGTCAAGGCGCTGGAGACGGAAGCCGGGCGCGTGACGGGCGTGATGACCGATACCGGCCGCGTCACGGCGGACCACTACGTCGTCGCCATGGGCAGCTATTCGCCGGCGCTGCTGCGGCCGCTCGACGTGCATGTGCCGGTCTATCCCGTGAAGGGCTATTCGCTGACGCTGCCGATCACGGATGAAAGTGCGGCGCCCGTCTCCACCGTGATGGACGAGACCTACAAGGTCGCGATCACGCGGCTCGGTGACCGCATCCGCGTCGGCGGCACGGCAGAGCTGGCGGGCTTCTCGCTCAAGCTCCGCAAGCCGCGGCGGGAGACGCTGGCCTACAGCGTCGGCGACCTGTTCCCGAAGGGCGGAGATATTGAGAAGGCGAGCTTCTGGACGGGCCTGCGGCCGATGACGCCGGATGGCACGCCGGTGGTGGGCCCGACGCGCTTCGCGAACCTGTCGCTGAACACCGGGCACGGCACGCTGGGCTGGACGATGGCCTGCGGATCCGGGCGGCTGCTGGCGGACCTCGTCACCGGCCGCAAGCCGGAGATCGCGGCGGATGACCTGGCGCTGGAACGCTACGCCGTCGCGTGACGGTGCGGGGCTAGCGGCCGCCGAGGTGCCGGGCGACGAAATCCAGTCGGTCCTGGCCCCAGAAGATCTCCTCGCCGATCACGTAGCTCGGCGCGCCGAAGACGCCGCGGGCCAGGGCGTCCTGGCTCTCCGCGATCCGCATGGCGGCCCAGCGCGGCTCCTCCGCCAGCGCCAGCAGGGCCGGGGCGTCGAGGCCGGCTTCGGTGATCAGGCGCGTCAGCGTCGCGCGATCCGCGGGGTTCGCCTCCTCCTCCCATAGTGCACGAAGGATGCGGTGCGCCAGGGTGACGCCAGCGGCATCGCCGGCGGTTTCCCGCGCCGCGATCACGCAATGGGCGGCGAAGACCTCCTCGAAGGGGGAGTGCTTCGGCGCCAGCACGATCGGCACGCCGAGATGCGCGCGCCAGCGCCGCAGTTCCTGCGCCCGGTAGGCCTGGCGCTGCGGGCTGCGCTTCGGCAGCGGCAGGCCGCCGGATGCGGGGAAGATCGTCTCCCGGTAGTCGCAGGGATGCACGCGGAGCGTCGCGCCATGCTGCGCGGCCAGCGCCTCGATCCGCGCGGCGCCGAGATGCGCCCAGGGGCTGTTGAGGCTGATGTAGTAGTCGATCGTGGTCATGCGGGTGCTTTCAGGCGGCGGGGCGCAGCGGGATCACGCGCTGCATGGCGCAGGACACGGCGTCGCCGGTGCTGAAGGCCGGCGCGGCGGCGGGGGTGACGACGAAGAGCTCACCGGCGGGCGTCTGCACCTCGTATTCCCGGGTCTGGCCGAGGAAGGCGGCGCGCTGGATGCGACCGGGCAGGCCGGGCGAGCCCTCGGGCTGGGGCAGGATGGATTCGGGGCGGACGGCGATCTGCGCGGGGCCCGGCGGGTGCGCCCGCATGATGGTGTCGAGCGCGATGCCGCCCAGCGCGATGCGGTTCGGGCCCAGCACCTCGCCCTCGATGACATTTGCCTCCCCCATGAAATCGGCGATGAAGGCGTCGGCGGGATCCTCGTAGAGCGCGGTCGGCGTGCCCATCTGCGCGATCTTTCCCGCACGCATCACGCAGACGAGGTCGGAGACGGCCAGCGCCTCCTGCTGGTCATGCGTCACGTAGACGACGGAGAGGTCGAGCTTCTTCTGCAGGTCGCGGATGTCCTCCCGCACCCGGCGGCGGAGGCGGGCATCGAGGTTCGACAGCGGTTCGTCGAAAAGCAGCACCTTCGGCCGCAGCACCAGCGCGCGGGCGACGGCGACGCGCTGCTGCTGGCCGCCCGAGAGTTCGGAGGGCAGGCGCTGGCCGAGGCCCTCCAGCCCGAGCGTCTTCAGCATGGCTTGCGCCTCGGCCTCCGCCGACGCCTTGCGGGCGCCGTTGACGAGCAGGCCGTAGGAGACGTTCTCCAGCACGTTCATGTGCGGGAACAGCGCGTAGGACTGGAACACCATCGCGATCTTGCGCTCGGCGGCTGCCAGCGCGGTGACGTCGCGGCCCTCGATCTCGATCCGGCCGCTTGTCGGCAGCTCGAGGCCCGCGACCAGGCGCAGCGTCGTCGTCTTGCCGCAGCCGGAGGGGCCGAGCAGCGTGACCAGCGCGCCACGCGGCAGGGCGAAGGAGACCTCGTCCACCGCGCGGAAGCTGCCGAAGGCCTTGATGACGCGGTCGAAGGTGATGGAGACGTCGGACATCGGCGTCAGGCTCCGGCGTGCATGGTGGTGGGTGTCGCGGCACGGCGGCCGATCTGCGCGCGGCCGACCAGCTTCTCGATCCCGAGCACGACGACGAGCATGATGACGATGAGGACGGTGGAATAGGCGATGGCCAGCGCCATCTCCCCCGCCTCCACGCGCCCGACGATGTAGACGGTGGCGAGGTTGTGCTGCGCGGAGACGAGGAAGATCACCGCCGAGACCGCCGTCATCGCATGCACGAAGCTGAAGGCGAGCGAGGCGACAATCGCGGGGCGCAACAGCGGAAGCACGACACGCCGCAGCGTGGAGAGCGCGCCGCCACCCATGGTGGCGGATGCCTCGTCCAGCGACTTGTCGATCTGCGCCAGCGCCGCCAGGCCGCCGCGCACGCCGACCGGCAGGTTGCGGAAGACGAAGCAGATGATGAGGATCAGCGCCGTGCCCGTGAGTTCGACGGGCGGCACGTTGAAGGCCATGACGTAGGAAACGCCGACCACGGTCCCCGGGATGGCGAAGGACAGCATGGTCATGAATTCCAGCGTGCCGCGTCCCTTGAAGGACTGCCGCGCGATCAGCCAGGCCAGCAGGATGCCGAGCCCCGCGGTCAGGGGCGCCGCGATGGCCGCGACCTCGATCGTCGTGAACAGGCTGTCCCAGGCGCTGCCGCGGAAATCCACGCCGTTGTGCCACTCCACCTCGAACCCAGTCAGGAAGTGGCGCCAAGTGAAAGTCATGTCGCCGCGGCCGATGTCGCGCACGAAGCCGCCGACCAGGATGATGCCGTAGACCACGGCGGTGAAGGCCATCCAGGGCCACACCACGATCGAGCAGCCGAGCTTGAGGCCCTTCGGCAGCGGCGCGGGAAGGCCGCTGTCGCCCTTGCCCGTCACGGTCGTGTAGCGCCGCTTGCCGAGCCAGAGGGCCTGCAGCGCGAAGGCGCCGAAGGTCAGCGCCAGCAGCAGCAGCGCCAGCGCCGCCGCGCGGCCGGGATCATGGCGGGCACCGGCGATGGCGAAGAAGATGCGCGTGGACAACACGTCGAAATCGCCGCCCAGCACCAGCGGGTTGCCGAAATCGGCCAGGCTCTCGACGAAGCCGAGCAGGAAGGCCGCGGCCAGCGCGGGCTTCAGCAGCGGCCAGGTGACGCTGCGGAACACCTTGAAGCGCTTCGCGCCCATGGTGCTGGCCGCTTCCTCCAGGCTCGGGGAGATGGCGCGCAGTGCGCCGTCCAGCAGCATGAAGGCGACGGGCGCCTGCGCCAGGACCTGCGCCATCAGCACGCCGGGCAGGCCGTAGATCCAGCGGCTGCGGGGGATGTCGAAATTCTCCCACAGGAAGGCGGTGACGATGCCGGTGCGGCCGAACAGCACGATCAGCGCGAGGGAGACGACGAAGGGCGGCGTGATGAGGGGCAGGATCGTCATCGCCCGGAAGGCGATGGCGCCCCGGACGTTGCCCCGCACCGACAGCAGCGCGAAGCCCAGGCCGAGCAGCGTGGAGATCACGCCCGTCAGCGTCGCCAGCAGCAGCGTGTTCCACACCACGCCGCAGCCGGCTTGGGTCGTGACGCAGGCCAGCGACCAGGCCTCCGGCGCCGTCAGGCGCGTCGCCAGCGCGGCGGGGGTGAAGTGCCCGTCCTCATAGATCGCGGCCGACAGGATGGTGACCAGCGGGATGAAGACGAAGAGCAGCAGGAGAAAGGCGCTGCCGCAGACGAGGAAGCTGACGAAGGCATCCGCGCCGAAGCTGCCGCGTGCCGCGAGCCCCGCGGAAAACAGCGCGACGCCGCCTGCCAGCACCAGCAGCGCCCCCCAGCCGAGGGAGGGCTGCGCCGGCGGCGCGCCCAGCAGCGGCGCCAAAGCGGGCCAGGCCAGGCCGTTCAGCCCGATCGCGTGGCCCATCAGGAAAACCCAGGCGACGATGCCCGCGCCCGCGATCATGAGCAGCAGGCCAGGCGCCCGCCGACCGAGCAGGGCAGGGGTGACCGCCGCCAGCAGCAGCGCCACGGGCCACAGCCACCAGCGGGTGCCATCCAGCAGCAGCGCCGCGAGGGGCGAGGCCTCGCCACGCGGCCAGGCGGCCATTGCCGCCAGACCATTCTCAAGCCCATGCCAGGGCGCGAGGAGGAAGCCGATCGCGGCGCAGAACAGCGCCGCGCGGCCGAGGGTCAACGCGCCCATGGCAAGCGGTTCAGCGGGAGCCGGCGCGGACTTCGCGTTCCCAGCGCGTGATCACGCGCGTGCGCTCCGCTGCCGAGCCCCAGCGCGCGAAATCATAGTCGATCATGCGGATGTTCTCGAAGCGCGGCGCCTGGGGCGGGATCGGGGAGTTGCGGTTGGAGGGCAGCTGGTAGGAATTGGCCTGGCCCGCGATGCCCTGCGCTTCCGGCGACAGCGCCCAGTCATAGAAGCGGCGCGCATTGTCGAGGTTGCGGGCGCCGCGGATGATGGACATGGAGCCGATCTCGTAGCCCGTGCCCTCGCAAGGGGCGACGATCTCGACGGGGGCGCCCGCGATCTTCTGGGTGACGGCATCATGCAGGAAGGTGATGCCGACCAGCGTCTCGCCGGTCGCGGCCGCGCGGGCGGGCGCGGCGCCGGAGCGGGTGTACTGGTTCACGTTGCGATGCAGCGCGCGGAGATAGGTGAAGGCCGGTTCCTCCCCCATCACCTGCAGCAGCGTCGCCAGCATGGTGTAGGCGGTGCCGCTGGTGTTGGGGTCGGCGACCTGGATCTCGCCCCGGAACTCGGGCTTGGCGAGGTCCGCCCAGCAGCGGGGTGCCGCAATGCGGCGCCGCGCAAGTTCCGTCGCGTTGTAGGAATAGCCGAGCGCGCCGGCATAGATGCCGACGGTGCGGAACTGCGTCTGCTCCGCCTGGCGCGTCGCCCAGTCATGCAGTTCCGCAAGGCGCGGCGAGCGGTATTCGAGGGTGAGGTTCTCCTCCGCCGCCTGCATGTGCGGGTCGCCCGTGCCGCCCCACCAGACATCGCCACGGGGGTTGGTGGCCTCCGCGCGGATCTGCGTCATCGTCTCGCCGCTCGACTTGCGGGTCATCGAGACGCGGACGCCGGTCGCACGCTCGAAGGCCTGGACCATCGGGCGGCACCATTCCTCCTGCACTGAGCAATAGACCACAAGGTTGCCCTGGGCGCTGGCGGCGGCGGGGAGGAGCGCGGTGCCACCCAGCACGAGGCCGGTGACGAGAAGGCGGCGGGCGAGGGTCATGGACGGGAAACCTCCTTGACCGGCCGGCCTTATGGGGCCGGTCCGGGACTGTGACGGTTCAGTTAAGGCCGGGCGGGCGGTGGGCTCAAGGGCTGAGCAGCGGGGCCAGGATCGGGCCGAGCGCCGGGGCGCCAATGCCGACCGGGTTGCCGCTGGCCAGCCAGTCGCCGCTGTCGAACTCGTTCACCCAGGCGCCGGCCTCCCGCGCGATGGCGACGGCGGCGCAGGCATCCCAGGAATTGATGTGCTGCTCGATATAGCCCTCGAGCCGGCCATTAGCGGCCTCCACCAGCCCCAGCGTGCCGGAACCGCCGACGCGCAGTCCGGCGCCCATGCCCATGATGGATTGGGAGAGGGCGTGGAAGGCGGCCAGCGGGCGGCGCATGGACCAGCCGACCTCGATGGTGGCGCGGGCCATGCTGTCGATGGAGGACGCCTTGATGGGGATGCCGTTGAGGGTGGCGCCGCAGCCGCGGGCTCCGGCGAAGACCTCGGGCGGCAGGTAGCGGGCGACGGCGCCGACCACGGCCTTGCCCTCCAGCGCCATGCCGATGGAGACGCACCAGCGATCCCCGTTGCGGGCGAAGTTGGAGGTGCCGTCGATGGGATCGATGATCCAGAGCGGCCCATCCACGGCGCCGAGGCCGCCGCCCATCTCCTCGCCCAGCACCGCCTCGCCCGGGAAGATCGTGGCAAGCCGGTCGCGGATGAAGCGCTCCGTCGCTCCATCGGCTTCAGTGAGAAAATCCTGCGCGCCCTTGAAGCTGGCCGCGCCCATGCCGCGGGCGCGCATGAGGAAGGCGCCCTGCGCCGCATCCCGCGCGATGGCGGCCGCCGCATCGCGCCGCAGCGCGAGTTCGCGAGTATTCACTCGTAGGCCCCCATGACGTTCTGGTCGAAATCGATCAGCGATCCCGTGACGATGCCCGACGCATCCGACAGCAGGTAGGTCGCGAGCCCCGCGACATCCGGCGCGCTCACCAGGCGGCCGAAGGGCTGCGCCGGTGCGGCGCGTTCCAGCCAGTCCGGCGGGTTGCCGTCCTTCTGCTGGATCACGTGTTCGCCCGGCGTGTCCGCCCAGCCGAGGTTGATGCCGTTGACGCGGATGCGGTGGGGGCGGAGGCCAAGCGCCGTGTTCTTCGTCAGCACCGCCAGCGCGCCCTTCGATGACGAATAGCCCGTGAGGAAGGGCTGCCCGCCATGGGAGGACATGGTGATGACGTTGACGATGGTGCCGGTCCGCTTCTCCGCCACCAGGCGCCGCGCGACGGCCTGCGTCAGGATGAAGGGCGCGCGGGCATTGATGGCGAAAAGCCTGTCCCACAGCGCGATGTCGGTGCCGAGGATGGTGCCGCGGTCGGTGAGCCCGGCCGCGTTCACCAGCCCGTCCACCAGGCCGAGAGTCGCTTCCGCCTGCGCGACGATGCCGGCGGTGGCTTCCGCATCGGCCAGGTCGGCGGCGACGAAATGCGCCTTGGCCCCGAGCGCCTGCAGCGCGGCCACGACGGAAGCGCCGCGTTCGGCGTTGCGGCCGGTGATGCAGATGGCGCGGGCACCGGCCTCCGCCGCGGCGATCGCGCAGGCCTCCCCGATGCCCTGCGTGCCGCCGGTGACGAGCACGCAGCGGCCGTCGAGCGAGACCTTGGGCAGGACGCTCATCCGACCTTCACCGGGCGGCCTTCGGTGAGGGAGCGGTAGGCGGCATCGGCCAGCACCAGCGCCTGGCGGCCATCCTCGGCACCCACGGGCATGGGCGTGCCCTTCTCCACCGCGTCAAGGAAGGCGGCGAGCTCGATGCGGTAGGCATCGGCGTAGCGTTCCAGGAAGAAGTGCAGCGGCAGGTCGGTGGCCACCGTCTTCCCGTCCGCCTGCTCGACCGTGGTGCCGACGCGGTTGCCGGCGATCAGCCGCCCGGCGCTGCCATGCACCTCGACCCGCTGGTCGTAGCCATAGGCGGCGCGGCGGCTGTTGTTGATATGCGCCATGCGGCCGGAGGCGGTCTTGAGGATGATCATGGCGCTGTCGATGTCGCCGGCCTCCCCGATCGCCTTGTCCACCAGGACGGCGCCGGTGGCGAAGACCTCGACGGGCTCCTCGCCCAGCATCCAGCGGGCCATGTCGAAATCATGGATCGTCATATCCCGGAACAGGCCGCCCGAGACCTTGATGTAGGAGACGGGGGGCGGGCCGGGGTCGCGGCTGGTGATGACGACCTGTTCGACGGCACCGATGGCGCCGGCGCCGATGCGGCGGTGGAGTTCGGCGAAATTCGGGTCGAAGCGGCGGTTGAAGCCGACCAGCATCGGCACGCCGGCCTTGGCGACGGCGGCCAGGCAGGCATCGACGCGGGGCAGGGACAGGTCGATCGGCTTCTCGCAGAAGATGGCCTTGCCGGCCTCGGCGGCGGCGATGACCAGGTCGGCATGGGTGTCGGTGGAGCTGGCGATGATCACGGCGCCGACCGCCGGGTCTGCCAGGGCGGTGGCGGTGTCGCTGACCGTGGCACCATGCTTGGCGGCGAGCGCCGCGGCGGAGGGGGCGTGGACATCCACGATGTGCCGCAGCGCCGCCCGGCCGCTGGCGGCCAGGTTGGCGGCGTGGATGGCGCCGATGCGCCCGGCCCCGAATTGTGCGAATTGCAGCATGGCGTTCTTCCTAGTCCCCCAGGGGGCCCCAACTCGGCGGCCCCGGCTTGTGGGGGGTGTCATCAATCCGTAACACTGGCCCGGCCGTCAACTCGGCCTTGCCGAAACGTCCAGGACCAGTCCCATGGCCACCATACGCCTGACCGCCGCCGAGGCCACGGTGCGCTTCCTCGCCGCCCAGATGACCGAGGCCGATGGCCGGCCCGTGCCAATCTTCGGGGGCGTCTTCGCCATCTTCGGGCATGGGAATGTGGCGGGACTCGGCCCGGCGCTGGAGGCGAACCGCAAGGCGCTGCCGACCTTCAGGGCGCATAACGAACAGGCCATGGCCCATGCCGCCATCGCCTTCGCCAAGGCCCACGCGCGCCGGCGGATGATGGCCTGCACGACCTCCATCGGGCCGGGCGCCACCAACATGGTGACGGCGGCGGCGCTGGCGCATGTGAACCGGCTGCCGGTGCTGTTCCTGCCCGGCGACGTTTTTGCGAGTCGCCGGCCGGATCCCGTGCTGCAGCAGGTCGAATCCTTCGCGGATGCTACCGTCTCGGCCAATGACTGCTTCCGCCCCGTCTCCCGCTATTTCGACCGGATCATGCGGCCGGAGCAGCTGCTGGCGGCGCTGCCGTCCGCGATGCGGGTGCTGACGGACCCGGTGGAATGCGGCCCCGTCACCATCGCCTTCCCGCAGGATGTCCAGACCGAGGCCTTCGACTGGCCCGCCGACTTCTTCCGCAAGCGCGTCCATCGTGCGCGGGCGCCGGAGCCCGATGCGCGGGAGCTGGCGGCGGCGGCCGAGGCCCTGAAGGCCGCGAAGCGCCCGCTGATCCTGGCCGGCGGCGGCGTGAAGTACAGCGGGGCGGAGGCCGCGCTGGCAGATTTCGCGCATCGCCATGGCGTGCCGGTGGCGGAGACGCAGGCGGGGAAGGGAAGCCTTTCCTGGGACCACCCGCGCAACGCCGGCGCCATCGGCGTGACGGGCAGCGCGGCGGCCAATGCGCTGGCGGCGAAGGCGGACCTGGTGCTGGCCGTCGGCACGCGGCTGCAGGATTTCACCAGCGGATCGCGCGCGCTGTTCGGGGGCGCGCAGCTGCTCGGGCTGAACGTCGCGGCCTTCGATGCGGTGAAGCATGAGGGGCAGCCGCTGGTGGCCGATGCCGCGCGGGGCCTCGTCGCGCTGAGTGGCGCGCTGGGGCGCTGGGCGGCACCGCGGGAATGGCAGGAAAAGGCCGTCACCGCGACGGCGCGCTGGCACCGCACGGTGGAGAAGGTGACGGCGGCGCCGAAGCCGAAGAACGCCGCGCTGCCCTCCGACGCGCAGGTGCTGGGCGCCGTCAACCGCGCCATGCCGGCCGATGGCGTCGTGGTCTGCGCCGCAGGTGGGCTGCCTGGCGAACTCCACAAGCTGTGGCGGGCGACGGATGCGGCCAGCTACCACCTGGAATACGGCTATTCCTGCATGGGGTATGAGATCGCGGGCGGCCTCGGCGTGAAGATGGCGCTGCCGAAGCGGGAAGTGGTCGTGCTGGTCGGAGATGGCAGCTACCTCATGATGAACAGCGAGATCGCGACCTCCGTCATGCTGGGCGCGAAGCTGACCATCGTCGTGCTGGACAACCGCGGCTTCGGCTGCATCAACCGGTTGCAGCGCGGCACCGGCGGCGCGCCCTTCAACAACCTGCTGCCGGACAGCGCGCCGCAGGTCGATTTCGCGATGCATGCGAAGTCCATGGGCGCGATCGCCACGAAGGTGGACGGCATCGCGGGGCTGGAAGCCGCGCTGCCCAAGGCGCTGGCCGCGAAGCGCACGAGCGTCATCGTCATCGACACCGACCCGCAGGTGAGCACCGCGGAAGGCGGCGCCTGGTGGGACGTGCCCGTCGCCGCCGCCCCGAAGGGCGAGGCCCAGATCGCAGCACGGCGCGCCTATGAGGCGGCGCTGAAGAAGCAGGAACACTGAGATGCGCGTGAAGCTGGCGATCAACCCGCTGACCTGGACCAATGACGACATGCCGGAGCTCGGCGCGGAAACGCCGCTCGAGACCTGCCTGGCGGAGGCGAAGCTGGCTGGCTTCGCGGGTGTCGAGCTCGGCAACAAGTTCCCGAGGACGCCGGGGGCGCTGAAGCCGATCCTGGACGCGCACGGCCTGGCGCTGGCCTCCGGCTGGTACGGGTCGAACCTGCTGGAACGCGACGTGGATGCGGAGATGCAAGCGGCCGAGCCGCATATCGCGCTGCTCTCGGCACTCGGCTGCACGGCGATGGTGCATTGCGAGGTGACCAGCGCCATCCATGGCAACAAGGGCAAGCCGGTGGCGGAGCGGCCGGTGCTGACCGAGGCGCAGTGGGAGGTGCTGCTGCCGCGCCTCGATGAGATGGCGAAGCGCCTCGGCGATCGCGGCCTCGCCATGGCCTATCACCACCACATGGGCACGCTGATCGAAAGCGAGGCCGAGATCGACCGCATGATGGCGGGCACGAAGCATGTCGGCCTGCTGCTGGACACGGGGCACCTGACCTTCGCCGGCGGCGATCCCGTGCGCGCGGCGAAGAACCACGCGAAGCGCGTGACGCATGTCCACTGCAAGGACATCCGCGCGGATGTCATGGCCGATGTGAAGGCGCGCAACCTGTCCTTCCTCGACAGCGTGCTGGCCGGTGTCTTCACCGTGCCGGGCGATGGCTGCGTCGATTACGCCGCCGTGCTGCCCCACGTCGCGGCCGCCGGCTATTCCGGCTGGCTGGTGGTGGAGGCGGAGCAGGATCCCGCCATCGCGCATCCGCTGACCTATGCGCGCATGGGCCACGACAACCTGGCCCGCTTCGCCGCTGCCGCCTTCGGGTGACGCGCACCGTCATCCTGCATGCCGATGACGTCGGCATGTGCCACGGGGCGAATGTCGCCTACCTCGCGCTGTTCCGCGCGGGGCTGATCGACAGCGGCAGCGTCATGGTGCCGTGCCCCTGGTTTCCGGAGATCGCGGCCGAGGCGCGGGGCGATGCAAGCCTCGACCTCGGCGTGCACCTGACGCTGACCAGCGAATGGCCCGCCTATCGCTGGGGCCCGATCTCGACGCGCAGCGCGGCGTCGGGGCTGATGGATGGCGAAGGCTACTTCCCGCCCAACGTGGCCACTCTGCGCGCGACGGTGCGGCCGGAAGCGGCACTGGCGGAAATGCGCGCGCAGATCGACCGCGCGCTGGCCCTGGGTATCGATGCCACGCATCTCGACACGCATATGGGCGCGGCGCTGGCGCCGGAGATCCTGCCCCATACGCTCGCCCTCGCCCGCGAATACCGCCTGCCGCTGCTGCTGCCGCGCGACATCGGCAGCTATCTCGGCGTGCTGAAGCTGGGCGAGGTGGATCGCGGCCTCTATGCCGAGGCTTTCGCCATGATGAGTGAGGCCGGCATGCCGGTGATCGATCGCTTCGCCATGACGCCGAACCGGGAGGTGACGGCGGAGAGCTACCGCGACATCGTGGTCCCGGCGGGGGAGGGGATCACCTTCGTCTCGCTGCACCCGAATGCGCCCGGCGATATCGAGGCCATCACGGCAGCGCATCCGCGGCAGAAGCCGGAATGGCGGATCGGCGAGTACGAGCGTTTCGGCGATGGCACGATGCAGGCGGTGATGGACGAGGCCGGTGTCATGCGGAGCGGCTTCCGGGCGCTCAGGGATCGCTGGCGGGGCTGACCTCGGCCTCCGCCAGCAGCCAGTCGCGGAAGGCGGCGACGCGGGGCGCCGGCGTGCCGGGGGGCAGCAGCAGCCAGTAATGGTCGCCGGTGGGCGCCTCGGTCTTCGACAGGCGAACCAGCCGCCGGCGGCGCACCTCCTCCGCCACGAAGGCGGGGGAGCAGATGACCGCGCCCAACCCCTCCACCGCGGCCTGGATGGCCAGCGTCGTGCTCTCGAACAGCAAAGGCGGCGCGGGCGGCGGCAGCCCCTCGGCCTGGTGCCACAGGGCCCAGTCGCGCGGGCGGACGCGGCTGCCGAGCAGGCTCATTGCCTCCAGCTTGCCGCGTTTACCCGCGAAGGGCGCGACCATCACCGGCTGCAGGCGCACCGCGCCGCGGGCGGGCGGGCGATCGGCGGGCGCGGTGCGGATGGCGGCGTCCAGCGCCTCCCGCGCGAAATCGACGGTGGGGTCGGTGCTCGTCACCACCTCCACCTCCTGCCCCGGATGCAGGGCGCGGAAGCGGGGCAGGCGGGGGATCAGCCAGCGCAGCGCCCAGGTCGTGTAGGCGCGGATGCGCAGCGGCCTGGCACCGCGCAGCGCCGCCGTCGCCGCGGCGATATCGGCGAAGGCCCGGCCGAGCGCCGCGGCATAGCGTTCCCCCTCCGCCGTCAGCCGCAGCGCATTGGCGCCGCGATGGACCAGCGCCACGCCCAGCACCGCCTCCAGCTCCCGGATCCGGCGGCTCATGGCGGGCTGGGTCAGGTTCAGCCGCGCCCCCGCCGCGGTCAGGCTGCCGGTCTCCGCCAGCAGGGCGAAGCTGTACAGCGCGGCGAGCGACGGAAGATCGGGCTTCATGGGCGCGCAGCATAACCCTGGCTTGGGGTAGGGCAAGCATTGCGCGCTGGCGCCGGCTGGCCCATCCCGTCATGCAGGCTGAACCAGGCGGCCGAAGCGCCGCCATCCGGAGGAAACAACCCATGCGTCGCCGCGATGCCCTGAAGCTGCTGCCCGCCGCCCTGCTTCCCCTGCCGGCCTATGCCCAGGCCTTCCCCTCACGCCCCGTCCGCATGGTCATCCCCTTCACCGCCGGCGGCAGCAACGACGTTGTCGGCCGCATGCTGGCCGATGGCATGGCGGCGCGGCTCGGCCAGCCCGTGGTGGTGGAGAACCGGGGCGGGGCGGGCGGCGTGCTGGGCAATGACGCGGTGGCGAAGGCGCCGGCGGATGGCCACACCATGCTGCTGGCGGGGTCGGGCAGCTTCGTCATCTCCTCCCTCGTCCAGCCGCGCCTGCCCTATGACCCCGTGCGGGACTTCGCCTCCATCGCCTATCTCGGCGCCTCGCCCAACGTCATCTGCGTCCATCCCACCATTCCCGCGCGGAACCTGGCGGAGCTGCAGGCCTTCGGGAAGCAGCGGCGGGAACCGCTGCGCTTCGGCACGCCCGGCGTCGGCACCAATGGCCATGCGCTGGGCGCCATGATCGGCGTGGTGCTGGGGATCGAGCTGGAGGCGATCCACTACCGCGGCACGGGCCCCGCGCTGAACGACATCCTGGGCGGGCGGCTCGATATCCTCACCAATGCCTCGGCGCCCCTGCAGCCGCACATCGCGGCGAATACGCTGCGCGCGCTGGCCATCGCGGGGCAGACGCGGAGCGTCGCGCTGCCCGACCTCTCCACCAGCGTGGAACAGGGTTTTCCCGAACTCGACAGCGCCACCTGGTACGGGCTGCTGACCGCGGCGGGCACGCCCGCTGATCGCATCGCGGTGCTCCACGCCGCCGCGAAGGCCGCGATGGAGGAGCCGGAGATCCGCCGCCGCCTGATCGAGGCCGGCGTCGATGAGATCGCGCCGAGCCCGGCGCCCGACCACTTCACCCGCCTGCTGGCCAGCGACCGCGAACGCTGGGCCGGCGTCGTGCGTCGCGCCAACCTTCGCGTCGATTGAGGACACCGAGACCATGTCGGAACCCGCCACCCTGCTGGCCGTGACCAACGGCATCGCGACGCTGACGCTGAACCGCCCCGCGGTGCGCAACGCCATCGACGACGCCATGCGCGGCGAGATGATCGAGGCACTGGAGCAGGTCGCCGCCGACCCCGCCATCAAGGCGCTGGTGGTAACGGGCGCCGGCACGGCCTTCTGCGCCGGCGGCGATGTGCGGGGCATGAAGAACCGCCTGGCGGCGCCCGCGGAGGAGGTCGCGATCAATGGCTGGCGCCGCCAGGCGCGGACGCACAAGTCGATCACGCTGCTGCACCTGATGCCGAAGCCGACCATCGCGGCGGTGAATGGTGCGGCGGCGGGTCTCGGCGCCGATGTGGCGCTGGCCTGCGACTTCATCCTGGCCGGCGAGGCCGCGCATTTCACGATGAGCTTCATCAACCGCGGCCTGATCCCGGATGGCGGCGGCATGTATTTCCTGCCGCGGCGCATCGGCCTCGCCAAGGCCAAGGACCTCGTCTTCAGCGGCCGCCGCGTCGGTGCGGTGGAGGCGCTGGCGATGGGCCTCGCGGATCGCGTGGCGCCGGATGCCGAACTGCTGGCGCAGGCCCAAGTCTGGGCGGAGCAGGTGGGGGCAGGATCCTCCGCCGCGCTGGCGCTGGCCAAGGCGACGCTCGACCGCAGCCTGGAATCGAGTTTCGAGCAGGTGCTGGCCATCGGCAGCCAGAGCCAGGCGATCTGCTACACCACCGCGGAACACCGCGCCTCCGTCACCGCCTTCCTCGAGAAGTCGAAGAAGTGAGCGGCCTCGATGCGCTGCTGCGGCCCCGCAGCGTCGCGGTGATCGGTGCCTCCACCGACCTCACCAAGACGGGCGGGCGGCCCGTGGGCTACCTGGTGCGCCACGGTTTTGTGGGCGATGTCTGGCCGGTGAACCCGCGCGCGACGGAGATCGCCGGGCTGCGCTGCTTCCCGGATGTCGCCTCGCTGCCCGGCGCGCCGGATGTCGGCATCGTGCTGGTGGGGCCGGAGCGTGCCGAGCAGGCGCTGCGCGACCTGGCGGCCAAGGGCTGCAAGGCCGCCATCGTGCTCGCCGGCGGCTATGGTGAGACGGGCGAGGACGGCATCGCGAGGCAGGCCAGGCTCCGGGAGGCCTGCGGGGCGATGCGGCTGCTGGGCCCCAACACCATCGGCCTGGTGAACCTCGCCGACCGCATCGTGCTGAGCGCGACGGGCGCGCTGGAATTCGAGGATCTGCCGGCGGGCGGCCTTTCCGTCGTCAGCCAGTCCGGCGGTATCCTCGGCGCGCTGCTGTCGCGCGGTGCCGCGGCCGGCATCGGCTTCGCGCGCCTCATCGCCACGGGGAACGAGGGCGATATCGAGGCCGCGGAGGTCCTCGACCACCTGGTGGACGACCCCGCCACGCGCTGCATTGCCCTCTACCTGGAAGGCATCCGGAACCCCGCCGCCTTCCGCCGCGCCGCGCGCCGCGCCGCCGCGGCCGGCAAGCCCGTCGTCGTCTTCAAGGTCGGGCGCAGCGAGGCGGGGGCGCAGGCCGCCATCTCCCACACCGGCGCCATGGCCGGCGCGGACCGGATGTATGACGCCTTCTTCGCCAGCCTCGGCGTGATCCGGGTGGATCGCTTCGCCGATTTGCTGGAGGTCTCGGCCGCGCTGGCCGGCGAGCGTCGCGCGGCCGGCTTCCGCGTGGCCGTGCTGACCTCCACCGGCGGCGCCGGCGCGCTGGTCGCGGATGCGACGGGGCTTGCGGGTGGCACCCTGCCGCCGCTCGACCCCGCGACGGGGGAGCGGATCGGCGCGCTGATCGGGGAAGCCGTGGCCGGCAATCCGGTGGACGTCACCCTGGCCGGCGTGCGGCCGGACCTGTTCCGCGGCGCCATCACCGCGCTGCTCGACAGCCCCGCCTACGACCAGCTCGTCGTCATCGTCGGCTCCTCCGCGCTCGCCCAGCCGACGCTGGTTGCCGATGCGATCCTGGAGGCGCGGGCGGGCAGCGCGAAGCCCGTCATCGCCTATGTCAGCCCGCACGCGCCGCACATCGCCGCCGGGCTGAACGCGCGCGGCGTGCCGGCCTCCACCACGCCGGAGGGGATCGCCGCGATCCTGGCGGCGCTGGCGCGCCCCGCGCCGGTATTGGCGCCGGAGGCGCCCGCCCAGGCCACCGACCTGCCCGCGGGCCCGATGGATGAGGCCGAGGCCAAGCGCCTGTTCGCCCGCTTCGGCGTGACCCCGGTGCGGGAGGTCGTGGCGCGCACGGCGGAGGCTGCGCAGGCCGGCGCCGCTGGGCTCGGCGAGCGCCTGGTGGTGAAGATCCTGGCCCGCGACATCGCCCACAAGTCGGACCTCGGCGGCGTGGCGCTGGGCGTTGCCCCCACCGATGTGGGCGCCACCGCCACGGCCCTGCTGGCCCGCATCCCGCAGGCCGAGGGCGTGCTGGTGCAGGAGATGGTGAAGGGCGGGGTGGAGATGATTCTTGGCCTGATCCGCGACCCGCATCTCGGCACCGCCGTGCTGCTGGGCGCGGGCGGGACGGCGGCGGAGGTGTTCGGCGATACCGCGCTGCGCATGCTGCCGCTCTCCCGCGCCGATGCCGTGCAGATGGTGCGCGGGCTGAAGGCGCATCGCCTGCTGTCCGGCTTCCGCGGCGCGGCCCCGGCGGATGAGGCGGCGCTGGTGGACGCCGTCCTGGCCTTCGCGGCGATGGGGGAGGCGTTGGGCGACAGGCTGGTGGAGGCGGAGGTCAACCCGCTGTTCGTCCTGCCGGCGGGGCAGGGGGTGCGGGCGGCGGACGGGGTGGCGATCCTGACGTAACTGTCAGGACCACACTTCGTCACGCCCGGTTTCCTCCCCTTGGGCGGCGGGATCGTCTATCCCGGGCGCGCGCCGTGTCAGAGAATCCCCGCCCTTCCTCCCCCTTGCCCCGCTTCGGCGGCGCGCGCCCGGGTCCAACCCGGCGCGAGCCACTGCCATTGGCGCCGGCGCGCATGGGGGGGGAGGCGCGGCCGGCACCCTCCCGCTGGCGGCAGCGCGTGGCGGCCTGGCTGCTGGGGTCGCTGCTGGTCCATGCGCTGGTGATGGCGCTGCTGCTGTGGCAGGGCGGGCGGGAGAGCAGGGACCTCAACGCCACAGCCCCCGCCATCGAGGTCGTCTTCGAAGGCGGCAGCCCCGAGCGTGCCGCCGCCGAGCCCCCGCCGGGGTTCGAGGTGCCGCCGGCCCCCGACTCGCCCGCCCTGGCCGAAGCCGTGCCCGCCCCGCCCCAGGCGATCGCGCCGCCCGCGCCGGTGCAGGCGCCGGAGCCCGCGCCGCCGGTGGCACCCCCGCCACCGGTCCCGGCGCCGCCCTTCCCGGAAGCGCGGGTCGTGCCGCCCCCCGCGCCGATGCGGAT
>JAIXWG010000047.1 GCA_027482245.1 Acetobacteraceae bacterium | reverse complement strand
CGAATACGGCCTCATCGCCGCCATCCTCGGCGCCGCCGTCATCACCGCCTTCACCACCCTCGGCACCGGCCTCGGCACCTTCTTCACCAGCGTCGTCTCCAAGCTGACGCTCTGATCCGGCTGCCCCTACCCCGCCGCGCCAGCCAGCGCGGCGGGGTCGCGTACCCCTGCTTTCCGCCGCATTCCGGACGCTTCCCATGTCCATGATGGACGCCGTCGCACCCCTGGCCGTCCTGGCAGCCTTGGCCCTGATCGCCGCGGCCCTCCATGACGTGGCGGCGCGTACCATCCCGAATGCCATCCCCGTCTTCGTCGGCATCCTCGGCCTGCTGCTGCGCGCGGCGGAGGGTGAACTGGCCTGGGGTCTCCTCGCCTGCCTCCTCGTCTTCGCGCTCGGCGTCCTGGCCTGGCGCTACCGCCTGATGGGCGGGGGCGATGTGAAGCTGCTGGCGGCCTGCGCCCTGCTGCCGCCGCCCGGCGCCGTCGCCGACATGCTGGTGGCCATCGCGCTGTCCGGCGGCGTGCTGTCGCTGGTCTACCTGGCCTTTCGCGGCCGCCGCCCCTTCGCCATCCCGCCCCGCGCCACCTCCCTGTTCCGCCGCGTGCTGCGCGCGGAGGTGTGGCGCCTGCGCCGTGGTGGCCCCCTGCCCTACGGCGTCGCGATCTGCGGCGGCGTCCTGCTGACGCTCGCGCGCTGAGGTCCCCCCATGGTGCTCCGCTTCACCCTCTTCTCCCTGTTGATCCTCGGCCTCGTGGGCTTCCTCGGCGTCGCCTATATCGGCCTGAAGCCGGAGACGGCGCCGCAGGAGGTCGCGGCCGCGCCGCTGCGCGCCAGCTTCCTCTCCGCCGCCCGGCCGATCCGCGCGGGGTCCCTGCTGCGACCGGACGACATCACCTCCATCGAGGCCGACGTGGCCGCCATGCCGCCCGAGGCGCGGCGCGACACGCCGCAGGCGCGGGCGGAGCTGGTCGGCCAGATGGCGCTGCGCCCCGTCGGCCAGGGCAGCCCCTTCCTGGCGGATGACCTGCTGCGCCCCGGGGACCGCGGCTTCCTGGCCGCCCTGCTGGCGCCGGGCATGCGCGCTGCCTCCATCGGCGTGGACGCCATCAGCGGCATTTCCGGCCTGATCTGGCCCGGGGACCGCGTGGACGTGGTGCTGACCCAGACCATCGGGGACGAGACGGTGCCGCTGGAGCGCCGCATCGCCGGCCAGACGGTGCTGATCGACAGCCGCGTCATCGCCATCGACCAGGCGATCGTGCAGGGCGCCGTCGGCGACGGGCCGGAAGCCAACCGCCAGGTCCGCACCGTGACGCTGGAAGTGGCGCCGCATCAGGCGGAGCGCCTGGCCGTCGCCGCGCGGCTCGGGCGCCTCAGCCTGACGGTCCGCGCGACCACGGCGCGAGAGGGCGAGGTGGCGCAGGAAACCGATGCGGTGACCTGGGGGGGCGATGTCTCTCCGGCGTTGCGCGCGGCACCGGGAACGGTCACGAATCCGCGACCCATCCAGGTTCATCTGGGCGGCAATCGTCGTGAGGAGTTCCGGTTCTGATCCCCGCCCTTCGCCTCCGGCTATCCACCTTCCTGCTGCCGGTGCTCGGCGCGGCGCTGGTCGCGCCCGGCTTGGCGCTGGCGCAGGCGCTGGCGCCCACCCAGCCGCAGCCGGCCCGCCCGGCCGCCCCCGGCACCGCCGCGCCTGGCGGCGTGGTGGTGCAGGGCGGCGCGCCGCTGGCGCTGAGCGCCGGCTCCGGTCGCGTGGTGCAGACCTCGCGCCCCGTCGCCTCCGTCTTCGCCGCCGATCCCCGGGTGGCGGAAGTGCGGCCGGCCAGCCCCACCTCCCTGTTCGTCTTCGGGGTCGCGCCCGGGCGCACCACCGTCGCGGCGCTGGACGCCGAAGGGTCGGTCGTGGCGCAGCACGAGGTGACGGTGCGCCCCACCGCCTTCACCGCGCCGGAAGCGCAATCCGTGCTGTCCCGTGTGATGCCGAGCCGCTCCGCCCGGATCGAGACCCGCCCCGGCGGCCTGGCGCTGCTGGGGGAGGTGAACACGCCGGCGGAGGCCGAGCAGGCCGTCGCCATCGCCCGCGGCCACCTGGCGGAGGGCCAGACGCTGGACAACCGCCTGGTCGTGCTGGGCCAGGTGCAGGTGAACCTCCGCGTGCGCATCGCGGAAGTGTCGCGGGAAGTGGCGCGGCAGATCGGCATCGACTGGCAGGCGCTCGGCAATGTCGGCCGCTTCTCGGTGGCGCTGTCGTCCAACAACGTCGTCTCCAGCGCCATCAACTCCCCGACCCGGATCGCGGCGGCCTATAGCGGCACGCCCGACATCAATGCGCTGATCGACCTGCTGGCGCGCGACCGGCTGATCCGGCTGCTGGCGGAGCCGAACCTGACGGCGATGAGCGGCGAGACCGCGAGCTTCCTGGCCGGCGGCGAATTCCCCATCCCGGTCGGCCTGCGCGACGGCAACGTCACCATCCAGTTCAAGGAATACGGCGTCGGCCTGGCCTTCGTGCCGACGGTGCTGGCGCCGAACCGCATCAGCCTGCGCGTGCGGCCCGAGGTCAGCGAGCTGACGGAACAGGGCGCGGTGCGGCTGACCAGCGGCAATGCCTCCATCCAGATTCCCGCGCTGACGGTGCGGCGCGCGGAGACGACGGTGGAACTCGGCAGCGGGCAATCCTTCGCCATCGCGGGGCTGCTGACCGATGCCTCCACCACCACCGGCCGTGCCATCCCGGGAATCGGCGAATTGCCGGTGATCGGCCAGCTCTTCCGGTCCGACAGCTTCCAGCGGAACGAGACGGAGCTGGTGATCATCATCACCCCCTACATCGTCCGCGGCACGACGGACCCGACCGCGCTGCGCGCGCCGACGGACCGGCAGCTGCAGGCGGATGACATCGATCGCGGCCTGCTGGGCCGCCAGCTGGGTTCACCCCGCAGCGGGCCGCCGCGCCTGCCGGGAATGGCGGGGTTCAGCATGCCATGACGCGCCTTCCTGCCCCCCTCCTCCTGCTGCTGCTCGGTGGCTGCACCGGCAGCGTCATCGATCCCTACACGCGGGAAGGCGCCTGGCGCCCGAACGGCGCTAACGAATCGAATTTGGTGCAGATGCTGGCCACGCCGACCGACTACACGCAGGGCCAGGCCGCGCCGGATGCGATGGGCGAGCTGGCGACGAGTGCCGTGCAGCGCCTGCTGCAGGACCGCGTGCGCAACCTGCCAAGCACGACGACGACCGGCGGCATGGGTGGTGCCTCCGGCATGGGCGGCGCGCAATGAACGCCTTCGACAAGGCGGCGGCGGAGGCGGGAGAGGAGACCGCCGCCTCCTTCCGCACGGACCGCAAGCCGCTGATCTGCTTCGCGACCGATGCCGCGACGGAAGCGACGCTGCGGGAAGGCTTCGCGGATCTGGCGCCGCCCGGTTCCGAATTCCGCCGCGGCGACATCGCCGCCGCCATCACGCTGCTGCGGACGACCCCCACGCCCTGGACGCTGCTGGTGGACCTGACCGGCCATCCCCAGCCCTTTGCGGCGCTGGAGGATCTGTCGGAGGTGGTGGAACCCGACGTCCGTGTGCTGGTGATCGGGGATCGCACGGATCTCGGCTTCTACCGCCACATCACGCGCAACGTCGGCGTCGCCGACTACATGTACAAGCCGCTGACGGCGGCGCTGATCGCGGAGAATTTCGGCGCCGTCGTCGCCCGCAAGCGGCAGGAACGCACGGTGCGCGGCGGCCGCCTGCTGACGGTCACGGGCGCGCGGGGCGGTGTCGGCGCCTCCGCCATCGCGGGCAACCTGGCCTGGTACCTCGCCAATGTCGCGAAGCGCCACAGCCTGGCGCTGGATGCCGATACGCAGCGCGGCACGCTGGCGCTGATGCTGGCGGCGGAGGTGGGCGGCGGCCTGCGCACCGCGCTGGAACAGCCCGCCCGCGTGGACGAGCTGTTCGTGGAGCGCACCGCCCATGCGGTGAATGATCGCCTGCATGTCCTGGCGGCCGAGGAACAGCTCAGCGCGCCGGTGCATTATGTCGGCGGCGCGGCGGACCGGCTGATCAGCCTGGCGCGCCGCCGCTACAACTTCATCGTCGCCGACGTGCCCTTCGCGCCGACGGGCTTCGCGCATGAGCTGCTGGACATCGCGCAGCAGCGCGTGATCGTCATGGAGCCGACGCTGGCCTGCGTGCGCGATGCGCTGCGGCTGCTGATGCTGCCCCCGGGCAGCGGCCAGGCGAGCCGCCCGCTGCTGGTGCTGAACCGCGCCGGGCGTCCGGGCGGCTTGCCCACCGCGAAGATCGCGGAGGTGATGAAGCAGGAACCGGACGTCGTCATCCCCGACCAGGCCAGGAAGGTGGAGGAAGCGGCGACGATGGGCCAGGCCGTGGAAGGCGCCTTCCGCGACGGCATCGCGCGCGTCGCGGTGGCCTGCGGCGCGGCCTCCGCCGCGCCGCCCGGCCTTGGCAGCCGCCTGGCCAAGCTGCGGAAGATGTTCAGGAAATGAGCGGCTTCGCGACCCCCACCTTCGGCCGGCGGCGGAGCGAATCCGCCCCCGCGCCCGTGCCCGCCACCGTGCTGGCGCCGCCGCCGCCCCAGCCCTCCGCGCCTTCCGCCTTTGCACCGCGCCCGCGCGCGCCCGCCACCGCTGGCGCCAATCCGGTGATGGCCGAACTCCGCACGCTGTGCCTGCAGCGCGTCGATCCCGCCATGGTCGCGGACATGCCGCATGAGCGGCTGGCGGCGGAGGTGGAGCGCCTGCTGGCAGAGATCGCGACGGAACAGCGCCGCCAGCTGAACGCCCGCGAACAGCGCCAGCTGGCGCTGGAACTGGTGGACGACATGCTGGGCCTCGGCCCGCTGGAGCCGCTGCTGGACGACGACACCGTGACCGACATCATGGTCAACGGGCCGGAGAAGGTGTTCATCGAGCAGCGCGGCAAGGTCACGCTCTCCGGCGTGCGGTTCCGCGACTCGCAGCACCTCGCCAACATCGCGCAGCGCATCGCCGCCGCGGTCGGCCGCCGGGTCGATGAGAGCAGCCCGATGGTGGATGCGCGCCTGCAGGACGGCAGCCGCATCAACATCGTCTTCCCGCCCCTGGCGCTGGACGGGCCCTGCCTCTCGATCCGCAAGTTCTCCCGCAAGCTCATCGACTTCGACAAGCTGGTGGAGAACCAGTCCATCCCGCGCCAGATGGCGCGCGTGCTGCAGATCGCCTCCCAGTGCCGGCTGAACGTCATCATCTCCGGCGGCACGGGCTCGGGGAAGACGACGCTGCTGAACGCCATGTCCCGCCTGATCGACCCCGGTGAGCGGGTGATCACGGTGGAGGACGCCGCGGAACTGCAGCTGCAGCAGCCCCATGTCGTGCGGCTGGAGACGCGCCCCGCTTCGCTCGAAGGCCGCGGCGAGATCAACCAGCGCGACCTGGTGCGCAACGCGCTCCGCATGCGGCCCGACCGCATCATCCTCGGCGAGTGCCGTGGCGCGGAGGCCTTCGACATGCTGCAGGCCATGAACACGGGCCATGACGGCAGCATGAGCACGATCCACGCCAACACGTCCCGCGATGCGCTGATCCGTATCGAGAATATGGTGACGATGGGCAATTTCGGCCTGCCGACCCGCGCGGTGCGCACCCAGATCGCCAGCGCGGTGGACCTCATCGTGCAGGTGGAACGCCAGCGCGACGGCGTGCGACGCGTGACGCAGGTGACGGAACTGGTCGGCATGGAGGGTGAGGTCTTCACCCTGAACGACATCTTCCTGGCGGAGCATGAGGGCGAGGCCGCCGACGGCAAGCTGAAGGTGCGCTGGCGCATGAACCGTGCGCGCCCCTCCTTCGCCGAGCGGCTGGCCTATTTCGGCCTGGAGCGCGCCTGGATGGCCGCCTTCGACGAGCCCGACCGATGACACCGCAGATGCTGGTCCTGGTGGGCGGGGTGCTGTTCGCCGCGCTGGCGATCGGCGTCGTGCTCGGCCTGGGCGCGCTGGGCCGCGCGGAGAAGCGGCAGGCCCGCATCGCCGCCGTGGTGGCGCCGCACCTGCAGGACATCACCGTGCGATCGGCGCGGCCGAGCCTGTCCCAGGCCGTCGCGCGGTCGCCGCTGGCGGCCAAGGCCGCGGCGCTGTTCGGCATCGCGCCGGAACTGCGTCACCACTACCCCATGCCCTGGTGGCTGGTGCTGGTGCTGTCGCTGGTCGCGGCGCGCCTCGGGCTCGGCATGGTCGCGGTGATCACGGGCGAAGCGATTCTGGTGGCGACGCCGGCGGCGTGGCTGATCCTCGCCCGCGTGATGTTCGCGCGCTACCACGGCCAGCATCGCCGGCGCCTGTTCATCCAGCTGCCGGACGCGCTCGGCCTCGTCATCCGCGCGACGCGCATCGGCATCCCGGCGACGGAGGCGATGCGCACCGTCGCCAAGGAAGCGCCGATGCCGACCTCCGAGGAGTTCCGCAAGATCGCCGATCGCCTGTCCATCGGCATGCCCTTCGACCGGGCGCTGGAGGAGACGGCGCTGAAGAACGGGGTGCCGGAATACCGCTTCTTCTCCACCGCCATGTCGCTGCAGGCCCAGACCGGCGGCGGGCTGTCGGAGACGCTGGAGAACCTGGCGGACGTCGTGCGCAAGCGCGTGGCGCTGCGTGCCCGCGGCCTGGCGTTGGCCTCCGAGGCCCGGACCTCGGCCGCCATCCTGGCCGGCCTTCCCTTCGGCGCGGGCGGGCTGATCGCGCTGCTCAACCCCTCCTACGCCGCCGTGCTGATCCATGACGAAAGCGGGCAGCGGATCCTCGCGCTGGCCATCGGCATGCTGCTGTTCGGCATCCTCAGCATGCAGGGCATCATCAAGAAGTCGCTGTCATGACGAAGGAACTGGCCATCGTCATGCTGATGGCGGGGCTCATCCTCTCGCTGCTCGGCCTGATGCTCGCGCGCACGCTGCGGGCCGACCAGCGGGTCGCCATGCGGCTGCTGGCGGTGCAGCGCAGCGTGGGCGTGGACCAGGTGGCGGTGCCCTGGTCCTTCCGGCGGGCGGTGCTGCAGGGCTTCGGGCGGCTCGGCTCCGCGCTGACCAAGGCGGGCATCCTCTCCCCCCGCACGGTCGCGGATCTGGAACAGACGCTGTCGGCGGCGGGCTTCCGCAGCAGCGGCGCGCTGCCGGTCTTCCTTGGCGCCAAGATCGTCATGCTGGTCGCCGTGCCGCTGTTCGTCTTCGTGCTGGTGACGGTGGCGGAGGTGCAGCAGCCCCTGAAAGGCCTGCTGCTGGCGATGGCCGCGGTGCTGGGGATGCTGATCCCCGACTTCGTCGCCAAGCGGCTGCGCAAGCGCTACCTGAAGGAGCTGGAACAGGGCCTGCCGGATGCGCTGGACCTGATGGTGATCTGCACGGAAGCCGGGCTGTCGCTGGAAGGCGCGATCGATCGCGTGGCGGTGGAGATCGCGCCGGCCAACCGCTCCATCGCCGCCGAGCTCTCGCTCTGCGGCAGTGAACTTCGCATCCTGGCCGACCGCCGCGCGGCGCTGATGAACATGGCGGAGCGCACGCGGCTCGACGTGATGCGGCGCGTCGCCGTCATGCTCGCGCAGTCGCTGCAGTTCGGCACGCCCATCACGGTGGCGCTGCGCACCCTGTCGCATGAGATGCGCGGCGAGCAGCTGACGCGGTTCGAGGCGCGGGCCGCGCGCCTGCCGGTGCTGCTGACCGTGCCGATGATCGTCTTCATCCTGCCGACGCTGTTCCTGATCGTCGGCGGGCCGGCCATCCTGCAGGTGCTGCGGTCATGGTAGCGCGCATCCGCCGCCTCTTCGCGCGTCTCGGCAATCGCGGCGCCTATACGATCGAATTCGCGCTGCTGACTCCGGTCTTCCTGACGCTGATCACCATGACGATGGAGATCGCCTGGCAGCTCGCCATCGGGGCGGGGCTCGACCACGGCACGCGCGTCGCGGCGCGCTGGGCGGCGACGGGGCAGAGCGCGCCCTCCGGCCTCACCAATTCGCAATACGTGGCGCGCGTCATCGCGCAATCCTCGGGCATGCCCATCGTCGCCTCCAACCTCACGGTGACGACGGAAGCCTTCGCCTCCATCGGGTCCATGACGGTCTCGACGCCCGGCCTCGGCACCGCGGGCCAGATCGTGCGCTACCGCATCACCTACCAGTCGAACGCGCTGACGCCGGTCGGCCGCGGCCTGGTGCCGAACGGCCTGTTCCGCCATTCCACCAGCGTCGTTTCGCGCAACGAACCCTATGCGACGCAATGACGGGCGCGCCGGCTTCGCGTCGCTGGAATTCGCGCTCATGCTGCCGGCGCTGCTGGTGATGTTCGTGGGCGTGGCGGAAGCGCTGCTCTACATGCGGACCTGGTACCGGCTCGACCGCACCTCGATGGAAATCGCCAACATCGCGTCGCAGTACGAGACGATCACCTCGTCCGACGTCAGCCAGCTCTTCTCCGCGGCCAATACCATCGCCTCCCCCATCCCCGCCAATTCGGCGACGGGCAATGCCAGCGCGCGGGCGCGCACCATGATCGGCGTGGTCAGCAACACCGGCACGGGCAACACCCTGTCCTGGACCTGCAGCCGGGGCGACGCGACGCTGACCGCCAATGTCGCGGGCAGGACGACGCTGCCCAACGGCCTGGTGGTGCCATCCGGCCAGACGCTGGTGGTGGTGGAGGTCATCAACGGCACCCGGCCCTGGCAGATCCTGGTGAAGCTGGCGACGATCACGCAGTTCCTGCGCATCAACGTGCCGGATCCCGGGCCGATCCGCACCTATGCGCTGGTGCGGCCGCGCACCGGCACGCTCAGCACGCTGACAGGGGGCTGCCCGGCGTGATCGCGGCCCTGCTTCGCCTGCTGCGCGGCAGCCGCGCGGGCCTGGTCGATCGCCGTGCCAACCTCGCGGTCATGGTCGGGCTGATGATGGTGCCGCTGACGGGATTCGTCGCCGTCGCGGTCGATGGCATGCGCGCCTGGCTGGTCTATTCGCGCCTGACGGCGGCGCTGGATGCCGCGGCGCTGGCCGGCGCGCGCAACATCGCCGTCGCCGCCGCGACGCGGGACAATGAGGTCTCGTCGCTGTTCTGGGCGAACATGTCGGTGAAGCAGAGCGGCTGGACCGCCCCCGCCGGCCTGACCCAGTCCTGGAAGAGCTTCCTCGATTCCAGCGTGAGGCTGGAGACGCTGACGGCGGTGGACCAGCTGACCTTCCGCGTCACGGCCAGCGCGCAGCTGCCGACCACCTTCGCCAGGATCATCAACGTCAACACCTTCACGATGCGCGCTTCCGCCAGCGCGAAGCGTGCCAATACCGGCCTCGAACTCGCGCTGGTGCTCGACATCACCGGCTCGATGGACACGAACTGCACGCTGCCGTCGAACCGCACCACGACGAATTGCGCCATCACCAGCGTGCCACGGTCCCCGGGCCAGGTGATCACCGCCGTCAACAACAACGCGGACCTGATGCGCGTCGCGGCGGCGGACCTGGTGAACATCGTCTTCGGCAACAACGAGACTCAGCGCAACCTCTACGTCTCCGTCGTGCCCTTCACCACCACGGTGAATTTGGGCCCGACGCGGACCGCCTGGCTGGATGCGACGTCCCGCGCCAACCTCACCACCAATTTCTCGCCTGCCACCTGGTGGGGCTGCGTGGAGGCGCGCGTCGGCTACGCGGGCGCGCCCACGGATGGTGACCGGAACGACTACACGCCGGCGGAGGTTCCGTTCCGCCCCTTCTACTGGCCCTCGACCCTCGGCGTGTACACGCGCAACGGCGTCCGCGTGCCGGGCGACAATGATTGGGCGCGGCGGCTGTGGAACGCGACGACGGTCGGCACCGACGTGATCACGGAGGACTGGTTTCCCTATCGCGGCAACTACCAGGTGGGGCCGAATTCCGGCTGCCCCTCCGCCGCCGTGCTGCCGCTGTCCACCAGCAAGACGGCGGTGCTGAACACGATCCAGAGCATGCGCGCCACCAACCGCGGCGGCACCATGGGCAACCTCGGCCTGCTGGCGGGGTGGTGGACGCTGAGCCCGCGCTGGCGCAGCACCTGGAACCTGGGCCCGGCGCCGGACGGCCAGTCGACATCCCTGCCGCTGGCCTACAACACGCCGAACATGCGCAAGGTCATCGTGATGATGACGGATGGCGACCAGAACTGGTTCGATTCGCCGAACGGCTATCCCGGCGACTGCACCATCACATCGGTCAACTCGAACTCCTTCCCCAATTCGGGCGCGGGCTTCGCGGCGCCCGGACCCTCCATGCCCGTGCAGCCCTTGGCCTGCCCCTCATCGGGCACCATCACGGTGGCGACGGGTGGGCCCGTCATCGCCGGCAATGCCGACTACACGGGGTATGGGCGGCTGGCGGACCGGCGGCTGGGCAGCAGCATCACCACCAATTCGGCGGCGACGACGGAGCTGAACAACCGCCTCGCCTCCCTCTGCACCACCATCAAGAACAACGGGATCATGATCTACACCATGGTGGTGAACACCTCGGGCTCCGTCAGCACGGCCACCCGCACGCTCTACCAGAACTGCGCGACGGCGCCGGCCAACTACTACCTGGTGACGACGCCGGACCAGCTGCGGCCGACCTTCCAGCTCATCGCCAACGAACTCACCAACCTGCGGATCGTGCAGTGACGGCGCGGCTCACGGGGCTTGTGATGCGCACCACCCCACGGCAAGGTCCGGCGGCCAGCGGGCCCTGCCGCGCCGCGGAACCCAGCGACGGAGCCCTTCCCCCGCCCATGCGCTTCCCCTTCCCCGCATCGCCACGCCACCTGGCCCGCATCACGCTGGTGGCCCTGGCCTGCGCCGTCACGGTCGCGGGGTGCGGCCGGGTGCCCAACCCGCTCCTCGCCCGCCAGCAGGCGCCCGCCGTCCCGGCGGCGCGGCCGATCGACCAGCTTCGCGCGGCAGCGCAGGCCAGCCCGGATGACCGCTTCGCCCAGGCCCGGCTGGCGGATGCGGCGGAAGCCGCGGGGCTGCATGCCGAAGCCTCCGCCGCGCTGCAGCGGGTGATCGACCTGGATGGCAGCACGCCGGAACGCCTGGTGCGCCTCGGCACCATGCATCTCCGCGCCGGGAACCTGGCGGCGGCGGAGGCCGCCTTCTCCGGCGCCCGCGCCATCGCGCCCCGCCACGCCGGCGCCCATGCCGGGCTCGCGCTGACCTTCGACATGCTGGGCGATACCGCCCGCGCCCAGGAAGCCTATCGCCAGGCCCGCATCGTGGCGCCGAACGACTGGACGATCCGCAGCAACCAGGCGGTCTCCCTTCTGCTGGCCAAGCGCCTGCCGGAGGCCGAGCGCACCCTGGCGCCGGCGGAGCGGGAGGCCGATGCCCCCCAGCGCGCCCGCCACAACCTGGCCCTGATCCTGGCCGCGCGCGGCGAACATGCCCGCGTGGTACGCCTGCTGCGCCGCGATTCGGCCGCCACGGATGCCGAGGCGCTGGCGCTGGAGTTCAAGAACTTCGCGGAGTGGCTCTCCACGGCGTCGGAGGCCGAGGCCAGCGCCCTGCTGCTGCAGCCCGCGACGCTGCGCGCCATCCCGCGGGAGGGCGGCGCCGGCAACTGAGCCGGCGTCCGGAATCACGAAGGCCCGGCGGATCGCTCCGCCGGGCCTTCGTGATTCCTGACGGGTTCAGGATGGTCGGAGCGGCGGGATTCGAACCCACGACCCCCAGTCCCCCAGACTGATGCGCTACCAGACTGCGCTACGCTCCGACTGCGGGGGCAATAGCATCGGGCATGGGGGCCGCCAACCCCCGCTGCCCCGCCCTATGCCGGAATGGCGGTGATCAACCCCTCCGCCAGCAGGTCGGACCAGAGCGCGGCGGGGGGCTCGGCGGCCAGCAGGGCCAGGTTCCGCGCCAGTTCCGCCGGTGCCTGGTGGCCGACCACCACGCCCTTCACGGCGGGGCAGAGCAGCGGGAAGTGGATCGCCGTCGCGGCGATCGGGACGCCCTGGCGGGCGCAGACGGCCTCGATCGCGGCGGTCCGGGCCAGCAGTTCCGGGGCCGCGGGCTTGTAGCGGTAGCGGGCGCCGGGGATGGCGCCGGTGGCCAGGATCCCGGTCTCGAAAGGCGCGGCGAACAGGACGGGCGTATCCGTCGCCACGCAATGCGGCAGCAGACCCTCGCAGGCTTCCTGGTGCAGCAGCGTGCAGGCGCCGGCCAGCATCACCGCATCGAAGGGCGCTTCCCGCAGCAGGCGCAGGATCGGCCAGGGATCGCGCATGGCGACGCCGATGGCGCCGATCACGCCCGCCGCCTTCAGGCGGGCGAGCACCGGGAAGGCGCCCTTCAGCGCCAGGGCGTGCTGCGCCTCGTAGTCCGGCCCATGCAGGCTCGGCTGGACGTCATGGATGAAGACGATGTCGAGTCGGTCGGTGTGCAGGCGGGACAGCGCGGTGCGGATCGTGGCCTCCGTGCCCGCCGCGCTGTAGTCGAAGCGGTCCGTGCCATCCGGCAGCAGGTAGCGCCCGGTCTTGGTGCCGAGCACGTAGGCGTCGCGGTCCCGGCCGCGCAGCGCCAGGCCAAGCCGCCGCTCGCTCTCCCCTCCGGCGTAGTAGGCGGCGGTGTCGAAGTAGCGGAGCCCGGCATCCCAGGCGGCATCCACCACCGCCTTCACCCCCGCCTCCCCGGCCGCGCTGGCCAGCGACCCGCCCCCGATGCCGAGGCGGGACATCATCAGGCCGGTGGCGCCGAAGGGGATGCGGTCGGTGGCGTTCATGCGGGGGCGTTCCAGTGGGGTCGGCGATGCGCGGGCCGTTCGCCGGGCGCGGCGCCAGGGAAGGCGAAGAGAAGGTCGTAGACGCTGCCGGACCCGCCCGCGGCCGCCAGGGCACGGGACGCCGCGGGCCGGTCCTGCGCCTCCAGCAGCAGCACGGCGTCGAAGCGTTCTTCGGTCGCGCCGGTGCCGAGGCGATGCGCCGGCGCGGCGTCGGCCGCCCGCAGGCCGAGCCGGGCGCCGACCATCCCGGGCATCGCCGCCAGCGCGGCGACGTCGATTCCGGCGGCATCCCGCAGGCGCAGCACGGCCAGCGCCGCCCCGAAGCCATGGCCGGCGCGCGCGACCTCCCGGCACGGCGCGCGGAGGAAGGCGCGGAAATCAGGGCGCATGGAGGCCGACCAAGGCGTCGGGTTGGCCAGCAGGTCCCGGTATTCGGGGGTCTCGAAGGCGTCCGGCGACTCCACCTCGTACAGCGTGAACCAGCGATGGGTCAGGTGCGCGGAGTCGCGGTAGCGGCGGCCGGCGAGGAAGCCCGGCGCGGCGACGCGCTCGGGCAGGTGCTCGCGGGCGTGCCATTCCTCGTATTCGGCCTCCCGCCCCGCGGCCAGGTCGTTCCACAGCGCCAGGAAGCCGGGCTCACTCATCGCCGGCCTCCGGCAGCAGCATCGCCTTGGTGGCCTGGCGGCTGCGGGTGGTGGCGAAGCCCGCCAGCGCGTCGCGCAGCGGCAGGCGGTGCGTGACCATGGGGGCGAGCGCGGCTCCCTGGCGGACCACGAAATCCAGCGTGCGCTGCCAATCCGCCATCCTGCCGCGGTTGGTGCCGCGGAGCTGGAGCTGTTCCCGCACCACGGTGTTCAGCGGGATCTCGGCCGGGCGGGGATGGATGCCGGCGATGACGAGCACGCCTTCGCGCCGCAGCAGGGGCAGCGCCTCCGCCACCAGGGTGGGCATGCCCACCGCCTCGAACACCACGTCGAAGCGGCCTTCGGCGGCGAGGTGGGTGAGGCCCTGGTCGCCCACCTCCACCAGCCGGTCGAAGCCGAGGCGCCCCAGCACATCGAAGCGGGGCCCATCATCCCGCCCCGCCACCGTAACCTCCGCCGCCCCCGCCTCCCGCGCCATCAGCGCGATGGCCTGGCCGATCGCGCCAGGGCCGAGCACCAGCACGCGATCGCCAGGGCCGACCCCGCCGACCGAGACGGCGCGCGCGCCGATGACCAGCGGTTCCGTCAGCGCGGCGATGCCGGGGTCGAAGCCCGCGGGCAGCACCAGGCAGTTCCGCGAAGGCGCCAGGACGAAGGGCGCGAAGCCCCCTTCCCGCGTCATGCCGATTCCTCGCCGGTCCACGCAGCGATCCGGGTCGCCGGCGCGGCAAACGGCGCAGCCGCCACAGGTGACGGATGGGATGACGACGACAGGCGTGCCGGGCGGCAGCGCGGGATCGCCCGATTCGGCGACGCGGCCCGCGAGTTCATGGCCGAGCGTCACCGGCATGGCGGCGGTGATCCATTCATAGCCGCCCGACCAGTCCTCGATATGCAGGTCGCTGCCGCAGATGCCCGCGGCCTCCACGCGCACCAGCACCTCTCCGGGCCCGGGCGCCGGCGGGCATGGGATGTCGCAGAGCAGCAGCCCCGGTCCGGGCGCCAGCTTGCGCAATGCCTTCATGCGTTCCCCCGCCACGCCGTCATCCGGTGCAGGGTGGCGCGATCAGCCCCGCCCGGCCAGGGGCCGGGGCTCAGCCGCGGGCGGCCAGGGCCCGTAGCTCATGCGCCAGGCGTTCCAGCGCATCCAGCGCCTCCCGCACCGGCTCGGGCGCATCCGCCTCCTCCGGATCGCCGAGCGGCAATTCGGGGGCGCCGCCGGCTTCCTCGATGCCGCCTTCGCGCAGCAGGCGCTGCACGCCCTTGATCGTGTAGCCCTGGGTGTAGAGCAGGTCGCTGACCCGCTTCAGCAGCGCGATGTCCTCCGGCCGGTAGTAGCGCCGGCCGCCGCCGCGCTTCAGCGGCTTCAGCTGCGGGAACTTCGTCTCCCAGAAGCGCAGCACATGCTGCGGGATCTGCAGGTCGTCCGCGACCTCGCTGATGGTGCGGAAGGCCGTGGGCGCCTTGCGTGGCCTGGCGCGCCCCTCGGCATCGACCTGCTGGTCATCGCTCATTCGTCATCGCCACCGGCTTCAGGCGCCTGGCCCGGGTTGAGGCGCGCCTTCAGGACGTGGGAGGGCCGGAAGGCCAGGACCTTGCGGGGCTGGATCGGCACCTCCACCCCCGTCTTGGGATTGCGGCCCACGCGCTTGCCCTTCTGGCGCACGACGAAAGAGCCGAAGGCGGAGATCTTCACGGGCTCGCCCGCCTCCAGCGCCGCCGACATCTTCTCAAGCACCGTCTCGAGCAGCGCCGCGCTCTCGTTCCGGGAGAGCCCGACCTGGGTGTAGATCGCCTCCGCCAGATGGGCGCGGGTCATCGTCGTCATGCCGCAACAGGCCCCTGCAAGCCATTCATCCCGCAAGAAAACCGGTATCCGCAGGGGGCGTCAACCACGGGGTTTCACGAAGCCGCGCGCGCCTTCGCGTGAAACGGGAGCCAAGCCCCCGATCACGTTGATTCCAGGCGATTCGCTCAGAAGCGCGCCAGGGCCGCGCCCCAGGTCAGGCCACCGCCAATGGCTTCCATCAGCACCAGGTCGCCCGTCTTGATGCGTCCATCGCGCGTCGCTTCCGCCAGCGCCAGCGGGATGGAGGCGGCCGAGGTATTGGCGTGGCGGTCCACCGTGATGACCACGCGGTCCAGCGGAAGGCCGAGCTTCTTGCCCATCGCCTCGATGATCCGGACATTGGCCTGGTGCGGCACCAGCCAGGCGACCGCGGACTGGTCGAGGCCATTGGCCGCCAGCGCTTCGTCCACCGCGGAGGCCAGCTTGGTGACGGCGTGCTTGAACACCTCCCGCCCCGCCATGCGGACCACGCCGGTGCCGCCGGTCGATCCGGCGCCGCCATCGACGTTCAGGATGTCCCCGAAGCGGCCATCGGCATGCATATGGGTCGAGAGCAGGCCATCGCCCGGCGCGGGGTCGCCCGCGCGCAGGAAGACGGCGCCGGCGCCATCGCCGAACAGCACGCAGGTGCCGCGATCCGACCAGTCCAGGATGCGGGAATAGACTTCCGTGCCCACCACCAGCACGCCCCGCGCCTTGCCGGCGCGGACCATCGCATCGGCGATGCCGAGCGCGTAGATGAAGCCCGTGCAGGCCGCGGCCACGTCGAAGGCCATGCCGCGCGTGACGCCGAGCGCGCCCTGGATTCGCGCGGCGGTGCTGGGGAAGGCGCTGTCGGGCGTGGCGGTGGCGACGATGATGCAGTCCACCTCCGCCACATCGGCGCCGGCCTGGGCGAGCGCGGCGCGGCAGGCGGCGGCGCCCATGGAGGAAGCGGTCTCCCCGGCTGCCGCGAAGTGGCGCTGGCCGATGCCGGTGCGTTCGCGGATCCAGGAATCGGAGGTGTCGAGCCCCTTCTCCGCCGCCAGTTCCTCATTGGTCACGGCCCGTTCCGGCAGGTAGCCGCCGGTGCCGACGATCACGGCGCGCATCGCGCGTTCCCCCCCAGGGCCGGGTATGGTTAGGGTCGCCCGCGGATCAGCGCGGGGTGGCCGCGACGCGCGGCGTGGTCTCCGAGAGGCGCGCCAGCCCCTCCTGGATCCGTTCGTTGAAGCGGTGCGTCACCATGTCCATGGCGACGTCGACCGCATGGGCGAAGCCGACGCCATCCGTGCCGCCATGGCTTTTGACCACGACGCCGTTCAGCCCGATCAGCACCGCGCCGTTGTAGCGGCGGGGATCCATCCATTCCCGCAGCCGGTCCAGTGCCGGCCGCGCCAGCAGGTAGCCGACGCGGGCGGGGACGGAACTGGTGAAGACCTGGCGCAGCAGGTCGCGCATCAGCTTCAGCGCGCCCTCCCCGGTCTTCAGCGCGACATTGCCGGTGAAGCCATCGGTGACGATCACGTCCACCGTGCCGGCGGCGATGTCATGGCCTTCGACGAAGCCGCGGAAATTGGCACCGATATGGCTGTCCCGCAGCGTCTCCGCCGCCTGGCGAACCCGCTCGTCGCCCTTCAGCTCCTCCGACCCCACATTGAGCAGGCCGAGCGTCGGCTCCGTCAGGCCGAGCACCGCGCGGGCGAAGGCATCGCCCATCACGGCGAACTCCACCAGGTTGCGGGCATCGCACTGAACATTGGCGCCGAGGTCGAGCATGACGACGTCGCCGCGCGCCGAGGGCCCGATGGCCGCCAGCGCCGGCCGGTCGATCTCCGGCAGCGTCTTCACGACGATCTTCGCCAACGCCATCAACGCGCCGGTATTGCCGGCGGAGACGACGCCGGAGGCCTCGCCGCTGGCGACCGCATCGATGGCGCCGCGCATGGAGGAGCCGCGGACGCGCAGCGCCGCGGTCGGCTTCATGTCGCCCGGGATGGATTCCGGCGCGTGACGCAGGCTGCAGGCCTTGGCCGCGCGGGGCCGGCGCGCCAGCAGCGCGCCCAGCCTGGCTTCATCTCCGACGAGGAGGAATCGCGCCTGCGGATGACGTTCCGCCGCGAGTTCCAGCCCATCCAGCACGGAATCGGGCGCGTGATCCCCGCCCATGGCGTCGATCGCCAGGGCGAACTCACCCTGCCCGCGTGCCGCAATGGCCCTTGCCATCAGGATCCGACCCTTCGCCGCATCGGCATCAGCCCGGCAACGCGATCAGACGCGGATGACGCCCTTGGCCTTGTCTGCAGCCATCACCTCACGGCCATCGTAATGGCCGCAATGGGAGCAGACGTGGTGCGGACGCTTCAGCTCACCGCAATTGGAGCATTCCAGGCTCGCAACCGCCGTCAGCGCCTCATGGCTACGGCGCATGCCGCGGCGGGAGGGCGAAACCTTCTTCTTCGGAACGGCCATGGTGCCGAGCCTTTCTCGTCAACAATCGGAAAGTAGGTGGGGCCGGCGGCATTACCACCGGCACCGAGAGGGCGCAAGCGCACCGGGGGCATCAATCCCGCTTCAACCTTGCCAGGGCGGCAAAGGGGTTGGGGCGGGACTCCCCCGGTGACGGCTCTGCCGCTCTTTGCGCCGCCGGCGCCTCCGCGTCCAGCCCTGAACCGTCCAGTTCCGCCGGAAGCGCCGCATCGGGCAGCCTTGGATAGGGGTCGAGCGCGAGCGCGAGCTGTTCCGCCACCGCCTCGCCCAGGTCGATGTAGCCGCCGGCGCTCTCGATCTCGTCGGGGCTGTCGGGGTCGTCATCCGTGGGCGGGACGCCATCCGGCAGGATGCGGAGGTCCACCGCCGCATCGACGCGCTGGTCCACCGGCTCCAGCGTCACGATGCATTCCTGCGTCACCGCGGCGCGGATGCGGCCGCGGGCACGCACCGTGCCGCCGGGCTCCGCCGTCAGCGACAGGGTTGCCGTGATGCCGGCGATTCCCGGGATGCCGAAGCGGCGGGCCAGCGCGGTGCATTCCGCCGGCGTCGCCACCAGCTCCAGCGCCTTGGGCTCGTTTCCCAGGCGGTAGGGGCGGGCGAATTCGGGGGTCATGCGGCGGCGGCTTCGGGCGGCGCGGGGGGGAAGCGGACCTCCCCCTTCAGCAGCCCCGCCAGGGGCTGCGCGGCCAGCGCGGCGCGGATGCGCCCGGCCTGCGCGGCCAGTTCCTCCGGCGCGCCCGGCGGTGCCTCCCCCCGCCAGACATTGCGGGACAGGGCCTCCGCGAGGGCCGGCCAGTCGCCCGACTCGAAGGCGGCCTCGTAGGCGGCGGCGCGGCCGTGGAAGGCTTCCCACATCTTCTTCACGCGCTTGCCGACGACGAGGTCACCCACCCCCATCTCCCGCAGGTTCACGTCCATGTCCGCGAACATGGCGTCGAAGACGGCCTGCGCGAGCTTCGGGCCTTCCGCATCCCCGTCATGCCGCAGCCGGTTGATCAGCAGCGCGACGTGGAAGGAGACGAGGTCGAAGCGCCCGTCCAGCGTGTCCGGCACGCCGAGCCGGTCGAAATAGACGGCCTGGCGCGCCGCGCCGACCGCCGCGGCGTAGAGCGCGAAGCCGGCACGCTCATGCGGGCGGCGGGAGAAGAGGCCAAGCAGGCCCATGGGATGCTCCGATCGGGATGCCGCCCGGATTGGCGGATCGGCCAGCCCCGGGGCGGGGGCGTTGACCGCGCCGCGCCGGGGTGGAATACCGCCCACATGGAGCGCCCCCGCCACCCGGTCAACGTTTCGCGTCGCCCCGCGCGCGGGTTCGCCCCGGCGGCCGGCCTCGTCGCCCTGCTCGCGCTCGGCGGCTGTTCCTACCTGCCCTATGTCCCGGGCGGCGGCCTGTTCGAAAGCCCCCGCACCATCCGCGGCCACCAGGTGGATGACGAGACGCTGGCCCAGATCACGGTCGGCGTCAGTTCCCGCTCGGACGTGGAGGCCGTGCTCGGCTCTCCTTCCGTCACCGGGACCTTCGACGACAGCGCCTGGTACTACATCAGCGGCGTGACCCGTCAGCGCCCCGGCCAGACCCTGGCGCTGGAAGACCAGCGCGTGGTGGCCGTGCTGTTCGACGGCCGCGGCACGGTGCGGGAGATCCGGCGCCTCGGCCAGGATGATGCGCGGGATGTGCGCGTGGTCAGCCGCGTCACGCCGTCCCCGGGCAATGACCGCACGGTGTTGCAGCAGCTCTTCGGCAACCTCGGCCGCCTGGGCCCGGGTGTCGGCGCCGGCGCCAACAACACGGTCGGCGCGCCCTCCCCCACCGCTCGCTGAGCGGACCGGGCGCACCCGGCGCCCGGCCCGGCTTCAGGCCGGCTTCAGGCTGCGGCGCGGCCACAGCGTGACCGCCAGCGCCAGCGCGAGCGCCGGCAGCAGCAGCAGGTTCAACACGTTCCAGCCCGCGCCGGCATGCACGGCGCCCGACCCCATCGCGGTGCAGGCGACGGTGCCGAAGACGATGAAGTCGTTGGCCGTCTGGGCCCGCACGCGCTCCGCCGGGCTGTGCGATTCGCCCAGCATCGTGGTGGCGCCGACGAACATGAAGTTCCAGCCCACGCCCAGCAGGATCAGCGCGCCGCTGAAGTGCCAGAACTGCTGTCCCGACAGCGCCACGGCGACGCAGAGCGCGTTCAGCACCGCCCCCACCGCCACGATCGGGCGGGAGCCGTAGCGCGCGATCAGGCGCCCCGTGACGAAGCCCGGTGCGAACATGGACACCGCGTGCAGCTGGATGACCGTGGCGCTGGCCGTCACGGCGAAGCCGCAGGCCATCATCTCCAGCGGCGTGGAGGTCATGACCAGGTTCATCGTGCCGTAGGCGATGGCGGCGGTCAGCGCGGCCGCCATGAAGGCGGGGCGGCGGATGATCTCCCCCACCGGGGTCGGGCTGGCCTGGCGGGGTGGCGCCGGCGGCAGGCGGACGATGGACAGCAGCGTCATGCAGGCCACCGGCAGCAGCGCCAGGATCATGTAGGTGCCGAGGAACAGGAAGGGCGGCACCATGTCCTTGCTGTGCTTCACCAGCTCCGGCCCGAAGATCGCGGCCAGCACGCCGCCCGCCATGACCAGCGCGATGGCGCGGGGGCGGTAGGCGGGGCTCGCGACCTCACTGGCCGCGAAGCGGTAGTGCTGGGCGATGCCGAAGCCGATGCCCGCCGGCAGCCCGCCCGCGACATAGAGCCAGAAGCTGTGCTGCCAGATGCCGGCGGCGAAGGTCAGGCAGCCGAGCAGGGAGGCGATGGCGCCCAGCATGAAGCCCGCGCGGCGGCCGAGCCGGGCGAAGACGATGCCGGCGGGAATGGAGGCCGCCATGGTGGCGACCATCTGGATGCCCATCGGCAGGGTGGCGAGGGATTTGTCGGAGGCCAGGCTGAAGCCGACCAGCGCGGACATGGCGACCTGCCCGACGACGGAGGCGTTCATCAGCGCCTGGCAGAAGAACAGCAGCCAGACATCGCGGCGCATCCGGGCTTCCTCGCGCGGATCGGCGGCGGTCGTGGTGGACATCAGAAGTGGCTCCATCCCCCCCGAGGCAGCGGAACCTCGCTGCCCGTGGCGTCCGTCACGCGGACGCCTTCGCCCACCATGAAGCACCCGATCCGCGTCACCGCCACCCCCGCTTCCATGCCGGCGGCGCGGATGAGGTCGGCGTTGGCGGGCGGGGCGGCGAAGAGAAGTTCGTAGTCGTCCCCCCCCGCCACGATGCGGGGCAGCAGCGCCGCATCGGCAGAGAGCGCGGCGCGGGCGGGGCCGGAGAGCGGCACGGCGGCGGCCTCGATGGCCGCGCCGAGGCCCGCGGCGCGCGCGAGGTGGCCGAGGTCCTGCACCAGCCCGTCGGACACATCCATCGCCGCATGGACGAGGCCTGCCAGGCGCTGCCCGAGCGCCAGCCGCGGCCGCGGCAGCCGGTAGCGGCCGGCCAGGTGGTCGTCGGGCGGCAGCCGCCCCGTCAGCGCCAGCAGGCCGAGCGCCCCATCCCCAATGGTGCCGGAGACCCAGACATCATCCCCCACCCGCGCGCCGACCCGCCGCAGCGCCTGGCCCGGCGCGACATGACCGAGGATGGTGAGGGAGAAGGTCGCCGGCCCCGGCGTGACGACGGTGTCGCCGCCCAGGACGGAGAGGCCGAACTCCGCCTGGTCCCCCGCCAGCCCGGCCGCGAACTTCGCGATCCAGTCGTCGGTCGTCCCCCGCGCGAAGCCGCAGGTCATGAGGTAGCCGAGCGGGGTCGCGCCCATGGCGGCGAGGTCGGAGAGGTTCACCCGCAGCAGCTTGCGCCCAATCGTCCCCGGCGGGTCGTCAGGCAGGAAATGCACGCCGGCCACCATCGCATCGGCGGCCAGGACCAGGGTGCGGCCGGGCGGCGGGGTGAGCAGCGCGGCGTCGTCACCGAGGTTGAGTGCCCCTTCGCCGGCCAGGGGCAGGAAGTGGCGGGCGATGAGGGAGAATTCGGGGGGGAGGGTCATGCGCTCAGAGCCAGCGGCATGCGGACTGCTCCCTCCCCCGCGCTTGCGGGGGAGGGTCGGGGTGGGGGTCGCCGGCCTGCGGGCCGATGCGGCGAGCACGTAGGGCACCGGAACTTGGGGCGGGAGGAGCCAGCGCCCTGCGCCTCCCCCACCCTAACCCTCCCCCGCAAGCGCGGGGGAGGGAAGAGGCGATCACGGCCGCGCGAATTCATCGGCCCGCAGCGTCCGCGCCAGCGCGTCCAGCACGCCATTCGCGAAGCGCGGCTCATCGCCCACGAAGAAGCCATGCGCGATGTCGAGGTATTCGTTGATCACCACCCGCGCCGGCGGCTCATGCGGCGTGGAGAGTTCCGCCGCCGCCGCGCGCAGCAGCGCCCGCAGCACGGGGTCCAGCTTCTCCAGCGGCCAGTCCTTGGCCAGCGCCTTGCCGAGCGTCTCGTCCAGCGATTCGATGCGCGATGCCGTGTCCCGCACGATGCGGGCGAAGAGCTTGGCGTCGGCGTCGGGCACCCTGCCCTCGCCCAGCCCCTCATCGGCGTCATTGGGGCCGAGGCGGTGGCGGACGAATTGCTGGATCACCGTCTCCGGGTTCTCGCCGGCCTGCTCCGACTGGAACAGCGCCTGCACGGCGGCGAGGCGCGCGCCGGTGCGCGGGCGGCCCTTCTGCAGCCGCCCGCTATCCCGCGCGCCGCTCATGCCCGCCCCCAGCGACGCGCGAGCGCCACCTGGGTGAGTGCCGCATGCGCGGCCTCCACGCCCTTGTTCATGCCGTCGTCGCGCGACCGGGCGATGGCCTGGTCGAGGTTCGCCACCGTCAGCAGCCCGAAGCCGAGCGCCGCGCCGGCCTCGGCCGAGATCGCCATGACGCCCTGGCAGACGGCGTCGCAGATGAAGTCGTAATGGTCCGTCTCGCCCTTCACCACGCAGCCCAGCAGGATGTAGCCGTCCCAGCCGCGCCCGGCCCGGATCGCCATGCGGAGCGCGGCCGGCAGTTCGAAGGCGCCGGCGACGTCCACCACCTCCAGCACCCCGCCCGCCTGCTCCACGCTCCGGCGGGCGCCGGCCAGCATGCCGCCGACGACCTCCGCGTAATACGGGGCCTGGATGACCAGCAGCCGGGGCGGCTGGCCGGGGATCGTCGCGGCCGAGCGGGTCGGCGCGTCCTTCGTGCTCATCGTCAATCCTCGATGCGCCGGGCCAATCGGGCCCGGCGCGTGAATCAGGTCAGTCCTTGGGGATGGGCCGGGTCTCGAGCACCGTCAGCCCGTAGCCCTCCAGCCCCACCAGGGGGCGGGGGTTGTCCGACAGGCGGATGATGTCGCGCAAGCCCAGATCGGCCAGGATCTGCGCGCCGATGCCGTAGTCCCGGATTTCCGGCGCGCTCTGCCGGCGGTCCCGCTGGGCGCGGATCTGCTGGGAGAGGCCATCCGGCCGCCAGTCCCGCAGCAGCACCACCACGCCACGCCCGGCTTCCCCGATGGTCCGCATGGCGGCGTGCAGGTCCTGCTCCACGCGCCCGCCCACCATGTCCCGCAGCAGGGATGCCGCATGCATCCGCACCAGCGTCGGCTGCGGGCCGGTCACGTCCCCCTTCACCAGGGCGACGTGCTCCCCCTCCTGCAAGGTGGAGCTGTAGACCACGGCCCGCCAGGGACCGCCGATCCCCTCCACCGTGCCTTCCTCCACCCGCTTCACCAGGCGTTCCGTCCGGCGGCGATGGCCGATCAGGTCCGCGATGGTGCCGAGCTTGAGGCCGTGATGCTGCGCGAACGCGACGAGGTCCGGCATCCGCGCCATGGTGCCGTCATCGTTCATGATCTCGCAGATCACGCCGGCGGGGTTGAGGCCCGCGAGGCGCGCGAAATCGACCGCGGCCTCGGTATGCCCCGCCCGCACCAGCGTCCCGCCATCCCGCGCCACCAGCGGGAAGACATGGCCGGGGGTCACGATATGCTCCCGCCCCAGCTCCGGGTTGATCGCGACCGCGACCGTCTTGGCGCGGTCGGCGGCGGAGATGCCGGTGGTGACGCCGTCCCGCGCCTCGATCGAGACGGTGAAGGCCGTCGCGTGGCGCGTGCCGTTGGACTGCGCCATCAAGGGCAGGCCGAGCTGTTCCACGCGGTGCCGCGCCATCGCCAGGCAGATCAGCCCGCGCGCGTGCTTGGCCATGAAGTTGATGGCGTCCGGCGTCGCGAATTGCGCGGGAATGACGAGGTCGCCCTCGTTCTCCCGGTCCTCGTCATCGACGAGGATGAACATGCGGCCGCGCCGGGCCTCCTCGATCAGTTCCTCGGTCGGGCTGAGGAACTCCGCGAAGCTGGTGGTGCGGGGCTGAACGTTCATGCCTTGAACTCCGCCAGGCGCGCGACGTAGCGGGCCAGCATGTCGATCTCGATATTCACGGAATCACCCGGCTTCAGCGTGCCGAAGCCCGTGACCTCCGCCGTGTGGGGGATGATGTTGACGCCGAAGCTTTCTTCGGTTGCTTCGTTCACGGTGAGCGAACAGCCATCGATGGCGATGCTGCCCTTCTTCGCGACGAAGCGGATGAAGTCGCGCGGCATGGCGAAGGTCCAGCGCGTCGATCCGTTCTCCGGCACCGCCGCGACCACGGTGCCGACGCAATCGACATGGCCGGAGACGATGTGCCCGCCCATCTCGTCGCCGAGCTTCAGCGAGCGTTCCAGGTTGATGCGGCGCCCGACCTGCCAGGTGCCGAGCGTCGTCTTGGACAACGTCTCGGCCGAGGCCTCCACCACGAAGCTGTCGCCCGCATACTCGATCGCGGTCAGGCAGCAGCCGGAGCAGCAGATGGAGGCGCCGATCGCCGCACCCTCCAGCCAGCCCGGCGGCGTCACGATGGTCAGCCGCATGTCATGGCCGCCGCCGATCGGCGTGATGGCGGTGACTTCCCCCAGCGCGGTGACGATACCCGTGAACATTCAGCCGGCCTCGCATTCGTATTCGGACAGCAGGTCAGGCCCCAGGGTCCGCACCGCCACGCGACGGAACTTGGGCGCGGAGGCGAGATCGGGCAATGGCAGGGCGTAACTGGCGGGGATTCCGTCGCCGCCGATGACCATGGGCGCATGGAACCAGGCCAGCCGGTCCACCAGCCCCTCCCGCAGCAGGGAGGCCGCGATGCCGGACCCGCCTTCCGCCAGCACGCGGGTGATGCCCTTCGCGGCCAGCGCGAACAGCACGGCCCGCATGGAAAGGCCGGCGGGGCCGGGCTCGACCTCGACGATCTCGACGCCCGCCTCCCGCAGCGGGACCAGCGCGGCCTCCGCATGGCCTGGCACGGTGCACACCAGCGTCGGCACCTCCCGCGCCGTGCGGACCAGCTTCGACGCCAGCGGGATGCGCAGCCTTGCATCGGCCACCACGCGCGGCGCCGGCACCGGCACGCCGCCCGGCAGGCGGCAGGTCAGATCGGGGTCGTCGTCGATGACGGTGCCGCTGCCGACCAGGATCGCGTCGTGCCGCGCCCGCAGCCCGTGGGCGGCGCGGCGGGCGGCGGGGCCCGTTATCCAGCGGCTTTCCTTGGTGGCGGTGGCGATCCGCCCATCCAGCGTCGTCGCCAGCTTCAGCGTCACCAGCGGCAGACCGTGGCGGAGCCGCCTGATGAAGCCGGCGGTCAGCCGCTCCGCCTCCTCCCGCAGCAGCCCTTCCTCCACCGCGATCCCCGCAGCGGCGAGCTTGCGGAAACCTTCGCCGTCCACGCGCGGGTCAGGGTCCCGAAGCGCCACCACAACCCGGGAAATGCCGGCCGCGGCCAGGGCATCGGTGCAGGGCGGCGTGCGGCCCCAATGGCAGCAGGGCTCCAGCGTCACATAGGCCGTCGCGCCCCGCGCCCGTTCGCCGGCGCGCTTCAGCGCCTCCGTCTCCGCATGCGGCCGCCCGCCGGGCTGGGTCCAGCCGCGGCCGACCACCTGGCCGTCCTTCGCCACGATCACGCAGCCGACCGCGGGGTTGGGCCAGGTATTGCCGAGCCCGCGCGCCGCCAGGGCGAGCGCGGCCCGCATGTGAAACGCGTCGTCCACGAGACTCAGGAGCCTTCGATCTTGCCCAGGAATGCCCGGAAATCCTTGGCCTCCCGGAAATTCCGGTAGACCGAGGCGAAGCGCACATAGGCCACCTCGTCCACATCGCGCAGCGTTTCCATCACCACCTCGCCGACCCGGCGGCTGGTGACCTCGCTATCCGCTTCCACTTCCAGCCGGCGCTGGATGCCGGAGACGATGCGCTCGATCCGTTCCTCGTCGAAGGGCCGCTTGCGCAGCGCCACGCGGACGGAACGCGCGAGCTTGTCGCGGTCGAAGGGCACGCGGCGGCCATCGGTCTTGATGACGAGCAGCTCGCGCAGTTGCACCCGTTCGAAGGTGGTGAATCGGTTGCCGCAGGCGGGGCAGGACCGCCGGCGCCGGATGGAGGCCCCATCCTCCGCCGGGCGGCTGTCCTTCACCTGCGTGTCTTCGTTCCCACAGAACGGGCAGCGCATATATCTATGCCCTCAGACGGCGGGCGCGCGCTCCGCGCGCTTGCCTTCGCGCCTTGCACTCGCGTGCCGGGCTATGCGGTCGGTCTGGGCGCGGCGGCCATTCGGCCGCTCGGCCCGCTGAAGGGCGCGGGCCGCCTTTGAGGGGAGCGCCCTTTGCCATCACGGCCTCAGTAGATCGGAAAGCGCCGGCAGAGCTCCAGCACCCTGCCCTTCACCGCGGCCTCGACCGCCGAATTGCCGTCCGGCGCATTGGCCTTCGCCAGCCCGTCCAGCACCTCGCCGATCATCTGGCCCACCTGGCGGAACTCCGCCTCCCCGAAGCCGCGCGTCGTCGCCGCGGGGCTGCCGAGACGGACGCCGGAGGTGGTCATCGGCTTCTCCGGATCGAAGGGGATGCCGTTCTTGTTGCAGGTGAGGTGGGCGCGGTTCAGCGCGCCCTCCGCCGCCTTGCCCGTCAGCTTCTTCGGGCGGAGGTCCACCAGCACCAGGTGGTTGTCGGTGCCGCCCGTCACGAGATCTAGCCCCTGCGCCTTCAGCTCCACCGCCAGCGCATTGGCATTCGCCACGACCTGCTTCGCATAGGTCCGGAATTCCGGCCGCAGCGCCTCCCCGAAGGCCACCGCCTTGGCGGCGATGACATGCATCAGCGGGCCGCCCTGGAGGCCGGGGAAGACGGCGCTGTTGAACTTCTTCGCCAGCGCCTCGTCATTCGTCAGGATCATGCCGCCGCGCGGGCCGCGCAGCGTCTTGTGCGTGGTCGTCGTCGCGACATGCGCGTGGGGGAACGGGGACGGGTGCGCGCCGCCGGCCACCAGGCCCGCGAAATGCGCCATGTCCACCATGAAATAGGCGCCGACCTCGTCCGCGATCTCACGGAACGCGGCGAAATCCCAGGTGCGGGCGTAGGCGGAGCCGCCGGCGATGATCAGCTTCGGCTTGTTCTCCAGCGCGATGCGCCGGACCTCCGCCATGTCGATCCGCTGGTCTCCCCGCCGCACCGTGTAGGGGACGGGCTTGAACCACTTGCCGGACATGTTGGCCGGCGCGCCATGGGTCAGGTGCCCGCCGGCCGCCAGGTCGAGGCCCATGAAGCTGTCGCCGGGCTGCAGCAGGGCCAGGAACACCGCCTGGTTGGCCTGCGCGCCGCTATGCGGCTGGACGTTGGCGAAGCCGCAATCGAACAGCTTCTTTGCGCGCTCGATCGCCAGCGCCTCCGCCACATCGACGAATTCGCAGCCGCCATAGTAGCGGCGGCCCGGATAGCCCTCCGCGTACTTGTTGGTCATCACGCTGCCCTGCGCTTCCAGCACGGCGCGGGAGACGATGTTCTCGGACGCGATCAGCTCGATCCCGTCCTGCTGCCGCACCAGCTCGTCGCCGATGGAGGCGGCCAGCTCGGGATCGACCTCCGCGAGCGGGGCGGAGAAGAAGCGGGCGGGGGTCACGGCGGGGATGGTCTCGTTCATAGGCGCGCGCTCCAACCGGGGCTGATCTTCTGGATGCGGCGCCCGTGGCGGCCGCCCTCGAAGGGGGTGGCAAGGAAGGTACGGACGGCGTCCAGCGCCACCTCGATCCCGGTCATGCGGGCACCGAGGGCGATGACGTTGGCGTCGTTGTGCAGCCGGGTCAGCCGCGCGCCCGTCACGTCATGCACCAGGGCGCAGCGGATGGCGGGGTTGCGGTTGGCGGCGATGGAGATGCCGATGCCGGTGCCACAGACCAGCACGCCGAAGGCGGCGCGGCCCTCCGCCACGGCGGAAGCCACGGCGGCGCCGAAATCGGGGTAGTCCACGCTCTCCGTCCCATGGGTGCCGAGGTCCGTCACCGGGCGCCCGGCGGCCTCCAGCATCTCCCGGATCGCGGCCTTCATCGCCACGCCGGCATGGTCGGCACCGAGTGCGACAGGGGTATTGGCAGGGTTCATGGCGGCTTGACTACCACGGCGGGTGGCCCGCCGGAACCACCGACCCAACCCCTGGGGGCCGCAACCCTGCCCCGCGCGGAACGGGAGGTGAAATGGCCCTTTTCGACCCCAGCGGCAGCAAGGACCCCTCCCCCACGCCACCACCACGACAGGTTGCATCCCGCCTTGCGCGCCCCCCCGGCGGCGTGGAACGGATGCAGCCGCAACGCACCGCCACAGGCGGGCAGGAGGAGGGCCACATGGTGGATTCGACGAACCCGGAGACGATCGCCCTGCATGCCGGGTGGCGCGCCGACCCGACCACGGGGTCCGTCGCGGTCCCCATCCACCAGACCACCAGCTTCCAGTTCCAGGATACCGGCCACGCCGCCCGCCTCTTCGGCCTGGCGGAGATGGGCAACATCTACACCCGCATCATGAACCCGACCGTCGATGTGCTGGAAAAGCGCGTCACGGCGCTGGAGGGAGGCGTGGCGGGCCTGGCGCTCGGCTCCGGCCAGGCGGCGACGACCTTCTGCGTGCTCAACCTCTGCGAGGCCGGGGACAACATCGTCTCCTCCACGGACCTGTACGGCGGCACCTGGAACCTCTTCGCCAACACCCTGAAGTCCTTCGGCGTGGAGGTCCGCTTCGTCGACCCGGCGGACCCGCAGAACTTCGTCAACGCCACCGATGACCGCACCCGCTGCTGGTATGCGGAGACCCTGCCCAACCCGAAGCTGCGCGTCTTCCCGATCGCGGAAGTGGCGGCGCTGGGCCGGAAGATCGGCGTGCCGCTGATCATGGACAACACCGCGGCCCCGGTCCTGTGCAAGCCGCTCGCCCTCGGCGCCGCCGTCGTCATGCACTCCACGACCAAGTGGATCGGCGGCCATGGCACCAGCATCGGCGGCGTCGTCGTCGATGGCGGCAATTTCGACTGGGAGGCCAATGCCGCCCGCTTCCCGACGCTGAACAAGCCGGATGCCAGCTACCATGGCGCGGTCTGGACCCAGGCGGTGAAGCCGCTCGGCCCCATCGCCTACATCATCCGCATGCGGGTGATCCTGCTGCGCGACCTCGGCGCGCCCATGGCGCCGATGAACGCCTTCCTGACCCTGCAGGGGCTGGAAACGCTGCCGCTGCGGATGGAGCGCCACTGCGCCAACGCCATCAAGGTGGCCTCCTTCCTGGCCAGCCACCCCGCCGTCGCCTCCGTCACCCATCCCAGCCTGATGACCGGGGAGGCGAAGCGCCGGGCCGATGCCGCGCTGAAGGGCGGCTACGGGTCGCTGATGGGCTTCGAGCTGAAGGCGGGCGCCGAGGCCGGCAAGAAGTTCATCGAGGCCCTGAAGATGTTCTACCACGTCGCCAATATCGGCGACGCGCGGTCCCTGGCGATCCACCCCGCCACCACGACGCATAGCCAGCTGAATGCGGAGGAGCAGGCGGCTTCCGGCGTCTCGCCGGGCTATGTGCGGCTGTCCATTGGCATCGAGCATATCGACGATATCCTGGCGGACCTGAGCCAAGCCCTGGACGCCGCCGCATGAACAAGTTTGCCCCCCTTGGCGACAAGACCAGCCCCGCGACCCCGATTGTCGCGGCGGGCGGCGGCTTCCCTGCCATCCGGCCGCGTCGCAACCGCGTCGATGCCTTCACGCGCCGCCTGGTGGCGGAGAACAAGCTCTCCGTCGATGACCTGATCTGGCCGATCTTCGTCATCGAGGGGACGGGCATCGAGACCGACGTCGCCTCCATGCCCGGCGTGAAGCGCGTGACGCTGGATCGCCTGGCGCATCACGTGGCGCCCGCCGTCGCGGCTGGCGTGCCGGCCGTCGCGCTCTTCCCGGCCACGCCGCCGGAGAAGAAGGACGGCGAGGGGACGGAGGCCAAGAACCCGCAGAACCTGATGTGCAGCGCCGCGCGGCTGCTGAAGCACGAATACCCGCATCTCGGCCTGATCGGGGATGTGGCGCTCGACCCCTACACCGACCACGGCCACGACGGCGTGCTGCGGGCGGGGCCGGGCGGTGTGTATGTCGCGAATGACGAGACGGTGGACATCCTCTGCACCCAGGCCGTGATCCAGGCCGAGGCGGGGATCGACGTCATCGCGCCATCCGACATGATGGATGGCCGCATCGGCGCCATCCGGGCGGCGCTCGACGCGCGGGGCCTGATCCACACGCGGATCATGTCCTACGCCGCGAAGTATGCCTCCGCCTTCTACGGCCCGTTCCGGGAAGCGGTGGGCTCCGGCGCGTCGCTGAAGGGCGGCGACAAGAAGACCTACCAGATGGACCCCGCCAATTCGGACGAGGCGCTGCGCGAGGTGGCGCTCGACCTGGCCGAAGGCGCCGACATGGTCATGGTCAAGCCGGGGATGCCCTACCTCGACATCGTGCGCCGGGTGAAGGACGCCTTCGCCGTCCCCACCTTCGCCTACCAGGTCAGCGGGGAATACGCGATGATCATGGCGGCGGTGGAGCGCGGCTGGATGGACCGGGAACGCGCGATGATGGAAAGCCTGCTCGGCTTCAAGCGCGCGGGCGCCGATGGGGTGCTGACCTATTTCGCGGTCGAGGCCGCGCAGGTGCTGCGCCGTGCCTGAACCCATCCCGCTTCGCCGGCCCTGGCATGGCGCCTCCGACCGGCCGGAGACCCCGGCCGTCGCGGCGCTGCGGGCGCAGCGGGCGGAGGTGGATGCGCTGATGGCCTATCGCCATGCGGCGGAGGGCGAGGCCAAGGCGCTGGCCTGGTGGCGGCTGCATCGCCAGCGCCAGGACCGGGCCGTGCTGCTGGGCGCGGAGGAAGCGGCGCGGCTTTCCCCCCTGCCCGCCCCGCCGGATGGCGCGCTGAGCAGGTGGCAGAAGCTGCGCCTGCGCCTCGGCTGGCTCGACCTCGGGCGGGCGGCCCCGCCCGCGCGGCTGGCCCGCCAGCTGGCGCGCTGATCAGGCGGCGCGCAGCGCCGTCAGGAAGCGCTGGACGCCGGATTGCAGCTCATCCCCACGCTGCGCCAGGTCGCCCGTCGCGCCCTGCACCGCTTCCGCCGTCTGCCGCGTGCGGCCCGCACCGTGACGCACGGCTTCCGCGTGATGGGCGGCGTCCTGCGCGCCGGTCGCGGCGCGGCTGATGGCCTCCGCGATGCTGCGCGTCGCCTCCGCCTGTTCGCGGGCGGTGTCGGCCACCGCGACGGTCACGTCCTCCAGCTGCCCGACCGTGTCGCCGATGGCGCGGATCGCCGTCACGGCGCCATCCGTCGCGCCCTGCATGGCGCCGATCTGGGCGGAGATCTCCTCCGTCGCCTTGGCGGTCTGGGCCGCCAGCGCCTTCACTTCCTGCGCCACCACGGCGAAGCCCTTGCCAGCCTCGCCGGCGCGGGCGGCCTCGATCGTCGCGTTGAGCGCCAGCAGGTTGGTCTGGCCGGCGATGTCGCTGATCAGGCGGACGACGTCGCCGATCCGGCTGGCGCTGTCGGCCAGGCTGGTCATGGCCGTGTTGCCGTCCCGCGCCGCGCCGGCGGCGCCGGAGGCGATGCGCGCGGCATCGGCCACGCGGCGATGCACCTCCGCGATGCTGGCAGTCAGTTCCTCGATCGCGGCAGCCACCAGCTGCACATTCTCCGACGTCGTCATGGCGGCACCGGCCACGGCATCGGCCTGCTGGTTGCCCTCCCCGGCCGCCGCGGTCAGCGTCCGCGCCTGGTCCTGCAGCTGGCCCGTGGCGCGGGTGACGGCGCCGAGCGCGCGGTCGGCCTCGGCCTCGAAGGCCCGCGCGGCCTGTTCCAGCGCGGCGCCGCGCGCGGCGCGGGATTGCTGTTCGGCCAGGCTGGCGCGGGCATCGGCTTCCGCCGCCACGGCGTCCCGGCGCATGGCGTCGATGGCCTGGGCGAGTTCCCCCAGTTCGTCGCCACGGTCCTGCAGCGGCATCGCCACCTCTCGCGCGCCGCCGGTCAGGCCGCGCACCGCGAGCGTCAGCTGCCCGGCCGGGGCCACGACGCGGCGGTTGAAGATCCAGGCGCCGGCCAGGCTGGCGCCGATGGTGGCGGCGGCCAGCAGGCAGGCCAAGGCGAAATTCGTCCAGGACGCGTCGATGGCGGCTTCGGCGCGGCGCAGCGTCTCCGCCAGCGCGGCGTCACGCAGCGGCGTGATGGTATCGAGCACCGGGATGACGTCGGCGAACAGGGCGTCCACCGTCGTGGCCGGCGGCTGCCCGCGGGCAGGCACGACGTAGCGCGCATACATGTCGCCGCCGCGGCTCCAGTAGCCGTTCTGCACGCCGGCCAGCGCCTGGTTCACCGGCGCGCTGTCCACTTCCAGCGCCAGTTCGCGCAGCTGCGCCCAGGCCGCATCCACGCGCCCCCGCTGCAGCGCGACCTGTTCGGCGAGTTCCCCTTCCATCGGCAGGCGCAGCCCCGTGGCCCGCACCGTCAGCGTCACCTGGCGCCCGGCCTGGTCCCGCATCTCCCAGCCCAGCAGCGCCAGCCGCGCGGCCGGGCCTGCGGCGCCGCCCGCCGCGGCGATCCGGCGCTGGATGGAGGCTGCGAAGGCGGCCGCCTGTTCCTGGGCGGCGAACATCTGCGCGACGTAGTCCCGCACCAGCCCGGCGTCCCGCGCCTCCCTCGGCTGGGCGATGGCGGCCAGCGCGGCGGTGCGCTGGCGCATGAAGGCGGCCTGGATGCGGTCCAACGCCTCCGTATCCTGCGCGCCGCCCGCCAACGGGCGCGCCGCCGCCAGGGCGGCGTCCACCTGCGCCAGCCGCTGCCGCACCGGGGCCATCTGGCCTTCCGTCGCCGCGGCGGGGGCGACCAGCAGCGGGTTGATGAAGGCACGCTCGAAGTTCAGCGCTTCCGGCAGCCGCAGCGATTCGGCCAGCAGGCGGCTGTCCCGCAACACGACCTGGTTGCGGGTGAGACTGGACCACTGGCCGGCGGCGAAGATCACCGCCGCGACGATACCGACCAGGGAGCCGAGCAGGGTGGAGAGCAGAAAGACCTGGCGGATGCGCATGCGGAACTCCGGCCCGCTCCAGTGCGGGGCGGGCGGAGGCTAGGCGATCGACGTTGACCGCCCCTTAAGCGATGCCCGCCTTCACTCCACCTGCATGCGAAGGTCGCGCACCAGCGGGCGAACCGCCGCCACCTGGCCGTGCACCTGGGCGGTGAATTCGGCCGCGCTGTTGCCGCCGGGCTCGGCACCCAGTTCCGCGATGCGCGATGCCAGCGGCGGGTGGCGGGCGGCGGCGGCGATCTCGGCGTGCAGGCGCGCCAGCACCGGCTCCGGCGTCCGCGCCGGGGCGAAGAAGCCGTTCCAGCCCAGCAGCTCCGCATTCGCGAAGCCCTGCTCCCGCACCGTCGGGATGTTGGGCAGGGCGCTGGCGCGGCTGGCCGCCAGCGTCGCGATCGGCCGCAGCGCGCCACCCCGGATGTGCTGGAGGGAGGAGGAGAGCTGGTCGCCCCCGAAGGCGATGCGGCCGGCCAGCATCTCCTGCACCAGCGGCGCGGCGCCGCGGAAGGGGACGTGTTCCATGGCGAAGCCACCATCGCGCTTCAGCACCTCCCCGATCAGGTTGATGGTGCTGCCGGGCCCCGTCGATCCGTAGAAGGGGGCCGAGGGCTGGGCCTTCGCCCAGGCGATCAGCTCCGCCAGGTTCGCCGCCGGCACCTGCGCGCCGACCAGCAGCATCATGGGGACGTTGGCGCCGAGGCTGATGGGCGCGAAGTCGCGCTCGATCGAATGCGGTGCGCGGCCGACGAATTCCAGCGCGGCCGTGGTGGTGGAGAAGGTGAGGTTGTGGAACAGCAGCACCTGCCCGTCCGGCGCCGCCTTGGCCACGACATCGGCGCCGATGGAGCCACCCGCGCCACCGCGATTCTCGACGACGACGGAAACGCCCAGCGTCTCCCCCAGCCGCTGCGCGTAGAGCCGGGCCAGGATGTCCGTGGTGCCGCCGGCCGGGAAGGGCACGATGATGCGGATGGGGGCGGTGGGCTGCCACGCCGTCTGGGCCCGCAGCGCGGGGGCGGCGAACAGCCCGGCCGTGGCCATGGCAAGGGTGCGGCGGGTCAGGCGCATGGGGTTTCCTCCGGTCGCGCCGTCCGTTGGATTGCGGCGCTGTAAGGAAACCCTCCGCCCGGCCTGCCCGCCCGTCAAGGCGCGATGCAGGTCACTCCGCCGCCGCGGCGCGCGCGCGGACGTCGTTGGCGGCCGCGCCGGGGAACATCGCATCCTGTTCCGCCCGCAACCGGTCGATCAGCCGCCCCGCCGGCAGTTCGACATCGGCGTAGGTCAGCACGGCATCCTTCGGCAGGTCCCGCTTCAGGCGGCAGCCTTCCGCGACGCCCATCGGCAGCAGCCCCTCCGCACGGGATGCCGCATAGGCTTCCGCCTGGCCGTAGGTCATGAAGCCGCCGAGGCCGTCCACCACCTCCCCGGCCTTCAGGTCGCGCTTGGCGGTCGCCACCACGTCCACCATCGGCGCGCCGAGCGGCTGCAGCACCGCATCCCCGCACAGCACCACGCGCGCGACGGAGATCGGGACCTCGAAATGGCAGAGGTGGTAGGGGGTGTAGAAGCTGTAGAGCGGCCCCTCCCCCAGCTTGTAGAGGTTGAGGTAGTGGCGCTGCTTCGGGTCGTCATGCGTCGCCAGCACATAGATGCCAGGGCCGGGCTTCGACCCCACGACGTAGTCCACCACGCCGCCGAGGCGCCGCAGCTCCTCCACATCGTACATCCGGGTCAGTTCATCGACATGCCCGGCATGGTCGCGACCCAGCATGCCGCGGCGGGACACCGTCATTCCCGTGGCGTTGGCGACGATCGCCTGTTCGAAGCTGATCTTGGTGCCATCGGCGAAGCTTGTGACCATGTGCGGGTCCTGGCCCCATTTCGCGGCGAAGGCGGCCTGGGTCTCCGGCGTCCGGTAGGGGTCCTGCAGGCCCTTGATGTTGCCGCAGACCAGCGGCGTCAGCCCGATGGAGCGGACGAAGCGGAACAGGTTCATCTGCACGCCGGGCTGGTCGCCATCGCTGCCCGTGAAGATCACGCCGGCCTCGTCCGCCATGCGCTTCAGCAGCGGGCCGACCGTGCCATCCAGCTCCGCATTCATGGAGACGACGGGACGCCGAGCCTTGATGGCGGCGAGCGTCACCTGCGCGCCATGCTCCACCGCGCCGGTCACATCGACCAGGCAGTCGATGCCGCCCGCTTCCGCCAGCAGGAACGGATCGTCGGTGATGGCGGGGCGGCCATCGCGGATCGCCTGTTCCAGCGCGGGGACGGAGGAGACCGTTCGCGGCGTGGTGATGCCGGCTTCCGCATAGCAGGAAGCGGCGCGGGCCAGCGTCCGGTTGGCGATCGCCACCAGGTCCATGCCCGGCGTGGAGTTGACGATCTGGTTGGCGATGCCGCGCGCCATGAAGCCCGCGCCCACCATGCCGACCCGGATGGGTCGCCCCGCGGCGGCACGTTCGGCCAGAAGCCGGTCAACGATGATCATGCCCTGTCCCCGCCGCTCACATCAGGCCGCGCATCTGTTCGGTCCCGTGGAAGGCGGGATCGAAGGCCGGCCAGGACGCATCCTTGGCCGAGAGTTCGGCCGGATCCTCCGGCCACTCGATCGACAGGAACGGATCGTCCCAGCGCAGCCCGCGTTCCTGCGCGGGCGCATAGGCGGCGCTGACCAGGTAGAGCGCCTCCGTATCCGGCTGCAGCGTCAGGAAGCCATGCGCGCAGCCCCGCGGCACCAGCATCATCTGCCGGTTCTCCGCCGTCAGCGTCGCGCCGAACCACTGGCCATAGCTCGGGCTGTCGGGGCGCAGGTCCGCCACCACGTCGAACAGCGCGCCGGCCAGGCAGCGCACCAGCTTCACCTCCGCGGCCGGCGGCAGCTGGTAGTGCATGCCGCGCAGCGTCAGCGCCTTGTGGGTCAGGGAGTTGTTGGCCTGCACGAAGCGGCCCTCCACGCCCGCGGCCTCGAACTCCGCCTCGCAGAAGGCGCGGGCGAAGAAGCCGCGGTCGTCGCCGCGGCGGACGGGATCGACGATGAAGCAGCCCGCGACCGGCGTCGGCTGGAAGCGGATGCTGCCGGCGGGGGGCTTGGGGGCGGCAAGCGTGCTCATGCCGCGCCCCGTCCTGGCTTGGTGGTACGCATCCCTGCTCTCCCCCTCTGGAACTGTCGCGCCCTGCAACGACAGGCGCTCGACGCGCGCCACGGGCCGCGGTTTCCACCCTCCGCCTTTCGTGACGGAGCGATCCCGGAACGGCCGGGCACGCCCGCGTGTTCGCGCTACAGGCAGGGTCCCAGGGAAGGTGTCAGTGGATCACCAGGCGCGGCCGCGCAGCTTGCTCGTCTTCCAGACCCACTTCTTCGACCGCTGGTGCGAACGCGCCTTCCGGGACATCGCTGCGGGGTGCCCGCCGCATGTCACGCCGATGGTGGTGTTCCACCAAGGCCGAGGCGTGCCCCTGCCCCCGCGCCTGGCGGGTGTCCCGCATCATGTCGTGCCGACGGAGGAGTTGCGGAACCCCGCCTATCCCGGCAAGTCGGCCGGGCCGGACTGGCACCTCTGGTCAGGCGGGCACACGGACCTGATCGCGCTGCACGCCTTCACCGCCCATCCCGGCTACGACCACTACTGGGCGGTCGAATACGACGTGCGCTTCTCCGGCCCCTGGTCCCGCTTCTTCGCGGCGTTCGAGGATGATCCGGCGGACCTCCTCATCTCCTCCGTCCTGCGGCGGCGCGACGATCCGGGCTGGTTCAACTGGCCGAGCCTGGCGGCGCCGGAGCCGCTGGACGACCACCGCACGCTGCGGGTCTTCCTGCCGATCTTCCGTGCCAGCGCCGCCATGGTAGCGGCGATCGAGGACGCCTATCGCGCCGGCTGGGCGGGCCACTGCGAGGCCACCTGGGGCACCGTCGCCCTGGCGCGGGGGCTGTCCGTGGTGGACCTCGGCGGGGATGGCGAATTCACGCCGGAACGCTACCGCGGGCGCTTCTACCTGAACTGCCCGAAGCAGGTTCACCTCGCCCCCGGGACGCTGATCTTCAAGCCGGCGCTGTACCGGATGGGCCGCCGGCCGGACATGCTCTGGCACCCCGTGAAGCCCTTCTTCTGGCGGGCGGAGGCGAAGGAGGGGCTGCGCGACATCCGCCGGCGCGCGGGGATCGTCGTGCGCGGCATCGCGGGATGGGTCCGGCGGCGACGCGCGCCAGCAGAACCTCCGCCAGGGGCCGCGGCGACCTGAACGGCTTTATGGCTCCCCGAGAAACCCCGCCACCAGCGCGACCTGCGCCGGGTCCATCAGCGCCGGCGCGTGGCCCGCGCCCGCGACGATCTCCAGCCTCACGCCCGGCTTCTCCGCCATGGCCGTCGCGGTTTCCGGCAGCAGCAGGTCGCTCTCGGCACCCCGGATCGCGAGGACCGGCAAGTCCAGCGCGTTCCAGAGGAAGCGCATGTCCAGTGCCTGCGCCTCCTGCGCCAGGATCGGCGTCGCGATGGCGGGGTCGTAGTGCAGCAGCACGCCGCCATCCCCGGCCGGGCGGGCGGAGGTTTCGGCCAGATGCCGCCACTGCTCGTCCGTCAGCGCGCCGAAGGGGGCGTGGACGCGGCGGAGATGGGCTTCCAGCGCCGCCAGGTCGGGAAAACGCGGCGTCGTCGCCATGTAGTCGCGGATGCGCACCATGGCGGCCTGCGGCACGAAGGGGCCGAGGTCGTTCATCACCATGCGGCGGATCGGATGGCCCTTGGCCGCCGCGATCCCCATGCCGCAGATGGCGCCGAGCGAGGTGCCGACCCAGTCCACGGGCTGGTCGATCCGCGCCAGCAGATGCGTCAGCGCCACCACGTAGCTCGGCGGCTGGTAGAGCATCGGGTCCGGCAGCCAGTCGGACGCCCCGCGCCCCGGCAGGTCCGGGCAGATCACCCGCCGCCCCTGCCCGGCCAGCGCCTGCGCCAGGACGTCGAAGTCCCGGCCGTTGCGCGTCAGGCCGTGCACGCAGAGGACGGGCGCGCCATCTGCGGGGCCCCATTCGACCCAGGCCATCCGGTGGAAGGCGCCGGCCAGGAGGTAGCTGACATGGCCGTGGCGCATGGGGTGGGGTCCTGGTGGCGGTTGCGGGTCGTGTCCGGGGAAGCCCCCCTCACCCAACCCTCTCCCCCCGGCGGGGGGAGAGGGCTTCGCGGGCAAGGCGACCTTGCCGTCAGACGACGCCCTTGTCCTTCAGCGCCTGCACCTCGGCCTCCGTCATGCCGAGCAGGCCCGTCAGCACTTCCTCGCTATGTTCGCCGAGCAGCGGCGGCGCGATACGGTAGTCCGCGGGCGTCGCCGACAGCCGCACGGGGTTGGCGATGACGGTCACGTTCGCGCCGTTGCTCAGCGTCAGGTCCACGGTGCAGCCGCGGGCCTTCACATGCGGGTCGGCGAAGACGTCGGACAGCTTGTTGATCGGGCCGCAGCCGATCTTCCGCTCCTCCAGCGCCGCCACCCACTCGGCGGTCGTCTTCGACTGCATCACCGGCGTCAGCGTCGCCGTCACCGCATCCCGGTTCGCGACGCGCTCCGCATTGGTGGCGAAGCGCGGATCGGCCAGCATCGCCTCGCAGCCGAAGGATTTGCAGAAGCGCTCGAAGGTCGGGTCGTTGCCGACGGAGAGCACGATGTGCCCGTCCTTCGTCGGGAAGACCTGGTAGGGCGCGATGTTCGGGTGCTGGTTGCCGAGCCGCGGCGGGTTCTCCCCGGTCGCCAGGTAGTTCATGCCCTGGTTGGCCAGCCAGGCGACGGAGGTATCGAGCATGCCGATATCGATCTGCTGCCCCTGCCCCGTGCGTTCGCGGTGGCGCAGCGCCGCCAGGATGCCGATGCAGCCATAGAGGCCGGCAAACAGGTCCGCGACCGGCACACCCACCTTCTGCGGCAGGCCCTCGGGCTCCCCGGTCAGGGACATCACGCCGCCCATGCCCTGGATCAGCGCGTCATAGCCTGGGCGCGGCGCATAGGGGCCGGTCTGCCCGAAGCCGGTGATGGAGCAGTAGATCAGCCCGGGATACTTCGACTTCAGCTGGTCGAAGCCGAGCCCGTACTTGGCCAGAGCGCCGACCTTGAAGTTCTCGACCAGGATGTCGCAGGTCTCGAGCAGCTGGTGGATGATCGCCTGCCCCTCCTCCTTCGCGATGTCGAGGGTGAGGGACTTCTTGTTGCGATTGACGCCCAGGAAGTAGGCGCTTTCCTCCGTGCCCGGCCAGACCGGCGGCGCGAAGCCGCGCGTGTCGTCGCCGGATTCCGGACGCTCGATCTTGATGACCTCGGCGCCCATGTCGCCCAGCATCTGCGTGCAGGTCGGCCCGGCCAGCACCCGGGTCAGGTCAAGGACCCTGAGGCCGCGCAGCGGCCCGCTCGGTGCCTTCTCCATCGATAACACGCCCCTTCAATCCGTCATTGGCCGGGCGCCCCCGGCGGGCGTCCCGGAAACCGCAGCATTGCCGCCGGCCGGCGGGCGACGCATGGTGCGGCCCGCGCTTATAGTGCCGTGTCCGCGGCGGAGGAAACCCATGCTCGACCTGCCCCACCCCACCCCCGATGCCCCGACGGCGGACTGCTTCGCCCTCGCGAAGGCCCTGTCCGGCGTGCATTTCATCGGCGGACGTTATGTGCCCGCCCGGTCCGGCAAGACCTTCGCCGTGGTCAATCCCGCGACAGGCGCCGAAGTCGCGCGCGCCGCCGAAGGTGATTCCGCCGATGTCGATGCCGCCGTCCTCAACGCGGCGGAGGCTCAGAAGGCCTGGGCCAAGGTCCCGGCCCGCAAGCGCGGCGCCCTGGTGCATGCCTGCGCCGCCGCCATCCGCACCCATGTCGACGAGCTCGGCCGGCTGATCGCGCTGGAAACGGGCAAGGCGCTGCGCACCGAATCCCGCGTCGAGGCCAATGTCGTCGCCGATGTGTTCGAGTTCTTCGGCGGCCTGGGCTCCGAGCTGAAGGGCGAGAGCGTGCCCTTCGCCCCCAACGTGCTCAGCGTGACGGTGCGGGAGCCGCTCGGCGTCGTCGGCGCCATCATCCCCTGGAACGTGCCCATGCTGCTGATGGCGCTGAAGGTCGCGCCGGCGTTGGTGGCGGGCAACAGCGTGGTGGTGAAGTCGGCGGAGGAAGCGCCGCTCGCGGTGCTGCGGATCTGCGAGATCATGAACCGCATCCTGCCGCCGGGCGTCTTCAACATGGTCTCTGGCTTCGGCCCGGAATGCGGCGCGCCGCTGGTCGCGCACCCGAAGGTCCGCAAGGTCACCTTCACCGGCAGCGTCGAGACCGGGAAGATCGTCGCCAAGGCCGCGGCCGAGAAGCTGGTGCCCGTGACGCTGGAACTCGGCGGCAAGTCGCCGATGATCGTCTTCGCGGATTGCGACTTCGAGAAGACGGTGTCCGGCGCGCTGACCTCCATGCGCTTCACGCGCCAGGGCCAGTCCTGCACGGCCGCGTCGCGCATCTATGTGGAGCGCCCGATCTTCGACCGCTTCGTCGCCGAGATGAAGAAGGCCGTGGACGCCATGGTCATGGGCGACCCGCTGGACGAGAAGACCGACATCGGCACCATCGTCAGCGAGGGCCAGCTGGAGAAGGTGCGCGCCTACATCGCCGAAGGCACGGCGACGCCGGGTGCGACCGCCCATGTCTGCTCCGCCATGCCGACCGATCCCGCGCTGAAGAAGGGCCTGTTCATCCAGCCCGTGATCTTCACCGGCCTCGACAATTCGTCGCGCCTGGTGCGGGAGGAGATCTTCGGACCGGTGACGGTCATCCAGCCCTTCGACGATCCGGAGACGGTGCTGGCCCAGGCCAATGACAGCGAATACGGCCTGGCCGCCAGCCTCTGGACCAACAACCTCAAGGTCGGCCTCGACCTGGCGCACCGGCTGGAGGCGGGGCTGGTGCAGATCAACCAGAACCTCGTCGTGCAGGCCAACCTCAGCTACGGCGGCGTGAAGTCCTCCGGCCTCGGCAAGGAGGCCTCGCTGGAAGCGATGCTGGAACACTTCACCCACAAGAAGACCATCATGGTGAACATGGCGTGAGCACGAACCCGACGAACACGGCCCCCGCCACCGCGGGCGCCAACTACGCCGGCAAGGACAAGGCGGAGCTCGCCAACCTCCGCGCCAATGCCGAGCGCATCCTGGCCGATCCCAAGCGGTCCAAGCTGCACGCCCAGGCGCGCGCCATGCTGGAAGCCCTGCCGCCCCCGCCCCCGCCCACGCGCGGCGGCAGCACGGCGGCCGCCACCGCGACCACGGCGGCGGTGGAGCAGCTGACGGCGCTGGCCGTGGAACTGGCGGGGGTCTTCGACCTCTCCCCCCCCGCGGGCACGTCGCAGCCGCACAAGTTCACCGGCGCGGACGGCAAGCCCAAGGTCGGCGGGCGGCAGCGCAGCAAGGCGGTGGCGGCGGACCGCTACCTGTCCCACCGCCGCGGCGACGCCATCGCCGCCATCGGCTGGCTGCGCACGCTGGAGGACGATGCCGAGACCGGCGGCGCCTGGTATGTAGACCAGCAGAACGCCGATGCGCTGCCCACGAAGCTGGAGGCGAGCTTCGAGGCCGCGCGCGACGCCTTCGTAAAGCGGCTGGAGGCGATCGGCACGCCCCGCAAGGGCTGACCCGAGGCGGCGGCCTGGCCGGGCCGCCGCTTCCCTTTCCGGCCCGGGCGGTCCATCTCCCGCCCCATGCGCATGCTCCTCGCCTTCGCCGGCCGCCTCATCATCCTGCTCTTCGTGCTCGCCGGCATCGCGGTGGCCTTCGGCTTCGCGATGGTGTCGAGCAGCCTGCCCGATGCGCGGGAGGAGCCGGGCATCCCGACCCTCTCCGCCCCCGTCGCGATCAGCCTCGACGAGCACGGCATCCCCCGGATTGAGGCCCGCACAGAACGCGATGCCGCGGTCGCGCTGGGCTGGCTGCATGCGCGGGACCGGATGTTCCAGATGGACGCGATGCGCCGCGGTGCCTCCGGCCGGCTGGCGGAGATCGCGGGCGCCTCCGCGCTGCGGCTCGACCGCTTCTCCCGCACCCTCGGCCTGGTGCAATCCGCGGAATCGGACCTTGCCGCCCTTTCCCCCGAAGCCCGCGACCTGCTGGAGGCCTATGCGGAGGGGGTGAACGCCCTGATCGCCGCGCGCGGGCGCTTGGCCGCGCCGGAATTCCTGGCGATCGGGGAGCCCGAGCCCTGGCGGCCGGTGGACAGCCTGCTCTGGGGCAAGGTCATGGGGCTCTGGCTGTCCGGCAATTGGCGGCGGGAGCTGGAATACGCCGCGCAGGCGGCGGCGCTGCCGGCGGACCGGCTGGATGACCTCTGGCCCCGCGATGCCAGCGCCGGACGGCCGGACCTGGCGGGGCTGCCGGGCGCGGTGTCGCTGGCCCGCATCCTGCAGGCCGTGCCGGTCTTCGGCGTCGATGCGCCGCTGCCGGACAGCGCCTCCAACGCCTGGGCGGTGACGGGCGCGCGCAGCGCCTCGGGCGCGCCGATGCTGGCGAACGACCCGCATCTCGGCTTCCAGGCGCCGGTCCTCTGGTACCTCGCCCGCATCGACTTCCCCGATGGCAGCTTCCGCGCCGGCGCCACCGCGCCCGGCGTCCCCGCCATCGTCATCGGGCGCAACCAGCGGATCGCCTGGGGCTTCACCACCACGCATTCGGACACGCAGGACGTCTTCGTCGAACGCCTGTCCGGCGCCGATGCCTATGACACGCCGGACGGCCCCCGCCCGTTCATGGTGCGGGAGGAACGCATCGCCGTCCGCGGCCGGACGGAGCCGGAGGTGCTGCGGGTGCGGGAGACGCGGCACGGCCCGGTCGTCTCCGGCCTCGATGGCCTGGTGGCCGACCAGGGCTACGTGCTGGCGGTCTCCATGGCCAACCTCGCGCCGCGCGACACGGCGGCGGAGGCGCTGCTGGCGCTGAACCGGGCGGCCAGCCTGGCCGAGGCCCGCGCCGCCGCCGCGCGCTTCACCAGCCCGCCGCAGAACCTGATGGTCGCCTCCGCCGAGGGCGCCATCGCGCAATATCTGGTCGGCCGTACGCCGATCCGCCGCGGGGGCGATGGCCGCCTGCCCGCCCGCGGCTGGGACGGCAGCATGGACTGGACTGGCTTCGTGCCCTTCGACGCCATGCCGCATGTCGAGAACCCGGCCAGCGGGCAGATCGCCAACGCCAATGCGCGCCCGGCGCCGGCGGACCATCCGGTGTTCCTGGGCGTGGACTGGTATGGCGACTGGCGCCTGCGCCGGATCCGGGAGTTGCTGGCCGCCCGCCCGACGCATGACCTGGCCAGCTTCGCCGCCATGCAGAACGACGTGGTGTCGCTGCTGGCGCGGGAGGTCCTGCCCGCCTTGCTCGCCGTGCCCGCGCCCCCCGGCCTGCCAGGCCGCGCGCAGGCGCTGCTGCGGGACTGGGACGGGGCCATGCGGGCGGAGGCGCCGCAGCCCCTGGTCTACCACGCCTGGCTGCGCGCCTTCCGCCGCCTGGTCCTGGCGCAGGGAGGCGCGCCGGAGGGCACGGCCGCGGGGCCGGAATTCACCCGCCTGCTGCTGACCAACCCCGCCCGAGCCGCCGCCTGGTGTGGCCCCGGCGGCTGCGGTGCGCTGCTGGCCCGTGCGCTGACGGAAGCCACGGCGGAAATCGAATCCGCCCAAGGGTCCGACCCCGCCAAGTGGCTGTGGGGCCGCGCGCATGTCGCGACCTTCGAACACCCCATCCTCCGCTTCGTCCCCGTGCTCGGCGGCATGACGCGGCTGGAGGTGCCGAGCCCGGGGGATGGGGAGACGCTGTCCCGCGGCGGGATGCGCGGCGGGGGCGCGACCCCCTATGCCCATCTGCACGGCGCGGGGCTGCGCGCGGCCTTCGACCTCGGCGATCCCGATGGCGCCGTCGCCATCATCGCCACCGGCCAGTCTGGCCATCCTTTTTCACCGCATTGGGATGACCAGATGCAACGATGGCGGGATGGTGACGTTTTGAAGCTGGGGCGGGTGCCGGCCAGCGTGACCGGGACCATCCGCCTGAAGCCCGAAGCTCCCGGAGTTCCCAGTGAACCAGAACCGCGCCAGCGACGCCGATGACCGGCCGCCCCCCTATGCGGGCGTGATCGGCCGCCGCGTCGTGGCCTGGCTGATCGACGCCGCGATCCTGTTCATCCTGTCCTGGCTGGTCTGGGGCGGCACCGGGCTGCTGGCGGTCCTGACGCTTGGCCTGACGGGCGGGCTGTTCATGCTGCCCTGGGGGCTGGTGCTGCCGATCCTCTACGGGACGCTCTCCATCGGATCGCCCCTGTCGGCCACGCCGGGCCAGGCGCTGATGGGCCTCGTGGTGCGGTCGGAATCGGACACCGGCCATCCGAGCTTCGGCCAGGCCTTCACCAGCACCACGCTGCTGGCCCTGTCCTGGGCGGCGGGCGGCGTGCCGCTGCTGGCGGCGCTGTTCTCCACCCGGTCGCGCACGCTGCACGACCTGTTCTCCGACACCATCGTGGTGCGGGCCGCGGCCCTGCACGCGGCACCGCGATCCGGGCGATTCCTTGCCGAGGATGGTTGATTTGCCAGCGCCCAGCGCGGACAGTAGAGCCTGAAGCCGATGCTCCAACGCGCAACCCGCCGTCCGCAGTTCTTCTACACCACCGCGCCGCTGCCCTGCCCCTACCTGGCAGGCCGGACGGAGAGGAAGATCGTGACCGAGCTGGCGGGCGGGGATGCGGAGGCGCTGCATGACCGCCTCTCCCGCGCCGGGTTCCGCCGCAGCCACAACATCGCCTATTCGCCGGTCTGCCCCGGCTGCCGCGCCTGCATCCCGATCCGCATCGTCGCCGACGCCTTCACCCCCGACCGCACCCAGCGGAAGGTGATGCGCTTCAACGCCGACCTCGTGACGGCGGAGATGCCGGCGCGCGCAAGCGCCGAGCAGTTCGCCCTGTTCCAGCGCTACCAGGGCGCCCGCCACGGCGATGGCGACATGGCGGCGATGGGCTTCTACGACTACCGCGCGATGGTGGAGGACACCCCCATCACCACCGGGGTGGTCGAGTTCCGCGATGGCGGCGGCCGCCTGCTCGGCGCCTGCCTGACCGACTGGCTGAGCGATGGCCTCTCCGCCGTCTATTCCTTCTACGCGCCGGAGGAGACGCGCCGCAGCCTCGGCACCTATGCCATCCTCTGGCTGGTGTCCCGCGCCCGCAGCCTCGGCCTGCCCTACGTCTACCTCGGCTACTGGGTCCCCCAGAGCCCGAAGATGGCCTACAAGGCCCGCTTCCGGCCGAGCGAGACGCTGTCCGGCGGCATCTGGCGCGTGCTGGCCGAGGATGGCGCGGAAGCCGCCCCGGCCGAGGGGCATGAGAAGGTCAGCGTCACCGGCTGACCTTCCCCGTCCCGGTCACTCGAACCGGTTGCTGCGAGGGAAGCCGTTGGGCGGTTGCTTGCCGGCGCCGGCGCGGTTGCCGCGCCATTCGCGCAGGTCCGTTTCGGTCCGCACGCCCGACCCGTATTTCCACCGCAGCCCGGCCTTGGCGGCGAAGACCTGAACGTCGGCCAGGCCACCATCCTTGTAGCCCTGCAGCTGCACGCCGCGGCCGCGCGTCATCTCCGGCACCTGTTCCAGCGGGAAGACCAGCAGCTTCCTGTTGTCGCCGATCACGGCCACCATGTCGCCATCGGCGACCTTGCAGCAGGCGGCTTCCTTGCCGGGGTCCAGCACCAGCACCTGCTTGCCGGTCCGCTTCTCCGCCAGCAGGTCCTCCCCCTTCACCAGGAAGCCCTTCCCGTCCTGCCCCGCGACGAGGTAGCGGATGCCGTCCCTGTGAACGAACATCGTCACCACGTCGTCCTCGTTCGTCAGGTCGAGCATGAGGCGCACGGGCTGGCCATCGCCGCGCCCGCGGGGGATGGCGTCGGCCTTGAGGGTGAAGGCCTTGCCGTTGGTCGCGAAGACGACGATGCGGTCCGTCGTCTCCGCATGCAGCGCGTATTTCAGCGCGTCGCCTTCCTTGAAGCGCAGCTCGGCGTCGGCGGGCAGGTGCCCCTTCTGCGCGCGGATCCAGCCCTTCTCCGACAGGATCACGGTGATGGGCTCGCGCTCCACGAAGGCGTTCTCATCCACCACGATCTCGGTCAGCGCGCCGCCGACCTGGGTGCGCCGCTTGCCGAGCGGCGTCTCCTCCCCGAACTTCCGCCGCGTCTCCGCGATCTCCTCGGCGATCGCGGCCCAGCGCTTCGCCTCGCTCGACAGCAGCCCCTGCAGCCGCTTCTGTTCCGTGCTGAGCTTCTTGTGCTCCTTCCGGATCTCCATCTCCTCCAGCTTGCGGAGCGCCCGCAGCCGCATGTCGAGGATGGCGGTCGCCTGCACCTCGGACAGCGAGAAGGTGCTCATCAGCGCCTCCTTCGGCTTGTCCTCGTAGCGGACGATGCGGATCACCTCGTCGAGGTTGAGGAAGACGATGAGATAGCCGTCCAGGATCTCCAGCCGCCGCGCGATGGCGGCCAGGCGGTGCTCCGACCGTCGCACCAGCACCACGTGCCGGTGGTCCAGCCAGCAGCGCAACACCTCCTTCAGCCCCATGACGCGCGGCGTGCGGTCCGCATCCAGCACGTTCATGTTCAGCGGGAAGCGCGTCTCCAGCGCCGAATTGCGGAACAGCGTCTCCATCAGCATCTTGGGATCGACGGCGCGGGTCTTGGGTTCCAGCACCAGGCGGACGACATCCGTGCTCTCGTCGCGCACATCGCCGAGCAGCGGCAGCTTCTTCTCCTCCATCAGCTGCGCGATCTGCTCGATCAGGCGCGACTTCTGGACCTGGTAGGGGATTTCGGTGACGACGATCTGCCAGGTGCCGTTCTTCAGCGGCTCCGTCATCCATTGCGCGCGCAGCCGGAAGCCGCCGCGGCCCGTCACATAGGCCTCCCGGATGCTCTCCGGCCCTTCCACCAGCAGCCCGCCGGTCGGGAAGTCCGGGCCCTTCACGTGGGCGAGCAGGTCATCGACGGAGGCGTCGGGGTTCTCGATCAGCGCGATGGCGGCGCCGCAGAGTTCGCCCGCATTGTGCGGCGGGATGGAGGTCGCCATGCCCACCGCGATGCCGGCCGCGCCATTGGCCAGCAGGTTCGGGAAGGCCGCCGGCAGGACCAGCGGCTCCTTCTCCTCCCCGTCATAGGTGGCGCGGAAATCGACGGCATTCTCCTCGATCCCCTCGAGCAGCGCCTGCGCGACCTCCGTCAGCCGCGCTTCCGTGTAGCGCATGGCCGCGGCGTTATCGCCGTCGATGTTGCCGAAATTGCCCTGGCCCTCGACCAGGGGGTAGCGCGCGGCGAATTCCTGCGCCTGGCGGACCAGCGCCTCATAGATCGAGCTGTCGCCATGCGGATGGTACTTGCCCATCACGTCGCCGACGATGCGGGCGCATTTCTTGAAGCCCGCCGCCGGGTCCAGCTTCAGCTGGTGCATGGCGTAGAGCAGCCGGCGATGGACCGGCTTCAGCCCGTCCCGCACATCCGGCAGGGACCGGCTGACGATGGTGGACAGCGCATAGGCCAGGTAGCGCTCCGACAGCGCATCGGCGAGGCGCGTCTCACGTTCATTGCCCCCCGGGGGGAGCGCCTTGATGTCGTCCGGCATGGGTCAGATTCGTGCTTCGTTCCTGTCCCCCCGGGTCTAGCCCATCGCGGCCGCGATGTCGAAGCCTGGGTTGGGCCCCTCAGGCGGCCCGCACCGCGGAGAGGAAGTGATCCACCTTGCCGCGCAACTCGCCGGAGGTGGCGGAAACGCCGTCGCCCGTGGCTAGGACGGCCTGGGCCTGCGCCTCCGTGCTCCGCACCGCTTCCTGGACCTGCTGCATCATGCGGTTCGCCTCGTCATTCTGCTGCGCCACCACCTGGACGCTGCCCGCGATCTCCCGCGTCGCCGCCCCCTGCTCCTCCACCGCCGCGGCGATGGCGGTCGCCACCTCGCTCACCTTGGCGATGCTGCCGCCGACCTCCCGGATGGCGGAAACGGCAAGGTCCGTCGCCGACTGGATGGCGCCGATCTGGGCGCTGATCTGCTCCGTCGCGCGGGCGGTCTGGCCGGCCAGCGTCTTCACCTCGCTCGCCACCACCGCAAAGCCCTTGCCGGCATCGCCCGCCCGCGCGGCCTCGATCGTCGCATTGAGGGCCAGCAGGTTGGTCTGGCCCGCGATCTCCCCGATCAGGCGCACCACGTCGCCGATCTGCGCCGCCGCCTCCGCCAGGCTCAGCACCGTCGTGTTGGTGTTCCGCGCCCGCTCATCGGCATCCCGCGCCATGGCGGCGGCGGAGGCGACCTGGCGGCTGATCTCCCCGATGCTGGCGGTCAGTTCCTCCGTCGCCGCGGCGACGGCGGCGAGGTTGGCGGCGTTGCGCTCCGCCCCCTCCGCCGTCGTCGCGGCGGCCTGGCCGGCGCTCGCCACCCCGGACGCCATCGCATCCGCGGCCTGGCGCAGTGCCGTCGCGGAATCGCCGAGCCGCTCCATGATCCCCGCCGCCGCGCTGCCGAAGCCCGCCGTCTCCCGCTCGATCGCCGCGGCCCGCGCTTCCCGCGCCGCCCGCTCCGCCGCCGCCGCCGCCTCCAGCTCCCGCGCCCGGCGCGACCCGTCCCGCAGGCTGCCGAGCGCCCGGGCCACGGCGCCCACCTCATCCCGCCGGCCGAGGCCCGGGATGGGCGTGTCGAGTTCACCGGCGCCCAGCCGATCCGTCGCCGCGGCCAGCCCGGCAAGCGGCGCCGTCACGCGCCGCAGCACGATCCAGGCCGCGCCGGCGGCCACCACCAGCACCAGCAGCGCCGCCGCGAGGGAGAGCAGGAGGGAGGTGCGCTTGGCCGCGACCAGCGCCTCCATATGCGCCTCGCTCGCCGTGCCGGCGGCGTCGCGCACCAGCAGCAGCGTGCCGACCATGGGGTTGCCGGTCTCGATCCACTCGCGGCCCGTCATGCCGTAGCGCCCGCCCGGCGCTTCCGCGCCGCGGCGCACCGCCTCATCCACCCGGCGGCGGAAGCCCTCGAAATACTGCTGGCGGATGGTGTCGAAGGCCGCGCGGAGCGCGGGGTGGGTGGTGGGGTCCGCGGCGGGGGCCAGGTTCTCCACCTGCGACCACAGCGCATCGATGCGCGACCGCATGGCGGCGACCTGCGTCAGCTGCCCCTGGTCCAGCGCCCGTTCGCCGCTGATGGCAACGCCGACCAGGCCGAGTTCGAAGCCCGCGGCTTCCCGCATCCGCCAGCCGATCTCCTTCAGCGTGGCCAGCCGGGTCAGCACCGCATCCTCCCCGGCCGCGTCATGCGCATAGGCCGCCCAGAGCCGCGTGGAGGCTTCGAGCAGGCGCGACATGGTCGGCACATAGGGCTGGATCGCGGGCAGCGGCCGCTGGTCCCGCGGCACGCCCAGCGCCTGGTCGGCCTGCTGGCGGATCGCCTCCGCATCCCGCAGGGCGTTGCGGAAATTCTCCAGCAGCAATGCGCCGCCGGGCAGGGACGCGGCGGCAGGCAGGCCCTGCTCCTGCAGCGCCTCCCGGTTCGCGTTGCGGTGCCGCTCCATCCGCTGGCGCGTCTCGGCCGGCATGGGGGCCGGCGCCGTCAGCGCCGTCCCGGTCAGCAGGCGTTCCAGCAGCAGGTCATGCAGCCCGGCGGCGAAGCGGTTCGCCGCGCGATCCTCCGCCTGCGCCTTCTCCGCCTGGCGCAGCACGGACCAGGCGTTCAGGGCGTGCAGGCCGGCAAGGCCGCTGGCCAGCAGCGACAGCGCCGCAACCACGCCGAGCAGCGCGGCCCGGATCGACAGCGCCATCGGCGCGGGCTGGCGGAGAAAAGACATGGGCACTCCTGCGGCCCGGAGGGGCCAGACTCGTCGACTGTCGGAGGCCTTAGACGACAAGGCTGAAGGGTCCTCTAACGCCCGGCGGGCGCCAGGGGGGGTGGTTGCCCCCCGGCGCCCGCCCCGCGGTCCCCTCGGCTACAGGACGAAATCCTGGACCTGCGCGTCGAAGCGCAGGGCGTGGGTGCCGCTCACCAGGATCTCCAGATCCGCGATGCCGTCGCCGTTCATCTCCAGCTGCACCAGCGTGTCGCCGCCCTGCGCCTGGTAGCGGATCTGCCCGTGGTTGCCCCCCGTCAGGAAGCGGTCGGTGCCGATGAAGAGGAAGGCGTCGTCGGCACCGCCGGGCTGGGCATCGATGCCGGAGACATCCAGCCGGTCCCCGGCCTGGAAGTCATGCACCACGTCCCGCACCCCCGCATACTTCAGCTGGCCCGCGGCGCTGAGCTTGCCGACATCCGCCTGGGTCCAGACGAAGATGTCCGCCTCCGCGCCGCCGAAGAGCTGGTCGACGCCGAGCCCGCCCACCAGCGTATCCTGGCCTGCGCCGCCCATCAGCACGTCGTCGCCCGCGCCGCCCAGCAGCCGGTCCGCATCCGCGCCACCCAGCAGGCTGTCATTCCCCGCGCCGCCATCCAGCACGTCGCGGCCGCTGCCGCCTTCCAGCGTGTCCTGCCCCGCATCGCCGCGCAGCGTGTCGTCATCGACGCCGCCCAGCAGCCGGTCATTGTCCGCGCCGCCATTCAGCGTGTCGTTGCCGGCGCCGCCTTCCAGCAGGTCGTCGCCCACATCGCCGTCCAGCCGGTCGTGGCCGCCCGCGCCCTGCAGCGTGTCCCGGCCATAGCCGCCCTGGAGGGTATCGGCGCCGAAGCCGGCCTCCCCCACCACGTCGCCGACCAGCAGGTCGTCATCGTCGCCGCCGCGCAGCAGGTCCGCGCCCATGCCGCCCTGGAGCGTGTCGAAGCCCTGGCCGCCATCGAGGACGTCGTTGCCCTGTTCGCCGGCCAGGCTGTCATTGCCGATGCCGCCGGAGATGTTGTCGTTGCCCGCGGCGCCGAACAGCGTGTCCGCCCCCTGCCCGCCCTGCATCTGGTCGTCGCCCGTGCCGCCATCCATCCAATCGTTGTTGGCGCCGCCATCCATCTGGTCGTTGCCCGCGCCGCCCTTCAGCGTGTCGTCCTGGTTGCCGCCATCCAGCGTGTCGTCGCCCGCGCCGCCATCCATCAGGTCCGCGCCGTCATCGCCCTTCAGCGTATCCGCGCCGGCGCCGCCATCCAGCGTATCGGCGCCGATGCCGCCATCCAGCGTGTCCCGGCCATCGCCGCCGAAGAGGATGTCGTCATCCTCGAAGCCGCGGAGTTCATCGTCGCCCGCCCCGCCATCCAGCGTGTCGTTGCCGAAATGCCCGAACAGCGTGTCGTTCCCCGCATCGCCGTAGAGCTTGTCGGCACCGCCGCCGCCATGCAGGTAGTCGTCGCCCTCGTCGCCATACATCGAATCCCGGCCATCGCCGCCGAAGATGCTGTCGTTGCCGCCGAAGCCGCGGACGACGTTGCGGCCGTTCCCGAGGTCGATGAACTCCCCGAACATGCCGGTCGCGCGCCAGGCGATGAACTCGTCGTCGCCATCGGTGCCCTTGGGATCGAACAGGCCCATCGTCGTCTCCATCGTCCAGGACCGCGACCATCCGCGGCGTGGGGGGAGAATGGCGGGGGATGGGGGGGGACCCGTGTTCCCGGGGGAACAGGCTGTGGGTCAGGGGCGGCGCTGCGGCAGGAAGTCCCGCCGGAACTGCCCGACCGCGGGCAGGAGCACCAGCAGGATCAGCGGGACGGCCAGCACCAGCCCCATGAAGAGCGGCGTGGTGACGAAGAAGACCGCGAAGGCCCAGCCGGTGACCCGGCGGCGCGCCGCGGCGCCGCGCGGCAGACGCAAGAGGCCCCAGAGGAACAGCGTCGGCGCCACGATCCCGCTGAGCAGCGGCAGCAGATCTCCGATGATGTCCGAGCCGCCGGGTCCGGACCCGCTCTTGTCGATTCGCAGCCCCGGAAGACCAAGAACGCCGGCGGTTTCAGGGAAGAACTCGGCCCAGAGGCCCGCCAGGACGATGATGACGGGGAGGGTTCCGATGGCGCCGAGGACCATTGCCGCCGTGGCGACGGTCCTAGGCAGCGACGCGGTGGAACCCGATTCCCCCACCGCGCGCGCCGTGATCAGAACGGGATGTCGTCGTCGAGGTCGCTGCCGCCCTTGGGCGGGCCGCCGCGGCCACCGCCGGCCGGGGCCCGGCCACCACCACCACCGCTGTTGTCCCAGCCGCCGGAGGACCGGCCGCCGCCACCGCCGGACCGGCCACCGCCGCCCCCGCCATAGCCGCCGCCGCCACCGCCACCGCCGCCCCCGGCATAGCCACCGCCACCCTCGCCCGGGTCGCCGCCCATCTCACCGCCCGTGCCGCGGCCGCCCAGCAGCGCGATCTCGCCCCGGAACTGGCGCAGCACGATTTCGGTGGTGTAGCGGTCGGCGCCGGCCTGGTCCTGCCACTTGCGGGTCTCCAGCTGGCCCTCGACATAGACCTCGCTGCCCTTGCGCAGGTACTTCTCCGCGATCTCGCCCAGCTTCTCGTTGAAGATCGCCACCGAATGCCACTCGGTGCGCTCCTGCTGGTTGCCCTCGCGGTCCTTGTAGCGTTCGCTGGTGGCAAGCCGCAGGTTCACCACGCGGCCGCCATTCTGGAAGTTGCGGATCTCCGGGTCGCGGCCCAGCCGCCCCACGAGAATAACCTTGTTCACACCGGCCATGGCGGCACCCCTCGTATCCTTGGCCGAACCCTATAGCGCAGGGGGCCACACAGGCCAGCCATGCGTGACGCGCCGCGCCCCGGCACTCTGGCAATTCTCGATGCAGGACTACCTATAGGGCTTCGCATCATCTAGAACAAGACGCGAACGCCGTCCCGACTCCGCGGGGCGGTGCCCTATCCGGCCCACCCAGACCGATCGGTGACCCCATGAGCGGATTGATCCGCGTCCGCGGCGCGCGGGAGCACAACCTCAAGAACATCGACATCGACATCCCGCGCGATACGCTGACGGTCGTCACCGGCCTGTCGGGCTCCGGCAAGTCATCCCTCGCCTTCGACACCATCTACGCGGAAGGCCAGCGCCGCTATGTGGAGAGCCTGAGCGCCTATGCGCGCCAGTTCCTCCAGCTCATGCAGAAGCCGGATGTGGACAGCATCGAGGGCCTCAGCCCCGCGATCTCCATCGAGCAGAAGACCACCAGCCACAACCCGCGATCGACCGTCGGCACGGTGACGGAGATCCACGACTACATGCGCCTGCTCTGGGCCCGCGTCGGCGTGCCCTATTCGCCGGCGACGGGCCTGCCGATCGAGGCGCAGACGGTCAGCCAGATGGTGGACCGCATCATGGCGATGGAGGAAGGCACGCGGCTGCTGCTGCTGGCCCCCGTCGCCAAGGGCAAGAAGGGCGAGTTCAAGAAGGACTTTCTCGAGTTCCAGCGGCGCGGCTTCGAACGCGTGAAGGTCAACGGCACGCTCTATTCGGTGGGGGAGGTGCCGGCCCTCAACAAGAAGCTGAAATACGACATCGAGGTCGTGGTGGACCGCATCGTGGTCCGCGAAGGCATCGAGAGCCGCCTGGCGGACAGCCTGGAGACGGCGCTGGCCCTCGCCGATGGAGTCGCCTATGCCGAGGGCGCGGACGACCAGAAGCGCACCGTCTTCAGCCAGAAATTCGCCTGCCCCGTCAGCGGCTTCACGATCGAGGAGATCGAGCCGCGGCTGTTCAGCTTCAACTCCCCGCAGGGCGCCTGCCCCACCTGCGACGGGCTCGGCACGCAATCCTTCTTCGACCCGATGCTGGTCGTGCCGGACGATGCGAAGTCGCTGAAGGACGGCGCGGTGCAGCCCTGGTCCGGCGCCTCATCCCCCTATTACGACCAGACGCTGGAAAGCCTCGCGCGCCACTACAAGGTCGCGATGACGACGCCCTGGGCCGACCTGCCCAAGGCTTTTCGTAGTGTCGTCATGACGGGCACCGGTTCCGAAGTGGTCACGCTGAAGTACAAGGACGGGCTGCGCGCCTATGACGTGAAGAAGCCCTTCGAGGGCGTGATCCCGAACCTCGAGCGCCGCTACCGGGAGACGGACAATCCCTGGGTGCGGGAGGACCTTTCCCGCTACCAGGCCGACCGCCCCTGCCCCGCCTGCCAGGGCCACCGCCTGAAGCCGGAAAGCCTCTCCGTGAAGGTGGCGGAATGCCACATCGGCCAGGTCAACAACCTGTCCATCCGCAAGGCGCGGGACTGGTTTGCGCAGGTGATGCCGACGCTGACGCCGCAGCGGCAGGAGATCGCGCGCCGCATCCTGCGGGAGATCGAGGACCGCCTGCAGTTCCTGGTCGATGTCGGCCTCGACTACCTCTCGCTCGGCCGGTCGTCCGCGACGCTCTCGGGCGGTGAATCGCAGCGCATCCGGCTGGCGTCGCAGATCGGCAGCGGGCTGACGGGCGTGCTCTACGTGCTGGACGAACCCAGCATCGGCCTGCACCAGCGGGACAATGAGCGCCTTCTGAAGACGCTGCGGCGGCTGCGGGACATCGGCAACACCGTGCTCGTCGTCGAGCATGACGAGGACGCGATCCGCAGCGCCGACCACCTGATCGATATCGGCCCCGCCGCCGGCAAGGGCGGCGGCCGCATCATCGCGCAGGGCACGCCGGCGGAGGTGGAGGCGAACCCCGACAGCGTCACCGGCCAGTACCTCTCCGGCGCGCGGCGCATCCCGATGCCGGCGACGCGCCGGCCCATCGACCCGAAGCGCGTCATCCGCGTGGTCGGCGCGCGGGGCAACAATTTGAAGGACGTGACGGCGGAAATCCCGCTTGGCACCTTCTGCTGCGTCGCCGGCGTCTCCGGCGGCGGCAAGTCCACGCTGGTGATCGAGACGCTGTTCAAGGCGGCGTCGCGCCGCCTGATGGGCAGCGGCGAGGTGCCCGGCCCGCATGAGCGGATCGAGGGTCTCGAACACCTCGACAAGATCATCGACATCGACCAGTCGCCGATCGGCCGCACGCCGCGATCCAACCCCGCGACCTATACCGGCCTCTTCGGCCCGATCCGCGACTGGTTCGCGGAGATGCCGGAGTCCCGCGCCCGCGGCTACCAGGCCGGCCGCTTCAGCTTCAACGTCAAGGGCGGCCGCTGCGAGGCATGCCAGGGCGATGGCGTGCTGAAGATCGAGATGCACTTCCTGCCCGACGTCTACGTCACCTGCGACACCTGCAAGGGCAAGCGCTACAACCGCGAAACGCTCGACGTGAAGTTCCGCGGCAAGTCGATCGCCGACGTGCTGGACATGACGGTGGATGAGGGGGTGGAGTTCTTCTCCGCCGTGCCCTCCATCCGCGACAAGCTCGTGGTCCTGCGCGATGTCGGCCTCGGCTACATCCATCTCGGCCAGCAGGCGACGACACTCTCGGGCGGCGAGGCGCAGCGCATCAAGCTGTCGAAGGAACTGTCGCGCCGCGCCACCGGGCGCACGCTCTACATCCTGGACGAGCCCACGACCGGCCTGCATTTCGAGGATGTCCGCAAGCTGCTGGAGGTTCTGCACGCGCTGGTCGCGCAGGGCAACACCGTCGTGGTGATCGAGCACAACCTGGAGGTCATCAAGACCGCCGACTGGATCCTCGACCTCGGCCCCGAGGGCGGCGAGGGCGGTGGCCGCATCGTCGCCCAGGGCACGCCGGAGGAGGTGGCGGAAGCGCCGGAAAGCCATACCGGCCGCTTCCTCAAGCCCATCATCGCGCGGGACGGCGCGGCGGCGGCGCCGGTGGTGGCGAAGAAGCGCAAGCGGGCCTGACGGCGGCGGTTCCGGCGCGGTAGGCTTCGCGCCATGCCCGCGGAGCCGCCCCCCCTTGCGCGCCTATGCCCTGATCCCCGCCAGGTCCGGCTGCAAGGGCCTGCCGGACAAGAACATCCTGCCCGTCGCCGGCCACCCGCTGCTGGCCTATTCCGTCGCCTTCGCGAAGACGATCCCGGTGGAGCGCATCATCCTCTCCACCGACAGCGAGGCCTATGCCGCCATCGGCCGGCGCTACGGGGCGGAGGTGCCGGCGCTGCGCGGGGCGGCGGCAAGCGGCGACACGGCGATGGAGGAGGACATCCTCGCCGACCTCGACGCCGCCCTGCCCGCCCTCGGCATCCCGCTCCCCGATCTCTGGGTCTGGCTGAAGCCCACCTGCCCCTTCCGCGACAGCGCCGCCGTCAGCGAGGCCCTCTCCCTGCTCGCCGCGCGGCCGGGCCTCGATTCCATCCGCCTGGTCAGCGAGGCCGATGCCCGCCTGCACCGCATCAATGCGGAGGGCTTTCTGGAACCGCTGCTGCCGGGCTGGGACCCCGCGCGGTCCAAGATGCGGCGGTCCGAATTCCCGAAGGTCTTCCAGCCCTTCAACCTGGAGGTCTTCCGCCATGCGGGCTGGCGCGCCCGCGGCGGCGCCTTCATGGGCAGCCGCATCCACCCCATCGTCCTGCCGCGCCTCACGGGCCTCGATGTCGATGACCGCGACGGCTTCGAGATCATCCGCACGCTGATCGAGGCGACGCCGCGCCCGGACCTCATCGCGCGCCACATCCACCTGCCGCCGGCATGACGGCCCGCCGATGACAGGCCCCGCCAGCTACCGGCAGCTGCGCGACGGCATCGCCGCGCGGGCGGAGGCCGATCGCCTGCCCTGGCTGGCCGCCACCCTGCGCGACGCCGCCCGCGAACCCGGCGCGCTGCCCGGCGCCTGGCGCTTCGCCCAGGGGCTCATCCGCAGCCATCCCGACCTGCTGGCCCGCGCCTGCACGCTGCTGGAGGCGGAGGAGATGGCGCGCGCGCCGGCCATCGCCATGCTCGCCCGGCTGCTGAACCGGCGTGAGGATTTCGGCGCTCTTCGCGCCCGCCCTGCTGGAACGCTGGCCCGATGACCCGCCCGCCGGTGCCGCAGCCCGCCGCGCGGAATGGCTGCGCTGCGCGCTGCTGGCACCCGGCGCCGATCCCGCCACCTGGGACCGCTTCGCCGCCACCCTGCCGCCACTGGCGCGCCTCGCCCATGACGCGCAGCGCCACGCCGCCGCGGGACTGCCGGTGGACGCGGCACCGCTGCTGGCGGCGCTGCCGGCCGGCCCGCTGCCCGGGCCCCTCGCGCGCCTGGCCGCGGCGGAGAGCGTCGCCATCATCGGCAACGGCGCTGGCCTGCTCGGCAGCGGCGCCGCGGCGGCGATCGAGGCGCATGACCTCGTCCTCCGCCTCAATTTTCCCGTCGTCACGGGGCATGAGGCCGATGTCGGCAGCCGCGCGGACCTGGTCATCGTCGCGGAGGCCAAGCGATGGCAACTCGACGAACTGCGCGCGCGGGAGGCAGCCTATGCGACGACGCCGGCGCTTGCCGCGCGCGTCGCCTGGCCGCGCAAGGCGGAGGCGACGCCGGACCAGGTGCCGCGCCCGCTGGCGGAGGCGGTGGTGGCGCTCGGCTATCACCAGCCCACGACCGGCTTCTTCGCGGTGCTGCTGGCGGCGCTCGTGCTGCGCCGGCGCGTCACGCTGTTCGGCTTCGACTTCTTCAGCCCCGGCCGCCCCGGCCACTACTGGGGCGACACCTCGGCCGGCGCGCAGCATGAACTCGCCTATGAACGCTGGATGGCGGAGCGCTTCCTGCCGCTGGCCTGCCCCGGATTCCGGATCGCGTGACCCGCTAAGCCGGCCGGAACCCGATCCGCGCATAGGCCGCGCGCGCTTCCTCCCCCGACAGCAGCGCCAGCAGCGCCCGCGCTTCCGGGCCGTCCCGCACGATGGCGGCGCGATAGACGGTCCACAGGTTCAGCGCATCCGGCAGCAGGCCCACGAACTGCACGCCCGGCCGGTCGATGATCTCCGTCGCCTGGCTGAAGGCCAGCGAGACCTCCCCCCGGCTCGCCATCGTGACACCCTCCACCCCGAAGGACACCAGGCGCAGCTTGGGGCGCAGCGCCTCCGTCAGGCCGAGTCGCTCGATCAGCGCGGCGACGTGCCGGCCGGCGGTGGCGCCGCGGGCGGGGTCGGCATAGGCGATGCTGTCGGCGGCCAGCAGCGCAGCCCGGAAGGCCTCCGGCGTCGCGATGTCCGGCACCGGCCGCCCCGCCGGCGCGCCGAGCCCGACGCCGGTCCGCCCCACATCCAGCGCGCCATCGGCCGGCCCGATGCCGCGCGCCTGGATGGCGGCCACGGCCTCCGTTGACAGCAGCGTCACGGCCGGCCGCTCGCCCGCGAGGATGCGGTCCCGCAGCGCGCCGACCGTGTCGAAGGCCGCGGTCGGCACCGGGCGGCCCGCGGCGCGCGCGGCGTCCCGCAATTCCTCCACCGCATGCTTGGTGGCGCCGGCGGCGAAGATGGCGGCGGTTTCCTGGGCGCGGGCCACGCCCGGCAGCATCAGCAGCGGCGCGGCCAGCAGGGCGCGGCGAGACGGCATGGCGAGGATCCTCCCGGTCGTTCCGCAAAGGGTGCCACGGCCAGGGCCGCCCTGGGAATGCCCGGCGGCTAGAGCCGCCCGCGGAACGCCGCCCAGGCGACGGCCAGGCGGTCCCCCGCCCCGCGCGGCCGCGGCACGGGCTGCCCGCGCGCGATCCGCGCCAGGTCGCGCCGCGCCAGCACCGCCGGCAGCGCGGCCGGCAGCGCGGCGCGGGGCAGCGGCTCCGCCATCGCCTTGGCGATCATCGTGCCGCCTTCCTCCGCCAGCGCGGCGACCAGCCCGGCGGCGAGGCCGGGCTCCGCCACCACCGCCTCCGCCACCAGCCCGGCCTCCGCCAGCGCGTCCCGGGGAAGCAGGCAGCGGCCCTGCGCGGCATGGGCGGGCACGCTGCGGAGCACGCCCGACAGGCCGTGCAGCGCGCCGAGGCGCTGCAGCAGCGGCAGCGAGTCGGGCGGCGCCCCCGCCAGCCGCCCCGCGACCACGCCGAAGCCGCCCGCGCCGGCGCGCAGATAGGCCCCGAAGGCCTCCCGCGTCGGGATGCCCTCCACCTCCGTCTCCGGCTCCCGCGCATCGATCAGGCCTAGCAGGTCATCGGCGGCCAGGGTGCCGGACACGATCTCGGCATGCAGCGGCTCCGCGACCTCATGCCGCCGGGGCGGCTGCCCCGCCGCCGCTTCCGCCACCGCATCCCGCCACCATTGCAGGCGGATCAGCGCGGCGACGGGATTGGTCGTCACTTCCCGCGCCCGGGCGAGTTCATGGTTGAAGGCGATCAGCGTGAAGAAGGCCTCCCGCACCGCCACCGGCATGAACAGCGCGGTCAGGAAGCGGTCCGGGTCATGCGCGCGGGCGAAGGCGGCGATCGGGGAAAGCGGGGCATCGGCCATGCTGGCTTGATGACCGTCCCGTGCAGGCCGGGCAAGCGTGGGCGGGTGTGGTTGACGCCCTCAAGCACCACGCCTAGGTCAGACGCCGGCCTCCGGCACGACACGGGGGCAAGAACCTCCAACGGGAGAGTCCCCCATGCCCTTCAGCCTGCCGCCCCTGCCCTATTCCACCAACGCCCTCGCGGGCCAGGGCATGTGCCAGGAGACGCTCGAGCTCCATCACGGCAAGCACCACAATGCCTATGTGACGGCGCTGAACGGCCTGATCGAATCCAAGGGCCTGGCCGGCAAGACGCTGGAGCAGATCGTGGCGGAAGCCGGCAAGGCCGGCGCCGATGGCCTGCCCGTGCTGAACCAGGCCGGCCAGCACTGGAACCACATCCTGTTCTGGCAGGTGATGTCGCCGAAGGGCGGCGGGGACAAGCTGCCGGGCAAGCTCGCCGCGAAGATCGACAGCGACCTCGGCGGCCTCGCCGCGTTCAAGGAGGCCTTCAAGCAGGCCGGCGTGACGCAGTTCGGCTCCGGCTGGGCCTGGCTGATCATCGGCAGCGACGGCAAGCTGAAGGTCACGAAGACCCCGAACGGCTCCAACCCCGTCGCGACGGGCGAGGGCACGCCGATCCTCGGCGTCGACGTGTGGGAGCACGCCTACTACCTCGATTTCCGCAACGTCCGCCCGAACTACCTCGACAACTTCCTGAACAAGCTCGTGGACTGGGAAGTGGTCGAGGGGCTGATGGACAAGGGCGGCCTGAGCAGCGACCAGGCGGCCTGAACCCTCCGGGGTTCGCGAATGGGGGGCGCCGGAGCGATCCAGCGCCCCTTTTTCGTGGCCTCAGCCTTGAAGGCTCAATGGCAGCCCCTCAGCGAACCGGGTTACCTGGTGGCACGAAGCCCGCGCTATCCCAAGCATAGCCAAGGGTTGGGCTGGGGCTGTTGGCGTTGGCCAGCCGCTTGAGCCATCCTCGAACGAACATTTTATCGGACATCGACAAGCTCTCGGCGATCCGTGGCTCTGGACCGCCGGTGGCCAACAATATGTTGGCCCCACGGCGCTGCATCTCACTCAGTCGTTTTGGGTCGGCCTCGATAACCAGCACCTGCGCACCACGCCGCAGGACTTTCGCTTCTGCTGGGCTCGGAAGGACATCATTGCGGTCTCCATCCAGGAACAGAAGCGCTTCCATACTGAATTTCCTTACAGGTCTGACACTCAGGCGACGCTCTACGCGCTGGGCCACCCACCCGGTGGCGCGCTGAAACCGACATGCCGCTTGGTGTGGTCGCAAAGACGTTTCACGTTGGTGTGCATTATGCAAAGCTCGCCGCCATTGGGAACGCAATTTTGGCAGTTGAGGTTCGCGTGCCCATAGACTCCATGCGTCGTGCCGCAGTTGCAGCCGCTACTCTTGTACTCGTCCGGTGCGCCGAAGATGTGGCACGTTTCGTGCGCAAACAAGACGTCCAAATCGGCTTGTGACCATCCGTGCCCAGGTTCGGCCGCAAGGACTAGGTGCGGGCCGTCCATCCACGCATAGGCGAAATGGGTTAACGAATACTTCGTCACGAAGGCGCAGTACGCCCATCGGGTTCCCAATCGCCTCCGCAAATCAGTCACATAGGCGAGGACACCAGCGCGCCCGCCGCGCTGGCCGATTTGCGCCAGCGCCGCGTCGCGCCACGGCGCTTCCGTCGCGTCGTGGTCTTGTGTCGCCCGAGCATCAGGCAGGGACAGGTACACGGGGTGGATCTCGTGATTGAACACTACGTCGCCAGCCGGCGCCGCTGCCTGGAGGATGGAACAGCCTTCCTGCATCCGCGCGACAATCTCATCCATCTCGTCAGGCAGGATGGCTAGGTGACCGGGCCCGCTGACGATGATGAGCCCGACCGCTACCTCGCCCTGCAGCCTTTCGCTGGTCGGCGACGGCATGGCGCCAGCGGCCGATAAGCCATTGCTTGGTTGGGGGGCCGTGGCGCCGCCAAGCGGCGGAGCCGGTGCCACACGACCGCCGCTGCCCCATGCGACGAAGCGCCCCGCGCGAGATTGGCTCGCTATCCGGAAGGCATCGGAGCGCCGCCGCCAGAAGGCGTGCACCCCCATCCGCTCCGTCAGCGTCAGCCCAGCGTCACCTGCCGACACAACTGGCGGAGCGTTATCCCGGGCTGCACTACCGGGCGCGATGACCACCCTTCCATAACGGTGGATCGCGCGCGTGGGAGCGGCAGCGATGCCAGGGGCGGGCGTTTCAAGGAGTATGACGGCCTCTGCGTTCGCCAGATCGGGTTCCTCAGGGGCGAAGAGGGCCTCGGCAGTCTGAGCCACCGAAAAACGCTGCCGAGCCACATTGCCCTCCGGGATGCACGGTGCCGATATTTGTTCCTCTTCTGCAATCACCACCGTGATGTCAAGCGATACCGTTCCGCTACGCGCGATGGTGTCGCCAGTACGCGTCGACAAAGCGTGGATCGCCCAACGGCCAGCATTGAACACCACGCCAAGGGCGCACGGGGTGGTCAGCCGATCGACGCCGCCGGCAGCACCACGGCGAAGCGGTCAGCGAGTTCCGCCAGCGCATGGCGGTGGATCGCGGCCCCGCTGATCGCGGCGCCCCCCAGCGCATCCGGCAGCGCCCGCGTCGCGCAGGCATCATGCGGCACGGTCACCCGGTAGCCGAGGTCGAGCGCCGCCCGCGCCGTGCTGCTGACGCACATATGCGTCTGGTAGCCTGCCACGATCAGCTCCTTCCGGCCGATCGCGGCCAGGCGCTGCGCCAGGTCGGTGCCGGCGAAGGCGTTGGGCAGCGGCTTCTCCACCACCGCCTCGCCGGCAGCGGGCGCGACCTCCGGCAGGATGGCGCCGCCGGCCGCGTCCCGGTCGAACAGCCCGCCGGCGCGGCCCTTGTGGGCGACATGGATCACGACGGCGCCGCCGGCGCGGGCGCGGACGATCAGGCCGGCCAACACGGGCAGCGATTCCTCGATGCCCTCCAGCGGCAGGCGGCCGGTGCGGTATTCGCCCTGCGCGTCGATCACCAGCAGCACGGCATCCGCCAGCGCGGGCGGCGCCAGGCTGGCGCCGGCCATCTGCAGCAGGGTCTTGGGCTCGGTCATCGTCGCTCTCCTCGGGGTCGAGCGCGCTTCTGCCACCCCGCCAGCGCCCTGTCCCGCGCGCGGGACGCATGGCGACGGCGATCCGCCATGCGCGAATCAAAAAGGGGCGGACCTTGCGGCCCGCCCCCTGCGCACCAGCAGGCGCGTCAGCCCTTGGTGTCGTTCGCCGGCTCCGGCGGCTTCACCACGCTGGCGATGGTGCCGCGCACCACCGTCACGCGCACGCCGGGCGCGATCTCCACCTCGATCTCGTCGCTGTCGTCGCGCACCTTGGCGATGGTGCCGACGATGCCGCCGGCGGTGACGACCTTGTCGTTGCGCTTCAGCTGGCCGAGCAGCGCGCGATGCTCCTTCATCTTCTTCTGCTGCGGACGGATCAGCAGGAAGTAGAAGACGGCGAAGATCAGGATCAGCGGCAGCAGCTGCATGATCACGGCGCTGGTGCCGCCATCGGCGGTCTGGGCATAGGCAGGCGAGATGAACATCGGTGCGTCCGGCTTTCTTGGGGGCTTGCGCCGCGGGACGGCGCTTCGGCGCGCTAGATAGCCCGGAGTTCCCGCGGCGGCCAAGCGCCCCTCTTGCCAGGGGGCCCCTCGCTGGCCGTGGCGCGGCGTCCGGGCTAGCTTCCGCCGCCTTCCCACCCTCCGCCGGGGCCCAAGCCTTGACCGACCCGCACGCCCTCCTCCCCACCCTGACCCGCATCGCGGAGGCGCTGGAACGCCTGGCGCCGCCCCCGCCGCCGGCACCGAGCCTGCGGGGCGCCGACGCCTTCGTCTGGCACCCCGGCCCGCCCGCGCGCCTGTCACCCGTGCCGCGCGTCTCCGCCGTGGATATCGGGCTGCTGCAGGGCGTGGACCGACAGAAGGGCCTGGTGCTGGAGAACACGCTGCGCTTCGCCCGCGGCCTGCCGGCCAACAACGCCATGCTCTGGGGCGCCCGCGGCATGGGCAAGTCGTCCCTGGTCAAGGCCGCCCACGGCGCGGCGAACCGGGAGAACCCGGGCTGCCTGGCGCTGGTGGAAATCCAGCGCGAGGATGTCCGCACCCTGCCCGACCTGCTGAACGTGCTCCGCGCGCAGCCGCGCCGCTGCCTGGTCTTCTGCGACGATCTGTCCTTCGAGCGGGAGGACGCGGACTACAAGGCGCTGAAGTCGGTGCTGGATGGCGGGATCGAGGGCCGCCCCGCCAACGTCCTGTTCTACGCCACCTCCAACCGCCGCCACCTCATGTCCCGCGACATGATCGAGAATGAGCGCAGCACGGCGATCAACCCCGGGGAGGCGGTGGAGGAGAAGGTCTCCCTCAGCGATCGCTTCGGCCTCTGGATCGGCTTCCACAACTGCGACCAGGACACCTTCTTCGCGATGATCGAGGGCTATGCCGCGACCCTCGCTTTGCCCATCGGGCAGGAGGATCTGCGCAAGGCCGCCGTCGAATGGTCCGTGACGCGGGGTGGGCGGTCCGGCCGCGTCGCCTGGCAGTTCGTGCAGGAAATGGCGGGGCGGCTCGGCGTGCGGCTCGACGCGTGATGATGGCGGCGGCGTGACCGCCCTCTCATGACGTGAAGCTTGCCCGCCAAGTTACGGCAGATACAGGGAATTCTGCCGTTCATTGCGGAATGGCCGCCCTGGCTGTCGCCCGGGTGAATTCGCCGCATCCTTTGGACAAGCGCCTTGTCCGATCCACCACTTGGCGAGAGCGTCCCCAGGCGCGCGCCCGCATTCCCATCGTGGTGGTGGCCAGCGGAGCGCTGTTTCCAAAGGACCAAGGCCTTGATGGCTGCCCTCTACGCTCCCTTCGGCCTGCTCTTCGGGCTGATCGGCCGCTTCCCCTGGCCCACGATCATCCTGGGCGCGATCCTGACGCCGGTCGGCTTCCTGACGGGCCATGACGTGGTCGGCATCTCCGCCGTGCTCGTCGCCTCCATGGTGCTGATCTGGGTGGACGAGACGACGAACCCCCGCGCGATCGACGAAGGCGTCGCCGCGGGCGACTGACCGGGCCGGGGGTGCCAGGACGGCGCCCCCGTACCGCCGAAGGCGCTGGCGTTCCGGCCGTCGTTCCTGTTATGTTCCGATCATCACCGGCCGGATTGCGTCCGCGTGGTGCTCGCGCCGGGCCGGCGAACACCCCGGAATCGGTGCTAAAAGTGCTAAAAAGGGTAAATCCGCCTTATTGCCGGGGTCAGCTGACGCCGCGGCCAGGCCGGCGATCCTGCCGGCGGGTGCCGTCGGGCAGGAACAGCCAGACATTCCCCTCCCACTCCCCGAAATCGACGCCTTCGTAGTCGCTGAAGATGGGGATGCCGAAGACCGTCGTGGTCACCACGCCGTGGTTGTAGGACTGGATGGAGTCCGAGGCCCGGACGGTCGCGTTGATCTGCCCCGCCAGCTCCCGCATCAGCGCGCGGCCATTGCCGGTGAAGCCGTTGGAGGAACTGTCCTCCGCCGCCGCGCAGGCATAGATGTCCATCTGCCCGCCGGAAGCGAACTTGCCGGACAGCACGTTGAAGGCGCCGACCGTGTCGAAGGTCAGGTCGTCCTGGCCCAGCTGAAGGCCGAAGCCACCGCCCATGCGCGACATCGCCATCCGGTCATCCGCGACGCCACCCTCATAGCCGTGGCAGCACACCGACAGCCGTGACAGGCGGTTGGCGCCGAGGGCCGTCGTCACCCGTTCGAACAGCCGTGTCAGGGGCGTCGCGCTGCCGACGATGATGTCGCTGGGGCGCGGGCGCTTGAACCGCGCGCCGATCCGCGTGTCGAGGACCCGCAACTCCACCGATGCCATGCCGGGCGTCCTGCCGTGGGAAGCCTCAGCCTGGACCGCCCCGTGCGGCAGTGTCGAGCGAGCACGGTTTCGCGCTGTTTCGCGCACCGCATTGCAAGCGTCCCATGCGGGCTGCGCGGCGCCGATTTACGTTGTGCCGGGCCCGGCAGGCGCGGAGGGTGCACCCGCGCATCCGTCCGGCCGCCCTTCCGGTGGCGAGGGGTCCGCGAAGGACACCCCCACACCGTGATGCGTATCCTGTTGCTGCCCTACACCCTGCTGACGGGTGTGATCGGGCGCTTCCCCTGGCAGACGATCGCCCTCTGCACCGCGCTGACGATCGCGGGCGCCCTGACCGGTCATGGCGGCTATGGCGTCTGGGCCGCCATGATCGGCGCCACCGTGGTCATCTGGCTGGATGATAGCCGTCGTCCCGCGCCGATCGAACTCGCCACCGCCGCCGGCGACTGAGCCTGGCGGAAGCTGCACCCCTCAGGCGGGGTGCAGCACCTCCACCCCGCCCATCCAGGGGCGCAGCACCTCCGGCACCAGCACGGAGCCATCGGCCTGCTGGAAGGTCTCCAGCACCGCGATCAGCGCCCGGCCCACAGCGACGCCGCTGCCGTTCAGCGTGTGCAGGAACTCGGTCCCCTTCCCGCCCGCCGGCCGGAAGCGCGCATCCATGCGCCGCGCCTGGAAGTCCCGGCAGTTGGAGCAGGAGGAGATCTCCCGCCACGCCTGCTGGCCGGGCAGCCAGACCTCGAGGTCATAGGTCTTGGCCGCGCCGAAGCCGGTATCGCCGGCGGAGAGCACGATGCGCCGCCAGGTCAGGCCGAGGTCGGTCAGCACGCGCTCCGCGCAGGCGGTCATGCGTTCATGCTCCGCCGCGCTGTCCTGCGGCAGGCAGATGGAGACCAGCTCCACCTTGGGGAACTGGTGCTGGCGCAGCATGCCGCGCGTGTCGCGGCCAGCCGATCCCGCCTCGCTCCGGAAGCAGGGGGACAGCGCGGTGAAGCGCAGCGGCAGCGCGGATTCGGCCAGGATCTCGCCGCGCACCAGGTTGGTCAGCGGCACTTCCGCCGTCGGGATCAGCCAGCGGCCATCGGTGGTGCGGAACAGGTCCTCGCTGAACTTCGGCAGCTGGCCCGTGCCATACATGGTGGCGTCATTCACCAGCAGCGGCACGGAGACTTCCGTGTAGCCGTGCTGCTCGACATGCAGGTTCAGCATCCACTGGCCGAGTGCCCGCTCCAGCCTGGCGAGCGGCCCGCGCAGGATGGTGAAGCGCGTGCCGGCCAGCTTGGCGGCATTGGCGAAGTCCATCCCGAAGGCTTCGCCCAGCTCGAAATGCTGCTTCGGCGCGAAGGCGTAGTTGGCAGTGGCGCCGTGGGTGTGGAGGACGACGTTGGCGCTCTCATCCAGGCCTTCCGGTACCGCCTCGTCCAGCACGTTCGGCAGGGCGGCGAGGACGGCGTCGCGCGCGGCCTCATGCACCTCCGGCGTCGCGGCGGCGGCGGCGTCCACGGCGGCCTTCACCTCCGCCTTCAGCCGCTCGGCCTCCGCCGTGTCGCCGCGCTTCATGGCGGCGCCGATCTGGCGGGACAGCTCGTTGCGCGTGGTCTGCGCGGCCTGGGTGATGCGGATGGCCTCGACGCGGAGGTCATCGAGGCGCAGCGCCTCCGCCGCCGCGGGCGGCGCGCCGCGGCGGGCGAGCGCGGCGTCGAAGGCGGCGGGGTTGGCGCGCACCAGCTTGATGTCATGCATGGGGGCTGCCCCTCCCTGGGGCGGTGGAACGGTGCGAGTGAGCGAAGTCAGGATGGGGGCCGAAGCCCCCTCAGGCCCGCGTCAACTCGTCGCCTCGTCCTTCGGCGGCTTCGGCGTCATCCAGGAGGCGGCGATGATCGACAGCTCGTAGAGCAGGATCAACGGCACCGCGAGGCCGATCTGGCTGATGATGTCGGGCGGCGTGATCACCGCCGCCACGACGAACATGCCGACGATCGCGTAGCGCCTTCCCTTGCGCAGCCCGTCCACGCTGACGATGCCGACCTTGGCCATCAGCGTCAGCAGCACCGGCAGCTGGAAGGCGATGCCGAAGGCCAGGATCATGTGCATGACCAGCGAGAGGTACTCGCTGACCTTGGCTTCCAGCTGGATGGGGATGGAGCCCGCATCGGCAGGCGTCTCGAAGGAGATGAAGAACTTCCACGCCAGCGGGAAGATGAAGTAGTAGGCCAGCGCCGCGCCGGCGAGGAACAGGAAGGGCGAGGCGACGAGGAAGGGCATGATCGCCTTCTTCTCGCTCCGGTACAGGCCGGGCGCGATGAACAGCCAGAGCTGCGTCGCCCACATCGGGAAGCTGAAGAAGGTGGCGCCGAAGAAGGCGACCTTCAGGTAGGTGAAGAAGGCCTCGTACAGCGCGGTGAAGATCATGCGCCGGTCGGCGCCGCCGGACTGCGCGTGCAGGATGTCCGCCAGCGGTGCGGCCAGGAAGCCGTAGATCTGCGTGGAGAAGTAGTAGCAGACGGCGAAGGCGATGATGAAGGCGCCGATCGACCACATGAGCCGCGTGCGCAGCTCCATGAGGTGCTCGATCAACGGCATCGGCTTGTCGTCGATCTGGTCGTCCGGATCACGCGGCACGGGGGGGATCCGTTATCTCAGGCGGCGGAAGGGGGCGACGCGGGCGGCGGGGTCACCGTCGCGACGGGCGGGATGGCGGCCGGGGGCACCGAAGCTGGGGGCACCGAAGCGGGCGGCACGAAGGCCGGCGGCACGGCGGCGGCCGGGGGTGGCGGCGGCTCCGGCAGCGGCGGCAGCGTGCCGGGCGGCACGAAAGCGGGCGCGACCGGCGGCGGCGGCGCGGCGGGCATGGCGGAAGGCGGCGGCGTCACGGCGGCACCGTGCACGGAGTCCGCGTTAAAGGCGTCCCGCAGAGGGTTGCCGATCGGGTCCTCGGTGAAGGTCTTGCGGATCGACCCGTCCTTGTCGATCTCCTTCTCCACGATGTCGCGGACGTTGAAGTTGCGGATCTCGTTGATGGAGTTCCGCACATCCTCCAGCTTCGCCTCGCGCACCACCTCATCCACCTGGCCCTGGAATTCTCCGGCCATGCGGCGAAGCTTCTGGATGCCCTTGGCGATTCCGCGCACGGCATCGGGCAGATCCTTGGGGCCGATGACGACCACCGCGACCACCGCGATCAGCGCGAGTTCGGACCAGTCGAGACCGAGCATTCTTCCCCATTCCCGCGCCGTGCATCGTGCCGGCCTGCGGGCCCATCCCGTTAGCAGGATCGCCGCGTCGCGCCAATCCGGCGGCGAAGCGGCATCCCCTATCTAGGGAGCCTCCGCCGGGAATACGAAGGCCCGTTGCGGGTCCATCGCGACGGAGACGCGTTCCCCCCGCGCCAGCCAGATGCCCGGCGGCAGCCTGGCATGCAGGTGCAGCAGCGCACCCTGCCCGTCCGGCACCGCCAGGTGCACGAGCGTCGTCGCCCCCAGCAGCCGGCAGGCCTCCACCTCCGCCACCGCGCCGCAGCCCGCAAGGTCGCCCGCCAGCGGCGCGGCGGGGCCATCGGCGGAAGGCGCCGTCATCACCCGCAGCCCCTCCGGCCGCAGCAGCACCTGGACCGGCGCGTTGCCGAGCGCGGCCGGCGCCGGGACGGTGCCGATCGGGGTTTCCGCCCGCCCGGCATGGACCCGCGCGGGCAGGACGTTCACCTCGCCCAGGAAGGTCGCGACGAAGCGGCTGGCGGGGGTCAGGTAGAGTTCCGCGGGGGTGCCGAGCTGCTCGATCTGGCCGGCATTCATCAGCGCGATGCGGTCGGCCATGAACATCGCCTCCTCCGCATCATGCGTCACGATCAGCGTCGCGATGCCGGCTTCCTGCAGCACATGCAGCGTGTCGTCCCGCACCTGTTCGCGCAGCCGCGCATCGAGGCTGGCGAAGGCCTCGTCCAGCAGCAGCACGGCCGGGCGCGGGGCGAGCGCACGGGCCAGCGCCACGCGCTGCTGCTGGCCGCCGGAGAGCATGTGCGGCCAGGCGGCCGCGTAGCCTTCCAGGCCGACGCGCGCCAGCGCATCCATGATCCGCCACTTCCGCTGCCCGCGCGGGATGAAGCGCAGCCCGAAGGCGACGTTCTCCTCCACCGTCAGATGCGGGAACAGCGCGTAGTCCTGGAAGACGAAGCCGACGCCGCGGCCCTCCGGCGGCGTCTCCCGCCCCGGCTCCGCGATCAGCTGCCCGCCGAGCGTGATCCGCCCGGCCTGCAGGGGTTCGAGGCCGGAGGCCAGGCGCAGCAGCGTCGTCTTCCCGCAGCCCGAGGGCCCGAGCAGGCACAGGATCTCCCCCGGCCCGACATCGAGGTCGAGCCCGCGCAGCACCTGGCCGCGCTCCGGGTAGGAATGCGAGACGCCCTCGAATCGGATGCTCAACTTTTCATGCCCTCAGACGCCGGGCGGCCCCTCCGGGGCCTTGGCTTCGCGCGGGCGACGGGTGCGCCGGGCCAACAGGCTGGTTTGCGCGCGGGCCGCCTTCGCGGCCTCGGCCGGCAGGGCCGGCCGCCGTGAGGCGCATCGTCGGCAGCGTCATGCTGGCGTGCCGTCGGACTCGGGTTCCGGCTTCTCCTCCTTCGGCGCCTGCATCGCCGCCAGCAGCGGCATGGCGGCGTCGGCGCTGACCAGTTCCTCCCGCCGCGGCAGGTCGCGCAGCGACTTCAGGCCGAACTGCTCCAGGAAGCGCGGCGTCGTGCCCCACAGCGTCGGACGGCCCGGAACCTCCCGCTGCCCGCGGGGCGCGACCAGCCCGTGTTCGAGCAGCGATTCGAGCGTGGTCTGGGAGAGGCTGGCGCCGCGGATCTCCTCGATCTCCGCCCGCGTCACGGGCTGGTGCCAGGCGATCACGGCCAGCGCTTCCATCGCCGCGCGCGGCAGGCGCTTCGGCACCTCCACCACGCGGGTCAGGGCCGGCGCCAGTTCGGGGGCGGTGCGCAGCGCATAGCCGCCCGCCACCTCCACCAGCGTCACGCCGCGGCCATCCAGCAGATGCGCGAGTTCGGCCAGCACCGCATCGGCGGACTGACCTTCCGGCAGCACCTGCTGCAGGCGGTTCGGCGCCAGGGGGCGGTCGGTGGCGAAGAGCAGGGCTTCCGCGATGCGGATCGCCTCCGCCGTCACGGCGGGTGGCGCCTCGATCGCGTCGGGGACCATCAGGGGGTCCCCATCCTCCTCAGGCGGCGCGCACATCCCGCTGACCCTCCACGGCCTCCGCACGGCGCAGCAGGATGGGGCCGAAGGCCCGGTCCTGGCGCAACTCCAGCGCGCCGCCGCGGGCCATCTCCAACCCCGCAATGAGCGTGCTGGCAAGGGCCGCGCGCCGCTCCACGGGGTCGAGCGCCGCGTCATCCGGCATGAAGCGCTGCAGCACGGCCCAGGATGGCAGTTCCCCCAGCACCTGCGTCAGGCGCTGGATCGCCTCCTGCACCGTGAACAGTTTCCGGGGCTTCGGGCGATAGGGGCGTTGCGCGAGCGCCCGGCGACGGGCGGCGGCATAGGCCTGGCAGAGGCTGGCGAGGTCGGCGCGGATGCCGGAGCGGTCCTCGACCGTCAGGCTTTCCGGCGCGCCGCGGGCGAAGACGTCGCGGCCGAGTTGGGGCCGGGCCTGCAGCCAGGCGGCGCCGGCGCGCATCGCCTCCAGCTCCGCCAGCCGGTCGGTCAGGCGGGCGGCCAGCGCCTCCGGGTCCTCCTGCTCCGCCGTCTCCTCCCTCGGCAGCAGCAGGCGGGATTTCAGCCAGGCGAGCCAGGCGGCCATGACCAGCCATTCCGCCTGCAGCTCCAGCCGCATCCCGCGCGCCTGCTCGATGACGGCGAGGTACTGGTCCACCAGCGCCACGATGGAGATGTTGGCGATGTCGAGCTTCTGGGACCGCGCGAGATCGAGCAGCAGGTCGAGCGGACCCTCGTAGCCATCCAGCCGGAGGTGCAGCACCGGATCCGCCATGGTCAGCCCCCGTGCCCGGCCAGCATGAACATGAAGCGCAGCACCGGCAGGGCGACGTTGCGGATCAGCGCGCCCAGCGGGTCGAAGCCCGTGATCAGGTGCGGCAGGACGAAGACCAGGCCGATGACGATCAGCAGGCCGAAGCGCTCCAGCCCCGCCACGGCGCGCGCCAGCGGCGCCGGCAGGATGCCGACCAGGATGCGCCCGCCATCCAGGGGCGGCAGCGGCAGCAGGTTGAAGCAGGCGAGAATCACGTTGTAGAGCATGCTCAATGCGATGAAGCGCAGCAGCCATTCCGTGCCGTCCTCCGGCAGCGAATCGGCCAGCGCCGTCACCCCATGGGCCGCCAGGCCGAAGCCCCAGGCAAGGGCGAAGTTGATGGCGGGCCCCGCGGCCGCCACCAGCACCATGCCCCAGCGCGGATTCCGCAGCCGCCAGATGTTCACCGGCACGGGCTTGGCCCAGCCGAACATCGCCTCCACCCGCCCGATGGTCAGCAGCTGCGACACCAGCAGGAAGGCCGGCAGCAGGATGGTGCCGACCATGTCGATGTGGCGGATGGGGTTCAGGCTGACCCGCCCCATCTCCGCCGCCGTGCTGTCGCCCAGCGCCTTGGCGGCGAAGCCGTGCGCGGCCTCGTGCAGCGTGATGGCGAGGATGGCGGCGAGCGCGATCGCCGCGATCTCACCCACCCACTCCCCGCTCACGAGGTGACGGCCAGCAGGGCGTCCCGCGCGGCGATCAGCGCGGAGGGGTTGAGCGGGCGGGAAGCGGCGGCGGTGGCGGCGCGGGCGGCGTTGAGGCGGCGCGCGGCGTCCTCCGACAGCGCTGGGCAGGTCGAGAGGATCGCGGCGGTTTCCGCCAGCACGCCCGTGCAGTGCAGCACCAGGTCGCAGCCGGCGCGCACCGTGTCGCCTGCCAGGTCATTGGACAGCCCCGCCATGGCGCCCATGGCCAGGTCGTCGGAGACCAGGACGCCATCGAAGCCGATCTCGCCCCGGATGACGTCCCGGATCAGGCCGGGCGACAGCGTCGCGGGCAGCTTCGCGTCCAGCGCGCTGTAGAGGATGTGGGCGGTCATGGCCCAGAGGCCGTCCCCTGCCCCATCGGCGCAGATCCGACGAAAAGCCTCGATATCCGGGGCCAGGGTGGCGCGGTCCGCCTCCACCACCGGCAGCGTTTCGTGGCTGTCCACGCGGGCGCGGCCATGGCCGGGGATGTGCTTGATGACGGGGATGCAGCCGGCCTGGCGGAGCCCGCTGATCCAGGCGACGCCAAGGCGCGCGACCTCCTTCGGATCATCAGAGAAGGCGCGGTCCCCGATCACCTGGTGCATGCCGGGCAGGCGCAGATCGAGCAGCGGCGCGCAGACGACGTCGAGGCCCGCTTCCGCGCAGGCCATGCCGATCAGCGCGGCATTGGCCTCCGCCGTCGTCTCCGGCCGGCCCTCGAAGGTCGCGGCGGGGGGGAATTCGGGCCAATGCGGCGGGCGGAGCCGCGCGACACGGCCGCCTTCCTGGTCCACCAGGATCGGGGCTTCCGCGCCGAGTTCGGTGCGCAGCGCGTCCGTCAGCGCCCGCAGCTGGGCGGGGGTGTCCACGTTGCGGCGGAAGAGGATGGCGCCGGCGGGGCGGTGGCGGCGGAACAGCGCCACCTCCTCCGCCGAGAGCGCCGTGCCGGCGATGCCGACCACGGCGGCGAGTGCGGTCATGGGATGTCTCAGCGCACGGGGATGCAGGTGGCGCCGCGGGCGCGGACCTGCTCGCAGAATTCGCGGGCGGCGTCCTGGTCGGCGAAGCCGCCGGTGCGCAGGCGGAAGAGCGGCGCCTGCCCTTCACGCTCCAGCCGCGTGACGGCGGGGGTGCGGCCCTGGAAGAGTTCGGGCGCGCGGCGGACGACGCGATCCCATTCGGCGCGGGCGCTTTCGTCGCTGGTCAGGGCGGCGATCTGGACCTGGACGCGGCCGGACCCGGCGGGGCGGGCGGGCGGCGTCACCGTGGCGGCCGGCGCTGGCGCGGCCGGCGGGGTCGCCGCCGGCGGGGCTGCGGCAT
>JAIXWG010000043.1 GCA_027482245.1 Acetobacteraceae bacterium | reverse complement strand
CCTCCGCCGCCCGCTGTGCCGCTTCCCGCTGGCGCTGCTCCTCCGCCGCCCGCTGTGCCGCTTCGCGCTGGCGCTGCTCCTCGGGGCCTGAACGCCGCTCTTCTTCAGCGCGGCGGACCGTGAACTCACGCAGCCTGCGTTCCTCGGCTTCGGCACGCTCACTCAACTCCTGAAGACGTCGCTCCGCCGCTGCTCGCTGGTCTGCCAACTGTTGCTGACGCTGCTGCTCTGCGACCTCGCGGAGCCGCGCTTCCTCGGCGGCTCGCTGTTCGGCGAGTTCCCGCAGCCTCCGTTCCTCTGCCGTCCGCTGCGCCGCCAGTTCCAGCACCCGCCGCTCTTCGCCTTCGCGCTGGGTGGCAACTTGCCGCTGGCGCAGTTCTTCGACGGACAGCCTCTGTCGTTGTTCCTCCGCGGTCCGTTCAGCAACCAGGCTGCCGAGGCGCTGCTCCTCCGCTTCCCGCTGGGTGGCGATCTGCTGGAGGCGCTGTTCCTCCTGGCTCCGCTGCGCGCTGGCCTGTCGTGCCCGCTGCTCATCCGCCTCGCGCTGGGTGACGATCTGCTGGGCTCGCCGCTCCTCCGCCTCTCGTTGGGCGGTCGCCTGCTGCGTCCGTTCTTCGGCAACATCCCGCCTTGCGGTGATCAGCTGGAGGCGCTGCTCCTCCGCCTCTCGTTGCGCGATGGCCTGTCGTGCCCGCTGCTCCTCCAAGCCCCGCTCCGTCGCGATCTGCTGGAGCCGCTGTTCCTCCGCCGCCCGCTGGGCGGCTGCCTGATGCGCCCTCTGCTCCTCCGTCTCCCGCTGCGTCGCGATCTGCTGAAGGCGCTGCTCCTCCGCGCCACGCTGCGCGATGGCCTGCCGCGCACGCTGCTCCTCCGCTTCGCGCTGCGCGGCGATCTGCAGGACGCGCTGTTCATCCGCCACACGCTGCGCGCCCGCCTGCTGCGCGCGCTGCTCCTCCGCGCCACGCTGTATCGCGATCTGCTGAAGGCGCTGCTCCTCCGCGCCCCGCTGCGTCGCGATCTGCTGGAGCCGCTGTTCCTCCGCCAGCCGCTGGGCGGTCGCCTGCTGCGCGCGCTGTTCCTCCGCCTCCCGCTGCGTCGCAATCTGCTGAAGCCGCTGCTCCTCGGCGCCACGCTGCGCGATGGCTTGCCGCGCGCGCTGCTCCTCCGCGTCGCGCTGCCCGGCTACCTGCAGGACGCGCTGTTCATCCGCCACACGCTGCGCGCCCGCCTGTTGCGCGCGCTGCTCCTCCGCTTCCCGCTGGGCGGCCGCCCGTTGTGCGCGCTGTTCCTCCGCCTCCCGCTGTATCGCGATTTGCTGAAGGCGCTGCTCCTCCGCGCCCCGCTGCGTCGCGATCTGCTGAAGCCGCTGTTCCTCTGCCGCCCGCTGCGCAGTCGCCTGCTGCGCCCGCTGTTCCTCCGCCTCCCGCTGCGTCGCGATCTGCTGAAGGCGCTGCTCCTCCGCGCCACGCTGCGCGATGGCCTGCCGCGCGCGCTGCTCTTCCGCTTCGCGCTGCGTGGCAATCTGCTGAAGGCGCTGTTCCTCCGCCTCCCGCTGCGCGGTCACCTGCTGGGCGCGCTGCTCCTCCGCGTCACGCTGGGCAGCGATCTGCTGGGCGCGCTGCTCCTCCGCCGCCCGTGCCGCTGCCGCGGCGCGCTCCTGGGCCCGTTGGTCCTCGGCCTCGCGTTCACGCTGTGCAGCCTCCCGTTGCCGAAGCTCCTCCGCCGTTCGCTGAACGGCGGCTTCCCGTTGCTGTTGCTGCCGCCGCCGCTGGTCCTCAGCCAACCGGGCCTGCTCGGCCTGTCGTCGGCTTTCCGCTTCCTGCTCCTGCCGGCGCCGCTCCGCCGCCTGTTCCTGCGCCTGCCGCTCCTGCTCAACCCGGCGGCGCTCCATGCCGGCAAGGCTGTCAGGCGCCGGATTGAGCGGCGAGAAGGCAACGGTGCAGTGCCTGTTGATGGATCGGCTGGGCTCGGCGAACTGTTGGCCTTCGCCGGCCATCGCTTCCCGGCTCGTCACTCGTCCCGCAAAGCCATAGGACCAGCGGGCGCCGGCCGTGTCTTCGCCCCGGGCCGTCAGGGTGAAATTGTCGCCGGCGACGCTACCGGCCCATATTTCCGTCACCGACACGGCCTGGTTCGTTGGTCGTGCATACCGCAACTCGCGGGAAATGCGCCCCTGGCTGATGGTGACACGAAGATTCGCCGAGAAGGCCGGGCTTATCCTGCCCAGCGAGTCAGGCCTGGTTTCACCGCAGTTGAACCGCACGGTCCAGTCGCCGTCATAGGCGGCCTGTGCCGCGCCGCTTCCCTGGGCCGCCGCGCCCGTCCCACACAGCGACAGGACGACCAGGATGGCGGCGGGCAGGATGCGAAGCACGGGCATTCTTCCGGACGGTGTCTTGATCAACCCTAAATTTGTTTTGGCATGCGTACAATCCGAGCGGTGTCGAAAAATGATGAGTTGTGTCCATCTTCTTGCCACGCAGCGCCGGGGCGAGGTGTACCCCGGAACCGGTCGTGCAGCGTCAGCCCCCCCTCACACCAACGCCACCACCCGCCCCGGCCCCCCGGTCCCGCCCGCGATCTTCGGCGCCCCCGCCACCAGCGTCGCCCCGCTCACCGGCAACTCCCGAAGCCCCGCCACGCACTCCACCCCCCAGCGCCCCGCGCCGAGCCATCCCGTGTGGAACGCGAAGGTCGAGGACCCCCCATGGTCCAGCGACAGCGTATCCACCGCCACCCCCGCCACGCCGCGTTCCAGCAGCAGCGGCACCAAATCGGGCCGGAAGCCCGGGAACCGCATCCCGCCGCCCGCGCCGGCGTTGCGGAACATCGGCCCCGCCACATGCGCGTCCCAGCCGGACCGCAGCGCCAGGCAGGCCCCCGCCGGCAGCCGCCCCGCGCTCGCCTCCAGCGCCGCCAGATCCTCCGGCGTCGCCTGGTAGTCCGGGTCGGCGGCGGCCTTGGCCGTCACGTCCAGGATGCCCAGCGGGCAGACGAGGGACGCCACCGGAATCGCCTCCACCGTCGCGCCCGCGGCGCTGAAATGCATCGGCGCGTCGAAATGGGTGCCGACATGCTCGGTGTAGGTCAGCTTGTTGACGTTGTAGCCATCGCGCGCGAAGGCCATCACCTGCTCGATCTCGATCGCCGGCGTGCCGCCGAAGGTCGGAAAAGCCGGGTGCAGCGTGTGGGTCAGGTCCACCACGCGCGTCACCGGCGCGCTCCGCACCGCCTGCGCCCCCGCGGGATTGGCGGACAGGCCGAGCGTCGCCACCCCCGCCGCCACCGCCGCCATCACGCCCCGCCGGCCGAGCCGCCGGGACACACCCTCCATCACGCAGGCATCGCACATCGCGCCAACCCTCCTGGTCGAGGATGTCAGCCTGCCCGGAACGCGTGCCCCGGCGCCAGCACGATCAGCGCAGCACCACGCCCCGCAGCCACAAGGTCAGCGCCACCAGCCCCGCGGAGGCCGCCAGCAGGCTGACGGTGAACCCCGCCCAGACGATCAGCGTCCCGAAGATGACGGACCCGATCGATTGGCCCAGGAACAGCGACATCGCGAAGGCGGCGACGGCGGTGCCGCGCGCTTCCGGCAGCGCCTCCGTCGCGCGGGCCTGCAGCGACCCGTGCAGCATGAAGAACAGCAGCCCGACACAGGCCTGCGCCACCGCCACCGCCTGCCACCAGGGCGACAGCGCGAAGACCAGCAGCGCCACGGCCACGCCGAGGCCGCCGACCATCACCATCCCCCGCTCGCCGAGCCACCCCAGCAGCCGCCCCGCGGATTGCGTGTAGGCCAGGCTGCCGAGCCCGAAGCTCGCCACCACCAGCCCCGCCTCCGCCGCGCTCATCCCGAAGCGCTCGATGAGCAGCGAGGCGAGGAACGGAAACGCGCCGCCGAACATCAGCAGCCCGTCCAGCCCTGTCCCGATCAACAGCCGCCGCCCCGCGGGCTTGCGCAGCATCTTGAGAAAACCCGAAAGCCCCGCGCCGCCCCCGCCCTCCACCGGCGCCCGCCACAGCGGCGCCCCGAGGCGCGCGATGAAGAACCCCGTGATAAGAACGGCAACAATGCCAAGCCCGAGGAACGCCCAGCGCCACCCCGCATATTCGCCAACGACGCCGGAAAGCGGCCCCGCCAGCAGCTGCGACAGCACCATCCCGTTGAGGAATTTCCCGAGTACCGCCTGGCGCTGCCCATAGGGCACGCTGTCCCCGATATGCGCCATGAACAGCGGCACGACGGCCGCGGCCGCCAGCCCCATCAGCACCCGGAAGACCAGCAACGTGGTCAGCCCCTCCGCCAGCCCCGCCCCCAGCAGCATCCCCGCATAGACAGCCAGCGAGATGGCGACGACGCGGATCTTCCCGAAGCGGTCGCCCATCGGCCCGATCGCGAACTGCCCCACGCCATAGGCCAGCGCGAAGCCCCCGATCAGCGGCGCCACGCCCCCGAGCCCCACCCCGAAATCCCGCGCCATCATGGGCAGCAGCGGCTCGATCATCCGCATTCCGCAGCCCACCGTGAAGGCGGCCGTGGCCATGAGCCAGACGGGAGGGTTCATCCCCCTACCCGCGCGGCAGGCAGATCACGCGGCGTCAGCCTTGGCCGAGGCCTTGCGCGCCCGCTCGCTCGCCGTCTTCAGCTGCCCGCAGGCCGCCAGGATGTCCCGCCCGCGCGGCCGCCGCACCGGGCTGGAATAGCCGCCCTCTTCCATGATCGCCGCGAAGGCGCGCACGGCCTCGGGCGTCGAGGTCTTGTAGGGCGACCCCGGCCACGGATTGAACGGGATGAGGTTCACCTTCGCCGGCAACCCCTTCAGCAGCCGCACGAATTCCCGCGCCTCCGCCGGGCTGTCATTCACGCCGCGCAGCATCACGTATTCAAAGGTGATCCGCCGCGCATTCGACGCCCCCGGATACCGCCGGCACGCCGCCATCAGCTCCTCGACCGGGTACTTGCGGTTCAGCGGCACGATCTCGTTGCGAAGCTCGTTCGTCACCGCGTGCAGCGACACCGCCAGGTTCACGTTCAGCTCCGCCCCGCAGCGGTCCATCATCGGCACCACGCCGGACGTGCTCAGCGTGATCCGCCGGCGCGACAGCGCGATCCCCTCATGGTCCATCACGATCCGCAGCGCCTTGGCCGTGTTCTCGTAATTGTAGAGCGGCTCCCCCATCCCCATCACGACGATGTTCGACAGGTGCCGCGCCGTCCCGTCCTTCGGGCTCGGCCATTCCGCGTAGCTGTCCCGCGCCGCCATGAACTGCCCCACGATCTCGGCAGCCCCCAGGTTCCGCACCAGCTTCTGCGTCCCCGTATGGCAGAAGGTGCAGGACAGCGTGCACCCCACCTGCGTCGAGATGCAGACCGCCCCCCGATCCTCATCCGGCGAGGGGATGTAGACCGTCTCCACCTCCTGCCCGTCCCGCCACCGGAACAGCCACTTCCGCGTCCCGTCCGTGCTCGTCTGCTCGGTGGCCACTTCCGGCCGCCCCACCACGAACCGCTCCGCCAGCTTCGCCTGCATCGGCTTCGCGATCGACGGCATGCGCGAGAAATCGGTGACGCCCTGGTGGTACATCCAGTGCCACAGCTGCTTCGCCCGGAACGGCTTTTCGCCGATGGCGACCATCTCGGCCGCCAGCTCCTCGCGGCTCAGCCCCACCAGGTCCCGCCGCCCATCCGCCAGCGTCGCCGGCGGCGGCGCGAACAGCGCCGACTTCGCCAGGATCCGGTCCCGCTCCGCGCTGGTGAGGTCCCCGCTCACCGGCGGGCAGCCGGCGTCGCCGGGCATTCCCGGTTGATCGCCTCATACGCCGCCGAGAACCCCGCCAGCGGGAAGGTATCCGTCACCGTCGGCCGGCCCGGCGGCCCCGGGCTCCGCACCACCGCATCCCGCCCGTTGCGGAAGGCGCCGACCAGGCTCTGCCCGTTCTGGAAGAAGGCGCTGGACTGCACCACGCCGTAGCTGCGGAACTCGGTCGTGCCGACGCTCAGCACCGCCTCCCCCTGCCGCGGATAGGGATACCCCACCGAGATCGCGACCTGGTCGCGCCCCCCCGGCCGGTGCGTGATGGTCAGCGTCACCGTCTGGCGGTTCGCCGGCGCATTCTCGCTCCGCGCCGCCCGCGCGAAGGCGTAGCACACCTTCTGCCCGTTCTCCTGATGCGTCGCCGCCGTCCAGGATTGGTGGTTGCCGAGGCGCTGGGGCTGGGCCGGTGTTCCCCGCTGCTGCGCGACGGCAGCCAGCGGCACGGCCAGTGCGGCAAGGATCAGGGCTGTGCGGAGCATGCAGCCTAGATACGTCCGCCCCCGCCCCCGGGCAACCGCGCAAACCCCGCTTCTTCCGCGCCTGCCCCAACCCCCCTATGCATGCACGCCATGCCCCCCCGCGACACGACCGACGCCCAGCTGGCCGCCCAGTACGAGGCCTTCCCCTACCCCGCCCGCGACCCGCGGGAGGAGGCGAAGCGCCTCATCATCGGCAGCCCCTCACACCTGCGCGAGATCGACCACTGGGTCTTCGGCGCCCGCCGCCCGGCCGCCCGCCCGCTCCACGCCCTCATGGCCGGCGGCGGATCGGGCGACGGCACCATCATGCTTGCCCAGCAGATGACCAGCCTGGAGCGCCCCGGCCGCGTCACCTGGCTCGACCGCTCCACCGAGGCACGCCGCGTGGTGGAAGCCCGCGCCCGCGCCCGCGGCCTGACCAACATCACCTTCGAGCAGGGCTCGCTCCTCGACCTGCCCGGCAGCGGCCTCGGCCCCTTCGACTACATCGATTGCTGCGGCGTGCTGCACCACCTGCCCGACCCGGATGAGGGCCTGGCCGCGCTCGCCTCCGTCCTCGCCCCCGGCGGCGGCATGGGCATCATGGTCTATGCGCCGCACGGGCGCACCGGCGTCTACATGCTGCAGGAGGCGCTGCGCCTGCTCGCCCCCGCCGACGAAGCCCCGGCTTCCCGGGTCGAGACCGGCAAGCGGGTCTGGAAGCAGCTGCCCGAGACAGCCTGGCTGAAGCGCAACCCCTGGATCGACGACCACCTCAAGGGCGGCGACGCCGGCTTCTACGACCTGCTGCTGAACCCCCGCGACCGCGCCTACACCATCCCCCAGCTGGCGGCGCTGGTCGCCGGCGCCGGGCTGCGCATCGCCTGCCTGGTGGAGCCCGTCCGCTACGACCCCGACACCTGGCTGACCGACCCGAAGCTGCGCGCCCGCACCGCGACCCTCGACCCCATCGCCCGCGCGGCCCTCGCCGAGGCGCTCTGCGGCAACATGGGCATCCACATCGCCTACCTGACGCGCGGGGAGGCGCCGCGCGCCGACTGGACCGACGACAGCGGCATCCCCGTGCTGCGCGAGTTGGACGGCCCCGCCATGGCCCGCGCGCTCCGCCCCGACGGCCTGCTGCCCGTCACCTTCGACAGCCTCCGCGTCCAGATCCCCCTCCCCCGCCTGGCCGCCGCCCTCCTCTCCCGCATCGACGGCCGCACCCCCTGGGCCACCATCTGCGCCAGCATCCCCGCCCCCCACGACCAGATCGCCCGCGACCGCCAGGCCCTCATCACCGCCCTGGAACCCCTCAACCGCCTGCTGCTGGCCGCCCCGTAGCAACCCGTCGAAGACCACGACCGCCCCCGCCGCCAGGGCCTCCCTCCCCCGCGCTTGCGGGGGAGGGGTGGGGTGGGGGATCGCGCAACCTCCCCAACCAAGGCACACCCCGCAATCTCCCCCCACCCCCCCGCCATCATCATCCTCGGCGCCGCCGTCCGCCCCGACGGCACCCCCAGCCGCGCGCTGCGCGAACGCGTCCAGGCCGCCCGCGCCTGGGGCGAACGCCAATCACCCCCCGCCCTGTACATCCCGACCGGCGGCATCGGCCGCCACGGCCCCGCCGAATCCGAGGTCATGGCCCGCCTGCTGCGCGACGCCGGCATCCCCGACACCCGAATCACCCAGGACCCCACCGCCACCGACACGCTCGAAAGTGTCCTCGCCTGCATCCGGCTGCTGCGCGCGATGAACCACCAGGGAGAGGTCCGCATCGCCACCCACCGCTACCACCTGCCCCGCTCCCTCACCCTCTTCCGCCTCGCCGGCGTGAAAGCCCGCGCCGTCCCACCCCCCGCCGGCCCCGCCGCGACCGGCCAGCAACGCCGCTGGTTCTGGCGCCTGCGAGAAATCCCGGCCCTGCCCTACGACGCGGCGTTGGTGCTGTGGGAACGGGTGAGACGGAGACTGTAGGACGCGCAGGCCAAAGACCGTCCTGCGCAACCCGAGCCTCCCTCCCCCGTGCTTTCGGGGGGTCGCGGCACTGCCGCGACGCCGAAGGCTGGTGGGGTGGGGGATTGCGCAACCCCCGGCCAATCATCCCAACGACAGCATTGAGAGGGCTTCGCCCCCTCAAACTCCCCCAGCAAGGGGCAGCGGCCCCTTGCAACCCAGGTGTTGGTTTCGCTTGACGAACGCAGCCATCCTCAGCACCACGCCGCACCATCTGCGCGAGAGAAACCCCCATGCGGTTCATCCCCGCCGCCGAGGCCGCACGGACCTTCGACACCATCCGCGAAAGCGTCCTCGCCCCCGGCGCCGAACCGATCGCCGTGACGTACGACAATATCCCGCAGGTCGTCGTGATGACTTTCAAGGACTACCAGGACCTGCTCCGGAAGACGCGCTTCGCGGGCAAGCTCGCGGACCTGCCGTCAGAAGACCTCGCCTTCCTCTCGACCGTCGACAAGAAGGCGTAGGGCCTGCCTTCAGCAGCGCCGCGCTGCACGGCGGTCAATTGCATCAGCCGCACAGCGCATGATAAGTACACTGAATAGATTTAGGACCTACGCTTCAGAACGATCGGGTGCGACAGCAATTGCTGCCGATATCGCCGCCACCAATATTTCTACTTCGCTAGGATGCTCAGCGATCCAAATGCTAATAGCCGCGTTTGCGACAATTTCAGCAGAAAGCCAACCAAGCTCCTCGCCTAGTTGCGCAAAAACCAGATGCGCATCCCTGTTTGTCGAGTGAATTTTCTTCACGGCAGCGCCGACTCGCGCCTGATCTGAAATCGCCAAATGGCATGCAACGGCCAATTTTGGAGCAAGCCGCTCAACGTTTTCTGCGATAAAATTGAAGATAGTAGTTTCGGGCATTCCGCCGGGCAACCTGTAAATGTCTCTAGAAGGATCGTCTACCTGCTCGGAGTCGCCATCGAGTAAGCAAACAGATTTAAACTTCACCGCCGGACTGAGTCTATGCGCCTCGTGCACCTTAACGGCGTTTCCATCACCGCGAACTTCATATACACCTATTTCGTCGAGATGATGGCGTAAGCGATGCCGAATAATGGCCTTGCACCACTGCTCCGCGAAAGCATCCTCCACAAGCACCGCGACTCTTTCTGGAACCTCGCCAGCAAAAGCGCGAAGAGCTTCGATCGTCATTTTGCCGCGCTGCAGATTGCCATCGACGGCGGCCCATATCGCCTCGGCGGGCAAAGGTTTGAGCGCGGCTTCGGAGTGAGTGGTGAAGATTACCTGGACCTTTCGCCGCTGGGCAACATCGATCAAATATTCCACCATTTTTGTAGTCGCTACGGGGTGAAGACCATTTTCAATTTCCTCTATCAAAATCAAGCTATTCTCGGCCGTAGTTTCAATCTCAGACACCATACGAATGACCGACGACTCGCCCGCACCAAAATGAAACTCCGAGTATTCAGCGCCGTCCCTTTTGCCGATGTGGAGTTTAATTGTTGGAGACACGGTCGCAACACGGAAACCATCAACCGATTTTCCAAGTATTTTCCTAACGTGGGCGCCAATCGAAGCAGCAAGGTCATCCAGAGAGACACCACTAGTGTCGAACGACCGATGAACTAGGCGCTTAAATTCTGTTTTTTCTCCCGTTGGCACCGTCCTCTTGATACCAAAATAGAGGACTTCATGGAGAAAAAACTTCTCGCGAACCCATTTACGGTTCCGGAACCGAGCAACTTTAGTGACCAACCCCTTTGGATCTTGCGCCTTGTTAATCAGTTCATAGGTAACGTGCCAGTTTGCCATACTGTTGTCACCAATTGCGCTTTTCGGAAAATGATCTCCAGGCTTATTTGACCGGTCAGCAGACTGGTAAGCACAGGCGGCGGCACCAAGGATTGTGGATTTGCCTCCACCGTTAGTGCCAATTAGAGCAGTTACTGGAAAATCAAAAGTAATCGGCTGCGGATTTTCACTTTCGAAAGCGCGAATCTTATATAATTTCATCGAGTATAAATATTTTCCGTACTTTTTTTCTTTGACTTTATTTATCAACTCCATAATTTGCGAATTTCTGATCTCTGACTTGAACCGCGTGGACATTTTTCCCACTCCAAATGCATCGACAGCATATCTAAATCTATTTCGAAATAGTATCAATACCTGCGCTTGCACGAAAGAGTACGCTCTCCACCCACGAAAACACTTGATAATAGGATTTTGGTCCTCTATTCTCCCTCGCTCCCTCCCCCCGCGAGGCCCCCCCCATGCCCCCGCTCACCCTCCCCCTCCACCGCACCACCCCCCACCCCTTCCACCCCCTCACCGACGCCGAATGGGACGCCCTCGCCCCCCTCATCGCCCCCACCTCCCGGCGCGGTCGCCCCGCCCACCGCGCCCGTCGCACCATGGACGCCATCTTCTGGGTCGCCTGTTCCGCCGGCCCCTGGCGCGCCCTCCCGGAAACCTACGGCCCGGCCAATTCCGCCCACCGCATGCTGGCCCGCCTGGCCCATAACGGCGTGCTGGACCGCCTGCTCATCGCCGCCTCTCGCCACCCCCTGGCCTTCGCATCGATGAAAAGCCTGGAATGGCGCATCGTCCGCGCCTGGCGGCGGGCCGCGCGCCTCCTGCCCGTCACCAGCATCGCGCTCGCGCGGCGCCTCGGCCTGCTCTCCGCTTTGCCCGCGCCCAGCTGGTGCCTGCCCTATCCGGAGCTGATGCCTGAACTGCTGTCGGCGATTAGGAATTTCTTCCATAACCGACGCATCCCGAGCCGGCGGGAGTTGCGTTTCCTCTCCCGCCTCCACCGCCTCATCGCCGGGCGGCCGCACCTCTTCAGAACGACAGAACCCCCGGGCCTCGCGGCGCCGGGGGTCCTGTGATGCTCGCCTCGGGGAATTTGTCCAAAAGGGGCGCGGATCGCGCCCTCAATCCCCTAAAACCGCTGAGAGGCTTACGGCTCTTCCTCGCGGTCCGTCTCGACCTCGATCTCCTCGCCCAGCGTCTCGGCGTCGTCTTCCAGCTCGTCCGCGTCCTCGATCGCCTCGTCGTCGGTGTCGGCCTCCACCTCCACCCCGTCCTCGGCATCGACCTCCGCCGCCACGGCCCGCTTCTTCAGCCGCTCATCCGCCACCGCCGCGGCGCGCTTCAGGCGCGGCTGCTCGGCCGGCTGTTCCGTCCCGCACTTCGGGCAGATCGCCGGCGCCCGGGTCAGGTCGTAGAACTTCGTGCCGCAGGCGACGCAGACGCGCTTCAATCCGAGTTCAGGCTTCGCCATGGGGAACATCAGCCTCGTGTCAGGCCCGCGCCAGGCACCGGGATCGATGCGCAGCCAGGGCGGAGGGGTGGTCGGAAGGGGTGCGCGCGATTGCCACTTCACGCCCTGCATGTCAAACGCCGCGTCATGCAGGACCCCGCGCCCCACCATCACCAGGCCGCCCGGCCGCTCAAGGCCGCGGCGCCGGCCGCGCCGCTGCGCGGCACCATCACCGTCCCGGGCGACAAGTCGATCAGCCATCGCGCCCTGATGTTCGGCGCGCTCGCCGTCGGCACCACCGACATCACCGGGCTGCTGGAGGGTGAGGACGTGCTCCGCACCGCCGCCGCCATGCGCGCACTCGGCGCGACGGTGGACAATCTCGGCGCCGGCCATTGGCGCGTCGCCGGCCGCGGCATCGGCGGCCTGGTGGAGCCCGCGGATGTGCTGGACATGGGCAACAGCGGCACCGCCGCCCGCCTGCTCTGCGGCCTGCTCGCCGGCCATCCCATCTTCGCGGTGATGACGGGCGACGCGTCGCTCCGGAAGCGCCCCATGAAGAGGGTGACGGACCCCCTCTCCGCCACCGGCGCCCGCTTCGCGACCCGCGCCGGCGGCCGCCTGCCGCTGGCGGTGGAGGGCGCGGCCGATCCGCTCAGCCTCGACTATGTCGTGCCCGTCCCCTCCGCCCAGGTGAAGTCCGCCTGCCTGCTCGCCGGCCTCTGCGCCCGCGGCGTGACCCGCGTCGTGGAGGCTGAGGCGACCCGCGACCACACGGAGAACATGCTCCGCCACTTCGGCGCCGTGGTGGATGTGCAGGTCGAAGGCCATGGCCGCGTGATCGAGCTGCGCGGCCAGCCGGAGTTGGTCGCCGCCCCGGTCGTGGTGCCGGGCGACCCCTCCTCCGCCGCCTTCCCCGCCATCGCCGCCCTGCTGGTCCCGGGGTCGGAGGTGACGATCCGGGGCGTCGGCATGAACCCGCTCCGCGCCGGCATCTTCCTGACGCTGCAGGAAATGGGCGCCGACATCACGGAGACCAACCGGCGGCTGGAAGGCGGCGAGCCTGTCGCCGACCTCGTCATCCGCGCCTCCGCGCTGCGCGGCGTCGACGTGCCCGCCCTCCGCGCGCCGTCGATGATCGACGAATACCCGGTGCTGTCCGTCGCCGCCGCCATCGCCACCGGCACCACCCGCATGCGCGGGCTGAAGGAGCTGCGCGTGAAGGAAAGCGACCGCCTGGCCGCCACCGCCGCCATGCTGGTGGCCAATGGCGCGCGGGTGGAGGTGGAGGGCGATGACCTCATCGTCCATGGCGCCGGCGGCCCGATCGCGGGTGGCGGCGTGGTGGAGACCCATATGGACCACCGCATCGCCATGTCGGCCCTCGTCATGGGCCTGGCCTCGCGGAGCCCCGTGACGGCGGACGACGCCGCCTTCATCGAGACGTCCTTCCCCGGTTTCGCCGGCCTGATCAATGGCTTGGCTGGCAATGGCGCCCCCACGGGGTCCCTTGCCGGGCCGCTCTCCGCGCCATGACCGCGCGGCCGCTCGTCATCGCCGTCGATGGGCCCGCCGCCGCCGGCAAGGGCACCCTCGCGCGGCGCCTGGCGGCGGCGCTGAACCTGCCCTACCTCGACACCGGCCTTCTGTATCGCGCCACCGGCCGCCGCGTGCTGGACCGGGGCCTCGACCCCCGCGACGCCATCGCGGCGGAGGCCGAGGCCCGGGCCATGACAGCCGAGGACCTGGCGCGCACGGACCTCCGCGGCCCCGCCGCCGACATGGCCGCCAGCGCGGTGGCCGCCATCCCCGCCGTGCGCGCCGCGCTGCTGGACTGGCAGCGCCAGTTCGGCCGCCGCCATGGCGCCGTGATGGATGGGCGGGACATCGGCACCGTCGTCTTCCCCGACGCCCCCATCAAGCTCTTCGTCACCGCGGGGACCGAGGAGCGCGCCCGCCGCCGCTGGGCCGAGCTCCACGCCCGCGGCGTGGCCGCGGACCTCGACCAGGTGGAGGCGGAGCTGCGCGCGCGGGACGCGCAGGACGCCGGCCGCAGCGTGGCGCCCATGAAGCCGGCCGAGGACGCCACGGTGCTCGACACCACCGACCTCGACGCGGAGGCTACCTATGCTGCGGCGTTGCGCGTGGTGCGCGCCCGGATGGCGGCGGCGTGATGCGGCGCTGCACAAGGGATTCACCCTTGACTCCCGTAAGCCCCGGGGCGTAGGCGAAGGCACAGCCGCGCCACTCCTCCGGGAGCCTCGCGGTGCCCATGCCATCGCGGAGGGGGAGCCAGGGGACGCCAGGTGCGTCGCCGGGGTCACCGCATTGGCCGGGGCCGGCATCGGCGGACCGTCATCCCGTCATCAGACTGTGGGCCGCGCGGATCCAGGGGACCGATGCCGGCCAGGTCGTGCCCGTGGCGGCTCGCCGCGGGGGCGCATACCCCATGCCCCGCCTAGCGGGGCATCGACCGGGAAACATCTGCTACATGGCAACCGCCAACACCCTCGCCACCGATCCCGGCGAGGACTTCGCCGCCCTCCTCGACGCGACGCTGGGCGAGAACTCTTCCTTCCACGGCTCCGTCATCACCGGGAAGGTCATCCGCGTCGACGATGACTTCGCCGTGGTCGATGTCGGCCTGAAGTCTGAAGGCCGCGTCCCCCTCAAGGAATTCGCCCCCCAGGGCGCGAAGCCCGAGGTCAAGGTCGGCGACGTCATCGAGCTCTTCGTGGAGCGCTACGAGGACCGCGACGGCGCGATCATCCTGTCGCGTGAGAAGGCGCGGCGCGAGGAAGCCTGGACGAACCTGGAGAAGTCCTTCACCGCGCAGCAGCGCGTGAACGGCGTGATCTTCGGCCGCGTGAAGGGTGGCTTCACCGTCGACCTCGGCGGCGCGGTCGCCTTCCTCCCCGGCAGCCAGGTCGACATCCGCCCGGTCCGCGACGTGACGCCCCTGATGGGCAGCCCGCAGCCGTTCCAGATTCTGAAGATGGACCGCGCCCGCGGCAACATCGTCGTCAGCCGCCGCGCGGTGCTGGAGGAGACGCGCGCCGAGCAGCGCAGCGAGCTCATCCAGGGCCTCAAGGAAGGCATGGTTCTCGACGGCGTGGTCAAGAACATCACCGACTACGGTGCGTTCGTGGACCTCGGCGGCGTGGACGGCCTGCTGCACGTGACCGACATCGCCTGGCGCCGGATCAACCACCCGAGCGAGGCGCTGACCATCGGCCAGCAGGTCAAGGTGCAGGTCATCCGCTTCAACCCGGAGACGCAGCGCATCAGCCTCGGCATGAAGCAGCTGATGGCCGATCCCTGGGATGGCGTGGCGATCAAGTACCCGGTCAACGGCAAGTTCTCCGGCCGCGTGACCAACATCACGGACTACGGCGCCTTCGTGGAGCTGGAGCCGGGCGTCGAGGGTCTCGTGCATGTCAGCGAGATGTCCTGGACCAAGAAGAACGTGCACCCCGGCAAGATCGTCGCCACTTCGCAGGAAGTGGACGTCATGATCCTGGACGTGGACGGCCCGAAGCGCCGCATCTCGCTCGGCCTCAAGCAGGCGCAGGGCAACCCGTGGGAGCTGTTCGCCGAGGCCAACCCGCCCGGCACGGTGATCGAGGGCGAGATCCGCAACATCACCGAGTTCGGCCTCTTCGTCGGCCTCGGCCCGGATCTGGACGGCATGGTGCACATGTCCGACCTGAGCTGGGACGTCCCTGGCGAGCAGGCCATGACGTCCTACCGCAAGGGCGACATGGTGAAGGCCAAGGTCCTCGACGTGGACGTGGAGAAGGAGCGCATCTCGCTGGGCGTCAAGCAGCTCCAGGCTGACCCGGCCGCCGAGGTGCTGGACCGGATCCGCAAGGGCGACGTCGTCACCTGCATCGTGACGAAGATCGAGCCGAACGGCATCGAGGTGAAGGTCGATGAGGTCCTGACGGGCTTCATCCGCCGCGCCGAACTGGCCCGCGACCGTGGCGACCAGCGCCCCGACCGTTTCGCCGTGGGCGAGAAGGTCGATGCGAAGATCACCGCCGTCGACCGCGCCGGCCGCCGCCTGGCCCTGACCATCAAGGGCAAGGAAGTGGAGGAGGAGCGCGAGGCGATGAAGGAGTTCGGCTCCACCGACAGCGGTGCCTCGCTGGGCGACATCCTGGGCGCGGCCATCCGCCGCCGCAACCAGAGCTCCACCGACGAGTAAGCAGCTCATGCTCGATGCGGGTGAACTCGCCCGCATCGAGCGTGACCACTGCCTGGACCATCCGGCAGAAGCAGCCGACCTGGCCATCGTCTTCGGCAACCGCATCGCGGTGGCCGGGATGGCCCAGGCGGCCGCTTCGCTTTTTCTGGCGGGCCACGTCCCGCGCATGCTCGTCACCGGCGGCGCCACCCCCGGCGGTCCGGCCACGGAAGCGGCGGTCATCGCCGACGCGATCGTCGCGCTCGGCGTGCCGCGGGACGTGCTGATCCTCGAACACGCGGCGACCCACACCGGGGAGAACGTCATCCTCTCCCTGCCCCTGCTCGCCGCCGCCGGCCTGCTTGCCGCACGCCGCGTCTTCTGCGTGGGCCTGTTCTGCACCGGCCGCCGCTACGCCATGACGCTGCATCGCCACTGGCCGGCGCCGGAGAAGCGCTGCCGCGCGGTGGAGTACGGCCCCGTCCGCCGCGGCGCCTGGCACCTCGATCCCCAGGCACGCGACCGTGTGCTCGGCGAAGTCGCCAAGGTGCCCCGCTATCTGGCCGCGGGCCACATTGCGGAGTGGCCGGCGCCGCCGCCTGCGCCTATCTGAGAGCCATGCCCCTCGATGCCGATCTCCTCCTCGACCGCCGGCGCCTGAAGCGGCGCCTCTCCCTCTGGCGCGCCCTGGCAGTGGTCGCCATCGCGGCCGCGGCCGTTGTCGTCACCTGGCAGCCGGAACTGCGCGCCGCCATCACCGGCAGCGCCGGCCCGCACCTCGCGCGCCTCAGCCTGCAGGGCTTCATCGGCGACGACCGGAAGCTGCTGGAGGCGCTGGACCGCGCGCGGCGGGACGCCAGCGTGCGCGGCGTCATCATCGCCATCGACAGCCCCGGCGGCAGCGTGGCGGGGGGCGAGGGACTGCACCGCGCGCTGACCCGCATCGCCGCCGACAAACCCGTGGTCGCCGTCATGGGCGGCACCGCGGCCTCCGCCGGCTACATGGTGGCCGTGCCCGCCGCCCGGATCTTCGCGCGGGAGGCGACGGTCACCGGCTCCATCGGCGTGATCCTGCAGAGCTTCGAGGCGAGCGACCTGATGGCCCGCCTCGGCGTGCGGGCGGAGACCGTGGCCTCCGGCACCTTCAAGGACCAGCCGAGCCCCTTCCGCCCGCTGACCGACGAAGGCCGCGCGGAGCTGAACCGCGTGGTGCTCGACCTGCACGACCAGTTCATCCGCATGGTCGCGACCGGCCGGCGGCTGGAGCCGCTGCACGTCCGCGCCCTGGCCGATGGCCGCGTCTTCACGGGGCGGGAGGCGATCGGCCTCGGCCTCATCGACGCCATCGGCGGCGAGCCCGAGGCGCGGGAGTGGCTGGCGGCGGAACGCAACGTGCCGGCGACGCTCCCCGTCCGGGATGTCGAGACGCGGTCCTTCACCGAGCGCACCTTCGGTGCCGTCTTCGGGGCCTTCACGAAAGGCCTTGTGAATGAATGGGTTGGCGTTGACCGCGTGCGCGCGCTTTGGCAGCCTTGACCGCAACGAGGGAGAAGGCTGCAGGGTTGCCATGACCCGGTCCGAACTGATCACCCAGCTGGCGGCGGCGAACCCGCATCTCCGCCAGCCCGATGTGGAGCTGATCGTCACGACGATCTTCGACGAGATCATCACCGCGCTCGCGCGGGGGGATCGCGTGGAACTGCGGGGCTTCGGCGCCTTCTCCACCAAGCGCCGCGACCCGCGCACCGGCCGCAACCCCCGCACCGGCACCGCCGTCGCGGTGGACGGTAAGGCCGTGCCCTACTTCAAGCCGGGCAAGGAATTGCGGGAACGCGTGAACGGCGGCCCGCTGCAGGAACCCCCCCGCAAGACCCGCGCCGCCACCGCCAAGGCCTGATTCGCTAGACGCCTCGCCGCGCCAATCGATGCGCGAGGATTTTGTTCTTGCTTTGTTCGGATGATAGGATTTAAGTCCCGCCAGCTTCTCAGGAGGTGGCGGCATGGTCCTCGTCCCATTCAACCCCGCGGCAAGGCGCTACCGAAGCGCGATCCCGCTGGCGGCCGCGCTCTGCACCCCCGGCACCGCGCTCGCGCAGGCCACCCCCACCGGCCTGTTCCCCGGCGCGGCCCCCGCCGCCCTGATCCCCGGCGCGGCTTCCGCCGCGACGCTCGGCTTCGTGCTGGTCCTCATCCTGTTCCTGGCGGGGTCCTGGGTGATGCTGCGGCGCCTGGCGCGGGAGATGCAGGCCCGCGCTTCCGGCGCGCCGGAGGCTGAGCGCCCCCGCATGACCAGCCGCCTGATGGATCTGCCCCTCGGCGTGCCGGAGGGGTCCATCCGCGCCCTGCTCTCCATCTTCATCGTCGTGCTCGGCTTCCTGCTGCTGGCACTGCAGCGCCCCCTCGGCCTGGGGTCGGGTGAGGCGCTGACCGGCTTCATCGGCGCCGTCATCTCCTTCTACTTCGCCGCCCGGACCGGGGAGCAGGCCCGGCAGGTGGCGGAATCGGCCGCGGATGCGGCACGCCAGGCCGCCGGCGCCGCGGACCGCGCGACGAGTGCCGCAGCGACGGCTGCAGCGGAACCCGCCGCGCCTGCCGACACGCCGGACTGGCAGGACCGGCTGCGGGACGCGCAGGGACGGCTGCAATCCCTCCGCGCGCTGCTCGCCGCCGCCGGCACGCTCGGCGTCGGCAGCGGGGCGCTGGCGGGGGCGGACCGGGCCCTGGCACGCGTCGATGGCCTGCTGGGCCGCATCGCCCCGGTGATCGGCGGCCAGGCGGATGCCGCGACGCTCGGCCGGCTGGCGGAGGAGGCCGGGGCCGCGCTCCAGGATCTCGGCGATCTCGGCCCGGTCGGCGATGCGGTGGCCGATGCCATGGCGACGGTCGGCCGGGTGGCGGCGGACAGCGCCCCCATCGCGGGCGCGCTGGGCGGGCTGATGGGCGGCGCCGGCGCGCTCGCCGGGCCCGCCGGCCTGGTCGCCGCAGTGGTGGTAGGCGGCATCGGCCTGGTGCGGGACCGGGAGCGGTTCGAGCGCTGGAAGGCCGCCATGCTGGACACCCCGCTCGACCTTGGACTGTTGCCGCCCGTGGTGGATGCGAACCTGGCCGCCGCCGCGCTGCTGCGCTCCCCGCCGCTGGCGCCGCTGACCCGGCAGGGCACGGTGGAGCCGGCGCTGGCGCTGTCGGTGTGGGAGGTGGTGGGCGGCACCCCGCCGGCCGCCGCCGCCGACCTCGCCGCCCGCCTCCTGGCCGGCGGGGTGGAGGGCCCCGGCGCCACCGCGCTCCGCCAGGCCTTCGCCGGCCATCCGGACGCCCTGGCCGACGCCATCGAGGATTTCCGCGCCGCCATGACGGGCGCCGCGGCGCTGGCCGGGCTGGACCTGCCCGCGGTGACGGTCGCCGGCGCCAGCATCCCGACGCCGGCCCTGGCCAGCGCCGTCCGCGCCGCGCGCCAGGACGGCCGCATCGCCGCGGAGATCGAGCGCCTGGTCTACATGGTGGAGGCCCTCGGCAAGGCCGATCCCGCGACGCTGGCCCAGGCCACCGCGCGCCTCGGCGCCCCCGACTTCCTCCAGGCGGCCGCGCGGGCCGGGGGGAGCGGCTGACATGCGCGCCGTCCTTCTCCCCGTGCTGCTGATGGCCGCCTGCGCGCCGCAGCCCTCCCGCGACGCCGTGGCGCTGGCCGGTGCGGTGCGGCGGGACCCGGCGCTGGCCCAGGCCATGGCGGACCGGCCCTTCGACTGCGAGGCGCGGGACCGCGCCTGCGCGACGCTCTGGCTGGCCCGCGGCGCCGCCTGCCGGGCCCGGGGCGACACCGGTTGCGCCATCGAGGCCTTCGGCCGCGCCACGCGGCTGACGCCCGCCGAGGCTCCGGCGACGGAGCGCGTGGAACCCGCCTTCCGCCTGGCGGAGGCGCTGGAACACCGCCGCGACCGCGCGGTGGCGGAAGCGCGCCGCGCCGACAACGCCGCGATCCTGGCCGCACTGCCTTCCCTGCCACCGGGCCCGGCCGCGCATTACCGCGCGGGCGTCGGGCTGAACCGCGTTCTGGCCGGGGATGTGCCGCCCGGCGCGCGCTGCGGCGCGCTGGCGGCGGTCGCGGCCGACCTCGCCGCCGCATCCTCCGCACCCATCCTGCCGCCGATCGATGACCGCCTCGCCCAGCGCCGCGCGGCCCTGGCCGCCGCCCGCGCGGCGCAGAACCCGGAGTGCCCGTGATGTCCGAGACCTTGGCCGCCCCCTTGGCTCCCCCCTTGGCGCGCAGCTTCTGGTTCACCCAGCCCCTGATGCGCGGCGACGAGGTCTTCCGCGCCCAGCGCCTGCTGAACGACCGCGCCGGCGCGGCGCTGAAGCCGGACGGGCTGTTCGGCGCCGCGACGCGGGACGCCGTGATGGCCTTCCAGCGCCGCCGCGGCCTGGCGGAGGATGGCGTGCTCGGCCCCGTCACCTGGGCGGCGCTGGGCGGCGCGGCGCGCGTCGCCGCCGCCCTGCCGACGGGACTCGGCGCCGTGCTGGACGCCGCGATGCTCGCCGCGCTGGGCACCCCCCACACCCGCTTCCCCGGCGGCGCCCTCTGGCGCCTGGCTGCGGGCGGGATCGAGGTGGATGGCGTGCTCGAGAAACCCTCGGCGGCGGAGGCGGCGCTGGCAGCGCGGGTGCTGCGGGAACAGGCCGATGCCATCGCTACCGCCGCCGCCCGCTTCCCCGTGCCGGCGGAGCTGGTGGTGGCGACCATCTGCACGGAATCCGGCGGCCTGCCCGCCGCGCGGCGGCTGGAGCCGGGCTGCGACCCGGTGGACCCCGCGCTGACGCCAAGGCGCGTCTCCGTCGGGCTGATGCAGACCCTGCTCTCCACGGCGCGGGAGGTGCTGGGCGACGAGGGCATCACCCTGGCGGCGCTGGAGAACCCGTCCCTGTCGATCCGCGCCGGCATGGCGCTGATGTGGCGCCAGGCCGCGCAGACGCGCTTCGACCCGCCCCTGGTGGCGGCCGCCTACAATGCCGGGTCGCTGCGCTTCGAGGGCTCGGCCGGCAACCGCTGGAAGCTCTGCCAGTATCCCATCGGGACGGGCCGGCATGTGGACCGCTTCTGCCGCTACTTCGCCGGTGCCTGCATGGCCATGGCGGCGCAGCCTGGGGCCCTGCCGCCGCCCGGGGTCAGCTTCGCCGGCCTGCGCTGATCAGGGTGCGGCGAAGTGGCGGAGCCGGCCGGCGATGATGCCGCCCACGGCCTCCACCGCCGCGCGGCGGGGGTAGCTGGCGCGGTGGACGATGCGGATGGTGCGGCCGGCCGGCGTCGCCAGCGGCCGCAGCGCCAGCCCGGCATCCTGCGCCACCCCCGCCGCCAGGCCCGGGATCAGCGTGGTGCCGTAGCCCGCGGCGACCATGTTCAGCAGGGTGGAAAGGCTCGCCGCGCGCAGCGTGCCGCCCAGCGCGCCGCCCTGGGTGCCGCACGCCGCCAGCACCTGGTCCCGCAGGCAATGGCCGTCCGACAGCACCAGCATGTCGGCGGCCAGCTCCGCCTCCGCCACCCGCTCCTGCCCCGCCAGCCGGTGATCGGGCGGCAGGGCGGCCAGGAAGGGCTCCGCGAACAGCGCCTGGCCCGCGAGGTCCGGCCCCTCCTCCTCCGTCGCCAGCAGCGCGGCATCCAGGTCGTGGGACCGCAGCCGGTCCAGCAGCGCCGTGGTCTGGTCCTCCCACGGCTCGATCTCCAGCCCCGGCAGCCCGTCCCGCAGCGGGCCGAAGACCAGCGGCAGCAGGTAGGGCGCCAGCGTCGGGATGATGCCGAGCCGGAAGCGGCCGGAGAGCGGGTCGCGCAGGCTCCGCGCGACGTCGAGGATGGTGTCGGCCTCCGCCACCGCGGCGCGGACATGGCCGATCAAGCGTTCGCAGGCCGCGGTCGGCACCACGGATTTGCTCGCCCGCTCGAACAGCGTGACGCCCAGCAGTTCCTCCAGCTTGCGGAGCTGGACGGACAGCGTGGGCTGGCTGATGCCGCAGGCTTCCGCGGCGCGGCCGAAATGGCCGTGCTCGGCCACGGCGAGGAGGTAGCGGAGGTCGCGAAGGTTCATCGGTGCAGGCTCGGCGTCATCGGGTCAGGTCAGCTTACATGATAGTCACGATCTATCGACCCGGTTGAACCAATTCGCTTCCGTCTATCCCTGCTCCCCCGCTACGGTCCCCGCCACGCCGCGTGCCCGGCAGGGTGCGGGGGGATGGCACGGCCAGTAACGGAGAGAGAAGAATGGACGGACATGGTGCGACGGGCGTGGGCAAGTGCCCCGTCATGCATGGTGCCGCGAGTGGCGTGGCGAAGCATGCGACCTTCGGCGGCCGGTCGAACCGCGACTGGTGGCCGAACCAGCTGAACCTCCGGATCCTCCACCAGCACTCCGCCAAGTCCAACCCGATGGGCCAGGCGTTCAGCTATGCGGAGGAGTTCAAGAAGCTCGACATCGAGGCGCTGAAGCAGGACATCTTCGCGCTGATGAAGGTCTCCCAGCCCTGGTGGCCGGCTGACTACGGGCATTACGGGCCCTTCTTCATCCGCATGGCCTGGCACAGCGCCGGCACCTACCGCACGGGCGACGGCCGGGGTGGCGCCGGCAATGGCGCGCACCGCTTCGCCCCCGAGAACAGCTGGCCGGACAACGGCAACCTCGACAAGGCGCGGCGCCTGCTGTGGCCGATCAAGCAGAAATACGGCAACCGCATCTCCTGGGCCGACCTCTTCATCTTCGCGGGCAATTGCGCGATCGAATCCATGGGCCTGAAGCCCTTCGGCTTCGCCGGCGGCCGCGCCGACATCTGGGAGCCGGAGGAGGACATCTACTGGGGCGCCGAGGACACCTGGCTGGGTGACAAGCGCTACTCCGGCGACCGGGAACTCGCGAGCCCGCTGGCCGCGGTGCAGATGGGCCTGATCTACGTCAATCCGGAAGGCCCGAACGGCAACCCTGACCCGCTCGCCTCCGGCCGCGACATCCGCGAGACCTTCGCGCGCATGGCGATGAACGACGAGGAGACGGTGGCGCTGGTGGCCGGCGGCCATACCTTCGGCAAGGCGCATGGCGCCGGTCCGGCGGACCATGTGGGGCGGGAGCCCGAGGGCGCGCCGATCGAGGCGATGGGCCTCGGCTGGCTGTCCACCTGGAAGTCGGGCGTTGGCGGCGATGCCATCACCTCCGGCATCGAGGGCGCCTGGAAGCCCAACCCCACAACCTGGGACATGGGCTATTTCGACATGCTGCTCGGCCATGAGTGGGAACTGCACAAGTCCCCGGCCGGCGCCCACCAGTGGCACCCGAAGGACCGTGCCGCCTGGACGCTGGTCGAGGACGCGCACGACCCCGCGAAGCGCCACCCGCCGATGATGACGACGGCCGACATGGCGATGAAGATGGACCCGATCTACGGGCCGATCTCCAAGCGTTTCCATGAGAACCCGGAGCAGTTCGCGGACGCCTTCGCGCGGGCCTGGTTCAAGCTGACGCATCGCGACATGGGGCCGAAGGCCCGCTACCTCGGCCCGCTCGTCCCCGCCGAGGACCTGATCTGGCAGGACCCGGTGCCGCCGGTGACGCATGCGCTGGTGGATGCCGGCGACATCGCGACGCTGAAGGCGCAGATCCTGGCCTCCGGGCTGTCGGTCTCCCAGCTCGTGGCGACCGCCTGGGCCTCGGCCAGCACCTTCCGCGGGTCCGACAAGCGGGGCGGCGCCAATGGCGCGCGCATTCGGCTCGCGCCGCAGAAGGACTGGGCGGTGAACCAGCCGGCGGAACTCAGCGTGGTGCTGGGCAAGCTGGAGGGCATCCAGAAGGCCTTCAACGCCTCGGCCGGTGGCGGCAAGCAGGTCTCGCTCGCCGACCTCATCGTGCTGGGCGGTGGTGCGGCGATCGAGGAGGCGGCGCGGCGCGCGGGCATCGGCGTCACCGTCCCCTTCGACCCGGGCCGGACGGATGCGACGCAGGAGCAGACGGATGTCGAGAGCTTCGCGGTGCTGGAGCCGGAGGCGGATGGCTTCCGCAACTACCTGAAGACCCGCTTCGCCCTGCCGGCGGAGGAGCTTCTGGTGGACCGCGCCCAGCTGCTGGGGCTGACGGCGCCGGAGATGACGGTGCTGGTCGGCGGCATGCGGGTGCTCGGCACCAATGTCGGGCCGAACAGCCACGGCGTCTTCACCAAGCGGGCGGGCACGCTGACGAACGACTTCTTCGTCAACCTGCTCGACATGGGCACGGCCTGGACGCCGACCTCGGAAGCCGCGCAGGAGTTCGAGGGGCGTGACCGCGCCACCGGCCAGGTGAAGTGGACGGCGACGCGCGTCGACCTCGTCTTCGGCTCCAACTCCCAGCTGCGGGCGATCGCGGAGGTCTATGGCCAGGCCGATGGCCAGCAGCGCTTCGCGGAGGACTTCGTCGCCGCCTGGACGAAGGTGATGAACGCGGACCGCTTCGATCTGGCGTAAGCGTTGACCAAGGGGGGCGGCATCCCGGCGGGGGATGCCGCCCCCCTCACTATTCAAGCCGACAAGGCAATTCCGGGGGAGGGGGCGATGGCGCAGACGGCGGAGGCCGTGGCGCGCGGGGAGCTGCGCCGCGTGGGGCTGCCGGCGCAGGGGAAGCTGGCGCGGCTGCTGGTCGCGCTGCGCGCGGCCCCCGAAACGCATCTGACACGCGGCGAGATCGACCGGCTGGCGGGCAGCGCGAGGCTCGGCCTCGCCCCGGCGGAGCTGGCGTCGCAGCTGGAGACGCTGGAACGGCACGGGCTGCTGGCCCGCCTGCCCAGCACGAGCACGGAGCCGGTCTTCGACACCGTCCCCGCGCCGCATTCCCACCTGCTGTATGAGGAGACGGCGCAGGTCGTGGACCTCGACGTCTCGCCGGAGACGCTGATCGCCATCCTCCGCCAGGCGCTGGCCGAACGGCCGGGCGAGGTCGATATCCTGGTCAGGTTCCGCAGGTCGGGCGGGTAGCAAAATCTCAGGGGCTTGCACCCCGCCCCCATCCCGCCCTACCTCCCCCGCGTGGACTGGCGGCGCGCGGCTTCGCGCGCCGAGCGCCCGAACGGGCGCCGCCGGCAGTCCGGCGAGCCAAGCGCGCGGATGCGCGCGCCCGGCGCTTGAGGGCGTGAACAGAGTGAACTGGATCAGCGACTGGGCCCTGCCCAAGGTGAAGGCGATCTTCGGGGGAACCCGGGAAGTGCCGGACAACCTCTGGCACAAATGCCCATCCTGCGAGCAGATGATCTTCCACCGCGACCTCGAGCGGAACCTGCATGTCTGCACCCATTGCGGGCACCACATGCGGATCTCCGCCAATGCTCGGGTGAAGGCGACGCTGGACGAAGGCTGGTCCCGGATCGAGCTGCCGAAGGCGCCGGCGGACCCGCTGCGCTTCCGCGACCAGCGGCGCTACGGCGACCGGCTGAAGGAAGCCCAGCAGAAGAACGCGATGGATGACGCGGTGCTGGTCGCGCAGGGCAGCATCGAGGGCCGCAAGGCCGTCGTCGCCGCCTTCGAATTCGCCTTCATGGGCGGGTCCATGGGCGCGGGGGTTGGGGAGGCGCTGGTGACGGCGGCCAAGCTCGCCGTGCTGCAGGATGCGCCGCTGATCGTCTTCACCGCCTCCGGCGGCGCGCGCATGCAGGAAGGCACGGTCAGCCTGATGCAGATGCCGCGCACCGTGATCGCGACGCGGATGGTGAAGGAAGCGGGCCTGCCCTTCATCGTCGTGATGTGCGACCCGACCACGGGCGGCGTCACCGCCAGCTTCGCCATGCTGGGCGACATCCACATCGCCGAACCCGGCGCCATGATCGGCTTCGCCGGCGCGCGCGTGATCGAGCAGACGGTGCGGGAGAAGCTGCCGGAAGGCTTCCAGCGTGCCGAATACCTGCTGGAGCACGGCATCCTCGACATGGTGGTGAAGCGCCACGACATGCGCGCCACGCTGGCCCGCGTCATCTCCCTGCTGCGGGAGCCGATGCCGGTGACGGAACCCGTACCCGACCTGCCGGCCCTGCCCGCCCCTGAAGCCCCGGCCGAGGTCGCCAAGCCGGCGTGAGCACCCTTCCTCCCTCGCGCAGCGAGGCGATCATCAACAGGCTGCACAGCCTGCACCCCGTGCTGATCGACCTCAGCCTGGGCCGCATGCGGGATTGCCTGGCGAAGCTCGGCCACCCGGAACGGCGCCTGCCGCCCGTGATCCACGTGGCGGGCACCAATGGCAAGGGCAGCACGAGCGCCTTCTTGCGCGCGATTGCCGAGGCGGCCGGCCTGCGTGTGCATGTCTACACCTCCCCCCACCTGGTGCGGTTCCATGAGCGCATCCGGCTGGCCGGGGGGCTGGTGAGCGAGACGGCGCTGGCCGAGGCGCTGGAGCATGTGGAGCGCGTGAACGCCGGCGCGCCGATCACGGTGTTCGAGGTGACGACGGCCGTCGCGCTGCACCTCTTCGCCAGCGTGCCGGCCGACCTGCTGGTGCTGGAAGTCGGCCTCGGCGGGCGGTTCGACGCGACGAACGTCATCGACCCGGTCGCCACCGCGATCACCTCCATCTCCATGGACCACATGGATTTCCTGGGCGACACGCTGGAGAAGATCGCCTTCGAGAAGGCGGGGATCATCAAGCCCGGCGTGCCCTGCGCGACGGGGGCGCAGGCGCCGGGGGCGCTCGGCGTGCTGCGCACGGTCGCGGCCGACCAGGGCGCGCCCCTGCTGGCCCGCGGCGAGGCCTGGGACGTGGCGCGGCAGGCGGATGGCAGGCTGCGCTGGCACGACAAGGCGGGCGCGCTGGACCTGCCGCCGCCGGCCCTCGCCGGGCCGCACCAGGCGGACAATGCCGGCATCGCCATCGCGACGCTCCGCGCCTGGAACCCGGCCTGGCTGACGGAGGACGCGATCGCCCGCGGCGTCGCCTCCGCCACCTGGCCAGCGCGGATGCAGCGCCTCAAGGGTCGCCTCGCTGAGCTGCTGCCGCCAGCGTGGGAGCTGTGGCTGGATGGCGGGCACAATGCCGGGGCGGGCGTGGTGCTGGGCCAGCACCTCCGCACCGCCTTCGCCGACCGGCCCTGCCACCTGGTGGTCGGCATGAAGGGGTCGAAGCAGGCGGCGGAGTTCCTGGCGCCGCTCATCCCCGTAGCGACCTCCATCCAGGCCATCGCGGAGCCGGGGCAGCACCTGGCCATGCCGGTCGAGGCCATCATCGCCGCCAGCGGCGGCGCGGCCACGGCCGGCGGCACGGCGGCGCAGGCGCTGGCGGCGATCCCGAAGGACGGCCCGCCATCGCGCGTGCTGATCTGCGGCAGCCTCTATCTGGCCGGCGAGATCCTGAAGCTGGACGGGTCCCTGCCCGGCTGACGGGTCAGGCCGGGCTCAAGCGGAGGATCCGCCCGCGCGGCTCATCCGTCAGCACTAGCAGCGCGCCATCGGCGGCGACCACGACCTGCCGCATGCGGATGCGGCGGTCGAAGAGCAGGCGCTCCTCCGCCACCACGCGATCGCCCTCCGTCTCCAGCCGCACCAGGCCGGGCGGGTTCAGCGCCGCGACGAAGAGGCTGCGGGACCAGCCGGGGAAGGCGCTGCCGGTGTAGAAGCCGATGCCGGAGGGGCTGACCGAGGGGGTCCAGAAATGGGCCGGGGCCTCGATCCCCTCGGCCGTCTTCTGGCCGGTGCCGATGGGGCTGCCATTGTAGTCCACGCCGTGGCTGACGACGGGCCAGCCATAGTTGAGCCCCGGGCGGACGATGTTCACCTCATCCCCGCCACGCGCCCCGAATTCCGCCTGCCACAGCCCGCCGGTCCAGGGGTTGAAGGCGAGGCCCTGCGGGTTGCGGTGGCCGTAGGAGAAGATCTCCGCGCGGACATCGCCGCGGCCGAGGAAGGGGTTGCCCGCGGCCGGGCTGCCATCGCGTTCCAGCCGCAGCACCTTGCCCGCCAGATCGTCCAGCCGCTGGGCGCGCATCTTGTCGTTCTGGCGGTCGCCGGTGGAGAGATGGAGCCGCCCATCAGGGCCGAAGGCGATGCGGCTGCCATAGTGGTTGCGCCCGCTCGGCTGGGCGGGCGTGGCGTCCAGGATCGGCGTCACGCTCTCCAGCGCCGTCGCATCGGCCGAGAGCCGCGCGCGGACCAGCCGCGTCAGCGCGCCGCCCTGCACCAGCATGGCGTGGGAGAGATAGATTTCGCGGGTTCGGGCAAAGTCGGGGGCCAGCGCCACGTCCAGCAGCCCGCCCTGGCTGCGAGCCTCCACCTCCGGCACGCCGGCCAAGGGGTTGGAGACCTGACCCCCCGGGGTGACCAGGCGCAGGCGCCCCGGCCGTTCCGTCACCAGCAGCCGTCCATCCGGCAGCAGCGCGGCGCCCCAGGGGTGTTCCAGGCCGGTGGCGAAGGTGGTCAGCCGGAAGGCAGCGCGGTCGGACCGCACGGCATCGCCGGATTGGGCCAAGGCCGGCAGGGGCAGGAACGTGGTGGCGAGCAGCGTGCGGCGGTTCATCATCCGCCGCATGTAGTTAGGCGCGGGGCGCCGCAAAGCGCCCCGCGGCCGGAATCAGGTCACCCCAGCTTGCTGGGATGGGTCATCCCAGCTTGCTCGCGACCCATTCCTTCATCGCGCCCTTGGGCAGCGCGCCGACCTTGGTGTCCACCGGCTTGCCGTCCTTGAACAGGATCATCGTCGGGATGCCGCGCACCGCGTAGTCGTTCGGCGTCATCGGGTTGTCGTCGATGTTCACCTTCGCGATGGTCAGCTTGCCCTCGTATTCCTTGGCGATCTCGTCGAGGATCGGCGCGACCATGCGGCAGGGGCCGCACCACTCGGCCCAGAAATCCACCAGCACGGGGCCGGGGGCCTCCAGCACGTCCTGCCGGAAGCTGTCGTCGGTCACGGCCTTGGTGAGTTCGCTCATCGGGGGTCGTCTCCAGCGCCGGGCGGGGCCCGGCCTATGCCACCCCGGGGCGGGGGCCCCGGGGATTTGTGTTGATGGCAAGATCGTGGCGGGGTCGGCCCCGGTCAAGCAAGCGCCGCGTGAGGTCCGCGCGGGGCGTCATGCGCCGGGCGCATGCCGATCCAGCAACTCGCCCGGCAATGGCATGAGTCGAGCGCCGTAGGTCCAGACCAGCACGCAGTCCACCGCCCGCCCCGGGAAGGCGCGGGACAGCACGGCGCGGTAGGCGGCCATCTGGCGGAGGTAGAGGCCCGGCACCTGTTCGACCGTCAAGGGCGGCGGCCGGTTGGTCTTGTAGTCCAGCACCAGCACGCGATCCGGCATCACCAGCAGCCGGTCCACCTGGCCGCTGACCAGCAGGTCGCCGACCCGGCCCGCGATCGGCGCCTCCGCCAGGCTGCCCGGGCCGAAGGCTGCGGCGATGCCGGGGGCGTCGAGCAGCGCCATCACCTCCTCCAGCGTCTCCGCCTGCTCCTCGGCATCCAGGCCGTGGCCGGGACGGGCGAGGAAGGCGCGGCCGGCTTCCCGCCGCCGGCCGGGCGCCTGTTCCGGCAGGTGCTGCAGCAGGGCATGGACGATGCGGCCACGGCGGAAGCGGCGGCCGGTCGGGTCCGCGGCGCCATGCGGCGCGGCGGCGGGCCCGCCCTCATTCTCCCCCGGCACGGCGGAGGGCGCGAGCGCATCCACCACCCCCTCCGGCGGCGCCGGGCTGCGCGCCCAACCCGGCAGGTCGGCCGCGGCGGGGGGCGGGGCGTCGCGCCCATCGGGCACCGGCGCTGTTTCCTGCGGCGTCGCGAGCACCATCGCCTCCCCGCTCGCGAAGCGGCATTCGGCGGGGGCGCCAAACTGTTCGGGGTCGAAGGGCTCTGGGACCGCCGTGTCCACTCGAGAAAAACCGCGGGCGACCAGGTCGTACCAGGTGCCTTCCTTCCAGGGGGCGTCCTTGGGGCGCTTCTTCTGCCAGCCGCAGACCAGCAGCCGGTCTTCCGCCCGCGTCAGCGCGACGTAGAGCAGCCGGTGCTCCTCCTCCGCCCGCGCCTGCTTCTCCGCCGCCAGCAGGGCGGAATAGGCGGGGGCGTGGTGGTCCTTGTTGGGCGCCCAGAGCGGCAAGGGCACGCCATCCTCCGGCACGTGCCAGCGGACATCGGCATTGTCGCGCCCGCCGCCCATCGTGTCCGGCATGATGACGATGGGGGCCTGCAGGCCCTTGGCGCCGTGCACGGTCATGATGCGGACGGCATCGCCCGCGCCTTCCTGTTCGCGCTTCACCTCCGCGCCACCGCGGCGGAGCCAGCCGACGAAATGCTGCAGGCTGGGCGGGTGGCGGCTGCCATGGTCCAGCGCGGCATTCAGGAATTCATCCACCGGGTCGGCGGCATCGGGGCCGAGGCGCTCCAGCAGCTTCTCCCGCCCCCGATGCTCGCCCAGCACCTCCGCGAACAGGGCATGCGGCGTCACCAGGTCGGCGCGCGCCATCAGCCCCGCGATCCAGTCGGCCGCGATGCCTTCCGGCGTCGCCGCGCCGCGGGCCTTCTGCAGCACGGCCCAGAGGCTGGTGGTGCGGCCATTGGCGAGCGCGAAAAGCTGGTCCTCGTCGAGCCCGATGAGCGGCGACTTCAGCAGGGCGGCGAGCTGAAGGTCGTCATCCGGCAGCAGCAGGACATCGGCCAGCGCCAGCAGGTCCTGCACCGCGATCTGCTCGATGAGGCGGATGCGGTCGGCGCCGCCGACCGGCACGCCGCGTTCCTTCAGCGCCCGCACCAGGCGCGGCAGCAAGCCACCGGATCGCTTGCGCAGCAGCACCAGGATGTCGCCCGCGCGGATCGGCCGGCCGCGGCTTTCGAGCGGCGTTCGGGTGCGGATCCAGTGGGCGATGCGGGCCGCGATGGCCTCCGCCAGCAGGGCATCGGCGCCGGTCGCGGCGGCGGGCGTCTCCGGCACCTCCCAGGGGGGCGGCGGCTCCGTGGGTGCCGCTTCCAGCATGGGCCACAGCTCGACCCGCCCGGCATGGCCGGCGCGGTCGGGGCGGTGGAGCAGTTCCTCCCCCGGGTTCACCACGCCGTCCCGCGCCTCGCCTTCCGCGAAGACGGCGTCCACCAGGGCCAGCACCGGCGCGGTGGAGCGGAAGGAGACCTTGAGCTGCACGTCGCGCAGCGTGTCGCCGAGCGCCGCGATGCGGCGGCCGAAATGGCCCTTCCACCGCGCGAAGCCCGCGGCATCGGCGCCCTGGAAGCCGTAGATGGACTGCTTGATGTCGCCCACCGCGAAGACGGTGCGCGGCATGGGCGGTTCGTCGCGGCGCTGTTCGCGCGGCTTCTCGCGCCCGGCGCCGGCGAAGAACTCCTCGGTCAGCGCGGCGGCAATGCCCCATTGCGCGGGGTTGCTGTCCTGCGCCTCGTCCAGCAGCACGTGGTCGAGCCCGCCATCCAGCTTGAACAGCACCCAGGCGCTGCCGGGGTCTTCCAGCACGCGCTGGGCTGACAGGATCAGGTCGTCATAGTCCATCAGCCCACGGGCCTGCTTGCGCGCGGCATAGCCGGCAAGGACGGGGGCGCCGAGCGCCAGCAGCGCGCGCGTCGCGGCCAGCAGGCGGCAGGCGCGGCGGCTGCCCTCCAGCGCCGCGATGCGCTCGGCCTCCCGCCCCAGCACAGCGGCGCATTCGGCCTGGCGCGGGCCAACCTGCTTCGTCGCCATGGATTTGCGCGGCGTGCCTTCCCTGGTCAGGAAGATCTCGCACCACTCGCCCCAGCGCGCGGCGCGGTGGGCAGGGTGCAGTTCCAGCCAGGTGAGGATGCGAAGCCCGCGCGCCTGGTCATTCTCGTTCCGGCTCGCCTGGAGCAGCCGGGCGGCCATCACCGCCTCCCGGTCCGCCGCCTCCGCCGCCGCCGCGACCAGGCTCGCCTCATGCGCGCCCTCGGGCAGGCCGAGATGGCCGGCGATGGCGCCGCAGAGAGCCTCCAGCGATCCCGTGCCGCGGAGTGCGGCGGAAAGGCGGTCCCGGTCTCCGTCGAGGGCCTGCACGAGGCGGGCGAAGGATTCCGGCGGCACCAGGCTCGCCAGCGCTTCCAGCGCCTCCCGCGGCGTGGCGCTGCCGGCCAGCACCGCCTCCCGCGCCTCCGCCAGCAGGGTGCGGGCATCGGCATCCTCCACCACGCCGAATTGCGGCGCGAGGCCGGCTTCCAGCGGGAAGGCGCGCAGCAGGGACTGGCAGAAGGCGTGGATGGTGCTGATGCGCATGCCGCCCGGCAGTTCCAGCACCCGGCAGAACAGGGCGCGGGCGGTGTCGAGGTCGTCCCGCGTCGGCGCGCGGCCGAGCAGGCGGGACAGGCGGTCGGCGAGCCGCGATTCGGGATCGACCGCCCAGCGGCCGAGTTCCCGCGCCAGGCGCGTCGCCATCTCCGCCGCCGCGGCCTTGGTGAAGGTCAGGCAGAGGATGCTGGCCGGCCGCGTGCCGGGCGCCAGCAGCAGGCGCAGCACGCGGTCCGTCAGCACCTTGGTCTTGCCGGAGCCGGCCGAGGCGCCGACCCAGGCGGAGGCGTTGGGATCGGAAGCGCGGCCCTGCTCGAACTCGGCTTCCTGGCGGGGGGTGAGGGGGAGGTTCATCGCATCAAGTGGCCCGATACCCCCACCCCAGCCCTCCCCCGCAAGCGCGGGGGAGGGAGGCGCGGATACTCCCTCTCCCGCGCTTGCGGGGGAGGGCTGGGGTGGGGGTCTGCGCAACACACCCTCATTCATCCCCCTCCGCATCCGCCCATTCCGCGACGCGCGACAGGTGGTCGTAGTCATCGCCCCGCGTGCTGCGGGCGGGGTGCGGGCGCGCGGTGAAGGGGGCGTCGCCCAGCAGGAAGCGATCGACCAGCAGGCCGAGGCGATCCAGCGCATCCTCCGCCGCCGTCTCCACCTCCTCCGGCTCCGTCAGCATCGGCTTCACCTCGCCCGCCGTCTCCCCGCCCGAGAGCTTCCAGTAGGTCAGCGCGCGCACGGGGCTGTCCGGCACGCCCTGGATGGCGCCGCGCCAGGCCATGGCGGCTTCGAGGGGCAGCTGCGGCGCGCTGCCATCCACCAGATCCTCCGGCTTCGGCAGGGTGCCGGTCTTGTAGTCCAGCACCGCCAGCGTGCCGTCGCCCAGCTGGTCCACCCGGTCGGCGCGCGCCTTCAGCGTAACCGCGCCGCGCGGCCGCTTCAGCTCCAGCCGCCCGTCGCGCTCCACCCAGGACTGCCGGATATGGCCGTCGCGGCGCATCTCCCGCTCCAGCTCGATCACGAAGGCCCCGATGCGGGCGAGGCGCGGGCGCCAGAAGGCGGAGAGCGCGGGGCGCGGGCCCTGGGCGGCCAGGGCTTCCTCCGATGCCTCGTCCCAGATCGCGCGCGCGGCGTCGTCGCCGGGCCAGCCGGCGCGGGCGGTGGAGACATCGCGCACGAAGCGCGCCAGCGCCGCATGGACGATGATGCCGTAGTCCAGCGCGCCCACATCGGCATCCAGCGGATCGAGCTTTCGCAGGTCCAGCACGCGCCTGGCGTAGAAGGCGTAGGGGTCGGCGAGCAGGGTCGCGACCTCCGTCACGCTGATCTCGCGCGGGCGGAGCGCCGCCGGCGGGCAGGGCGAGGGGCGCTTCAGCGGCATGACCCCGGATGGCTGGTCCAGCGCCGCCGCCATCCGCGCCGCCTGGCTCTCCGGCAGCCGCAGTCCCTGGCCGGATATGAAGGTTTCCAATCGCGTGATCCAGCGCGCGGGGACGGTCGGGGCGCCCCCGCGTCGAGCGGCACGGGACAGCACGGCATCGGGCGCCGCGCAGGCAAACAGAAAAAAATCCATGCAGACGCGGCCGATGCGGGCCTCGGGTTCGGGCAGGCCGAACTGGGCGCGCATCGGGCGGCTCATCCAGGGGCCGGGGTCGGTCGCCAGCGGCCAGACCGTTTCGTCCAGCGCGCCGAGCACCACGCGGTCGAAGGCCAGGAGCCGCGCTTCCAGCAGGCCGAGGATCTCCACGCGCGGGTGGGCGCCGGCATCCCGCCCCGCCTGGGCGCGGACGGAGCGCGCGGCGATGCCCTCGATCGCCGCGTCGAACAGTGCCGGCCAGGCGCCGGGGTCGAGGGGCGGCAGCATCGCCATGGCGGGGGCGAGGTCCGCGAGGTGGGAGGCCAGGACCTCCCCCTCCTCGGCGGCGTAGAGGCGGAGGCCGCCGGGTGCTTCCGGCGTCGTCGCCAGCGCCTCCGCCGCCGCCAGATGCGCAGCCAGCAGGTCGGCGGGCGGGCGGGGTGCGCCGCGGAGCGAAGCGAAGTCGCCGAGCGCCGCTTCCAGCGCGTCGTGCAGCGCGATCAGCCGGGGCTTCGACGTGCCCTCGGGCAGTGATTCGATCGCCGCCCGCAGCCCGGCCAGCCCGCCCTGCGGCCGTGGCCCGCGCAGGACGCGGCGTTCCAGCAGCCGCACGGCGTCGAGGAAATCGGCCCGCGCCATGCCAGCCGCGCAGATGGGGTGCTTCAACAGCGCCAGCAGCGGCACCGGCGCCAGGTCTTCCGCCACGGCGCGCGCCAGCATGCGCAGGAAGGCGCCGGTCGGCGTCTGGCCCAGCGGCTCGCCGGCGCTGTCATCGGCGATGATGCCGTGACGGATCAGCTCCGCCGAGACGCGGCGCGCCAGGTCGCGGTCGGGGGTCACCAGCGCCGCGCGGGCGCCGGGCTTCTCCAGGGCTTCGCGCAGCAGCAGCGCGATGGCGGCGGCCTCCGTCTGGGCATCGGGGGCCGAGAGCAGCTGCAGCCCCGCCAGGCCCGGCGCCCAGGCATCGGGCGCCGGCACGGTCCAGGGCGCCATGCCGGCGGGGGGGCGCAGCGCCATCTCCAGCAGGGTCGGGCGCGCTGCCGGCACGGCGCGGGCCTGGTGCAGGCCGCAGCCCGGCCAGCGCCGCACCTGCCGCGCCTCCGCCCCCATCTCCGCCAGCAGCCGGGCCTGGCTGCAGAAGGGGTGGGTCGGGGCCTCCGACACCGCGTCCCACACCTGGCCGAGCGCCGCGCGGTCCAGCCCGTGCAGCACGACGGCGCCGCGGGGCAGTCGGGCGACCACCTTCAGCAGCTCCACCGCCGCCGGGATGGTGCCGCCGACGCCGATGCCGGCGGCGATGATCGGCGCATCGGGCGGTGCCTCGCGCCAGGCCTCGGTCTGGGCGCGCAGCGCCAGCACGCGGCGGAGCCCGATATCCAGCAGGTCCCTCTCCTGCAGCCACCCCGCCCAGGCGGTGGCGACGCCGCGCAGGAAGGTGGTGGTGATCTGCCAATGGGTGGCCTGTTCGCCGGGGACGAGCGCCTCCAGCCGCCCGAGCCAGGCCTCCGCATAGGCCAGAGGGTCGCCCTGGCTGAGCAGGTCCGGGTCCTTCTCCTCCAGCGCCACCTCGTCGAACAGCCGCGCCATCTCGGCCGCCAGGCCCCAGGCCTGTTCGGGGGTGGCGGGGCCGCCATGGCGGGGGGGCAGGCGCATCACCATGCCAGTCAGCACCGCCTGGCGGGTCAGGGGCGCGACGGCCGGCGGCAGATCGAGCAGCGCGGGCAGCGCCAGTTCATCGGCATCTTCCGTGGACAGCCCCGCCAGCGCCCGCATGCGCGGCAGCAGCAGCGCGCGGCCATCGGCGGCGGCCAGGAAGGCATCGCGCAGCCCGCGGGCGGAACGGCGCGTCGGCAGCAGGATGGTGGCGCGGGCCAGGGCTTCCGGCGGCGCCTCCTTCAGCTTCAGCGCCTCCAGCACCCCCGCGGCGAGGCAGTCCAGGAAGGGCAGCTCGGCGGGGATGTCGTAGAGGTTCATCAGGGCTCCGGCGGCCGCATGAAGGGTTGGCGTGGCGGCTTCATGCGGCCGCCTCAGAACAAGGCTGTCAGCATCCCGGCGCGCAGCATCGTCTCCGCCCGCTGCAGGTCGCGCGGCGTGGAGAGGTGGAACCAGGCGCCGTCATGCACCAGGCCGAACATCCGACCCTCCTCGATCGCGCGGTCGAAGAGGATGTTCAGCGAGAAGGGGCCGGGCGGGGCATCGCGGAACAAAGCGGGCGACAGGATCTGCACGCCGGCGAAGAGGTAGGGGGAGATCTCCCGCTCCTTCGGCCGGCGGACGCGGCCCAGCGGGTCCAGCAGGAAGTCGCCGCGCCCGACCTCCCCATCCACCTGGCTGGTCCGCACCAGCAGCAGCAGCGCGTCCATCTGATCCGGGTCGAAGGCCGCGGCCAGGCGATCCAGCGCCGGCGTCGGGCCATCCAGCCAGAAGGCGTCGCCATTGATGACGGCGAAGGGCTGTTGGCCCAGGTGCGGCAGCGCGTTGGTGATGCCGCCACCGGTTTCCAGCAGCACATCCTCCCGCAGCACCAGCCGGTCCGGCGCGTCATGCGCCGCGACGGATTCGGCGATCTGGTCGGCGAAGTAGTGCGCGTTGACGACGTGGTGGGAGACCCCCGCCGCCGTGAGGCGATCCAGCGCATGGTGCAGCAGGCTGCGCCCTTCCAGCGGCAGCAGCGGCTTCGGCCGGTCATCCGTCAGCGGCCGCATGCGGGTGCCGAGGCCGGCGGCAAGCACCATGGCGTGGGAGAGGGCGATCATGCCGTGGCGTCCTGTAGGGCAATGGGATTTTGTCGCATGGAAGGCGGCACATGCGCATCCAGGAAGTCGCGGAGCGGTGCCGTGGCGGGGTGCGCCAGCGCGCGGCCGAGCTGCGCCCAGCAGCGCGGCCCGTGCACCAGGTAATGCGGCTTCCCGTCCCGCCGCGCCAGCCGCACCCAGAGTGCCGCCACGCGGAGATGCCGCTGCGCCGCGCAGGCGGCCATGGCGGCGCGGAAATCGGATGCGTCGAGGTCCGGCCGCAGCGCCAGGTAGCGCGCGATGCATTCCTCCCGCAGGCCCGGCTCCACGTCCCGCCGCGCATCCTCGGTCAGGGAGACGAGGTCATAGGCGGGGTGGCCGATGGCGGCGTCCTGGAAATCGAGGATGCCGACATCGGCCGGCGCGTCGCGATCCGGCAGCGGCATCAGGTTGGCAGGGAAGTAGTCGCGGTGGACGAAGCCCCGATGTTTCAGGGATGGGCCCTGGAAGGGCGCGAGCATGGCGCGCATCGCGGCCTCGAAGGCCGCGGTCACCTCGGCCGATGGCGCCGCCCCGAAGGCCGCAGGCCACCACCACTGGAGAAAGGTGGCGCCGGCGGTCTCCGTCATGCGGTCGATGCCCCATGCCGGCAGGCCATCGGGGGGCGGCACCGCGTGCAGCCGGGCCAGCGCCGCCGTCGCGGCCAGGTAGTGCGCGGCGGGGTCGTCGCCGGCATCCAGCAGCTGCGCCACCGTGGCCGCGCCGAAATCCTCCACTAGGCAGAAGCCGCGGGACACATCGGCCGCGATGATGTCGGGTGCCGACAACCCCGCATTCCGCAGATGGACCGCGATGGCGAGGAAGGGGCGCAGATCCTCCTGCGGTGGCGGCGCATCCATCAGCAGCACGGGGCGCGGGCCGCCGCGCAGCCTGGCATAGCTGCGGAAGGAGGCATCGGCCGGCAGCGGCGCGTAATCCGCCGCGCCATAGCCATGCTCCGCCAGGAAGGATGCCGCTTCCGCCGCCCGCATCATGCCGTGAGGTCCTTCAGCCGCCCGTCCCAGCCGGACAGCGTCGCCATGCGTGAATCCTCGGTGCCGCCGGGTGCCAGGGTGATGAGCAGGGCGTCGTCCGGCCTCAGGTCGCCCAGGCGATCCGGCCATTCCACCAGCACGATGCCCTCCCGCGCCTCCTCCCACCCCAGCTCCGCGATCCCGGACGGCCCATCCAGGCGCCAGAGGTCGAAATGGAAGGCGGGGCAGGCGGGGAGGTCGTAGGCCTGGACCAGGGTGAAGGTCGGCGATGGCACTTCCAGCGCCGCATCGCCGGACGCCGCGCGCAGGAAGGCGCGGGCGAAGGCGGACTTCCCGGCGCCGAGCGGGCCTTCCAGCAGCACCGCATCGCCCGGCCGGGCCAGCCGCGCCAGGCGGGCCGCCAGCGCGGCGGTGGCGGTTTCATCGGGAAGGTGCAGCGTGCGCGACATGAGGGGCCAATCTGCCCTTCCCCACCCCCCTGGCACAAGCGCGCCCGTTCCCAATTTGATCCCGCGGGCTTGATCGGGCGGGACGCTTCCGCCAAGGGGGCGCGCGAGGATGGCATGGGGATCGAGCGGATGACCGCAGTGGTCGAGACGGATGTGGCGATCATCGGCGCCGGGCCTGTGGGGCTTTTCGCCGTGTTCGAATGCGGGATGCTGCGGATGAAGACCGTGGTGATCGACGCGCTGGAGGAGATCGGCGGCCAATGCGCCGCGCTGTATCCGGAGAAGCCGATCTTCGACATCCCCGCCCATCCCGAGATCGCTGGCGCGGACCTCATCGCGTCCCTCCACAAGCAATGCGCGCCCTTCAATCCCCTGCTGATGATGGGCCGCCGCGTCGATGCCCTGCGGCAGGAAGGCGACGGCTTCGTGCTGGCCACCAGCACGGGCGACACCATCCGCTGCAAGGCCGTGGTGGTCGCCGCCGGCGCCGGCGCCTTCGGCCCCAACCGCCCGCCGCTGGAACGCCTGCCGGAATTCGAGGCCTCGGGCGGCGTGCGCTACATGGTCAGCCGGCGGGAGGATTTCCGCGGCAAGCAGGTGGTGATCGCGGGCGGCGGCGACAGCGCGGTGGACTGGGCGCTCAGCCTCAAGCAGATCGCGGCCAAGGTCACCGTCGTGCACCGCCGCGACAAGTTCCGCTGCGCGCCGGAGAGCGCCGCGCAGCTGAAGCAGGCGGCGGAACGCGGCGAGATCGACCTCGCCATCCCCTACCAGCTGCACGGCCTTGAAGGCGACAACGGGAAGCTCACCGGCGTATCGCTGGCGACGCTGAAGGGCGAGGTGAAGATCGTGCCGGCGGACCACCTGCTGGCCTTCTTCGGGCTGTCCATGGAACTCGGCCCGATCGCCGATTGGGGCCTCGGCCTGGAACGCAGCCACATCGCCGTCACGCCCTCAAGCTGCGAGACGAACATCCCCGGCGTGCACGCCATCGGCGACATCGCCACCTACCCGGGCAAGCTGAAACTGATCCTGCAAGGCTTCTCCGAAGCCGCCATGGCCGCCCACGCCATCCACCCCCGCGTCTTCCCGGGCGAAGCCCTGCACTTCGAGTACAGCACCAGCAAGGGCCTGCCCGTGGCGGGGTGAGGTCTGCGCTTGTAGCCTGCAGGGGGACGCTGTCCCCCTGCACCCCCTGCCAGGGTCCGGCGGGACCCTGGACCGCGGGCATAACGACGAAGGGGGAGGGGGCTTGGGCCCCCTCCCCCTTCGTCGTTGTATCTCATGGGTTCCAAGCAACCGTCTTGCGGAGAGCGTGGCGGGGTCAGGCGGTCTGGTGTTTGCAGGCGGACCAGGGCTGTCGG